>JAWLAY010000001.1:0-3981 GCA_041395245.1 Lysobacteraceae bacterium
GCCATCTGCTAACGCCCTAGAGGTTGGCACTCTGTCAAAAGCTGTTCAGGCTGAAGAAGCGCGGTTGGGCGCGCGTATCGGCATGGCGGTATTCGATGCAAAGGACAGGACCCATTGGGCCCACAGGGGCGATGAGCGGTTTCCTCTGAACAGCACGCATAAGTCGTTTTCGTGTGCCGCGCTTCTGAAGCAAGTTGATCGGCGCGTGCTGGCGCTGGAGAACGTCATTTCCATTGAACGCGCCTCTCTCGTCACCTACTCGCCGGTGATGGAAAAGACGGGTGGACAAGTGACTTTGCGCGAAGCTTGCGCAGCCTCCGTCAGTTGGAGTGACAACACGGCCGCCAACATCGTTACAGATGCGATCGGTGGGCCCCAGGCCTTCACGGTCTTTATGCGCGACATCGGTGACCCGCATACCCGGCTCGACCGCAAAGAACCGGAGATGAATGAAGCCACCCCAAACGACTTGCGCGATACGACCACACCGAACGCCATCGTTGAAAGCCTGCGCCGCATCATTCTTGGCGACGTGCTGCGGGAGGACTCGCGCGCGTTGCTGACAGACTGGATGATTAACGATAAGGTCGCTGACGCGCTGTTACGTGCGACCCTCCCGCGCACTTGGTCTATAGCTGACAAGTCTGGTGCTGGCGGCCATGGCTCACGATCAATCGTCGCTGTCATCTGGCCTAAAGACCGCGACCCCGTCGTTGTAGGCATATACATCACGCAGACATCTGCACCGATGGCAGACAGCAATGCCGCAATCGCGAGGTTGGGCAGTGTGTTAGCGGACGCTCTTGGCCGCTGACTGAGTGCGTCGTCCGCCCCGATGTCCTCTTCGGGTGCCGGTAGTTCAACCCTGGAAAGTACCGGGCAGTACCTGTGTCTGGGCATTCCAACTGCTGGGCCAGGGGCGGCGCATCACCTTCTCCAGCACGGCATCGGGCGAGCTCACCAGCCGTTCCACGACCTTCGGGGCCAGGAGCGTCAGCCGCATGACCCGGCGCACCTGCGTCACGTCCATGCCTTCGGCCTCGGCGATCTCGGCTACTGATGCCGCCCGCTGCTCATCCAGCAGGCGTTGCCAGTGGTGCGCCAGTCCGAGCGCCCGCATCAACGCGGTGTCCTGCGCGGCCGACCGGGCTTCCCGCTCCCGGGTGGCCTCGGACAGAAATTCCTGCGGCGCGTCCAAGGGCGTGATGACCTGCTTCTTCAGCCCCCGCTTCACCAGCGTCCAGGGCACGAAGGTTTCCAGTTGCACGCCGCCTGCCGGGTTCGGCAGTTGATAGGTGACCGGATCACCCTTGAACCGGCCCCGGTGCTTCTTGCTCATGCGTCCTCCTCAAAGCGCTTCACGATCTGGCGTTGCGCCTCCCAATCCACCGGCAGCGGGTTGCGCTGGAACCAGATCAGGTTCATCCGGCGAGGCTGCCGCCCGGCCATCAGCAGTTCGAGGATGTCAGGCGCGAGCAGGGTCAGGCGCATCAGCTCGTTGGGCACCGAGGGGTGCAGTCCTTCGGCCCGGGCAATGTCTGACCCACTCTTCATCACGCCGGTGTCCACGAGGTGCTGCCAGTAGAAACCGCGTGCCACCCCCTCCAGCAGCGTCACATCGTGAACGTGGCGGTCGTCGGCGGCCACCCGCCGCGCGCCCCGGCGGCGAAACGTCAGGGGCACGAAGGTTTCCAGTGTGTCGTCCATCAGGCCTCAACCTCCACCAGCTCCGCGCCGATGCCCCTCGGGGCGAACTCACCGATCAGGGCGTCCCAGCCCAGTTCCCGCCACTTCACCTTGATGCCCTGCACCTCGCCAACGTGGACGAGGTCGATGCGCTCGATCATCAGGTTGGCGATGCGGTGACGCTCGACCGGGAACAACTGATCCCACACGTCGTTGAGCCGTCCCATCGCCATCACCGTGGTGGCCTCGTCGATCTGGGCCCCATTGCGCTGGATGTGGCGCACCACCGATGCGATTGATTCCGGGCTGGTCAGCACGGTGCGGATCTGGGCTACCACCGCCGCCTCAATCTCCGGCGCGGGCAGGCGCTCATAACTCTTGCCCGGTGCCCCGAACCGGCTTTCCGACTTGGACACGTAGTAGTGGTACTTGCGCCCGTTCTTGCGCGAGTAGGTCGGGTACATCCGTTCGCCCGAGGGGGCGTACAGCAGGCCGCGCAGCAAAGCGTCGGTGCGCGACCGGATCTTGGTTTCCACCGACCGGGTGTGCCCATCCCTGGCCAGCACCGCGTGAACCTTGTCCCAAAGCTCCTGGCCGATGATCGGCGGGTGAGCGCCGGGGTACCAGTTTCCTTTGTGCGACAACTCCCCCAGGTAGATGCGGTTGCGCAGCAGCTTGTGCAGGTACTTCTTGTCGATGCGCGTGCCGCTGCGGGTCTGGCCCTCCTGCGTCGTCCAGGCCTTGGTTGTGATGCCGTCGGCAGTCAGATTGACGGCGATCTGGGTTGGGGAACCAATGGTCAGCATCTCCTCGAAGATGCGACGCACCACTGCCGCCTCGGCCTCGTTGATGACCAGCAGGCGGTTGTCGACGTCGTAACCGAGGGGCGGGACGCCGCCCATCCACATCCCCTTGCGCTTGGCGGCGGCGATCTTGTCGCGGATGCGCTCGCCGGTGACCTCACGCTCAAACTGGGCGAAGGACAGCAGGACGTTGAGCATCAGCCGACCCATCGAGGTGGTGGTGTTGAACTGCTGGGTGACCGACACAAAGGACACCCCGTGGCGTTCGAACACTTCGACCATCTTGGAGAAGTCGGCCAAGCTGCGCGTCAGGCGGTCGATCTTGTAGACCACCACGATGTCGATCTGGCCGCGCTCGATATCCGCCATCAGGCGTTTCAGCCCCGGCCGATCCGTGTTGCCGCCAGAGAAGCCCGGGTCGTCGTAGTCGTCGGCCACCGGAATCCAGCCCTCGGATCGCTGACTGGCGACGTAGGCGTGGCCCGCCTCCTTCTGCGCGTCGATGGAGTTGAACTCCTGGTCAAGCCGTTCATCCGAGGACACCCGGCAGTAGACGGCGCAGCGCTTGCGGGCCTTGGTGCTGCCAATCTCGCTCATCGCGCACCTCCCTTGCTCAGGCCAAAGAACAGCGGCCCCGACCAGTGCGCGCCCGTGATGTGGCGGGCCACCGCCGTCAGGCTCTTGAAGTTGCGCCCCTGGTACTCAAACAGCCCCTCGGCGGTGACTGTCACCCGGTGTTCGCGCTCGCCCCATTCGCGCAGCAGGATCGTGCCCGGCGCGAAATCGAACTCCCGCGGCTTGGCCCGCAGCTTGATCTTGGAGTGTTTTGCGCCGATGGCTTCCAGGCGCTGCTTGGTCTCGGGCGCAAGGCCACCGAAGGCTTCCTCCTGCAGCTTGTAGGCGAGACGGGACTCGACGTGCGTGCGGTTGGGGTAGTCCGGTCGACGCGGGAAATACCGATCCCACACCGTCCAGAGCTCGGACATCGGCAGGCAGGCCAGCTCCGCGATCCGTGCCGCGACGGATGCTTGTTTCTCGTTCATCACAACTTCTCCTCTTGATAGGGGGTTGTATGAACGCGCTGGTCGGGCAGGAAGCCAAGGCCAACTTCTCTCTGTTTTGGCTCATCCGCAGCAAGGGTGCGGACGATGGCAGCCGCAAGGATGGCGGCGATTTCGCCAGCACGGGCGCTGGCGCTCATCTCCGTGGGAGATGCGAGTTCGATGTTCTTCATGACGGCTCCGAGGAATTGCAACCGTCAGAAATAGTGAGCCTGATCGTCCGAAGCGGATGGCAATTCCGGGTAATCGGCGGCAAAAACTTTCGCGTTAACTAAACGGTTGACAAGCGGCATCCTCCGCAGTACGCTCGAACTATTAACAAATCACGCAACTAGGAAACACACATGCCTTTCGGAGCCTTCATTCGCAAAAAGCGCGAAGAGAAGCAGATCCAGATGAACGAGTTCGCGCGTCAGCTCGAGATTTCGCCT
>JAWLAY010000002.1:0-24729 GCA_041395245.1 Lysobacteraceae bacterium
GAACTTTTCGCGGCCGGCGCAGGCCTCGCGGATCTTGCGGTACAGATCGCTGTCCTCCCAGTGCCGCAGCAGTTCCGGTTCCCGCTGTGCCAGGTTGGCCTTCATCGGGAACGCAGTGTTGGGAAGATTCAGCGTGTCCTTGTAATTGTTGCTCACGGACTATGACCCGGTAATCGAAGAATGCTGTGAATGGACCCGAATACGTCAGCCCGACTTGCGGCGGGCCAGGGCATCGAGACGAAGGATGTCGCGCGCGCGCTGCGCGTCACGTTGAATCTGCTCGCGCAGCGCGTCGAACGACTCGAAGCGGCGCTCATCGCGGATGTGTTCGACGAAATCGACCTCGACATGCCGACCGTACACCTCGCGCTCGAAATCGAACAGATGTACCTCGAGCAGCAGGCGGTCGTCGCCCTGCAGGGTCGGTCGATTGCCGATGTTTGCCACGCCGGGAAGGGGCGATTCGGCCAGACCCAACACCTGTACCGCGAACACCCCGCGCAATGGCGTCGATCGCCGCAGGAGCCCGACATTCAGCGTTGGAAAACCGATCGTACGACCGCGCTTGTTGCCGTGCGCAACCCGTCCGCAGATGCGGTAGCGGCGCCCCAGGCAGCGTGCCGCGTGCGCCAGGTCTCCGGCCTGCAGGGCATCGCGTATCCGCGTGCTGCTGACGCGACTGCCGTCTTCGGCCACAGTACCCAGGCTCTCGACACCAAAGCCGAGTTGCCCGCCCATAGCCTTCAGCAGTGCAAAATCGCCGACCCTGTCGCGGCCGAAACGGAAATCGTCACCGACATACAGATGCCGGATACCGAGCTTTTCCACCAGGATGCGCCTTACGAAATCATCGGCGTCGGCCGCAGCGAACGCCGCGTCGAAGCGGATCAGCAATACCCGGTCGATGCCGCAGGTATAGATTGCCTCGAGCTTTTCTCGCAGCCGGGTCAGGCGCGGCGGTGCCTGTTCGGGGCGGAAAAACTCCATCGGCTGTGGCTCGAAGGTGATCACCAGCGATGGCAGGCCGGCAGCGTGCGCGCGCGCCGTCAATGCGGAAAATACCGCCTGATGGCCAAGGTGCACGCCATCGAAGTTGCCGATGGTCGCGACGCAATCGCGGTGGGCCGCGCGTAGATTGTGCAATCCGCGGATAAGCAGCACAGGTTTTGCCAGTAAGCCGAGCGTAAGCGCGTCATTATAGAGACATGGGAGGCGCCCCGTATAACCGGCGTGCATGTCGAGGCGGGCAAGGGCAAACGAGAAAGCCCGACAACAATCCCTGTTGTCGGGCATTACCACCGAGACCATGGTGCAGATCCGTCCTGGATCCCGTCACATCCCTGTCGACGGTTACATCCTGTAAGTTCACTTCGTCCTTGAAGGTGGTGGGGGAATTATCGGCACAGGGAATCCGCCGCCATAGCCCGGATCGTCTCCTGGTGGTGTAGGAATTTTCCTAGGAATCTGGATCTGGCGCTCGACCGCGCGCGATCAATCCATCGATCAGAAGCAACCCCACGCCCAGGGTGATTGCGCTGTCCGCGACATTGAATGACGGCCAGTACCAGTCGTGCCAGTGCCACTGCAGGAAATCGACCACCTTGCCCAGACGCACACGATCGATCAGGTTACCGAGTGCACCACCGACCACCAGGGCCAGCCCCCAGGCGGTCAGGCGCTCGGCAGCCCCCAACATGCGCAACCAGATCACCATGCCCAGGCAAACGGCAGACCCGAGTACCACGAAAAACCAGCGCTGCCAGCCGCCGGCGTCGCTGAGGAAGCTGAATGCGGCACCGGTGTTGTAGACGAGCGTCAGATTGAACACCGGCCACACGGTGAGCACTTCGAATTCCTGGAAACGCGTCATGATCCAAAGCTTGCTGAACTGGTCGAGCACGACCACCAGAAGACTCAACCACAGCAGACGTAACATCGATTCCCCTCACCGCTGGCTGTGCAGGTCGCGCAGACGCGCGCCGGCCAGCCACAAGACCCCGAGATAACTGGCGACACCGCCGACGACGAGGCCAACCAGCCACAGAACCCGCTGCCCTCGATCGGCCGTGACCCACACCGCCAGATCGGGCGAGACCGACGCGATCATCCCTGCCAGGACCAGCGCTGCGACACCCACCTGCAGCGCCAGACGCCGCCAGCCGTCCACCGGATGGTAGACCGCATCACGGCGCAGACCGCGCAGCAACAGGAAGGCATTGAGATAAGCCCCCAGGCTGGTCGCCAAGGCCAGGCCGGCATGTTGCAGCGGGTAGATGAACAGCAGGTTCAGCACCATGTTCGCCGCCATCGCGATCATCCCGATACGGACCGGCGTGCGCGTATCCTGGCGTGCGTAGAAGCCTGGAGCCAGCACCTTGATCAGGACAAACGCCTGCAGCCCCAGTCCGTAGGCCATCAGGCTGCGCTGCGCCATCGCCACATCATGCGCATCGAAGACGTCCGACTGGAACAGCGTCGCCATCATCGGACCCGCCAGCATCACCAGGCCTACGGCGGCCGGGACACCGAACACGAACGCGGTGCGCAGGCCCCAGTCCAGTTCCCGCGAGAAGGTCTCCGGCGCCGACTCGGCCTGGCGCCGCGACAGACGCGGCAGGATCACGGTGGACAAGGCGACACCCAGTATGCCGACCGGAAATTCCATCAGCCGGTCCGAGTAGTACAGCCACGAGATGCTGCCCGACACCAGAAAAGACGCCAGAACCGTGTCCAGCAATAGGTTGATCTGGGTCACGGATACCGCGAACATCGCCGGCACCATGAGCTTGAGTATGCGACGTACTCCGGGGTCGCGGAATCCCGGACGCGGGCGCGGCAGCAGTTTCAGTTTCGCCAAAAACGGCAGTTGAAAGGTGAACTGGGTGATCCCGGCGATCAACACGCCCCACGCCAGCGCCACGACCCCCTGAGCCATCAGCGGCGCCAACCAAAGGGCCGCACCGATCAGGCACAGGTTCAGCAGCACCGGAGTGAATGCCGGCACTGCGAAGCGATCGTGCGCGTTCATGATGCCGCCGGCAAACGCCGTCAGCGAGATGAAGAACAGATATGGAAACGTCAGCCGCAACATCTCCGCGGCCAGACCGAGTTTGCCCGGATCGCCGTCTATCACCCAGCCGAATGCGAACAGCGACACCACCAGGGGCGCGGCCACGACCCCGATCAGCGATACCACCAGGGTCACCAGCCCGAGACTGCCGGCAACGTGGTCGACGAAGTCCCTGAGTTCCCGGTATTCGCGCTTGCTGCGGTACTCGGTCAGTACCGGGACGAAGGCCGTGGCGAACGCCCCCTCGGCGAACAGCCGGCGCAGGAAATTGGGGATTTTGAACGCGACGAAAAAGGCGTCGGTCTGCGCATTGGCGCCGAACACCTGGGCCAGCACCAGATCGCGGACGAACCCGAGTATCCTCGACAGCAGGGTGTAGGCGCCGACAGTGGACAGGGATCTGAGCAGGGACAGGGCCGGGTTCCTCCGCAAAGCGGCGATTATAGGCACATGCGACCGTCGATTCGCTGTCCGCGCGCGACTTGACAGGGGCGATTCAGGTCCCCATAATCTCGCGTCTTTCGTGAATGCCGATGTATCAGGAGATCTGAATTGGCCAACTCAGAACAAGCCCGTAAGCGCGCCCGCCAGGCGGAGAAGCACCGCCAGCAGAACGCCGGCCGCCGCAGCATGATGCGCACTGAGGTCAAAAAAGTGATCAAGGCCATCGACGCCGGCGACAAAGCCGCAGCTGAAGGCGCCTTCAAGTCCGCTGCCCCGCTGCTCGACAGCATGGCAACCAAGGGCCTGATCCACAAGAACAAGGCGGCTCGGCACAAGAGCCGCCTGAACGCAAAGATCCGCGCCCTCTAAAAGTTTCTGCGTCCCTGCTCGAAAAACCGGCCGACGGCCGGTTTTTTGTTGCCTGTCGCTTGTAGGATTTTTCCTACACGCCCATGAGATGCAGATCGTGTCGGCATTTCCGATCTTATGGCAAATTGACCATGTCGTCGAAAAGGACTCAAAGGACTGCTTGATGCGCCAGGAGGTGCTGCAGGGACCAAGGAGTTTGCCAACCAAGCCTGACGACACCTGAACCCTGGGCGAACGGATACGCCCAGGGTTTTTTTCGACCGGCCGCGATGCCAGCCACCCCTTGTGCCGCAGCGTCGGGCGTTACAGCAGCACCAGGTTGTCACGGTGGATCAACTCGTCCTCGTCGACGTAACCGAGGATCTGCGCGATCTCGCTCGACGGCCGCCCTTTGATCTTCCGCGCCTCACCGGCGCTGTAGTTGACCAGGCCGCGCGCGAACTCGCGCCCGTCTTCGCCGACGCAAACCACCATCTCACCGCGGCGGAACTCGCCGAGAACGTCCTTGACGCCGACAGCAAGCAGGCTGCGACCGGATTCACGCAGCACACGTATCGCACCGGCGTCCAGCACCAGTCTCCCCTTGGCCTGCAGCTGCCCGGCCAGCCAGCGCTTCCGCGCCGCGTCCGGCCCCTGCGACGGTGTCAGCAGGGTGCCGAGCTCTTCGCCGTCCTTGAGACGTTGCAGGACCCGCTCGGTGCGTCCGTAAGCGATCACAGTCGCACTGCCCGAGCGCGCGGCCAGCCGTGCGGCGCGCAGCTTGGTCTGCATACCTCCGCGACCGAGCAGCCCGCCATCGCCGGCCATACCATCCAGCGCAGTGTCACCAGCCATCGCGTGCGAAACCAGCGTGGCGCCGGGGTTGGCACGTGGATCGGCATCGTAAAGCCCCTGCTGATCGGTCAGCAGCACCAACAGGTCGGCCTCGATCAGGTTTGCCACCAGCGCCGCCAGGGTGTCGTTGTCACCCAGGCGCAGCTCCTCGTTGGCCACGGCGTCGTTTTCGTTCACCACCGGCACCACACCAAAACCGACCAGCGCGCGCAGGGTGCTGCGCGCATTCAGATAGCGGCGCCGGTCTGACAGGTCGTCGTGTGTCAGCAATACCTGCGCAGTGTGCAGTGCGCGGCGCTGGAAACAGCTCTCCCATGCCTGCACCAGACCCATCTGGCCGATCGCGGCCGCGGCCTGCAGCTCGTGCAGGCTGCCCGGGCGCCGTGTCCAGCCCATGCGCTTCATACCTTCGGCGACCGCACCTGACGACACGATCACGACCTCATTGCCGGTCGCCATCAGGTCTGCCACCTGGTCGACCCATTGACCGAGGCGCTCACGATCCAGCCCCTTGCCATCACCGGTAATCAGGGCGCTGCCGATCTTGACCACCCAGCGGTGGGTTGCTCGCAGGCGTTCACGCATCGTTTTCAGCTCAGAGGGTCGTATGGCGCATCTTCGGCCACGGTTTCTTGGTCGTGCTCGGCCAGACGCAACGCCTCCAGCCGGGCCGCCAGCGCCTGCACCAGGGGATCGAGTCCCTCGCGGGTAATCGATGAGATGGCAAACACCGGGCCCTCCCACGACAGCTCCTTCAGCAGGGTGTCCCTCCGTGCGCCGAATTCCTGCGCATCCAGCAGGTCACGCTTGGTCAATACCAGCCAGCGCTCGCGCTGCGCCAGATCATGTCCGAACTTCTCGACCTCGGCCTCTATGCAGCGGACCGCGTCGGCGGGCGAAGACTCGTCCATCGGCGCCATATCGACCAGGTGCAGCAGCAGCCTGGTACGCGACAGGTGCCTGAGAAACTGAATACCCAGACCCGCGCCTTCCGCCGCACCCTCGATCACGCCTGGGATATCGGCGACCACGAAGCTGCGGTCCTGCCCGGCACGCACCACCCCCAGGTTCGGGTACAGCGTGGTGAAAGGGTAATCCGCAACCTTCGGGCGGGCACTCGACACCGCAGTGATCAGGCTCGACTTGCCGGCATTCGGCAGCCCCAGCAGGCCGACGTCCGCCAGCAGCACCAACTCCAGGTGCAGCGTGCGACGCTCACCGGGGGTGCCGTTTGTAGACTGCCGCGGCGCACGGTTGGTGCTGCTTTTGAAATGAATATTACCCAGACCGTGCGTTCCGCCGCGCGCCACCAGCAGCTGCTCGCCGTGCGCCATCACCTCGCCGATGAATTCCTCGGTGTCGGCGTCGAGTACACGCGTCCCGACCGGTACACGGACGTTGATACTCTCGCCCTTGTGCCCGGTCATCTGCCGCCCCATGCCATTTTGCCCACGCTCGGCGCGATGATGGCGCTGATGTCGGAAATCGACCAGCGTGTTCAGGCCGCTGTCGGCTACAAGGAAGACATGGCCGCCATCGCCGCCATCACCGCCGTCCGGACCGCCCTTCGGGATGAACTTCTCACGGCGAAAACTGACACAGCCGTTCCCGCCGTCGCCGGCCTCGACCTTGATAATCGCCTCATCGACAAACTTCATCGGCTTTTCGCCATCCCCTCGCTATGCATCGCACGCGCCCCGTAAACGAAAAAAGCCCCGTCGTCCGACGAGGCCTTTTCGCGCAACCCTTTTCGACAGCGGATCAGGCCGGATCGATACTCACGAACTTGCGGTTGTTCGGGCCTTTGGTCTCGAACCGGACCACGCCGTCGGCCTTGGCAAACAGGGTGTGATCCTTACCGCAACCGACGTTGACACCGGGATGCACCCGGGTACCGCGCTGGCGGATGATGATACCGCCGGCATTGATCGTCTGGCCGCCAAAGACCTTGACACCAAGGCGTTTGGATTCTGAATCGCGGCCGTTCTTGGAGCTGCCGCCTGCTTTTTTGTGTGCCATGGTGGATCCCCCTCAGCCGGCGCTGATGCCGGTAACTTCGATCTCGGTGAAGGCCTGGCGATGGCCCTGGCGCTTCATGTGATGCTTGCGGCGACGGAACTTCACGATCATGACCTTCTTGCCACGGCCATGGGCCTTGACGGTCGCGGTGACCTTGCTGCCGTCCAGATAAGGCGCGCCGACTTTGACATTGTCGCCGTCAGCCACCATCAGGACGTTGCCGAGTTCGACGCTGGCGCCTTCTGCGGCATCGATCTTCTCGACTTTAAGGGTCGAACCCTGGGCAACCCGATACTGCTTGCCCCCGGTCTGGATAACGGCGTACATGACCGCGCAATCTCCCTTGATCTGAAAACGGGTCGGCGACACAAGGTGCCGACGAAAGACGCGAAATTCTATAGACGGATCCACCGCACGTCAACACCCGACCCGCCCAGCCAGGGCACCGGCAACTCAACCAAGGCGCTTGACACGAAGAAAGCCCGTTCCATAGGATGCCACGCAGTTTTTTGCCCGGAAAATCCGCCCCTTATGGAGTTCACCAGCATTCGCGAGTTGATCGAGCCAGATCTCAAGGCGACCGACGCCCTGATCCTCGATCGACTCAGCTCCGATGTGGTGCTGATCAATCAGATCGGCCACTACATCGTCAACAGCGGGGGCAAAAGGCTGCGCCCGGTGATCGTGCTGCTGGCAGCGCGCGCGCTCGGCTATCAGGGGTCGGCGCACATCGATCTGGCGGCCATCGTGGAATTCATCCATACCGCCACACTGCTGCACGACGATGTGGTCGACGATTCGGAGCAGCGGCGCAATCGCGACACTGCCAACGCGGTGTGGGGTAACGCGGCCAGCGTGCTGGTGGGTGACTTCCTTTACTCGCGCGCCTTCGAAATGATGGTCGCCGTGGATTCCATGCGCGTCATGGAGGTGCTGTCGCACGCCACCAACCGGATCGCCGAGGGCGAGGTGCTGCAGCTGTTGAACTGCAATGATCCGGATACGGACGAGCAGCGTTACCGCGAGGTGATCCTGCGCAAGACCGCAACCCTGTTCGAGGCGGGTGCGCGCCTTGGCGCCATCATCAGCGGCGCAGACAGCGCCACCGAAGAAGCGCTCGCCGCCTACGGCCTGCACCTGGGCATGGCGTTCCAGATGATCGACGACGCACTGGACTATGGCTCATCAGGGGTCGACATCGGTAAAAACCTCGGCGACGATCTGGCCGAAGGCAAACCGACGCTGCCGCTGATCCGCGCCATCGAGCAGAGCGACGCAGCCACCCGCGACATGCTGCGCGGGGTGATCGAAAATGGCGGCAGCGAAAGCATAGAAGAGGTGCTCCAGGCGATTGAATCGACCGATGCGATCGCTTACACTGCGCGGCTCGCGGCGGACGAGGCGGCCATCGCCAAACAGGCACTGGACGCACTCCCCGCGTCGGGTTTCCGCAACGCCCTCGCGGCCGTTGCGGATTTCTCAGTCGATCGATCCTTCTGACGTGTGGCAGACCGGAATCGCGAACCGATCCGGTGGATGCGACACGGGGGAACGCTCGAACCGGGAGTTCGAAGACTGGGGGCAACGCGGCCCGGCAGTCACTTTTTCGGAGTGTAGCTCAGCTTGGTAGAGCACCACGTTCGGGACGTGGGGGTCGAAGGTTCGAATCCTTTCACTCCGACCAGATCAGACGCAACAGCAGCCTTCGCGGCTGCTTTTGTTTTTTGGCACGCAGCGACGTATTTCCCTGATATTTCCGTCGGAACCGACCGCGACTTTTCATCCCGACCTATTGTCTAGTTAGACACTACGAACCAGGGTCAGGAGATATCACCATGGCGACGGTCAATATGCCCGATTCACCCGCCTACCACGCGATGACACTGCCACCACGTCGCAAGCTGGCGGACGACGCGGCACTGGCCTGGCTGCGAGAGGGATATCGGTATTTCGGACGCGCACGCGGGGTGTCGCTGGCCTATGGTGCGATATTTGCCGCCATCGGCATGCTGATCACCTGGCTCGGATTCAGTCGCCCTCAGTTTGTATTGACCTTCTGGACCGGCTTTCTGCTGGTCGGCCCCCTGTTTGCCATGGGGCTTTACCGGATCGCGCAGCTTCAGGACCGCGGCAAGTCGGTCAGACTCATGACATGCCTGGACGTATTGCGCAACCGCCTGGGTTCGGTGGCCCTGTTCTCGCTGCTGCTGAGCCTGGTCATGATCGCCTGGATACGCTTCTCGACCCTGGCGGCAGCACTCTACGTCGGCAACGTCGCCGGTGTCTCGGGCTTCATCGCCGCACTCGGCTCGCCGGAGGGAATCGGTTTCCTGGCAGTATTGTTCGGTGTCGGCGCCGTGTTCGCCGCTCTGATGTTCGCGCTGACCGCGTGGTCACTGCCTCTGGTGCTGGACACACGCGTGGATTTCGGCACCGCCATCGTGACCAGCGTGAAAGCCACCATAGAACAGCCGCTGCCGATGCTCGCCTGGGGTTCCCTGGTCGCGGCACTGACGATCATAGGCATGCTGACGTTCTTTCTGGCATTTGTCGTGATCTTTCCGTGGCTTGGTTACGCCACCTGGGCCGCGTACAAGGATCTGTTTGCCCGCGATTGAACGCACAAAGGGGCGGATCAACCGCCCCTTTGCTGCGAACCGCGATGCCGATCAATGCAGGTCGTAGCCACGCTCCTCGTGCAGCCCAATATCCAGACCCTCGACCTCCTGCTCATCGCTCACCCGCAGACCAAGCATCGCACCCACGACCTTGAGGATGACGAAGGTGACCACCGCGGTGAACGCGACCGTCGCCAGGACGCCAACCAGTTGGACATAGAACTGCCCGCCCATGCCGGTGATTCCGTCGGCAAAACCGTAGCCGCTGAACACGCCCAGGCCGGTCGACGAGAACACCCCGGCGAGCAGGGTACCGAGGATGCCGCCGACACCGTGCACGGGGAACACATCCAGCGAATCATCGATCTTCAGCACGCGCTTGATATACATGGTTGCGTTGAAGCAGACGAAGCCGGCCAGGATACCGATGACCAACGCACCACCGGGGCCGACGAACCCCGATGCCGGGGTGATGGTTCCGAGACCGGCGACCATGCCGGTAACCGCACCCAGCGCGCTCGGTTTGCCGAACTTCAGCCATTCCATTGTCATCCACAGCATGGCCCCTGCAGCCGCCGAGATATGTGTGACCAGCATCGCCATCGCCGCGTCACCATTGGCGGCCAGCGCACTGCCACCGTTGAAACCAAACCAGCCGACCCACAGCATTCCGGCACCCATCACCGTCATGGTCATGTTATGCGGCGGCATCGCCGTTTCCGGGAAGCCGCGACGCGGGCCCAGCACCAGCGCCGCCACCAGCGCTGCGACACCGGCGGTGATATGCACCACGGTACCGCCCGCGAAATCGTACAGGCCCATGGCCCCGAGCCAGCCACCGCCCCATACCCAGTGAGTGACCGGCACATACACCAACATCAGCCAAAGCACACTGAACAGCAGCATCGCGGAAAACTTCATGCGCTCGGCAAAGGCACCGATGATCAGTGCCGGCGTGATGATCGCGAAGGTCATCTGGAACAGCATGAACAACGATTCAGGTATATCCCCCGACAGGCTCTCACGCCCGACGTCAGCCAGCATTACCTTGCTGAAATCACCGATCCAGGCGTTACCCTCGCCGAAGGCCAGGCTGTAGCCCGCGACCAACCACAGGATCGACACTGCACCAGCGATCGAAAAGCACTGCATCAGTACGGAAAGCACGTTCTTGCTGCGCACCAGGCCGCCGTAGAACAGTGCCAGACCGGGCAGCGTCATGAACAGCACCAGGGCGGTCGATGTCAGGATCCAGGCCGTATTGGCGCCGTTGGCGGCGGCCTCCTCGGCCAGTGACACCCCCGGCAACGTCAACGTCAGGCCCACGAGGGACAATAGCTTGGTCGCAGTAACTCTCGTCATTTCTTGCCTCATATTCGATTTTTTGGTCATTGCCCGAGCAAGGCTGCGCACTGGCATGCACCAGACATGCCACCACGCAAGTAATTGTTTTATAATGACAACACGAAACAAGGGCGCTCGCAGAGGGCGAATATCGCCCCATAACAGTGCGCGTAGCTGACGAAAAGCACGCTTATGGTGCAAAAAATAGGCCGACGCTCCCAAAAGGGGCGTCGGCCAATCACCAAGGGGAGTCTCAACGAACTCGGAGTTCGTTGCAGGGCATCTTGCCCACGCAGAATGAGACCCGCAGCCGGCACAAAAAGTTTCACCCGGGAGGCGGGATAAGGTGTTCCCAGGGATGGGCGTCCGGCGCAGAAAAACGAAAAAACCGGAGCCCGAGCGGGGTCCGGTTCGTTCGATCTGGTAGCAAGGGGCGGAATTGAACCGCCGACCCCCGCATTATGAGTGCGGTGCTCTAACCAGCTGAGCTACCTTGCCAAATAAGGCGCGAGAATATACCGGCTGGACGCGCGCACTGTCAATCGAAGTGGCGCTATACGTTGAATCGGAAATGGATCACGTCGCCATCCTGCACGATGTAGTCCTTACCTTCCAGACGCAACTTGCCGGCATCTTTCGCGCCATGCTCGCCCTTGCATGCGACGAAATCGTCATAGGCGATGACCTCAGCGCGGATGAATCCACGCTCGAAATCGGTATGGATGACAGCGGCGGCCTGTGGCGCAGTGGCGCCGACCGGCACCGTCCAGGCGCGCACCTCTTTGACGCCGGCGGTGAAGTAGGTCTGCAGGTGCAGCAGCTGATAGCCGGCGCGCACCACGCGATCGAGCCCGGGCTCATCCAGACCCATTTCCGCGAGGAACTCCGTCTTTTCGGCTTCATCCAGCTCCGCCAGTTCGGCCTCGATCGCGGCGCATACCGGCACCACCTCGGCGCCCTCCTGGTGGGCAAACTCGCTTACCGCGTCGAGATAGGGATTGTTCTCGAAACCGTCGTCATTGACATTGGCAATGTACAGCGTCCGCTTGATTGTGAGCAGGTGCAGATCACGCAGGTCGAGCTTCTCATCGTCGGTCAACGGCAGCGCGCGCACCGGCTGACCACGGTCGAGCTGATCGCGCACCCTTGTGAGGAGGTCCCGCCGTGCCAATATCTGCTTGTCTCCGGTCTTGACCAGCTTTTCCGCCTTCTGCAGTGCCTTTTCCACCGACTCGAGATCGGCCAGCGCCAGTTCGGTGTTGATCACCTCGATATCGGACAGCGGGTCGACCTTGCCGGCGACATGCACGATGTCGTCATTTTCGAAGCAGCGCACCACCTGCGCAATCGCGTCTGTCTCACGAATATTGGCGAGGAACTTGTTGCCCAGGCCCTCTCCTTTTGACGCACCGGCGACCAGCCCGGCGATGTCCACGAACTGCATCGTCGTCGGGACCACGTTCTGAGGTTTGACGATCGCGGCGAGCACGTCCAGCCGCTTGTCCGGGAGGGGCACTACACCGACGTTCGGGTCGATGGTGCAGAACGGGTAATTCTCGGCCGCAATGGTCGCCTTGGTCAGGGCGTTGAACAGGGTGGACTTGCCGACATTGGGCAATCCGACGATTCCGCACTTGAAACCCATGGCAGCACTCCGCTGTGTGTCCGCTCAAAAAAGACCGGCAAGGATAGCGGAAAAGCGCAGTGGCGAGAAATCCGCCACGCATCTCGTCGGCGCAGGGTCAGCCCTTCCGGCCGCTGCGGTTGTAAACGTCCTCGAACCGCACGATGTCGTCTTCCCCAAGGTACGACCCGGACTGTACCTCGATGATCTCCAACGGAATGGCACCGGGATTTTCCAGGCGATGGCTGGTACCGATCGGGATGTAGGTGGACTGGTTTTCAGAAAGCAGGAACTCTTTGTCGTCACAAGTGACCCGCGCGGTCCCACTGACCACGATCCAGTGTTCCGCACGATGGTGGTGCATCTGCAGGGACAGCGATGCGCCCGGCGTCACGGTCAGACGTTTCACCTGGAAGCGCTCCCCCTTGTCCACGCCTTCGAACGACCCCCAGGGCCGATGCACCCGGCGATGGAATTCACTCTCGCAACGCCCCTGTTCATCCAGGTACTGGGTAACCCGCTTGACGTCCTGCGCATGATCCTTGTGCGCCACCAGGACGGCGTCGGGCGTCTCGACCACGATCAGGTCCTGAACACCGACTGCGGCAAGGACCCGGTGCTGCGCGTGCAGCAGATTGTTCTTCGCATCAAACGCGAGCACGTCGCCATGCACGGCGTTGCCCGAAGCATCGTGCTCCGACACCTCCCACAGGGCAGCCCAGGCGCCGATGTCCGACCAACCCGCATCCAATGGCACGACAAGGCATTCGCCGGCCTCGCGTGACAAGGGCTCCATCACCGCATAGTCGATGGAATCGGCCGGCGATGCAGCGAAACCGGCCTGATCGACACGATAGAAGTCCAGGTCGCGCTGTCCTGCAAGGTAGGCATCACGCACGGCAGCAGCAACGTCAGGCCGAAAACGCTCGATCAACTCCAGCCAGCGGCTGGCACGTAGCAGAAAGATCCCACTGTTCCAGAAATAGTCGCCGCTGCCGACGTAGGATTCGGCGGTCTTGAGATCGGGCTTTTCGACGAACGCCTCCAGCGCGAAGGTCTGTGCATCCGTCGCCCCACCCGCGCGGATGTAGCCGAACCCGGTCTGCGGGGAATCGGGCACGATCCCGAAAGTCACGACCTTGCCCGCAGCGGCGTGTTTCAGCCCGGCCGACACGGCCCGCGCGAATGCAGCCACATCCTTCACCACATGATCGGCTGGCATCACGATCATCACCGGGTCGTCGTCGACCACATCCAGCGCCGCAAGGGTCAGCGCCGGCGCAGTATTGCGCCCGACGGGCTCCAGGATGATATTGCTGGCCGCATGACCACTGGCGCGCAACTGCTCGGCAACCAAGAACCGGTGCGCCTCATTGCACACGATCAGCGGCGCCTGGACACTCGCTGCATCGCCGAGGATGTCAAGCCGCGCCGCCGTCGACTGCAGCAATGAGGTGTCGTCGATGAGGGCCAGAAACTGCTTGGGGTAGGCGCGCCGCGACAGCGGCCACAACCGGGTGCCGGAACCGCCGGACAGGATAACGGGTTGCAGTGAGTTCACGGAGCGATACCGAAGCTAAAGAGTGGTGATCGATTACAGCAGCCGCACGTCACACGGGTCAAACCCGGCAGCCAGCGGGCGGGGGGCTGACGTCAATGCGGCGGCGCACTCCGATTCAGGCGATCTTGAACAGCTTGTCGAAGTTGGCAATGCGCAGTATCTCGCGCACACCGTCGTTGCCATTGACCAGCTGCATCGACTGGTCTTTCGCGCCGTAATCGCGCAGCTGCAACAACATGCCCATTGCGGAGCTGTCCATGTATTCCGCGTTCTTCAGGTCGACCACAAAGCCTTTTTCGCCGCGTGGATGCTCCTTGTATGCACGCAGGAAATCCTGATGCATCGCGAAATCAAAGCGACCGCTCACGTGGATGGTCACCACCTTTCCGTCATTCGAAACCGTTGTTGTCACCGACATATGCCACCTCTCCAGTTGCAATGCCACAGCGTGGTCCGCCTCGGCACCATTGATCGCGTCGCTCAGAAGAGCTCGACGTCGCCCGCGCCCATGGATGCCTGGGCCACGGGCTTGCTGTCCGACGTCAACTCCGTGGCGATATATTCATCCAACTCGGCCTGCATATGCTGCAGGGCGCGTACGAAGTCCTGCGGCGCGCGCGTCTCGGATTGCCGCAGGTCCGATAAACCGCCATGGATGCGGTTGATCAGCTCATGTACGCGATCGAGGTGGCGCTCGGCATAGGTTGCCAGCTGCCGCACGATATCCTCGAACTGCAACGAGCGCACGGCATCTCCGACCAGTGTGTTGACCTCACCGCTGATACCCGACACCTGATCCAGAGTCCCCTCGACCGACTTGTTGAGTTCTGTCAGCCGTTCAAGCATCGCATTGACGCGCGTTTTGGCCTGGATCGCGAAGTTCATATCCTGTGACGCCAGCTTGGCAATCGCCTCGCGGGCACCGTCAATGGCATGCATGGATTCGCCAATCACCGAGCGGATCTCTTCATTGAAACGGTTCGAACGCTTGGACAGTTTGCGTACCTCGTCAGCCACCACCGCAAACCCGCGGCCGGCCTCACCGGCACGAGCGGCCTCGATCGCCGCATTCAGCGCGAGCAGATTGGTCTGGTCGGCGATGACCTTGACATCGCCGAGCAGGCGATCAGCGTGGGCCATGTGCTCAACCATATCGTCAATGCGCTCGACCATCGCCATGCTGTTGGCACTGGTATTGACCACGTAGTCAACGAAATACCGGAGTACCTCATCGGTCTCTTCGGCAAAGCCGGTCATGGCCATACCTTCGTCCGAGTCGTCGCGCATCAACTCAATCATGCCGCCAACCATGCCCAGCTGGCGCGTCGTACGGTCGTTCAGGCCCTCGAACGCCCCTTGCAGGGTCGTCGTCGCATCGCCCACCAATCCCTGGATCTGGCGCAGGTCAGTACGCATCTGACCGACCACCGTAGCCAGGTGGCCCTCCACATGCTGCACCAACTGCGTCACAGCGTGCTCCACGTCGCGGGTCTCTTGGTCGGCGACTTGCTGGCTTTCGCCTTGTGAGCGATCACGCAATGACCAAAGGGCGGCGGCCACCCACGGCAAGGCGGTCAAAGCGGACCAGCCCCACGAGGGCAGGTATTCGCCACCCCACAGCGCCACCAGTGTGAACGCCAGGGTCCCGGCCGATCCAATCATCAGGTACGATCTGTTCAAATTCATTTGCTGCCGGCTTCTGCGGCGATCGAGGTCTTCCCGAGCATCTGCTCCCTGCATTCCCTATCGGCGGTGCAGGTGCTTTCTTGACCCCGTGTTCACGAACACCTGGCGCCAATCCAGTCGACTATTTGCGGTTTACCAATTCGATCAAACGCGCGGCGATCTTGCCCAGCGGGAGCACCTCGTCGGCAAAGCCGCGCTTGGCAACCTCTCCGGGCATCCCCCAGACGACACTGGTCAGCTCATCCTGTACCAGGATCGGCGCGCCGGTCTGCTTGAGTTCTCCCATGCCGGCGGCACCATCGTTGCCCATGCCGGTCAACATCAGGCCTATCGCGTTGGGTCCGGCATTCTGCGCAAGTGACCGGATCATTACGTCCACTGACGGCCGATGACGATTTACCGGCGGCCCATCACTGAGGCGACAGACATAGCGTGCACCATCACGATCCACCAGCAGGTGGCGATCGCCAGGTGCGATATAGACGTGTCCCGGCATGATCTGCTGGCCGTCCCGCGCCTCACAGACCGACAAAGGGGTGATGGTGTCGACGCGGCGCGCAAACGGGCCGCTGAATGCGGCCGGGATGTGTTGCGAGATCACGATGCCGGCCCGGATATCGATAGGCAATGCAGCCAGTACATCCTTGATCGCCTCGGTTCCCCCGGTCGACGACCCGATGCCGATGATACGATCGGTGGTACGAAAATGCCGGCGCAGGTCCGGTGGCTGCAGCACCGCATCGGCACTGAGTTTCTGTTCCACTGCCGGCGCTGAATTGAACGTTCTCTTCTCGATGGCGCGTACCCTGGATTTCGCCGCCATCCGGACCTTGCCGATGATCTCGTCGGCATAGTCCCTGAGCCCTTCCGCCACATCTACCTTGGGTTTTGCAACAAAGTCTACTGCCCCGTTCTCCAGGGCACGAAGCGTGACCTCCGCACCCTGCTCAGTCAGCGTCGAGACCATCACCACTGGCATCGGACGCAAACGCATAAGGTTGCCGAGGAAAGTCACCCCATCCATTTTGGGCATCTCGACATCGAGCGTGAGCACATCAGGGTTGAGTTGCTTGATCTTTTCACGCGCCACGTAGGGGTCGGTCGCTGTGCCGACAACCTCGATATCGGGGGCCTGCGCAAAGACCTGTGTCAGCACTTGGCGCACCAGCGCAGAATCATCGACGATCAGCAAGCGGATTTTTGACATGTTCACCACGTTCTAGAAAAGTTCGACACTGCCGGCCATGGGCTTGAGTGAAATTTCGCTGCGGTAGTCATCTTCACGCTTCGCAATCGTGTCGTTGTGCAGATGCTTGAGGCGCTTGACCAGCGCCTTGCCCGTAGCAGGCATATAGATCACCTTGCGCGGAAAGATATCGCCGACACTCTCACTGACGAGGGGAATGCCCTCTACAGACAGATACTCGCGTACAAACTCGATATTGCGCGCACCGACGTCGCTGAGTGATTTCATCATCCTGCCGCCACCAAAAATTTTGGCCTCGAGGTGCCGCTTGTGACCGCCATGCTTGAGAATCTCGTTGATCATGTGCTCCATCGCAAAATTGCCATAGCGCGTCGCTGTGCTCAGCACGTCATGGGATCCATTCCACCCTTTTCCATCGGATGAAATCGGCAACATGAAGTGATTCATGCCACCGATGCCAAACACGCGATCCCTAATGCAGGCCGACACGCAGGAACCGAGCACCGTGGTCACGAGTTCGGCACTGCTGGTCACGTAGTACTCACCCGGCAGTATCTTGGCTGCGGGCATATCATGTGCGGTATCCCAGTAGCGGTTGATCTTATCGAAGCCAGGCAGGCTGGCGGGCAGCACGTGTCTGGTGCGGGCCACGTTCATCAGCGCACCTTCCTGTACACAGTGTTGCCGATGAGTTCGAACCGGTCGGTGACCTGGTAGAGAGACTCCGAATGGCCCACGATAAGGTAACCCCCTGTCGCCAGGACATCGGCAAACTTCTCGACCAGCCGTTTCTTGGTTTCCTTGTCGAAATAGATGATGACATTGCGGCAGAAGATGATGTCCTGCACTTCGACATCAAGTGGTTCCATCAGATTGATCTGGGCGTAAGCGATATAGCGGCGCAGCGTGTCACGCACCCTTGTCCTGCCCTGCTGCGCACCTTTTCCCTTCTGGAAAAATGTCTTCAGGCGCGTCTTGGGCAGATTCTCCACCCGCGCCAGCGGATAGATCCCCGCCTTGGCCTGCGCGAGGACATTCGAGTCGATATCACTCGCCAGGATCTGTGCATCCCATCCGCTCAGCAGGGCCTGCTGTTCGGCAAGCACCATCGCGATCGAATAGGGCTCCTCGCCGGTCGAGCATCCGGCAGACCAGATCCGCAGGCTCCGTGCGGCGCGATTGCGCTGCACGGACTGCGGCAGGGCCGTCTTGGCGAGAAACTCGAAATGGTGGTTTTCGCGGAAAAAAGCGGTCAGGTTCGTGGTCAGAGCATTGACCAGCTCCACGATTTCCGCATCGTGAGACGGCTCCTGCAGGTAATTGCAGTAGTCGGCGAAACTGGTCAGTCCCAGCAGCCGCACGCGCTTAGCCAAACGCGAGTAGAACATGTCGAACTTGTCGTCCGTGACCACAATCCCTGTGCGCGCATTGGAGATGCGGCGCAGAAAGTCGAAGTCATCCCTGGCGACTATCATGGGTTCCTCAGACGAACAGCTTGTTCCCCGGCTCCAGGCCCGGCGCTTGTGCCGCTGCGGGCATGAGTTCTCGTGCTATATGTCAGAACAGTTCGATGTCATTGATGTCTCCCTCGTGCAGCTTTCTGCGCACCAGGTTCAGTGCCTCTTCGATGCTCGCCCCGTTCAGCAATGCCTCGAACATATCCTGCTCTTCCTGCATGCTGTAGCGGCCGCGGATACTCTGCTGCAATCCATCCCACTCTGCCGGATTGAATAGCCTGGACTTGTCCGCAACCAATGCAGACAGGGCGTCGAGGACATAGCGAACATGGTCGAGACGCTGCGACAGCCGATCATAAAACTGGAACGCTACGATGCTTTGCTGGATCCCCCCCTGAACCTCGGCAGCGCGGCCGAGCACAGCGGACTTGGCCTCATCTGTGGCACTGCCATCCGCAAGGCTGGTCGCAGTCTTCGCGATGTCTTCGACGTGCCCCACCATGCTGGTGAAACAACGGGTCAATGACTGCACCGAGTCTTCGCCCTCATGCATCGCCATCGATATCTGGGCGACCGCCAAGTTCAGCATTCGAACCGTTTCCGATACCTGGCTCCAGTCCAGGTCGGGTGACGCCGCATTCGACGGGATCATGTTTTTTTCACCCTGCATCATCTGGCCCACTTCCTAGGCAGCCGGCTGCTGATCCGTCAGCTTCAACACTGCATCCACACCTATCTGACGCGCTGCCTTCCCCAGGACCTCCGAAGCCGCCTGCCATGTGACCATCATCGCCTTTTCCCCGGCCGCCTTGACGAACGCCGTCAGCAGCTGAAGCCCGGCTCCGTCGATGATTTCGACACCCGAGCCATCGACCCTGACCGCAGCCGTGTTTGACAGGTGATGCATCAATGCAGTGTGTACTTCACCGACCTCGGCGATGGTCAGACTTGCGGGCAGGGTCAGGAGCGCCTCACCTGCATCTTGATGTCTGCCGTCACCAGCCGTTTCGCCAGACCCTACTACCCCGACATCCGGCGAGGGACTGGAAGCCCCCAGTTCGGCCAGTGGGTCATGCGACATGACTGGCTGCTTCTTGCTCATTGTGTGCATATCTCCCATGCAACAGGTCGCCAGACAGTTCACGGAACTCCCGCGCCGATCTGCTACTGCAACGATGTTCAAAAATGGTCTTGCCGACACCCGCGCATTCGGCCAGCGCAGCGGCCTCGCTGATCGACGAGTTCAACAGATTTTCCGGAAAGTGCTGCAAGAGCTTTCCGTAGACTTCCTGAGCCAGCCGCCGCCGTGCAACGAAACGGCTGAGAAACATAGCCTTGTGGAGTGGTCGCCGAAACAAAGGCTGCAGGCGTTGCAGTGTCAGCATCAGACGCGCCAGACCGGTCAGCGACAGGTAGTCGCCGGCAACCGGTATCAATGCATCACTGGAGGCGACAATCGCATTTACAGCCAGCATGCTGGAGGAAGGTGGGCAATCAAAGAGGAGAAAATCGACGTCCGGTGGATTTCGTTCGATCGCATCCGCCAGCATGTAGGCACGGCTGCTCCCACCCGGCTGATCGGCAAACGCGGCGAGGCCGGCTCCCGCGGGCACAACGTCGAGGCAGTCGCGCGCGGTCACGGTATATGCCGTCATCTCCTCGCCATGCAGCAACACACGGTCCATTCCCCGGTCCGACGCATGATGAAGACCGAGACAGGCACTCAGGTGCGCCTGTGGGTCCAGATCGACCAGCAAAACGCGCTTTCCCTGCAGCGCGAGCGCATGCCCGAGATTGACAGCTGTCGTTGTCTTACCGACACCGCCTTTCTGATTGACAACAGCGATAGCGCGCATGCCGCCCCCGCTCACTCGCCAACCAGGTCGTTCAGACCACCCAACTCTGCCGGATCGAAAAGCTTGTCCAGGTTGAGCAAAATTACCATCCCGCGCGGCAGCGATACCATGCCGCTGAGGTAGCGACGTCCAACCGTGCCACCGATCTGTGGTGGAGGTTTGAGCTGGGTACCATCGATATCCAATACGTCAGAGACCGCGTCCACCACAGCACCAACCAGCTGCGTACTGCCGTCGGTGGTCTTTACCGACATCACGATAACCACAGTGGTGGCAGAGTACTCGGGCAAGGCGTTGCCGAAACGCACTCTCAGGTCGATGATCGGCACTATGGTCCCGCGCAGATCGAGGACACCTTTCACGTAGTCCTCCGAATCGGGCAGGGCCCTGACCTTCTCCCAACCACGGATCTCCTGCACCCTCAGGATATCCACGGCGTAGTCGTCCGATCCGAGGCGGAAGCTCAGGTACTGGCCTTTCCTGGCCTGCGGCCTTGCTGCAACTGTTTCTTGCATGGTCACTCCGTCAATGCGCCACTTTGCGCTCGACTGCCTTCAGCAGTGCTACGATCCTGCCCGAAAGGGCCTCGATTTCCCGGTAGCGTGTCTCGGCCTGCGTGTCGTTGCCGCGATGTTTCAGATCGATGATCTCGCGTATCACCGAATGCAGCTTCTCGTGCTCTGTCTCCATGACCTTCATTTCATCGATATGCCCGTAATCAGCCAAACCCCTGCTGTAGAGCCATTTGCCCAGTGCACAATCCCGGTGCGATACAGCCTCTTCATGGGTCAGTGACTTGGCACCGTCCAGGAAATCCCGGATACGCTGGCGCCATGACAGGTGCGCAGTGCGGGCCGCGAAGAAGTCGAAGTCCGCATCGTGGCTCTCCGATCCATGGGCATGGGCGTGGCCATGCACGCCGTCCTGCGCCTTGATCATCTGCTCCAGGTCCGCCGACACGGTGAAGAAAGAAATCGCCCGGTCCATTTCCTGCGCCTTCTCATAGAGTGACACCGATGCCGCCGATGTTTCCTCGGCAAGGGCCGCATTCTGCTGCGTCATCTCGTCCATGCTGGTAATCGCCTGGTTGACCTGATCGATGCCCGCCGCCTGTTCCGCGCTGGCTGCCGCAATCTCGGCGACGATATCGCCTACCTTTTTGACGCCGATGACGATTTCACTGAGCGTCTCCCCGGACTCGTTGACCAGTTCGGCACCGGCGTGCACTTTGCTGACGCTATCGCTGATCAGGTCCTTGATCTGCTTGGCGGCATCCGCCGATCGGGATGCAAGGTTGCGTACCTCGGTGGCCACAACGGCGAACCCGCGCCCCTGCTCACCTGCGCGGGCTGCTTCGACAGAGGCATTGAGCGCCAACAGGTTGGTCTGAAATGCGATTTCGTCGATTACCACCCACGATGATCTCGGCGATCTTGTTCGACGACCCGTTGATCTGATCCATCGCAGTAACGGCCCGGCTCACCACCTCGCCGCCGCCCTCGGCCCGGCAGGCGCTGCTGGCAGCACAATTGGCCTGCTGCGCGTTGTCGGCATTGTTGCGAACCGTTGATGTCAACTGCTCCATGCTGGCAGCCGTCTCTTCGAGGCTGGATGCCTGCTGCTCGGTACGCGACGACAGGTTGGTATTGCCTGACGAGATCTCATTGGAGGCGACATTCACCGAGTCGGTCGCCTCACGCAGTTCGGCCACCGTCGAGGAGATGTGCACCAGGGTATTGTTCAGGTTGTCCTTGATGCGACCAAACTCACCCTTGTAGTCACGCATGACCGGCTTGGTGAGATCACCACTAGACATCGCATCGAGCGTATCGGATACGTCATGGAACACACTCGAAAGGTCATCGAGCAGCGCATTGATACCCAATGCCAAGTGTTTGAAGAAGCCGACCTTTCCTTCCATGCCGACGCGTTTTGACAATTCGCCGGCCCGTGCGGCCCCGACGATAGACTCCAGCTCGCTCTCCATCGCCAGCTCGGTTGTACGATCCACCCACTCCACGACCGTACCAAGGCGCTCGCCCTCTTTGCTGAGCACGGGATTGGCTGTAAATCCAAATGTCAGCCCGCCGAGGAGGATCTCGGTCTTCACCGGATCCCGCAACTTCTCGACCATGTGACGCTGATGTGCCGGCTGTTTGTGGAACCGGTCAATGTTGGCACCCAGCAACCCCGACGCCTTGAAACCCGGGAGCGATCGCGCGATCTCCGTCTCGTTGTTTTCGAACAGCTCGGCGACCTTATGGTTCATGTAGATGATATTGTTTTCGGCATCCGCCATCATCACGCAGCTGGATACGTTGTCCAATGCCGTACGGATACGCAGGTTCTCCGCGGCGTGACGGCGCTCCGCGGCATCACTCTCCGCCTTTTCCCGCTCCGCCGCACGCTGCGCAGTGAGGTCAGCCCACTCGACCACGGTGCCGAGATGCACCGAATCTTCGTTGATCACCGGATTGGCAATGATACGGAATGTGCGCCCTCCGACCTGAAGCTCACTCGAGAAGGTCCCTTCGAGATTCGCCAGCAACTGACGCTGGCGTGAAGGGTTGGCATGAAACATATCGATGTTGTGGCCAAAGATGTCATCAGCGTCGAAATGCGGCAACTGCTGCTTGAGGTCGGCTTCCGCTTCCTGGAACATCTTCTTGATGGCGTCGTTCATGTAGATCACGTTCAGATCGGCATCTGCCATCATCACGTTGGTCGATGCACAATTGAGCGCGGTCTGCACGCGTGCTGTCTCATCGGCGCGGCGCTGCGCATCAGTGACCTCGAAACCGAGCTTGATCTGGGTCGAGCGGATGACCTGCTGCAGCTCACCGACGACACCGCGCTCGCTGGCCTCCGCCCAATCGAAATACTGTCCCGCCACGAACTGCGCGAGCTTGCCGGCCGCGTGGCGCAACGGTTTGATCACATGCGTCTGGGTGAGATAGGCGAGGGCCAGTGCTGATGCCGCAATTGCCCCCAGAGCTCCGTAGACGAATCCGTCACCGACACCGGCAACCAGCAACAACATGGCGATCACGGCCACACCCGCGATGCCGACAGCCCCGAGCGTCGAAATGCGCTCGATTGACCAGCGGGATCCTGCCGCCAAGGAGGACGGCAACTTGACCTGGCCGGCCCGGACCTTGGCATACAACTCCTCGGCATAGCGCTTTTCCTCCGCCGAGGGCTCGGTTCGTACCGACATGTATTCAACGCCGCCATCGGCAAGCGGTACCGGCGTGACATTTGCGCGCACCCAGTAATAGTCGCCGCTCTTGGCGCGGTTTTTGACCAGACCAGTCCAGGTCAGACCGGCTTGTACCGTGTCCCACAGGTCCTTGAATGCCTCGGGCGGCATATCCGGGTGTCGGACCAGGTTGTGATTGCGCCCTATCAGCTCGTTTTCGCTGTAGCCGCTGATAGCGACGAAAGCGGGGTTGGCATAGGTGATAATGCCCTTTCGATCCGTCTTGGACACAAGGATCGTGTCTTTCGGAAAAGGGACCTCTTTGTTCGTCACAGGCTCGTTGATCTTCATTACCAATCTCGGAAAGGCGTAGTCATTGGCGGCTGCACAATCCACAGCCTGCAGGTAAAAAGGTCACCAGCAGCGGCACCTGCATATGCATCGGCGTGACTTTCCGTTCCTTGAGAGTCACATGGGTAAAGTGCGGGCAGCGCCAAAAAGGAAAAAGCGGCCACGGCCGCTTCCCCTGAGTTCATGCATTGTCTGCCACTTCGCTGTCGGGCTGCGAAGCATGGTTGCGGATCAGCCCCCGGTTACGCCGACCTCGTCCGCATCCAATTCCAACAGGCTGGCGATATCGAGCAGCATCACCATCTCGTCGCCTTCGCTGACCAGGCCGATGATGTTCTCTGTGGGCACGTTCGCGCCGAACTCCGGGGTACATACAACCTGTTCATCGCGTGCCACAATCACATCGGAAACGGCGTCGACGACAAGGCCAATAGAGCGCTCATTGCCTTTTTTGTCAGCGGCGCGCACGACGATCACCACTGTTTCCTTGCTGTAGGGCTCGGCCGGCAGATCGAAGCGCAGGCGTAAATCCAGAATGGGCACGATGGTGCCACGCAGGTTGATCACGCC
This sequence comes from Lysobacteraceae bacterium, assembly GCA_041395245.1. Classification (GTDB taxonomy): domain Bacteria; phylum Pseudomonadota; class Gammaproteobacteria; order Xanthomonadales; family Xanthomonadaceae; genus Aquimonas. The sequence goes on from JAWLAY010000002.1 coordinate 24,210, forward strand.
CTTGATATAGCGCGGCGAATTGGGGATGCGGGTGACCTGTTCCCAACCGCGAATCTCCTGTACCTGCAATATGTTCAGGCCGTATTGCTCACCGGCCAGCAGGCATGTGAGATACTGAGTACCGGATGCGTCGTCACCGAGTATCTGTTTGACGTTGTTGGCACTCTCGGGCATTACCTCGATCCCCTGTTTCAAGCGGTTAACGCCAGGGGAGCACGAGTGCGCGCGCCGCCCTGTTTTGCGAGACGCATCAGCCCCGGAATATCCAGGATGAGCGCCACCGAACCATCACCAAGAATGGTTGCTCCGGAAATGCCTTCGACCTTTCGGTAGTTCGCTTCAAGCGACTTGATGACCACTTGCTGCTGGCCCAGGAGGTCATCCACAAACAAGCCGCACTTACGGCCCTCGCCTTCGACGACCACCAGGATTCCATCCGTCAGTCGCTTGGCGTCGTGGTCCTCAATGCCAAATACCTCATGCATGCGCACGACTGGCAGGTACTCTTCTCGCAGGGTGA
>JAWLAY010000003.1:0-1516 GCA_041395245.1 Lysobacteraceae bacterium
CGGCGAACTGCCGGTCGGTGATGGAGGGTTTTCTGGCGCAGGAGGAAAATCGCGTCTACTCTTTCGCCGGCTTCATCGACCGCGACCTGCAAGTGCGTTGTTCGCCGCAGGGCGACCGCGACATGAGCTTTCGTCAGGATCTGAAGGAAGCCATGGAACTGGACAAGCCGACCATGCGGCTTCGCACACGCGGCGCGATCAGCGGCACCAGCGTTCTGGTTTTCCTGCATCCCGTGCATGACGCCGCAGGGACAGTGCTTGGTCTTGCGGCGCTGTCCCTGCCACATCAGGCCGTGCAATATGACATGCTAGGCGAGCGCGCCTTCAGCGGCGGGGCGGAACCCAATGCGCTGATGACCTTTGACGCCGAGGGCGAGATCCTGACCTCAAGCCTGCCGCTGGAGGACACGCGCAGCATGCTGCCGGTGTCTGTGCCGCTGTCCGATCTTGCGGATGGCCAGCCCCACAGCTTTTCCGGCAGCGCGATGTCGGGGCGTCAAAGCGTGTTTGCGGTGGTGCCGATTGCAGAGGGCAGCCTGTTCCTGCTGGGCAACTGGCCGGTCACGGTGACGGATGCAACGATCGTCGAAACTTCGATCCCCATTGTGGTGTTTCCGGCGCTGATGTGGCTGGCAAGTCTTCTTGTGGCGCAGCTAGCTGCCGAACATCAAGTGCTGCGCCATATCCGCACCCTGCGCGATTCCATCGTGGCTTTTGCCGATGGCGACCGCCGTCTGCCCGATCTGGATCTGGAGGGCGCCCCCAGCGAATTGCGCCGGGTCGGCATCGCGGTCGAGCGGATGATGGAAAGCGTTCTGCATGATGAGGCCGAACTGGAAGACATGGTTCACCAGAAAGAGGTGCTGCTGCGCGAGGTGCATCATCGGGTGAAGAACAACCTGCAACTGATCGCCTCGATCATCAACATGCAGATCCGCAAGGCGCGCAGCCCCGAAAGCAAGGGCCTCTTGCGTGGCTTGCAGGACCGGGTGATGAGCCTTGCGACGATCCACCGCGAACTTTACCAGACCAGCGGCCTGACCGATATTCGTGCCGACGAATTGCTGCAAAGCATTGTGACTCAGATCATGAAGATGGCAGGCCGTCCCGGTGATCCGTTGAAGCTGACGACCAGCTTCGCGGATATAAGGCTGACCCCGGATCAGGCCGTGCCACTGTCGCTTCTGGTTACAGAGGCGCTGACCAATGCGTTGAAATATGCCTCTGCCGCGCCGGGCGAACGACCGGAATTGCGGGTTTCGCTGCGGCGCGACGCAGAGTCGCAGGCCGAGGTCGAGATCGTGAACAGCATTGCGCCCGAGGATCAGCGCGCGTCACCGTCGCCAGACAGCGCAGCGGAAAGCACCGGGTTGGGCGAAGCCTTGCTCTCGGCCTTTGCCGGCCAGCTTGGCACACGGGTCGAGGTGGAAAACACCGGCCAGGAATTCGCGCTGCGCTTTGCCTTCATGCCGAACGCACTTGCCGATGCCGAGGAACGCGCGGTCACCTGAGGCAT
>JAWLAY010000004.1:0-401084 GCA_041395245.1 Lysobacteraceae bacterium
TAGCCCCTCTCCCCGTGCGGGAGAGGGGTTGGGGAGAGGGGGAACCGCGTCCCGCAAAGTGTTTTACCCCTCTCCCCCGACCCCTCTCCCGCAAGGGGAGAGGGGAGCTCACACATCGCGCCAATCAGGTGCGTGTTTGCGGCAGCGATGCCGAGGGCGTATGACCGCTTAAACCCAAATATAGCGAAGCATGTTTCGCCGCTGGTGTGGCCAAAGGCCACAGCCAGACGTGAACACAGGCGGGGACGGTCAAATCAATAGCGGGTCAGCAGGCGAGAAGCTCGGATCACGGGAGGCGTTTTGTCAGCTCTGTTGACACCGGCGGCGCAATGGTGGCCCCGACTTACATTACCGCGAATTTTTCTCATAGTTTAGATACCAACAAAATCGCAAATAAAATAATCAACAACGGGGCAATATAGTCAAAAAAAAATGACAGCAATCCCAAAAAAATGACAAAACCAGGTAGCTGCGGCCCATTCCTGAATATCGCACTCGAAACGGATGCTGGAGGAAGGAAATAAAATACACTGACTTCAGATTTTGAAAAAATCAGATTTTTCCCAATTAATCTTATATATGCAACCGCGAAAATTCTAACAACAAGACCCAAAACGACAACGCCCGCAGTAAACACAAAAAGCAGATGAAAAGACATTGCATCAAACCTCCTTAAAACTTCAACAAAAGAAAACGAGGTCACCATTGCGCCGCCTGTGTCAAAATGGCCGACAAAACTCCTCCCGTGATCCGGGCTTCTCTATGGTGACCCCGACTTGTTGTGACTGACCCCGATTTGCGACGCTGTTGGTCACCCGGGTGGTTCTGATGGGAGTTTTGGATCAATTATGGCGCGCTCTCGCATTTCGATTTTCGATACCCTGCGCCTCAACTCAATCTGCCTTACAACCATCGCCATCTGCACAGCAGTCAACATAGATAGCGCTTTGCCAGTGTCTCCCGATAGCTTTATCGAATATCCCCACCCGAAAAAAAGCAGGACAGCGATAATTAACACATCACCAACGATATATCTCAGATGCATCACTCAATCTCCACAAACGGAAAACGGAGTCAAACGGGTTACGGAAACGTAGGAAATCGAGGTCAGGTCTTTTTTTGCCACATCGCCATCCAAAGTTCCTACCTTGCAGTCTCCGGGAAGTCTAAACGCAGCGAGCAAGACGTGTATCTCCCGAACTCAATCACATGTGGCAAAACAAGACCTGGCCCTGACTTGCGCGGATTTGCTCCGGATTTGCTCTAATCCCGTCAATTGATCATATAGAGCAGGGAAGCAAGTATCGTCGGAAAAAGCAGAACCGCGCTAGAGTAGAAAGTAACTCTGAAAACCGAGAACAGACGCTTTGATTGCTCTGGCTTTTGGCAGGACGCCAAGAGTAGTAGCCCAGAAGCAGAAAGCCCGAACGCAAGAAGCCCAAAGTAACCAGCCTTTGCATCCAAAAGAGTCTGAAAAAAGGACCGATGGATACTGATTGCGTGCAGCCAAACCCAGATTGCGCTGGATATTGACAACCACGCACCAGCGAACAGGAGCCACGCAGCGACAAGGACTAAAACCTTCCTAATTTGCATATTCACCACTTCGCATCACTTCTCTTGCAGAATTGCCAACAGTAGACAATCGTTTCTTCAGCCCACGATCCGCAGTTCGCTCCAGCGAAGAAATACGGCTCCTTAAGCTTTTTGGGCGCAAGCTTCTCTTCGATGCACTTATTGAAGTCACACCGCTGGGGTCAGGTCTTGTTTTGCCACATCACCCTCCCGACGCCTGCCGCGCAATGCATCTGATGGTGACGTCCTGGTCGAAGTATTCCAACAGTGTGCCGCCCTAGCGGAAGTCGGTGAAACGATATAGCGGGTGGTCGCCCGTGCGATAGCTCTGATCAGCCGCTGGGGTCAGGTCTTGTTTTGCCACATCACCCTCCCGACGCCTGCCGCGCAATGCATCTGATGGTGACGTCCTGGTCGAAGTATTCCAACAGTGTGCCGCCCTAGCGGTAGTCGGTGAGACGATATAGCGGGTGGTCGCCCGTGCGATAGCTCTGATCAGCGTTATTCAACCCAGTGCATGGGTCGCACTCGACCCGTCATCACCGCAGCCGCCGCGCTGTGATCGGCGACTGCGGTATCCGCCGATTACAGGTCGGCGCGGGCTTTGGCGAGACCGGCTTCGACTTCCTGGCGGCGGCCGCTGTCGGCCAGTTCGCGACCGGGGCGCGGGGCGGCTTGCAGGGCTTTTTCGAACTTTTCGATGGCGCCTGCGTAGTCTTCCTCGCTGAGCAGGAAGTCGCCGTAGAAGTAGTTGGCGTCAATCGAATCCGGTGCGGTCGCGAGGGCCTTGTCGAGCATTTCGCGGGCGACGTCGCTGTCGCCGAAACCGACCGGCCAGCCGGGCACCTGGTAGTAGAGGCTGCCGAGCGAGGTGTAGGCCGAACCGTTCAGGGCGTTCGGGTCGACTTCGATGGCCTGTTCCAGCAGCACCTTGGCTTCCTTCACCAGCGACAGTGCACCCAGGCCACCTTTTTCACCGGCGTAACTGGACAGGACGATGGCGCTCCAGATCAGCGTGGGGGCGTCCTTGGGGTGATCGGCCAGCACGGCTTTGGCCTGATTGCTCAGGGCTTCCAGCGCTTTTTCGCGTTCTGCTTCCGGGGTGTTGTACTTGGCCTGCTCCCATTGGCGCTGCAAGGCGACGTAGGGTGCTTCCGCCTCCGCGACCGGGCTGCTGGCAGCGTCGGTGGCCGGTGCGGTGGCGACGTCCTGTGCCCAGACATGGGCGGTCAACAGCAGGCCGCTCAGGCTGAGGGCGAGTTTCATCGTCATGGCGAATCTCCTTGAGGTGGTTGCGATGGAACGACCGCATCGGCGGCGGTCGAAAAGTAGCGGCGGATCACCGGCAGGTCGCGGCGCAGTGCGCGATCCACCAGCGCGGGGAAGGCGCCATTGAGGCGCACGAAGAGTTTTTCCGGCCAACCGATCTGCAGACGCGGGCGGGCGTCGCGAATCGCCGCCAGCAGTTGCGCCGCCACGGCTTCCGGGCTGTCGACGGCGGTCTTCAGTTCGGCGTTCATCGCGTCCACCGCGCTGGAGTTGAAGGCGGTGCGGGTGGCGCGCGGTGCCAGCCACTGGAACCGCACCGTGCTGTCGGCGTATTCGCGCGACAGCGCCTCGAACGCGCCACGCAAACCGAACTTGGCCGCGCAATAGCTGACCTGACCGGGATAGCCGATGTGTCCCAATGCGGAGCCCACCGCCACGACCTGTGCCTGCGGCTGGTCCTTGAGCACGGGCAGCAAGGCCTGGGTCAACAACAAGGGAGCCAGCAGATCGGTCTGCAGACTGGCGATCAGATGCGCGGGCTGGGTGTCTTCAAAGCCGCCGAAACCGCCAATCGCGGCGGCATGCACCAGAACGCGCACGGGCGCAGACGATTGCTGGCAGGCCTGCAGAATTTGCCGCATGCCCTCGCCCTTGGTGACATCCGCCTGCACGATCTGCAAGGCCGTGCGGCGCTCTGCCAGACTGTCCTGCACGGCCTGCAACGCGTCGACCCGACGCGCCACGGCGAGCACATGCGCGCCCTGGGCGAGCAGCTCACGCAGCAGCGCCAGACCGATGCCACCGCTGGCACCGGTGAGGACGACACCCACGCCCTTGAGCTCCATCAGGCAGCCTCCGCCAGGACCGTCGGTGCTGGCCGCAGACTGCGGAAGATGTCGCCATAAAGGCGGTAGAACATGTTGGCCGCATGAATGATGGCGTGCTGCGCCTCGACATCGTCCAGCCGATTCATCAACGACTCGAAAAAGCCGACGTGCTCGATGTCGAGATCACCATGCGAACGCAGGTACGAGAACGCGGTGCGCGGCAGGCCCAGCGCCTGTTCGATGGCATCGGCAGCGCGCGTCGCCAGCACCACACTGGTGCCCTCCAGCACATGCACCATGCCGAAGAAGGCGGCGGGATTGCCGCGCGCGATGGTGTCGTAGGCGTAGGCCACCATCAGTTCGGTGGCCGCACTCGGCGCGGACTGCATGGCCTGCGCCCGATCACCGCCACAGGCTTCGATGTCATCCAGAATCCATTCCTGGTGGCCGATTTCTTCCTTGATGTATTCGGCAATGGCGGTGCGCAGCCATTCGCATTGCGCCGGGACACGTGCACCGCAGGCCATCAGCAGCGGCACGGTGTGTTTGACGTGGTGATAGGCCTCGGTGAGGAAGCGCTGGTACTCGTCGCGCGTCACCTTGCCCTGGATGGCATCGAGAATGACCGGAATCGACTGCAGTTGTGCACGGGCGGGCGCGGTGGCCTGCTGCAATTGTTCGAAGAAGCTCATGTGGGCTGTCCTTGCGATTGAAAAACTGGATTCGCGCGGTGTGTCAGCGCGCCGAACCTCAGCCCCTCTCCCCTTGCGGGAGAGGGGTTGGGGAGAGGGGAGCTGACAGATCGCGCCAATCACCCTGGGAAGTGCCGGGCGAAAGCATGTCGATGCCAAGCAACTCGGCCTGTGGCGAGAGCTTCAGCAAGGCATCGGCGTAGTGCTGTGCGATGACCGCGCGACGCGGTCGACCATTGGCCGTGAGTTGCCCGTTGGCGAGTTGAAAAGGCGCATCGGCCACCACGAAGGCGGCGATGCGGGCGTACTCGGGCAGATCGGCATTGCACTGCCGCACGGCGGCGGAGAGCGCCGCAACGGTCGTGTCCGCGCTGCGCGGCACGATGACAGCGGTATTGAAGGCCTGCGCCTCACCGAACATCGCCACCTGCGATATCACCGCGTGCTGCAACAGTTCGGACTCGACCCATTCGGGCGCGACATTGCGTCCATACGCGGTCACGATGACGTTGTCGGCGCGACCCAGCACGTGCACGAAGCCGTCCTCATCGATGCGGCCAAGATCCCCCGTGCGCCACCGTCCCGCAGCCGCGGCGGGCTGGCCGAGATAGCCCAGCATGTGCGGCCCCTGCACTTCCAGCACATCGCCTTCACCCAGGTGCAGCGCGACATGCGGCAAGGCGCGTCCAACGCTACCGGCACGCCACGCATCCGGTCGGTTGAGGCAGACCACGGACGCGCATTCGCTCATGCCGTAGCCCTCGAACACCGGCAGCCCCAAGGCCATGGCGCGCTCGATCAACGCGGCGCCAACGCGCGCGCCACCGACTGCGATGAAGCGCAGCGAAGTCGGCAAGGACGCACCGGCCTCGGCCGCCATCACCAGCGCACGCAACAATTGCGGCAGCAGGATCATGCTGTGCGGTTGATAGTGATGCAGGCAACGCAACAGTTGCGCGATGTCCAGCCCGCCTGCGCCGCTGTAGCCGATTTCGGCCAGACTCGGCAGGCAGATCTCTGCGCCCGCCAACATCGGCGCGTACAAGCCACCGACGTTTTCCAGCAAGGTGGCGAGCGGCATCAGACAAAGATGCCGACGCGGCGCGCACGGTGCTGCCGCATCGGTCAGCACCTGTGCGACCTGGGTCAGATGATCGAACGTCAGGCACACACCCTTCGGCTGCGCCGTGGTGCCGGAGGTATAGGTGATCACCGCCGTTCCCGGATGCAGCAACGCGTGCACCGTGCTGACGAGCCGTTGATGCAGCGCAGGCTCGTTGCTGTCTGCCCGCGCATCGGTCCGGGTCCAGCCTTCGGGCGCGGGGAATGGACCGGGCAGGACCAAGGTATCGACACTGGCGCTCTGCAGTGCATGGTCGATCTGCGTCGGCGAAAAGAACATCGGCAAGGGCACATGCACGGCACCGATCTGACGCAAGGCGATATCAAGGCACAACCAGTCGACGCCGTTGTCCAGCCGCGTGGCAACGCGCTGTGCGGCGCAGCGCGACAGGCGTTCGCGCCACAGCGCGACGCGTGCCTGCAACCACGCCCCATCCACCGACCCGGTGCCGCTGAACACCCATGCGCCGTCGTGGCCGCGCGCCTCCCAGGCCTGCAACACCGCATTCATCGCCCCAGTCCTCCATCGACCGGCGCAACCACGCCACGCGCAACCAGATAGCGCATGCCTGCATCGATATCGCCGATCAGCAGTTCCGGTGCGGTGTCGTAGTAACTGCCCCAATCGGTACCGTCATCCAACACGCGCGAGCGCTGCGCCTGACCCAGCGAAACGGGGGCCAGACCCAATCGCGCAAAGGCGTTGCGCAGGGCGCGGGTCGCCACCAGGGTCACCCAGCGGAATCCCATCGCATACAGGCCACAGGTGAGCGCGACGATGACCGCCCGCGCGTCACCGGGGTGATAGGCCGCGAAACTGCTGATCTCGACCAGTGTTTCGCGCTGAATCTCGGCGCCCGCCGCCAGCATGGCGGCGCGTTCCAGCGGCGCATCCACGTAGTGCTCAACGAACAAGCGCCCTTCCGCTGCGCGTCGCAAGCCGACCGCCGCCTTCAGTTGCTCACCGGCTGGCAAGGCCAGCAGACACGGCGCCAGCGACTGCAACTGCGCGCCGTAGGTTTCGGCATAGCACTGGCGGATGAAGCCCTCGATCTCGACGCGACGCGGATGCGCCAGCGGAATCGGTTCAAAGTTCCACTGCGGCGCCTGCGGAATCACGCCGGGCGGCGTGTGGGAAGGGCCAATTACCAAGCTGTCGAATGACATGAAGCACACTCTTTCGAAGACGTGTGCAGTGTCGGCAGCAAGCGTTAAATCCGTCTCCGACGCTTGTTAGCATCCGGTTACCGCAGCGCAACACGCGCGGCGGCGCTTGCCCGATCAGGTCACATTCGCCCGCGCCCGCAAGGCGCGGATGCCTTCGGAAAAACGCGCCAACGTCGGCGTGCAGTCCCCGGCAGGCAACATCACTTCGATCAACTGGAAGCGACCGCCGGTAGTGAAGGCCGTATCCAACGCCGACTTCAGCTCTGCCCGCGTGCGCACCCGATAGCCATCGCCGCCCAGCACCGTGGCCAGATCGGCATAGCGCCAGTCGCCCAGCGCTGCGCACTGCGATTCCGGCTGGAAGGCGCGGATCATTTCCCAGCTCTGATTGTTCAGCACGATGACAATGGGATCGAGCCCGTAGCGACGACAGTTGCCGAGTTCCCAGCCGGTCATCTGGAACGCGCCATCGCCGACCAGAATCAGCGTTCGCTCGCTACTGGTGACTTGCATGCCCATTCCTGCCGGCACGCCAAAGCCCATCGAGGCGTAATAACCCGGTGCCGCCAGCGGCGTCGGACTCAGCTCCATCGCCGCGAACAGACAATCACCAATGTCCGAGGCAATCGGAATCCGTCCATAGCGCTCGATGCAATCGTTCAGCGCCATCGACAAATCGGCGGCACGCACCGGCGACTCATCGGCCTGCAGTCCGCGCGGCACGCTCGGTGGCGGACTGGGAGGTCGCGTCGGCGACGCCACCGCCACCCGCGCCAGCAGCGCATCAACCAGATCGGCCAGCGGAATGTCGTGGTAGACGTGATGCCCGACGCGCGCCTCGCGATGTGCCGCGATCAGCGCACGACGAAAATCCATGCGCTGCGCACTGACGCCGAAATTGCTGTCGGACAGGATCGCCCCCAGCATCACCGGCAAGTCCGAGTCGTCGAGCAAACGACTGACCTCGGGATCACCCGCCACGCCGAGATAGGTGCCGCGCACATCCAATCCGGCATCGGCCAGCAAGCCGCGTCCCATGAAGGTCGTCAGCACCGGCAAGTCCAGACGCCGGGCCAGTTCGGCGACCTTGTCCTCCAGCCGGAAGCGTCGCACCTCAACATCCAGCACCAGCACCGGCGCCTTGGCCGCGCGGATGCGCGTCAACCACTCTTCGGCGCATTCGTCGACGGCCGCGCGCACCACCGGACTGGGCGGCAACACCGGCACCTCGCCAATCACGCGATCCGCCATGTCACGCGGAATCTCGATCAACACCGGCTGCGAATACTCGCGACAACTGCGCAAGGCCCGCGCGATCAAGCCCGGCGCCGTCAGCGGATCGTCCAGACGCACCTGATCGCAGGTGATTTCCTGATAGATGCGCCACTGCGAATCCAGGTGCCGCACCTGATGATGCAGCACCAAGCCGCCATGTCCTTCGGCGGCACCCGGCGCACCCGCCAGCACCACCACCGGCGATTGCTCGGCATACGCGCCCGCAATGGCATTCACCACGTTCAGCGCACCCGCGCCGTAGGTCACCGCCACCACGCCAAGACCCAGATTCATCCGCGCCGCCGCGTCGGCGGCAAAACCCAGCGCCGGCTCATGACTGAGCGACACCAGCGGCAGAATCCCACTGCCCTCGATGTGCTTGAAGAACGGCAGGATGAAATCGCCCGGAATACCGAAAATCTCCCGCGCCCCATGCGCCTTCAGCGCCCGCAACACCTGCACCGCCAGAGTCATGAGCCACCACCCCAAAAAAGAGGCGGCTATGCTCGACGAAGCCTCCGCGCTCGATCATGACCATGATCAAGCGGGAGGCATGCTCCGATCCGCTTCAGGGAATCGTTTCGCCCTCGAAACCATGCGCAAAAATACTCGGCTTGAAGACACGCACCGCGACAATGGCGTTATCCGGATCACCTTGCGCCAAGGCCAGCAAAAGGTTCTGTCCATCCGGCAGATCACTGGTGCGGAAAAGCCCTCCCGCCACCGCGCTTGTCGCATTGGGCACAAAAGCCAGCAAATCCAGCGTCTCGGTGCGTGGCGTACCGGCGGGCAGGTCGATGGCACCCAGTTGCACGGCGTTGGTGCCGCCCTGGTAGAACACCCACAGCACCGCAGTGTCGCCCGTGGTGTCGACAGCCACGCCATAGCGAGCAAAAATCCCGATCGTGTCGGCGGCAATGGTTTGCAACACATTGCCCGCCATGTCGATCAGAAGGAGATCGCTGCTGAAATCGCCCACCCAGAACCCGCCCGCGCCACCGTCGGCCGTGGCGTCATAGCTCGCATAGCGAACGATCGCCGGAACGGCCAAGGTGGCGACCACGGTTCGCGTCTGAGGATCGATTCGACTCAGCACCGTCGTGTTATTGGCGGCCCAGAAATGCGTCCCGTCCCAGGTCAGGCTTCGTGTGCCGACCAGGTCGGGAATATCAAATGAATCGAGATACGCACCTGCCTGCGATATCCGGGTGAACCGCGACGACGCCCAGCGCGCCACCCAGTAGTCGCTGCCATCAAAACCCACCGCTGCATACCCCAGGCCCTCGCCGGGCAACACCGGATCGACGATCTGCGTGACGTTCACCGCAAACTGCGGCTCAAGCTCGAACTGCGCATTGGCCGGGGCGTACACCAGCAGCGCCAGAAACAGCATCAGTAGTCTCGACATGATTTCGATCTCCCGTCAGAGTGAAACGGCGAGGCAAAGCCACCACACGCGCCAGAAATCACTACCGGAACACACCGATCTTCGCGAGTGATCCACCGATGATCACGATGAAACCGGCCTGCCGCGCATGATCCGCACCGCAGGCCAGACACCCGGCGAACCGCCGCATTTCCGACACCTCAGTGCGCTGCCACCATGTTCGGCGAAACACCACGGACCGATCCTGACCAGAGTCAAACGGCGTACACATCCAGCGCTGCGCAAGACCGCCGTCGACGCTGCGCTCATCGCCGCGCACACCATAGACTTCGGGTGTCATTCCCGCGCAGGCGGGGATCCAGCTCTTGTCGGGTGATATCGCAAGCCGCATGGATTCCCGCCTTCGCGGGAATGACGGCGTTTGCCCCTAACGAATGAAAGGACCGTCACCACCGCGCACCGTCTGCAGCGCTCGGTAGCTCGGGCATTTGGTCGTGCGAGACGAAGCGAGGGGTTTCTTCATCACTAGTTCCAGAGGCGGTCCTGTCGATTGCGTGCGTGGGGGGCGAACTTGCCAAGCAAGGTTTGCCCGGGGCCTCGGATAGCGCGGTGCTACGATGCTAGACCTGACCCCGCGCTCCGGAATGCAGTAGATAGACGACACCCGTTTCATTGTCGCGAGCAAAGAAGCCCGCCACTAGGTCATTGCGCCCTTCATATGAAGTGTTTATTTCGACGGATATTTGAAGATCTGCGTCTTTTCTGAATAGGCCAAACCAATTCAGTCGCCTCGGATTTGGAGTGTAATCGCTGTTGAGGTCGGCGGACCAATACCAATAGGTTCCATCAGTAAGGACCGTGGCGTTTAATTCTGTTCCGCCAGAATAGCCAATGTTCTTGACCACCTTTTGCTTGAAATCTCGGCGAATTGTGGCTTCCAGCTTGCGCTGTGCCTTCGCGGCTTCGTCTTTGGATTCGATCAGCGTAAACATGGAAATTCTTGGTCTCCAAAAGCGATACGGTAGGACGGAGTTATGACGCCCAACGCCGGAACTCAGCCGCCGGCCGGGCGCTGCGCAGAAGCGACTGGACGGTCGGCTGGAGTGAATTGTTGGGCCTCATGGGTTTGCTGAGCGATTCATGCCTCGACGGCCCTCAACGCCTCCTGAATGCGAACCTTGAGTGGGGGCGCAGTGCCCGCAGCTGCGAAGCGCCCCGTACTTTTTGAGACAACGTATGGACCATTGCCGGCAAGCGCGTCACTGACGTTGCGCGATTTAAGAAAAGCACTAGACTTGTAGTAGATCACCCACGCAGCTTCCAACTCCTCGACCTCTGTGACCACCATCTCAGGCTTGTCGGGCCAATACGGATCGGGACGGTTGATCTCGCGGTAACAGATTTCCCGGGCACGCTCAGAAGTAATCATTTTCTTGAAGCCCAACGAATGAAAGGGCCTTCCCCACCGCGCACCGGTTGCAGCGCTCGGTAGCTCGGCCAGATGGTCGTGCTTGAGGATGGGAAGGGGTTCTTCATCACTCGTTCCGGAGGCGGTCATGTCGATTGTGTGCGTGGGGGTCGAACTTGCCAAGTAAGGTGTGCCCGAGGCCTCGGATAGCGCGATGCTACGATGCTAGACCTGACCCCGCGCTCCCGGATAGCGTGGTGCTACGATGCTAGACCTGACCCTCTGGTTTGCATGAGCCTAGAACCAAAATGGTGACTGGTGCGGCCAAGGGCCGCAGCCATATCGAGAACACAGGCGGGGACGGTCAAGCCAAGAGCGGGTCAGCAGGAAAAAGAGAAGCCCGGAACACGGGAGGAGTTTTGTCAGCCCTGTTGACACGGGCGGCGCAATGGTGACCCCACGCTCACACGCAACACTAATCGTTAGACCACAAAAGTGACACCGGCCGCCTTCAATGTAACGAATGCACTTGGAACCGAGCAGAAGTCGGAGCCAACATGTCCGTTGACATGCAACTGGTACAAGAGAAGCCAGAAGCGGTCCAAGGCGTAAGCATCCGACTTGTCAATGCCAGTAGTCCAGGTGGTGATCTTTGCTAGGTGTTGACCTGTACGAAACAGCGCAAGGATTGCTATGCAGTCTTCTGTCTTTATTACCTGATCAGCCAAGTCATCCGGAATCGCGAGGCTGTACTTTTGACAGTAGTACAGCGTCCAAGCCATAGCATCGGAACGATGGCGAGCGGCACTATCTCTGAGGATTTCAATGACGCGCGATGGAAAAAGAATGTGCCCCAGGAGCATCGTGCTGTCGAAAAGTGATTCAAGTAACGGCAGCAGTACCGGATTCGCCAAAGCAAGCACCAGCAAGTAGTCTAGCGTTGCCTTCTTGGCCGAATGGCTGAGATTCGCTCTCACCAGTGCACTGGCGGCGTACTTGAGTACGCTGCCTTCGGGATACTTCTGCGCGAGTGCTGTCGCAAAATCGAGGTAGCTGGTGCATCTGTACTCGTTCAGCGGCGCGCCAGACGGCAGTCTCAGCGCCAGTTCAGTGACCCATAGATCGCTAAACGGCGCAAGCGGAGTGACGATGGATGTCTTTCTTGCGTTCAATCGGAGCTTGAATGAGTTCAGTTCTTCTTCTAGCCGGCGGATGAACCGCTCCGCATCATCGTACGAATCACAATAAAAAGAATAATCGTCGATGAATCGAGATGCCCCATTCACCGCACCCCCGCGCACAAAGTTGAATTCTGGCGCAAGCTTTTTATCAACAACTGAGAGAATTATTTCTGCAATGACATTGGACGTTCCCGGACCAATCGGAATCCCTTGAGTTTCGTCGCGAACGCATCTTCTCGCGTAGAGGTCGAGGTCGTTGTGCCATCCACCTTTTGTTGCGATCTTGGCTGCCGCCTTCCCAACTGCCGCCCAAGGAATGGCGTGCGTGTAGATGCTCGGGAAGCACGTAGCAATGTCCGCTCTCGCTACATACCTTTTGTTGAACGCGAGTCGACGAACCCTTGACGCCCGCACGGCAGACTTCTCGTAGTCCATGATGATGATTCGCTTATCTTTGTGTTGGCGAGGGCGAATCATGCTGATGTGCGAATCTTGGAATGGCTCGATTGCACCCCAGTTTTTTGCTATGCAATCAGCCAACTGTGCGTATGCAACGGGATGCGGTATTGCCAGTGAACGAGCAACCGCATTGAACTTCGTGGCGCGGTACTCAACTAGATCGAATCCGCGAGCCCTCGGCTTCATTGACAAAAGCGGCGCTGCGGCGCCGGCGTGAACGTCTGGGAAGAGAAGATCGGCGGGAGCTCTTCCTTGCTTTTCCGTTGGGCGGGCAGGTAGTTGTGCCCAAGGAGTGCTTCGTGAACGAACGCGGCTGGAATGGCCATCGGAGTCTTTTGGTTAGGTCAATCTTCGGATGGATGCGAGAAGCACGCGATAGAGATTTGCGAGGTAGCGGTGCGTCCGTGTTGTGACGTCTAACGTCCAATATATACCGCAAGCGGTGTATATTCAGTTATGGGTAGGTGCATATTCACTTGCTGTGATCCCATCTTATTGATTTTCAATGATTTAATGATGCCAAACACACCTTTACCAACGGCAGCGGCACCGCCGCCAAAGCTGCCGGATGGGGTCCGCGCGACAGCGTTTGAAGCACTACAGCATCCGCACGGAAACACAGTACGTGCATTGGGTCAAGCGTTTTATCTTGTTCCATGGCAAGCGCCATCCGAAAGACATGGATGCAGCCAAGGCTGAGGCGTTTCTCTCGCCTCTAGCAGTGGGCGGCAATGTGGCGGCGTCCACTCAGAATCACGCCCTGTCCGCATTGTTGTTTCTATATCGCGATGTGTTGGGCGTTGACTTGCCGTGGATGAGCGAGGCAATTCGAGCCAAGCGCCCGGCGCGCTTGCCTGTGGTACTGACGCAGCGGGCAGTGATACTGGTATTGGACCGCATTTCCGGCATTCACCGATTGATGGCGCGACTGCTATACGGCACGGGCATGCGGTTGTTCGCCAGCATCTGTTGCACACCGGATACGACATCCGCGCGGTGCAAGAGCTTCTGCGGCATGCGGATGTCGCTACGACGATGATTTATACGCATGCGCTCAATAGAGGTGGGCGAGGTGTATTGAGTCCACTGGGTGCGCTTTGATGTCGCCGTCAGGCTGCATTTTCGTCGCGTTTGTCCACGCGGAAAATTCTCCCGATTGGCGCGATGAGTCAGCTCGCCGAACGTTAGCCCCTGGGGCGAAGGGGGTGACACATCGCGCCAATCAGGACAAATCTTCCCCGGACAGCAGTACGCCTACGCGGGAATGAGGACAACGACGAACCGGCGCGCGGACAGACGATTCCGCGCGTCTTCTGCTCACTCCTCCGCCAGCAACTCGCGCGCCATGATGATGGCGTCTTCGCGGCCTTTGTGGGCGGGGTAGTAGTTGGGGCGGCGGGCGATTTCGTTGAAGCCTTCGCTGTCGTAGAGGGCGATGGCGTTGGGGTTGGAGGGGCGGACTTCGAGGAAGACGCGTTCGGCGCGATGCCAGCGGGCGGCGTCGATGAGGCGGCGCAGCATGCGGCGACCGAGCCCTTCGCCCTGCGCTTCGGGGCTGACGCAGATGTTTAGGATGTGGGCTTCACCGGCGGCAGCGCTGAGCACGCCGTAGGCGACCAGTTCGATGTCGCGTTCCAGCACGAAGCAGGCGTATCCGGCGCGAATGCAGTCGGTGAAGATCTGCGCGCTCCACGGAAACGGATAGGCCAGCAGTTCGATGGCCATAACGTTGTCGACATCGGCTTCGGTCATGTGGCGGAAGCGCGCCGGGTGGGTCTTGAGTCGGGCGTTCATGCTTGACCGTTGCTGTGCAGTGCTCGCCGCAGTGGCCGCAGCAGTGACCACCATTCGCGCTTGCGCGCGGGCTGGCTGCGCAAGGCGCGCAGTTCGTCGGGCGACATCAGCAGACGCATGTCGCCGATGCGCAGTTCGATCTGCGCCGCATCGCTGGTTTGCAGTGCGCAACGCTGCGCGTTGATGCCCAGCGCCTGCAGCAGCAGTCGCCATTCGGGGCCTTGCAGTTCTTCGGGCAACACGCCGCTGATCTGCAGTCGTGCCAGTGGTGGCGGGCGGCGGCGCAGGGGCTGCAAGCCAAGCGTCTGCAGCACCTGCAGTCGCGCCGCGGTCGACAGACTCATGGCCCTGGCTCCGCCACGAACGTGGCAGCGAGGTCGGTCAGAAACGTGGTCTGGATACGATCGAGCGCCGCGCCCATGGCCTGTACCGAGGCCTCCAGGCTGGCATCGCGCGCGGGTTGCATTTCGTTGTACTGCTTGCGCAGCACGGGCAGTTCGCGACCGCGCTGCAGTCGCAGTTCCAGCGCGACCTGCACCTGCCATTCGCCGGTCGCGTTGGGAACGCGCTCCCAGCGCAGAATCCGCCCGCGCAGTTGCCAGGCGTCGCTGGCGGCCTGACTGCGCTCGACAATTTGTTCCGCCGCGCCAGCCTGCTGCAATACATCGATCCAGCGTCGTTGCAGCAGGATGCCCGGCGGGTCGATCCATTGATGGTAGTGGTAGGCGCGCAACTGTCGCGCTTCGCTGTCGAGGGCGTACAGCAAGGCCTGATCGGCGTACAGGCCATCGGCTTCAAAGCGGTGAACCGCCAGCACCGCGTGCGTGGCCTGCGGTATCGCCGCCGGTCGTTGCGCTTCGGGCAGACGATGCCAGGTGGTTTCGGGAATGCTGGGGGCGCCAACACAGGCCGTCAGCAGCAACGGCAGGCACCACAGCGCACGGCGCAGCGCAGGCCACGGTCGCAGGTTCATTGCGCCTCCACGTTGTCTGCCGGTGGCGAGACGATCAGGCGGTTGGGATGACGACGGATTTCGCGAGTGAACTCGTCCATGTTGCGGCTGGAGTTTTCCAGATGGTGAGTGATGCTGTCGATCCGTCCGGCGATCACGCCCAGCGTCGCCTCCAGATCCTGCACGGCCTGACGCAGTTCCGGGCGATTTTCGTCCACCGCGCCTTTCAGGCTGTCGAGCAAGGCATCGGCGCGCTGCTGGGTTGCCGCCAGATCGGCACTGAGTTGGCGCACATTGCCGAGTGTGTCGCGAATGGCCTGTTGGTTGGGCGCATCCAGTACGTGATTGACGCCGTCCGCCGCGGTGTTCAGTCGCGCCAACAATGCCTGCGCTTCGCTCAACAGGCTCGGCGCGCTGGCGTCGATGGCGCCGCCAATCGAGTCGATGCGCTGTGCCAGGGTGTCGACCAGCGGGCGGATCTTGGTCTGGGTCAGGCTGTTCACTTCCTGCGCCAAGCCATTCAGGGCGAGGAACAAGTCGCCGCCTTCCACGCCGCGCAGTTCGCCGCCGTCCGCCAGCAGCGTGCCGCTACTGCCTTCGTGGATGGCGACCACCACATCGGCCAGCAGACCGCTGGACTGCAGACGCGCTTCGCTATCGGTTGGAATCGGCCAGTCCTCGCGCACCGCCAGACGCACCTGATAGCGGGTCTTGCCGTCCACGCGCTCGGGCAGGATGTCGCGTACCTGCCCGATGCGGAAGCCTTCGTAGTACACCGGCGCGCCGGCATCCAGGCCGGTGACGTTGGCATAGCGCACCGTGTATTCGCGCAGATTGGCGCCACGCCCGGTGATGGCGAACAGACTGGCCAGCAATATCGCCAGTGCCAGTACGACCACCAGTCCGACCAGACTGTAATTGATGCTGTCGCGCTTCATGACTGTTCCTCGGTCAGACGTCGCAGATAGTCGTCCACATTCACCTCCACCTCGCGCGGACGGCGGTTCAGCAGATCCTGGATTCGCTCATTGTCGCTGGCACGGACCTGCTCCACCGTACCGGTCATCAGTACGTGACCGTGGTCGAGCACGGTGATGGTATCGGCGATCTTGAAGGCCGATTCCAGTTCGTGGGTGACCACCACGATGCTCATGCGCAGGGCATCGCGCAACTGCAGGATCAGCTCGTCGAGTTCCGCCGACACCACCGGATCGAGACCCGCCGAGGGTTCATCGAAAAACAACAGCTTCGGGTCCATCACGATGGCGCGCGCCAGCGCGGCGCGCTTGACCATGCCGCCCGACAACTGCGCGGGCATCAGATCCTGAAAGCCACCCAGATTGACGACTTCGAGCTTCAGGCGACTCATGATGCGGATGGTGTTTTCGTCCAGCCGCGTGTGCTCGCGCAAGGGCAACGCCACGTTGTCGCCCACGCTCATCGAGGTGAACAGCGCGCCACCCTGGAAGCTCACTCCAATCTGTTTGCGCAAGGCGAGTTTTTCGGCGGCGCTGGCGATGGCGAGGTCGGTGCCGAGCACGCGGATATGCCCGGCCGCAGGCACCTGCAAGCCAAGCAGATGCCGCAGCAAGGTGCTCTTGCCGGAACCGGAGCCGCCCATGATCACGCGGATCTCGCCCGGCATGACACGGAAATCGATGCCATGCAGGATGCGGCGCTTGCCGTAATAGGCCTGCAGGCCGGTGACTTCGATGAGTGGCTGATCGCTCATGCGCTCGCTCACCGATTGAGGAAGAAGGAAAACAGCATGTCGGCGATGACGATGGCGGTGATCGAGCGCACCACCGCACGCGTGGTCGCGCGTCCCACACCTTCCGCACCGCCCTGCACCGCAAAGCCGGTACTGACGCCGATCAGACCGATCAGCACGGCAAATACCACGCTTTTCGATAGGCCTTCCCACAGATCGCGCGGCTCCAGCGTCTGCAAGGTGCGCAGCAGGTAGGTGCCGATGTCGATGTCCAGCGGACCCGAGGCATACAGTCCCGCGCCAAGCAGAGCGACCAGATCGGCAAACACGGTCAGCACCGGCATCATCAACAGCAGGCCGATCAGCGCGGGCGCGACCAGATAACGCACCGGCTCGATACCGATCACCGCCAGCGCGTCGATTTCCTGCGACACCACCATCGAGCCCAGTCGCGCCGCCAGCGATGAACCGGTACGTCCGGCCACCACAATGGCGGTGATCAGCGCGCCGAATTCGCGCGTGATCGCCTTGCCTGCGGCCATCACCACCTGGTTCTGCGCCCCGAACTCTCCCAGCGCGGCAATGAACTGGATGCCCAGCATCACGCCGATGGTCAGCGACAACAGGCTGACAATGGGAATCGCGTCGACACCAATCTGACGCGCCTGCTCGGCCAGCATGCGCCAGCGCACCGGCTGTCCACGCGTCCAGCCAAGGGCGCTGAAATACACGCTTTCGACCAGCAGACTGCCCATGTAACCCAGCGCATCCACGGCGGCGACCACGCGCCGTCCAAGGCGATCCAGCGCACTGGCGAGCAGCGCCCTCATGCCTCGGCGTCACCCGCCGCATCGAGCGTCGCCACCAGCGAGAACACACGGTCGAGACGAGCCAGTTTCAGCACCGCCTGAACCGGCCCGCTCACCCCCAGCAGAACGAAGGGCTGCGACTTGCCGCGCGCGTTCTGGAAGCCTTCCACCAGCGCCGCGATGCCGGAGGAATCGATGTAGCTGACGGCCGCCAGATCAACCGCCACGCGCGGCGCGGCGGACAAGGCGGCCAGCACCGCCGAGCGCACTTCCGCCGACCAGCTCAGGTCGACTTCACCGGCCAGCGCCACCACGGCATAGTCGCCTTCGAGACGGGTGATGCACGCGCGCTCGCTCATGTTTTCTCCTCGGTTTGCAGTGGCCAGCGCTTGAACATCTGCAGCCGATTGCCACCGCCCAGCAGCGGTGTCAGTCGCCAGTCGTCCATCAGCGCATCGATGAAACACACACCCAGTCCACCCGGACGGCATTCGTCCAGATCGCGCGGACGCACCCGAGCCGGATCGACGGCGGGCGCGTTGTCGACGATCACCAAACGGATTCCGCCGTCCGTCTGCGACACGCAAAGCTCGATTTCGCCCTCGCATTCCGGCGAATAGGCGTGGCGGATGACATTCGCACAGGCCTCATCCACCGCCAGTATCAGCGCGGCACGCAAGTCCGGCTCCACACCCTGCACCAGCAAGGCCGCATCCAGCGCGTGCCGCATGCCCTGCAGCGCCTTGGCACAGGCGGGGAATCGATGCCGCAACCACAGCGGCTCGCCGCCCTCGATGACCATCAGGGTGGTGTCATCGGTCACCGTCATATGGCGCAGACCGGCCACCAGCGCACGCAAGCGCGCCTCGACCGGCAAGTCACGCATGGCCGCAATCGATGCAGCCACGCCATCCAGTCCGAGCAACTGACCGTCCGCGCCACGCACGTCGGTCAGGCCATCGGAAAACAGATACATCGAGGCCCCATCCAGTGCGACGCGCTGTTCGTCAAACTGCATGCCCGGCAGGATGCCGAGTGGCGGTCCATCCGCCTCGAAACGCTGCTGCTCGCCGTGCCGCGCCATGCGCAGCAAAGGCGGAAAACCGGCGCTGGACCAATGCAGCCGGCGCGACCAGGGATCGTAATAACCCGCCACCGCGCACACGAACATGCCAGGCGCAATCGCCTCGCCGAGTTCGTCGTTGACGCGCGCCAACCATTGCCCCGGCGCGAGACCTTCCTTGCCCGCCCAGCGCAGCAGGCTGGCACAGCGCACCATCACGAAGGCGGCATCCAGCCCTTTGCCCGCCACGTCGCCGACCGCAAAGGCGATACGGCCGTCCGGCAGATCGAAAAAGTCGTAGAAATCGCCGGAAATCTCGCGCGCCGGAAAATTGAGTGCACGTAGCGGAAAACGGCCGCGACGCCGTTTCGGCAGCAGCGAGCGCTGCAGCCGCCGCGCCATGCCGAGTTCCTTTTTCAGCCGATCCTGCAGCACCACCTGCGCAGCGAGACGGGCATGGTTGATCGCCAACGCCGTCGGCGCCGCCAGCACGCGCAGCGCATCGACATCCTCGTCATCGAACAAACTGCCGCCGCATTTGTTGAGCACCTGCAGCGCGCCGATCGGCCCTTTCGCAGTCAGCAAGGGCGCCGACAGCACGCTGCGCGGACGAAAGCCCCGCATGTCGCCCCAGCGCCCCCCGGCGAAGTCGGGGTCGGCCAGCGCATCGCGCACGATCTCGCACTGCTGCCGACTGATCGCGCGACCAACCAGACCTTCGTCGGGACGCAGGCTCAGTCCCTCGATATCGACCGGTCCGGCACAGGCGCGACAGATCAGACGCTCGCCACTGTCGTCCAGCAGAAACACCGCCGAGGCCTCGGCGTTCATCGATTCCGCGATCAGGTGAGCGACCTGGCGCAGGGTTTGATCCAGATCGAGCGACATCGCCAGCCGTTGGCTGAGGTCCGCCAGCCGCGACAGCAAGCTGCGCTCACGCGGTTCGGCGGACGGATTCGACATCAGGCGGCGGGTGCCGAAGGCGGCACATCGTCGGGACGCGGCCTGAAACGCTGCCACAGCCACGTCACCGGGCCGGAGGCCGCATACAACCAGGCAATCGCCAGCAAGACCCGCGACGGTGCGACCGCCAGCGCGGCAAACACACCCAGCGCGACAATCACCGTCACAAAGGGCACGCGGTCGCCCCAGGGCAAGGTCTTGAAACTGTTGTAGCGGATGCGACTGACCATCAGCAACGCCGCCGTCGCGGTCAGCACCGGGGTGATGTACTCCAGATCAACCCCACTGAATCCGAGTTCGTTGAACAGCCACACAAAGGCCATCAGGCTGGCTGCCGCGGCCGGACTGGCCAGACCGATGAAGTAGCGCTTATCGACGATGCCGACCTGGGTATTGAAGCGAGCCAGTCGCAGCGCCGCACACGCGGCGTACAGAAACGCGACGGTCCAGCCCAGCTTGCCCCAGAACGGACCGTAGACCTTCAGATGCGACAGCGACCAGTGATACATCACCAGCGCCGGTGCCATACCAAAGCTGACCAGATCGGCCAGCGAGTCGTATTGCACGCCGAACTCGCTCTGCGTGTTGGTCATCCGCGCCACCCGACCATCCAAACCGTCCAGCAGACCGGCGACAAACACCGCAATGGCTGCCGAAGTAAAGTCACCACTGGCCGCCGCGATGATCGCGTAGAACCCGGCAAACAGACCGCCCGTGGTGAACAGATTGGGCAACAGGTAAATGCCACGCGGACGACGCGGCGCATCCGGGCTGGGCGAGGTATTCGGTTCGGAACTCATGGGCATCCCGCAAGACAGGCAAACACCGGCGGCGAAACGCTCGCCACCGGCCAACGGCGTGCAGTTTACGGCACCGCCCGTTCAGCGTCGCACACCGACGCATGGCAAGGACGAAGCGATGGTCGGATTTCGATCCGATCACACATCGGCGGCAGGCGACTTGTCAGCGCAAAACGCCGATGATAGACAGCGAAGCAGAAACTGCCCCGGAGCCAAACCATGTCCGCACATCGTTCCAAGATCGCGATCCCCTTGCTCTGGCTCGGCCTCCTGAGCCTGCCGTTTGCCGCCAGCGCCGGCGAGGTCTATCGCTGGAAAGATGCCCAGGGCGTGACCCATTACGGCGACCGCAAGCCGGACGATGCCAATGTCGAACGGCTTGATGTGCGCGTGCCACCACCGGCATCGCCAATCACGGTTCCCGAGGCAGGCACCGCGCCTGCCGCCGCAGACCCCGCTGCTGCCGCCGAAAAGCGCAAGCAGGAGCGCGCAATGCTGTGCGAACGCGCACGGCGCAATCTGGAAGTGCTGACCCACGCCGAAAACGTCAGCATCCGCAGCGAAGGCAGCAGCGAACCGATGAGCGCCGAGCGCCGCCAGTTGGAGGTCGACGCCAATCAACGTGCGGTGGTGCAGTACTGCGATCCCGCCGCCGAGTAGTTCCGGTTCTGACGCCACGGCGCCCAGACATCCCCGCAACCTGACAGTGCCGCTACAATCGCGGCCCCGCTTGATTGCTCTGGATGTGCCATGCGCCTGTCGCAGTTCCCGTTGACCACCACCAAGGAAACCCCGGCCGACGCTGAAATCGTCAGTCATCAGTTGATGTTGCGCGCGGGCATGATCCGCAAACTGGCGGCGGGCATCTACACCTGGACACCGCTCGGTCTGCGTGTGTTGCGCAAGGTCGAAGGTGTGGTGCGCGAGGAAATGAACCGCGCTGGCGCGATCGAGGTGCTGATGCCTTCGATCCAACCGCGCGAGCTGTGGGAAGAAACCGGCCGCTGGCAGAAGTTCGGCGGCCAGCTGTTGAAGATCAAGGATCGCAAGGAGGCCGAGTATTGCTACGGCCCGACCCACGAAGAAGTGATCACTGATTACGCGCGCAGCGAGCTTTCCAGCTATCGCCAGTTGCCGCGCAACTACTACCAGATCCAGACCAAGTTCCGCGATGAAATTCGCCCGCGTTTCGGCGTGATGCGCGCACGCGAGTTCCTGATGAAGGACGCCTACAGTTTCCACCTCACGGCGGAATGTCTGGCCGACGAATACTGGAACATGTTCCGTGCCTACGAGCGCATCTTCACCCGCCTGGGACTGAAGTTCCGCGCCGTGATGGCCGACTCCGGGGCAATCGGCGGCAATGCCTCGCAGGAGTTCCATGTGCTGGCCGACTCCGGCGAAGACCTGCTGGCTTACTCGCTGGACAGCGACTACGCCGCCAACGTGGAAAAGGCCGAAGCCCTGCCGCCTGCCGGTCCGCGTCCCGCCGCAAGCGAAACGATGCAGAAGGTCAGTACGCCGACACAGAAAACCTGCGAAGACGTGGCCGCCCTGCTCGGCCTGCCACTGACCCGCACGGTCAAATCCATCGCCCTGATGGGCGACCAGGGTTTCGTGCTGGCGCTGCTGCGCGGCGATCACAACGTCAACGAGATCAAGCTGAGCAAGCTCGACGGTCTGGCCGAACACCGCATGGCAACGGAGGCCGAAATCCTCGATGTGCTGGGTGCCGAGCCCGGCTTCCTCGGGCCGATCAATGCGCGTCAGCCCTTCACGTTGGTGGTGGATCGCGAAGTCGCGGTGATGGCGGACTTCGTCTGCGGCGCCAACGAAAACGGCTATCACCTGCGCGGCGTGAACTTCGGTCGCGATCTGCCCGAACCGGCGATCGTGGCCGACATCCGCAGCGTGGTTGCCGGTGATCCGTCGCCGGATGGTCAGGGCACGTTGGCGCTGGCACGCGGCATCGAGGTCGGCCATGTGTTCCAGCTCGGCCAGAAGTACGCCGAAGCGATGAAAGCCAGCGTCCTCGACGAGCAGGGCAAATCGCGGGTGATGTACATGGGCTGTTACGGCATCGGTGTCAGCCGCATCGTCGCCGCCGCCATCGAGCAGAACTTCGATGCCAACGGCATCCTCTGGCCCGCGCCGATGGCACCCTTCCAGGTCGCGGTGTGCATCATCAATCCCAAGAACGACCCCAAGGTCGCCGAAGCCGCCGAGTCGCTGTATCTCAAGCTGCTGGCGGAAGACATCGAAGCGGTGCTGGACGACCGTGGTCTGCGTCCGGGCGTGATGTTCTCGGACATCGAGCTGATCGGCATCCCGCACCGCGTGGTGGTGTCCGAGCGCGGCCTCGCGGCGGGCACGTTCGAATACCGCAGCCGCCGCGAGAGCGAAAGCCGCAACCTGGCCGAAAGCGAACTCTGGGACGTGCTGGGACTGGCGAACTGAGCTCGTCACGAGAACACGGCAGCGCGGCAGCCCGCGCGCTGCCGTTGCCGGGGCCGTGTTGCTAAGCTTGCGCCGCATTAACCGCAAGCTAACCCCAAGCGCGGATCGCACGCGTAAGGTTCTTCTCCCGCCCGGAAACCGCCGAGTCCATGTATCTGCCGTTCTACGGACTGAACGCCGCCCCGTTCGCCATCACGCCTGATCCGCGCTTCGTGTTTCTGTCGGAGCGCCATCGGGATGCGCTGGCGCATCTGCTGTATGGCATCGGTCAGGGCGGCAGCGGCGGTTTCGTGCAACTGACCGGCGAAGTCGGCACCGGCAAGACCACCTTGTGCCGCCTGCTGCTGGAGCAATTGCCGGAAAACACCCGCGTTGCCCTGATCCTCAATCCGCGCCTGTCGCCCGTCGAACTGCTGGAGGCCATCGGCGAGGAACTGCATCTGGACCTGGACGGTGCACGCGGCAGCCTGAAAGCCTTGGTGGACCGGCTCAACAGTTTTCTGCTGAGCGCCTACGCGCAAGGCCTGCGCGTCGTGCTGATCATCGACGAGGCGCAGAACCTGTCGTTCGACGCACTGGAACAGGTGCGCCTGCTGACCAATCTCGAAACCGCCACGCAGAAGCTGTTGCAGATCATCCTGCTGGGCCAGCCCGAACTGCGCGACATGCTGGCCCGTGAGGACCTGCGCCAGTTGGCGCAACGCATCACCGCGCGTTTCCACCTCACCCCGCTCAGCGAAGCGGAAACCGAAGCCTATCTGCGCCACCGTCTGGCGGTGGCCGGGGCGGCGCGATTCCCCTTCACGCGGCTGGCCGTACGTCGCATCCATCACCACGCGCAGGGCGTGCCACGGTTGATCAATGTGATCGCCGACCGCGCCCTGATGGCGGGCTATGTGCAGGAGGAACTGCAGATCGGCGAGCGCTCGGTGGATCGCGCCGCACGCGAAGCGCTGGCGTCGCCGATGCGTCGCGCCTTCCCGTGGCTGGCCGCCGTCGGCGCACTGGCGCTGCTTGCCTTGAGTCTGTGGTGGTGGTCGCAGCGCGACCTTCCCGCATCGCCAGCCACCACGCCGGTCGACGCGGTCGAGGACGCGCCAGCCGTTTCGTCGCCCAATGGCGGCCATTCGGCTCCGCTCGACAGCGTCGCGCTGCACGATCTCGCCGCCGCCAATGGTCGCGAATCGCGGCTGGCCTGGCGACGTCTGCTGGCGCTGTGGAAGCTCAGTTCGGACCTCGTCAATGTACCGACCGCGCAACGCTGTGCCCCACAACTGGCGCCGGGCATCTACTGCCTGCGCTCATCGGGCTCGCTCGGCAAGCTGGCCAAGCTGGATCGTCCGGTGCTGCTGCATCTCACCCTGCCGGAAGGTGACGCCTGGGCCGTGCTGCTCGGCATCGGCGAATCACAAGTCCGGCTGTGGATTGGCGGCGAGCGCGTCAACGTCGCCCGCAATGCGTTGGAAGACCTGTGGCTGGGCGAGTTCCAGGTGCTGTGGGTGGGCGATGTCGCGTTGTCTGGCGTGCTGCGTCGGGGCGACACGGGCGCGGGCGTCGATGCTCTGGCCCGCCTGCTGCGGCAGCAGAACATGCTGCGCGGCACCGACACCGGTCCATGGATTTTCGACGCGGCCATGGAATCCGCGGTGCGACGGCTGCAGATGGCGCATGGACTGATACCGGATGGCATCGCCGGACCGGAAACGCTGCTCGCTGCGCAGAGTCGCGAGCAGGCGGGTCCGCATCTGCGGAAACTGGACTGACGCCATGTCGCTGATCCTCGAAGCCCTGCGCAAATCGGAAGCGGAGCGACGTCTGGGCGAGACACCGACCTTGCTCAGTCCAATCAGTGCCTACCCCGGCCACGCACTGAAACGCGCCGAGCGTCGGCAGCGGCTCTGGATGTGGGCCGCACTGAGCCTCCTCCTTGTCTTCTCGGTTGCTACGGCCATCTGGTGGCATCAATCCCAGCCTTTGACCACGCCCGCTCCCAGCGAGCCGCGTAGCGTCATCGCTTCCGAAAACGCGGCACTTGCCGACGTACCCAGCGCCGCCGCGAACCCGGCGCCGCCAGCGGAAGGCACCACGCCAATGCGCCCGAACACGCCGCCACCTACGTCGACGCCAACGCTAACGCAGTCAGCGGCACTGAACAGCCCCGCCGGGCGTCAACCGGATGTGCCACCTCCGACCGATCCCCAAGCAGCGACGTCCGCGCCCCCCGCGCACATGCCCGAGCCAGCAGGGCTGCCAGCGCCCGCTGTCGAACAGAGCAGCCCGGCGCCGCAACCAACCTCGCCAACCCCGCTGCCGCGCTGGATCCGCGTGGATCAACTGCCTGCCGCCGAGCGCGCCGCACTGCCGCCGCTCAAGGTCAGCATGCACGTGTATTCCGACGATCCCGCCAAGCGCGCGGTACTGATCGACGGCCAGCGCCATCACGAAGGCGAGTGGATCGCGGAAGGCATTCTGTTGAAGGAAATCCGCCGTGACGGCAGTCTGCTCGACGTGCGCGGGCGCGAAGTGCTGCTGGGACGGCCTTGAACATGTTTGTCCACGTTCCCTCGCGCCGCAAACCCTCGCCCACCTGGGTGACGCCTCTGCTGGTCGCGCTCAGCATGGGAACCTTTGTGTGGATGGCCACGTTGCCGGAAAACCAGCGTCTCGCTGCCCTGCTGACCTGGGGCACCGCACCCGAAGCGCTGTTCATGCCCGCGCATTGGCGCGAGACCTTGCTGGATGGTCGCGGTCTGAGCCTGTTCACTGCCCTGTTCGTGCACGCCAACTGGCTGCACGTGCTGGGCAATATGCTGTTCCTGATGATTTTCGGCCTGCCCTCGGAGCGCGCACTCGGACCTCTGCGGTTCGCGCTGCTGTTCTTGCTCGCCGGTGCTGCCGCCAACCTTGCCGCCGCCTGGTCACTGGATGGCACTGGCGCGGTGCTGGTCGGCTCCAGCGGCGCGGTGTCCGGCCTGATCGGCACGTTCTGGGTCTTGTTTCCGCGCGCCGAGCTCAGCCTGGTCCTGCCCTTGGGACTTTACCTTGAGTTTGTTCGCACCCCGGCCGCCTGGCTGATCGCCATCTGGGCTGGCCTGCAACTGGTGTTTGCCTATGTCGGGCCGGAACTGGGATCGGTGGCCTGGGCGGCCCATCTCTCCGGCCTGGCACTGGGCGTGCTGTCGGCAGCCCTGATGCGCGGCGGGGTCAATCGTCGCTTGCGCGCCCGTCGTTAGGTTTCCCCATGACTCAGCCAACGCTTTACAAGATCACCTTCAACGCCGCAGGCAAACTGTACGAGCTGTATGCCCGCAAGGTCAGCAGCAGTGCGTTGTGGGGCTTCACGGAAATCGCCGAACTGGTCTTCGACAACAACGATGGCGTGCTGATCGACCCCACCGAGGAACGCCTGCGTGACGAGTTCGGCGATACACGCGTCTTGCATCTACCCATGCATGCCATTGTCAGGATCGAGGAGGTCAACCAGCGCGGACAACTACGCATTCGCGATGCACAAACCGGCGAGCGCGTGGTGACGCCGTTTCCGTTACCCGGCAAACCACGCTGATCGCCACGTATTTTTTTAATCATTGATCAGGACTTTTCATGAATCGAGTAGCTGTTTTTATCGATGCGGGTTACCTGTATGCCGCCTCCATCAAGGCCGTCACTGGCATCAAACAATCTCGCAGTGCCATCACTCTCGCCTACGAGGACTTCCTGCCCTTCATCATCGAACGCGCCCAGCAACTCAGCGGTCGTGAGTTGCTGCGGGTCTACTGGTATGACGGCACCTCGACCGGCCCGACCGGCGCGCATCGCAAGCTGGCCTATCAGGCCAACGTCAAGCTGCGTCTGGGCATGGTCAGCCTGAGCGGTGAACAGCGCGGCGTCGATTCGCTGCTGATCATGGACATGGCCAATCTGGCGCAGAACCGCGCGATGAGCGATGTCGTACTGGTGACTGGCGATGAGGACATCCGCGTCGGTGTGGTTCTGGCTCAGCAATACGGCGTGCGCGTCCATCTGGTTGGCATTCCCGACCCGGAAGGTGAGCGCAACCAAAGCTCGATGCTGCTGCAGGAAGCCGACACCACCTCATTCATCCAGGGCGAGGATCTGGCGCGCTTCATCAGCGTCAATGACCGCAGCGTCGAGGATACCGAGAGCGGCGACGAGACCGAGAGCGGCGAATCGCCGTCGACCTTGCTGCACGAAGCGGTGCAACTGGTGCTGGCCGGATTGCCGACCGAGGAACTCGAGCAGATCCGGGACGCATTGGGGTCCGGGGCACAATCGGTGCCACCGCATATCGATCGTCAACTGCTGATTGCCGGTCGGCAGCGTTTGCAGCGCGACCTCATCGGCTTCGAAAAACGCCAGTTACGCAGCCTGTTCAGCCAGGAACTGCGGCGCCAGAACGGCGGCTTGCCCAACGGCAGCGATTGAAACACCGAGCGCAGAAACGCCAAGGGCCGCAGAAGCGGCCCTTGGTTTGCATTCCGCTGAGGCGCCTTACTTGGCCGCCATCAGCGCGAGCGTCATGTCCAGCATGCGGTTGGAGAAGCCCCACTCGTTGTCGTACCAGGACAGCACCTTGACCAGCGTACCACCCATGACGCGCGTCTGGGTCGAGTCATAGACCGAGCTGTGCGGGTTGTGGTTGAAGTCGACCGACACCAGCGGCTTGGTGTTGATGTCGAGGATGCCCTTCAGCGGACCGGCCACCGCCGCCTTGACCAGATTGTCGATTTCGTCCTTGCTGGTGGCGCGCTTGGCGACGAAGCTGAGATCCACGACCGACACATTGATGGTCGGTACGCGCATCGCAAACCCGTCCAGCTTGCCATTCAATTCCGGCAGCACCAGACCCACCGCCGCAGCGGCACCGGTCTTGGTCGGAATCTGGCTCATCGTGGCGGAGCGCGCACGACGCAGGTCGGAGTGATACACGTCGGTCAGCACCTGATCATTGGTGTAGGCATGGATGGTGGTCATCAGACCGTGCTCGATGCCGATGCCATCGTGCAGCACCTTGGCCAGCGGTGCCAGGCAGTTGGTGGTGCAGCTGGCGTTGGAAACGACCTGATCCGTGGCCTTGATGGTGCTGTGGTTGACGCCGAACACATAGGTGCCATCGACATCGCTGCCACCTGGGGCGGAAATGATCACCTTCTTCGCCCCACCGGCCAGATGCGCGGAGGCCTTGGCCTTGCTGGTGAAGATACCGGTGCATTCGAGCACCACATCAACGCCCAACGTGCCCCAGGGCAACTTGGACGGGTCGCGCTCGGCGAACACCTTGATGCGGTCACCGTTGACGATCAGATCGCCGCCCTCGACGCTCACCTCGCCGGGGAATCGACCGTGGGCGGTGTCGTACTGGGTCAGATGCGCATTGGTTTCGGCATCGCCCAGATCATTCACGGCAACGATCTGGATTTCGCTGGTACGCTTGGCCTCATACAGCGCGCGCAACACGTTGCGGCCGATGCGGCCATAGCCATTGATGGCAACTTTGATCGTCATGAAAAGCTCCTTTGGGATGCGATGAAGGCGAAACAGGGCGGAAATGACCGCAGCAGAACCTCTGCCTGGCAGCATTGTAGTGCGCTCGACCAAGGTCGCGAGCAATTCGCTCTGCTTCTACAAATCCGCATAACGATGCGGCATTGCACAAAAAAACAGGCCCGGAATCCGGGCCTGTTGGGGTTGCCACATGCTTCAGCCGTCTTACCAGCGGAAGGTCGCCTTGCCGTACCAGAAGGCGCCATTGAAGCCGAAGGGCGAGGTGCTGCTGTAGGGCAGGATGCCACTGGTGCTGTTGGCAAACAGCACTTCGTCAGGATAGTTGTCCAGCACGTTGTCGGCACCGATGGTGAAGCGCCAGGCATCCAGCGTGTAGTTCGCCGAGAAGTCCAGCACCCACTCCGAACCGAAGGTCTGGTCGAGATCGGGATTGTTGTTCAACACCGAGACTTCGCCGTAACGGGTCAAGTTGGTATTGAGGCTGAAGTTGCCCAGAGAGTACTCGGCACCCAGATTCAACTTGTTATCCGGCGAACCCACCTCGACTCGCCCCTGCTCGACACGGCCGATACGCTGCAAGGACAGACCGCCCTGCTCCAGCTCTTCCGGGTTGGGCGCGATGGCGGTGATGTCGACATCGTTGAAGTTGATTCCTGCGGTGAGGTTCAAGTCCCCGTCACCCACAGTGAAGCCATAGCTGGCAACGATATCCAGCCCACGCGTGCGGGTATCGATCGCATTGGTGAAGTAGCGTCCGCCATTGGCGTTGAGGATGCCCTGCGAGGCGAGGAATGCTTGCACGGCGGTGCCGGTCAGGTTTTCGGAAAGGATGATGCGGTCGTCGACGTCGATCTGATAGGCATCGATGGTGATGTTCAAGTCATCGGTCGGCTGCAGACTCAGGCCCAGGCTGAAGTTGGTGGACTCTTCCGCCTTCAGCGGCTCGGCACCCAAGGCAATCGCCACCGGATCGGTGACCGCAAACGTCCGCACGTCGAAGGGCACGCCACCGATGAAATTGGTCGCGGTCGTCGCGTAGAACTGTTGCGCCAGCGACGGCGCACGGAACCCGGTCGACACGGTGCCACGCAATGCCACCGTATCGGTGAACGAATAGCGGCCGGACAACTTGCCCGAAGTGGTCGATCCAAAATCGCTGTAGTCCTCGTAACGCACGGCCAACGAGGTCGCAAACTTGTCGGTCACATCCGATTCGAGATCCAGATAGACAGCGTTGCTGTCGCGATCAAACGAGCCCGAATCCTGCGGACGGAAGCCCGGAAAAACCTGCGAGCCCGTGCCGACGTAGGAGGCTTCCTCACCCGGTTCGATGCGATAGCTGTCCTTGCGATGCTCAGCACCAAAGGCGACGTTGAGGCCATTACCGATCACCCCATCGAAATACTTGCTGACATCGGCATTGAACAGGTTCTGCGCGCTGTGCAGCGTACCGGCGAAGAACTCGGTCGGCGAGGCGGCACCCAAGCTGTTGTTGAGCGAGTTGGTGATGATGAAATCGAAATCGTTGGCACCGTAGTTGGCGCTGAGGTCCCAAGTCCAACCGCCCTCGGTGTCGCCGCGCACACCCATCACCACCGACGTGTCTTCCGCCACGGAATTGATGATCGGGAGGAAGCCGTCCGGATAGATCGCGAGTACATTGCGAGAATCGAAGGCGCGCCGGTAGAAACCCGCGGCATCGCCTTCGCGATCACCCAGATTACCGAAGAAATACAGCTCGGCCTCGGCGGGCAGGCCGACCTGACCGTTGAAGAAGAAGATCTGATCGTTGGTGTCGGCATCACCGAAGCGATGGTTCACTGTGGCATACGTCGCGGGCGTCTGCAGTGTGCGCAGATCGGGGCGCGAGCGATTGGTATCGGCGCGGTCGCGGTACTCGGCAGACAGATGAATCCAGCCGTCCTCGCTGAGCTTGACGCCCATATCCGCCCCGGCCTGAATCAACTCGCCGTCGCCCGCACTCATCTTGCCGTAGCGCGTCTCTACCGTGCCGCCTTCATCACCGCCTTTCAGCACGATGTTGATCACGCCCGCGATGGCATCCGAGCCATACAGCGCCGAGGCACCGTCACGCAGCACTTCGATGCGGTCAATCGCGTAGAACGGAATGGCGTTGAGGTCCACCGCCGCCGACCCGCGACCTTGCGAACCATTGAGGTTGACCACCGCCGAGGTGTGACGACGCTTGCCGTTGACCAACACCAGCACCTGATCCGGCGACATGCCGCGCAACTGTGCCGGGCGCACATGGTCGGTGCCATCGGTGATCGACGGACGCGGAAAGTTGAACGACGGCAACAGCCTCGACAGGGCCTGGTTCAGCTCCGGCGTGCCGCTGTTGTTGAGCGTATCGGCAGGCAGCAGATCGATGGGCGACAAGGACTCGGCCAAGGTGCGATTGGCGGCACGTGTACCGGTCACCACCACGGTGTCCAGTTCGGCGGCTTCGTCGCCATCCTGTGCCAGAACATGGCCGGGATTGAACAGGGAAAGTGCGATGACCGCACTCAGCGGATGGAGCTTGCGATTGAACATGGAACCCCCTCAAGGCTGGCTGACCTACGAATGAAACCGACCGGTGCGGCGATATCGCGACCGAGTGTCAAACCTAGGCCCAAAGTCCAATGGGCGTCAACGAAAATGTAACAAAGGCATCGCCCGATCCGGCATACCGTGGCGCGAAACTGGCGCATCCGCGCCAACTGTCCTCGCCAGACAGCGATCCCGCGACATGCGGCCTGGATTGCGGCGTACCGCGGAGCCATCGCCACCGAACCACCCCACCCTATGGGATTCCGATGCACGAAACGCGGCAGGCAAACCGCGCGTTACGCCAAGCCGAGCCCGACGATCTGTCCGGTAAGCGCCGGATCGAATCCGTTCAAGGCGGCAAAGTGTCGGCCACGCTCGGCATAGTCGCGATACGCGCCAAAGCTGGGCGCGCCGGGCGACAACAGCAGCACCCGCTCCGCCGCCGTCGCCGCGTGCGCCAGACAATGCCGTCCCGCGGCGACGGCGGCGGGCAGATCGGCCACGCTGTGCAATTCGGCCTTCACCTCTGCCGCGCGCAGTGCGGAAACAATCCGCGCGCCTTGCGCACCCATGCCGATGATGGCTCTCGGTGGCTGTTGCCCCATCGCCACGACGAAATCCGACCAGTCGAGGCCACGGTCGTAACCGCCCACCAGCAAGGCCACGGTCGAGCCAGAAAAATGCGCCAGCGCGGCCAGACTGGCATGCGGCGTGGTGCTGATGGAGTCGTTGACGCAGCGAATCCCGTCCACCCGCCCCAGTGTCTGCAACCGATGCGGCAAGGGCACGAAGCCACGAACCGCTGGCAGCAGGCGGGTCGCATCGACACCCAAGGCATCGATCACCGCCAGTGCCGCACACAGATTGCGCGCGTTGTGCGCGCCAGGTAGTGGCAGTTCAGCGCCGTCCAGCAATGGCTGGCCGTCTCGGCAAATGAAGCCATCCCGCCATTGCCAAGGCTGCCGATCCAGATCGCACAGCCCGCTGATCGGTCCCATGCGCGCCGCGACCTCCGGCTGGCCCAGCGGAGCGAGGGCCACACCAGGATGTGCCTGGGTCAGCAGACGGCATTTGTCGCGGTAGTAGGCCTCCACCGAGCCATGCCAGTCGAGATGCTCCGGGTACAGATTCAGCAACAGGGCCACATCGGGCGTCAGCGCGTCACCGGTCTGGTAACTGGACAGCTCGATGACGCAGAAATCGGCCTCGGCCAGATCGTCGAGCGTTTCCAGCAAGGGCAGTCCGATGTTGCCCGCCAGCAGAACGCGATGTCCGCCCGCGCGCAACAGATGGGCCACCAGTGCGGTGGTGGTGCTCTTGCCCTTGCTGCCGGTAATGGCGGCGACATGCGGCCGATTTGGCCGCGCTTGCCACTCGGCAAACCAAAGCGCCGTTCCCGAGGTGAACTGCACACCGCGCGCGGCGGCTTCCCTCGCAGGTGACTGGTAGGGCGAAATACCGGGTGATTTGATGACGACATCAAACGCACACAGCGCGTCGGCATCGGGTGCGTCGCACACCCGTCGAACTGCCGCATCCTCGGCCATATCCGCCGCTTCAGCAGCCGAACAGAACACCGTGAGCACCTGATCCGGCAGGCGCGAACGAAGCCGCGTCAGTGCCGCAAGGCCTTCTCGACCCAAGCCCCAGATCGCGACGCGACGACCGTCAAGCGCCGAAATCCGCACGCACGCGCTCCCACACTTTGCTGGGCACACCGTGCTCACCTTCCGCCGCCAGCAGCGCGGGCAGAGCCAGATCCGACGCGTCGAGCTGCGGCGCGATGTCGCGCGCAAAACGGGCCACGATCACATCTTCCTGCCACACCGGGCGACGGCTCAGTTCCGCCAACGCCGCCCGCGACTCCCGGCCTTCCCCGACACATTCAAAAGGCTTGTGGTCACCGTATTCGATCAAGGCATCGAAGCCGGCGATCTGACTGGCATCGTCAAGCAGATTGCGGCCGAATATCGACACCAGTCGTGGCTTCGACATGAAGGGCGCCAGCGCCAGAAACACGAAATGACACTTGGGACAGACACCGCACCAGCGCTCCAGCGGGCGCTCTCCAAGCAGGTGGAAGTTGCGGTTGCAACTGGAGAAGTGCGCATCGTAGCGGTCGATGGCGGCGAACTGCCTTGCCACCGCCAACTCGGACAGTGGCCTCAGCAAGGAGTAGTAGTCGACATCGGCGGCCACCTCGGCGCGCACCAGGGCGGCGAAACGATGCTCGAAGTCCCAGCCCTTGCTCCACTGATGATTGACCTCACCGGTGCCCGGGATCAGGCTGCCATAGCTGGCCGAACGTTCATTCGAGAACACCACCGCCGAATGCCCGCTCAGAATGGCCGCCAGTACGAGAATGGCCGAGTTGATGGCGGTAACCGGAATGTGACCGTTGTACGCCCCGCGTCGATTCAGCTCGAACAACTCGGGCGCCAGTTGACGCTCGATGCGCAGGCCGGGCAACCCGGTGCGCTCCGCGCAGGCCGCGATCAACTGCGAATTGCCAATCCACGTCACCGTCTGCGCCACGCCGGCCCTGCGCAAAGCCTCGATGCTGACCAGTGAATCCTTGCCGCCGCCGATCGCCACCAGCGCCGTCGCGGGCATGCCCAGCGCCGCCGCGGGCGCAGGCGTGTCGAGTGCGGGCGGAAACTGCGCCCGCTCACGCATGGACAAGCCATTGCGATGCGCGAACTCGCCAAGTCCCTGCTGATAGACCGCATCCAGCAGGTCGCGCAGCGCGGGACTCAGCCCCGCCACGCCGACATCCATGTGACGTGGTGCGGCGGCCTTGTAGTAGCTGACACCCGAGATCAGATGCAGCACGCGCAGCGCCCGCCGCGCCGCCGTCAGGCGTCGACTGTCGAGGGTGAACGGCGCTCCGGGGATGCGCAGTCGCTCACGCATCGGTGCCTGAGCGTCAAAGGCATAGTCGAGCCAGACATTGCCGGTCGCGAGATCCATCCCCGCATCGACAAAGCGGAAGCTGCGAATCGCTTCGCGATCGAACATCCACTCAGTCATCCAGCAACTCCTCGGCAGGCAGGGCGCGCAGATTGTAGGTGCTCGCCATCGCCGCGCCATAGGCACCGGCGGTGGCGATCAGCAACACGTCACCTTCCTGCGTGCTGTCGGGCAGACGACGACGACGTCCCAGCACGTCACCCGACTCGCAGATCGGACCCACCACATCCGCCGGACTGCCCGCGGCGTCCTGCAGTCGGCTGAGATTGACGATCTCATGATAGGCACCGTACAGCGCCGGGCGAATCAATGCGTTCATGCCGGCATCGACACCGATGCGGCGCACACCGAGCTTGTCGACACACTGGGTGACCCGCGTCAGCAGCACACCCGCCTCGGCCACCAGATAGCGGCCCGGCTCGATCCACAACTCGTACTGCGGCCAGGCCGACTTCACTTCGGCAAGCGCCTGCGCGTAGGCGTCCAGATCAAACGCGGGCGCATCGGGTTCGTAAGGCACACCCAATCCTCCGCCGACATCGATGCTTTCCACCGTGCCAATCTGCTCCGCCAGACCGGCGAGCTGCGAATAGACCGTGCGCCAGTGCGCCGCATCGGTTACGCCACTGCCGATGTGCGCATGCAAGCCAACGATTCGCGCGCCGACCCGATCCGCCGTGGCGAGAAACTCGGCCAGACGGCTGGGTGGCAAGCCGAACTTGGCCCCTTTTCCACCGGTGCGGACCTTTTCGTGATGCCCGCTGCCAAAGCCGGGATCGATGCGCAGTTGCAGACTCAGGCCATGAAACAGTTCCGGCCAGTGTTCCAGCGGATAGACGCTGTCCAGCGTGATACGAACACCCAGTTCCCTCGCCAGATGGTATTCCTCGCGTCCCGCGAAACTGGGCGTGAACAACACGCGCAGCGGATCCAGGCCGGGCACGCTGGCGAACACGTGCGACAGCTCGCCCTGCGAGACGCATTCCAGACCATAGCCCTCGTCGACCAGCGTGCGCAGCAAGGTCGGATGCGGATTAGCCTTGATCGCATAGAAACGTCGATCCACCGCCTCGACCGCCGCCAGCGCCTGCGCGCGCGCGCGCGCTGTCGGCAGGTGATAGACATAGCGCGGCGAATGCGCCGCCAGCGACAGCAGAGCCACTGAGCGCGACTGCCACCAGCAGGCCGCCCGCGCGGCAGCCTGTCCGCTGAGCTGACGCCAGCTCGGCCCGAACACCGCGGTTTCGTCCACCGGCATCGCGCCCGAGGCGATCAACAACTCATGCAGCTTGGGCAACAGCCCTTCGGCGACCGATTCGTCGACCACGAAGGTCAGATTGAGATCATTCGACGACTGCGAGATCAGATGCACGCGCTCGCGGCCAAACACCGCCATCACGTCGCTCAATTTGTGCAGCAGCGAACGCATGCCACGCCCGACCAGCGTGATGGCCGAGCACGGCACGATGACCTTGACCCGACAGAACGCCGCGAGGTCGGCGCAGAGCGCATCGATCACGTTGGAACTGACCAGATTCTCGCTCGGGTCGAGTGACACCGTGACGTTCGACTCCGCCGAGCCGATCAGGTCCACCGACAGGCCGTGCGCGCGGAAAATGCCGAACACGTCGGCCAGAAAGCCGACTTGCTGCCACATGCCGATGGACTCCATCGACACCAGCACGATGCCCTTGCGCGTGCTGATCGCCTTGACGCCTGGCGCCGCATCGGCGGCCGTGGCATCGATCAGCGTGCCTGCCAGCTCGGGCCGCTCGGTATCGCGAATCCACAAGGGCACACGACTTTCGCGGCACGGCCCGATGCAACGGGGATGCAGCACCTTGGCGCCGGTGGTGGCAATTTCCTGTGCCTCTTCGTAGTCGAGGCGCCCCAGCAGTCGGGCCTGAGGCACTTCGCGCGGATTGGCGCTGAACATGCCCGGCACGTCGGTCCAGATTTCCACTCGCGCCGCCTGCAGCCGCGCACCGAAATAGGCCGCCGAGGTATCTGAACCGCCGCGCCCCAGAATGCAGGTCTGCCCTGCTTCATCTCGCGCAATGAAACCCTGGGTGATCAGCAGATCGCCCTGTTCGGCAAACGCGGCGCGGTAGGCGTCCGAGGTATCGATATGGCAGTTCACCGACAGTCGCGCCGCCCAGGCGGTGGTATTGGCCAGCACGATGGCACTCAGGTGATCACGCGCATCGATCCAGCGAATCGGAATACCCTGGCGACGCAGATAGGCCTCGCCCAGCGCACTCGACATCAGCTCGCCCAGTGCCTGCAGTTCGGCCTGCCAGCCAAACTCCGCCTGCGTCGCCCGGGCGTCAACGGCCAGCGCGTGCAACTCGGCGAAACGCTGGCCGATCACCGCATCCGCATCCAGATCGAGACTGGCGGCGAATTCCCGATGTTTGTCGCACAGCGCCGCCGCCAACGACTGCGCTTGGTCGGCGTCACGTTGCGCCGCCTCGATGATGGCCAGCAAGGCATTGGTCACGCCGGAAACCGCACTGACCACCACCAGCACCGGTCCGCTTTCGTCACGCCGCGCCAGCGCCAGCCGACCAATGGTGTCCCAACGGCTGCGTTTCGACACACTGGTTCCGCCGAATTTGAGCACCGACCACGCCGAGCGGGTCGAGGCAGCAGGATTCGTTGCGGTCAATGCGGAAAAGGCAGACACGAGGGCACTCCATGGGTCGCGAAACAGCACATGCTGCGGATGCAGCATCGCAGGTCGATGGAGACGCTACCAGCCGGACCGGGCCGATATGGCTGCATTGCATGGACTCAATGTCTTACCAACAACCAACGCAACTGCTCGCGAATCGCATCGCTCAAACTGCGCATTTCACCGAAGCGAGCCTGCGCTTCGGTGCCTAGTCCAGCTTGTACCAAGGCAATCGATTCGCGCGCCAGATCATGCAGAACCTGATGCATTGCCAGCAGCAGATCGCCCGCGTTGTGTTGATTGAGCTGCGTCGCTATCGCCTTCTCAAGCCAGGCACCAAGCCCACAGAGATGGGGATCGATTTGCGGTGGTTCCTCGCTCGCGCCGCCGATGAACTGCTCAAATCTATCCATCCAGGCGCGATGTTCGACCTCGGCGACAAGCATGCTCAACTGCTCACGTGACACAGGCCTGCGAGCAGTCCAAGCGGGATTGGGGGTCCAAACCGCCTGCCAGCTACTGAGTTCCTGCGCTGGCATCGGGCTGGCGATAGCGAAGCCCTGCCCCAGTTCGCAGCCCAGCAACAGCAACATCTCACCGTGCGCGACGCTCGCGACGCCCTCCGCGATGACCTCGCGCCGAAACGAAGCCCCAAGGCTGACGACACTATCGACGATCGCCAGGTCATCGGGGTCCGTCAGGATGTCCTGCGTGAAACTGGCATCAATTTTGAGACTCGCCGAGGGCAGCGCCTTCAAATAGGCCATCGACGAGTAGCCGGTACCGAAATCGTCAATCGCGAAACGCACACCCATCTCCCGGCAGCGGTCAACCACGATGGCGGCGGATTGCAATCCGAGCAACGCACTGCTCTCGAGAATCTCGATTTCAAGAAAATCCCGCGGAACGTCTGGATACCGAGCAAGCAGCGTTGCCAGCTCTTCGGTAAACCCCGTCTGCATCAACTGCCGCGCGCTGACGTTCACGCTCACGCTGATCGGGTTATCCAAGCGGCGCCAAGTCTGCATCTGCTGCAAGGCGGTATCGATCACCCACCTGCCGATCTCAAGCTCCAGATCGGTATTTTCTGCAAGCGCCAGAAAGGCCGCCGGCAACAACAAGCCCTGTTCAGGGTGTTGCCAGCGTATCAACGCCTCCGCACCAATCAACGCCCCGGTGCGCATGTTGACCTTGGGTTGATAGTGCAGGAGCAACTCGTTCCTGCGCAGACCTTCAAGCAGGCGCTCGCGACTCTGTTGCGTGCCGCGCACCCGCCGGTCCTGTTCCAGATCAAAGAACAGCCAGCCGTTCTTGCCCGCCTGCTTGGCCTGGTACATCGCGTGATCGGCCTGACGCAAAAGGGTATCGCCGTCGACATCCTCGTGCTGCGGATAGACCGTGATACCCAAACTCGCTGTCACCGCCAGTTCGACGGTGCCGATCACGACCGGCTGCGCCGCTGCATCCAGCAGGCGCTGCAGAATCGGCGCGAGATGCTCGACATCGGCGAAATCCACGATCACCGCAACGAATTCATCGCCGCCGACCCGCGCCAAGGTGTCCTGACTGCGCAGCGCGCCCTGCATGTGCTCAGCGACGATGGCAAGAAACTGATCGCCAGCGACGTGCCCGTGCTGGTCGTTGATCAACTTGAACCCATCGAGGTCGATGTAGACCACCGCCAGCCACTGTCCACTGTGTTGCGAATGGCGCAATGCCTGACGCAGACGGTCGGCAAGCAGTACCCGATTGGGAAGGTTGGTCAGCGAATCGTAGTAGGCGACCCGTTGCAGACGGACCTCATGTTCCTTCATCGCGGTAATGTCGGAGAACAGCGCGAGGTAGCGCTGCACTTCACCGTCATCGCCGACGATTGCACTGATCGTCAGCATTTCGGCATATGCCTCGCCAGACTTGCGGCGATTCCAAACTTCGCCCGACCAGTAACCGTCCTGCTTCAAGGCACGCCACATGGCGGCATAGAACTCGGGAGTTTGTCGGCCGGATTGCAAAAAGCGCGGATTTCTCCCCAGCACCTCATCGCGAGCAAATCCCGTGATCAGGCAAAATGCTTCGTTGACGTCTTCGATGTCACCATTGGCATCCGTGATCAGAATGCCTTCTCGCGAATGCGTAAACACGCTTGCCGCCACATGCAGACGCTGCTCGGAGCGCTTGCTGTGCGTCACATCCGTCATATCACCGACGTAGTGCTCGACCTCGCCATCGGAACCGCGGACCGCAGTAATGGTGATCAGCGCATCGTAGTGACTGCCATCCTTCCTGATCGCAGGGTATTCCCCTCGCCAAAAGCCCTGCGCGCGCAGCGCCTCTTCCACCATCCGATCAACGCCCTGCGGCAAGGGTTTCTGAACCAGCATGACCGGATGTCGACCCAAGACATCCTCCAGCTCAAAGCCACTCATGCGAGTGAACGCTGCATTGACGTCGATAATGTGTCTGCGGGCGTCAGTCACAACGATGGCTTCGTTGCTCGCCTCGAACACGGAAGCCTGAATCCGTTGCGCCTGCACATGCTCCAGACGCTGCTGAATTGTCTGGCGCTGCCGCCGGTAAAAGCTGAGCAACAAGGCGAAGACCAGCAATGCGGTCAATCCGATCAGGCCGAACAAGGCTTGAACCTCAGACCACCAGCCCCGCCAAACCCGGTCGGGGTGGAACACGATGCGGGCAGCCGAGGGGTAGAGCATCGAAACATTGATTACCGAGGGCGACCACGCGTCGCGGCTCGCGCCGTCGCTGGTGGGCAAGAGACTTGAGGGATCGACCTTGGTGCCGATCCGTTCCCATTGGCGACTGTCCAACAACACGAGTCCGTCCAATCGGTACCAGATCAGGTTTGCCTCCACGTCATCAAGCCGCTGCGCAAACTGCGCGATGAAATAGTCCGGATTGAGGGCCACCAGCAGCGTGAGTGCGCTCTCACCCAAACGAACTGTTCGCGTGATCGGGATGAGCCAGGGCTGACGCAAATCCAACGCACGTCCCTGCGCCAGAGAATATCCGTTGAAAAAATCCCGACCTTGCCAGGGTTCGCCAATCCGTAACAGCGACGGATCGCCGCTTAGCGGCGGAACGAAAGTCTGCGTGCTGACGACAACACCGAGGTTGGCCTGGTTTGAACTGGCAATGATGGTGCCACTGCCATCCAGCACCGACAGCGAGCGAATGAAGGGTGCGCGAAACAGTGACTGTTGATACAGAGGATCAAGTTGACTTGAGTCGAGGGCATCTGCGGCGTGCGTTGAAACACTCGCCAAAACCCAGTCTGACGCTTGCAGGCTGTTGTCAATGAACTGTCCAAAACTGTCCGCATACAGCACGGCAAGATCATGTGCCGCCACTCGGGCATCGACGCTCATCCGCCAAGCCGTGTATCCAGACAACATCAACAAGGCAGTCAGAAAGGTGATGTACCAAACCACCATATGGCGCCGGAACTGACGCAGAGTACGGCTCATGGCTGGATGATCGCCTCCAGACCGTGCGCCACCGCAGCGGCACGCAACCGACCGTCCTTCTTGATATCGGCGACAAATCGATCGATTCGCGCCCCCCAGCGGGGGCGCTCCGGACTGCTTGCATACGCGTAGGGGGTGACGTTCATCGGCCCCGGCGCGGCAATCAACTGTGCCCAACCCGCCTCACGCACCAGATGCACGCCAAATGGATAGTCGGTGAGAAATACATCCGCCCTGCCGGAGCGTACCTCCTGTTCGCGTGCCGACGGGGAATCGAGCACAACCATCCGGGCCTGGTGCATCACCCGAGGCATCCAGGCCTCATGCAGGGTCCCCCGAGCTACCGCAACGACGATTTGCGCCTGATCGATGTCTTCCCAACGTCGAATGCGCATCTGATTGCGAAGCGCTATCGCATAGATATCGCTTGCCATGTACGGGGCGCTGAAGTGAAGAAATCGTTGCCGCTCCGGGGTGATGCCTACCGCAAACATCGCCACATCGCAGCGAGACTGCTGAACGTCCTCGACGAGCCGCGCAAACGAACTGTCAACGAACACCAGTTCTTTGCCGAGGTCGGCTGCAAACGCCTTGGCAAGGTCGATATCGATACCCGAAAGTACGCCGCTTCGCGGATCGCGAAAACTGACACCGCGATAATCTGGCCAGATGCAGACGCTCAAGCGCTTACTGGACATCTCCAGTTGCCAACCGGAGTCCGACTCGGCCCCTATGGCCACGGCCCCGCCAAGGAGGAGCGTTGCCAAGACGACGCCCAAAGCGCTGAAGCACGGTCGTGACTTCACGATGTTCAGTTCGAGCTTGAAATACATCGTCGGATCCCCCGATCCCCAACGGTTCGAGCCAGCACCAGTCATTATCGCAAACACGAAAATGCGCAACTTCACAACAGTGAATTTCGCCACTCACAACGAGAATCAACGTTCGATGATCCAGATCGCGTGCCGTCCCTACGCGCGAGCGCCAGTGCTCAATGCAACCGTGTTGCGTCCGACGCCAACAATTTCCAGCCCTGCATCCCGTCCTGGAGCACCTTGACGTTCTCCCAACCCAAAACACGCAACGCAAACACAGCCTGCGCCGAGAGCGACCCCGAATTGCAGTAGATGACGACCATGCGGTCACGGGGGATTTCATCGCGCCGCGCAAGCACCTGGCGCCATTCGATGTTGATGGCGCCTGGTATGTGTTCCGCTTCATATTGAGCGGCATCACGCGCATCAACCAGAAAGATCCTCGACCAGTCCTGCGCTGGAATCTGTGCCGGCCATATCAGGCTGCTGCCGTATTCCGCGAAGTCCAGATAGCCGCTCATGGCATCCAGCACAACGGGATTGGCCTCTTCCGCAACGGCCCCCGCCAGCGGCAGAAAATTTAGCAGGAACCCCACCGGCAGTGATTTCATCTGGCCCCCTTCAAGGCGATTGCGC
Organism: Lysobacteraceae bacterium; assembly: GCA_041395245.1. Taxonomy (GTDB): domain Bacteria; phylum Pseudomonadota; class Gammaproteobacteria; order Xanthomonadales; family Xanthomonadaceae; genus Aquimonas. The sequence goes on from JAWLAY010000004.1 coordinate 41,568, forward strand.
AAAGGCATCGACAAGCTCAACTGACGCAACGCTTTCGCATCGCGGCGCACTCACACTGGCCCCACTTGCAAATGCCTTGCCTGCCTTTTTGGCAACGCGGTCTTGACACCACGCGCTTGCGGCTTCGGCAACCGGCGCTCCTCGGTTTCAAATCGCAGGCGACTGCGTCCACCGGCGGCGTGGTAATCCTCGATCAAATCGCGCTCGATGTCGTCAGCGGATTGCGGAAGCTGTTCGCAAAGATAGTCACGCAGCAAGTGGACCAGTCGCTCATGCGCGAGCGCATGGGTTTGTCCGGTGCCCGCATACAACCAGTCGGCAAACGCCATGAACCCGTCGAACGGTGCCTCGCCAAGCAACCACGGCAAGGTTCGCGGATAGCGCCCCGAATTGGCCACGATGTCCCAGTAGCGTGCGAAACGATTCATCCGCTGCAGGGTGGAGAAATCCAGCTCGCGGGTCGACAGGATGCTGTACGGCGGATCGGCACTGAAGCGCAGATCGAAGGCTTCGCTGTGGCGCGCGATAGGCGCACCGCGCAAGCGCTTGAGGATGCCGAACTGGATCTCATGCGGTTGCAACGCCACCAGTCGATCAAATCCGGCCGCAAAACTCTGCAGCGACTCGCCAGGCAGTCCAGCGATCAGATCGACATGCAGATGCGCATGCGCGTTCGCCCGCAGCCAGCGCAGATTGGCTTCCGCCACGCTGTTCTTCTGCTTGCGCGAGATGCGCACCTGCACGGCGGGATCAAAGGTCTGAATACCGATTTCAAACTGCAGCGTGCCGGGCGGAAAACGCGCCACCTGCGCCTTCAGTCGCTCCGGCAAATGGTCGGGCACCAACTCGAAATGCGCGAACACCGGATCTTCCGGGGCCGCCTCGATGCGATCCAGAAAGAACTGCAGAATCTGCAGTGAGGCATCCACCTTGAGGTTGAACGTGCGGTCCACGAACTTGAACTGCCGCGCGCCGCGCGCATACAGGCGTTCCAGTTCGCGCATGAATTCATCCAGCGGAAACGGCCAGGCTGTCTTGTCCAGGGCCGACAGGCAGAACTCGCACTTGAACGGACAACCCCGCGACGCCTCCACATACAGGTGGCGCTTGGCGATGTCTTCGTCGGTGTATTCCTCGTAGGGCAGCTGCAGTGCTTCGAGCGGCGCCTGGACTCCGGCAATGACCTTTTGCGCTGGCCGCTCGCCTGCCATCAACTGCGTCGCCAGGGTCGCGAAGCTGACATCGCCCCAACCGGTGATGACGTAATCCGCGAGCTGACAGATGCGTTGTTCCTCTACCTCGTAGCTGACCTCGGGACCGCCCAGCACGATGAGCAGTTCGGGACGAAGTCGCTTCAACATCGCCACCAGCCGCGTGCTTTCTTCGACGTTCCAGATGTAGACGCCCAGCCCCAGCACGCAAGGCTGATCAGCCAGCAGTTTTTCGACGATTTCTTCGGTCTTCTGCCCGATCACAAACTCGCGAATCGCCGAGCGCGGATGCAGGGCACCCAGATTGGCGCGCAGATAGCGCAGCCCGAGAGAGGCATGGGCGTAGCGCGCATTGAGGGTGGCGAGGACGATGTCGGTCATACGGCGATTATCCGACCAAATGTCCGACCTTGGTACGCCCGTTATATCCACCGCAACGGTCGCTCGGAGTTCACGCCGCGCAACGTGTTTGCAGACATCGGATACACAAAGCCAGTGCCATGATGCGTTTGCTGTATTTCGCTGCGTCGACCGGGAGACAGGGGGCTTGCTTATGCGCGCAGAGGTGCAACAGCCCCTCAATGCCCATTGCGGGCGATAAACAGCGTGGCACATCGCAAGACGACGACGGCGCTTGTCCAGGCCATGCTTGCGCGCACCAAACCCGTTGAGCGCAAATTGGAATCGCTGTCGCGCCGTTTACGCACGACCCTACCGGGAGAAGCAGGATGCAACCCATGCAACACTCGCAACGCGGGTCAACCGTCAGGCTCGTCGTCGCCAGCATGCTGGTGAGCGTGTTACCCATCAGCGCCGCATTTGCGCAGGATTTGGACGAAGCTGCCGTCAACCGGAGTGGCAAACTCCTGCTGACGGCAGGCGTCAGTCAAGTTGAGGGCGCGGCGGGTGGCGGCCTGACCCCATGGGCGGTGATCGCTGGCTACGGGACGCGCGATCAAGTCGGCGCCAATGCCTATCTGACCGAAGTCGTCCTCAGCGATTTTCGCCTGCGCAGCGCTGGCCTCGCCCTCGGCTGGCATGACCGCATCGAACTGAGTCTGTCACGTCAACGCTTTGATACGCAGGATGTTGGATCGACGCTTGGCTTGGGCCAAGGGTTTGCCATTTCGCAGGACACTGTCGGCGTGAAATGGCGACTGCTTGGCGATGCCGTGCTCGATCAGGATACCTGGGTGCCACAGATCAGCGTTGGACTGCAGCACAAGCGAAACCACGAGGGCGATTTGCTCGCCGCGATTGGTGCCGCGCGAGACAGCGATACCGAGGTTTATCTGAGCGCGACAAAGCTATTGCTGGCGCACAGCCTGCTGATCAATGGCACGCTCCGAATGACCCGCGCCAACCAGTTCGGCATCTTGGGTTTTGGAGGGGACCTGCGCGACAGCCACAGCCTGCAAGTCGAGACGTCGGTCGCCTACCTGCTTAACCGAGAGCTTGCAGTCGGTGCCGAATACCGAAGCAAACCCGACAATCTGGGCATCGCGAATGAAGACGATGCGTGGGATGTTTTTGTCGCCTGGGCACCGAACAAGACGATCTCCGTCACGGTCGCCTATGTTGATCTCGGGAACATTGTGATCGCAGATCATCAACATGGGTTGTACGCGTCCCTGCAATTCGGCTTCTGAACAGGAACATCGATCATGCGAAACGTCGTTCTTTCCACCATTGTGGCCATCGTGCTCCTGGGCTCCGGTATCAACCCCGTGCAGGCACAAATGAACCCTGCGCCCGCACATCCTGAACTGCGAGGTGTTCTCGATGACTTTGGGGGGCGGGAGGGTATCGCCGCACTGATGGAAGACACCGTGACGCGTCTTCTGGCAGACCCCCGCACACGGCCATTTTTCGAGTTTGCGGATCACATCGAAATCGAGCGCCATCTTACCGATCAGATCTGCGTGATCCTGGGCGGCGACTGCGTCTATGAAGGCCGCAGCATGCTGGAGTCTCATGAATCCCTGGATATCCGGACCGCTGACTTCAACGCACTCGTGGAGAATCTGCAGGATGCCATGCAGGCACGGGGAATTGCCTTCGCCTCTCAAAATGCACTACTCGCGAAACTCGCCCCCATGCATCGCGAAATCATCACCCAATAGCGGCAACGGAACGATCCGAGCGGCTTATCAGCCCGCCAACACACCGGAGTCGCTCTGCGCCGCGTCGCTTGCCAACTCGACCCGCCCTGACCGCATCCGATTCATCCCAACGGTTCAGGGGTATAGCAACTGATGCTGCCATTCGCCGTCCACACGGCAGTATTCGTGACGATCATGCAGACGGTAGGGCACGCCATACCAGAACTCGATGCGATGCGGCACGACGCGATAGCCCGACCAGTACGGTGGACGAGTGACCTCGCGGCCATCGAACTCGCGCTCGAACTCGGCGAGTCGCTGATCCAGCGTTTCCCGACAGTCGAGCGCACGCGACTGCTGACTCGCCCAGGCCCCCAGTTGGCTCACCCGCGGGCGTGAGGCGAAGTAGGCGTCGGCTTCCTCGCGAGTGACCGGCTCGGCGCGCCCCTCGATCTTCACCTGAACCTGATGCCGCAGGGTTTTCCAAAGAAACAGCAAGGCGGCCTTGGGGCGCTCATGCAGTTGCTGACCTTTACGGCTTTCGGTGTTGGTGTAGAACACGAAGCCGCGCTCGTCGAAGTCCTTCAATAGCACGGTTCGGCAGGTTGGTTGCCCGTCACCGTCGACGGTGGCGAGGCTCATGGCAGTCGGGTCGGGATCACCGGCGGAGCGGGCTTCTTCCAGCAAATCACGAAAGGTGATCAAGGCTTCGGCGAAATGATCGTTCATGGCGGTGGCCTCGCGAATCGGGAGGCGGATTATCACCTGCCCGTGACCACGGCAGTTGATTGACCGCAAGCAGCGACTGACTCAGGGCCAGCGTCCCAGACTGACTCGCGGTTGCCCACCCAGATCAGCCTCGGTGGCGACATCACGAGCGCCCGCCTGCTGCAGCAGGCTTCGCACCGCGTCGCCCTGTTGCCATCCATGCTCCAACAGCAGCCAGCCGCCCGGTGCAAGATGCTTAGGCGCACCGTCGATGATACGGCGCAGGTCGGCCAAGCCGTGCTCGTCAGCAACCAGTGCGCTGCGCGGCTCAAATCGCAGATCGCCCTGTTGCAGATGCGGATCGCCCGCATCGATGTAGGGCGGGTTACTGACAATGAGATCGAATGCGGGCGCGTCGGACGGCAACGCCACCCACCAGTCCCCCGCACAGAAGCGCACATGGGCCATCGCAAGACGCAGCGCGTTGGACTTTGCGATCTGCAAGGCCGCGTCACTGCGATCAGTCGCCCACACATCGCTGCGCGGCAGATGGCGCGCCAGCGCGAGTGCCAGCGCGCCACTGCCGGTGCCAAGATCCAGCACCTTCAGACCAGTCTTTCCGTCCGCCACCCGCAAGGCCTGTTCAACCAAGGTTTCGGTATCGGCGCGGGGAATCAGGGTGGAAGGCGACACCTGCAGTTCCAGCCCGAAGAAGTCGCGCCGCCCCAACAGGTAAGCGACGGGCTGACCGTCGATACGCTGCTGCACGAGCGCATCGAAGCGCGCCAGATCGGCATCTGTCAGCACCGCATCCGAGTAGGCGAACAGCCAGGCACGGCCGCGCTGCAGGACGGCGTCCAGCAATATCTCGGCCTCGCGTCGCGCCTCCTCGCCCGGCAGTCGCTCGCTGGCCATACGCAGCGCCTCCGCCACACGACAGCCGGTAGCAAAATCCCTCATCAACCTGCGCCGTTGGCGTCGATCACCCCATGCAGGCGGGCCAGATGGGCAATGCCGACGACATCCTTCACCTTCAGCTTTTCAAGCAATCGCGTCTTGTGGGTGGAAACGGTCTTCTCGCTCAGGTTCAGGCGTTTGGCAATCTCCACCGAACGCTCGCCCTTCATCAACATCAGGGCAACTTCCATTTCCCTTGCAGTGAGTTCGTCGAATGGCGATCCGCCACCCCCATTCAAGGCCCACTGCTGAGCAATCTCGGCGGCCAGATAGCGCTTGCCACGCGAGACATCGCGTACCGCGCGCACCAATTCATCCGGCCCACAATGTTTGCTGAGATAGCCCGCCGCACCGGCATCCATGACCCGTTTGGGCAAGGGACCATCCAACTGCGCCGACACCACGATGACGCGCGTCGGCGACTCGCTGCGCACCAGTCGCTCGGTGACTTCGAGACCACTCATTCCAGGCAGGTGCAGATCGCAGATCAACACATCCACCGCTTGCCGTTTGAGCTGTGCGAGCGCGTCCTCCGCACTGGCCGCATCACCCACGACATCGATATCGGTCTGATTCGAAAGAAAACTGCGAAAACCAAATCGCACCATATCGTGGTCATCGACCAGAAACACCCGGATCATTGCTGCTCTCCCCTGCAGTCGGCGCAAAGATCTTGCAGTTGAATCCGAGTGCAGGCAAGACAAACGATATACGGCATCGCATTCAATGTGCCGCACGCCCCCGCAGCCGCGCGACCAGTTTGACCACGGCCAGCACCAGTACTCCGGCGACGATGCCGACGACGGCATCAAAACCCATGCTGCCCAGCCAGCCCAGAGCGCTGCCGAATGCGTCGCCGACCGCTTGCTGCGCATGATGCAGGACGCCGACGTTGTGACTCAGGATGCCACCGCCGACCAGGAACATCGCCGCCGTACCCGCGATGGACAGAAACTTCATCAGCAAGGGAGCGCCGCGCAAGAAGAGGCTTCCGGTCGCGCGCTGCACTTGACGCCACAAGGTTTGACCTTCGCGCCGGAACAGATATAGCCCGGCATCGTCGAGCTTGACGATGCCTGCAACCAAGCCATACACGCCTACCGTCATCAGGATGGAGACGCCCACCAGCACACCAATCTGTTTTCCGAAAGTCTGCCCCGCCACGGTGCCCAAGGTGATCACGATAATTTCAGCAGACAGAATGAAATCAGTGCGGATCGCACCCTTGATCTTGTCGCGCTCGAAAGCGACCAGATCGACCGATTCATCGCTAACCGCCTGCAGCATTTCACGGTGATGGGCCGAATCCTCCGCGCGGCTGTGCAGCCAGGCATGCAGCAGCTTTTCCACACCTTCGAAACACAAAAATGCGCCACCAATCATCAACAGCGGAACGATCAGTGCGGGCACCCATGCGCTGATGATCAAGGCTGCAGGCACAAGGATGGCCTTGTTCAGCAGTGAACCTTTAGCCACCGCCCACACCACCGGCAATTCGCGCTCGGCATTGACGCCTGCCACCTGTTGCGCATTCAGCGCGAGGTCGTCGCCCAGTACACCGGCGGTTTTCTTGGCCGCCACTTTGGTGAGGAGGGAAACATCATCCAACAGCGTGGCGATGTCATCGATCAGGGCAAACAGGCTGGAACCGGCCATATCGGGTCAATCCGTTGAAAGGTCTGGTGGAGGACGCTCAGGTGCGCGGCAGCGTGACGCCGGTCTGACCCTGATATTTGCCACCGCGATCGCGGTAGCTGGTTTCGCAAATCTCGTCGGACTGGAAGAACAGCATCTGCGCCACGCCTTCACCGGCATAGATGCGCGCGGGCAGCGGTGTGGTGTTGCTGAACTCCAGCGTCACATGACCTTCCCACTCCGGTTCGAGCGGGGTGACGTTGACGATGATGCCGCAACGCGCATAGGTGCTCTTGCCCAGGCAGACCACCAGGGTGTCGCGCGGAATCCGGAAATACTCGACCGTCCGCGCCAGCGCAAACGAGTTCGGCGGGATGATGCAGGTGTCGCCTTCCACGTCGACGAAGCTGCTGGGATCAAAGGCTTTCGGGTCGACGATGGTGGAGTTGATGTTGGTGAAAATCTTAAATTCGCGCGCACACCGCACGTCGTAACCGTAGCTCGATGTGCCGTAGCTCACGATCCGCTGACCGGCGTTGTCGTGCTTGATCTGGCCCGGTTCGAAGGGATCGATCATGCCGTGTTGCTCGGCCATTCGACGAATCCACTTGTCGCATTTGATGCTCATGACAGAACTCCATTTTTGCGGCGTGCCGAACCGCGAACGCCGTGATTCGCGCCTTTGAATGGGCGCGGAGTGTAGCGACCTCAGCGCCGCTGACGAAGCGCCTCGAACAGACTGATGCCGGTCGCCACCGACACGTTCAGGCTTTCCATCCCGCTGTGCATGGGTATTTGCGCCAGATAGTCGCAATGCTCACGACTCAAGCGCCGCAACCCATCGCCCTCGCTTCCCATCGCAATCGCGATGGGACCGCGCAGGTCGATGTCATACAGGCTCGCCTCCACCTCGCCCGCCAGGCCGACAATCCACACACCGGCGTCCTGCAATTGCTTCATGCATCGGGCGAGGTTGGTAACCCGCACCAACGGCACGCGCTCAGCACCGCCTGCCGCAATCTTGCGCACCGTGGGTGTCAGACCGACGGCGCGATCCTTGGGCACGATCACTGCCGTCACGCCGGCAGCGGCCGCGGTACGCAGGCACGCACCCAGATTGTGCGGGTCCTGTACGCCGTCGAGGATCAGCAGCAAGGGTTTGGCGACGAACTCGATCAAGCCCTCCAGATCGCGCTCATCGTAGTTGCGCTGCTCGACCTGTCTGGCCACCACGCCCTGATGTCGAGCCCCCTGCGCCAGCCGATCCAGTTGTTCGGTCGGCACAAAACGAACTGCAATGTCCGCCGCCTTTGCCGTCTCGGCGATGTCCTGCAAGCGCGGATTCTTCGCGCGTTGCTCGATGACCACTTCGGTCAGTGACGCGCCTGCTTCCAATGCCGCGGCCACCGCGTTGATCCCGGCAATCCATGCTTCCGTCATGCTGTCTCACTCCATCGCGGCAAGGCGATCTATCGTTTGTGCTTGCGTTTGGTCGACGTTGATGCGCCGCGCGGCGGCTCGCTCAGCGCCACCTCGACCTTGCCCGACGAGGTTTCCAGCAAGCGGAAGTCGATCTTGCGTTCATCCAGCGAGGCGCGCAGCACCTGAATCCTCACCGGATCGCCCAACTGGAAGGCCACGCCACGGCGCTCACCACGCAACAGCCGTCGGCCCGGATCGAAATGGTAGTAGTCGTTCGGCAACTGGGTCACATGCACCAGCCCGGTGATGCGCGTCTCGTTGAGTTCGACGAACAAGCCGAACGAGGTCACGCCCGAAATCACGCCGTCAAACGCGCTGCCGACATGCCGCTCCATGAAGGCGCAGCGATAGCGATCATCGACCTCGCGCTCGGCATCCTCGGCGCGCCGTCCGCGTTCCGAACATTGCAGCGATAGCGCCGCCATGTCGTGCGCGGCGTAACGATAGGTGGTTGCGCGACCACCACTGAGTGCATGTTTGATCGCCCGATGCACCAGCAGGTCGGGATAGCGACGGATCGGTGAGGTGAAATGCGCGTAGGCCTGCAGGGCCAGTCCGAAGTGACCGATGTTCTCTGGCTGGTACACCGCCAGCGCCTGCGAACGCAGCAGCACCGATTCCAGCAGCGCTGCATCCTCGCGCTTACGCACCTTGCGCAGCAGCGCCGTGTAGTCTGCAGGCGTCACCTCGGACCACGCGGGAAGGCGCAGTCCGAACTGCTTGAGGAACTCCAGCAGCTCGGCGTACTTGGATTCCGGCGGTTTGTCGTGCACGCGGTACGGCGCGGGGATCTTTTTCTTCAGCAGGAACTTGGCCGCCTCCACGTTGGCGGCGATCATGCATTCCTCGATCAGCTTGTGCGCATCGTTGCGCTCCTGCATGGCCGCCTGCACGACCTCGCCGGATGGCCCCAGCCGGAACTCCACCTCGCCCGATTCAAACTCGATGGCACCACGCGCATGCCGCTGCTGCTCCAGCGCACGGTAGAGCGCATGCAAGGTTTCGATGTGTGGCAACAAGCGACCGATCTGCGCGCGCGCCGCCTCGTCATGCAAGCCGATGGCCGCCCACACCTGGGTGTAGGTCAGGCGCGCGTGCGAGCGCATCACCGCTTCGTAAAAGGTCGACTTGCTGACTTCGCCGGCATGCGTGATGCGCATGTCGCAGACGAAACACATGCGGTCAACGTTGGGGTTCAGCGAACAGATGCCGTTGGACAGTGTCTCCGGCAACATCGGCACGACGTAGCCCGGGAAATACACCGAGGTCGCGCGATTCTGTGCCTCCTCGTCCAGCGGCGCTTCCGGTCGGACATAGTGCGAGACATCCGCAATCGCGACCACCAGGCGATAGCCGTTGCGGGTGGTTTCACAATACACGGCATCGTCAAAATCGCGCGCGGTTTCGCCATCGATGGTCACCAGCGGCAAGTCTCGCAAATCGACCCGTTCGCTCAGCTCTGTGGCGGCAATCTGCAAGGGCACGTCGGCCGCCTGCTCCAGCACCGTCTGCGGCCAGACGTTCGGAATGTTGTGGCTGTGAATCGCCATCTCCACCGCCAACGACGGCGTCAAGGATTCACCCAGCACGGTCAAAATCCGTCCAAGCGGCAATCGATTCGGCGCGGGTGGCTGGGTGACCTCACACACCACGATCTGTCCGGCACGCGCCTCACCGCGCGCATGCGGCGGAATCAGCACGTCATGCTGCAGGCGACGATCATCCGGTGCCACGCTGGCGATGCCATCGCTTTCCTGAAACCGACCGACCAGACGCAAGGTCTTGCGTTCCAGCACTTCAACAATTGCCCCCTCGGGTCGACCACGTCGGTCCAGACCGGTGATGCTGGCCAGCACGCGGTCACCGTGCATCACCTGACGCATCTGCGCGGGCGGCAGGAACAGGTCATCACCGCCGGCATCCGGCTTGAGAAAGCCAAACCCATCCGCGTTGGCAAGCACCGTACCCGCTACCAGATCGAGCTTGCGTGCCACCGCGTAGCCACCGCGACGATTCATCAGCAGTTGGCCGTCACGCAGCATCGCGCCGAGGCGTTTGCTGAGCGCCTCGAAACGATCCGGCGCGGACAGGTTCAACTCGCGCGCCAGCGTCTCGGCCGACATCGGCTCACCGTGCGCTTCCAGGTGCGAGAGGATCGCTTCGCGGCTGGCAATCGGGTTGGCGTAACGCAAGGCCTCGCGTTCGGCCAAGGGATCGACCAGCCCTCGCGACGCCGACCGTCCGGCGCGCGACGACTCGGCCAATTTGGGCGCTGGCCCGAGACGCGCCTGAGGAACGGCGGGGAGATCGGGCAGCCAGGGCGCCGGTTTGCCCGGCTTGCGGGGAGACCGCGCGCCTGTTGGCGCAGAGGAACGCTTGCCGCCCTTTGGCGGCGGAGTGGATTTTTTTCGCATCCGGGCATGTTACGCGCTAAGCCACGGCCGCATGCGAATCGCCCCGGCGCTTCGTTGACGGATGTCTTGCCATTCGCCCCCACCGTTGACAGCCCATGCCTCGATCCGTAAAGTGCGCGGCTCGTTCGTGGCGGCGTCACGACGACAGACACCTGCCCAGGTGGCGGAATTGGTAGACGCACTAGTTTCAGGTACTAGCGGGGCGACCCGTGGAGGTTCGAGTCCTCTCTTGGGCACCAGATACAAACGAAAAACCCCGCCTTGTGCGGGGTTTTTCGTTTTCTGCATCGTGCGTTGTGCGATGTCTACTCGAAACCGCTGCCGAATACCTGCACGGTCAAGCCGCCGAACAGATTGACCTCGTAAGCATTGTTGCCGAGATTGCTGTCGACACTGCTGGTCGCTGCAAAGCCGCGAAGGGTTCGAAAGCCGACGTAGCGATCCAGCGAGACGCCGCAGAGGATGGCGGAGCCCACGGCGAGGCTGGCCTGCGGACTGGTCGGCTGGCAACTGATTGTCGGATGCAGTTCGGCCGGTAGATTGTTGAAGCCACAACTGACGTTCTGTGCGACGTTCGGACCGGCGTTGTAGCAGCGCACCTGCGTCCCGACACGTCCTGGCGGTGGCGGTGCGGGCGTTGTCGGCGGACCTGCTTGAACGTCGGCAACCGGCGTTGCACTGACCGGACTGACCTGCAGGGCCAGATACGGATAGGTCCACGGATCAACACCATCGCCCTGAATGGACTGGATCGGGGCATAGGCCCGATACGCCGTACTGAAACCGTCCATCGTGACCGTACTGACCAGCGGAATCAGAAACTCGTAGCCCGCCTGGCTGCCCATCGGCCACGTCGTTTGTCCGGGCCGCTGCGGATCACGCCGATCCAGAAAGTAGGCGCTGCCATTGCCATCCGGCAAGGTCACGACGCTGTAGGGGTTTCCGCTGCTCGCGGGTTGCGGACAACCGAAGATGCGCAGGCTGGCACCGAACGACACGTCGGTGATGACCGTATTGGTGAACTCGTATTGGGTGCTGCTGCCATCCATGGCCCGGTAGAAGCAACGTACCGGTGTGGACGCGTTGGCGACGATGCGGGTGCCTGCCGGAGGAATAAAGTGCACGGCCATCAAGCGCCCTACCGCCGGTGAGGCGATGCCATTCATCACCACGCTGACGTAGAAGATCTGGTTGATCTCAGGTTGCGGTGGATTGGCGATGTAGGCCTGCGAGACGTAATAGCCGGTGCCATTGGGCATGTAGCCGAGAGTGAAATCGTAGGCGGGTGTATAGACCAGCGAACCCGAGCGCCACTGGACCTGTTGGGCCGACAGCGGGCCGGACAGAAGGGCGAGAAAGAACAGCAAGCAAAGGTGCCGCATGGATGGCTCTCCGAAGGTGAACTTCGCAAGCCACAACGAGATGCCGCGTTGCAATGTGTCAAATACGACAAAGGCCCGCGTGGCGGGCCTTTGCGTGGCCGGCGCTTGACGCGTCGGCAACTCAGTGTTGCACGCCACCTTCGCCGTGGACGTGTCCGTGTTCCAGTTCCTCCGCGCTGGCTTCGCGCACCTCGACGATTTCGATTTCGAAGTTCAAGGTCTTGCCTGCCATCGGGTGATTCATGTCCAGGTCGATCACCGACATGCCGATCTTGTGCACGACTGCCGGACGCTGCCCTTCCTGGGTCGGCACCAGTACGACCTGACCGACGCCCGGGACTTGACCTTTGAAGTGCTTTTTCGGAACGCGCTGAATGAACCCTTCGCGATACTGCCCGTAGGCTCTCTCCGGCGGGATGGTGATCTCGAAGGTCTCGCCTTGCGCACGCCCAGCCAGTGCTTCATGCAGTCCCGGGATCATTCCGCTCTTGGCGTAGAGGAAGCTCAACGGCTGACCTTCACGCGAGCTTTCGATGCGGCCACTGGCCTGGTCGGAAACCGTGTAATGCAGACGAACCACACTCTTGTCATCGATATTCATGGGCGTTTTCCAGTCATACAGCGGCCAAACAGGCCAAAATGAGCGCCGCAGGATACCGGCGTGCAGCGATGGCGTCACCCTCGGCAATGTCAACCAGTGAGGCGGAGGGCACCATGTGGCGAGCGAAACCGGAGTTTTGGCGCGGGATCGGAAGCACGCTGGCCTGTGCCCTGCTATCCGCCTGTGCGAGCGGACCCTCCGTGATCGATCGACCTACTGCCCCGCCAGTCCGTGAGCCGGTCCGAGCGCCCTCCGTGGCTGGCAACGAAGCCATGTTCATGGCGTTATCGCTGGTGGGAACGCCCTATCGATACGGCGGCAACACACCCGAATCCGGCTTCGACTGCAGCGGACTGATCGGCTACGTGTTCCAGCACAGTCTCGCGTTGGTGTTGCCGCGAACGACGAGCGCACTGTTTCAGGCGGCCGGAGAGCGGATTTCGGCAAGCGAACTGCGAACCGGCGATCTGGTGTTCTTCGGTAGTGCTCGACAGGTCTCGCATGCAGGCATTTACGTGGGCGAGTCGCGCTTCGTGCATGCCCCGAGCAGCGGCGGCACCGTGCGCCTGGATCACCTCGACTCGGACTACTGGAAGGCACGTTTTCTCGGCGCCCGACGTGTTCTGCGTTGAACACGAGACGGTCTGAAACTGAACCGCCGCGTTGGCGTTCGATCGTCGCGAGTGATTCGCGCGTGACCTGCAGGCCATAGTCGCGTAACCTTCGACTCGCTCTGGCTCGGCCTTGCGCTCTCCCAGGACGCCTTCGCGCTGTCCCGCCGCCGCACTTCTCGCCAGACGCGGCCATTCCGGCCCGCTACACCACACCTTTCACCGCGCGGATTTTGGGAGCGCGGCGAACCACGAATCGGAAAATCCATGTCTTTTGAATCTCTCGGGCTGTCCAGCCCGTTGCTGCGCGCGCTGTCCGACCTCGGCTACACCCAACCCACCCCGATCCAGACCCAAGCCATTCCGCACGCCCTGCAGGGCAGCGATGTGCTGGCTGGTGCGCAGACCGGCACCGGCAAGACCGCCGCGTTCGCTCTGCCCATGCTGCAACGGCTTGCCGCCAACGCCGGCGAGCGATCTGGTCTGCGCCGCGTGCGCGGGCTGGTACTGACCCCAACGCGCGAACTGGCCGCACAGGTGCAGGAAAGCATCCGCGAGTACGGTCGCCATCTGGGACTTCGCTCAACGACCGTCTTTGGTGGCGTCGGCATGCAGCCGCAAGTGGAAGCGCTTCGTCGTGGCGTGGACATTCTGGTCGCGACACCCGGACGTCTGCTGGATCACCTCGGTCAGCGAACACTCGACCTGTCGAACGTCGAATTGCTGGTGCTCGATGAAGCCGATCGGATGCTCGACATGGGCTTCCTGCCTGCCATCCGGCGGGTGCTGTCGGCGCTGCCGCGAGCACGTCAGACCTTGCTGTTCTCGGCCACTTTCGCGGACGAAATCAAGATCCTGGCGCAGCAGTTCCTGCGCAACCCGGTGGAAGTCCAGGCCGAAGCCAAGAACAGCGCGGCACACACCGTCGAACATCGCGTGCATCCGGTTGATGCGGCGCGCAAACGCGACCTCCTGCTGCATGTACTGGCCGAAGACAGTCGTCGCCAGACACTGGTGTTCAGTCGCACCAAACACGGCGCCGACAAACTGGTGAAGATTCTGGAGAGCGCCGGTCACAAGGCGGCGGCGATCCATGGCAACAAGAGTCAAGGCGCGCGCACACGCGCGTTGGCTGACTTCAAGAGCGGCCGTATCGTCACCTTGGTCGCCACCGACATCGCCGCACGCGGCATCGACATCGATCAATTGCCCGCGGTCATCAACTACGACCTGCCCATGGTGGCCGAAGACTACGTCCACCGTATTGGTCGCACCGGTCGCAATGGCGCGACGGGTTTCGCCATCTCGCTGGTCAGTCAGGAAGAATCGGGGCAATTGCGGGATATCCAGAAGCTCTTGCAGCGCGAGATTCCGCGCCACGAGATCGAAGGCTTCGTGCCCACCTTGCCGCTGAAGATGACTGGCCCCGCGCCGAAAGGTCCTGCACGCGGCAATCAACGCCCACCGCAACCACGTCCGCCCCGCCCCGCTGCGCCGCGTGGCACCTCCCACGGGCACGGCAGTCGTGGTCGCGCACCCAGTGGCAAACCCGCAGCGCGCCCGCGTTTCGGGCAGGGCTGATCGCAACGCCCTTGCTGGCAAGCTGCGTCACAGCGGCATGCCACCTTTCACGGCCCGGCTTGTCCGGGCCGTGTCACATCCGGACGCCTCGCCCCTCCTATACTCGTGTCTGGATTTGGCTGTGCCGGGAGCCTGGATGTTTCGTCTTCTGCCGACGTTTCTGGTCAAGCGTTTGCAAACGCTGCGCTTTCCCCATCTGTTCCTGTTGACGGCCGCGTTGTGGCTGCTCAGCGTACTCGTGCCGGACCCACTGCCGTTCGTCGACGAGCTGGTGCTGACGCTGGGCACGTTGACCCTCGCCGCATGGCGACGCCGACGTGGGCCCGACGACCGAGCATCCTTGCCTCATGTGGATTGACAGCCACTGCCATCTCGATGCGCCGGAGTTCGATCCGGATCGTGATCGAGTCATCGCGGCGGCTCGTGCGGCAGGTGTGGAAGCGCAGATTGTGCCCGCGATCCGGGCGGCCAACTGGGCAACACTGAAGACGCTCTGTGAGCGTCATTCGGACCTGTTCCCCGCCTATGGACTGCACCCGATGTATCTGGCTGATCATCAGTCGGAGGATCTACGCTCGCTGCGCGACTGGATCGAACGCGAACGCCCGCTGGCCGTCGGCGAATGCGGGCTGGATTTCTTCGTCCCGGATCTCGATGCCGACGCGCAACGCCACTACCTGCGCGGACAACTCGATCTGGCGGCCGAGTTCGACCTGCCGGTAATCCTGCACGCGCGAAAGGCGATGGATGCCATCCTGCTGGAACTGCGTCGCTACGCGGGTCGGCTGCGCGGCGTCGTGCATAGTTTTTCCGGCAGCGCCGAACAGGCCCAGCAGCTGTTTCGGATCGGCTTCTGTCTGGGGATAGGCGGGCCCGTCACGTATGAGCGCGCGCAGCGGCTGCGACGCCTGGTGGTGGACATGCCGCTGGATCACTTGCTGCTGGAAACCGATGCACCGGATCAACCACCGTGCTGGGCGAGAGGTCAGCGCAACACACCGGCGAACCTTGCGCAGATTGCGGCGCAGATCGCGGAAATGCGCGGTATGGCGATGGACGACTTGGCCCGCGTCACCCAAGCAAATGCGAGACGGGTCTTTTCGCTTCCCGCAGCGATCCGCTGACCCAACCGAATGCGGACGCACGACAGGCGCATGTCACCATGCGCCTGTCGTGCAGTTCCCTTGCAAAGCCTCAGCCCACCCATTCACCGATCCATCACCCCGGCCGCATTCGGCGCTTGGGCTGCGGTTGTCGTCGATGATCCCCAAGGGTGGGCGTTGACGCTGAAACTCGCTCGCCACAATTCAGATCAGTCGTCACCACCGCAGTCATCGCCTTCTTCGCAGTCACCGTCGTCGTCGTCATCGCCGCCGCAGTCATCGCCTTCCTCGCAATCACCGTCACCGTCGTCGTCACCGCCGCAGTCATCACCTTCCTCGCAATCACCGTCGCCGTCGTCGTCACCACCGCAGTCATCACCTTCCTCGCAATCACCGTCGCCGTCGTCGTCACCACCGCAGTCATCGCCTTCCTCGCAATCACCGTCACCGTCGTCATCGCCGCCGCAGTCATCGCCTTCCTCGCAATCACCGTCGCCGTCGTCATCGCCGCCAAACTCACTGGTCGGCTCGGTCGGAAACACCCCCTCGATCACGAATCCAGCCACTCCCGACAATCGAACCATCTGTCCACGCGGATCGAAATCCAGAGGCAGATGCGTGGCATCCTCGGGCGAGCGGAACTCCAGTTCACCTTCGGTGCCGCCCGGGACATCGACCACGCTCAGGGTGCCACGGTCAACGCCACCAACCGTCAACTGATAGTCACCGACCGGCACATCCTCCAGTTCCACCTTGAACTCGACGCGCGTCGGGCGCCGCTCCAGCTCGGCCTGCATTTCTGGACCGTCGTTGAATTGCTCGATCACCAGTCGATATTCATCGTTGCCGACGGGCGGTGCACCACCCGTCGTTCCACCGTTGTCGCCGCCCGTGGCACCGCCAAGAGTGGTACTCAGCACCACCACCGCGCCCTGCAGGATATCGATGGACTGCTCACGCGGATCGAAGTCCAACAGCGGGTGTCCCGGCTCGGCGGGGCTGCGGAACTCGACCTCGCCACGCGCCACGGTTCCGGTCATCGCAACCGTCAAGTCGGCAACTACCGCGCCACCCACGGAAAGCGCGTAGTCGCCCACCGGCAGACGCTCGACTTCGACCTGAAAATCGGTGCGATCACTGCGCTGCTCGAAACGCGTCTTGCCCGAAGCCTGCAAATGGACGCCAGTGTTGTTGAAGTATTGGACAACTCGCTGATCCGCGGTGTTGGCCTTGCGGTCATCCGAAATGCCGCCACTGCAGGCGCTGCCGTACAGTTTGGTCAGACGGGTCAACGGCATCACGCCGCTCGGCAGGCCGGCTGCATCCGGTACGTAGCGAACCGAGCCGGTGTTGCAGTCAGTGAAAGTGAATTCGAGCGCGCCCCACGGCGTCTGCTGGATTGCACCGGGAGCGAAGCCATTGGTGAACGCCCCACCTTTGGCCTCGTATGCGTCCACAAGCGCCTTTTCGCCTTCCACCGGCCCACTGCCGACAAGCCACATCGGCTTGCCCTGCAGATCGTGGGTAAACCAGAACGCGACCAGGGTCTTGCCCAGCGGACCCTCGATCACTTCAAGACTGAATCCATGGCCGATGTGAGTCGGGTCGTGCCAGCTCGCGGAAAATTCGCGGGTGATGGTCACCGCTTCGGCATTGCCGGCACCGAGCGCGGCGGCCAAGGCAAAGGTGATGAGTGGAAATCGGAATTGATGCGTGATCATGGTGTGCCTCCTGAAAGTGTGCCTGCGATCGAGCACACCGCCAGAATTGACCTGATCGTTGAACCGACCAATCCGGAAAACCCCTCAGCACCGATTGGGGAATTCCTCAGCGCACGACTTGGTGAAATGGGCAGGCGGGCTCTCCTGAGTGAAACCCCCCAGCTCGGAGCACGGGTTTCACTCAGCGTGGGCTTCGTTTGCTTCGGGACATCGACCGAGTGCCTGCGATGACATAGGCTTGCGGGCATGCGACCACAATCGGCCGCGCGTCACGCGGAGGAACCATCGATGCGCCACCTCAATATCGCTTTCCTGATACTGCTGATCGCGAGTCTGGGGCCTGCTCTGCCCGCGTACGCCGGCACGCCGGCCAACAGCATCATCGTAACCATCGACGGCGACGAAGCAGAAATCGACATCACGCTGGTTGATGGCATGGAAGTGTATGAACTGGACTTCGACCTGCACTTCGACGATGTCTCCAATCTGACCGAGACCTGCCTCGGTGTCTCGGCAGAATTGCTGGATGCGAGCGAGCAAGCAGCCATCAACGCGCGCTTGCCAAGGCCTTCGCAAAACATTGCCACCGAGTTCCCGGTCGTTGTGCGCGTGGAGCCGCCGCCTTCCTGCGGGCTGTCATTCCGCGGCGATGTCGATATCGATTTTCATACCGATGAACATGTGGTGTTTGCGCCCGGCTCTGGCTATCGATTCTTCAAGGGACCGGTCGGCGGCGCACTGAAAGACATCACCGGCACATTGGCCTCGGGAAGTATTCGTACGCGTGGGCGCAGCGGGCGCTTTTCCGAGTTTCTGCTGGGATTCGAAGCCAATCAGGACTATGACCAGCAAGTGCAGGAGAGCCTGGCAGAGTTGCGCAATCTGCTGCAGAGTCCAGGTCTTGCTGCGGCAGCCGTCACGGTGTTGACCCTCGATCTGGATCTCGCCGAGGCCGCTTACGACAGCGGTGCGTATGCGGCGGCCGCTGCACACGTGCTGGAATTCGAAACGCACGTGGATACGCTCGGCGGCGTGGGTATCCCAAACAGCTGGCAGGCAGCGGTGGCAGGCAGCGCGGCATTGGAGGGCGAACTGCTTGGAAGTTCCGGCCCGCTGGCATTCGCCCTGGCACGCCTCGGCGGCGCACCCTGAGTTCGGCCATGCTGCTGCGAGTCACGCTGCATCTCCCCGACACACCGGCAAAAGCGCGGGTTTTGCATCGCTGCGGCGAATGGGTGTTGGGGCGTGCCAGTGAATGCGCGATCCAGATCGATCATGTATCGGTCTCCCGGCGACATGCCCTGCTGCGGGACGCCAACGGCGTGATCTCCATCGAGGACCTGGGTTCGAAGAATGGCACCCGCGTGCAAGGTCGAAGAGTGGATTCGGCCGAGTTGCCTGCCGACGCGTGGTTCAGTGTGGGCGACGTGTTCTGCCAACTGGAAAGTCTCGCGCTCAGCGATGTCGACGCGCAACAACGCCGTACGGAAGATCGCCAAACCCGTTCGGCCACCCTGGCCCAGCGTCTGCAGCAATGTGCCGACGAACGGGATCTGCTGAGTGAATTGCTGAAAGGCTTCGTCGAATTGGCGGAGTGTCGGCGTGGCTTTCTGCTGCTGGGGCCTGATCCCGAGCATCTGCATGTGCGCGCCTGTTACGCCATCAATCCCGATGAGCTTGGCAATGATCACTTTGCCGGTAGCCGCAGTGCTGTGGATCGTGCATTGCAGTCACAGGCTGCCGTCTACATGGACGCACGGCACGAGCACGCCTGGCTGGCGGAACAAGCCAGCGTCATCGCCGGTGGATTGCGCTCACTCGTGTGCCTTCCGCTGATCAATGACGGCGCGCTTCTCGGTGCGGTCTATGCGGACTCCGACGATACCGCTCGGGTGTTCACCGAACTGGATGCCGAGTTGATGACCGCACTGGTCGATCAGGCGACGTCGACCCTGGTGGCACAACAGATCGAGCGACATCTCCAAAACATGGAAAGCTGGTTGCGGGTTGAGCCTGATAACGCGCGCTGGCACGCGAGCGCGTTGCCGTGGCAGGGCGCGTCGATATGACGCAACCAGGGCGAGACCTGCAGCAAGCGGCCACCGTGGGCATGGCCACGCTCACCGGCTTCCTGATGGCAAGCGAGCTACGCCAGGGCGACATCGTTGCCCAGCGCTATCGCATCGAGCAGCTTCTAGGCATGGGCGGGATGGGCCTGGTCTATCAAGCTTGGGATAGTGAACTCAACGTCGCCGTCGCCCTGAAGCTGTTGCGCCCCGAATTGGCTTCGCGACCGGATGCCTTCGACCGTTTCCGGCAGGAGTTGCTGCTCGCGCGACAGGTCTCCAGCCCGCATGTCGTTCGCATCCACGACCTGGTTCGTCACGAGTCCGCGTGGATGATCAGCATGGACTTCGTCGACGGCGAGTCGCTTGAACGACGCCTTGATCGCGAAGGTGCCCTGCCCGCCGAAGAGGCGCTTCGAATCGCACGCGAGATCGCGCTTGGCTTGGCCGCCGCCCACCATCGCGGCGTCATCCATCGCGACCTGAAACCGGCAAACATTCTGCTGACCCGCAGCGGTGAGGCGCGAATCACCGACTTCGGCGTGGCCCGCAGCGCTGGCTCCACCGGCATCACAGGAAGCGGCGTCGTCATCGGAACCCCCGCCTATCTGTCGCCGGAGCAGGCGCGAGCCGACAAGCTGGATGGGCGCAGTGACCTCTACGCGCTCGGCCTGATCCTCTACGAAATGCTGACCGGCGTGCTGCCCTTCCGCAATGGCACGGCCGCGGAAATGCTCGCGCAACGTTTGTTCCGATCGCCCGATCCGCCAGACACGTTGAAATCAGGCTTGCCGCCGCTGGCGGTGCAGCTTTGCGCGGCATTGCTGGAGATCCGTCCGGCCCATCGACTGCAATCCGCCGATGCCGTAGTCGCAGCGATCGCCTCGGGTCGTCTGCCGCGCCAACCGTCAAGCCGGCGTCGCACGCGCCTCGCCTGGGGCCTGAGCGCGTTGATGATCGTGCTCAGCCTGGGCGCGATCTCGGTGTGGCGCTCCCCTCTGGTCGACCGGATTGTCGACGCGTGGCAGGTAGAGCAGAACGCATTCGACCTGGCCATCCTGCCTTGGCATGTTGCCAGCAACATCGCCGTCGCCGCCGATGGTCAACCGACCCCATGGCAAGGCATCGCCGATGCCGCCTATGCCTTGCTGCAAGCGAATGGTGAGGCGTCGACAACGAGCTCCGTCGCGCCACAACAACTGATTGCGCGCAGTCTGCAATCGATGGGTTTCGACAGCGAGACCGCCATGAGGCATCGCGCGCAAGTCATGCAGACGCTCGGCGTACGCCATCTGTTGACCATCGATCTGCGACGCGAAGCGGAGCAATCCTGGGTTCGGGTCGCCTTGAGCAATGCCGACCATCCCGACTCACCCGACCAGGCGGAAGCCCGTTTCGACTCGATTGCCTCGCTCAACGAACAAGTCGTGCGGCTTGCCGGACAGTTGCTTCAGAAGGACCAACTGGCGTGGCAGCCCCAGTTGCTGGCCGACAGCACGCAAGCTCTGGTGGAGAACGGAGAGTCGGGCGAGGACATCGCCGACCCGGCTTTCTGGTGGGCACGCATGCAGCGTGCGCTCGACGAACCGGATTCCGAGGCGACCGTGAGCCTCGCGGAATCCGCACTCAAGGCGATGAAGCAGAGCAAGGCGCCCGCCGAACGACGCGTGAGGGCGTTGGCTCTCGCTCTGCAAGGTGATGAAGGCGCGGAAACCGCACTGCGCGAGGTACTGCAGCAGCGAACGGACCCGACGCTGCAGTACCAACTGGCCATGCTGTTGCTCGCCGAGGAGCGCGACGATGAAGCCCGCGCCGCCTTGCTGGACAGCGCCGAAACGGACCGCAACAACCCCGACATCTGGTTTCAGCTGGGTCGGCTTGCCATCCTCAACGGACAAGCCGGTGAGGCCGTGGAAGACTATCTGCTGCGCGGCCTGATCCTGGCCAGCCGGGTGAAGGATCGCGAGGCCCAGGCGCGCATTACCAACGCCATCGGCATGGGCTATCGCTCGCTGGGTCAACCCGATCAGGCGATCGACAATTTTGATCGTGCGGCTCGACTGTGGCGACAGCTCGGGCATTCCGAGGGTGAGGCCACCGCCCTGCTGAACCTGGGCAGCGAGCGCAGCCTGCAGGGAGACTTCGATGCGGCCTCGGAAGCGCTGGGCCGGGCTGAGACGCTGGCTCGTGAACTGGGTGACCGCTCGCTGCTGGCCGATGTCGAGAACGACCTCGGGGTCATGTACGAAGAGCAAGGGCGCTTCGATACGGCGCTGAGCTCGTATCGCGAAGCACTCGCCCATCGGCAGGAACTCGGCGACCCCTCGCAGCTGATCAGCAGTCTGCTGAACGTCGGTTTCGCCTACTACCATCTCGGCGAATTCGACAACGCGCAGGTCTATTGGCAACAGGCGGAAAGCCAGGCCAAGGACTCGCGCGATGTCGCGCGGATTCTGCAGGCCAATCATGCCAAGGCGCTAGCCATGATGGCGCGCGGCGACCTGAGCACTGCCGCAGCGTTGGTCGACGCACAAATACAGCAGGCAGAATCCATGCAGCTGGGCGAGGACATTCCAACCGCCTTCGCGATGCGCGCGCAACTCGCCTTGCTGACTGGACAGATCAGCATCGGCCTTGACGCGGCGCGCAAGGCACTCGGGCTGTTCCAGCAACGCGGCGACGCGCGCGGCGAGACAGAGATGCGACTGGTCCTGCTCGAACTGGCCTTGGAAACGCTGGATCAAACGATGGTGAATGAAGCGGCCATCGCGCTGGACAATGCACCGCCGGAGAGTGCCGAGCAACGGGCCAAATGGCATCTGTTGCGCGCGCGCGCCGACCCTGAAGCGGAACCGGATCAGATCATTGCTCAGCTTGATCAGGCACTGGAGGCAGCAAACCGCGCGCACAGTCTGCCGCTGCAGGCGGAGGCCCTGTTGGCGCTGGCAGTCGAGCACCACCGGGCAGGCCGAGCCGCGCAAGCGAGTTCACTGCTTGAGCGCGCAAGAAGCCAGGTGAACAACTACCCCAGCGTCGACCTGCGGCTCCAACTCATCCTCAGCAGTCTGCGCATCCAGTCGAGCGACGCCAGCGCCGACTATCACGAGGCCAGAACGCTGTTGCAACGCATCGGCCCATGGCGAAGCAGTTTCTCGCTACATGTCGCAGCCATGGCCTTGCCAGGTGAACTGGCCAGTGCGGCGGCGCGGTCCGCAGCGCAATCGCGTCAACAGGTGCTGTCCAACCTGCCCGAATCCGCCACAGAACACTTTGATGAGATCACCCGGAAAATGCTGACCCCGACGGAAACGACACCATGAGTCCCGAGTCGTATTACTTTGTTCCGGAGCAACTCAGCGAGCAGTTGCAACATCTTCGGCTGGAGCAGGAGCGTCTGTTTTCCCGCTTGCAACGCGGTGAATCGCAGTCGCGACGCCTGGCGCGATCAGTCTGGCGGGTTCAGGAAGACGAAAGACGGCGACTCGCCCGCGAGCTGCATGATGGCTTGGGCCAGACACTGACCGCGATCCGGCATCGCGTCGAACAGATGGCGAATGGCGGTGAAGGCCTATCGGGCCTCGACGAGACCCTGAAACTGTGTGATCTCGCCATCGCCGAAACCAGAGCGCTGGCGCGCAATTTGCGCCCCCAGGTGCTGGATGATCTGGGACTGCAGGCGGCCTTGCAGTGGCTGGCTCGCACGGCGACGAATGAGCTCGGCCCGCAGATTTCGCTGGATGTCGACGGTCTGAAGGCCACACTCGACGGTGAGCTTGCCACGCTGGTGTTCCGCGTCGCCCAGGAATCGATCAACAACGCGCTGAAGCATGCCCAGGCGCAGCTGATTGCGCTCCGTCTGTACGAGCGCGCGGGAGTCCTGCACATCCTCGTTGTCGATGACGGAATCGGGTTCGACAGCGATGCGGCCATCTCGCAAGCCAGTCAGGGCATGAGCAGCGGGCTGGCGAGCATGCGTGAGCGCGTCCGGCTGTTTGGTGGGCAGCTTCGCGTGATGTCCGCTGCCGGTGAGGGCACGCAGTTGCGCATCACGTTGCCCTTGATCGACACCGACATGCCGGGGTTGGCAACATGAGCCGGATCCGGGTTGTGGTGGCAGACGACCACACCATTCTTCGCGAAGGTGTGGTTTCCCTGCTCGTCGGCAGCGGCGAAATCGATGTGCTTGGTCAAGCTGCAGATGGGATCAGCGCGCTGGAATTGACCCTTCGCCTACGCCCGGATGTGCTGGTTGTCGACCTGTCGATGCCAAGACTGAATGGTGTAGAGGTGGTGCGCCGCCTGCGCGCCGAATTGCCCGATACACGCGTGCTCGTGCTGACCATGCATACCGAGGAGGAGTACGTGCTGCACGTTGTTCGCGCCGGTGCAGCGGGCTATCTGCTCAAGGACAGTGCGGGCAGCGAGTTGCTGAATGCGGTGAGGACACTGGCGCAGGGCCGTGCCTACTACGGTGTGCATGCCTCGCGTGTTCTGGCGCAGCAGGTGCAGCATCCAGGCAATCGACTGGAAGACCCCTATCGCGAACTGACCGCACGCGAGCGTGAGGTATTCCACCTGATTGTCGAAGGCATGACGACCAAAGAGATTGCCAAGCACCTCGACATCAGCGCGAAGACGGCGGAAAACCATCGCTCACGCGTGTTGAGCAAATTGCAGGCACGCAACACCGCGGAGTTGATCCGCTACGCTGTCCGACACAAGCTGCTGGATGGGAAGGTCGACTGAACCCCTAGGAGTCTGTCGGACTTGAAAGGGAGTCGGCTGCAAATCCGTCTGGACGGTCCATTTTTCGCCGCTTCCTTGGGCAATAGTTCAACTATTGCCCTGCGAAACCGGCAAAAACTGTCCTCGCCCAGCCGTATTTTCGCTTCGATTCTTCAAGTCCGACAGGATCCTAGCGGGCTATTCCAAGACGGCTCAACGGCGAAGCACTTCGGGCATGCAACTGACATCGGCAAGCCCAAAGCCATGTCCGAACAAGCCACCCACCGTGTTGAACCAGTACCCGACGCCCGAACCGGCACCCGCAGACTCGGCGAAGGTCGGCGCACCAGTCATCCAGCGTTGCGCGGATACCGCCACGGAGAAGCCGGTCAGGCTTCCTGGCAAGCGATCATGCTCGCTGAAGTCGGCATTCGCCCACTGGTTTGCGCTGAAGACAAACAGTGTCGAACTACCGCAGAGGAAAGTCTGATTGGCGAGTGCAAACGGTGCTCCGGCAAGAATTTGCTGACCCTCCAGTGCGACAGACCAGCCCAAGCGCTCGTTGGCCGCGCCGTTGAGCGCAGTCAACGTGGCATCGTGAGACCAGCTTCCTTCCGGACTGCGGGAAAACACATCGACCGCGCCCTCGTTGACGGCGTTCTGGCCCGCTCCAGGGCGACCGACGACCAGACGCCCCGTCTGCAAATCCAGGGCATACCCGAACAATTCAGCCGATACGGGTACGGGCGACGTCAACAGGGCCTCTTCGGTCCAACTGCTCCCCGCTCCCGCCAATACCCAGACCCGCCCTTCGGCATACCCCGGCGCAACGGCTGAAAAGGGCGCACCGACCGCCAGTGTGGTGCCATCGATCACCACGGCGTGTCCCAATCGCTGCAAGGATGCGGACGCCCCAAACCGCACCTGCTGCGTCCATTGCCCACTGCCCTCGGCATAGACATAGACTGCGCCAGCACCGTTCTGCTCACCCGGTGCCCCCACGGCGAGCTGCGTTCCATCCATCGACAACGATGCACCAAAGCGCCCATCCAAAGCGGGCACGGCGGGCTCAATCGTCGAATGCAGCACCCACGTTCCGCTCTGGTGTTGATAGAGGCTCACCCGTTGCGCGATCGGCTGACCAATCGCCAACCAATCGCCGTCCAGCGCCAAGGCGCGACCAAATCCCGTTGCCCCTGCACCGGTCAGCACCTGCCCGGATACACAACGCGCGCCCGCGCAGTCGAAAACATGCACCTGATCGGCGCCAGGCGCGCTCACCACCCAGATCGGGTGTTGATTCGTGATCGCAAACCCGAATTCGGCTTCGGTCGCCAGAGGCACGGGTTGCAAGCGCTGCGTTTCGATCGCCGCCTCGGCACTCAGCGAGAGGATTCCCAATCCCGCGGCAAGCATCAACGTGTTGAATTCGATTTTCATGTCGGCTTTGTGCGCCGAATCTGGTCCGCCCGTCAAGCGAGCACTGAGGGTTTTCCACCACAAAAAGAACGCCCGGCAGAAGCCGGGCGTTCCATGCATCAGGCGATGTCGATTTTCACCGATCAGAAGCGGTCGCCACGCACCATTGCCCTCACCGTATCCAGCGGGTTCTGGCAGGCCTTCGCACCTGCGGTGGTGGCGACCGTGTTGACCTTGCCACCACCATCCGCCGTCAGACCGATGATTGAGGCTTCGCTGCAACTGACGAACTGGATCGAGATTTCACCCCAATACGCAGGCAGTTCATGCGCCTTCGCGCCAGGCGGCGGCAAGAGATACTCCTTCGCCGTCGGCGGTGGCAGCAGATACTCGTCGGTGCTGGGCGGCGGCAGCAGGTACTCGTCCGTGCTCGGCGGCGGCAACAGATATTCCTTCGCGGTCGGCGGTGGCAGCAGATACTCGTCGGTGCTGGGCGGCGGCAGCAGGTACTCGTCCGTACTCGGTGGCGGCAACAGATATTCGTCTGCGGCGAGTTTGAATTCATCGCTGACCGCATACAGGCTCATCGTTGCCCCATTGCCCTTGATTGATCCAAGCCCCAGCAAACGCAGGGGGCGGCCCAAGGCGTCATAGGTCAGCCACTGCGCAATGAGCATTTCGCCGCCCGCATTCTTGGCAACGGCGAAGTCGAATCCTCCTGCGACCTGTGTACCTGCGTTCCAATCCGCCGCCTCGGTGGAACCGGCCATGGCGGCACTGATTGCCATCACGGCAGCGGGCAACGTCTTGAGAGGAAACTTCTTCATGTTCAGCTCCTTGGAGTGGGATAAGCCCTGGTGGAATGCAGGCTAGCTGAACAATTGACGTATTTTTGCAATCGCGTTCGCATTTTGAACGCGTCATTTTCACAGTTGTTAACCAATTCAACGTGCGCCATTAGCATTCACTGAATATTGTGAAAACTAAAAGCGACTCAATGGGTTACGTACGTTATCGCGTCAATTTACTGGCACTCTCCGAAATCACGCGGTAATCCGCTGTGCAAGCAGCAAATCCATCCATTGGCGATTCCATCGAGCGCGCAAACACGAACCGGGCGTTGCCGTCACGGCAAGGCAGGCTGTTGGCGCGGAACCGCGCGGTCACACGCACGGATCAGCCTGGCACCTGAGTCAATCGCTGCAGGATTCGCCCGCAGGCGGCAAAGGCGAAACTAGCCGTGACATGGGTGGCCGCACCCAGATTCCCACTAGCGCAGTCCAGACGCCCTCCCGTGTCGTTGGCGGGCCGCAGCCCACACACGCTGCCGTCGGCTTGCGGGTAGCGCACGTTCTCCCGCGAAAACACCGCCGAGACGCCGAAGTAGCGATCGGGATTCTTCGGAAACCCGAACTCGCTACGCAACTTCTTGCGCACCAGCGCGAGCATGGCGTCATGCTCAGTACGACTGAGGTCGCGTACTTCGATCTGCGTCGGATCGGACCGTCCGCCCGCCGAGCCGACCACCACCAGCGGGATCTTTCGTCGGCGGCAGAAGGCGGTCATTTCCACCTTGACGCGGAACGCATCGCAGGCGTCCAGCACATAGTCGAACTGCCGCATCAACAGCAGTTCGAGGCTATCGGGGGTCAGAAACCGCGCGATCGGGTCCACCTCGATTGCCGGATTGATCTGCCGAAGTCGCTCTGCCGTGGCCTCGACCTTCAGGCGTCCGAACTGCCCTTCCAGCGCATGCAACTGGCGATTCACGTTGCTCACACAGATGTCGTCGGCATCGATCAGACTGAGGTGCCCGATACCGCTGCGCGCCAGGGCTTCGGCAGCCCAGGAACCGACGCCACCGATACCGATGATTGCCACTCGGGCGTCGCCGAGGCGAGCCACGCTGCCGCGTCCATACAAACGGTCAATCCCTGCAAATCGCGCTGATTCCATATCGCCACCACGCCGAGTCGGACGCGCATGATAAATCCGTGCGGCAGGTGCCCCGCATCCGCACGCTCTGACACCGCCACACACGTCGCCGTATCATTCACGCCTTGTCATTCTTTGGAGAGTGGAACATGCGTGCATTGGCATTCATCTTGGTGGGATTGATGTTGGGCGCACTGATCAGCGTGACCGCGTTGAACGTTCTCAATCGCGGCCCGCAGACCCACAAGGCCATCATGCAGATGATGAAATACCAGGTGGACACCGCCCGCGCGGTGATCGATCCGGGTTGTCCGAATGGCGGCAACGTGCAGCGTCAGCTGACCACCCTGCGCGCACTCAGCGAGGATCTGGACGCGATCTATTTCGCGCGCGGCTACGACAAGGATCTGTTTGGCAAGCAGAGCCAGCAAATGCGCGAGCGGCTGGACAAGGCACTCATGACCGAGTGGTCAAGTTGTCCAGCGCAGGTCGAAGCGATGAACCAGGTGCGTCAGGGATGCAAATCCTGCCACGACGAGTTCGAGGGCTGAAACGGGTGCGTCGGCCGCGCCACGGTGTTGCCGACGCCGCCAGTTTGATGAGCGCTCAGCCCATCGGCAACAGGTCATCCGACATCATGAATTGCTGATGGATCGCGTCGGACAGGTCGTACAGTCGCCCGGTCAGGGACTTCAGAAAGTGCCCGGTGCCGTGATGCAGCAGGGTGTCCATTCTTCCGTAGCGTAATTCACAGGCCAGCGCACCGACCTGTCGCACTACTTCGAGTCGACGACCACCCGCCAGGGCTTCGATGCTGCGATGCATGGCGGCCATGCAGGCCACTAGGGAGCGCGGCATGTCCTGGCGCAGGACCAGCAGTTCCGCCACGCGCTCCGGGGCCAGGGTGTCACGATAGATTTTCCGGTAAGTCTCGAAGCCGGAAATCGCCTGCAGCATGGCGCTGAGCTGGTAGTACTCGACGGCCGTACGCGCCTCTTGCGGTGGCCGCTGGCGCGCGCCGCCAAAATGCAGATCGAGCATGCGCAAGGTGCTGTCCGCGCGTTCGATGAAAGTGCCGAGCAGCAGAAATTCGTAGGCTTCGTCGCGCACCAGCGTACCGAGCGTGATGCCGCGAAACGAGGCAGCGCGCCGTTTCAGCCAGTCGAGAAACTGTGACAGGCCTTCGGCATTCAACTGGTCCCAGTCATAGTCACGCATGCGCAGCCAGGAGGCATTGATGTCTTCGTACATCTCGCTGCTGATCGCGCCGCGCTGGGCCCGCCCCGACTCCCGCGCAGCCTGCAGGCTGCTGTAGATCGATGATGGGTTGTGCTCGTCGAAGACCATGAACTGCAGCGCCGATTTCTCGCTGATCGCGCCATAGCGCTGCGCAAACGGCTGTCCCAGTGCGAGGTTGTCGACGACACGCGACCAGGCCTCCTCGTTACGTGACCGGTTTTCGCGCTGGGCGGGCAACAAGGCGACCCGATGGGCGTAATCGATCAGGCGCGCGGTATTGTCGACACGTTCGATATGACGCGACATCCAGTACAGATCGCTGGCAGTTCGACAAAGCATTCAGGCCTCCAATACCCAAGTGTCCTTGGTGCCGCCTCCTTGCGAGGAATTGACCACCAGCGAACCCTCACGCAGTGCCACGCGGGTCAATCCGCCCGGAACGATGCGAATCGACTCGCCCGAAAACCGAGGCGCAGATCAAAGGTCCGGCGGCGCGATGCCGCTTGGCCACAAAGGTCGGACAGGTCGACAAAGCCAGCGTGGGCTGGGCGATGTAGCCGGCCGGATTGGCAAGAATGCGTGTGCGGAAGTTCTCGATTTCCGCGTTGCGTCGCGGCGGGTCCGACCAGCATGCCGTAACCCCCGCGCCTTGGGTTTCCTTCACCACCAGTTCCGACAGATTCGCGAGGTGTATTTCAGGTCCTCGGCGTGGCGGAGTTTGGTAGGTCGGCACGTTGTTGAGGATCGGCGCTTCGTCCAGATAGAAACGAACCATGTCCGGTACGTAGGGATAGATCGATTTGTCGTCGGCCACGCCCGTGCCGATGGCGTTGGCCAGTGTCACGCGTCCAGCCCGATAGGCCCGCAACAGGCCAGGAACGCCCAACATCGAGTCGCTGCGGAATACTTCCGGATCGAGGAAGTCGTCATCGATGCGGCGATAGATGACGTGCACACGCTGCAAACCACGCGTGGTTCGCATGTAAACGGTATCGTCCCGAACCACCAGATCCTGACCCTCGACCAGCTCGACACCCATTTGCTGGGCGAGAAAGGCGTGCTCGAAGTAGGCAGAGTTGTAGGCACCGGGAGTCAGGACCGCAACGGTCGGATCTTCAATACCTGCTGGGGCTACCGAGCGCAGATTTTCCAGCAGCGCATCCGGATAATCTTCGACGGGCGCGATGCTCTGGCGGGCGAACAGCTCGGGAAACAGGCGCATCATCATCTTGCGGTTTTCGAGCATGTAGGACACGCCCGAAGGCACCCGCAGATTGTCTTCCAGCACGTAGTACTCGCCCGCCCCGGCACGAACCACATCGATGCCCGCGATATGCGCATAAATGTCGCCGGGTACGCTGACGCCGCGCATCTGCGGGCGGAACTGCTCGTTGCCCAGAACCAACTCGCGCGGCAAGACGCCCGCCTCCACGATGCGCTGTTCGTGGTAGATGTCGTGCAGGAACAGATTGAGCGCTTTGACACGCTGACGCAGACCCGCATCCAGCATCTGCCACTCCGCCGCCGGGATGACGCGGGGAATAATGTCGAACGGAATCAGTCGCTCGGTTCCGGACTTTTCACCGTACACGGTGAAGGTGATACCGACCCGATGAAAGGCCAACTCCGCCTCGCGACGCTTCTGCGCGATTCGCGACTCCGGCGCGCGCTGCAGCCAATCGGCAAACGCCTGATAGTGCGGACGGACGCTGCCGTCGGCGGTATGCATTTCATCGAAGAATGCGGGATTGCTTGGTACGCGCACTGAGTCCCCACCCGGTGTCGGCACATGTTGCAAAGCACTATTGCACAGCACAACGCGCGGAACCAGCCTTCGCTAGCCATAGGACGATGTCACATTCGGGTTATCTTGCCGACCTGAATTTGCCGCATCCTGTCGGCAGGAAAAAAACCGAGGAACTGCATGGATATCCCCAATTGGCAACCGATCGCGGTGCAGGTGCTGGCTGGCCTGCTGATCCTGATCGGCTTCGCGGGAACCCTGTTGCCCGCCCTGCCCGGCATCCCTCTGATGTTTGCAGGCATGCTGCTCAGCGCTTGGATGGGCGATTTCCAGCAGATCGGTGGCTGGACACTGGGCTTGCTGGCGGGATTGACCGTGCTGTCGATGATCGGCGATTTCGTTGCCGGAATGCTGGGCGCAAAACGCGTGGGGGCCAGCGCCTGGGCGCTGTTCGGGGCCGCATTGGGCACGCTCGTGGGGCTGTTTTTCGGGCTGGTTGGATTGATGCTTGGACCTTTCTTTGGCGCGCTGCTTGGCGAGTTGATCGCGGGAGCAACCCTGCATCGCGCCACACATGTCGGCCTGGGTGCGTGGCTGGGCTTTCTGCTCGGTACGATCCTGAAGATCGCGCTGGCATTCATGATGCTGGGCGTGTTCGTACTCGCGCTGCTGGTTTGAGTTCATGCGCGAGAGTTTTCTCTGGTTCGATCTCGAAACCTTCGGCCGCGATCCGCGGCGCTCCCGGATTGCCCAGTTTGCGGCCATTCGCACCGACAGCGCGTTGCGCATCATCGGCGATCCGGTGGTGCGCTACTGCCAGCCCGCACGCGATCTGCTGCCCTCGCCCGAAGCAACGCTGATCACCGGCATCACGCCACAAATCGCCCAGCGCGAAGGGGTGAGCGAGCGGGATTTCTGCGCCGACATGATGAAACTGATGAGCGAACCGGGTACCTGCGCGGTGGGGTACAACAGCCTGCGCTTCGACGACGAGTTCATTCGCCACACGCTGTTCCGCAACTACTACGACCCCTATGAGCGCGAATGGAAAAACGGCAACTCACGCTGGGATTTGCTCGATCTGGCGCGGCTGCTCTACGCACTTCGCCCACAGGGCCTGAACTGGCCACGGCGTGATGACGGATTGCCGAGTTTCAAACTGGAACATCTGGCAGCGGCCAATGGGATCACCCACAGCCGGGCACATGACGCCCTTTCGGACGTGGAGGCATTGATCGGTCTGGCACGCCGTATGCGCGAAGCGCAGCCGAAGATGTTCGATTATTACCTCGGATTCCGTCGCAAGGCTCGTGCACAAGCCATCTTGGACCTTGTCGAGCACACGCCGGTACTGCATGTCTCGGGGCGGTTCTCCGCCGCCAATGGCTGTGCCGCTATCGTTGTGCCGATATGCGTTCATCCCCAGATCGCGAACCGCGTCATCGCCCTGGATCTGCAACAAGACCCGTCGGACTTCGCCGAGCTCAGCGCGGAGGACATTCGGGATCGACTCTTCACGCCCCTCGCGGATCTGCCGGACGACATCGCACGCGTTCCGCTCAAGGAGATTCACCTCAATCGTTGCCCGGCCATCGTCGAGTTGCGTCATGTCACGGATGCAGAACTGGCGCGCCTGGGACTGGATCGGCAGCGCGCCCTGCTTCATGCGGAACGGATTCGCCAGTCACCCGAACTGATCGACACGCTTCGCCAGGTATTTCGGCGCCCTGCGATGTCGGCGGAAGCCGGGTCTCGCGATCCCGACCAGTCGCTTTACGATGCCTTCATTGGCGAAACCGACAAAACCACGAGTGCGTCGATCCGACAGTTACGCAACGACGCATTGGCCCGATTTGCGCCACCGTTTCAAGACCACCGCCTGCAGGCACTTTGGCCACGCTATATCGCGCGCAACGCGCCGGAATCGCTGTCGGCGGAGGACTACGCCATCTGGACAGACTACCGGCGACAGCGGCTATGCATCGATGGCGGCCTGTCGGAGTACAGCTTCGACAGCTATTTCGGCAGCATTGCGGAACTGCGGCGGAGCCACGCTTCGGACCCCCAGGCGTTGACATGGCTGGATGCGCTGGACGACTGGGGGCACGACCTGCAACGCGAGATCGCCTGAACGTCGACTGTGTGTCGATTCACGCCGTCGACTTTCCGCAGCGCTCGCGAACCGCCAGACGTTCGATCGCATCGCATTGATTTAAATTGCGTTTCACGGCGGCAATTCGCCGCGCCGACAAAGCTGTCGCCAACTACGACGCGCTCTGTCCAATCGGAGCGCATCGAGCGCCTGATGAACCGGCTATGCTTGCACAGCCGTCTTCAGCGAGTACTTCGAATGAGCCCTGCCGCCGTCTTGCATCGCGAGGAAATCCTGAACGCGCTGACCCATGGCGTTGGCGCATTGGCAAGCGCCATCGGTGGCGCGGTGTTGATCACCTTGGCGGCGGTCTACGGCGATGCCTGGCAAATCATCAGCGCCTCGGTTTTTGTCACGACACTTCTGGTGCTGTATACGGCGTCGACGCTTTATCACGCCTTCCGCCACGAACGCATCAAGGCCAAGCTCAAGATCTTCGACCACTGTGCAATCTTTCTTTTGATTGCCGGTACGTACACGCCATTCACCCTGATTGGCTTGCGCGGCAGTTGGGGCTGGTCGCTGTTCGCCGTGATCTGGACCCTGGCGGTGCTCGGGGTGATTTTCAAGCTGTTCTTTACCGGCCGATTTCCCCGCCTGTCGACAATGATGTACATCGCCATGGGCTGGCTCGTCGTCGTCGCGATCAAACCGATGCTGACCCACCTTTCAACGGAAGCATTGGTCTGGCTGCTGGCGGGCGGCGTGGCCTACACCGTCGGCACGGTGTTCTATCACTTCGAACGTCTCCCATATTCGCACGCGATCTGGCATTTGTTCGTGCTCGCCGGCAGTACGGCGCACTTCATCGCCGTTTCCACGCAAGTCCTGCCGCCGAACCTCTGATGCGCCGCGCCGTCGTGCTACTGACTGGCTTCGAGCCATTCGGCGGCGAGTCCGTCAATCCGTCCCAGGCATTGTTGACCGAACTGGGCGGCGAGAGAATTGCCAAGCACCGTGTCGAACCGCTTTGTCTGCCGGTGAATTTCCAACGGGCCGGCGGCCTGCTGTGCGACGCCATCGATGCCCTGCAGCCGCAGATCGTCCTCTGCCTTGGGCAAGCGGGTGGACGCAGTCGTCTGTCGTTCGAGCGAGTTGCGATCAACCTCATCGATGCGCGGATTGGCGATGATGCGGGCGACCAACCCGTGGACGTCCCCGTGATCGACGACGCCCCCGCCGCCTATTTCAGTGACTTGCCACTGAAACGCATGCGCAGCACCTGCGAAACAGTAGGCATTCCTGCAGAGCTGTCCCTATCGGCAGGAAGCTACGTCTGCAATGCGGTGTTCTTCCACCTCATGCATCAACTGCGACACGCGGATCGCGCCGGATGTCGAGGTGGCTTCGTTCATCTGCCCTGGTTGCCAGAACAGGCGCTGCGATATCCGCAGGCCGCTTCCATGTGCATCGAATTGATGACAAAAGGTATCGGCCTTGCGATTGAAACGGCCCTGCTGCATCGGGTCGATAGCGCAGAGCCTGGCGGCATCGAGCATTGACCGCATCGACTTCTCAGCCGCCCAAGCCGCCCGGACTGACTTGTTGACGACTGATCTCCTCCCTCGCAGCGGCCTCCTGACGACGTCGCGCAGCGACGGTCTGGCATACACGCGTCGGAATATTGCTACCCAGTCCACGCTCACGCCGGCAGACAAGCTTACTGTCTTCCGCCACCTGAGCCAGCAGTGCGTTGACGCTGTTCTGCAGTCTCTGCAGCACAGCCTGATCGCCCTGCGACGGAGAGCTTGACGCGCCCATCAGTGCAGCGATCTGGTCCAATTCCGCGAACAACGACTTACGCTGCGCATCCGTCATCTCACGGTACAAGTCACCACGATCCACTTCCCGGATGATCGCGGCACGGGTATCTGCGAAGCCGCCATCCAAGCTGATTTGATGAGCCTCGTCATCTTTGGCGGCCAGGGCTCCCGCCCACAAGCAAACGAACAATCCAAGCGACAATTTGATTGACATACCGTAGACCTTCCTCAGTTTACTAAATTGTTGCATGGCAGCACTCCCAAGACATAGGCCAAACGGCATGGTGACCGAGACAATCGGGGCGATTGCACGCCCTATCGAGGACGCCCCGCCAGCATCGCCATGCGTTCGGCATCCGCGAGGATGCCATGCAGGATGCGCAGTTCGCGTTCGTCCGGAGTCGCGCGCAGGATCAAGCGCCGCAAGCGCTGCATGACCACTTCCGGTGCACGCCCCTTGTGAAAGTCGATGGCGTGCAACGTGCTGTCCAAGTGCACGAAAAAGCGCTCCAGCAAGGCCTGACTGGCAGGTGGGTCATCGGGCAAGTAGTGCGGCTGGGGCAATCCGGCGACCGGTTCCGTGGATGGCAACGCGGTTGAAGAAACCCCGCCCGCCGCGCTTTCGTCAAGCGCCCGTACATGCAGTTCATAGGCAAGTATCTGCACCGCTGCCGCAAGGTTCAGAGACGAATACTCCGGGTTGGCAGGAATGTGGACGGCCGCATGGCAACGCTGTAGCTCCTCATTGCTGAGACCCGTCCGCTCGCGACCAAATACCAGCGCGACGGCGCAATCACTGGATTCGGCCAGCATCCGCTGCGCCGCTTCACGCGGTCGATATTCTGGAAGCGAAATCCCCCGTCTTCTGGCGGTGCAGCCCAATGCCAAACGACAGTCCGCCATCGCCTCGGCCAGGCTGTCAAACACCTCGGCACCTTCCAGCAGATCGTCCGCGCCAGCAGCCATGGCATAGGCCTCGCGATCCGGAAAGCGCTGCGGTTTAACCAGTTTGAGACGGTTGAGTCCCATGGTTTTCATCGCTCTGGCGGCAGCACCGATATTGCCCGGATGCTGGGTACCGACAAGGATGATCTGAATCGCGTCAAGTGCGGACATGCAATTTCCTGGATTTCTTCTTTCGACGAACGGGGCCTGAAGCGCGATGCTACCGGCGCCTCGGCCTGTCACTGTGTTTACGGTAAACTCCGCGCCCCAGCCAGCGACCCGAGCGTCGCCAGGCGTTCTTTCACTATTTGCGAGAGTCCGTATGCAGAAGCCCGCGCTGAATGTCGTGGTCAAGGCCGCGCGCCGTGCCGGAGACATCATCCTTCGCCACGTCGGTCGTATCGACGGCTTGAACGTGGTCGAGAAGGCGAAGCAGGATTATGCCAGTGAAGTCGACAAACTGGCCGAAGTCGAGATCATCAAGGAACTGAAGCGGGCTTTTCCGGACCATGCCTTTCTCGCCGAAGAATCCGGTCAAACGGGTAAGTCGCGCTACACCTGGGTTATTGACCCACTGGATGGCACCAGCAACTTTCTGCACGGTATCCCGCATTTTTCCGTCTCGATTGCGCTACTTGATCATCAAGAGCCGGTGCTCGGTGTGGTCTACGATCCGATGCGCAACGAGATCTTCAGCGCCGTAAAGGGCTCGGGTGCACAGCTCAACGAGCGCCGAATCCGCATTGGCCAGCGCGCCGAATTGAAGGGTGCCATGCTGGTGACCGGCTTCGCGCCACGGCAGCGCAGTCGGGCAGGAAAGCAACTGGAGTGCCTCGCCGCGCTGCTGCAGGAAGCCGAAGACGTGCGTCGGACCGGCTCAGCGGCACTGGATCTGGCGTATGTCGCCTGTGGCCGCGCCGACGCCTACTTCGAGGCGGGCGTCATGCCCTGGGACATCGCCGCAGGCGTCCTGCTGGTGCGTGAAGCGGGCGGACGCTGTTGTGACTATCGCGGCGGCCAGGAGATGTTCAAGAACGGACAGATCGTTGCGGGCAACCTCAAGCTCAGCGAAGCCGTGCAGAAGACCATCGTCAGCAGTGGTTACGCCAACGCCTGCGATTGACCCGCACTGGCGGCAAGACAAAAAAGGCACCCTTGCGGGTGCCTTTTTTGTTGTGAATATACGGCCCCGGATCAGGGTCGACGTGCCAGTTCCGCTTCGTCGCGCGCCTTCGGCATCAGATCCTGCTTGGTCACGCCGAGCCACATCAACAAGGGGCAGGCAACGAAGATCGACGACAAGGTACCGATGACGATACCGATGATCTGCGATTCCGCCATGCCACGCAGCGACTCACCCCCGAAGAAGTACAGCGCCAGCACCGTCAGCAGGGCAACAAACGAGGTGATGATCGTGCGCGACAAGGTCTGATTGACCGAGCGGTTCAGCACTTCCGCAGGACCGACCCGCAAGGTGCGGAAGTTCTCGCGCACACGATCAAACACCACGATGGTGTCGTTGATCGAGTACCCCATCACGGACAGGATGCCCGCCAGCACGTTGAGGTCGAACTCGTGTCCGCTCAGGGCAAACCAGCCGATGGCGATGACCACGTCATGCAGGGTCGCGATGATCGCCGCCACCGCGAATTTCCATTCGAAGCGCAGCGAGATATAGACCAGGAAGCCCACCACCACCAGAAGCAAGGCATACACGCCGTTCTCGGCCAGTTCCTTGCCGATCTGCGGGCCGACAAAATCACTGCGAACGACGACACCCGGATTGCTTGGGTCGCTTAGCAGTTCCAGGACTGCACCGCCCGTCTGCGCGGCATTCTGCTGACCATCGACCGGTTGCAGTCGGATCAGGATGTCGTTGGCGGCACCGAAGGTCTGCACTTGCGCGCTGTCGTAGCCCGCCTCATCCAGCTTGCTGCGCGCAACATCGACATCGACCGGCTGTTCGAAGCGCAATTCGGCGACAGTGCCACCAGTGAAATCCAGCGCGAAGTTGAAACCACGGACACCCATCGCCACCGTGGCGATCACGAGCAACAGCAGTGCCGCACCCAGCGAGTAAGCACGCAGACGCATGAAATCGAAACGGCTGTCATACGGAAACAGATTCATGAGCAGTTCGCCTTAGATCGAGAGACCGGACAGCTTGCGACGGCTGCCGTAGATGAGCGAAGCAATGCCGCGCGATGCGGACACCGCGCTGTACATCGACGTGAGAATGCCAACGATCAGGGTGACCGCGAAGCCCTTGACCGGGCCGGTGCCGAAGACGAACAGCGCAATACCGGCAAGCACGGCGGTGATGTTGGCATCGGCAATCGTCCCGGCCGCCTTGGTGTAGCCGTTGGCGATGCTGGTCAAGGGCGTATTGCCGGCGCGCAGTTCCTCACGGATGCGCTCGTTGATCAGCACGTTGGCGTCCACCGACATGCCCACCGTCAAGGCGATACCGGCCAACCCAGGCAGGGTCAGCGTTGCACCGATGATCGACATCACGGCGACCACCATCAGCAAGTTGATGAACAGGGCCAGATTGGTGATCACGCCGAACATCTTGTAATAGACGACGAAGAAAACCAGCACGAAGATGAAGGAATACGCCACGGCATTTACACCGGCGCGAATATTTTCCGCACCCAGACTCGGCCCGATGATGCGCTCCTCGGCGATCTGCATGGGTGCCGCAAGGGACCCCGCGCGCAACAGCAGGGCGAGCTGCGCCGCTTCTTCCGGACTGTCCAGCCCGGTGGTCTGAAACTGGCGACCAAACACACCCTGCACGGTGGCGACACTGATCACCTCTTCGACCGTGCGCGAGGTTTGTACCGTCTCGCCATCAACAACGCGGGTTTCCGGCGTACGTTCGACGAATACCACGGCCATACCCTTGCCCACGTTATCTCGCGTGAACTCGAACATGCGCTGTCCGCCCATCGGATTCAGGGTGACGTCAACCTTGGGTGTGCCCGACTGCGCATCCATGCCCGAGGTCGCGCCGGTAAGCTGGTCGCCCGAGGCAATGACCGATTTCTTCAACAGTACCGGAACGGGGCGACCATCGACGCCCTTGTCACGGCGGTAGTACAAACGCGCATCCGGTGGCACTCGACCGGTATCGCGCGCCGCAAACGCATCGCCCTCGGCAACCGCGCGGTATTCCAAGGTAGCGGTTGCGCCGATGATCTTCTTGGCGCGGGCCGTATCCTGGACGCCAGGCAGCTGTACGACGATTCGCGTACTGCCTTGGCGCTGCACGATCGGTTCGGCAACGCCCAACTCGTTGATTCGGTTACGCAGGGTGACCATGTTCTGTTCCAGCGCACCGTCGAGCAGCGCAACACGCTGTTCCGGCTTCAACGACGCTGAAAGCTTGTTGGCGCTGGAAGCGTCATTGGCCATCGACATTCCGGGCATCGCCGCTTGCACAGCCGCCGCTGCCGCATCACGCTCGGTCGCATCACGCAGGCTGATGTCGACGGTCTCGCCAACGCGATTGACCGCGGTGTAGTGAAGCGATTTTTCCCGCAACAAGGCACGGATGTCATCGACCATGCCATCCAGTCGCTTCTCGATGGCCGCCTGCTCGTCGACCTCCATCAGGAAGTGCACGCCACCCTGAAGATCCAAGCCCAGCACCATCGAACGCCCACCGATGGCTTCCAGCCAGGCAGGCACCGTGGAAGCCAGATTGAGCGCCACGACGAAGTCATCGCCGACCGCGTCCTCGACCACCTTCGCGACCTTGCTCTGCGCGTCAACCGAATCAAGCCGTACCAACACCGCGCCCTGCTCGATGGCAACGCTACGGAATGACAACTGGGCCGACTCCAGCGCGCCGCGAACACGCTCAACCAGCGCGCCATCGATTTCGCCGTTGCGACCTGCCGTCACTTGGACGGCGGGATCCTGTGGAAAAACATTGGGGAGGGCATAGAGGCCGGACACGGCGATCAACACCGC
The DNA here is from genome assembly GCA_041395245.1 of Lysobacteraceae bacterium. GTDB lineage: Bacteria > Pseudomonadota > Gammaproteobacteria > Xanthomonadales > Xanthomonadaceae > Aquimonas. Next base: position 81,042 of record JAWLAY010000004.1, read on the forward strand.
CATGAGGGCATATTTCCAGCGCGCGAACTCAAGCATGAACGGGCACCTCGCCGGAAACGAAATCCGGCATCAGATCGAAAGTGGAGGCAGCGTGTGCGGGCTGCCGCGGGAAAGCAGGGCTATAGGGTTAACCGCGTTTGACAACGCACCGTCAATGGCGACAGAACGTCCGGGAATCAAGTCTGCGCAACACGCAGGCTTGGGTCCTCAGAGCGACTTCAGCGTGCCCTTGGGCAGAACCGCAGTGATTGCCTGCCGCTGCATCTTGAGTCGGACACCGTCCGCCACCTCGACCGTGACGAAGGATTCACCGACTTCCTCGATCCGACCCAGAACCCCGCCACTGGATATCACCTCATCCCCTTTGGCGAGCGCTGCAACCATCGTGCGGTGCTCTTTGGCACGCTTCATCTGGGGACGAATCACCAGAAAGAAAAACACCGCGAAAAAGATGCCCAGCATGATGAGAGGCTGCAACGGCGAGGGTTGCGCGGCAGCGTCCTGCGCAAAGGCGGGAGAGATCAGAAAATCCAACATGAAATGTCCTCAACTTGACAGCGGCACGCGGGATTAGTGCCAAGCTGAGGATTATGCCATGGGCCAGCAAGCCTGTCGGCAGCTGAAGCACCCAGATCAGGGCTGGCTGTATTCTTCCAAGCGGTCCCGCAACTCAACCGCCACGGTCGGCGCACTGCTGATACGACCCTCGAAGATCGCTCGCGGCGTGACGTTGCGGCCATAAATGTTCTGATTGGCCCGGTGATCAATCGCAAGTACCGCACCATCGAGCGCAACGCCAGCAAACAGCCCACGAGCGCGGGAATATGAGTAGATCTCAGCTTTCAGGTCAGCATCGGTGGCCGCTTGGGCGGTGCGGCCGACCGGCCCGGCAGCAACCGATGCGTCCGCGCCGAGAGTGAACTTGCCGTTGACGATCGAATCCACGCCGCGTTGCGAACGGAACACGAGGATGACGTCGGTCGATTGAACGCCAGCCTGAAAACCAACGCTCCCGCCGGTCAGCGTCAGGAAACTGGGATTGCTCCACGTGCCGTCGACTCCGCGAACGGCAATGACGCCACGTCCACGACGCCCACCGACAATCAACCCTGCCTTGACCACATCCGGGATAACTGCCACCGCGTACGCGTCACGCAACATGCGTTGTGGGATACGGTGCTCTGGCGTCTGCATGATCTCGTCAAGCACGCGGTTACTGTTACGAACCCGCGTCTCCGGATCGGGTGCCGCGGCTACAGCAAACGACGCCAAGGCCAGCAGCAGACTGAGCAGAGATCGAAAAGCGCGCATGTGTTTACTCCTAAACGATCAATCAGTGGACGATCATGACGCGCGGAGTATCAATGGCAACCGGTGAACACCCAATGAGTCGAACGCCCGACAAAGCGCTTTGCGGTATCCGTTTGACACCTGACCGATCAACGGCGAGCCGTCACCCATCGCAGAGCAACTAGCATCGACAGACCGAGGGCAAGCAAACCCTGCCAGGAGACACCCGGAACCGGCGTTGGCAGCGTTCCCTGTCCGCAGATGGGTGGGGCAATCGCCAAGCCTTCCATCTGGACGGTATTGAGCCCTTCGCCGACCCCACGCACAGCCACACGCATCGTTGCCGATCCCGTCGACAGATCAATCTGTGCGGTGTCGTTGCGCAAGACCAGTGCCGCGCCATCCGGCGGCGTCAAATAATCCAAGCTCGCCCAGAGGCGACCGTCAGTCGAAAAATCCAGGCCCGCGTCGTAGACCTTGTCCGATAGGCCCAATGTGCCTATTCGCTGCGCGGTCTTGTTGACGAGATCGATCCGGTACAAACCTTCGTCGTTTTCAACCCCGACGCCGAATAACTCGTTGTTGCGCGCGGCGAGTCCGGACAGCCGAGGTCCAGCACTCAGCAGCGGTGTTACGGCACCCGAATCGCGCTCCACCTGCCAAACCGCGCCGAGCGTATCCGACGACAACCACATGCGACCGTCGCAGGTCGTCGCCAAGCCATAATCCAATTGACCGAGTCCGGTTCCCTGATTCGCCAGCCCGGCCAAGGGTGCCACCAGCGTGCCCGCACCGGTTGTCGTGTTGATCCGGATCAGCAGATCGGTCAGCGCACCGCCGTCCGCTGAGCCGTCGGCAACCCCGTAGAGATTGCCATCGGGATGAAACGCCAAGCCTTCAACGTCAACAAAACCGATCGCGCCAATACGGGTCGCCTGCCCCGTAGCGAGGTCAACTCGATAAAGGGTATCGACCCCTGTTGAGGTATCCAACCCGGAGGTGTAGGCGACCGGATCGGCATGAAGCGGCATCGCGAAGACCATCGCGCTGACCGCAAACACAGCCAAAAACCGGCACACGGCAGCTCTCATGGCCGCTATCCTTGTTCAAGATTCAGGTCAATCGTCACTGCGCTCTGACGGCGCTCGGGCGGAGAATAGCAGCGAGTATCGGCAAATCAAAGCCTTCGCCCCGTAACACAGGAAGCCTCATGCCATTTCACGGACAGCCCCGTTTTCAACACGACAGCAGCCATCACTGCGGCGTTCTGCTGGTCAATCTGGGCACACCCGATGCACCTCGACCGCGTGAAGTCCGGCGCTATCTGGCGGAGTTTCTGAGTGATCCGCGCGTCATCGAACTTCCCCGCCTGATCTGGCTACCGCTGCTACACGGCGTGATTCTGCCGTTTCGCTCGCGGCGGTCGGCGCATGCCTACAGCCAGGTCTGGACGCCCGAGGGCTCACCGCTTCTGTGTTTCAGCAAGGCCTTGGCCAACGAACTGCAGCGGTCATTTTCCGAGGCAAACCGCCCCGTACTGGTTCGTGCCGCGATGCGCTACGGCAATCCGTCGATTTCTGCAGTGCTGGGCGAACTGCGCGATGCGGGAGTTCGCCGATTGCTGGTGCTACCTCTGTATCCGCAATACTCCGCCACCACGACGGCAAGCGTGTTTGACGGCGTGGCCGACGCGATGATGCGGGAACGCTGGCTGCCGGAGCTACGCTTCGTCAACGACTACTTCAATGAACCGAGCTGGGTCGCGAGCATCTCCCGGTCGATTCGCGAATATTGGGATCAACACGGCAGGGGTGATCACCTGTTGTTCTCGTTCCACGGAATACCGAAGCGCTATTTCCGGGCAGGTGATCCCTACTTCTGCCATTGTCAGGCTAGCGCCAGGGCCGTCACCGAGCGCCTGGGACTGCCTCGCTCCGCGTGGACGCTGAGTTTCCAGTCCCGTGTGGGTCGCGAGGAGTGGTTACGTCCGTACACCGACGAGACGGTCACCCAACTCGGCAAGCAGGGACTGCGCAAGCTCGACGTGGTCTGCCCCGGTTTTGCCGTCGACTGTCTGGAGACGCTGGAGGAGATCGCCATGCAGAACGCGGAATCCTTCACCGCGGCCGGTGGCGAGGACCTGCGCTACATTCCGGCCCTCAACGCGGGCCAGAATCACGTCGACGCACTCCTGCCACTGATCGAACGTCACCTGGCCGGCTGGCCCGAAGGCGACCGCGAATTCGTCAACAACGTTGCCGAGCACGAGGCCGCCGCCCGCAACAGACGATTCACCGAGTTCGAGGCAGCACAGAGCGACTGAGGTCGGATTCGCAATCGTGCATGGGGTGGCAGGCCTCAGCCCACCATGCTGGAGCTGCTCGGACTGGCGAGGTAGGCGGCGATACCGTCTAGGAACATCTGCACGGACAAGGCCACCAGCAGCATGCCCATCAATCGCTCGACCGCCACCAGCACCCGTCGACCGAGCAACTTGTAGAGCGACGTTGCAGAAAACAGGATCAGCGCCGTGGCGACCCAGGCCATGCCCAGAGCCAAGCTGAAATCCCACAGACGGCCGGGCTCGGAATTGCCCATCAACATCACCGCCGCCATGCCCGATGGCCCCGCCACCAGTGGAATCGCCATGGGCACGATGAAGGGCTCGCCTTCAGGCACGTCGCCAAAAATTCCCTCGGCGGTCGGAAAGATCATGCGGATACCAATCAGGAACAGCACGATGCCGCCCGCGATCGAAACCGACTCCTGACGCAGATGCATGGCCAACAGGATGTACTGGCCCGCCCACAGAAAAATCAGCAGCACGACCAGCGCAATCAGCAACTCGCGCCCCAGCACCCAGTTGCGCCGCGCGGCGGGCAAGGGCTTGAGCAAGCTGAGAAACACCGGAATGTTGCCCAGCGGGTCCAGAATCAGGAACAGCAGAATCGCCGCCGAAAGAATGCTCATGCGCCGCCAACCCAGACCTGTCCATGTGGCGTCGAATCCTGCCCCGACAGCATGGCCACGCATTGCCCCGCGTAATGGGCTGGCGCAGGCCATTGACCGGGATCTTCGGCAAAGAAGACGCGCGAACGCAGATTGGTTCGCATCGGTCCGGGGCGCATGCCGGTGAGCTTCACCGCACCGCCGTCCAACTCCTCGGCAAGAATCTTCAACAGCGCACCCAAACCGGCCTTCGCCACACCGTAGCCGCCCCAGAACGCGTGCTGGACGCGCGCATCGTCGTCCAGCACCAACACGATTCGAGAACCGGATGGGCTCTCACGCTGCAAAGGCAGCAGCGCCTGCAGCAAGAGCATCGGCGCGGTCAGGTTGACGTGCACGGCACGCACCAGATCCATGGGATCGCTGTTCTCGACTGAAGACAGTCCCTTGCACTCCGCCGCCGCAATCAGCACGCCATCGAGACGCCCGAATTCACGCCGCAGCGTGTCCGAAAGCTGCTCGTAATCGGCTGGACTGGCGCCTTCCAGATCAAGCGGATAGATCGCGGGCTGCGGCGAGCCATCGGCCACCAGTTGGTCGTAAACCTGGTTCAACTTGGGCACACGCCGCCCCAGCAAGACGACCGTCGCGCCCTCGCGGGCCGCCGCACGCGCGGCTTCGGATCCCAGGCCACCGTGTGCACCCACGACCAGCACGACCTGTCCATCCAGACGCGCGGACTCGGCCATGCTCAGGACGCCTTCTGCGCTTCAGCGGTAATGCGCGCCAGCTCACCGGCCTGATGCAACTCCAGGGTGATGTCGCAACCACCGATCAGTTCGCCCTGAATGAACAACTGCGGGAAGGTCGGCCAGTTCGAATAGCGCGGCAGATTGGCGCGAAGCTCCGGATCAGCCAGCACGTTCACCGAATGAAACGCCGCACCGACCGCCTTCAACGCCTCCACGGTACGACTTGAGAACCCGCACATCGGAAACTGCGGCGTTCCTTTCATGAAGAGCACGATCGGGTGGCTTTCCACAATCTGCTTGATGCGTTCCAACGTCATGGTGGCTCTCCTGGGAATCGGTGGCGTCAAGGCGCGGTCGCCGGCGGAATTTTGGGTCCGCACGCGATCACTTCGCCTGAACAAGCGTCGGCGCCTCGCTTGCTACAATTTTCCCACACGTCTGTGCGACTCAGGTGAATTTCCTGCGCGCCGACCGTTCCTGTCGTGGTCCCGCATCGCGACACTCTTCCGCCAGCCTCGACCCAATCTGGAGTTTCCATGGCCATCGAATTGCCCGCCCTGCCCTATGCCCGCGATGCCCTGGCACCGCACATCTCTGCCGAAACCATCGACTTCCACTACGGCAAGCACCACCAGACCTACGTCACGAATCTGAACAACCAGATCGCCGGGACGGACTTCGAAGGCAAGGACCTGGAAACCATCATCCGTAGCTCGACCGGTGGCATGTTCAACAACGCCGCCCAGGTCTGGAACCACACCTTCTACTGGAACTGCCTGGCCCCGAACGCCGGTGGCCAGCCCTCGGGCAAATTGCTGGACGGCATCAACAGCGCCTTCGGCTCCTTCGATGCGTTCAAGGAAAAGTTCACCCAGACCGCACTGACCACCTTCGGCTCCGGCTGGGCCTGGCTGGTGCAACGCCCCGACGGCAGCCTCGCACTGGTGTCGACCAGCAACGCCGCCACCCCGCTGACCGGCGAAGACCGCGCCCTGCTGACCTGCGATGTGTGGGAACACGCCTACTACGTCGACTACCGCAACGCCCGCGCCAAGTACGTCGAAGCCTTCTGGAATCTGGTCAACTGGGATTTTGTTGCCAAGCAGATGGCGTGACGGAAGCGGTGGCGGCAACGCCGCCACAACGACCGATCACAAACAACCAAGCCGCGCCAGGTGAACTGGCGCGGCTTGTTCGTTTTCAGCGCCTGGGCACCGTGATAGCGCGCACGGGTTCCTCAAAGCCATTCGCAAACATTCCGAGTACGATGGTAAAGACATACGCCGCGCCCTCGTTGGGGTTGCCATAGGGAGGCAGCCCGTCAACATACGGGGCTCCAACCAGAACCGTCGTGCTCGATAACGCCACCGACCTGCCGAACACGTCACTCGCCGCTCCATCGCCCGCCGTCAGCTTCGCCAGTTGCGTCCACGTGCTGCCGCTGCGGGTAAACACGTACGCCGAACCCTGACCGATATTGACGCCCACTTTTTCGGCGTATGCCGCGACCAGCGCGGTGTCGCCGTCGAGTGCCACCGACCAGCCAAACTGGTCATACCTGGTGCCATCGACCGCCGCCAGCTTCGCCTGTTGCATCCACGCGGTCCCGATGCGGGTAAACACGTAGGCCGAGCCTTGATCGCTGGTATCGCCAACCGCCCCCAAAATCGCGGTGTCGACGTCGAGTGCCACCGAGTTGCCGAAAAAGTCACCCGCCGCCCCGTCACCAGCCGTCAGCTTCGCTTCTTGCGTCCACGTGGTGCCGCTACGGGTAAACACATAGGCCGAGCCCTGATCCCTATTGGCACCCACGTTGTCGGCATACGCCCCGACCAGCGCGGTCTCGCCGTCTAGGGCCACCGACCAGCCAAACTGGTCGTACGCCGCGCCATCACCTGCCGTCAGCTTCGCCTCTTGAGCCCACGTGTTGTCGCTGCGGGTAAACACATAGGCCGAGCCCTGATCGCTATTGACACCCACTTTGGCGTCGTACGCCCCGACCAGCGCGGTGTCTCCGTCAAGGGCCACCGACCAGCCGAACTGGTCGTAGGTGGCGCCATCGCCCGCCGTCAGCTTCGCCTGTTGCATCCACTTGGTCCCGCTGCGGGTAAACACGTAGGCCGAGCCTTGATTGCTGCTGGACACGTCGTCGTAAGTCGCCCCCACTAGCGCGGTGTCGCCATCAAGGACCACCGAGTAGCCGAACCAATCACCCGCCGCGCCGTCGTCCGCCGTCAGCTTCGCCTCCTGCGTCCACATATTACCGCTGCGGGTAAACACGTAGGCCGAGCCCTGATCACTATTGGCACCCACGTCGTCGGTGTACGCCCCCACCAGTGCGGTGTCGCCGTCAAGGGCCACCGAGTCGCCGAACCAGTCCCCCGTCGCGCCGTTTCCCGCCGTCAGCTCCGCCTGATGCGTCCACGTGCTGCCGCTGTGGGTAAACACATAGGCCGAGCCCTGATCGCTAATGGCACCCACGTCGTCGGTGTACGCCCCCACCAGCGCGGTGTCGCCGTCAAGCGCCACCGACCTGCCGAGCAGATCACCCGCTGCGGCGTCGCCCGCCGTCAGCTTCGTCTGTTGTATCCACGCTTTCCCGCTGCGGGTAAACACGTACGCCGAGCCTTGATTGCTGCTGGACACGTCGTCGTAAGTCGCCCCCACCAGCGTGGTGTCGCCATCGAGTGCCACCGAGGTGCCGAACTCGTCACCCTCCGCGCCATCGCCAGCGACGAGCTTCGCCTGCTGCGTCCACGCGGCGCCGCTGCGGGTAAACGTAGGCCGAGCCTGATCGCTATTGGCACCCACGTCGTCGCCGTAAGCCCCCACCAGCGCGGTGTCGCGGTTGAGGGCCACCGAGTAGCCAAAGGCGTCACCCTCCGCACCATCGCCAGCGACGAGCTTCGCCTGCTGCGTCCACGTGGTGCCGCTGTGGGTAAACACGTAGGCCGAGCCGATGGCACCTACGTCGTCTGGGTAAGCCCCCACCAGCGCAGTGTCACCGTCGAGCGTTACCGAGAAGCCGAAGCGATCAGTGATCGCACCGTCGCCAGCGACCAGCTTCGCCTGTTGCGTCCACGTGCTGCCGCTGCGGGTAAACACGTAGGCCGAGCCCTGATGGCTATTGACTCCCACGTCGTCGCCGTACGCCCCCACCAGCGCGGTGTTGCCGTCGAGCGCCACGGACGCGCCGAAATAGTCATTCGGCACGCCGTCGTCAGCCACCAGCTTCGCCTGTTGCGTCCATGTGTTGCCGCTACGGGTAAACACGTAAGCCGAGCTCGGATTGAAGTTTATCGCACCGTCGGAAACTGCCCCCACCAGCACGGTGTCGCCGTCGACGGCTACCGGTAGCCGAAGTAGTCAGACGCGGCGCCGTCGTCCGCCGTCAGCTTCGCCTGTTGCGTCCACGAACTGTCGCTGCGGGTAAACACATAGGCCGAGCCCTGATCGATGTTGGCACCCACGTCGTCGCGATATGTCCCCACTAGCACGGTGTCGCCGTCGAGGGCCACCGAGTAGCTGAAACGGTCACCCTCCGCACCGTCGGCCCCGGGTAGCGAGGCATCACCCGACAGCTTGGCCTGCTGCACGGCGGCCTTGCGGATGGCCTGTTGCAACGAGTCCCAACCGGCGTCGTCCAGACCTGCCGGTTTCTCCGGCATACCGCGCGGACTCGCCTGTGGCGACGCGGACACGATACTGGCCGCATCGACCGTCGCTGCCACCTCGTGCATACAGTTCTGCGAGTCGAAACCGGCTGTCTCGGGATCGGAGCCAAGGGTGCTGGCCGTTGCGTCATGACAGTTTCCCTGGCCGGTATCGTTGAGGTGTTGTGCCAGCACGGGCGTGACCGTCGAACACCACAACGCACATAGCGCAAACACGACGCGACGCGATGTCGACCCCGCCATTGCAACAGGACCAGCACGATTGACGCTCAAAAGCATGAGAGATTCCTTCCGATAACCCGACAAATTCGGCGCAGAAAAAACAGGCCAAGGATCTCTGACCTGCTGCGGTTCCACACATGGCAGTGGCTCGTCACACTGCACATCCACACCACGCCGTCATGTCACGGGCCCCCGCCCGCACACCGTGCTGCACTTACGCAAACAACGGATGCCACGCTGCAATGGATTACCGCGCCTGCGACGATTGACACGGGTCCCCCACGACCTTGGTCACGCAGACGCTGAGCCGAGAGTCTCCCGAGCCAAGATGGCGCCGTCAAGACAGCGCGAGCATCCTTCATGTCGACGGCGCAGGCGAAGGGCATCGCCTTCCCCCGTTGGATTCGCCGGAGCGCTGTGCTAAAGTGCGCGCCCGCTTCGACGGGCAGTTAGCTCAGCGGTAGAGCACTACCTTGACATGGTAGGGGTCACAGGTTCGATCCCTGTACTGCCCACCAAATCCGCCACGGCCCTACCGTACCGTGGCACACATCAAACCCGCATCTGGCAACGGATGGCGGGTTTTTTGTTGCCTGTTGGACAGGTGATTGAAGTGGCCCGCGCCTTTGGTGCAGAGAGCGTCAGTGAAAGTCGCGACTGCTTGCCTGCAGGCTGCTCATCAATTGGTTGGCGTTGTGCAGGCGCTGGGCGATGACATGCTGGACGCCATCTTTGCGTTCGATTCGCCCATCGACGATCAACAGTCGGGATTCCAGCAGAACTCGGCGCTGGCGTTCGGCGAGGTCTCGCCAGACCACGACATTGACCATGCCGTGTTCGTCTTCCAGGGTGAGGAAGGTGACGCCGCTGGCCGTTGAAGGGCGTTGCCGCAAACGCACCCAGCCTGCGGCGCGGACAGGATGACCATGCGGTAAGGCTTCCAGCTCCTGCGCGCTACGACAGCGTCGCTGCCGCAAGACCTGACGCAACAGTTTGAGCGGATGCGGGCCCAGGGTGAGCCCGGTCAGGGCGTAGTCGGCTTCCAGTTTTTCGGCCACCCGTGGCAAGGGCAAGGCGGGCGCTGCCTCCGGGCGATCATCCAGTTCGGCAAACAATGGCAGATCACTTTCGATACCGGTCACCGCCCAGCGCGCCTTGCGTCGCTGCCCAGCCAGTGATTTGAGTGCGCCCGCATCGGCCAACAGGGCGCGCTGTCGCTGATCCAATCCCACGCGTCGACACAGGGCGGCAACCGTCTCGAAGGCACTGGCTTGCCGTATCGCCACCAAGCGCTGCGCCACGGCCTGAGGAAAACCCGACAACAGACGCAGACCCAGCCGCAAAGCCAAGCCACCCGCTGGACGCATGGGGCTCCAGCGTGCAATCCCAATCGTTGTGCTGCACGTCGATCGCAACACCGTCACGTCCATGCCGCCGCACATCCTGCAGGAGTTGGTCGGGACTGTAGAAACCCATCGGCTTAAGAGCTGATCAGCGCGCAGGTGAATGCGGCCGGGTAATGGCATTTGAGCCAGCAACTGACGTAGGTGATCAGGGCAAAACTGGCGGCGTGGGATTCCGGGAAATCCGTACGCTAAAGCCCTTGATCTGCTCGAACAAACGTTCGGCGAAGGCATCGCTGTAGCCAGCAGGCCGCATGCCTTGCAATCGTTCGCGATGCGGCTCCAGTCCACCACGCCGCGACCATGCGGCCATCGAACGTCGCAGGGCATCCGCCTCGCCCGCGCTGTAGCCCGCCGCCAGAATGGCCAGTTGCATCACCCGCTCCTGAAACAGCGGCACGCCCAAGGTTCGCTCGAATACCGAATGCAGAGCGGGCGGGTAGTCGATGGGTTCTTCGCCATTCCGGCGGCGCAGATAGGGATGCACCATGTCGCCCTGGATCGGACCGGGCCGAACGATGGCGACTTCGATCACCAGATCGTAGAAGCAACGCGGCCTGAGGCGCGGCAGCATGGCCATCTGGGCACGTGACTGATCTGGAACACACCGATGGTATCGGCCTGACCGATCATGTCGTAGGTCGCCACATCATCGGCCGGGATGCTGGCCATGCTGAAATCGCCAAGGTCGTGCAGGCGCAACAGGTCGAAGCACTTGCGCACCGCACTGAGCATGCCAAGTGCCAGGCAATCGATCTTGAACAGGCCGAGGGTGTCGAGGTCGTCCTTGTCCCACTGGATGACCGTGCGGCCTTCCATGGCGGCATTTTCGACCGGTACCAGGGTCGACAATGGGTGCTCGGAGATGACAAAACCGCCCGGATGCTGCGAGATGGGCGCGGGCATGCCGATCATTCCGGAAACACAGGCGATCAGATCGTCGCATCAATGGCGTCTCCGGGTCGAAGCCGCGCTCGCGCAGGTAGTCGGGATGCGGAGGCCGGTCGCCCCAGCGATCCATGCTGCGCGCCAGTTCGTCGACCTGATCCGCCGCAAAGCCCAGTACCTTGGCCACCTCACGCATGGCGCTGCGACCGCGCCAGGAAATCACCACCGCGGTCAGCGCGGCACGCGTTCGCCCATAACGGGAGAAAACGTACTGCAGGACTTCTTCACGGCGCTCGTGCTCGAAATCGATGTCGATATCCGGGGGCTCGTCGCGCTCGCGCGAGACGAAACGCTCAAACAGCAGATTGATCCGGGTGGGGTCAACCTCGGTCACCCCCAAGGCAAAGCACACGGCGGAATTGGCGGCCGATCCACGCCCTTGGCACAGGATGCCGCGTCCTCGCGCAAAGCGGACCAGATCGTGCACAGTGAGAAAATAGGCGGCATAGCTCAGCTCGGCGATCAGGCTCAGTTCGTGTTCCAACTGGGCGCGTACTTTGTCCGACACGCCTGTCGGCCAACGCCAGTGAGCGCCTTGCCAGGTGAGATGTCGCAACCAGGCATCCGCCGTGAAGCCCGCAGGCACGACTTCCTGCGGATAGCCGTAGCGCAGGCTGTCGAGCTGGAACCGGCATTGCGCCGCCAAACGAAGGGTTTCTGCCAGCGCATCGGCAGGATAGATCGCGGTCAGCGCCTGCCGGGTGCGCAGATGGCGCTCGCCATTTGGAAACAGGTGAAATCCGGCTTCGCTCAAGGGCGTGTGATGGCGGATGGCGGTCAACACATCCTGCAAGGCACGTCGCCGTCGCACATGCATGTGAACGTCGCCTGCTGCCAGCAGGGGCCAATCCAGGCGTGCCGCACAGTGGCGCAGATGACGCAGGCGATCAGCGTCTTCCGCCGCGTGATGGCACTCCAAAGCGATCCATACCCGCGCTGCCGCGCACTCCTGCAACCATGTCGGCGGCATCAGTTGGTCATCGGTGCGGACGGGTGGCAACCACAGCAGTCGTACGCCATCGCCCAGCGCCTGCACGTCCGCAATACAGACTCGATACTGTCCCTTGCTCGCTCGCCGTCGCGCGTTGGTGATCAGATGACACAGATCGACATAGCCCGAGGCGTCGGCCACCAGCACCACCAGACGGGTGCCGTCTTCAATGCACAGTTCACTGCCGACGATCAAAGGAATGCCGGTACGCCGACTGGCCTCAAACGCGCGCACGATGCCCGCCAGTGAGCATTCATCGGTGATCGCCAAGGCGCGATAGCCGAGCTGTCTGGCACGCTCGAACAGCTCGTCAGCGCTGGATGCACCGCGCTGGAAGGAAAACACCGACAGACAATGCAGTTCGGCGTAGTCCGGCCACATCAGGCAAACCAGCCGTGCAGCATGTACGGGCCGCGCTCACCCGGCGCACAGAACACCCAGGCCTGCTGTCCTGCCGTGGTCTCGACCCGGTAGTAATCACGCCGCACATCCGCGCCATCCCACCAGCCGCTTTCGATCCGCTCGGGGCCGCTCAGCACGCGCGCGATGCGCTCACGCAAGGGCATAGGCACCGGCAACAACCAGGCCGGCCGCGCTTGCTCGGGGGCTTGGTCGATGCCCGGCTGCGCATACGGCACGGTGGTGAGTTCGGGCCGATGTTCGGCGCGCAATCCCACGCCCTGCACCGACGCATCGCCCAAGCGGGCACGCAGGCGCTCACGCAATTGCGGCCAGCTCAGCGCCTGTTGCGCACGGCTGTCGAACAGATCCTGTGTCCCCGGCACAAATGGCGGCAAGTGGGTCACCTGCACACGCAAACCACGCACCGGTGCGGGACAGCTCGTCTGCTCCAGTCGCGTGCGCGCCAACTCGAACAATCGCGCCGGATCACGCTCCGGGCTGAGCAGACCCACCACGATTTGCGTCGGCGGACGCCCTTCGTGGGCCAGAAACAGATTCAACTGCTGTGCCCCGCCATCGCGGGCAGACAGAAACAGGCCCAGGTCATCGATCAAGCGACGCAGCGGAAATGCCAGCGCGAGGTGCGATTCGAGTTCGGCATCGAACTCGATCCGCACATCGAACTGATCCGGCGGGTGGTAGTACCGCACCGGCGTCGGCAGCAGGCCGCGTAACCGGTCCAGTTGCAACAACAACTGCGGCGAAGTACGCCGCGCCAGACCTTCGCGCGGCAAATCGAATACCTGGCGCAACTGGCGCAGCCCCAAACGCTGCAGACTCAGTACGTTGGCGGCATCCAATCCGGCACGCTGCACCGGCAAGCAACCCAAAGCAGCCTGAACCCGATGGCTGTCGACACCCCAACCATCAAACTCATCGCCCGCCATGGCCAATACATGAGCGGCCGCAGGGTGCGGTGCGGCGCACAGACGGTGAGTGATTCCCCAGGATCGCAATTCCTCACGCAAGCGCGTCTGCAGTTCGGGCCACTCCCCAAACAGGCGTCGACTGCGACCGATCTCCAGCACGATGGCCTCAGGGAAATCGGTCGTGACTTGCGCACTGAACCGATACGCCCACGCCGCCATGCGTTGCCGTAGTTGCTCGGTACTGACCGGATCAAAGGGATGCCATTGCAGATCCGGACACAAGGCCTGCGCACTGGCCAGCGGCATGCCTGCATGCAGGCCACACTGCTGCGCCGCGCCGTTGACCGCATGCAGAACGCGGCGCTGCACCGGCCCCGTCAGCAGGGCCAACGGTCGCGAGGCATCCGCCACTTCGCGCTGGCGCTTGTCCAAGGCCAGTTGCGGCAGACCGATACACACCCAGTCCATGCGCTTGCTCAGCCCAGCTGCAGGCGTTGTCCGCCCCAACCGCCCCGGCACTTCAACACCTGCACTTCAGCAGGACGGACATGGATCTGCAGACGCAAGGCGGCGGGTGAGGGATTGCTTGCCTCCTGCGTCGAGCGAAACAGAAAACCGGGGCATTGACCGCTTTCCGCCGCCACCTGCAGACGTCGCAGCGCACGATCATCCGCCCATTGCGGCCAGCACACGACCGCCCGACAGGCGGCAGAGCGCAGACATTGTTCAGCGGCCCACAGCGCCTGCCGATCCGCTTTGTCCGAACCGCCATGCCCGCCATCGTGCGGTTTGATGACCTGCAGATTCTCCAGTGCCACACCTGCACCATGCCAGGCTTGCGCCAGCAAGGGATAAGGCGGTGCCACCAGTGCCACCGGCCCCTGCCGGGACAGCCGTGCCAGCGTCGGCCAGAGCAGACGCAGCTCACCGACACCATCGGCGGGAAACAGGATTTCCGTGAGCGCCGCGGTCGGCCAGCCGCCACCGGGCAGGACTGAATCCAGCGCATCCCAGCCGGTCGAGAGTGAGGATGTCGATGCGCTTGAAGGCGTACGCCCGCGCCAGACCTGTCGCCCATCAATCCACGGTGCCAGCGCGGGCTGCGTACTCATGCGCCGGGCCTCAACAGGCCGCAGTAGATGCCCTCGATGGCGAAATCCGCATCGGGTGGCACATCGATCGGGGCAAAATCGGGATGGCGTGGCAGCAGTCGCAGCCGATCCGGCAATCGCTGCAGTCGCTTGATGGTGATCTCGCCGTCGATACGCGCGACCACGATCTCGCCCGAACCGGCATCCAGCGCGCGTTTCACCGCGACCAGATCGCCATCCAGAATGCCTTCGTCGCGCATGGATTCGCCTACGACGCGCAAGAGGTAGTCCGGGCGCGGCGAGAAGCAGTTGAGATCCAGCCAGCGCGCCTCGTCCGAATCCAGATCCACCGCTGCGCCAATCGGCAAGCCGGCAGCGACGCGCCCCAGAATCGGCAGGCGCTGGGTTTCTGCCGGGGTCGCGGACCGCCTGCCCGGCTTGAGCAAACGGATGCCCCGCGACTTGCCCGCGGCACGCTCGATAAGACCGGCCGCTTCCAGTGCCCGCAGGTGATAACTGGCCGTGGCGTTCTGCTTGAAGCCAAAGGCGGCACAGATTTCCAGTTGCGTCGGCGGACGCCCCTGCTGATCAAGGCAGGACTCGATGAAAACCAGGATGTCGTGTTGCTGGCGGGAAAGGTTCATTGACTAATAATAGTCAAATTTACCTCACCCACCATCCCCATCGATCACTTGGCGACGAGCGGCACAAAAGCAACGTGAAAACGCCCGCAGGAAGTTCCCCTTCCCGCAGGCGTTTCTAGGAGTCTGTCGAACTTGAAGGGGAACCGGCTGCAAATTCGTCTGGACGGTCCATTTTTCGCCGCTTCCTTGGGCAATAGTTCAACGATTGCCCTGCGAAACCGACAAAAACTGTCCTCGCCCAGCCGAATTTTCGCTTCGATTCTTCAAGCCCGACAGGCTCCTAGTTCATTGCCTAAATTGGCTCGGACGTTCTTCAGCCCAAACGGTAGCAAGGCTTGTATTCGCCGCTCATCTTCATCCGCGACTGCGCCACAAACGAGCGCAGCAAGGCATCCAGCGCTTCCATGATCGCGGGTTCGCCGTTGATCACATACGGGCCATGCTCCTCAATCGCACGCATGCCGTCTTCCTTGACGTTACCCGCGACGATGCCGGAGAACGCGCGGCGCAGGTCCGCCGCCAGCAGATGCGCAGGCTGATCGCGGTGCAACTTCAGCGAAGCCATGTTTTCGTGCGTCGGCGCAAACGGGTGCTGGAACTCGGGCTGGATCTTCAGCGTCCAGTTGAAGAAGAACGCGTCCTTGTTGTCCAACCGATGCTCACGCACCTTCTGCAGGCCACGCTCCATCACCCGCGCCACTTCGCGCGGCTCGTCGACGACGATGCGGTAACGCTCGGCCACGCCATCGCCCAGGGTCAACTTCAGGAAACGGTCAATCTGCTCGAAATAGGCGGCGGACTCCCTCGGCCCGGTGAGGATCAGCGGGAATGGCAGCCCGGCATTGTCCGGATGCAGGAGGATGCCGAGCATGTAGAGAATTTCCTCGGCCGTGCCCACGCCACCGGGGAACACGATGATGCCGTGTCCCATGCGCACGAAGGCTTCGAGGCGCTTCTCGATGTCCGGCATGATCACCAGATGATTGACGATCGGATTCGGCGACTCGGCGGCGATGATGCCCGGCTCGGTGATGCCGATATAGCGATTGTTGCGGCGTCGCTGCTTGGCGTGCGCGATGGTCGCGCCCTTCATCGGTCCCTTCATCGCACCGGGGCCGCAGCCGGTGCAGATATCCATGTCGCGCAGGCCCAGTTCGTAACCCACCCGTTTGGTGTACTCGTATTCCAGACGCGCAATCGAGTGGCCGCCCCAGCACACCACCAGATTGGGCTCCATGTGCGGTGTCAGCACGCGCGCATTGCGCAGGATCTCGAACACCGCATTGGTGATGTCATGCGAGTCATCCAGATCATAGCGGCCACTGGCCTGGATCTCGGTGGCCGTATAGGCGATGTCACGCACCACCGCGAACAGCAGCTCGGCCACGCCAACGATCAGCTTGCCATCGACAAAGGCCTGCGCCGGCGCATGACTGAGTTCGAGGCGGATACCACGGTCCTGTTGCTGGACCTGAATGTCGTAGTCCGGGTAGCGCTCCAGCGCTGCACGCGGATCATCACTGGCACTGCCGCTGGTCAGCACCGCCAGCGAACAACGCCGCAGCAACTCATGCAGCCCACCTTTCGACGCATCGCGCAGACGGCTAACCTCACTGCGCGAAAGGACATCAAGACCACCGCGCGGGGAAACGCGCGCATTGACGGTTGTTGGATTCATTCACATTCCTGGATCAATCAAAGGACACCGAGCGACCTCGTCGCGGCCATGCAGACCGGCACTCGGAAGCACGGACGCGTTGCCGTGCCAACAGGTTCGACAGCCGATGCCATTGGGCAATCAAACCGGCGTCGCGCGTTGACAGTCAGCCAAGCGCGCGGCACGCGAGCATGGCACAGGATGGCGAGCGGGTGAAGGCCACGCCGCACCGGTATCACCTCAGGACCAAAGCTGACGCTGCGCTTGCACGAAACGCTGCGCGATCTCCTCATGCCGGACATGCCGCCCTTCGCGAACCCGACACTCGCCATCCACCCACACCTCCCGAACGGGCGAACGCTGGCTGGCAAACAGCCAGCCCGACAGCACATCCGCCAACGGCAATCCGCAGAGCGCCGGATCGTCACCATCCAGGCGCAGCCAGTCGGTCGCCATCGGCACCGGCGCACAGCCGGTCGCCGTCGGTCCGGCGCGCCAGGCATGCGCATAAAGAAAATCCGCCACTCGCGGCTCGGACTGCGTGGCGGCAATGCAGCGCTGACGCGACTGCAGGCGCTGGCCGTATTCCAGCCAACGCAGCTCTTCGACCACCGACACCGATACCTGACTGTCCGATCCCACACCGAAACGACCACCCGCCGCGATGAAATCCCCCAGTGGAAACAGGCCATCGCCCAAATTGGCTTCCGTGCTGGGACAAAGGGCCACGACCGCCCCCGAACCCGCAATACCCTTGACCTCGGACGCATCCAGATGCGTCGCGTGTACCAGCGTCCAGCGCGCATCGACGGGCGCGTGATCGAGCAACCAGGCAACCGGGCGCTGTCCGCGCAGTTCGAGACATTCGGCGACTTCATCCTGCTGTTCGGCAATATGCAGATGCACCGGTGTAGCCGGAGGAAGCGCCTCCACCACGGCACGCAGCACCGGCGCAGGCACCGCACGCAGGCTGTGCAGCGCACAGCCCACCTGCAGGCGCGGCCCCTGCAGGGCGCTCAAGCGCTCGAACAGTTGCCACCACTGATCGACGGTGTGTCCGAACCGCGCCTGTCGTTGACTGAGCGGTCGTCCATCGAAGCCGCCGCACTGGTAGAGCACCGGCAGCAGGGTCAGGCGAATTCCGGTCAGTTCCGCCGCCTCGATCAGGGCCAATGACATCGCGGCGGGATCGGCATAGCGCTGACCATCCGGCTGATGATGCAGATAGTGGAACTCACAGACGGAGCCGAAACCGGCCTCCAGCATTTCTGCGTACAACTGGGCCGCCACATCGCGCAGCAGGTCCGGCGAGAACCGCGCCGCCGCTGCGTACATGGTTTCCCGCCAGGTCCAGAAGCTGTCGTGTTCGTTCTGCCGTCGTTCCGCGCGCCCTGCCATGGCACGCTGAAACGCATGCGAATGCAGATTGGGCAGCGCGGGCACATACAGCCCGCGCTCGGAAGCGCCTACCTGCAAGCCACGCAAGGACGCGGGCAAGCCCTCCGGCGAGAACCGCCTGACCCCTTCGGGCGTCCACAGGCTCAACTGCACACTCATGATCCCACCGCTCCCGCCGTAAACCGGCGCAGGGTAAAGCAATCGCGCCACTTACGTGCATCACGACGCTTGAACGTGCACGGATTCTCCCCCATCCTCGCCGACTGCATTTTCTGCTGATCGAGCCCATGAGCAGTCGTTACAACGCCGCTGATATCGAAGTCCTCTCCGGCCTGGACCCGGTCAAGCGCCGCCCAGGCATGTACACCGACACCTCGCGCCCCAACCATCTGGCGCAGGAAGTCATCGACAACGCGGTGGACGAGGCCTTGGCCGGACATGCCCGCAGTATTGATGTCACGCTGTTTGCCGATGGCAGTTGCGAAGTGTCCGACGATGGTCGCGGCATGCCGGTCGACATCCATCCCGACGAGGGCATTCCCGGCGTCGAACTGATCCTGACCCGCCTACATGCGGGCGGCAAGTTCAGCGGCAAGAACTACACCTTTTCCGGCGGTCTGCATGGTGTTGGCGTCAGTGTGGTGAACGCGCTGTCGTCACGCGTCGATGTCTTCATCAAGCGCGAAGGCAACGAGTACCACATGCAGTTCGCGCATGGGGATCGCACGACGCCGCTGGACATCGTCGGCAGCGTCGGCAAACGCAATACCGGCACACGGGTCCGGTTCTGGCCGGAAGCCAAGTATTTCGATACGGTCAAGTTCAACCTGCGCGCCTTGCGCCACAACCTGCGCGCCAAGGCGGTGCTTTGTCCGGGCCTGAAGGTCAGCCTGCTGGACGAAGCCAGCGGCGAGCGTGATCAGTGGCACTACGAAGACGGCCTGCGTGACTACCTGCGCGGGCAACTGGCAGATCGCGAGTACCTGCCGACCGAATTGTTCGTTGGCGCATTGAAGCGGGATACCGAAGCGGTCGAGTGGGCGGTCTGCTGGTCCAGCGAAGGCGAATTGGTACAGGAAAGCTACGTCAACCTGATCCCCACCGCGCAAGGTGGCACCCACGTCAATGGGCTGCGCTCCGGCCTGACCGACGCACTGCGCGAGTTTTGCGACTTCCGCAACCTGCTGCCTCGCGGCGTGAAGCTGGCACCCGAAGACGTTTGGGACCGGGTGTCCTGCGTGCTCAGCCTCAAACTGAGCGACCCGCAGTTTTCCGGTCAGACCAAGGAGCGACTGTCTTCCCGTCAGGCTGCCGCCTTCGTTGAAGGCGCGGCACATGACGCGTTCTCGCTGTTTCTGAACCAGCACACCGAACTCGGCGAACGCATTGCGCAAATCGCCATCGAACGTGCCGCAGCGCGCCTAAAGACCGAAAAGCAGATCGTCCGCAAGAAGATCACCCAAGGCCCTGCCCTGCCCGGCAAATTGGCCGATTGCAGCAGCCAGGACCTGTCGCGCACCGAGCTGTTCCTGGTGGAAGGCGACTCGGCCGGCGGCTCGGCCAAACAGGCGCGCGACAAGGACTTCCAGGCCATCCTGCCCTTGCGCGGCAAGATTCTGAACACCTGGGAAGTCGAAAGCAGCGCGGTGTTGGGATCGCAAGAAGTGCACGACCTTGCCGTGGCAATCGGCTGCGATCCAGGCAGCCGTGATATCAGCGGTCTGCGTTACGGCAAGATCATTGTGCTCGCTGACGCAGACTCGGATGGCCTACACATTGCCACTCTGCTGTCGGCGCTGTTCCTGCAGCATTTCCCCGCACTGGTGGAAGCAGGCCATATCTTCGTCGCCATGCCGCCCTTGTTCCGGGTCGATGTCGGCAAGCAGGTGTTCTATGCGCTGGACGAAGAAGAGAAGCGACTGCTGCTGGATCGCATCGAGCGCGAAAAAATGCGCGGCGCCGTCAATGTCACCCGCTTCAAGGGCCTGGGTGAAATGAACCCCTCGCAGTTGCGCGAATCGGCCGTCCATCCCGATACACGTCGACTGGTACAACTGACGGTGGACGCGCCCGATGACACGCGCAGCCTGATGGACATGTTGCTGTCCAAAAAGCGCGCAGGAGACAGGAAGCACTGGCTCGAAACCAAAGGCGACCTCGCCTCACTCGAACTCTGATCCGGAGCCTTACGATGTCGATCACCGAAGTTCAGCACCCGCTGATTCAGCACAAACTTGGGCTGATGCGCGAATTGCACATCAGCACGCGCGAGTTCCGCACCTTGGCTGCCGAAGTGGCCGCCCTGCTGACCTACGAAGCCACCAAGGATCTGGAAACCGAAGACGAAGTCATCCAGGGGTGGGCCGGACCGGTGACCGTCAAACGCATCAAGGGCAAGAAGATCACCATCGTGCCGATCCTGCGCGCAGGCCTTGGCATGCTGCCCGGCGTGCTGGAATTGATTCCTTCCGCCAAAGTCAGCGTGGTTGGCATCCAGCGCGATGAAAACAGCCTTCGTCCGGTGACCTATTACGAAAAGCTGACCGGACACATGGACGAACGCATCGCCCTGATCGTCGACCCGATGCTGGCAACCGGCGGCACCTTGGTCGCCACTGTCGACATGCTCAAGGACGCGGGCTGCAAGCGCATCAAAGGGCTGTTCCTAGTGGCTGCGCCAGAGGGACTGACCAAATTGCAGGCAGCGCACCCGGATGTCGAGGTATTTACCGCCGCGATCGACGAACGCCTGAATGAGGTCGGCTACATCCTGCCGGGATTAGGCGACGCCGGCGACAAGATCTTCGGCACCAAACACACTGACTAAGTCGCCGTATCAGGGTGTTGAAAAACGCCCTGGCAAGACAAGCCATGGATGGATTGCACAAAGATCAAGCACACCAAGGAGGTATTTCGCGAGACTGTCGCAGGCATGCACCGCGACGAGGCGCAAACCAAAGCGATACCCGCAGGTATCGCACGGATTTGCAATGCCGCCATGCCACAAAAGACGCGGTTTTAATGCTGGCTAGAGCGCGCAACACTACGCTAGCCGCATTTCACGCGCTTACGGAATACGATCTTCCGCGATGACGATCGGAGTGACTTCCTTCAAGGCGCCCAGATAGGCACGAACCTCGTTGGCACCAAAGCTTTGCGCCAACTGACCGCGCAGCGTCTCGCGCTCGGTGTCGGCAATCGTCGAGAGATCCGCCTCAATGACCGACTGCAATTCAATCACGGCGAACTCGGCCGGACCCAGCAAGGCCGAGCCGTAAGACGACTTGCCTTCAACCGGCGCAATCTTGAACGCATCCGCCACAACGCGCGGATCCGTGTCCAAGGCCTGACGCCCAACGGCATCTGCCTTCATTAGTTCCAGGCCCTTCTCCTGAGCGAGCGCGTCGAGGGTTTTCTCGCCGGAACGAAGTGCGGACAGCAATTCGTCGCGTTGCTTCTTGGCTGCGTCCTCACGTCGCAACGCCAACACCGCCTGGTTCACCTGGTCACGCACCGTGGCCAGATCCTGCAGAGTGGCCGGCTGATGCTCGGCAACTTTCACAACGACGCGATGCGTCGCATCGATCTCCAGCGCGTCGCTGACGTTGCCGTCCTTCAACAGTGTGTCGGAGAAGGCCGCTGCAAGCACCTTGGCGTTCGCCGCGATGCCCGTTCCGCCAACTCGGGTGAACAGTTCGGTCTTCTGAATCTGCAGGCCCAACTCGCCCGCCGCGGTTTCAAGCGTCGTCGGGTCACGATAGATGGCGTCAACCAGGCGCCCCAATTGATCCGAGAACAGCCGCTCGCGCTCCTCGTTGACGACTTCCGCCTCAAGTTCGGCCCGAACGCTGTCGAACGACTTGGTCACTTCGGGACGAATCTCGCGCAACTGGATCACATGCCAGCCTTCCGCCGATTTGACGGGTTCACTGACACCTGCCGCCGACATGGCAAATAGCGCCTCTTCAAATGCCGGGTCCGTCAGACCACGTGAAAGCCAGCCAAGGTCGCCGCCCGCCGCCCGAGATCCGGGGTCTTCCGACTCACGCTTCGCGACTTCGGAAAAATCAGCTCCATCGGTGGCCAACTCAGCCTTGAGCTTCTGTGCTTTCTCAAGCGCCGCCTTCTGAGCATCCGCGTCGGCGTTGGCATCAAGCCGGATAAGAATATGGCTCGCCAAACGCTGCTCCGGCTCAACAAAACGTGTTCCAGCATCCTCATAGCGCTGCCGGAGCGTCGCCTCGTCAATCGCCGTTTCCACTGCCAGATCAGCCGACTTCAACTCGATGTAATCAAGCTGAACCTTCTCTTCGGTCATGAAATCAGCAGAGTGGCTGTCGTAATAATCCTGCGCGTCCTTGTCGTCAACCAATTCGGCGACCACGGGAACAGGAAGCCTGGCCCAAAGAAAGCTGCGCTTCTGGTCGCGGAGCTTAAGGTAACCATCAACGTCTGCCGACGTCGCAATCGCGGTGGTACCGAAGGCTTCGGGCAGCGACTGAACCAGCAGATCATCTGCCATCAAGCGATCAAACGCCGAGGGAGTAAGACCCTGTTGCGCCAAAACCAGTCGGTATTGTTCCTTATCAAACTGACCTGCCACCTGGAATGCTTCAAAGGCAGCAATTTCTTCCTGCAACTGGGATGGCAGCACACGCACGCCCAAGGAAGTGGCGCCTTGCCTAAGCAGTTCCGCGTCGATCATGTTGTCCAACAGGCGTCGCTTTGACTCGATCGAGTCAACCGAAGCCGGATCAAATCGATCACCCATCATGCTGCGCATCTGATTACGCTGTTGCTCCAGTCGCTGGGCGAATTGAGCCTGACTGATCTCTACATCACCGACCTTCGCAACGTAATCAGCAATCGAACTGGTTCGGTAATTTTCTATGCCAACGAATGCAAAGGGAATGACCAACATGCCGACGATAACCGCCGCAACCCAACCCGTGATTTTCTCGCGCAGTGTCTGCAACATGTGAGATGACCGTTCAGTTCCAGATTAACAACGGAGCGCCTTTCAACTCAGACATCGGCAATTGAACACGTCGCCGATGGAACCACTGAATATCAAGGCACAAAAAGAAAAGGGCGCCGAATGCGGCGCCCTTTTGAACAAATGGCGGAGTGGACGGGACTCGAACCCGCGACCCCCGGCGTGACAGGCCGGTATTCTAACCGACTGAACTACCACTCCGCACTTGAACCGCTCGACATTATCTTTTGAAAATGTCCGGCTGTCTATAGGGACCAGCCATTTTGCTTAGCAGGCGCTGGTGGGTGCTGAGGGTTTCGAACCCCCGACCCTCTCCTTGTAAGGGAGACGCTCTACCGCTGAGCTAAGCACCCAACGAAGTCCCTCAGTTTACAGCATCCTTCAGCGCTTTGCCAGCCTTGAACGCAGGCACTTTGGAAGCCTTGATTTTCAGGGTGTCGCCGGTACGGGGGTTGCGCCCGGTACGTGCTGCACGCTTACGCACTTCGAACGTTCCGAAGCCCACCAAGGTGACGGCATCGCCCTTCTTGAGGGATTTCTTGATGACGGCGATCACCGCGTCCACTGCATTGCCGGCGTCCGCCTTCGACAGTTCCGCCGCATCCGCCACAGCCGCTACAAATTCAGCCTTGTTCATGCTGCTATCACTCCCATCGCGACCATGCGGCCGCTCGTTAGATTTGATGGCCGGACACTCCCCTGCCGCAGCCCGAACGGACCTGTCCCCGACCGACATTGCCGCCCCGTCACATAGCCCTGAGCGTCACGGTTTTTATACCAGTGCGGATCAGGCCACGCAACCTGAAATGCAGTGATATCAGGGCTTTCAGCAGGGTCTACGACGTTTGGTCAATGCGCCCGTCGCGATTTTCCAGCGCGCGCCGGGCGAGCGCGCTTGCCATCCGGGACGCGCATCGTTGCCGACGGCTTGCGCGCACCTGAGACTGGAGTCGGTCGCTGCGCCAAGGCGATCTCCAGCACCTGGTCGATCCAGCGTACCGGGCGAATATCCAGCCCTTCGGTCACATTTTCTGGAATGTCCGCGAGATCCTTCGCGTTCTCCTCCGGAATTATCACCGTCTTGATACCACCTCGCAGCGCTGCCAGTAGTTTCTCCTTCAACCCGCCGATCGGGAGAACACGGCCACGCAGGGTGATTTCGCCGGTCATCGCAACATCCTTGCGAACCGGAACCTTGGTCAACGCAGAAACCAGTGCGGTGCACATCGCGATACCCGCGCTCGGCCCGTCCTTGGGCGTCGCACCTTCAGGTGCATGAATGTGAATATCCAGCTTTTGGTGAAACTCGGGATCGACACCAAGCACTTCGGCACGCGCACGGACCACGCTTTGTGCCGCCTTGATCGACTCCTGCATGACATCACCAAGTTGCCCGGTATGGATGAGTACGCCCTTGCCCGGCATCACGGTCGCCTCGATCTGCAACAGGTCGCCCCCTACTTCCGTCCAGGCAAGACCGGTCACCAAGCCAATTTCGTTGTCCTGCTCGACCCTTCCGAAGTCGAACCGTCGGACCCCCAGGAATCGATGCAAGTTGTCCCCGGTGACGCTAAGTCCACCGGACTTTTTCCGCTTGCCAGCGGGACGTGCCGCACCGATCAACTCGGACTCGTTGAGCGAGAGCGCCTTGACCACCTTGCGGCAAATCTTGGATATCTCACGCTCCAACCCACGAACGCCAGACTCCCGCGTGTAGTAGCGGACAATGGATCGAACCGCCTCCGCGTCAACCCGCAGCTCATCGGACTTCAGACCATTGGCCTTAAGCTGCTTGGGCAACAGATAACGCTGCGCGATGGCGAGCTTCTCATCCTCGGTATAGCCCGGGATGCGAATTACTTCCATACGATCCAGCAACGGGCCAGGGATGTTCAGCGAGTTCGCCGTCGCAACGAACATGACCTCGGACAGATCGAAGTCCACTTCCAGGTAGTGATCGTTGAACGCCGAGTTCTGCTCTGGATCAAGCACCTCCAGTAGCGCCGAGCTGGGATCACCACGGAAATCCATGCTCATCTTGTCGATTTCATCGAGTACGAAAAGAGGATTGCGACTCCCTACCTTGGCAAGGTTCTGCAGCAATCGTCCTGGCATCGACCCGATGTAGGTCCGTCGATGCCCGCGAATCTCCGCCTCATCGCGAACGCCGCCGAGGCTCATCCGGACAAACTTCCGATTGGTCGCCTTGGCGATGGACTGACCGAGTGAGGTCTTACCCACGCCCGGAGGACCAACCAAACACAAAATCGGGGCCTTCATGTTGCGCACGCGCTGCTGCACCGCCAGGTATTCAAGGATGCGCTCCTTGACCTTTTCCAGACCCCAGTGGTCCTCATCCAGCACCTGCTGCGCCAAAGGCAAATCGCGCCGAACCTTGGTTCGCGCTTTCCAGGGCACATTGACCATCCAGTCGACATAGTTGCGAACGACCGTGGCCTCCGCGGACATCGGCGACATCTGTTTCAGCTTGTTGAGTTCAGCGCGCGCCTTGGCCTCAACCGCCTTCGGCATACCGGCCTTGCCAATGCGAGCCGCCAGATCTTCCATCTCATTGGGTGCATCGTCCAACTCACCCAGTTCCTTCTGGATGGCCTTCATCTGCTCGTTGAGGTAGTACTCGCGCTGACTCTTTTCCATCTGCGACTTGACGCGCCCGCGGATCCGTTTCTCGATCTGCTGCACGTCGATCTCGCCCTCGACAAACCCCATCAATAGTTCCAGTCGCTTGGCGACATCCGGTGTCTCCAGCAACTGTTGCTTGTCCGCAATGCGGATGGCGAGATGGGCGGCCACGGTATCTGCAAAGCGCCCGGGTTCATCAATGCCAGCCAAGGTTGCCAGCAATTCCGGCGGCAACTTGCGATTGGTCTTGACGTACTGCTCGAACAGCTCATTTAGCGACTTCACTGCAACATCGACCTCTCGAAGGTCGCTCGCCGCCACGGCCTGCAGTACTTCCGCGCCAGCCTCCAGCGCACCGTCGTTCTCGCGCAAGCCGTGCACACGCACACGCTCGCCGCCCTCGACGAGCACCTTCACGGTCCCATCCGGCAGCTTCAACAACTGCAGCACCTGAGCAAGCGTTCCCACCTCGAACAAATCCGCGGCACCAGGATCGTCAATCTCGGCGGCTTTCTGCGCCAACAGAATGATCTGCTTGTCCGCTTGCATCGCCCGCTCGAGCGCACGCATCGACTTCTCTCGCCCGACGAACAGCGGAATGACCATGTTGGGATATACAACAACATCACGCAGCGGCAACACCGGCAGAACGGGATGTGCTTTGGCAGATTTCATGGAGACACTCCGACTCGAATTCAGTGACTGGGCTCACCGTGACGCAACACCCGTTGGCGCGGGTGTTCCATCGCCGATGCACCACCATGCAATGTCCGTACAGGGAAGGACACGTCGTGGCAACCTTGGCAAGATTGGGGCTAAGCGGGGCGACACAAGTGACACCTACCCGACTGGCGGCAAGTCAGCCAGCCGCAGGCAGAATCAGGGCAGCAAAGGGGAAGGCAAACGCTCGCCACCATGCGAGCGTCTGCTGCCAACTTTCTCCCCGTCAGCGCTCGGTTGCGCAGTAAAAATCTGAACGCAAACCACCGGATGGCGATCAGTCTGAGGCGGCCTTGGACGTCAGCGATACGCTGTCATAGACCATATACGGCGACGATTTTTCGTTGATAACGCCTTCATCGACCACCACCTTCGAAACGCCTTCAGTCGAAGGCAGGTCGAACATGGTGTCCAGAAGTACCTGCTCAAGAATCGTTCGCAAACCACGCGCACCGGTCTTGCGGGAGAGTGCCTTGCGGGCGACCGCAGCAAGCGCGTCCGGACGGAACTCGAGATCGACCCCCTCCAGCTCGAACAGGCGTCGGAACTGCTTGGTGATCGCATTCTTTGGTTCGGTCAGGATGCGCACCAGCGCCGCCTCATCCAACTCCTCCAAGGTCGCGACAACAGGCAGGCGACCGACAAACTCCGGAATCAATCCAAACTTGATGAGATCCTCGGGCTCGACATCGGCCAGCAGACGACCGACGTTGGGCTTCTGATCCTTGCTCCGCACACTGGCCGAGAAACCGATGCCGGAAGCATCTGCAGATCGCTGCTGGATGATTTTCTCCAGCCCTGCGAAGGCGCCGCCACAAATGAACAGGATATTGCGCGTATCGACCTGCAGGAACTCCTGCTGCGGATGCTTGCGTCCGCCCTGCGGTGGCACTGATGCCACCGTGCCCTCAATCAACTTCAGCAAAGCCTGCTGCACGCCCTCGCCCGATACATCACGGGTAATCGACGGGTTCTCCGACTTTCGCGAAATCTTGTCGATCTCGTCGATGTAGACGATACCGGTCTGTGCCTTCTCGACGTCGTAGTCGCACTTCTGCAGCAACTTTTGGATGATGTTCTCGACGTCCTCGCCGACATACCCTGCTTCGGTCAGCGTCGTAGCATCGGCGATCGTAAACGGCACATTCAGCAGACGCGCAAGCGTTTCAGCCAGCAAGGTCTTGCCGGAGCCTGTGGGGCCGACCAGCAGAATATTGCTCTTCGAGAGTTCAACTTCATCATTGCGGCTACGCGCTTCGACACGTTTGTAGTGGTTGTACACCGCCACAGCCAGCGTGCGCTTGGCGCGGGATTGGCCCACGACGTATTGATCCAGCGCCTCAAGAATTTCGCGTGGTTTCGGCAGGTGACTGCGTGTCGTCGCGCCCTTCTCTTCGAGCTCTTCGCGGATGATGTCATTGCAGAGCTCAACGCACTCGTCGCAAATGAACACGCTGGGGCCCGCAATCAGTTTGCGAACCTCGTGCTGGCTCTTCCCGCAAAACGAACAGTAGAGAATTTTTCCACTGTCACCTGAGCGACCTTGACGCTCTTCAGTCATGAGGCTGTTCCTGAATTAACGACGATCCATCGCTGGCAGTCCTTGCGACTGCCAACGATGGCTGGTTCGAGAATACCACAGGCAATTCGCCGCTCGGGTCAATGCAAAGTACGCACCGAAACGACACTTGGCGCGGCTTACTGACGGCGACACCCACACATTCAAGCAGGCTTGACGGACTCGTCCGGACGACGCTCGAGCACCGCATCGATCAGCCCATAGTCCCGCGCTTGCGGCGCAGACAGGAAATTGTCGCGGTCCGTATCCTTGGCAATCTGCTCGACCGGCTGCCCGGTGTGATGAGCCAGAATCGCGTTCAAGCGATCGCGGATGGTGAGAATTTCACGTGTGTGAATCTCGATGTCGCTGGCCTGCCCCTGATACCCGCCCAGCGGCTGGTGGATCATCACGCGCGAATGAGGCAACGCAAACCGTTTGCCCGCTGCCCCCGACGCCAACAACAACGCCCCCATGCTGGCGGCCTGTCCGATGCACATGGTCGATACCGCAGGCTTGATGTACTGCATGGTGTCGTAGATCGCCATACCCGCCGTCACCACACCACCGGGGCTGTTGATATAGAGGTGGATGTCCTTTTCAGGGTTCTCCGACTCCAGAAACAACAACTGCGCAACGATGACGTTCGCCATGTGGTCGTCAATCGGTCCCACCAGAAAAATCACGCGTTCTTTCAGCAGACGACTGTAGATGTCGTAGGCGCGCTCGCCACGACTGGTCTGCTCGACGACCATCGGAACCAGGTTGAGATTGGTGATGCTCATGCAGTGATCCTCACTTTGCAAACCACAAAAAAGAAACGGCCGCCTGCGCTTGATCGCGGCGGCCGTTGCTTACCCGATCAAGGCAAGATTACATGCCTGCCGGACGCATGACCTCGGCAAAGGTCAGTGACTGGGTGCTCAGATCCGCATGATCGGCAATCCAGTCGATCACCTGATCTTCGATCACGCGACTTTGCAGGTTCTGCATCAACTGGGGATCGCGACGATAAAGTTCAATGACCTCCTGCGGATCTTCGTAGGTTGAGGCGATCATTGCCATCGTCTCGTTAAGACGATTCTGATCCAGGCGCAAACTGTTCTGGCGCGCCAACTCGCCCAGCAGAATTGCCGCCTTCACACGACGCGCCGCGACCTCCTGGTACTGCGTCGGATCAACCGGCGTCGAGGCGCCGCGCGCCGCACTCGGCTGCGATGCCTGCTGTGCCAGCGAGCGAGCCTCCGCGTCAACCATGCCGTTCGGAAGCTCAAGGTCGGCATGCGAAGCAATCAGCGCCTCCACCACCTGAGCCTTGAGACGCCCCATCAAGGCACCTTTGAGTTCACGCTCCAGATTGGCGCGCACTTCCGTCCGGAACGTTTCGACCGTGCCGTCGGACACACCAAAGCTCTGAATGAAGTCGGCATTGACTTCCGGCAACGAAGCTTCCGACACCCGAGCGATCTTGACCGTGAGCTTCGCTTCGCGACCCGCCAAGGCAGCGACGCGATAAGCCTCCGGGAAGACGATATCAAAGCTGCTTTCCTGATCGACCGACAGCCCGACCAATTTCTGCTCCAATTCGGGGAACAGCGCTCCGGACCCGATGATCGTGCCCGAACGTTCGACACCCTCGGAAGGCACGCGGCCTTCCGGAGTCACCGCACTGGATTCGAACATCACCATGTCGCCCACTGCCGCCGCACGGGCAACCTCGTTCCAGCTGCGACGCTGCAAGCGCAAGGTGTCAATCATGTGATCGATGTCCTCGTCCTTGACTTCCGCCACAGGCCGAACGACTTTCAGCGCGGAGACGTCCACGGCGCCGACATCGGGCATCACTTCGAACGTTGCCGTGAAACTCAGCTCGCCATCCACGTCCACCTTGGTCGCCTCAACGGCCGGTGCACGCGCCGGGCGCAGGTTTTCCTGCGCCAGTGCGGAATTCAGCGCATTGCGAATCACCTCGCCGAGCGCTTCGCTGCGGACTTGGTTGCCGAAACGTTGTTCGATCACGCGCGCCGGAACCTTGCCCGGACGAAAACCCTTGATCCGCACCTCGCGACCCAACTGGCGCAGGCGGGCATTGATCTGATTCTGCATTCCATCGGCGGGAAGGCTGACGGTGAGCTTGCGCTCAAGCTTGCCGATGTTTTCAACCAACACTTGCATGGTGACTCCTGGACAACAACAAGTTCAGCGCAGATCGCTGATGGCGGATCCTGAACCGGGGAACCCAAGGCCCACGCTGGCAACGGGCGATCCGCTGCTGACATGGTGCGAAAGAAGAGACTCGAACTCTTACGGGTTACCCCACTGGAACCTAAATCCAGCGCGTCTACCAATTTCGCCACTTTCGCGTTGCTGCTGGGGCCCCGACAAGACGGGAGATGGTGGGCCGTCAAGGACTCGAACCTTGAACCTACGGATTAAGAGTCCGCTGCTCTACCAATTGAGCTAACGGCCCGACCTGATTGAATCGTCTTGCGACGACCGATGCGTATTGTGCCGCATCTTGGTGCTGGGGTGGAAGACGGGACTCGAACCCGCGACCCTCGGAATCACAATCCGATGCTCTAACCGACTGAGCTACATCCACCATCAAATTTTTGCAACCGCGCGCCTGACAGGAATCGAACCTGTAACCGCCGGCTTAGAAGGCCGGTGCTCTATCCGATTGAGCTACAGGCGCTAGCAATCGGCTGAACTTGCCCCGCCCTTGACTGACCATCTGGTCGGGGTAGAGGGATTCGAACCCCCGACCTTCTGCTCCCAAAGCAGACGCACTACCAAGCTGTGCTATACCCCGACAGGCTGGAAAGCTGTCGCCGGACGACCATGAAACGGGTCACGCGAGCTGCGGAATGGTAGAGATGTGGCGACCTCGCGTCAAGAAACCAAGCCGCCGGTCAGCCGGACGCCTTAATTGTCCGCTACCAGCACCGCCTCAAGTTCCTCACGCGTCACGGGGCCAAGAAACTGCTTCGCGACGGTGCCATCGGGCGCAATCACGTGGGTCATTGGCAAACCGCGCGGCACCTCGAAGGCATCGGGCGGCGCGTACACATCCAAGATGCTGACAGGATAGGTGACCGAATAGCGGTCGATGAACACCTTCATGTGTTCAACACTGATTTCCTCAAACGCCAACCCGACGACGTTCACGTCGCTGCGGTCGGCATCCAGGCGCGCGAGCATGGGAATCTCCTCCCGACATGGCGCGCACCAGGTCGCCCATAAATTGACGATGACCCAGGTTCCACGGTGTTTCGCCAGGTCGAACACACCTCCTTGCACCGTCTCCACCCGTAGCGCAGGACGGACCGGATCGGACGTGGATGCCTCGGCGGACGTGCAGCAACACGTCAGGCATGCCAGCACGCCAAGCAATAGAACTTTCGCGGGCATCACTTCTCATCTCCGTCGGCATGGTCAGGTGGATCGAACAGCTTGCTGACCGGCACTGCCAGCGCTGGTCGCATGTCATTGGCGAGTGCAAACAAGATCCTGGCAATCTGCCTGCCGATGCCATCCTGTTGCAGCGATGTGGGAACAGGCTGCAAGGGGATGCGCAAGCCGGTGGGCTCGTACACATCGGCCAGCATCAGCGTATCAAGATCCCGACTGAGCACCCAGGCACCGTTTTCCAAGCGTTGCAGGATGGCTTGTCGTGCCATGGTCTCGATCGTCCACATCAACAGATCGTCGCTCAAGGTAGGCTCCGAAAGCCGGAGATCCGCCGTGTGCAAACCGCCGCCGTGGCGCTGCGCTTCCGCGAATCGCGCGAGAACTCGCAGCAACGCAAACAACTCGTAGCCAGGCGGCAGGCGCGCCGCAGCAGGCTGATATCGGAACGAAGACAGCGAGGCCGCCAGCGAGGCGCCGAGCAACACCACCAACCAGGACAGATATACCCACAACAGGAAAATCGGCACCACGGCGAGCGCGCCATAGATCTGCTCGTAGGAGGGCACTTCCCGCAGATAGAAGGCGAACCCTGTCTTGGCCCACTCGAACAACAGTGTGGCCAACACACCGCCCGCCAGCGCATTGGCGCCACCAACACGACGATTGGGAATGACCAGATAGGCCAGCGAAAACGCGGTCAACTCCAGCAAGGTGGGCAGCCACTCCCAGATCACCCACTTCGATTGATCCGCCTGCGCACCGCGCAGAACGCCCAGATCGAGAAGGGATGCCGAGACGGCCAGGCTGGCCACCAGCAAGATTGGCCCCAGCGTCAGCACCGTCCAGTACATCAGCACGCGCGCAACGATCGGCCTCGCCGTCGTGACACGCCAGATTCGATTGAAGGTGTCTTCAATGCTCTTCATCAACAGCAGGGCGATGATCAGAAGACTGATGACACCTGCCGCCGTCAAACGCGAGGCACTGAGCGCGGAATCACGCACCCAGGCTTCCACTGCGCGGGCTGAAGCGGGAACGAAATTAGCGAACAGAAACGTCGTCAGTTGTTCGGTCCACGCCTCGAAAACCGGAAACGAGGACATGATGCCCAACACCGCCGCAGCCAGTGGAACCAGCGCAAAAACTGTGGTGTAGGCGAGCGCACTGGCCGTCTCGAAGCATCGGTCCTCGACGAATCGATGCCAGAGGTAACGCAGGAAATCCTGCAGCAAAGCTCGATCCGTCAATCGTGACAGCGTCGATGACACCCGCTCGCGCCATACAGTCACGAGAACGCACCGCTCGCCGATGCATCACCGCGCAGGCGCCACGAAATCTCCAGGTACTTGCGATGCAGGGCATCCACCGCTGAATCCAGCAAGGCGAGGTCACCGACGTTATCGATCACATCGTCAGCCAGCGCCAGACGCTGCGCTCTCGTTGCTTGTGACCGAATCACCGCCTCGGCCTGTGCCTCGTCAAGCACATCACGTCGCATGATTCGATCCCGCTGAACGGTTTCCGGAACGTCGACCACCACCACACGATCAACCCAATCGTAACGATGCGACTCCGCAAGCAAAGGAATCGCCAGAAGCACGTACGGCCCTGTTGCGGCACTCGCCTGCTGCTGCATGACTGATGCAATCAATGGATGCAGGAGGGCTTCCAGCAGTAATTTCTTGGCGGGATCAGCGAAGATCGTCTCGCGCATCTTGCGGCGATCCAGCTGACCATCCCCAGCGATCACGGCGGGACCAAAACGTCGCTGAATCTCCAACAGCGCCGGTTGTCCGGGCGCAACCAGCTCACGGGCGATCAGGTCGGCATCGATCACCTCGACGCCGAGCGCGGAGAAACGACGCGTCACCTCCGACTTGCCCGAGCCAATGCCACCTGTCACAGCGACGATGAAGGGACCTGCGCGCATGCCTACCTCACTGAATGCTCGCCCAAGTCTGTCACAGTCCAAGGGACCGATGCAGCCCGGACGGAAACGGCATCAGCGACGCAGAACGCTCACCGCCTGAACAAGCCAACCCAGAATCAGCAGACTGCCGCCAATCGGCGCGAGCCGGGTGGGCCATTGCCATACGGCCGCACCCACCAGACTTCCGGCAAACAGGGCGACACCGACCACCAGAAGCAGCATTCCCGCTCGACGCAGCAAGCCCGATGCCGTTTGCGCCATCAGAAACAAGGCGATGCCATGCGGTAAAAGGTAGGCCACCGCCGTCTCGGCCCAAGACTGTGCCTGGCCCTGCAGGCCGTGCGAAGCGTAGGCGCCCAGCCCTACCGCTGCCGCACAACACAGCGCCGCAAACCCCGCCACTACTCGCTCAAAAATCGGCATCTCGGTCTTCCTGGACGGCTCATCGTCGTGTTGCAACGAACGGCGGAACGAGAAACGACGGGCCGAATCGACCCGTCGCTCTCCGTCATTCCTTGGGCTTCAGATACGCATCCAATGACTTGCGAAGCTGCTCGGCCTTGAACACGGGCAACTGGAACGCCCGTCCATCGAACCGTGCTTGCAGCGTCTGCAATTCTTCCTCGATGGGCCTCCGTCGCGCGGCAGCATCTTGTTCAGGCTGACTCAGAGCCAAGGGTTCGGGCTCAGGGTCCGCGGCGGCGGGTGCATCGGTCTTGGCGTCCCCGTCATCTGCTTGCGCTGCGCCTTCTGACTGCTTGGCGGCAAGACGGGCTTGGTAGGCGCTGACTTCTCGCAGCTGAGCCGCCTCGATCCACGCATCGAGTTGCGCCGTATCCAGACTCGCCTTCCAAGTCGACCATACCTTGCCATCGATGTCCCACACCTGCGTCTGCAACTGCAGACCCTCCTTGGTGGTGAGTGTCACCGCCGTCACGGTGGCATCGTCGGCGACAGCAAGCGCAGACGCATCGGCAACATCATCCAGGCGCAATCCACTGAACACGCCAGCCGTCGCGTCGACAACCACTTCGCTGGCCAGTTGGCGGCCACGCGGCAGTGCCGCCAACTGGAACTGCGCGATACCGCCATCGTCAGTGGGCACGATTTCCAGAGGCTTGGCCTTGGGCGTTGCAATACTCAGGCTGGCAATGCGCGTTGCCGCGATGTCCACCAGGTCGCGCTGCAACCAGTTGCTCAGTGCCGAGTCGACCGCGATGTTCTGGTCAATCAGCCAGGACTGGTCCTTACCTGTCTCCCGGACGAAGGTTCCACTGCCACTACTGGGATTGCGACCAAAGATCAGGCTGACCTCGGGGCTCAATCCTTCCAGTACGACCTGCAGACTCTTGGCATTGGGCTCGCTCACGTCCTCCACACCCAAGGTCGCGAACGACTCCTTGCGTTGGGTCTTCGGCTCGATGCGCTGCGCGTCCGCGAGCTTCAGCAGAAACGCTCGCAACTTGTCGACGTCCGCCGGATAGGACGCACGTTCCGCCACCCCCCACTGCTCGCCTTCACGCTTGAGTGAAAGCAGCGCCTTGCCGCCTGCGCCAACCACGCGCAGACCCGACACGTCGTTCAATCTGGCACGCAGGCCTTCGACCAGTGGACCGGGCTGCACGGCTTCCTGCGCCGGCTTGCGGCTGTCACCCAGGTACACCGCCGCGCCAAACAGGACGGCGCCCAGCACGGCCGTCCAGACAAGGTTCTTCGGATGAATCATGCGGCACCTCCACGACGACGGCGCGCCCGCGACCAGCCAAAGCCCAAGGCCAACGCGGTCAGCAGAATCGGCACACCAGCAATGTTGATGAATTTGAGTTTGTTGCCCAAGCTGCGGATGTCGCTGTCCAAGTCATGGCGCACCTCACGCAGCTCTTTGCGGATGCGCAGTTTCTCGGCCTGGAACCGTTCGATCGCTGCCTGTTGCTCGGGGCTCAGCAGCATGGCATTGCCTTCCGACTTCTGTGCCTGCAGCTCGGTCAGTTGACGTTCGGTCTCGTCCAACTGCGACTGCAACTCCTGCTCTTTGGCACGGAAGCGATCATCGGCCTGGCGCTTCAGGGCCTCGACCGTGGTGAAAGGACGTGACGACGATCCGCGTGCACGAATCTGGATGAGATCGCTGCTTCCCACCAGATTGTCGGCCGCATTGATCACGAAATCGCCGTTGTTGGCGAACGCATTCATGACCCGCTGACCGAAGAAGGACTGCACCTGAACCCAAAGCCGGTCAGTCAACAGGTCGGTATCGGCGATCAGCACAATGCTCACCGGCCCCTCGCTTTCAGCGCGATGCGACTCACCTGAGCGCTGCGGAAACGCGGTCTTCAGCGTGCCGCTCAAGCGACCCGCCAGCACGTAGCGCTCGCCGGTCGCATTGAAATCGGCGAACAGCTCCCGCGGATCTGCCACAAAGCGAACCCGCTCGGTGGGGATCGTCGCCGCATTGCCCGACGACTGCGCCAGCGCCTCCAACGTCAGGGGGCTGCCTTCGGCCAGGCTGATGAACCCCGCCGTGGAGAGATTCAACGATTTGAGTTGCGCAGAAATGATGTCCTGCTGATTCAGATCTTCCGTGGAGAGCCCCAGAATGGCCAGATGACGCTGCGGTGCCGAACCCGGCTGAGCCTGAATCTGCAGGGCATTTTCGGCATCCAGCACGACCTTCGCCGGGTCAAATTGCACACCCCATGCCTTGAACAGGGTTTCCATGTTCGAGGACTTGTCGGCGAACATCGCAGACATCGGATCATTGCCGGCGCCTTGTTGCTCGGCTTCGGCGTTCGGATCGACGAACACCAGCAAGCGTCCACCGCGAAGAACGAACTGATCGATCGCATACAGGGTGTCTTCCGAAAGTTGCTTGGGATGAATCACCGCGAGCAACTGCACATCATCGGCAATCTGACTGACATCGCTTTCCAACTGGCGCACGCTGAACAACTTGCCCAGCTCTTCGTTGATGACCCAGCCTTGGCTCATCTGCCCTGTCGCGGGGTCGACACCGGGTTTCAGATTGAGCCCACTGAGGATTGCCATCACCGGTCGCTCCGGCTCGGCGAGACTGCTGATCAGCTTGGCAATGTCGTACTCGAGGAACGTCTCTTTGTCGGGTTGGAAGAAGGGAATGGCCGCCTGTCCGTCGAGTGCATTGCTGCCCGTCAGTCCGAAGAACAGCGTTTCGCCACTTGCACCCAGCGGCACTGCCTGCAAGCCGGACGCCGTGGCGCGATCTTCGTCTTCCGAGAAGGGTTGCGGATCAACCACTTCCAGACTCAGCTTGCCTGCGGAGACGGCGACCATCTCTTCCAGCATTTCCCTGACCCGATTGGCATAGGTACGCAGCGCCGGATAGTCCTTGGCGGACGACTCGGAAAAATACATTCGCAAACGCACCGGCTCGTCGATCTTGCCGATCAGATTGCGCGTCCCATCGGACAGCGTGTAGAGACGATCCTGGGTCAGATCCAATCGCCAGCCACGAAACAACAGGCTGCTCAGCATCAGCAAGGCAATAAACATGGCGGCCAGCACGAACAAGGTCGAACCGGTCAATGCACGTCGATTCATGAATGACATGTCGGGCTCCTGTCAGTCGGCTTTCTTGAGATCAATCACCACCGCGCTGGCCATCAGCCAGAACACGATGCTGAGCAGGAAGAACAGGATGTCCCGTATGTCCAGCACGCCTTTCGAGATCGCACTGAAGTGCGTCATGAAGCTCAGACCCGCGACCGCATCCACCAGCACCTCCGGCAAAAAGGCACGCGCGAAGTCCAGTACCAGCGGAAACCCGGCCAGCAACAGCAGGAAACACACGACAACAGTGAGGATGAAGGCCACCACCTGGTTGCGCGATGCCGCCGACAGACAGGCGCCCACGGCCAGAAACCCGCCCGCCATCAAGAAGCTGCCTAGGTAGCTGGCCAGAATTACGCCGTTGTCCGGCCCGCCCAGGTAATTGACGCTGATCCAGACTGGAAATGTCAGCAGCAAGGCGATGCCAATGAACATCCACGCCGCCAGAAACTTGCCCAGCACCGCTTGTCCCATGCTGACCGGCAAGGTCAACAACAGCTCGATCGACCCCGTCTTGCGTTCCTCGCTCCACAGACGCATCGACACCGCCGGCACGAGAAACAGGTAGAGCCAGGGATGAAACGCGAAGAAGGGCTGCAGGTCGGCTTCACCGCGCTCATACAAACCGCCCATGTAGAACGTCAGCGCGCCCGCCAGGGCGAGGAAAATGACAATGAACACATACGCCACCGGCGTGGCGAAGTAGCTCGCCAACTCGCGGCGCGCAATGGCTTGCACCGGACTCATGCCCGCACCTCCTGAGCCATGGTGATCTGACGGAATACTTCGTCGAGACGCCCTCGCTCCAACTGGATTTCGCTCACCGCCACCTGCTGATCGCGCACAAATCCGTTGATGCGCTCCCAGATGCTCTGACCACTGCGCGGAAACGCGGTGATGCGCCCGTCCTGCGGGTCGATCTCGACGCTCGCGACGCCTTCCACGCGAGCCAGACCCTCCTTCACCGCGACCGCGTTGGGCGCGCTCATCGACACCGCACCGTGGTAGCGCGAACGCGCCTCCAGCTCAGCGGGTGTCGCATCCGCCAGCACCTGACCGCGGGCGATGATCACAGCTCGCTGACACACCGCGTGAACTTCCTCGAGGATGTGCGTGGAGATCAGGATGATCTTGTCGCGCGCCATCGACTGGATCAGCGACCGCACCTCATGCTTCTGATTGGGATCGAGTCCATCCGTGGGCTCGTCCAGAATCAGAACCGGCGGGTCATGCAGAATGGCCTGCGCCAGACCCACACGGCGCTTGAATCCCTTGGAAAGGGTTTCGATCGGCTGCTCAAGCACCCGCTGCAGGCCGAGACGACCGACAACTTCGTCCATGCGCGCACGCGTCTGGGCCTCGCCCATGCCACGCACATCGGCAACGAAGCGCAGGAAACCGCGCGCCGTCATTTCGCCATAGCTTGGCGCGCCCTCGGGCAAGTAGCCCAGCACCCGCTTGGCCTCGATCGGCTGCTGCTGTACGTCGAAGCCACATACCTTGGCGGTACCGGCTGTCGGACTGAGAAAGCCCGCGATCATTTTCATCGTGGTGGATTTTCCAGCGCCATTCGGTCCGAGAAAGCCGAGGACTTCGCCTGGCCTGACACTGAAACTGACGCCATCGACGGCGGTAAAGTCGCCGTATCGCTTGACCAACTTCTGCGCTTCAATCATCGATCTGACCTGTCACTCGTGGTTGAAATGAGTCATTCCGCCCCGTGGCACCTGGCGGAACGGCGGTTCTCTGCCCGCCGGTTGATATGCCCCGTGATTGCGCCTGAATTCTGGTGCGTCGCGAAACACATCGCATGCAATGCCCCGGAACGCTTCACGCGCCGCGCAGCGAGAACACTCCGACCTGCTCGTCACCCGGAAGCGATCAGCCAGTACCGACGATGAACAAAAAAGTTCCCATGCCCTGTTCGCAGGCAGAAAAAAAGCGCGACGGTCGCCCGTCGCGCTCGTCGTATCCGCAAAGAACGATCACTTGATCGGCCAATACACCTCGAACTCGGTCTGATCCACCGACGTGTTGAGTTCGTTCAGATATTCCTCGAACGCACGATCATGCACTGGCAAACCGTGCGTAGCGGCGTAGGCGCGGACCATGTCGCGGATCAGGGGCAGCGTGGCGGGATGTCCGGCAAAGTGGGCTTTCAATGCCTTACCGGTGTAGGCCACACCCTGCTGCACCTTCTCGGGCAAACGCAAGCCTTCCAGCGGCTCAAGCGCCTGAACCACGGTCTCTGCTGCGGCGGACTGCGCGGCCGCAGCGTCGGCGGCAGGTTCGCTCGGCTCCGCGGCGGCGGCGCTCGGACGCCGCACCGGAATCGCCACGTCGAACTCGTACTTCTTGTCGGCAAAATTGGTGGTGATCAGGCGAACCGGACCCGCCGCTTCCAGACCGTTGGCGGCGATGGCCGAACGCACCAGCTTGATGCCGGCGTCCATGCCTTCTTCCACTGCCGTGATGTTGCGGTCGGCGGTCGTCGTCACATACAAAATATGCTGCGCCGGAAGATCAACCTGTTCGATCGCCAGGCTGCTGTAGTCGTGATTCGGAATCGTGGAGAGCAGACCGGTGAGGTTGGCCAGACCCAGCTTCAGGTCATCGCCGACGGTGCGCGAGACATACAGGCCCGCGTAGCGGCCAAACAGATTCCATCCGTAGTCAACATCGTATTCCCAGTTGATGTCGACGGTCTTGCCGCGCTCGTCCAAGGTAAAGATGCTGGTCTTATTAGTACCGTAGGCATTGTTGTCGATGCTGAACTCGATACTGGAGTCCTCGATCGAATCGGTGATCGTCAGCGTGCCCGAACCAATTTTCTGGTTGGCGCTCTCGAAACGCAGCACCGCACCAACGCCACGCTCCGCGCCTTCCAGCGTGTATTTGATCGCCGGGTCGTGCATACGCAGCGGATGCCATTCGGCGAAACGCTGGAAGCCGTTGAGCAGGTCATAAACCAGCCGCACTGGGCGATTCGTCTCGACGCTATGACGCACATTGCGATGATCCGGCAACGCCACGCCGACAATGACAAACAGAACAGCCACCAGCACCAGCGCGATGACGAATTCGATAAAACGGGTCATTCGAAGTCTCCGAAAATGGCACCGCGCCCGAGCTCCACAGACTGTGGGCACCCCTCATAGGACACGGGGCGGCAAGAATAGCCTGAACCGCGCCCTGCAGCCAGCGTCCAAACGACCAGCGGAGAATGGACTGTCGAACCGAGCGCTTCGCTGGTCAGACGGACCTCTCACCTAGTTCGAACGACGCATCCATACCTCGACACGGCGATTGCGCACCTGTCCAAGCGCACTTGACCGCGGCGCAACCGGGGCCGTATCGCCCACGCCACGGACCTTTTCCACCGGAATCTGATTCGCCAGCAGCGCCGCCGCGACTTGATCCGCGCGCTCACTACTCAGTTGCTCCGCCTGGATAGGCATCACCTCAGCCCCGTCGGCAAAGCCCACCAAGATCAACCCCATGTTGCGCTGCGCAGGCTGCCGCATGAACTCCCTGAGGCGATCAACATCCTGTTGCGCTTTGTTGTCCAACGCCGCACTGGCCGGGTTGAAACGAAAGTTGACTGACAGCCTTACTGCGCCGTCGACAAGGTTGCGGTAGGCCTCGGAAGAACCCGCCCGCAT
Source organism: Lysobacteraceae bacterium (assembly GCA_041395245.1). Classification (GTDB taxonomy): domain Bacteria; phylum Pseudomonadota; class Gammaproteobacteria; order Xanthomonadales; family Xanthomonadaceae; genus Aquimonas. Next base: position 121,897 of record JAWLAY010000004.1, read on the forward strand.
CGTCGGCTGATAGGCGCGAATCCGCTGAGACACAAAACCTATGCGCTCAATGATGATCTGGGCCTCGTCCGACCGCGTAAATTCGATCAGGGCTGCGGCGAGCGGCGCGGGACTCTCTGGAACGTAAAGGTAAAGCCGCCGTGACAAGGGATAGTCCTCGACCGCAACCTCCTGGGCGGACGGTGGCAAGGCGTCACCACCATGTGAGACCGGCAAGGCACGAACACCGGCGACACCCGTCAAGCCAACAAACCCGACGCCCCCGCGATCAGCGGCCACTGCGGCAGCCAGTTCCGCGGTGCTCTCGAATCGCTTTGCGCCCGAAGCCAGTGTCAAATCTGCGAGAACCACCTGTCGAAACGAGTCCCACGTGCCGGAACGCTCGTCGCGTGCAAACAGGCTGACCGCCTGCTGCCCCTGATCCAACTGGTTCCAATTGACGACCTGACCGGAAAACAGGCGTTGTACGTCGATCAAGCTGATCGCCCGCATCGCGTTGCTACTCGGGACGATAATCGCCAAGCCATCGAGTGCGAGGACGATCTCCTGGCGCGGCGAGTCCAACTGTCCCAAGTGGGCCGCATTCGCGACCTCCGAAGCACTGACGCGTCGCGATGCCATCCCTAGATCCGCCGTACCCGCGATCAAATCCTTGAACGCGGTACTGGAACCGTGCGCGTGCATTTCCACATCGACCACACCGAATGCGCCAGTCGAGTGGACGACGATCTCCTCAAATGCCATTTGCTGCCGAGTTATCTGGTTCTGTCCCGCGCTGCGCAACCATGCCTCGACCAGCTCCGGCATCAGGCGCTCACCGATGGTGTTCGATCCGTGGATACGCAGTCGCTGCTCATCGGCTTGCGCCGCCATCGCCAGCAAGAGGCCGATCATCGCCAGCCAGCTCTCAACCTTGCGCATGTATCACCCAGCACCTGTCCAAACCAGCGTGGCAGCGTGACAGGCGCAGGTTACAGGGAGTTATCAGCGCCGTCGGTCAGCCCGCATCGCCGCGCGCAATCGGTCGAGTGCGATCACTGCACCATTCACTCCATGACCCGGCATACACCTTTGCACCCGGCAAACCCGCATGCGTCATGGCCAACAGGTTATGGCAGGCCGTCACGCCGGAGCCACACATCAGGACCGTGTCGGCGGGCGATTTGCCAGCGAGCAAACGCTCGAAGTCCAGTCGCAACTGCAAAGCCGTCTTGAACCCACCGGATGCATTGAGGTTTTCAGTGAACGGTCGATTCCTGGCTCCCGGAATATGGCCCGCGACCGGGTCCAAGGGTTCCACCTCGCCGCGAAATCGCTCGCGCGCCCGGGCATCGATCAATAGCGCATCGCCACTGGCCAACCTGGCGGCCAATACCGCCGTGGTGATGATCTGACCGGCCTGATAGCGCGCCTTATACTCGCGTTGCCGCAGGCGCGGATGGCCGGTCGACATGGCTCCACCCTGCCGAATCCACGCCTCAAGCCCACCATCCAACACAGCAACCCGGCGGTGTCCCAGCAGGTTGAGCATCCACCAGAAACGCGCTGCAATCGATCCATCCAGACCATCGTAGACAACCACCTGATGCTGAGGCGTGATGCCCATGCGCCCAAGCGCTGCGCAGAAGCGCTCGACATCCGGCAAGGGATGTCTGCCGCGTCCGGTCTTGCCGAGATCGGACAGGTCGTTGTCCAGACTTGCATACGTCGCACCGGCGATGTGCCCGAGGGGAAACAGACGACTGCCCGCCGCAGGATCACGCAGATCAAAGCGACAATCGACGATTGCGAGTTGCGACCCACCTAGCTCGGCGCGCAGGGCTTCAGCGGAAATCAGCGTAGTCCACTCGGTCATGTGTCCGCCTCCATCAGACAGGGGCCACAGTCGACGCCCCCTGAAACTGTAACAGCCTGTCAACGACCGCTCGCAACAAACTGCAGATCAAAACCATCGGTCATTGACGACAGCGCGTTCAACGAACAACCCCACATGAACCGACTCGCGGTTCGGCACACCGAACGCGCCAGGAGCCTGTCGGACTTGAAGAATCGAAGCGAAAAATCGGCTGGGCGAGGACAGTTTTTGCCGGTTTCGCAGGGCAATCGTTGAACTATTGCCCAAGGAAGCGGCGAAAAATGGACCGTCCAGACGGATTTGCAGCCGATTCCCTTTCAAGTCCGACAGACTCCTAGGCAAATCGACGCCGAGCAGATCGCGAAAAGCCCTGCACATCGCCTGCGGTCCGTTCTTCGTCAAGTGACTACAAGATCAGGAACGAAGTCCAGCAATGCGATCTCGAAGGTTGATGAGCATGCTGGCGGTCGCGCCCCAGATGCGCTGCTCGCCAAAATCGAATTGCCAGTAATGTCGACGGCGCCCCTGGAACTCGGCCTCGACGCGACGTGCGTTCGACGTGTCGAAAAGGAAATCGAGCGGCACCTCAAACACCTCGGCCACCTCGTCAACACACGGCTGCGACACGTGCGCTGCGTCAACCCTGGCAACGACCGGAACCACCCGGAATCCCGTGAAGGTCCGAATCGGGTCGATGAAACCCAGCGGACGGACATGGGCGGGGTCCAGTCCGATCTCCTCCTTCGCCTCACGAAGTGCAGCGGAGACCTCGTCGGCATCGCTGGCGTCGATCCGGCCACCCGGCAAGGCGACTTGGCCGGGATGCTTACTGAGGGCATCGGTACGTCTGGTCAGAACGACCATGGGTCGACCGGGCACACGTTCAACGATGCCGACGAGCACCGCCGCCGGCGCGAACTCACGCCCCTCCGAAAACAGATCCGCGTAATCCTCGTGCGCCGCCAGCGTGAACGCGGGCGCCACCGGTAGCGGGTGCAGTGCATGCTGAATTCGCGCCCACATCAGCCTGTCTCCGCCTGAGACAGGCGACCGGGCAACAACACGTTCATGCAGTACTGGCGCTCGTGTTCCGCCATCGCGGACCAGTGCTCAATCTCGGACAAACTCCGCAGACACCCCTGGCAGTATCCAGAAGAACTCAGGATGCAGATCCCCACACAGGGACTCAGTAGTGACGGCGCATCAGACACGGAATGCCTCGCGATCAGTCTCGCCACAGTAACAATCCGCCGAAAAAGAGTCGATGCAGGCAAGCCCTGAAGGATGGTTCATGCGCGCCACAACGCGCTGACAACCTGCACAAACGACAAAGGGCGCGAAGCGCCCCTTGTCAGATACCGCATCGCCACGCAATTACTTGACGCTAACCAACTTGACGTCGAAAACAACCGCCTGACTCGGACCGATCGGCGAACGCGGGCTATCGCCATACGCCATGTCCGGCGGGAGAAAAATTTCCCAGCGCGAGCCGGACTTCATCAGCGGCAACACTTCCTGCAAGCCTTTGATAGGTGCCGCGGAAACCTGCATGGTTACCGCCTGATTGCCTGTGTAAGTGCTGGCGAACTCTTGACCCGTTGACAGCGAACCACGGAAGTGAATTTCGACCGTACTGTTGGCAGTGGGCTGCGCCCCCGTGCCTTGGTCGATCACACGGTACTGGATGCCACTCGGCAAGGTCTGGATGCCCTGCTTGCTGCGATTGGCGGCAAGGAACTGGTCGCTCTTGGTCTTGTTTTCCGCCGCCACACGATCAAACTCGGCCTTTGCCTGTTCCATCAGGCGCTGCTGCATGGCTTCCAGGGCTGCACGCATGTCCGCTTCCGGCACGGCAGGGTTCTTCTTGGCGTAGCCATCCTGGATGGCACGGATAACCGTATTCAGGTCCACATCCAATTTGCGCTGGGTGATGTCCTGGCCGATCTCGTAGCCCATGGCATAGCTGAGCTTGCCTTTGTCCGAGGTGGTGTCCTGCGCCATCACGGCGCCAAAACTCAAGGCTGCCAGCATGGCAACCGACAAGCGCAACTTCATGAAACCTCCTGGTGAGAAAACGGGACTGTCGACTGCCCCGCCAAGTCTTGAATCATACCGGTACCGCTGAACCGCGTCACTCGCAGGCATGGGTCAGTCATCGTCGGGCCAACGCATGCGCGAGGGAGTCTTCCGCGCGGCAGCGTCTTCAACACGCGGCAGGGCAGCCCATACGGACAGTCCATCACGCGTTTCCGGCACGTCATGAACACGCACGATGCGCGCACCACGACTTGCCGCCAGCACGGCTGCGACCACCGAGGCAGGCATTCGTTCCGCGACTGCCCTTCCGGTCACGGCGCCCAGCATCGACTTTCGCGACAGCCCCACCAGAACGGGACAAGCCAGCGATTCGAATTCGCTCAGTCGCGCCAGCAAGGTGAAATTGTGCTCGACCGACTTGCCAAACCCGAACCCCGGATCAATCACCAGGCGCTTGCGAGGGATCCCGGCGAATTCGCAGGCCAGCAGGCGATCCGCGAGAAATCGACGCACCTCCGCGACCACATCGTCATAGTGCGGCGCTGCCTGCATCGAATCGGGTTCGCCTTGCATGTGCATCAGACAGACTGGCACATCGAGCGCCGCCGCCGCGTCCAACGCGCCCGGCAGACGCAATGCACGGACATCGTTGATCATGCCTGCACCGGCCGCGACCGCGGCGCGCATGACCTCCGGGCGCGAGGTATCCACGGAGATCGGCACGTCAATCAGGGGAACCAGTGCCTCGATCAGCGGCACAACGCGCCGACACTCCTCGTCAACGGAAATCGCCACCGCGCCGGGCCGGGTCGACTCGCCGCCCACATCAATGATGTCCGCCCCTGCCGCGACCATGGCCCGCGCTCGCTCAATGGAGTGATCCAAGGACAGGTACTGCCCGCCATCGGAGAACGAGTCGGGGGTGGCGTTCAGCACCCCCATGATGTTTACCCGATCCAGCCGCAAGGTTCGACCACGACAATCGAGCTGCGGTATCAGGTCTGCTTCGAACATGCGTTCGCCCTAAACCTGCGCTGCAGGGCCACCCACAGCGCCGGGCGCGGACCCCGTGTCATCACTACGCGGCGGATTGACGTCACTGCGTCCCCAGTCGGTAGGCGGTGGCGGAGTGCGGCCTTCCATGATCGCGTCAATCTGCTTGGCATCGATGGTTTCGTAGGTCAAAAGCGCCTCGGCCATCGCATGCAGCTTGTCCAGATGCTCGGTCAGAATGGCCTTGGTTCGCGCATAGGCGCGATCCAGAATCGCGCGCACCACGTCATCAATCTTTCGCGCCGTTTCGTCCGATACGTTTTTGTGTTGGGTCACCGAGCGCCCCAGGAACACCTCGTCTTCCTGCTCGCCATAGGCCACCGGGCCCATTTCATCCGACAAACCCCATTTGGTGACCATGTTGCGAGCCATCTTGGTGGCGCGCTCAATGTCATTCGAGGCACCCGTGGTGACCTTGTCGGCGCCGAAAATCAACTCTTCCGCCACACGTCCGCCATACAGCGAGCACAACTGCGACTCGATGGCCACCCGGTTATAGCTGTAGCGGTCCTGCTCAGGAAGATACATCGTCACACCCAGCGCACGACCGCGCGGAATGATGGTCACCTTGTAGACCGGATCGTGCTCGGGAACCATGCGGCCGACAATGGCGTGTCCCGCCTCATGGTAGGCGGTCAGCTTCTTCTCGGATTCGCTCATCGCCATCGAGCGCCGCTCGGCACCCATCATGATCTTGTCGCGCGCCTTGTCGAAGTGGGCCATGCGCACTTCCTTGGCATTCTCGCGTGCCGCAAACAGCGCTGCCTCGTTGACCAGATTGGCGAGATCGGCGCCAGAGAATCCGGGCGTTCCACGCGCAACGACCGAGGGTTCCACGTCACCCGCCATCGGCACTTTGCGCATGTGCACCTTGAGAATCTGCTCACGCCCGCGCAAGTCAGGCAGCGGCACGACGACCTGGCGATCAAATCGACCCGGGCGCAAGAGTGCGGGATCCAGCACGTCCGGGCGGTTGGTGGCCGCAATCACGATGATGCCCTCGCTGCCCTCGAAACCATCCATTTCGACCAGCAATTGATTCAGGGTCTGCTCGCGCTCGTCATGCCCACCGCCCAGGCCTGCACCACGGTGACGCCCCACCGCGTCGATCTCATCGATGAAAATGATGCAGGGCGCGTGTTTCTTTGCCTGCTCGAACATGTCACGGACGCGGGATGCACCCACACCGACAAACATTTCGACGAAATCGGAGCCCGAAATAGCGAAAAATGGCACCTTGGCCTCGCCAGCAATGGCCTTGGCCAACAGCGTCTTGCCGGTACCGGGCGAGCCCACCATCAACACGCCGCGCGGGATACGCCCACCCAGCTTCTGGAACTTGCCCGGATCACGCAGGAACTCAACCAGTTCTGAGACCTCTTCCTTGGCTTCGTCACAGCCTGCCACATCCGCAAAGGTGATCTTGACTTGATCCTCTCCCTGCAACTTGGCGCGCGAGCGACCAAAACTCATCGCACCACGCCCGCCCGAACCGGACTGCAACTGGCGCATGAAGAAAATGAAGATGCCGATGAAGATCACGTAAGGCAGGATGGTCAGCAACACATCCAGCAGACCCGGACCGGGCGGCAGTTCCTGTTTGATCTGAACCTGATTTTGCAGAAGTTCGTTGACCAGAAACTGATCGCGCGGCGCCTGGGTAGTGAAACGCGAGCCATCCTTGCGCTCGCCGGTAATGCCGATGCCGTTGGCGTCGATATCGACCTTGGCGATGCCGCCATCCCGGACTTGGGTCAGGAACTGATCGTAGGACATGGACTGCCCGCCCGCAGTGCGTGGCGAAAAGCCCTGGAACACCGCCATCAGCACGACGGCGATGACGACCCACAGCAGGAGATTCTTGGCAAGGTCATTCATGATTTGGCCTCGTTGCCACGGGCGCGCTTGCCCGTGGCCAATGCGTACACTTCCGGAGAACGATTGCGCGACGCTTTGGGTTTGCGAATCTGCACCTTTGCATAGCGGTGGCGCAGATCCTGGATAAAAGCGTCAAACCCCTGCCCGTGAAACATTTTCAGCAACAGGTTGCCGCCGGTCTTCAAATGCTGGTCGGCGAACTCCCGCGTCAGCTCGCACAAATACATTGCACGCGGTTGATCGACTGCCGTCATGCCGCTCATATTGGGGGCCATGTCGGAAAGCACAAGGTCTACTGCATCCCCCGCCAGAACGGATTCCAGACGCGACAGTGCTTCGGGCTCTCTGAAATCGCCGTGAATGAAGTCGACACCCGCCAACGGCGGCATGTCCAGAATATCCAGCGCCACCACGCGACCGCGGTCACCGAGTTCACGACGAACCAGCTGTGACCAGCCGCCCGGCGCAGCCCCCAGATCCACCACGACCATGCCAGGCTTCAACAACTGGTCGCGCTCGATCAATTCCTCCAGCTTGTAGACCGCCCGCGAGCGCATGCCCTCGGCCAGCGCCCGTTTGACGAAGGGATCGGAAAAATGCTCCCGCAACCAGCGCTGGCTGCTCTTGCTACGCGACATTCGGGGCTCACAAAGCGTGCTTCAGTGCCGCATGATACCCTGCCCAACCCTGATTCCTATGCGTTTTATGTTCCATCAACTGACCAATACCCAACAACGTTATCTGCGTGGCCTGGCCCACGCCTTGCGCCCCATCATCCTCGTCGGCGGCAGGGGATTGACGGAAAATCTGATCGCCGAGCTGGACGGCGCGCTGGAGCACCACGAGTTGATCAAGGTGAAAATCAGCGCCGAGGACCGCGAGTCGCGCGACGAGATGGTGGCCGAACTGGTGCTGCGCAGTCGCGCACAACTGGTTCAACGTGGTGGTCACGTCGCCACGCTCTATCGGCGCAGCCAGACCCAACCGCAACTCACGCTTCCGCGCTGATCCCTTCGAGCGTCCATGTCCCTGGTCGAACACCGCGCGGAAGGAATCCATGTCGTCCGGTTTGTCGCCGACGACCGCATTCGCGTGGATGACCGCGACTTCCACGCGAGTTTCGTTCTGCTGCCGGATCGGGTGGATGCGGCAGACTGGCCTACCGACACGGCCTCGCTGTCGACCGCCGATCTGGACCGTCTGCTGGCGCTGCGCCCCGAGCTGATCCTGCTGGGCACCGGCGCACGTCAGACGTTTCCAAAGCCCGCGTTGCTTGCGCACGTGCTGACCCGCCGGGTAGGGATGGAGGTCATGGACAATGCCGCCGCCGCACGCACTTTCAACCTGCTGGCGGCCGAGGGCCGCAACGTGGCGGCGCTGTTCCTGCTCTGAGACGGTTGGCTGGCGAGGACAGACGCGCCAACGCCCACGCCCGGCGACCGGCGACCGGCGACATTGCCGACGCCGGGCCGCAACGCCACCGACTAACGACTACCGACCGGGCAGATGTGCCAAGGGATCGACCGGCTTGCCCTTGCGCCGGATCTCGAAATGCAGCATGTCGCGCGCCGCGCCCGAGCGCCCCATTTCGGCAATCGGCTGTCCCGCCTGGACCTGCTCTCCTTCGGCAACCAGACGCTTGCGATTGTGTCCGTACGCGGAGAGAAACTCGTCATTGTGCTTGACGATGACCAACTCGCCATAGCCGATCAAACCCGCACCGGAATACACCACGACGCCATTGGCCGCGGCATGCACCACCTGGCCAGCGGAACCGGCAATGTTGATGCCTTGCCGCGTGGGATCACCAGCCACAAAACGACTGACCACGTCGCCGGACGTCGGCCATCGCCAGACCGGCGCGCCATGGCTTGCCGGGGCAACCGGCGTTGCCGTCACCGCTGGCACGGTAGCTTCAGGGGGAGGAGTAGGCACTTGAGAAACGGGTTGCTCCGGCGTTGACACCGGAGGTTTTCCTGCGGGGGCGTTGGCGATGCGCTCGACAGTCCCGGAACCCGCCGCCGGTCGGCGATCGGTGACGGGCGCAGAAGGGCGCGGCACAACGGCGGTGACGGTCGGCGATCCGCTGGCGGCGCGCAGACGCAGAACCTGCCCCGGATAAATCAGATACGGCGGGCGAATGCCGTTCCACTCCGCCACATCCTTGAAATCAAGCCGATGCCGGAATGCAATGCCGTACAGCGTGTCACCGCGCTGCACGGTGTAGCTCGGCACCGATGCAGCCATGGTCGGGGTGCGCGTCACTGGGCGCTCAACCGGCTTGCGTGTCACCACAGTGGACTGTCCGCAACCCGCCAACACGGCCAGCAGGCCAGACAGCGCTAGCCATCGCATCGCCTTCATGCCAGACCTCCCCGCCACCAGATCACGCCGATCAAGACCAGCAGCGCGACCATCGCCAACCATCCAATCCGCTCTGCATAGCGGTGCAGCAGTGCCTCGGCACGCGCGCCACCCCATCGAATCGCCGCCGCCACCAGGTAGACCCGTTTGCCGCGTCCGATCATCGCACCCGCCACGAACGGCAACATCGGCATGCCCACCGCACCGGACGCCAGTGTGAAAATCTTGAATGGCACGGGCGTGAATCCGGCGATCAGGAGCAGCCAGAAACCATTGGCTGCCGCCTCCCGCTTGATGTCTTCGAACTGCGCGGCATAGCCGAAACGTTCCAGCCAGGGCATCACCATCTCGATCGCGTAGTAGCCGATCGCATACGCGACGAACATGCCCAGCATGGAGCCAAACAGACTCAAGCTCGCGAAGTACCAACCGCGCCGCGGCTGCGCCAGACACATCGGCGCCAGCATGACCTCCGGCGGAATCGGAAACACGATGGCCTCGAGAAAGCTCAGCGCGGTCAGCAAGGAAGGTGCATGCCGATGGCGCGCCCATTGCATTGCGCGCAAGTAAAGCGGCTCGAACAACTTCATCCCAGAGTGCCTCCCAGCAAGGGCACGAACATGGCCGGCCCCAGATCCTCTTGATGCCAACGCTCATCGACCCAGCGAAGACGGACCAGACGCTGCCCATCCGGCCCGCCTACCGGCGCGACAAACACCCCTCCGGGTCGCAACTGCGCGATCAACGGCGGCTCGACGCGCTCGGTCGCGGCGGTGACGATGATGGCGTCAAACGGTGCGTGCTCGCTCCAGCCAAGGCGACCGTCTTCGAAGCGCGCGCGAATGTTCGACAAGCCCAGGCGGCGAAATCGCTTGCGGGCCGTACGCGACAACTCTTCGATACGCTCGACTGAATTCACCTGCTTCACCAGCATGGCCAATACGGCCGCCTGATAGCCCGAGCCCGTACCCAGCTCCAGCACATTCTGCGGAATGCCAAATTCGATCAGCGCTTCGGTCATCCGGGCCACGACATACGGCTGCGAGATGGTCTGTCCACGGCCGATCGGCAGTGCCGTGTCCTCGTAGGCACGCGACGCGAGCGCCTCATCGATAAAGAGATGGCGCGGCAGCGTCCGCATCACCTCCAGCACCCTCGGATCACGGATGCCCTGTTCGCGCAGCCGCTCGACCAGGCGGTCGCGCGCGCGCTGGGAAGTCATGCCAAGACCCGCCGCTTCCTGGGGCAGGCGCAAACCCGAACTCATGCCTGATGCGCCCTCAAATCCAGCGAGCCCACCCACCCGGCAACCTTTTCCAGTGCCTGGTAGCGGGTCAGATCCACATGGATCGGGGTGATCGACACAAAGCCCATTCGCACCGCATGGAAATCCGTTCCTGGCCCGGCATCCTGCTCCGGTCCGGCCGGGCCGATCCACCACATCGGACGCCCGCGCGGGTCTTGTTGCGGAATGCAGGGCTCGGCGCGGTGTCGATGCCCGAGCCGGGTGACTTCAAAACCGTGAATGGCGTCCCACGGCAGATCCGGCACATTGACGTTGAGGATCGTGTCGGCAGGCAAAGGATCGGCGATCAGGCGTTCGACCAGTGCACAGGCGGCGCGCGCGGCCGAATCGAAATGGCGTCCACTGCCCTCCTTGGTGACCAGTGACATCGCCACCGCCGGCAAACCCAGGAAGCGCCCCTCCATGGCGGCCGCGACCGTGCCGGAATAGATCACGTCATCGCCGAGATTGGCGGCGTTGTTGATGCCCGAAACCACGATGTCCGGCTCATGATCGAGCATGCCCGCCAGCGCCAGATGCACGCAGTCGGTGGGCGTTCCGGCAACACGCCACACCGCCTCTCGCACCGGCACCGCACGAATCGGCTGGTCCAGCGTCAGCGAGTTGCTCGCGCCGCTGCGATCTCGGTCCGGCGCCACCACGGTCACCTGCCCCAAGCGGGCAAGCGCGTCGGCAAGCACCTTGATGCCTGGCGCATCCACCCCATCGTCATTGCTGACCAGAATTCGCATCACGCATCCACACTCGGCCGGAATAGGCGCGTCATGATACCGGCAAGCACAGCGACTTCCGCTTCACGTCGGCAGGCGATAGCCTGCGCGCATGAGTAAACGCCGCCCCAACGCGCCCAGCGAGGATGATCTGGCCCTGTTCCGCGAGGCCATCGGGCCGGTACGGCGCATGCGCGAGGTGGCGCCGCCACCGTCAACGCCGGCGCCCGCTCCGGTGCCTCGGCAACGAATCGCCGACGAGTTTCAGGCTGCCGTGGATTTCAAGACGCGGCCTTTCGAGTTCGGCGACATGGAGGGCAGCGATGCGCTCGCCTTTCTGCGTGATGGCTATCCGCCACGCACCCTGCGCCGGCTCAAGCGTGGCCTTTACGCTGTTCAGGACGAGATCGATCTGCACGGCATGAACGTCAGCGTGGCCGAGACCGTGCTGCGGCAGTTTCTGGCCCAGGCTCGTCAGGCGGGGCACAGCTGCGTGCGTATCGTGCATGGCAAGGGACTGCGCTCCAAGGACAGTGGCGCTGTCCTCAAACAGATGACCGACCACCTGCTGCGCCATCACGGCGAAGTGCTTGCGTTTGCCTCCGCTCCCTTGGCACAGGGCGGCACTGGCGCCGCCTTGGTTCTGTTGAAGCCGCAACGCGTTGGCGAGTCGCGCCTCGCCGACGAGCAAGACACCACACTGCCGTGGCGCTAAGCTGCGGTGCCCCGCCCGTGCGTTCACCTTCCATGAGCCCTTATCGCCATCTCAGGCCACTGCTCCGCACACCAGCGCGCGTCGCGACCGTCTTGTTGGGTGCGCTGCTGAGCGCCTGCAACGGCCAGCCCGACAGCACGGCAACGCCCGTTTCGACTCCCTCTGTGCAGCCCGCCCCACCCGCCATGAGCCTTCGCGTCGCCACCTACAACACCTCGTTGAACGATGACGCCGCAGGCGGCCTGATCCAGCGTCTGCAGGGCGATGACCTGCAGGCCCGCAAGATCGCTGCGGTCCTGCAGCACCTCCGACCCGATATCGTTCTGCTCAACGAGTTCGACTTCGACGAGCAGGGGCGTGCCGCGGATCTGTTCCAGCAGCGCTATCTGCAGCAGGGACAGTTTGGTCAGGCGGCCATCGACTATCCGCATCGTTATCTCGCGCCGGTCAATACCGGGGTTGCCAGCGGGCTCGATCTTGACGGCGATGGCCGTACCGATGGACCTGGCGATGCCTGGGGCTTTGGCAAACATCCCGGCCAATACGGCATGCTGCTGTTGTCGCGCTATCCGCTGGATGCCGCCGGTGCGCGCACCTTCCAGCAGCTGCGCTGGTCGAGCCTGCCCGGTGCGCGCCGACCCCGTTTACCGGATGCCGACAGTGACTGGCACAGCGATGCGATATGGACGCAGTTGCGCCTGTCGTCCAAATCGCATTGGGACGTTCCCGTCGACACGCCGCTGGGCCGCTTGCATGTGCTGGCCTCGCATCCGACGCCACCGGTGTTCGACGGCCCGGAGCGACGCAATGCGGCGCGCAACCACGACGAGATCCGCCTGTGGGCGGAGTATCTCAATGGCGGCGAGCAGCCGTGGCTGGTCGATGACCTGGGCCGTGCGGGCGGTTTGCCAAACGAGGCGGCGTTCGTCCTGTTGGGCGACCAGAACGCCGACCCGATCGATGGCGGCAGTGTCGATCACGCCATCCGCCAACTGCTGGAGCATCCGCGCATTCTTCCCTACCCCGCGCCGCGCAGCGCTCAGGGCCGGATCGCCGCGCAACAGGCGGGTGGCGCCAACGCGAACCAACAGGGCGATGCGGACGAAGACACCGGCAACTTCGGGCCGCGTTCGGGCAATCTGCGGGTCGACTACGTGCTGCCGTCGCGGCAGTTCGAGGTCGTCGGCAGTGGCGTGTTCTGGCCCGCGCCGGGCGAGACCGGCGCGGACTGGGTCGAGGTCAGCGACCACCGCTTGGTGTGGCTGGATCTGCAGCGTGCCGCAAAGGCACATTGAGACCTGATTCACCACGCGGCGCGTAGCGGCGATCCAGCCAGATCGCTGCGGCGGTGCTCAGCAGCACCGGAACAAACCACGGCAGGATGCCCAAAGTCGGCGTCGTTTCCAGGCCCAGCCACTGCAGCACCCGACCGAGTCCGATCGACAGAAACGCCACGTGGGTTGCTGCGCCCGCGCCGAGCATCGCGCCCAGATGTTCGCGAATCCACCACCGAGGCGTCGGCAGGGGCTGCACACGCCGTCGCCACATGCTCACGGCCAGTCCCAAGCCAATCAGACTGAAGCCCATCATCAGGACCTGGCCTTGCCAGACGCCATACAGCGCCACGACCAATCCACCCAGACCGTTGCAGAACGCCAGCAAGAGGTAGCGCGAGTCGCGAAACCCGGACTGCATCGCCTTGCGCCGGATCGCCCGCCAGCCCAACCAGCACGAACTGAAGGTGATCAGCACCAGGTACACCAGGAAGATCGCCGTACCCGGACGACCCCGCGCGAAGAAGTAACCCGCCATCGGCACCGCGGTCAGCATGATCACGATCATCGCCAGCAGATAGATTTGCCCGCTGCGACGATGCAAGGGCGAGCCCTTACGGGCCAGAGCGGCCATCCAGAACGTTGGCAACGCGATTGCCCCCGCCAATCCATGCAGACCGACCAGCCACGAATACAGCTCCATACAGACATCTCCCATCGGATCGGTGGCCACGGCAGGTCCGTTTGGTCGACGCATCGTCGTGCCAACCGTGGTGATCGATAGCTTGGACATTCGCCGTGCTGCGCGGCAGGTGAACAAGGTCACCCGCCAAGGGTGAGAAAAGTCACCTTCGGCCTGCGCGGCCTTGTGATGCGGAACTCAGGCGGCATACTCAGCGCATGTCCGTCGCCGTTCTGCCACCGCGCTCCCGCCGCTTCGCCGCCCAGTGCACCGAGGTTTGCCGATCCCCATTGAACTGGGTGGCCGCCGCGACCTGGCTGGCTGTCACCCTGATCGTGCTGGAGCCCGCCCGCCTTCGAACGGGAGATCTCACTGAATGGGCGGGACTGGTCGCCTTGGCGTCCATGTGGGTCGGCTATCTGTTGCTGGTCTGGAACGCCAGCCGCGAAGGGGCCGTGAGCCAGCGCGCCGAAGTCCTGATGGTGCTGCAGGGAATGGCGGTCGTATTGGCCGATTATTGGCTGGCGGAAGGACAGACCTCAATCCTGCTGATCGTGGTAGCCGGTCAACTCATGCACCTGCCACAGCGTCGTCGTGCGATCGGCTGGTTGCTGCTGTTCAATCTACTGATGCTGATCAGTTGGACCGCCCGACTTGGTCATCCGGCGCAGGTGTTGTTGTGGATGATGCCGATGCTGGCGTTCCAGGCATTTTCCGCACTCACCAGCCACTATCACCTGCGCGCCGAGCAAACCCGCGATGCACTGGCGGCGGCCAATGCGGAGCTGTTGGCGACCCAATGTCTTCTGGAGCAAAGCGCGCGTGCCGGCGAACGCCTGGCGCTGTCGCGCGAACTGCACGATGTCGCCGGTCACAAACTCACCGCGCTGAAACTGCACCTGCGCCGTCTGGCGCGTGACCCGCAACTGGCGGATCGCGAAGAGGTTCGCGTCAGCGGCGAACTGGCGGACGAACTGCTGGCCGACATCCGCGGTGTGGTCAGTGAACTGCGCCGCCACGATGGACTGGATCTGCGCGAATCCCTGCAGGCGCTGGCGCGCCCGATTCCCGGTGCGCGGCTCACCCTGCAACTCGACAGCGACTTGCGTGTGGCCGATGTCGCGCAGGCTGAGGCCTTGCTGCGCATCGCCCAGGAAGGCATCACCAACGCCTTGCGCCACGGTCGCTCGCAAACGCTGCGTCTCAGCTGTCGTCGCGACGGCAAGCAGATCGAGCTGTGCGTGGAAAGCGATGGTCCGGTTGAGATGCCGATCCGCTTTGGCAACGGACTGACCGGCATCCAGGAGCGCTTGCAGGCGCTCGACGGCGAACTGCACCTGCAACCGCTGACGCCTTCCGGGCTGCGACTCTGTGCCCGACTGCCGGATGCACCGGCATGAACACGCGAGTGCGCATCGCACTGTGTGACGATCAGGCACTGGTGTTGCGTGGCCTGTCCGCCTTGCTGCGCGACAGTGGCGAGATCGACATCACGCTCGAATGCAGCGACGCCGAGTCGCTGCTGGCGGTGCTGCCGCAGCATCCCGTGCAGGTCATCGTCAGTGACGTCCGCATGCCGGGACTGGGCGGCCTCGGCCTGATCGCGGCCCTCCGCGAGCGCGGCGATGGCACGCCTGTCCTGCTGCTCACCACCTTCGACGACAGCGAGTTGATGCTGTCGGCCGTGCGCGCCGGTGCGCAGGGATTTCTGCTCAAAGATGCACAACCCGAAGAACTGTGCGCGGCGATCCGGCGGCTGGCCGACGGCGACACCCTGCTGCAACCGATCAGTCTCGGTGCGCTGCGCGCGCAATTGCCCGCACAGCCCGCGGGCAGTCACCTCACCGAGCGCGAGGCGAGCGTCCTGCGTCTGGTCGCCGGTGGTTGCTCGAACAAGGAAATCGGCCGTGCGCTGCATCTTTCCGAGGGCACGGTGAAAAACTACATCACCGATATCCTGCTCAAACTCGACTGCCGCGACCGCACGCATGCCGTACTGAAAGCGATCACCCAGCGACTGCTGTGATCGCGCGGAATGTGCCTCAGGCGAACTCGTCCAGTCGACCGGCAGATACGCGTCGCGCTGGCGATGGCTGCGGCTCGGAACTCAACAGGTCCGCCATCGGCGGGTCGACCGGTGCGCCAGACGCGGCGAACGCCGAACGCGACTCGCGTTGCTGCTGTCCGACCTGCGCATCGCCCAACTGGAAGCCTTGTGCGGCCAACATTTCGCGCAGACGCGGCAGCTGAGACTCAATGGCCGCGCGCACCTCGGCATGACTGCTGCCGAACTCCGCCCGTAAGGACTGACCATCCAGCTCCAGTCGAATGTCCAGTGGGCCCAACTCCGCCGGATGCAGTTGCAACTCGGCGCGCTGGACCTTCTGCTGTCCCATCCATTGCATCTGCACGCTGAGCTTGTCGGCGAAATCGGCCTGTTGCGGATTGAGCGGGTCCGTCGCGATGGCCGGTGCCGTACTGACGCTCGGCGCCGAGACGTTTGAACCCGACAGGAACCCCGATCCGCTGATCGCGTCCTGACGTGCGCCGGGCGTGATCGTCGGAGTCAGATCCACCGCCGCGCCGTCCTTGCCCTGTGCCTGCGGTTGCAGGTCCGACTGGACCGGCAGGTTCGCTTCGGTTGGCATGGCCTCGTTCATCGCCGCGTCGGCCAGAAGCGGGCGGCCCGACGGCAGCGCGCTCACAACGGGACGCGACATCGCGGCCGGAGCGGCTACGGACACGATGTCGGCAGCTGTCGGCGTATCCGTGCCCACGGCGGTCGCGTCGTCAATCTGGGGCGCAATGCCGGGTTTGACATCGACCCGACCCGTTGCGTCGGTCGGAAGTGCCGCAGGCGCGCCCTTGGTCGCCGCGGCGGCGGCCACCCCGGTGCGCGGCGGCACAGGCTCGGCGTCACCCGACTTCATCGCGGCGACGCCCGCCCAGGACGGCGCATCTCCCTCAGTCGACAGCGGGAGCGGCAACGGGTCCGACGCCAGCACTGCCGGCTTCACCGCCAGTGCGTGCGAGGCGACCTGATCGGACGGCACCGACGGCTTGCCACGCAAGGCGACATCGATCGGCATGGGCGTCGTTTCCACTGCGCCGGCGACAACGGGCATCGCCTGCGGGGCATCGGCGGCGCTCGCCTGCCATTGTTTGGCGGCATCCAGCCACGGCAGGCCGAGCACCACGGATAGATCCGCGCCCGGCAAGGGATTCGCGGGAACCGATGGCGCGGGGACGCCGCCACCGGCGACCTCGGTCGATTCACTCAACGCCTCGGCGGCCGGTTTGTCGGTCGAACCGGTCGTAATGTCCGTGTCCGCTCCCCACTCGCTGCCGAACAGACTGGCGAAGTCGTTCGCCTCCAGCTCGCTCTCGGTAGGCGATCCTCCCGCTCGCTGCGCGCCCGCCAGGATGCCGCCACCTCGGGTGTTCAACAGCCCGCTCAGGGCATTCATGACTCGTCTCCCGTCTTGCGGTGTCCACGGATGGCGTGGTCGTCCAGTTCCTTTTGCATGCGTTGCGCTTCGGCGTGCCGCTCGCGTACGGCATAGCTGTCGGCCAGCTTGTCGAGCATCGCCACTTCGCGACTGGCCAGCAACAATCGTGCGCGCTCCAGCTCGACACTCTCGCGCGCCTTGTCGACGGCCTTGGTCTGGGTTTTGACGGCATCCTCAAGACGCTCCAGAAAAGCGCTGCGGTTCTGCAGCATCGACGCCGTCACCGTGCCACCCTGGGCAACCGGTTGCGCATACTCGCGGGCATATTGCGCCAACTCGTCGAGGCGCTTCTGCTGCGCGTCCAGCGCTCGTCCGCGCTCGGCGAACACCTTGGCGCGCGACTGCTCGCGGCTCTCGGCAATCTGCTGGATCGGTTTCAGACGTTGGGTATCCATGCTTACACCTCGCGAGCCAACAGTTCATCCAGCGCGGCACGACTGCTGGCGATGTCCGCCGCGTCATTGACGTCCTGGCTGAGGAAGCGGGTCAGCGCTGGCCAGCGGCGCAGCGCCTCGTCCACACGCGGATCGGAGCCCTTCTGGTAGGCACCGATGGCGATCAGATCCTTGTGGCTGGAATAGGCGGCCATCAGTTGCCGCACTTCGGCGATGCGGGCGCGCCATTTGCTGTCAGCGATCTCCGTGGCAACGCGGCTGACCGAGGCTTCGACATCGATGGCCGGATAGCGCCCGCCTTCGGCCACGGCACGCGACAACACCACGTGTCCGTCCAGAATGGCGCGCGAGGCATCGGAAATCGGTTCATGCACGTCGTCACCCTCGGTGAGCACGGTATAGAACGCGGTGATCGAGCCCTGTCCCATCGAGCCATTGCCCGCGCGCTCCACCAGCTGTGGCAAGCGTGCGAACACCGACGGCGGATAGCCGCGCGTGGTCGGTGGCTCTCCGACCGACAGGCCGATCTCTCGCTGAGCCTGCGCGAAGCGGGTCAGGGAATCCATGAGCAACAGCACATTCTTGCCCTGATCGCGGAAATACTCGGCAATCGCGGTGGCACGAAAGGCGCCGTGCAGTCGCGCCAACGGCGGACGATCCGCCGGTGTAGCCACCACCACGGCACGGTTCAGACCCATTTGGCCCAGCGTGTTTTCAACGAAATCACGCACTTCACGACCGCGCTCGCCGATCAGCCCGACCACCACCACATCGGCTGAGGTATAGCGGGTCATCATGCCGAGCAAGGTCGACTTGCCCACACCCGAACCGGCGAACAGACCGACGCGTTGGCCACGTCCGATCGGGATCAAGGCATTGATGGCGCGCACGCCGACGTCCAGCGGTTGATGGATCGGCTCGCGCTGCAAGGGATTGATCGGTGTGCCGAGCAACTTGACTGCCGCATCCAGACGCAGCTCGCCGCGTCCGTCCAGCGGCACGCCTTCGCCATCGATGACGCGCCCGAGCAGTGCCTCGCCAACCGCGACCAGTCCCTCGCCCGATTTGGGCACGACGCGCGCATTCGGCAGCAAGCCCTGCACTTCCGTGCTCGGCATCAGAAAGGTTCGATCACCCGCGAAACCAACGACTTCGGCATCCACCCATTCGCCATCGTGGGTCTCGATCTGCGCATTCGCACCGAGCGGCATTTCGCAGCCGACCGCTTCGATGGTCAGCCCGACCACGCGCTTCAGCACCCCTTCGCGCAGGAACTCGCGTGCGTGCAAGGCCTCGGGTAGCCGCCGCTGCAGGCGATCTGCCAATCGCCGATTGCGCGTCTGCCGCCAATCCGGCGCGAGATTCACGGCACCCGCTCCGACGCGCCCGGATCGCCCGCCGACACGGGCGTCGCCTTGCGCAAACGCTGCAGCATCTGCTCCAACCGCGTGCTGATGCGTGCATCCAGACGCACATCCTCGGCATGCACCCGCAGGTCACCGCGCGCCAGGCTGGGATCGCCAGCCAGACGCGAATGGTGCAAGTCGCTCAGCAAGGGTTTGAGCAGCAGCAGGTCATCGGGATGCAGGCGCACCTCCAACCGACGTCGGCCTTCACCGAGACTTTCCACCGCCTCATGAACCAGCGCGGCCAGTCGTTCGGGTTGCTCGTTGTAGGTTTCGCGCAGCAGCACGCCCGCGATGCGGGTCGCCAGACAGACCAACGCCTGTTCGACATCGTCCTCCAACTGCGCCATCGGACGCAGCATCGCATCCAGCAGTCCTTCCAGCCGTGCCACCACCAGGCGCACCTCGGCCTGTGCCTGCGCCTGCCCTTCCGCATAGCCTGCGGCATGGCCTTCGGCGTGCGCGGCACGCTGGATCGCCTCAATCTCCTCCAGCGTCGGCGGCTGCGGCAGACTTTCCAGTTCGCCTTGCGTCGGCTTGCTGCTGCCGTCCAGCGACGGCACCTCCCATCGCACCGCGCCGGGCAGGTCGGGAAGCACGTTGCGACTGGCGCTGGAAGCGCTCATCAGACGAACTCCTCACCCTTGCCGCCAATCTGGATTTCGCCGGCCTCTACCATGCGGCGGACGATGGCGAGAATCTCCTTCTGCGCACCTTCGACATCCGACAACTTGGCAGGCCCGCGAACTTCCATGTCCTCCTGCAGCATCGCTGCCGCGCGTTGCGACATGTTCTTGAGAATCTTGTCCTTGACCTTGGTGTCGGCACCGCGCAAGGCCAGTCCGAGTTTGTCGCCGGGCACTTCGCGCAACACGCTCTGCACGGCCTTGTCGTCCAGATCGGCGACGTTGTCGAACACGAACATCAGCTCCTGGATGGCGGCGGCCAGTTCGGGATCGACCTGCGCAATGGCGCTGCTGATCGCCTGCTCGGTGGTGGCATCGAGGAAGTTGATGATGTTTGCCGCCACCTTCACGCCGCCGACCTGCGAGGAGTTCATGTTCTGGTTGCCGGAGAATTGCTTTTCCAGAATGTCGTTCAACTCGTTCAGGGCGTTCGGCGGAATGCCGTCGAGCGTGGCGATGCGCATCAGCGCGTCGGAACGCAGGCGCGCGGGCAGCAGCTTGATCACATCTGCGGCCTGATCGCTGTCGAGATACGCCAGCACGATGGCGATGATCTGCGGATGTTCGTTGCGGATCAGGTCGGCAATCGCGCGCGGGTCCATCCACTTCAACGTTTCCAGTCCCTTGCTGTTGCGTCCCAGCAGGATGCGATCAATCAGCCCACCGGCCTTGTCCTCGCCCAGCGCCTGCACCAGCACCTTGCGCACGTAATCGTCGGCGCCCATGCCGAACGAGGTCTGGGTGCCCAATTCGGCATGGAAGGCATCCACCACGTCGCCCACCTGATCGCGGGTGACATTGCTGATCGTCGCCATCGCCAGACCCAGCTTCTGGACTTCCTTGGCGTTCAACTGGCGCAGGACTTCGGCGGCTTCGGCCTCACCCAGTGACATCAGCAGGACGGCAGCCCGTTGGGTGCCGGTCAGCGGTTCTTGTGTGGTCTCAGCCATCGGTCGCCACCCAGTTCTTGATCACTTGCGCGACGACCTTGGGGTCTTGCGAAACGGCCGCCCGCGCGACTTTGAGCTTTTCGTCCAACGAATTGGGATCGGGACGCCCATCCGCCATGGCAGCCCCATCGGATTCGTCCGGCAGCAGTGCGGGGCTGCGTCCGCCCGCCAGCAAGCGCGGATCATGCGCTTGCGCTTCGTGTTCGTCGTCATCGGCGGCAATCGCGCGTGGCGCCGGTTGGGTGATCGAGCGCAGCGCTGGCCGGACCACGGCAAAGATCAGCAGCAACACGATGCCCGCACCCAGCACCATGCGACCGATGTCGAGCACCCAGGGCTGTTGCCACAGCGGAATTTCCTCGGCAACGAAGTCATCGACTTCGCGCACGAAGGGCGAGTTCATCACCGTCACAGCATCACCGCGCTCGGCATTGAATCCAATCGCCTGCTTGACCAGTTCCTCCACCTGCGCCAACTGTTCGGGTGTCAGCGGCTGCGCGGCGGGCGCTGACGCGGTGGTCGCCGGTGCGGCATCCGCAGCGGGATCGGCGTCCGGGTCGGCAGCCGGATCTGCCGCCGGGTCGGTGACGGCAGTTGCCGTGCTGGCGGTCGCGGAGAGGATGTGGTCGATCAACACGGCGGCGGTGACACGCGTGACGCGACCGGTGTTGTTGCGGCTGTGGCTGAGCGTGCGATCCAGCTCGAAATTGCGCGTGCTGCTGCGCGAGGCGGTTTGTGGACCGGTCGCGGCGGCCTCGGCCGCACCCGGCGGCGTGTTCGCCACCGCGCCCGGCACGCCCTCGGCCTGCGGTGTCGAGGTGGTGGACTCCGCCACCTGCTCGCTGCGCAGTTTTTCCGGATCGGGCACAAACGATTCTCGCGCTTCTTCGATCACTGAGAAATCCATGTCCACGCTGACCTGCGCGCTGACACGCCCTGCACCGGCCATCGGTTCGAGCAAGGATTGAATGCGCTCGATCAGGCTCCGCTCGATGCGGCGACGTTGCTCGAACTGCATGGCGCTGAGCACGTTCGGATCGTCGGGATCGTTCTGACTCAGCAACCGTCCGGTCTGGTCGATCACGGTCACCCGTTCGGGCGCGAGGTCGGGAATGCTGGAGGCCACCAGATGCACGATGGCATCGACCTGGGCCCGCTCCATGGCGCGCCCCGCATACAGTTGCAGCATCACCGACGCGCTGGCCGGTTGGCGCTGGCGGGTGAAGGCGCTGGGCTTGGGCAAGGCCAGATGCACGCGCGCTTCACGTACCGGGCGCAGCTCGCCGATGGTGCGTGCGATCTCGGTTTCCAGCGCGTGCTGATAGCGCGCGGTTTCGACGAATTGGCTGGTACCGAAGCCGGGGTTCTCGCTCATCGATTCCACACCGGCACGCGATCCCTGCGGCAGTCCGAGCGTGGCGAGTTTCATGCGCGCCTCGCGCACGCGCGCCTCGGGCACGCGGATCTCGCCGGAAGCGGGGTCGACTTCGTAATCGATCTGGGCGGCACGCAAGGCTTCGACCACCTCGGCCGCGTCGCGATCCGCCAGTCCCGAGAACAAGGGCACCTTGCCGGGCGAAAGCGACCAGAAGAACAAGGCGATACCCGCCGCAATCGCGGCAGCCAGCGCCAGCAAGGCACCGGCCTGGCGCACTGCCGGGATTTCCGTGAGATTGGCGAGTCGCAGTTCCGAGGCCATGGCTCAAGCTCACAAGGGCATGTTCATCACGTCCTGGTAGGCCTGGACGAGACGGTTACGGACTTCGACCGTGGCGCGAAAGCTCACGGCCGCCTCTTGTTGCGCCAGCATCACCCGCACCAGATCGACATTCGGGTCGCCCATTTCAAAGGCGCGTGCCAGACCGGCGGATTCCTGTTGCTGCGCATTGACCTGTTTCAGCGCCTTGTTGAAGGTCGCGCCGAAACTGCTTTCGGGCGCGACCGCCGCCGACTCGCTCGTGGTCGGACGCAATGCGCTGCTTTGCCCTTGCAGGCTGCGGATCTGCGACAGAATCGAGGAAATGGTGGCGTCGCTCATGGGGCGAAGGCTCTGCAGGTGATGTCACTGACTTCCACCTAGCAAGAGCCGTGCCCACTGCGTCAGGGTTCTGACGTCAAATTAATGTCGCCGTCGCGACCCAGTCCGTACTTGCGCAGCTTCTCAACCAGGGTCGTACGACGCAGGCCCAGCAGTTGCGCCGCATGCGCCACCACGCCCTCGGCACGATCCAGTGCGGCCTTGATCAGATTGATCTCGATGCGGGCGATGTGGTCTTTCAGATCGATACCTTCGGCCGGCAGAGTGTCCGGCACCGCGACCGGCTCGGCGTCGACCAGATCCAGTTCGACTTCTTCCGGCAACTCGATGCCATCGCGGTAGCGCGCCGGCAAATCCTTCGCGCGCACCAGTCCAGCCGGATGCAACACAGCCAGCCGCTCGATCAGGTTGGACAGCTCGCGCACATTGCCAGGCCATTGGTACGCCTGCAGCACCGCCAGTGCTTCAGGCGACAAGCGCACACTGCCGCGACCGGACTTTTCCAGTTGTTTGGTCAGTGCCGACACCAACTCGGGCAAGTCCTCACGTCGATCGCGCAGCGACGGCATCTCGATGGGAAACACGTTCAGGCGATAGAACAGATCCTCGCGGAAGCTGCCCTTGGTAATGGCGTCTTCCAGATTGCGATGGGTGGCTGCGATGACGCGCACGTTGCAACGGATGGTCTCGCTGCCGCCGACACGCTCGAAACTGCGCTCCTGCAGCACGCGCAGCAACTTGACCTGCATCGGCATGCTCATGTCGCCGATTTCGTCGAGGAACAAGGTGCCGCCCTCGGCCAGTTCGAAGCGTCCCTTGCGCGAGGTCAATGCGCCGGTGAAGGAGCCCTTTTCGTGACCGAACAGTTCCGACTCCAGCAGTTCGGAGGGAATGGCACCGCAGTTGATCGCCACAAACGGACCGTTGCGACGGGCCGATCGTTCGTAGATCGCGCGTGCAGCCACTTCCTTGCCGGTTCCCGATTCACCCAGGATCAGCACCGTGGTGTCGAAACTGGCGACCTGGTCGATCATTCGCCGCAGCTTCTGCACGGCGGCGCTGGAGCCGGTCGGGCCGCCCTTGGGCAGTCCGACATCGGCGATTTCCTCCATCTTCTTGATGCTGGCGCGACGTAGGAACTCCACCAGCTGGGGTTGTTTGATCGGATAGTCGAGCGGCCAGAAGTTGGCCTCGTTCAATGCAAAATCCGCCGCCCCATCAAGATGATGTTCGGGCAGCGCCAGAATCGGCGGATGCAGCGGGTCGCGTTTCAACCAATCGAGAAACGCCTTCCAGGTGCGCTTGTCGGGGACTTCGCCCAACACCACCGCCAACCAGTCCTGTGGATCGTGCCGATTGAGGTGGAGTTCGTCGGCATCGGTGACCACGCGCGGGGTCAGGTCCATGAAGTCCAGAATCGTGCCGATCCGCTCACCGCGTGTGCGATCTGCATCGATCACCAGAATGCGCGATTCAGACATGTCCTCTCTCCCCAGCGAGGCGCGCCAGAATCGGCATCACCTCCTGTACGTAGTTGAGCTTGCTGATGAAGGCATCGGCACCGGCGCGCGCGGCGTGTTCACGATGCTCGGCGTCGTCGAAGTGGCTGGCAATCACGATGTAGGGCGGCGCGGTCTGCGCCTTGATCAGGCGCGTCGCCTGCAGACCACCCATCTCCGGCATCGCCAGATCCATCAACACCACGGCTGGTTTCAACTCCTCGGTGCGGGATATCGCCTCCAGGCCATTCATCGCGCGCCCGACGATCTCCAGCCAGCCCACGTTGCGGAAATGGCGCATGGCAGCGTTGAGAAATCCATCGTGGTCGTCCACCAGCAGCACAGTCAGTCGGTTCATTGGGCATGCCTCATAGGCGCATTGGCGCGCAGCGAAGTGTGGGAAGTCAGGCCAGGCTCACGCCTTTCCTTGGCCGAAGCGATGTGCAGCATTTCTCGATACTTAGCCACCGTCCGGCGGGCGATGTGAATACCCTGGCGCGCCAACAGGCTGACGATGGTGTCATCGGCCAGCGGCGCGGCACGATTCTCGCCGTCGATCAGCCGTTTGACCATGGCACGCACCGCGACACCGGCGACCGAGGCGCCATCCAGGCGAACCGCGAAAAAATACTTCAGCTCGAACGTGCCACGCGGCGTCTGTACGTACTTGCCCGTGGTGATGCGCGAAATGCTCGATTCGTGCATGCCGATGGCATCGGCCACCTCGCGCAAGGTCAGAGGTCGCATGCCCTCCTCGCCGCGCTCGAAGAACGCTAGTTGCCGTTCGACAATGGCCTGAGTGGTCTTCAGCAGGGTGTCGTAGCGCATCGACAAGCCACGTGTCAGCCAGCGCGCGTCCTGCAGCAATTCGCGCATACGCTTCATGCCGGACTCATCGGAAGCGCTGTCCAGCACCGACTCCACAAACGGACTGATGCGCACCTTGGGCGCGGTCAGCGGGTTCAGGCTGACGACCCAGGCGCCGTTGCGTCCCTTGCGCACGATCACATCCGGAATCACGTATTGCTGGGGATCGCTGACGTGGTGTCCGCCCGGTTTGGGGTCGAGGCTCATGATCAGGCGCTCGGCACAGATCACTTCGTCCGCCTCCACACCCAGCGCCACGGCCAGCGCATTGTGATCGTGGCTGCCCAACACGTGCAGGTGTTCCAGCAGAATGCGTCGGGCAGTGTCGAATCCCGCCTCGTCATGGTCACGCAGATCCAACTGCACCAACAGACACTCGCGCAAGTCCTGCGCGCCAAAACCGGCCGGCTCCAAACGCATCATCTGTTCGCGCAGCGCGCGAATCCGCTCACCTGCCGCGCCGAACGCCTGCGTCGCAGCGCTCAGTAAGGCATCGACAGGCATCTCCAGATAGCCCGCATCATCGACCTGATCGACCAGCCATTCGGCCAGCGCCATGTCTTCCTCGCGCTTCAGTTCCAGGCGGAACTGCTCCAGCACGAATTGTCGGACGCCGCCGGTGTCGCGCGCCACGCAGCGCGCCAGCGGATCCTCGTCGCCGACGCCGGAAGACGTCCGCGCGATGCCGGGATCCACGTAATCGCGCTGTCCGCTGTCGGCGGCGAAGTCGTAGGCTTCGTCCAACTCAACGGCAGCCTGCTCGGCCTCTGCCTCGCCCTCGGCATGGTCATCACCCTCGGCTTCCAGCAGCGGGTTGTCTTCCAGTGCCCGCGCTACTTCGCGTTCGAGATCAATGGCGTTCAAATGCAGCAGACGGATGGACTGCAACAGTTGCGGGGTCAGACTCAACTGTTGACCCATGGATTGCCGCAATGCGTGCTTCATACATCCTCCCCACTGATCCAAGGCTCGCCGACAATGTTCCGTCGGCGACACGGCATGGCGTCGTCGATTTGACGGACGCCGAAGTGGATTCTGGATTTTTGACGCCAAGCCTTGAATCAGGACGCACCCCACGAGTGTGGGGAATGCCCTGACAGGCCGTGATACACGCCGCGTATTCCGCCTTGAGACGCGTCTCCACAAGGGCGCTGCAGACGCTTTTCCGGCGCAGGGTGGGTTGCCGCGTGGTAAGGAAGTTTGACGCGACGGTGCACCGTCGCGTGAGCGACTCAGTTGCTCAGGCCGCGCTGTACGGCAAATCGCAGCAGATCATTGGCCCGCCGGATGCCGAGTGCCTCCATCATTCGCGCCCGATGGGTCTCCACCGTCTTGACGCTGATCCCCAGGTCCGCCGCGATCTCCTTGGTGCCGCGTCCCTTGGCCATCAGCCGGAGAATCTCACTCTGCCGCGGCGACAGCGCGTCGAGGTCATTGCGGACACCGCCTGTGCCATTCAGCCCCATCATGCGCGAAGACAGACGTGGGCTCAGGAAGGTCTCGCCCGCCATCGCCGCACGCAGTGCCAGTTCCAGTTCGGCCGGTGCGGAATCCTTGACGACGAAACCGCGTGCCCCGCGCTCCAGCGCCGAACGTACGTAGGCCAGATCGGCATGCATCGACATCATCACCACCGCTGTGGCAGGTGCCAACTGGCGGAACTCGGGCAACACATCCAGACCACTGCGCCCCGGCATGGCGATATCCAGGAATGCCACATCCGGTTGCCATCGCTGCGCGATCTGCAGCGCCTGGTTGGCGTCCTGGGCCTCCTCAACTGCCTCGACGTCCGTCAGGCCTTCAAGCAGGCGGCGGATTCCGGCACGCACCAGGGTGTGGTCATCGGCTAGCAAGACACGCATCGCATTCCAAACCTGAGCTGAATGGCGTCAAGGTACTCGATCAATCTGCACTTGGGGAGGGCACGTCGCCTTCCGTCCAAATGGAACAAGCCGACGATCACCTCACTTCAAGCGCCTTGGGTGGGGACGGAATGTCCTATTAGCCGTGCGTGTCACGCCGTGTTTGCGCAATCTGACGCCGGTGCTGACGGAACAGCAATTTGTCCAGCGCGCGTTGCACGCCGGGTTGATCCAGTTGAAAAGCCAACCAGAGGCGCTCACCCGCCGCCTCGCTGCGACTGGCCATCCATTGCACCGGCAGTTCCAGCGGGGTCGGCAACCATGGCCGCAAATAGAGATGAAGAATGGCCCGATCCCCGGACGGGCGCCCACTCGGCGCGACATACGAAACACCCAGATGCGACCAGCGAAGATCGACCGCCGCAGGCGGCGCCTGCGATGCGGCTAGCACGCTCGCCAGTAAATCCAGGGTGAGATCCAGTTTGGCCTCGATGCGGCGCAGCGTCGGGTCGGCGTGCTCTTCATCGTGATCGGCGGCGCCGCTCTCGATCTGCCCGAGAAGACGCAACATCCACTCGGCGCGCGCCTGCAGGTTCGTCGACCGTTCATCGCACCATGCAGTCAAGCGCAGCGGCATGGACTCAACGGCAGTCAGTGTGTCGCCAAACAGTGTCCGTTCGGCGTCGTCCGGCGACATCGTGGGCGCGTCAGGCCCGGGCGTCATCGAGATAGCTTCGCGTCGCCGCGTGTTCGCGACGCAGCGTACCGAGCTGTTGCTGCAGGGCACTGCGCGCTTCCGACAACTGCTGCAGAAGCGTCTGCTGACGTTGCAGCAAGCGCTGGGTCAGGGTCGGGTCGGGCGGCGTTGCACTCATGAATGCGGCCCGCACGGCGCGATCATGCACACGCATGGCCGCTTCGGCGGCGTCCAACTGCCCTTCATTGAGCAGTTCGGCAATGTGTTCGAATCGCTCCAGGATGGCTTGCATGATCACTCAACCCGCCGACGGGATGGCAAGCCAGGCCGCCTCGATCTCACCCAGAAGGCGATCCGCTTCCTTCATCTTGGACGCATCATTCTGCGCATGCGCTTCCACCAGACGACGCCCGACGTAGTCGTAGATCGACTCCAGCCCGTCGGCGATTTCGCCACCGGCCTGATGATCAAGCGAACTGCGCAGACTGTCGACGATGTTGAACGCCGCACTGATGTATGCACCTTTGCGGGCGATGTCGCCCTGTTCCAGCAAGGCCACGGCGGTTTGAATCCGCTCACGCGCGCCACGCAGCAGCAGTCCCACCAGACGATGCGGACTGGCCCCTTCAATCGCGCCCTCAAGGCGCGTGTCCTTGTATTCCTTGACGTAGGCGTGTGCGCTGTACATGGCTTGCTCCATGGCCGGATTGCTCATTCGCCCGAGTAGGCGCCGGGCAGATTGGCGAGTTGAGAGGTCAGGAAACTGCTGGTGGATTGCAACTGCGAGATCAGCGTATCCAGCGCAGTGAACTGTTTCAGATAGCGCGTCTCGATGGCGCTCATGCGCAAATCCAAGGCCTCACGCTGATCGCTGACACTGGCCAGACGGTCGTTCAGTGCCGAGGTGCGACTGCTGAGCGAGCCACTGCCGCCAATGAAGCCATCGGCCAGCGTGACGAGCTTGCTGGCAAACCCGTCGGTACCGGAAAAGGCCCGCTGCACCGCCGCCGGATCATCGGCCAGTTTTTCGCGCAATACGGTCGCGTCCAGTTTCAGCGTGCCGTCGGCCTGGAAGGTGATGCCCAGATCGTTGAGCATGTCGAACTCGGCACTCGCCCCGGAAACCGTACCGGTCAGCGTGCTGCGTAACTGGGTCTGCACCGACCGCGCCATGGCATCGCCGGTGAGGATCGAGGCGGTCTGGGTGTCGGGGTCGTACTTGGTCGCACTCTTGATCGTGCTGAACACCAGATTCACCGCCGTTACCAGACCTTGGACCTGGGTGACGGCCGCATTGTCGTCGCGTGCGACCGTCAAGGTGGTGAGCGTGCCGATCTCCGCCTTGCTGAGGTTGAGCGTCACCCCTTCGATGACATCGCTGATGCTGTTGCTGTCGCGGGTGACCGCAAAACCGTCGACCTCGATTTCCGCGTCCGCCGCGGGCGTCGTGGTGGTCAAGCCGGTTGCAAACGCACTCAACGCCGGCGTACTCCCCGTCACGCTGACCGCATTGGCGGCACCGGTTTCGCGCCCGGTCAGGATCAGACGCACACCGTCATCGGCGGTCACCAAGGTCGCCGTGACACCGGCGTTATCGGTGGCCTCGTTGATGGCGTCGCGAATGCCTTCCAGTGTCCCGGTGGTGGTGGTCAGGTTGACTGTGAAACTGTCCGCGCCGACGGTCAAGGTGAGGTCGCCATCGCCGATCAGGGTTTCGGCATCCAGCTGCGGCGCGGAGGCCAATTTACTGGCGGTGGCGAGCGCTTTGACTTCAACCGAATACGCACCGGCCTGAGCGGTGGCCGAGGCACTGGCCGAAAAAAAGCCGGTTGCCGATACCGAAGTCGTGCGTGCGCCGAAGGCACCAGTGCTGCCGATAAAGCCCTGGGCCGAGCTGCGCAAGGACGACAACACGCCACTGATCGTTCCCAGCGAACTGAGCTGGGCGCTGGCCAGCGAGGCAATTCGGTTCAGACGGTTTTCCGCTGGGGCCCGCTCCGCGGCCACCAGTTGGCTGACCAGACTGGAGACGTCCAGACCTGAGCCGAGTCCTGCACTCGTGATGGTTGCCATGGCGGTACCTCCTGAGACGGCAAACGACCCTACTACGCGCTTTCGCTGATCATGCCCTGACCCGCGTCGCGAATCCGCTTGGCGATGCGCAGCGCCACTTCGGTCGGAATCTGATAGATGACATCACCGGATTCCCGATCCACGACGCTGACCACTACACGCTGCGCGTCGTCATCGACTCGGAACTGCAGTGCAGTCTGTGAATCCTTTAGCGTCTCGTCCAGCTCTTTCTGAAGCTGGGCGCGATTGACCGGCTGACGCTCCGTGGCTTGCGTCGGTCTTGCCGGGGACTGTGCCAGATTAGTGGTCGCCACCTGGGCTGCCGTGCTGGCTGCCTCCACGGGCGCGGAACGCGACAAAGCCCCGGTACTGCGTACCGGAGCCACTGCACTGGTGGAACTCATTGTGGGTGTAACGGTGGACATGGTGATCACCCTTTATCCCTCGGGGTGCGGTGGCCGCCGCACCCCTGGGACCCTACGGAGTTTTACCTTAGCGCAGCAGACTCAACACGTTCTGCGGGACCTGGTTGGCCTGGGCCAACATCGCCGTACCCGCCTGTTGCAGGATCTGGGCGCGGGTCAGATTGGCGGTTTCCGCCGCAAAGTCAGCGTCCTGAATCCGGCTACGCGCGGCGGTCACGTTCTCGCTGTTGATCGCCAGGTTCGAAACCACATTGCTGAAGCGGTTCTGCAGCGCACCGAGATTGGCTCGACTGGAGTTGACCGTGGCGAGCGCCGAATCAATCGTGCTGAGTGCCAGTTCAGCCCCTGACGCGGTGGACACATCGATAGCCGACACACCGGCGCCGAAGGTGGCCGTTGCAGCGGTGTAGCCCGCCGCCAGAGACGTCGTCGCCAGATCAGCACCACCCAAGGTGATGCCTGCAGACGATGTGCTGGTCAGCTTGATGCCACCAAACGTGGTCGCGGCAGTGAAACCTGTGTCCGTCACCGTGCCACCGATCGTGATGTTGCGACCGTCCTGAGCAGTCAACGAGACCGCACCTGTCGATGTGCTGAACGTCGCGGTCACACCGGTCTGGTTGGAGACCGCATTGATCGCCGCCGACAGATTGGCGCCCTTTTCAATGGCCGATCCCGTGTCCACGGCACCGATGCCAACGCCGTTGATCGTGATGTCACTCGCGATCGCGGTGGTGGTGGTCGGTGCAGCAGCGGTCACCGTGGTGGCCGTTGCCACCGCCGACACGCCCGTCTGACCCGACACCGAGTTGAACGCGGCTGCCTTGGCAATCGCACTGCTGGTCGCCAACGTGCTGGACACGCCATCCGACACGGTCGGCCCAATGCCGTAACCATTCACCGTCACGCCACCCGCTGTGATCGCACCGGTGATCACCGTCGCCGTCAGGCTAGTCGAATAGGATGAGTTGGTTCCCACGCCGAGCGCATCAGCCCGCGCACTGGCAATCGAGGCAATGTCGATCGTCTCACCCTGGTTCGCACCGACCTGGAAGGTCTGCGAGGTGAAGGTGCCGTCCAGCAACTTGACGCCGTTGAACGAGGTCTGGGTTGCCACCGTGTTGATCTGTTGCACCAACTGCTCGACTTCGTCCTGCAACGCGGCACGATCAGAAGCGCTGTTGGTGGCGTTGGCGGCCTGCACCGACAGTTCACGCATACGCTGCAGCGCGCTGGACACCGAATCCAGTGCACCTTCCGCCGTCTGCGCCAGCGAGATGCCGTCGTTGGCATTGCGCGAGGCCTGATTCAAACCGCGAATCTGCGAGGTCATGCGGTCGGCAATCGCCAAGCCCGCGGCGTCGTCCTTCGCACTGTTGATGCGCAGGCCCGATGACAGGCGCTGCAGGGAGGTTGCCAACGACGAGCCGGAGGTCGTCAGGTTGCGCTGGGCATTCAGCGAAGCGACATTGGTATTGATGACTTGCATGATGACTCTCCTCTTGGGTCGTGTTGAGCGTCAGTCGAAACTGGCGTGAAGTGCAGCCTTGACCTTGAGCTTGTTAACCCGTGATGGCCGCTGCTGATCCAGTTATCGGTGCCCCCGAGGAAATCTTTAGCGAACGCGAATGCACTGTCGGGTCAGGATTTTCCTGACACCGAAGCGGTGCGACGCCCGCTCAACGCTGTCGCGGCATGCCGCGCAGATGCAGGGTGAAGCACACTCCGCCGGGACGGTTCTCCGCGCTGGCGTGGCCGCGGTGCAGTTCGCACACCAGTTTCACGATATGCAGGCCGAGGCCGAGATGCGGGCCGCGCCCGCTCTGCCGGGCTGCATTGCGCACACTCACCAGAGAATCGAACAGGCGAGCCGGATTGCCCTCCGGCAAGGCAGGGCCGTCATTGCAGACGGCAAGTCGGACGCTGTCGGCGTCGGCGTGTAATTGAATGTCGATGCGGCCGCCGGGCGGACAGAAGGAGCGCGCGTTATCCACCAGCTTTTCCAAAGCCTGCACGATCAGATCGGGCGCACCGTGCAGGGGGCAACGAGCTGGCAGGTGCAGTGGCCAGTTGAATGCCGCGTCGCTATCCAGCCCGCGCCAGCCGGCGACGCATTGCTGCAGCATCGGCACCAGATCGAAGTCTTCCGCTTCAGCGGCGGCCATCGCGCGCTCGATCCGGGTGGCTTCACTCATCGCGCGCAACAACGAGCCGAGTCGCGAAACCCCTTCCTGCGCGCGTCGCAGCCAGACGCGCGCCTGCTCGTCCGTGGTCTGGCTTTCGAGGTTGTCCAGCGAAGAGCGCACCACGGCCAGCGGTGTATGCAGTTCATGCGACAGGCTGCCCGCAAGGGTGCGCAGATAGTGGGTGTAGGCATCGATCTCTTGCAGCAGCCGCGCAAAGCTGCGCGACAAATCGCCCAGTTCGTCGCCACGACGATCCACCACGAACAACGACTCGGCACGCCCTTCACGCAACAGCGCGAGTTCGGCCTGTCGGTGTAGTCGCCGAATGCGCGCGCTGAGGTGAAACGAGTACGCCAACAGCACCGCCGCCACCAGCAAGGCCGCCGACAAGGTGATCCACAGCAGTCGCGAGCGTGCACGGTCTGCCAGCAACAGGGCATCGCTGCTCGATTGCAGCGCAAACACCGCCACCACACTGCCCGCGTTGCGACGGATCGGCGTCCAGGTTTCCAGCAGCCACTGTCCTGACTCGCCAAGTCGCCAGACTTGCTGTCGCTGTCCTTGCATCAAAGCCTGCCAGCGCGATCCGGTCATGGCGTCGACCGGCACTGTTTCAGACAGCGCGTCCGCGCCCAACGTCTCGCTCAGCCAGCGCCGCCAGGGCGATACCGCCACGTCGTCCGGCAAGGTTCCCGCCTCGGCCAACAGCCGATGCTGCAAATCGAACACACGCCCCACGCGCTGATCCGGCAACAGGCGTTGCAGCGCCTGCGACAAGGCTGGCATCGGCAGCATCAAGGGCTGCGCGACACCGCTGCCGAGCTGCACACGCTGCATGCCGTCCACATCGACGGCGGTCAAGCGGATCGCCTGCGGACTCAAGGCCGCGGGCAAGGCCAGTTCAAGCGCGTAGCCGTCCGCGCGTTCCTGCATGGCCCCTTGCACCGACTGGCCGTCGCTGGAAAGAACGGTCAGCGGCCCGGTCGCGACGCGGGCGAAGGCGAACCCATGCCATACGCCAGCCGATTGCACGTCCAACTGCACGTGGTCTGACCAAGCCGCGTCCGTGGCGATGCCCTGACTGCGCTCCGGCGTTGTATCGGCAACGTCAATCCACAGAAACAGGCGTTGCTGCTGCGCCTGCAATCGCAGTTTCAATCGTCCTGCCGCATCGATCGCGTGGGCAGGCGAGTTCAAATCCCAATCGCTGGCAAATCCATCGAGCGTCGGCGTCTGCGTGACCGGTTGGACATACACGCCCGAGCGCGGCGTATCCAGTGCTGGCACTGTCAACGACAATGCCGCCGCCAGCGACTCCACAATGGCCTGCTGATTCTGTTCCTGCCCCTCGCGCAGCAGACGTTCCAGCTCACCCACAAACACCCACGCGGCCCACGGCAGCGAGAGGGCCGACAGGCCCAGCCAAAACAATTGCGTGCCGAACTTCACGCGCGCCAGCGGTATCCCGCGCCGTGCACGGTGTCGATCTCGTCGAACGCGGCGTCCACGGCAAGAAACTTGCGCCGGATACGTTTGATGTGCGACGTGACGGTCGCATCGTCCACCAGCACATGCGCGTCGCGCATCAGTTGGTCGCGCGAACGCACATGGCCGGGATGCCGCGCCATCGAATGCACCATCCAGAACTCGGTCACCGTCAGCGGCACCACCTGCTCATTCCAGCGTACCTGCATGCGCTCCAACTCCAGCGTCATGCCGCGCTGGCGAATCACGGTGTCCTTGAGGGTTGGCTGTCGCAACGCGTCCAGGCGCCGGAACAAGGCCGCCACGCGGGTCGTCAACTGGGCGATGGAAATATCCTTGCTCAGGTAGTCATCCGCGCCCAGGCGCAATCCGGAGATGACATCGAAATCCTCGTCGCGCGCCGACAGAAACAGGATCGGCAAGGTCGCCGACCGGGCCCGCAGTTCGCGGCACAACTCGAACCCGCCTTCCGGCTCGTCACCCAGCCCGACGTCGATGATGACCAGATCCGGCAGGCGGACCTCGAACGCACGCTGCGCCTCAGGCCGACTCGCGTAGGCGCTGACCAGATAGCCATAACGATGCAAGGCATCAACATAGTTCGCCCGGATCGCGGGCTCGTCTTCAACCAGAGCGATGGTGCGGGACATGATGGTCGCCGTGCGCGAGGAAGCCATCAGTTTAGCGTCAGACGGCGACCAGGTTCGCATGCGAGACATCCGCCTCGACACACAGGCGTCAAGCCAAGTGCGTCATGTGTACCGACCGGCTGCAGGGTCTCGCCGCGAATCAGATGGGCGGTTTCCGCCGCACCGTCAGCGCCCTAAATCCGAACCTAGGAGCCTGTCGGACTTGAAAGGGAATCGGCTGCAAATCCGTCTGGACGGTCCATTTTTCGCCGCGTCCTTGGGCAATCGTTCAACTATTGCCCTGCGACACCGGCAAAAACTGGCCTCGCCCAGCCGAATTTTCGCTTCGATTCTTCAAGTCCGACAGGCTCCTAGGGTAGCGTCACGTTCATCGCCGCGTGCCGTCGACCCCCGCATTCCAAACGGACTGCCTCCCATGAACCGTCCTTCCATCCTGCTCACGCTGGTCTTCCTGACCGCAACCACCGCGCCCGCCGTGTCGGGACACGAATCGCGCCCGAGTTCGCACTGTGCATCGTCGTCGAAAGGCGAGTTCCAAATAACGCATACGCACCCTGCCGTCAGCGCTGGTTTTGAGGCCGAATCAATCTGGATGCGCGCCAAGTTGTTGCAGTGGCACCTCAAAACCTGTGGTGTCCCGTCGCCGGATGCGGCAGTGAGTGCCGCGGCAGACGAGGCCTCGATGCTTTGGCACACCTTGTTGGAACGACCTGACACGGCCCCGCATCTGCTCTACGACGCGATTCTGGACCCACAGGTCGACCTGTCCGACGAGCAACGCCACAAGGCACTGCAGCGTGTGATGGCACACGATCCAAACAACACCCAGACCTGGCTGGTAGCACTGCAGGCGGAACTGCAGAACCCTGATACGGATACGGTTCGCATCGACACGCTATTGACGCAGGCGGCACAGCAAGTCGAGTTCAGTCGCGGCTGGGTACCGACCCTGGCCACCTGGTGGCGGGTGCGGGTTCATTCGACTGCGGAGGGCACGAGCGCCGATGACTCGGTTATGGAAACCCTGCAGAGCGCCCTCGCCACCTCACCACTGGCGGACGTCAAGACACTGCAAACGGTCTGCGCGCACGAGGCCGTCACGCCGCACCGCCGCGCACCGTGTCTAACCCTTGCGAAACAACTGGCTGAGGACGCGGATTCCGTCGCTGTCCAGCACACCGCTGCCAAGCTCTGGGCCCAGCTTGCGACGGATGCGACGGACGCCATGCGCGCAGCGCAATGGCGGCAGGAACTCGACGCGCTGCAGACGCAATTCGTCGCCCTGCCCGACACGCCAAGCACGCGCGCACTCATCAGCGCGACATGGATCGATGTCTTGCAGAAGGGCGGCCGCGAGATCGATGTGCAACGTCAAGTCTTGCGCACGATGAGTACGTCCGGGACAGCAACGCCAGGTAGCGATTGACGCCCGTCCCGTTTGCGCCCGGCGCCGTTCAGCCCGCGGTCTGCCGCCAGTGCTCGGCCAGCACTACGCCGACAGCGTTGGCGATGTTGAGGCTTTCGACCTTGCCCGAGCCCGGAATCCGCAGCCGACGTTCGCAGTAATGGAGGGTGTCCTTGCGCATGCCCGACGCCTCGGCGCCGAACACGAACACGGCACGGTCGGGCAGTGCTTCGGCATACAGGTCGAGCGCATCACGCGGCAGGGTCGCGCAGAGCACGAAGCCCGCTTCCCGCAGCATCGCCACCGCCTCGTCCGTATTCGCCACACGCAGTAGTGGCACGACTTCCGCGCCGCCTTCGGCAACCCGTACGGCGGCACCTGACAGCCCCAGCGTGCTGTCGTCCGGCAATAGCACGGCGGTGGCACCAAAATGTGCGGCGCTGCGCAGTACCGCGCCAAGGTTGTGCGGATTGCCCACGCCATCCAGCCAGATCAAGCGTTGCGCCGGTTCGTCCAGGTGCGCGGCCAGAAGTTCCTGCAGGGTGGGCAGTTCGGGCGGCGTCATCAGCACGCAAACCCCTTCATGGTGCTGACTGGCACACAGACGATCCATATCGTCCGCAGGCACCACGCGGTATCCAAGGCGCTCACGCACGCAGTGCGCCAGCAGCTCGCGGAGGTCGCCAAGGCGAGACTCCAACAGATAAACCTTGCGCAGACTCTGTGGGCGCGCCGCAAACGCGGCAAGCACTGCGTTCAGACCGTAGATCTTCTGTTCCTGACGCGGCGTCCAAGTGACGTCGGACGCCATTGGCAGTGATTCGGTGGGATGCGCATCGCCTGGGTCTTGCGCGACCTCGGCAGAAGTCGACCGACCTTGCCACGGCGCAGAGGCGGTCCGGTCGGGGCGAGGACGCTGTCCGTAGGGCGAGTGGGTCGTCGCACCTGCACGACCAACATCGCGTGAATCCGGCGCACGAGTCCGGCGTTGCGGGTCGGGCGCAGCGTCGCGCCGGTGCGGCCGATCCTCACGCCGATCCTGCCGCGGGGCTGAATCAAAATGACGACCGCTGGGCGCCTCACCACGGGCCGAATGCCCTTCGCCACGACGAGTTTCCCCGCGCGGCGCTCGTTCGGCATGGGACTCCGGCGCGCGCCGCGACGACCCTGGCTTGGGCGAGCGTTCGTTCTCGCTAGCGGGCTTCGCAAACGGCTGCGGCAGCCGATACGGACTGGCGCCGCTGGGAGAACTCTCGCGTGGCCGCCAGTCATCGCGTGGTCGACGCGGCCCGGACTCGCCGCGCGGCGCCGCAGTGCGTCCAGGGCGCGGTTTACCGGGCCATGTCGGCGGCGATTTGTCCTTGGTCATGGCGATGCGCTTCCAGTCAATTCTTCATGGGATGCCGGCGTACTGGCTTCGAGTCGATCCAACTCACGACCCAGGGCTTCCGGCGAACGTGTCCATGGCGCGATCCAGGCGTAGAAGGCCGGCACCACGAACAGCGACAACACCGTCGAGAATGCCACGCCGAACACGATCACGATACCGATGGTGTAGCGGCTGGCCGATCCCGGACCGCCCGAGATCACCAACGGCACCGCACCCATGATGGTGGAGATCGCCGTCATCAGAATCGGGCG
This sequence comes from Lysobacteraceae bacterium, assembly GCA_041395245.1. Taxonomy (GTDB): domain Bacteria; phylum Pseudomonadota; class Gammaproteobacteria; order Xanthomonadales; family Xanthomonadaceae; genus Aquimonas. Next base: position 159,545 of record JAWLAY010000004.1, read on the forward strand.
CAGGCGCACCTTGCAGGACTCGACGATGGCCTGATGCACGCTGCGGCCTTCATCGCGCAACTGATTGGCAAACTCGACGATCAGGATGCCGTTCTTGGCGGCGAGACCGACCAGCATCACGATGCCGATCTGACTGAACAGATTGATCGAACTGCCCACCAGATACAGGCCGATCAAGGCGCCCGCCACCGCCAGCGGCACGGTCAGCATGATCACCAGCGGATGGGCGAAGCTCTCGAATTGGGCTGCCAACACCAGAAACACGATCAGCAGCGCCATCGCGAAGGTGAACAGCGCGGCGTTGCCGGAACGGGCAAATTCGCGCGATTCACCCTTGAAATCGAGCTGGGCGTAGTCGGGCAGTTCCTCCTTGACCACGCCCTGTATCCACTCGATGGCCTGACCCAGCGTGTATCCCGGTGCCACCGCACCACTGATGGTGATGGCGCGCAGACGATTGAAGCGATTGAAGCTGCCCGGTTCGGCCAACTCGCGCAGGGTCACCAGATTGGCCAGCGGGATCAGTTCGCCGGAGCGCTGCGAGCGCACGTACAGGCCGTTCAGATCACTCGGCGAGGAGCGTTCGCCATCCTGTGCCTGCAGGATCACGTCGTATTCTTCACCGTTCTCGACATAGGTCGTGACCCGACGCGAACCCATCATGGTTTCCAAGGTGCGACCGATCTCGCTGACCGACACACCCAGATCGGCCGCGCGTGTACGGTCGATGTCGATGCGCAACTGCGGACGGGTTTCCTTGTAGTCGGAATCCACCGCGAACAAACCCGGATTTTCGGCGATTCGCGCCAGCAAACGATCACGCCACTGCGCCAGCTCGGGGTACTCCGGCCCACCCAGGACGATATTGAAGGGCTGGCCGCGCGAACGGACCAGACCGGTTCTCACTTGAGCCAGTGCCCGTACACCGGGAATCTCGCCCAGATCCTGGCGCACACGCTCGACCACTTCGGCGGTCGACACCGTTCGCTGCGACCAGTCCTGCAGAATCACGATGGCCTGCCCGGTGTGCATCTCTTCACTGGCACCGAAACCACCGGGAACACGCGTGTTGGCGCGCATGACCGGCTTGCCCTCACCCAGTTGGGCGAACAGCTTTTCCTCGACCTTGGCCATCTGTTGCACGGTGTAGTCGAAGCCCGCCCCTTCTGGCCCGACCACCGAGACGAAGAAGGCCCCGCGATCCTCCGCCGGAGCCAGTTCCTTCGGTACCACCTTCAACAAGGCCGCGGTGACCATCAGGGCGCCAATCATCACCGCCCCCGCGAGCAAAGGTCGCTCCACCGCACCTTCCATCGCGCGACCGTAGGCCTCGGAAACCTTGTTGATCCAGCCTTGCGTGATCGCATTCAAGCCGGTTGGTGCGGTATGCGGGCGCACCAGCAGCGAACACATCATCGGTGTCAGGGTCAGGGCGACAAAGGCGGAAATCGCCACCGCCGCCGCCAGTGCCACGCTCAATTCGCGGAACATCCGTCCGGTGTCGCCCTCCATGAAGCCCACCGGCAGGAATACCGCGATCAGCACCGCCGTGGTCGCGATCACCGCGAAGGCGACCTGACGGGTGCCGCGCGATGCGGCCAGCAGTGTCGGCTCGCCCAGGTCGGCACGTCGTTGCACGTTTTCCAGCACCACGATGGCATCGTCGACGACCAGGCCGATGCACAGCACCAGGGCCAGCAAGGTCAGCAGGTTGATCGAGAAACCGAAGGCCCACAGACCGATGAACGAGGCCACCAGGCAGACCGGCACGGTCACGGCGGGAATCAACGCCGCACGCACACTGCCCAGGAACAGATAAATCACGATCAGCACCAGACCAACCGCTTCGAACAGCGTCTGGAACACACGCTTGACCGATTCGTCGATGAAGGTCGTGGTGTCGAAGGCCACCACGATCCGGGTGCCTTGCGGCAGGCTTCGCTGGATGTTGTCGACTTCGGCCTTGACCGCTCGCGCCACATCCAGGGCATTGGCGGTGGAGGTCTTGATCACACCAAGGCCGATATTCGGATCGCCATTGCTGCGGAAGTAGGCGCGGCGGTCGGCGGTATCGCGCTCTACCCGGGCGATCTCGCCAAGCCGGATGATGTGGCCATCCTCGCCCTTGCCAACCGCCAGCTCGGCAAAATCCTTCGCTTCGCGATAGCCGCGCTCGACGCGCAAGGTGAAGTCGCGCGTGGTCGATTCCAGTCGTCCCGCAGGCAGTTCGACGTTTTCCCGCGCCAGCGCCTGTTCGATATCGCCCACCGTCAAACCACGCGCCGCCAACGCATTGCGATCCAGCCAGACCCGCATCGCGTAGCGCTGCTGCCCACCGATGCGAACCTGCGCCACGCCATCAATGCTGGCCAGACGGTCGACCACGTAACGCTCGGCGTAGTCGGACAACTCCAGGGTGTCGAGCCGCTCGGAGTTGAGGTTGAGCCACATGATGACTTCGGCATCACTCTCGACCTTTTCCACCTGCGGTGCGTCAGCCTCGTCCGGTAGCCTGTCGAAGATCCGGCTCACTCCATCGCGCACATCGTTGGCAGCACTTTCGATGTCCCGACTGAGGGTGAACTCGATGGTGACGTCGGAACGGCCATTGCGCGAGCGCGAATCCAGCGTCTGCACGCCCTCGATGCCACTGACCGCGTCCTCGATGATCTGCGTCACGCGGGTTTCCACCACCGCGGCCGATGCACCCGGATAGGTGACACTCACTGAGACCACGGGTGGGTCGATATTCGGCAGCTCGCGCAAGGTGAGCTGCGAGTACGCCATCATGCCGATCACGATCAGCAACAGGCTCATCACCGTCGCGAAGACCGGTCGCTTGATGGAAATTTCCGACAGTCGCATGGCGGGATCTCCCTCAGCCCTGGGAAGCTGGTGTTTCGGCCTCGACGACCGGCGCGCCCGCGCGCAGCTTGACGATACCTTCCACCACGATCCGATCGCCCGCCTGCAGACCGGAGACGATCTCCACCCAGCCGCCCTGACGTGCGCCCGTGGTGACGGCCACGTCTTCAACCTTGTCCTCACTGCCAACGCGGAACACCGATGACCGGGAGCCAATCTGCATCACTGCCAACTCTGGCAGCGCAAGAACCTGACGTGCCGGTCGTTCGACGCGCACGGTCAACAACATGCCGGGGCGCAGTGCCAGATCGGCGTTGGGAATCTCCGCACGCACCGTCGCCGCCCGCGTGACCGGATCGATACGCGAGCCAATCGCGGCAACCTTGCCTTCGAACTCACGTCCATCGAACGCCGCACTGCGCGCTCGCACTACCTGTCCGACAGCGACCGAGGCGATGAAGGTTTCGGGAATGGAAAAATCCAGCTTGACCACATCGACGGCGTCCAGCGTCGCGATCGGCGTACCCGGCGTGAGCAGGGTGCCGGGGCTGACCTGACGGAAGCCGAGAACACCCGAGAATGGCGCGGTGATCACCCGATCCGCCAGGCGAGCGCGAATCGCGGCCACCCGCGCACGCGCAGCGTCGCGCGTCGCAATCTGGCTATCCAGTTGACTGCGCGGAACGGTGCCATTGCTGACCAGCCCTTCCAGCCGCTGATACTGCTGCTGCGCTTCCTTGTAGGTGGCCTGGGCCTCTTCCAGTCCGGCGATTTCCGCACGTCCCGACAGATCGACCAGCAGATCGCCTTCGGTCACCACATCGCCATCATTGAAGTTGACCCGTTCGACGACCTCGGTGACCTTCGCGCTCAAGGTCACCGACTCGCGCGCCTGGGCCGTCCCGAGTGCCTCGATAGTGTCCACCCAGGGGCGCAATTCGATGCGCGTGCTGACCACCTTGACCGGCCCAGCCGACGCGGGCGTAGGCCCAGACTGACTGCTGCACGCCCCCAGTCCGATCACCAGCATGCTTGCCAAGGCCCAACTACCCACTCGATTGCTCGCCACCATGGCGCGATTCCTTGTCCAGAGTATTTACGTTCGAAGCGAACGTAGCGCAAGCGCCAATCCGTCGCCATTCGACATTCCTGCTCACGAATGATCCGTGATTGGACGGCAGTGTGGGGTGAAGCATGACTTTCGGCCTGTGCCGTAAGTCCGCCCGGCCACTGCTCGACAACCCGATGCAGTCGCCAGATCGTGCAGAGCATCAGCCAACTTCGTATGCTCGCCACCCCGCCCCACTCGGGCCAGACCTCGGGCTGATCCACCCATGAAACTGATTCACGTTGTCGCGAGCTTGATGTTCGTCCTGCCGACGCTGTCCAACGCGCAGCAAGCCCAGCCCAAGGTGCTGCTCGACACCACCCAAGGACCGATCATCCTGGAACTCGACAACGAGCGCGCGCCGCGCACCACCGCCAACTTTCTGGCCTATGTCGACGATGGCAGCTTCAACGACATGATCGTACAGCGCGTGGTCAAGAACTTCGTCGTCCAGAGCGGCAGCCTGAAATCCAATGGCACGGCGATCCCATCCAAAGGCGCCATCGCCAGCGAGCGCGGCAACGGACTCAGCAATACCTACGGCAGGATTGCGATGGCGCTAAGTTCGACGATTACTGGCCAGACGAATGTCAATAGCGCGGCCTCGGCGTTCTACATCAACACCGGCAACAACAGCAGCAATCTGGATGCCAACTTCACGGCCTTCGGCCAGGTCGTGTATGGCATGAACACGCTGGCAACGCTGAACAACACGCCGGTTTTTTCTGGCAGTGACCAACCTGTACTGTTTCCGGTCGTTCGCCGTGCCGTGCGTGTCGACGGCTTCCCCATTCTGGACGTTCACACGGGTGCATGGTTCGACCCCGCCAAAAGCGGGCGCGGCTTCGCGCTGGAGATCTCGCGCGCCTCGGGCGGTAGCGCGCAACCCTTGGCCATCGTGAACTGGTACGACTACAGCGAGGGCAAGCAAATCTGGCTGAACGGCGCGATCCCCTTCCAGTGGGGCGACTCGTCCGTGACGGTACCGATGCAGATCACCTCAGGAGCCCAGTTCGGCAACGCGTTTGCGCCGGAACAGGTGGAAAGCGACCTGGAATGGGGCACGCTGACCATTCGCTTCAGCGACTGCCATCACGGGGAATTCAGTTTCCAGTCCAAACTGGGCAACGCCACCTACCAGTTGACCCGCATCACCGAGCCCACTCACATCCAATGTCTGGATGACTAATCGCGCAGAACACGCGCGTCGATGCGCAATCGGCATCGACGCGCCGCGGAACCTCTGCTGGATCGCTACTGGATCAAGTCGACCTGTTTGACCGCGGTATCCGACAACAGACCGAAGTGTCCCAGCGCATAGGTGGTCGTGCTGGTCTGGTTCCAGATCGATGACGAATGCACGCCGCCCACGGTGCATACACCGGTGCTGCAGACGATCTGATCGATGTTGGACTTGATCGAGTGCATGCGATCAGCGAAGCGCACGCCGTAGATGCTGTTGAGAAAGGGGTTGTTCACCGACAGCCCCCAGCTTCCGCAGGTCGTGCTCCATACATTCCAGGGATAGGTCCCGCAGGACCACAGACCGCGGAACGCCCCAGCGATGCCGACAAAGCTCTGAACGTAGGGACGCAGGCTGTTCTTGATGATCACCCGTGCCGCCAGCGTGCCGCCCATCGAGTGGGTGATGACATCGACCTTGCCGGTGCAGGACGCGGCGATGGCGTCGATCATGGCGTCCTCGACGGGTGTCTCCTCGCTGCCGTTGTGGTCATTGCAGGCGGCGCAAAGCTTGCTGCCCCAGCTCGGCGCAAAGATCTCTGCATCGACGTAGCCACGTCGTTTCAGTTCGGTGACGGTGTTGGCGAAATCCGATGGCTTGCCGGTGTTGCCGTGCACCAGAACCACGTTGTCACGACAGACCGCAGACGCCGAGCCGACCGCGGCCAGCATCAGCAGCACCGACGCGCTACCGCGCAGAATGATGTGTCGCATGTTGATCCCTCCCCAGGGTGGTGGCCGTGGCATCAAGGCGATCACGGTCCACACCAGCAGCGTACTGGTCCGGGTCACCAGCGGCTGTCGTACCAAAGGACAAGCCGTGCTGCGCTGCATTCAGGCTGCCATCTTCAGGCCGCTATACTCGCCCGCCTCTTGCATGCGGTCACTGCGACCCATCGCGTTTTGGAGCAACACATGAGCATCGAGCAACTGGAAGACATCGCCCAGGCACTGGTCGCCGAGGGCAAAGGCATCATCGCGATCGATGAATCCACCAACACGATAAAGCGGCGTTTCGAAGCCGTCGGCATCGAAAACACCGAGGAACATCGACGCGCCTATCGCGAAATGCTGCTGACCACACCGAAGCTTGGTGACCACATTTCCGGTGCCATCCTGTTCGATGAAACCCTGCGTCAGTCCACCAAGGCCGGTGTCGCCTTCGCTCAGGTCATGCGCGATGCCGGCATTCTGCCGGGCATCAAGGTCGACAAGGGAACTGCCAGCCTTGCGGGCTTTCCCGGCGAACTCGTGACCGAAGGCCTCGACGGGCTGCGCGAGCGACTGAAGGAATACGCCCGACTCGGCGCGAAATTCGCCAAATGGCGTGCCGTCATCACGATTGGCGAGGACATGCCCTCGGGCACCTGCATCGATGCCAACACGCACGCCTTGGCGCGCTACGCGGCGCTGTGTCAGGAGCAAGGTCTGGTTCCCATCGTCGAGCCGGAGGTGCTGATGGATGGCGACCACGATATCGAGGTCTGCTATGACGTGACGGAAGCCACCCTGCGCTCGCTGTTCGGCGCGCTGTATCAGCAGGATGTGTTGATCGAAGGCGTCATCCTGAAGGCCAGCATGGTGCTGCCCGGCAAGGACTGCTCAGAGCAGGCCAGCGAAGAAGAAGTCGCCGTCGCGACATTGCGTTGTCTGAAAGCCTCCGTGCCCGCCAATCTGCCGGGCATCGTGTTCCTCTCAGGCGGCCAGTCCGACGAAGCCGCGACCGCCCACCTCAATGCCATGAACCAACTCGGCCACGCACCCTGGCCGCTGTCCTTCTCCTACGGACGCGCCATGCAGCAAGCAGCCCTGAAACTGTGGGCGCAGGACATGCACGGCAACTACGCCACGGCACAGCAGACCGTGCATGCGCGCGCACGCGACAACGGACTGGCCACCTTGGGGGAATGGACCCGCTGAAGCGGTTTGTGTCCGGTTCGCTGTACGGTGGCGCTGCGGTAAGTGATCGGGCTCATCCGCAGCCCGACCACGCCATCGTTGCGACCCGCGGTGTCGGGCAGGAACACGGTTTCGTTCTCGCCTTCGAACCAGCGTTTGCGCACCAAGTGCCGGCAGACGGGATGCTTGCCGTGCCGCCCAATTGTGCCGCTTACGCGGACGCGGCGGGCGGTCTCGTCTCGGCGCTGGACAGCCGCGCGGCAGCCCGGCAGGCTTGTCTCGTCGCCCTGTTCAACGATTGCCATGACCGCCCCCCGGAGCCCACGTCCTTTGCCCGATCCGGCGATGATCGAATACACCGGCCTCTACTGGTGCGCGCTGCTGCCTGGAGAGGACCCGCTGACCACGCCGCAGACTGAGGCCGGGCTCTTCCACCACGATTTCCAGCCCGCTTTCTACGCCGCCACCAGCGCGCAAGGCGCCGAGCTTCTTGCCCATCTCACCACCGCGCCCGGCGATCCGCCGCGCCTGCTCGCGGCATACCAGGCGCACGCGACCCGCGTGGTCGACCTGCGCGCGGAGCCCGCCCTACCGCTCGACTGGTCGGCGCGCGCCACCGCCGGGGACCGGGTGCCCAGTTGGGAGCGTGCCGATGCCGCCCGAGCCGCCAAAGCCACCGCGATGATCTGGCGGACAGGTGCGGCCGAACAGATCGTGGTGTTTGCCCCGCGCCACCTCTTGCGCGATACCGGGCTGCGCTACCCCATGGCGCTCGCCAATCCGCGCGACGAACGCGACATGTATCGCTAAGCGCCAGGATCCGCCGCACGGCGTTGCACGGGAGTCATAACGGTGGATAGCTCCGCGCGTGCTTGGTATCCCTTTCCAATTCACCGGATTTCTACGATGCGTTCACTCGCGAACACACGTTGCCCGCCCCAACCGCCGAGGCCACCCCTTCCACCTCCGCCAAGGGTGCTGTCCCGACCACGGGCGGACAGGTAGGGGAGCAGGACCGCGCCGCTGCGTCGGTCGCTAAACGAGGCAAGGACAGCGCGAATGCTCAGGAAATCATGATTGGCGGAACGAGGCTTCTCATGGGAGCTCTCTGAAGGTTGCTTCACTCGGGTGGCTGCAGGCAGCGAGTTGGGTGCTGCGTGCTCGGGTTGATTTCTGGACCAGACATCCGATGAAGCGAGTGCATCCGCTACGGGACGATTCCGCTACCGTCGACACTCCTGATAACGCGGGACACGCAGAGGGGCTGCAACGGCGACAATTAGTCGTGGACGGAAACTCTCCCCCTGGGCCGCAATGTCGCACCCATTTGCCGCGCTCACCGCCACATCACCCACGAAGGTGTGGCGCGCTCGATTGAATCGGGAGCCCGTGGCCGCCTTGCGCGGTGAAGGAGCACGGGCGATGGGATCCACGGACGCGGGACTCAGGCAGCTCAACGGCCTCTGGGCTGCACGCCAGGCCTGTCGAATCTGGTGCATGCCCCGAGCCCGCGATGTGCCGCACCCCCAATGTTGCCCGCCTCCGCGCCGTAGCTGCCCGAACTTCGCCACAAACCGCAACCCGCATTGCCCGCCGGTACATCGACGCTACACCCCGACGCAAGCCGCGTCGCACCCCACCAAGAGGCACCGCCATGAAGCATTCGATCTGCATCGCCGTGACAAGCCTGCTGCTGTGTGCGCACATCGCTGACGCCGCCGAGCCGACCGCGCTTTCAGCGCGCAAGGACTGCGAGGAACTGCGCGAAGAGATCGCGCACAAGATCGAGTCCAACGGTGTGCGCCACTACACCCTGCATGTGGTCAGTGCCGAGGACGCCATCGCCGGCCGCATCATTGGCAGCTGCAACGGCGGCACCGGCCGCATCGCCTACCAGCGCCTGCCCGAAGCGCGCGACATGGTCGCTGCGGCGACCTCCCTGCCGCCATCGAAGCCCGGTGTCGAGACCAGCATCGAAAGCGAGTTCTAGGAGTCTGTCGGACTTGAACAGGAACCGGCTGCAAAACCGGCTGGACGGTCCATTTTTCGCCGCTTTCTTGGGCAATCGTTCAACGATTGCCCTGCGAAACCGGCAAAAACTGTCCTCGCCCAGCCGAATTTTCGCTTCGATTCTTCAAGTCCGACAGGCTCCTGGCCGATCCACCCAAACGGCCACGGCGCGGTATGCGCGCGGACATGCCGCGGCGCACATCGACATCCCGCATAGCGCTGTGCCCGCCCCTCAGTGGATGGCGGCGATTCGTGCGCTCTCTTCATTTGTCGACGCCGCGTAAGAGCCGCGCGCCGGGGAGGGTTCGTCGCGCGTTCCAGTCCTCGAGTCGCAAGACCAATTGGCACCCGTGCATCCCCGCTCGCGGCTGTCGGTTCCCGCCCGTCCGCTCCGTACCCTTTGGTTCCGCATCCCTCGAAAGGAACCCACGCGCATGTCGTCGATGCCCCGTGCCTCCGCGCTGGCCTGCTTCATCGGCCTGTCCCTGTCCGCTGCCTCGCTGCCTGCGCTTGCCGACACTTTTACCGTCACCACCACCGCCGACAGCGGTGCCGGCAGCCTGCGCAGTGCCATCGATGCGGTCAATGCCACCAGCGGCACCATCCACTCCATCGTGTTCTCACTGCCGGCCGGCAGCGAGATCAGCGTGACCTCGGAGCTTCCTGCGATCACCAAGGCCGGCGTGTCGATCGGTAGCGTCAGCGGGCCGCGCGTGCTGCTGCGGGCCATGGCAAACAATCCGTTGCTGCGCGTAGGCGCGACCAACACCCTGCTGACGCTGAACAATCTGGTCATCGCGGACGGTCGCCGCGTTGGCGGTGGCGGCTGTCTGCTGGCCGAGCCACCCAGCGGCAACGCGTCTCTCGTGCTGAACCAGGTCGCGATGGCCGCGTGCCTGGGTCTGCGTAACGACTTGTTCCGCAGCGCCCAGGGCGGCGCCTTGCTGGTGTTCGACCGCGATGTGAACATCAACGACTCGGTCTTCGAGTTCAACGGCTTCGCGCAGGCCGCGGCCGGCCAGGAATTCAACGTCGCCGGTGGCGCGGTGGCACTGATCGCCGACAGCGCGCGTCGGCTTCTGATCGACGGCGCGCTGTTCGAGCTGAACCAGGCAAACGGCGGTGCGACGGCTTCACAGCCGGTGGCCCTGGGCGGCTCGATCTACGTCGGCGGCGGCGCGCGTCTGCAGATCGACCGGGTCAACTTCGCCGAGAGCTATGCGTTCGGCCAGAACGCCGGCGCCGATGCGCGCGGCGGTGCCCTCTATGCCGAGGGCACGGTGTTCATCGAGGACAGTCTGTTCTTCCAGGGCGGCGCGGCGCGCGGACTGATCACGGTTGAGTCCGACGACCGCACGCGCACGCTGGAGCTGCGCAACACCAGCTTCAACGAGGTCGAAGCCTTCAGCGATGCGGTGGTGCGAAGCAATCTCTCCAGCGTGACACTGCGCAATTCGGGTTTCTCCGAGACTCGCGATGGCCGCGCCGAGGGTGCCGAGTTGCGGGTCGAAGCGCTGCCCGGCCAGGCCACGCCCAGTCTGCTGCGCCTGTCCAACACCTTGTTCGCGCGCTCGTCGCAAGGCGCCAATGCCGCCTGTTCGGTGGGCACGAACGTTACTGTCGAAAACAGCTTCAATCTGAGTGATCACGCCGTGCCGGGCTGCGGCATCCGCAGCACCGCGCTGCCGCTCAATCTCGATGGCTTCGACCAGCCAACTGATCGCTTCGGCGGCTGGCTGCAGGTTCGCGCCGGCAGTCGTGTCATCGATTTCGGCAATCCGGCGCCGCCTTCGCTGCCCGACTGGAGCACCTGTGCGACCCGCGACGCACGCGGCGTGACGCGCCCGATCGACGCCACCAGTCCGGGCATCATCGCGGTCTGCGACGTCGGGCCGGTCGAGTACGAGCGCGTCATCCTGTTCGGCGACGGCTTCGAGTCGCCCTGATCGGATCGCGACGTCAGTCTCCGATGGGCAAGCCCCACTCGGCGGAGGCGGGTCGGGATGTTGCGACGGAAATCGAAAAATAGCCCCGCCTGCGCTGTCGGGCAGGAACACGGTTTCGTTCTCGCCTTCGAACCAGCGTTTGCGTGACAGGTGCCGCAGACGCGACGCGCGATGGTTCCGGCAAATTGGGTCTATTGCGCGGACGTGACGCGCGGGCTCCGTGCAGGCGGGGCTAACGCTGCGGTGCGCGCGTGATGCGCGTGTAGCCCCTCTCGTCGCGCGCCAACCGTCCGCGCCCTCCGCCAACTCCACGCCCATCGGCCCGGCCAGAAACGCAGACCTGCGACGCCTGTCCGGGTTGCTGTGCAACCGAAGCAGCGCTGCGTGTCTCCTTACCTGCGGTTGCGCTTGGTATCCCGTCAGCAAGCCGTCGCGCCAAGTGGGCGGTTTGTGCTCAATCGGAAGCGAATTGCCAGGGGTTGTTCGGGGATCCTCGCTGCGTGCGTCCGAACGGGCATTTACTGCGGCTGATCATGGCCAGGTCACGCTAGCCGCATCTCACACAGGAGGCACTCTTCGTATGCAGAACACCGGGCTTGCTTCGATTCAACACGGCAACGCGTCCACTTCAATTAACCCGGCGCAGGCGCAAGGCACGAAGGCATTCGCGCCGCCGCCGGATTCGCCGCGAGGGTGGATGCTTGAGTGCCTGCGGCGTCTCGGTATGACCGTCGGCAGCCTTCTACTGGGCGGCGCTGCGGTGCTCGGCGCGATGTTCGCGTTCCGACAGGGTGTGCTGCCGCTGATCCAGTCCGCCTTTGGTTTGGATGCCGATGCAGTCAGCGCGGTTCGCCGCGTCGGCCTGTTGGCCTCTGCGTTGCTGGCGTATTGGGGCTTTGTGCGTCTGTACGAACGGCGTGCGGCAGCGGAACTCAGCCCGCGGCTGTTGCCGATCCTGCTTGGCGGGCTGGGCGGCGCGCTGTTGGTCGCGGTTCCGATTGCGCTGCTGTTCGCGCTGGGCGCTTACGCGCTGGTGGGAACGCGTGAGCTTGCCTGGAGCCTTTCCGGCGTCGCGGCCGTCATCGCCGTGGCAGCGACGCTGGAGGAACTGATCTACCGCTGCCTGCTGTTCCGCATCGTCGAACGCCGTTGGGGTACCTGGATCGCCCTGATCGTGCAGGCGCCGGTCTTCGCCGCGGTCCATCTCGAGAACGTCGAAGGCGCTGGCATCGTGGTCGCGGTGACGATGCTGCTTGCCGTCACCGTCATTGGCCTGCTCTGGGCCAGTGTGTTTGTGCTTACCCGCAGTCTGTGGGCGGCCGCGGCCAATCATGCCGCCTGGAATTTCACCATCCTGCTCAGCGGCGTACCCCTGTCAGGGATAGAGGACTGGCGAGCGATGGCGCCTTTGCAGACAGCGCTGAACGGACCCGACTGGCTGACCGGTGGCATGTTCGGCCCCGAAAACTCGGTGCTTGTCATCGTCTGCGCCAGCTTGGCGACGATCTTCCTGCTGCGGCGTGCGCGCGCCGTGGGGCAGATCCGGCCACTGGTCAGGGCAAGCGATGGAGCGCATCCGTCCAGTGCGGCAGGTCCAAGCGCCACGCGCTGACTCGCCACACAACCTGTTGGAAACCCGATTGATTCGTCAGGCGGGCGCGGCCAGCTCCGCGTCGCCCGGCTTATCCACATGAAAATCGGGAGCCGCAGACAGCTGTTCGAGCCTACTTTCAAGACACCAAGGTCACTACGCAGCCTGATGGATTCAGGCCGCCGGTTCCATTGGTCGCGGCGGCAGTGCGTCGCCCGACGCGACACCGAGATCGTCGGTGCCGCGTCAACGTTCTCCTAGATGCGGAAGCGTGCGACGTTCTCGGCCAACCGCTGCGCCTGTTCTTCCAGTCCACGCGCTGCGGCGGTTGCTTCTTCCACCAGGGCGGCGTTTTGCTGGGTCATTTCGTCCAGTTGCGTCACGGTCAGACTGACCTGCTCGATGCCGGTGGTCTGCTCGATGGACGCGGCGGAGATCTCGCCCATGATGTCGGTGACGCGTTTCACGGCGGTCACGATATCGGCCATAGTCTGGCCTGCGGTGCCCACCAGTTGCGAGCCACTTTCGACTTTCTCGACGGTCTCGGAGATCAATTGCTTGATCTCGCGGGCGGCGTTGGCTGACCGCTGCGCCAGCGAACGCACCTCGGAGGCGACGACGGCAAACCCACGCCCTTGCTCACCGGCCCGTGCCGCCTCGACCGCCGCGTTAAGGGCGAGGATATTGGTCTGGAAGGCGATGCCGTCAATCACGCCGATGATGTCGCCGATCCGTCGCGACTGTTGATGGATGTCGTCCATCGTTTCCACCACCTGACCGACCACGTGCCCGCCACGCTCGGCGACATCGGCGGCACCGATCGCCAACTGGTTGGCGGATCGCGCATTCTCGGCGTTCTGGCGCACGGTCGAAGTCAGCTCTTCCATGCTGGCCGCGGTTTCTTCCAGCGACGCGGCCTGTTGCTCGGTGCGCGAGGACAGGTCCGCGTTACCACCGGCAATTTCACCCGCTGCCGTGGTGATCGAGGACACCGTCTCCAGAATGTCGACGACGATGCCGCGCACCTGGCTGATCGACGCATTGGTTGATCCCTGCAACTCCTGGAATCGCCCGTGCATCCGGCTGTCCAGGGTGCGGGTCAGGTCACCCTGCGCCACCGCACCGAGGATGTCGCAGGTCGCCCGCAGTCCTTCATCGGCCGTGCCCATCAACGCGTTCAGGGCGACGATCATGTCGCGGAATGCGTACTCGAAGCGCGATTCATCACCACGCAGATCGAACTGCCCCGCCGCAGCGCCCTGCGAGAGCTTGAGAATCTCGTCATGCACCGCGCCCAGTCGTTCGCGGATGCCTTCCACCGCCTCGGTGATGCGTCGCTTTTCACCGGCGAGAACCGGCATGCGCACCGACAGGTCGCCGCGTGCGTAGGCCTGCACGACATCGACAATCTGCGCACTGGTGGCAATGTGCTGCTCGGCAAGCTGATTCAAGCCCGCCGCCATCTCGCCAAAACCGCCGGGGTAGGCGCTGACCTGCATGCGTCGGGACAACTCACCGGCATCGTGCCCCTTGCTGAGTTCGATCTGCTCTTGCATGAAGTGTTTCAGCGCATCGCGCATGCGCACCAAAGCGCGGTTCAATCGACCGATCTCGTCATCACCGGCTGCCGCAATGCGTCCGTCGAACCGTCCCGCCGACATCTGCTCCACGCTGGCAACCGCTTCCAGCAAGGGCGTTCCGACCGTGCGCCGCAACAGCCAGACGGTCAGGACGATGACTGCCAGCGCCACCAGCAGGGCGATCCAGATCACCCCGTTGCGAATCACCCGCGCATCCGCCAGCAGCTCGTCCATCGGCAGCTCCGCTCCCAGCACGAAGCGCCCGGCATAGTCACCAATGCGAATCGGCAGATACACGCGAGCGACCTCGTCGTCGGCGTACTCGTATGAGGCATCGGCACGCGTCTTGGCGAGCAACTCCTGCAGGTAGGGCAATTCGGCGGGCTTGCCGACCTGCTCGGCGTGACGGGCAGCCAGCACCGTTCCCTGCGTGGACAACAAGGTGACGCCGCCGCCCTCGCCGATTCGCACATCGGCGAGGCGTCGCTGCAGACTGTCCAGTCCGATGTCGGCACACACCGCGCCAACGAATTTTCCGTCGCGCAGGATCGGCACCGTGTACGTGGTCATCAGCACGTCCTTGCCGTCGACCGGGTAGACGTAGGGTTCCAGCATTTCTTCCTTGCCGCTGGCCTTGGCCAGCACGTAGTAGTCGCCGTCGCCGGGCACTTCGTACTTCTCCAGCACGGCGGATTCGACGCCGCGCGGCGTGTGGTAGAAGTAGGGAACGTAGCGTCCGGTGGCGTCATGAATCGGCGCGTTCACGTAGTCCGCATCGCGACCATCGAAGGCGTTGGGCTCCCAGGCGGTCGCCATGCCGACGAACTGGGTCTGCGGGGTCAGCACACCACGAATCAGCGCGTCGGCGGTAGCGCGATCAGCGCGTCCGGCAAGCACCCCGTCCAGCAGTACACGAGCAACGGACCGGTTCAACAGCGGAGCCTGATTCAGCAGCGTGGACACGGCGGCCGACTCGGCGCGCGCGCTGACACGCAACTCCGCCATCGCGGAGTCCAGCACAATCGACTCGGCGCGTTGATAGATCACGATGCTGGCGACCACGAATCCCATACCGGTCAACAAGCCGATCAGCGCGGCAGACCGGCCCGCAATACCCCAACGATTGAACATGGCCATCGTCCCTCCCAGAACCTGAATTGGCTTGGGCGGCGGGCTGCAAGTGACGTGCCGTCTTGCGGCACGGATTGGCGAAACCGGTTCGAAATGCGAACCAGACCACACAACTTGATGCGGTGACAGCGAGATCAACTTCTCCGCTTGCGAGTGCAATTTGTCGCAGTGCACAATAAACCTGTGGGTTTGCAGCGGGGTGAATCAACCCTGCGGCAGGCTCCCGTCTGGATGCAGCTTCGCAGGTGAACCATGACCGTCGACATCGGCTTTGTACGAGGCAAGACGTATTTCATGTCGATGCCCCACCACCATCGCTCGGTGGGCTCACTGACACAGACCTTGGTCTATCTGGAAGAGGTCGAATATGTTAAAGGTTGTCCTCGGAGCGTGTTCCGCATCATGCTGGACGGCCGTTTCGCGGGCGAGTTCTGCATCGACCCGGAACGCGCATGCCAGATGATCCGCACAGGTCCGGATGTACCCAAGCACGCGTCGCGCCTAGCGATGTCGTCCTGAAGCGCCTAGCAGACACTCAATTCAGTACCCGACCGATACCTGAGCCGTCAATGCGCGCGACGAGCGCTGTCAGAGCAGCCTCGCTTACCGGTGGCGTGAAGGTGAAGCGGAAATGCACTTCGCCCTGCGGCGTGCGCGAGGAATGGATCGAGGCCAGATTGACGCCCGCCTGTTCGAAAACCTCCAGCAGGGCACGCAGCGAACCCGGTCGATCCTCCGGCAAATGCACCGACAACGCGCGGTGGTCGCTCAGGTCGGCCAGCAGATAGCCAATGCGCTCGAAGGCGTGATTGCCTTCCGTCAGCGTGGCGTCGCCAAAGTGCTCGCGCGACGACTGCAGAAACTGTGCGCGAAACGCCTCGCGGCCTGCGTCACCGCAAGCCACCGACGCCTGCAAGGACGCCAGTTGTCGACTCAACTCCGCCAGCACCGTCGGCACCGCCGCATTGCCGAACTGGATGTCCTCGTAGATCGCGGGGTTTCCGGACAGAATCCGACTCATCATCAGCAGATCCATCTCGAACGAGGCCGAGCGGAACGGCAGGATCGCGGAGGGATGCCCGACCTCGGCTTGCAACGTGCGCAAGGTGGCCGCCTGCGCCAGGTGACTCGCATGCACCATCGCCTGCACGACCGCCATCATGCGGTCGTGCTGCGCGGGCGCGGCCTGCACCAGATTGGCTTCCAGCGCGCTCAGAAATTGCTCGACAAACGGTCGCCAGCGCTGCAGACGCGCCTCGCACACCACCATGACGCGACCTTTCAAGGTCGGCGCTTTGGGTGGCGCGGTCATCGGATGCAAGCCGACGACTTCCGCCTGCGAACGCAACATCGCCGCCACCGGCTCCGCCTTGATCGAGGTGACGTCCAGCCAGAGCTGTGTCGACGAGTGCGTCCCGGCCAACGCCACGTAGTCGGCGATCACCGTCGCCGTATGACGGATCGGCGCACTGAAGATCAGCACGTCACAGGTGTCGATGAGTTCTTGCGCGGTTCGACTGTCCGGGTCAGCCGGGTCCTGGCCGCATACGTTGAGATGCATGCGCTCGCGCAGGAACCGGGTCAGCCAGCGCCCATACGCACCGGCGCTGCCGATGATGCCTACGGTCGGCGGTTGCGCAGTCATCCGACGCTGGCCGTGACCTGCGGCGTTGCGCTGCCATCGACCAGCGGCGTCAGATCGGGCCGCAAGGCGACGCGCTGATCGAACACGAAGCAGCCGCCGTCGTAGCCGTCGCCGCCAACCTGCTCGAAGTAGCCAAGAATGCCGCCTTCAAGTTGCAACACGTTGTCCATTCCCGTGTTGCGCATCCAGATCGCGGCCTTTTCGCAACGAATGCCGCCGGTACAGAAACTCACCACCGTGGCGCCTTTCAATGTCTCGCGGTGTGGCGCCAACGCGTCGGGCAACTCGGTGAACTTGCGAATCGGCAAGGTCAACGCGTTCTGGAAGGTGCCGTAGGCGAACTCTTCCTGATTGCGCGTATCCAGCATCACCACCGGTTTGCCGGTGTCGTCACACCCCTGGCGCAACCAGCGCTGCAATTCGGCGGGCAGCACGCTGGGTGCGCGCCCCTCGACGGGCTTCAGTTCCGGATGACGAAAGGTGATCGTCTCGTGCTTGAACTTCACCTTGAATCGTTCGAAGGGAACGCTGTGGCTGTAGCTGAACTTGACCTGCAGATCGGCGAAACGCGGCTGCGCGCGCAGCGCCTCCAGCAACGCGGCGATCGCTGAATCGGCCCCTGCAAGAAACAGATTGATGCCTTCCGGCGTGAGTAGCACGGTGCCTTTCAGTCCGTCACGTTCGGCGTGATCGCGAAACAGTCGAGCGAGCGCGTCGCGGTCCTCGATGGGCGTGAAGTGATACGCGGCGATATTGGTGATCATTGCGCTATTTTACGTCCCGCTTGGCATCGCGCCATGTAGACCGGAGTTGAAGATGCCAATCCGTCGCTGCGCACGATCCTGTATCGCTCTGCTTCTGGGATGCCTTTGCGTTCTCGGCCTTGGTATCACGCTCCCCATTCACGCCGCCGGGAACAGCCCTATGCCTCCCGAAAACCCGTTGAGCATCGTCTACGCCAGCAACAACGGCAGCCTGCCGCCACCGTATCGCCGTGATACGCGAATCCGCATTGCCCGTGATGGTTCGACCCTCATTGAACACAGCCGCGGCTACGACGCCAGCACCACGACTCGTCGTCAGGCCCGGATCGATCCAGCTGAGCTGTCCGCGCTGTCTGCGTGGCTCAGCGAATCGGGCGTCTGGTCATTGCCGTGGCGCGCACAGGAACCGCGCGCGGTGGGCGGTGCAACGCACTACCTCGAACTGACCCTGGGCGAACGCCAGCTTGCCCTGCCGATCCAGCCGGTCGAATCGCAGCGCGCATTGCGCGATGAAATTCTGCGCCGCGTGCTGGCCCTGATTCCGCCCGATCCGGGCAAGGTAGCCGATCAGCACGACGATCCGTCCTGAGCACCGCGCTTGGCACCGCCCGGCGCGGAGTATCCTATGCGCCCCTCCGCCAGACTGGTGTTTCCCGCATGTTTGCTTCCACGCTCAAGATCGAAGGTTACGACCCTGAACTGGCCGCGGCGATGGCCGCCGAACGGCAACGGCAGGAAGACCATGTCGAACTGATCGCCTCGGAAAACTACGCAAGTCCGCGCGTGTTGGAAGCACAAGGCAGCGTGCTCACCAACAAGTACGCGGAAGGGTATCCCGGCAAGCGCTACTACGGTGGTTGCGAGTACGTCGATATCGCCGAAAAGCTGGCCATCGAGCGGGTCAAACAACTGTTCGGTGCCGACTACGCCAACGTGCAGCCGCATTCCGGCTCGCAGGCCAATGCCGCCGTGTATCTGGCCCTGCTGCAGCCCGGTGACACCATTCTCGGCATGTCGTTGGCGCATGGCGGTCACCTGACCCATGGTGCCAAGGTCAACTTCAGCGGCAAGATTTTCAACGCCGTGCAGTACGGCGTGGATGAAAACGGCCTGCTCGACTACAACGAAATCGAACGCCTGGCGCAGGAACACCGCCCGAAAATGCTGGTTGGCGGTTTTTCGGCCTACTCGCAAAAAATCGACTGGGCGCGCATGGCGGGTATCGCCAAGTCGGTCGGCGCGTACTTCTTCGTCGACATGGCGCACGTCGCCGGTCTGGTCGCAGCGGACGTGTATCCCAACCCCGTTCCGCATGCCGACGTGGTGACCTCGACCACCCACAAGACCCTGCGCGGCCCGCGCGGCGGCATCATCCTGGCCAAGGCCAACGACGAACTGGAAAAGAAGTTCCAGTCGCTGGTCTTCCCTGGCACGCAGGGCGGTCCGCTGATGCACGTCATCGCCGCCAAGGCGGTGGCCTTCAAGGAAGCGCTGGAGCCCGATTTCGCTCGCTATCAGCAACAAGTCGTCGTCAACGCCCAGGCCATGGCAAAGACCTTGATTTCGCGCGGCTACAAGATCGTTTCGGGCGGCACCGAAAACCATCTGATGTTGATCGACCTGATCGGTCGCGACGTCAGTGGCAAGGATGCCGAAGCAGCGCTCGGCAAGGCGCACATCACGGTCAACAAGAACTCGGTGCCGAATGATCCGCGCTCGCCCTTCGTCACCTCGGGCCTGCGCATCGGCACGCCCGCCGTGACCACGCGTGGCTACGGCGAAGCCGAATGCATCGCCTTGGCAGGTTGGATTGCCGACATTCTGGATGCGCCCGGCGACGAGGCTGTCCTGACACGGGTGCGCGAGGCCGTGACCACGCAGTGCAAACAGTTCCCGGTTTACGGCTGATCCCTCGCACTCCGGCATCCAGATCGCATGCACTGTCCGTTCTGCCAGCACGAAGACACCCGCGTGATCGACTCGCGGGTCAGCGACGACGGCGCCAGCATTCGCCGTCGTCGCGAGTGCCCGGCCTGTAGCGAACGCTTCTCCACGGTGGAGATGGCCGAACTGCGTCTGCCATCGGTGATCAAGAGTGATGGCCGACGCGAACTGTTCGACGAACGCAAGCTGCGCTACAGCTTCGAGCGTGCGCTGCAGAAGCGTCCGATCAGCGCGCACCAGATCGACCTCGCCGTACGTCAGGTGCAGAACGAACTGCGTCGACACGGCGAGCGCGAAGTCGCTTCGCGGCGACTTGGCGAGTTCGTGATGGAGCAACTCAAGCGGCTGGACGAAGTGGCCTACGTGCGCTTTGCTTCGGTGTATCGCAGCTTCCAGGACGTGCAGGCATTCCGCGAGGAGATCGAAAAGCTCGAACGCGATCTGCCCGCCTCGCAAAGCCTGCCGCTCCCGCTCGAAAGCGTCGAGACACGCCCCACCCGCGTCCGTCGTGGCAGCTGAGGCTGCATGACGCGGCAGATCGTGCACGCCAGCGCGCAGCCGCAGCGCTTGCCCGAGCTGGCGCAGTGGCACCATCGTGAATGGGGTCATCTCTACGATGACTGGACCGAACAGATCGCCCTGCAGGAATTGCAATCGCACGCCGATGCCGACGCCGCGGTCGACACAACCTGGTTGATGCTGCGCGGCGACACGCTGTGCGGTTCGGTCAGTCTGGTCAGCGAAGATGCGCCCGCGCTGCGTCACCTCGCTGGACCTTGGCTGGCCAGCCTGTGGATCGCGCCGGACCTTCGTCGACAGGGTCTGGGCGCGATGCTGGTTCGCCATGTGATTGGGCACGCGCACGACCACGCGATACCGATGCTGCGGTTGTTCACTCCGCGCAACGAGCTCTGGTATCACAAGCTCGGCTGGCAACGCGAACACGCTGCAGAACTGCTGGGACAGACGGTCATCGTGATGTCCTGCCTGCCTGCGCAGGCCATCGCCGCCGAGCGCGGGCCGTGAGCGCATTCAGCGCCATCGACCATGACTTCATGCAGCGCGCCCTGGCGCTGGCCGCGCAGGGTCTGCATACCACCCAGCCCAACCCGCGCGTTGGCTGCGTCCTGGTCCGCGATGACGTTGTCGTCGGCGAAGGCTGGCATCAGCGCGCTGGCGAAGCCCATGCCGAAGTCCACGCGCTGCGCATGGCAGGCGAACGGGCCGACGGCGCAACCGCCTACGTCACGCTGGAACCCTGCGGGCTGCATGGGCGCACGCCGCCCTGCGCCGATGCGCTGATCCGCGCCGGTGTGCGGCGCGTGGTGATTGCCAGCGAAGACGCGTTCCAGCGCGAGGGCGCGGCCATCGCGCGCATGCGTGCGGCGGGTATCGCGGTGCAAATCGGCCTGCTCCGCGACGAAGCGCGCGAACTGAATGTCGGCTTCTTTCAGCGCATCGAGAGCGGGCGACCGTTTGTCCGCCTGAAGCTCGCCATGAGTCTGGATGGGCGTACCGCGCTCGCCTCGGGCGAATCGAAGTGGATCACTGGCGAAGCGGCGCGCGCCGATGTGCAGCACTGGCGTGCTCGCAGTTCCGCCATCGTCACCGGCATCGGCACCGTGCTCGCCGATGATCCGGCACTCACCGTGCGTTGGCCAGATCGCGAATTTCGCCCGCCGCTGCGGGTGGTGCTGGATTCCGCCGCGCGGCTGTCCGCTCAACACCAACTCGCCAACGACGGACTCGCCCCGACCCTGCGCGCGCACGCCACCGACGTCGATGCCGACGAACTGCTCGGCGTGGAAAACCTGCCCATCCCGCGTCGTCAGTCAGGTCTGGATCTGCAAGCCCTGCTGCAAGCGCTGGCACAACGCGGCTGCAACGAAGTTCTGATCGAATGCGGCGCGCGACTGGCCGCGACGCTGCTGACCGAGAATCTTTGCGACGAACTGCTGCTCTACATCGCACCCGTGCTGCTGGGTGATCAGGCGCGCCCGTTGCTGAATGGCATGAACCCCGCACAGCTCGCCGACGCCACACGCCTGACACTGATCGAACAGGTTCGCATCGGCGACGATCTGCGCCTGCGCCTTCGCCGAACGCCCTGACCGCACAGCCACCCATTGCCAGCAGCCCGGCGTCCGCAAACGCCACCCGGATACGTGTCTGGCCTCGTGTCCCAGCGGACACTTGCTCAATCTGTTAGATTTCGCGCCGCCTCAATCTGGAGTTCACACATGAAACGCATCGTCAAACTGGCCGCCAGTGCGCTGTTCGCCGCCTCGCTGGTCGCCTGTTCTTCTTCCGAAGCACCGCAGGATCCGGCCAAGGCCACGCAGGATCCAGTCGGCGCGATCAACGCCAGCGCGCAAGCCCTGAAAGCCGGCGACATCCTTCAGACGGTCCGTCTGGTGCTGCCGGAAGACAAGTTCGCAGAAGCCAAGAAGAAGTACGAAGAGGGCGTGAAGGCCAATCCGCCCAGCGACGAAGACAAGGCACAGTTCGCCGAAGCCATGGCCAAGTTCACGGCCGATGGTGCCGAAGACGCACTGATGGCCGAACTGGAACCGCAACTGGCGATGTTCGACAGCCAGTACGCCGCACAGATGCCGATGATGATCGGCATGGGTCGTGGCTTTGCTGCCCAGGCGATCCAGCAGGATGCCACGCTGACCCCCGAACAGAAGACCGAAGCCACTGCCGCCATCGATGCGATGGGCAACTGGCTGGGTGGCGTCAAGCTGTCCGACCGCGCCCTGGTGCGTCAGGCCGTCGGCGAAGCCGTGGCAACCGCCCGCGCCCTGAAGATGAGCTCGCTGGACGAGCTGCAGAACATGTCGTTTGAAGACATGCTGGGCAAGGTGGGCGTCGCCTTCACCGGCCTGAAGAAGATCTTCAAGGTTTACGGTTTCGATCTGGATGCCACGCTGGACAGCATGAAGTCCGAAATCGTCTCGCAGGAAGGCGACACCGCCAAGGTCAAGGTCAGCTACACGCTGTTCGGTCAGAACCTGAGCAGCCAGACCGACATGGTGAAGGTCGGCGATCGCTGGTATGGCAAGGACTCGATGGCCAAGATCGGCGAAGCCTTCAACCCGGCACCGGCCGCTGAAGAAGTCGTGATCGACGAAGAAGAAGTGATCGACGAAACCGTCGATGGCGAAGAAGAAGCTGTCACCGAAGAAGCCGCCAGCGAGTAAGCGCTAGCCGCGCCCGCGCCGACTCCAGGTCGCGCGCAGGCAAATCGGTACCCCACGACGCCCGGCTCTGGCCGGGCGTCGTGCTATGTACCTTGTGCACATCGCATCGCTGCCCGGCTGCAGTGATAATGGACTCATGAACAACCAATCGACAAACCGCGCCAGTCACGCCCCTTGGTGGCAACGCCTGCTGGGTCGCTGGATGCGACCGTGGGTCACGCTGCGTCAGCAGCTGCCCTTGCCCGAGCATCGCCAGATCCAGCTCGATCAACCGGTGTGCTACGTACTGGAGCGTTACGGCGTTTCGAACACGCTGATCCTCAATCGCGCCTGCGAAGAAGCCGGATTGCCCGCGCCCTGGGCGGTGCTGGCACCCAACGACCTGCTCGGAAATGGTCGCGCGATGCTGGCACTGTCGCGGCGTCATGGAACTTTTCGCGAGCGCCCGCGTAATCGCACCCATTCGGTTGGCATCGCACGCCTGATCGCCGCCGCCGAAGCTGACCCCGACCTCGACGTGCAGATTGTCCCGGTCTCGATCTTCGTTGGTCGCGCACCGAATCGGCAAAGCGGCTGGTTCCGCGTGCTGTTTTCGGAAAACTGGGTGATGGTCGGTCGCTTCCGACGCTTCCTGTCGGTGCTGCTGAACGGTCGCGACACGCTGATCCAGTTCGCCTCGCCGGTATCGCTGCGCGAGGTTGTCGCCGAAGGTCTGCCCACCGAACGCGCCGTGCGCAAGCTGTCGCGTGTGCTGCGCGCGCACTTCCGTCGCATTCGTACTGCCATCATCGGCCCGGATCTGTCGCATCGACGCACCTTGGTCGACAGCGTGATCGCAGCGCCCACCGTGCAGGGTGCGATCAACGATCTCGCGCGCAAGGAAAAACTCAGCGTGGCGCAGGCCACCGGGCGAGCGCGTGGCTACGCGGTGGAAATCGCTGCGGACTATTCGCACCCCGCCGTGCGCTCGGCCTCATTCCTGCTGACCTGGGTGTGGAACAAGCTCTATGACGGTGTCACCGTCCATCACTTCGATTCGCTGAAGCAGGTCGCGCCCGGACACGAAGTGATCTACGTGCCCAGCCACCGCAGTCATATCGACTATCTGCTGCTGTCGTATCTGCTGTACGTCAATGGGATCGTGCCACCGCACATCGCCGCCGGTGTCAATCTGAACCTGCCGGTGGTCGGGCCGATCCTGCGTCGCGGCGGTGCGTTTTTCCTGCGCCGCAGTTTCAAGTCCAATGCCCTGTATTCGGCGGTATTCAGCGAGTACGTGGCGCGCCTGATCAGCCAGGGTGTGTCCATCGAGTACTTCATCGAAGGCGGTCGCTCACGCACCGGACGACTGCTCGAACCGAAGGCGGGCATGTTGTCGATGACCTTGCGCGCCTTCCTGCGCCAGCCGCGCACACCGGTCGTGTTTCAACCGGTCTACATCGGCTACGAACAAGTGATGGAAGGCAAGAGTTACCTGGCCGAGCTGTCGGGCGCACCCAAGCAGAAGGAATCACTGCTGGGTCTGCTCGGCGCCTTCCGCAAGCTGCGCCACAACTATGGCAAGGTCGCGGTCAACTTCGGTCAACCGATTTTCCTTCAGCAATTGCTCGACCGGCACGATCCCGACTGGCGTCGATTTGAAACGCAGCTCGATGAAAAGCCCACCTGGATCAATGCCGCGGTCGACGAACTCGCTGTGAACATCCAGCGCGCGATCAATCAAGCCGCCGACGTCAATCCGATCAATCTGCTGGCGCTGTGTCTGCTCTCCACACCGAAGCATGCGATGGCGGAATGCGATCTGCGTGCCAGTCTGGAACTGATGAAGTCATTGATGGAGGCCCTGCCCTACTCGGGCCGCGTCACCATCACGCCACTCAGCCCCGCCGAAATCATCGCGCATGGCGAACAGGCCGGTGTGCTGGTGCGAACCGCCCATCCGCTGGGCGATGTGCTTGGTTACAGCAGTGAGCAGGCGGTACTGCAGAGCTATTACCGCAATAACGTCGTACATCTTTTTGCCGCGGCGTCGTGGGTTGCCTGCTGCTTCCAGAACAATCGTCGCCTCAGTCGTGCTGCGGTCGAAAAGCTGGGTCGTGGCCTGTATCCGTTCGTGCAGTCGGAACTGTTCCTGCCCTGGGACGCCGACGAATTTGCCGCACGTATCCAGGCCACCATCGAGCTACTCATTCAGCGCGGCCTGTTCACCTTCGATGCGGAATCCGGAATGCTGCAGCGCGGCCCCGGCCAGACCGATGAAGTGTTCCAGTTGCGCGTGATCGCGCACAGCCTGCAACAGGCCTTCGAGCGCTATTACATCGCTATCGCCATCCTGGTGAAGAATGGTAGCGGCGTACTCGGCAGCGGCGAACTGGAAAACCTCTGCCAGCTCACTGCACAACGCCTGTCACTGCTGTATTCGCAGGCGGCGCCCGAGTTCTTCGACCGCAGTCTGTTCCGTGGCTTCATCGGCAAGCTGCGTCAACTGGGCATCGTGCGGCTGGATGCCAACAGCAAGCTCGCGTTTGACGAAGCGCTGGAAAGCTGGGCCAAGGACGCGCGCCTGATTCTGTCGCGCGAACTGCGCCATTCGATCCTGAAAATCAGCCCGGAAATCGCCAGCGCCGTGACCAGCGAACCCGCTGTCTGACCCACGCGCCAAGCCCGTTCAGGGCTTGGCGCCATTCAGACGCGGCAACAGGGTCGAAGCGCCCTTGGGACCATCGATCAGGCGGTCGGCGATGCCACCGCCCAGCCACATACCGATCAGTGCCACCCAAGCCGTTAATGCAAACACCGAACCACCGGTGATACCCGCCCCGACCGCGCAGCCGCCGGCCATCATCGATCCGAAGCCCATCAGCACCGCCCCGATCACGTAACGCGGCACGCTGTAGCCGGGACCAAACGTCTCGACATGCCATTCCTTGCCGACCAGTGCCCCGATCAGCGAACCGAGGAATACGCCCGGCAACAGTCCCAGCGCAAAGGTCCAAGGCCCGTCCGGTTCGATCAGCACGCGCATCAGCCAATCTGACGAGGGTCCGCTGAAAGTGATGCCCTGAATCTGCACCGGTTCGAACGAGTTGTTCATGATGTTGTAGGTCGCCCACCAAGCCAGCGCCACCATCAATCCAGCACCGATCCCGCTGGCCCATTGCCAGACACTACCGACCGCGCGATAGGCATAGAACAGCGCCGCCACGGCCCAGATCAGTCCAAATACCAAGCCGCCCCAATGGCCCACACCGAGTAAGGCCAACAGGTCGCGCGAACTCGCATCAACGGTCCACCACCCGGCAATTGTCTCGCGCAGCGGCACCAGCACGCCCTGGCTCGCCGCCTGCGCGGCCACGGAAAACACCAACCCGGCAAGCAGTGCGCGCAAGTTGCCATTGGCGGACAGGATCAGCAATCGACTGGCACAGCCTCGGGTCATCACCATGCCGATACCGAACATCAGACCACCGACCAACGCGCCCGACAGGCTGCCACGCGAAGACAACTGACGCGCCGTGCTGACGTCCAGCCAGTCGAGCAGGATCATGCCCTGGATGGCGACCACCGCACTGGCGAAGGACAGCAACCACACCGCCAGCTTGTCGCCAAAGTGGCCGTGCCAGAACGCCACCGCCGCACCACGAAGGCAGAACTTGGAGCGCTGACCGAAGAACCCGAAGCCCAGTCCGACGACGGCACCCGTCATCGCGAGCACGGCAGGCTCACCCCAGCGATCAATCCACGCAGTCCAGTCCATGCATCACCTCGGCACCTTGTTCGCCGGTATTGCAACATGCCAGTGCAAGCGAGGATTGATCCAGCGCAATTGCACTGCAGCGCAAGCGCACGTGACTGGAACAGCGACTGCGGACCTATGGATCAGCATATTGTGTTGACCTGACCTGGAAACCCCAATATCTTGTGGTCGTTGGTGTTTCTGGCGCCCGCCAGAAACCGAAGAGGGAAGCCGGTGTGAATCCGGCGCTGCCCCGCAGCGGTCAGCGGAAACGAACCCATCATTGGCACTGGGCCTTGGCCTGGGAAGCGATGGGCTAGGCGAAGCGCAAAGTCGTCATTCATCTCGAGCTGCCCTTGGCCGCTCGCACTGGACAGACGACCTGCGCTTCAGGTCCGCAAGCCCGAAGACCTGCCGACAGACCGCGCTCATGCACATCGCGCGGTGTCCGGCCATACGGGTCTTCGCGGTAAGACGGTCGGGATGCAGGCGGCGCCGTCGGGCGCGGCCCCTTCCTGCCGTTCTCCGGTCATGGACTCCGCAACGCCCGAGGGGGCGTGGTCGTGCCGCCTGCGCGTCCGCATCCCGCCGACGCCCTGCGCCACGCCTGCGCGCGCTCGTTCCGATGACTTCGAGGGAGGTCATCGGGCCTGTGCCTGACGCAGGAGTTCATCGCATGACCAGTCCTACCGCTGTCGAGTCCACGGCCGTTGCGCCCTCGCCCAATGCGGGATACGAAACGCTGCAGCTAACCCCACCGTTCGCGCCCACCGGCATGGCAGTGACCAAGCGCAATGGCCGACGCGAGCCGGTCGACCTCAACAAGATCGTCCGTGCCATCCAGCGCTGCAGCGACGGTCTGTTCGCGATCGATCCGATGCGCGTCGCCACACGCACCATTTCCGGCCTGTATGACGGTGCCAGCACGCGCGAACTGGATGAGCTCTCGATCCGCACCGCCGCCCTGCTGACAGCGGAAGAGCCGGAATACAGCCGATTGGCCGCGCGACTGCTCTCGGCCTATATCAGCAAGGAAGTCTCGGGCCAGGAGATTCACGCCTTTTCGCAATCGATCACGCGTGGCCACGAAGTAGGCCTGATCAATGATCGACTGCTCAGCGTCGTGCAAACCCATGCTCGCAAGCTCAACGACGCGCTGGATAGCGACTTCGACCGGCACTTCGACTACTTCGGTCTGCGCACGCTCTACGACCGCTACCTGCTGCGTCACCCGCATTCGCGCAAGGTGATCGAAACGCCGCAGCAGTTTTTCCTGCGCATCGCCTGCGCCCTGAGCGGCGATGTCAGCGAGGCACTGGCCCTGTATCAACGGCTGGGCAACCTCGACTACATGCCCAGCTCACCGACCTTGTTCAACGCCGGGACCACGCACGAACAACTGTCGAGCTGCTTCCTGCTCGACTCGCCACAGGATTCGCTGGAATCGATCTACCAGCGCTACGGCGAGATTGCCCAGCTCAGCAAGTTCAGCGGCGGCATCGGTGTGTCGTGGACCCGCGTGCGCTCGCGTGGCTCGCTGATCCGCTCGACCAATGGACACAGCAACGGCATCGTGCCCTGGCTGAAAACACTCGACTCCTCGGTGTCCGCCGTCAATCAGGGCGGCAAACGCAAAGGCGCGGCCTGCGTGTATCTGGAAACCTGGCACGCCGACATCGAGGATTTTCTGGAGCTGCGCGACAACACCGGCGATGAATCGCGTCGCACCCACAACCTCAACCTGGCCAACTGGGTGCCCGACCTGTTCATGCAGCGCGTCGAAGCCGATCAGGACTGGTCGCTGTTCGACCCGAACGTGGTCCCCGAACTTACCGACCTGTACGGCGACGACTTCGCTCAGGCCTATGCGCAAGCCGAGGCCCAGGGCAAGGCAAGCCGGACGATTCCGGCGCGCAAGCTGTACGCACGGATGATGCGCACGCTGGCCGAAACCGGCAACGGCTGGATGACCTTCAAGGACCACTGCAACCGCACCAGCAACCAGACCGCCCGACCCGGCAATGTGATCCATCTTTCCAACCTGTGTACCGAGATTCTGGAGGTCACTTCCGAAGGCGAGACCGCCGTCTGCAACCTGGGCTCGATCAATCTCGCGCACCACATCGACAGCGAAGCCGACCACGGTCGCGGCGCATTCGATTTCGACAAGCTGGCGGAGACCGTGCGCCTCGCCGTGCGTCAACTCGACCGCGTCATCGACCTCAATTTCTACCCCATCGACAGCGCCCGTCGCGGCAACCTGCGCTGGCGTCCGGTGGGTCTGGGCTGCATGGGACTGCAGGATGTGTTCTTCCGCCTGCGGCTGGCGTTCGACAGCGAGGAGGCCCGCACCCTGTCCCAGCGCATCGCCGAGCACATCTACTTCCACGCGCTGCACGCCTCCTGCGAACTGGCACAGGAACTTGGCGCCCACGCCAATTTTGCCGACACCCGCGCAGCGCGCGGCGAACTGCAGTTCGATGCGTGGAACGTGGTGCCAGAGAACATGGCACGCTGGGATGCATTGCGTCAGCGCATCCAGCAACACGGCTTGCGCAACTCGCTGCTGATCGCGATTGCACCGACCGCGACCATTGCCTCGATCTGCGGCTGCTACGAGTGCATCGAACCGCAGGTCAGCAACTTGTTCAAACGCGAGACGCTTTCAGGCGACTTCCTGCAGGTCAATCGCCACCTGGTGCAGGAACTCAAGCAGCTCGGCCTGTGGACCGCCGACATTCGCGATGCCATCAAGCTCGCCGACGGCTCGATCCAGGCCATCGACGCCATTCCCGCCAGCCTGCGCCAGATCTACCGCACCGCCTGGGAATTGCCGATGCGCAGCCTGATCGACATGGCCGCCGAGCGCGGCGCCTTCATCGACCAGTCCGCCTCGCTCAACCTGTTCATGGAAAGCCCCCACATCGGCGCACTGTCGTCGATGTACATGCACGCCTGGAAACGCGGCATCAAAACCACCTACTACCTGCGCTCACGACCAGCAACCCGAATCGCCAAGACGACCGTGAACGCCTACACGCCGTCCGAAGCGGTGAGCTGTTCGCTGGAAAGCCCCGAAAGCTGCGAGGCCTGTCAATGAATGGCATCACCTTGAGAAAGCGCGCAGGGACGACGCAACTCTCCGCTCGTCACCTGCATGAGGAAGCTCCACCTCAGTGCTTCATACCCGCGAAGGCGGGTATCCAGCCGTTCGCAGTTCGACACACCTGCAAAGTTGGATTCCGGATCAAGTCCAGAATGACGGAATGACGGATTGACGCAATCACATGAGGCCACCGTACCCCGGCTCGTCATACGCCCGAGGCCGCCTCAACCCCCGCTCGTCATACCCGCGAAGGCGGGTATCCAGCCGTTTGCAATTCACCAGACCTGCAACGCTGGATTCCGGATCAAGTCCGGAATGACGACGTCCAACAACGCATTACCGGAGCTCCACCATGCACACCGCCACACCCTCGCGTCCCCCACATCTGCTCGATCCGGGTTTCGAACTGACCCTGCGCCCCATGCGCTATCCGCAGTTTTACGAGATGTATCGCGATGCCATCCGCAACACCTGGACGGTGGAAGAGATCAACTTCCAGATCGACATCAGCGATCTGCACGACAAGATGACGCCCGCCGACCGGCATGTCATCCATCGTCTGGTGGCCTTCTTCGCGACCGGCGATTCCATCGTGTCGAACAACCTGGTGCTGAATCTGTATCAGCATCTGAATGCGCCCGAAGCGCGCATGTACCTGTCGCGGCAGTTGTACGAAGAAGCGCTGCATGTGCAGTTCTATCTGACCTTGCTCGACAACTATCTGCCCGACCCGGACGACCGCTTCAAGGCCTTCGCCGCCGTCGAAAACATCCCCTCGGTCAAACAGAAGGCCGACTTCTGCTTCAAATGGATCGACAGCCTCCAGGACCTCCGACGCATCGAAACTCGCGCGCAGCGGCGTCAGTTCCTGCTCAATCAAATCTGTTTCGCGGCCTGCATCGAGGGTTTGTTTTTCTTCGCTGCGTTTGCCTACGTCTATTACTTCCGCTCACGCGGACTGTTGCCGGGATTGGCCTCCGGCACCAATTGGGTGTTCCGCGACGAAAGCTGCCATATGGCCTTTGCCTTCGAAAGCGTCCGCACCATCCGCCAGGAAGAGCCTGATTTGTTCGACGCCGAACTGCAGGCGCAAGTGGTCGACATGCTGAGCGAAGCCATCGAGTGCGAAATGCAGTTCGCCGAGGATGTGCTGTCTGGCGGCGTCGCGGGCATCTCGACCCGCGACATGCGCCAGTACCTGCAGCACTGTGCCGACCAGCACTTCCTCAAACTTGGCATGCCGAAGCGCTACCACGTCCGCAATCCACTGCCCTTCATGGAATTGCAGGACGTACAGGAGTTGACCAATTTCTTTGAACGTCGCGTGTCGGCCTATCAAGTCGGCGTGCAGGGCGAGGTGGCATTTGACGCGGCGTTTTGATCCAAAGCCGCTCTATGCAATGCAGGCGCCGACACGGGAATGTGCGGCGCCTTGTCGACGCCGCATCAGCAAACGCGGATCGCGTGCACCGTGCTCGCGTTCACGACTTCAAACGATTCAGCGCTGCCAGCAGTTCCACTTCATCCAGCAGATTCAATGCCTGCAAACCAGCGCGCAGCAGTTCACTTTTCTTGGCGACCCGGCCCTGCGACTTGGCGCGCTGCTTCAGTTTGTCGATCAAGGCGAAGTCGTGTTCCGGCATCGAGAAGCGATCCTTGACCTTGCGAACCTTTTCCTTGCGAACCGGCGCGACGGGCTTGGTGGTCGCCTTCTTCTTGATAACGACCGGCGTAACGACAGGGGCCTTGGCGATCTTTCTGACCGACTTCTTTGCAACGGGCTTCTTGGGATTCTCGGCAACAGATACTTTCGACACAAAGACCTCGGCGTGAAGTTTGGATCTCACACTGTAGGCGTCCGGGCATCGTGATGGATCACAGGAAGATGACCGTTTGATGACATTGCATCGGAAAACGCCGCCGCAGCGTGCCGCGGCGCATGCCGCACAGCGACGTCGCGGCCGCTTCGCCCAAAGTGGACTGGAATTGGACTTGTCTGATCGCCACTGAGCCGCTAGTGTCTGCGGCCCCCAACGATGTCGTCTGACGCCCCCGTTGCAGCCATGGGCGCTGCACGTCGGTCGACCGGAGAAGTGGATGTCCAGCCAGCTTGCCGCACTCAACCAGTGGGTTGAGGAAGTCGCCCGTTTGACCCAAGCCGATACGATTCACTGGTGCGATGGCAGTGCCGCTGAATATGACGAACTCGTTTCCCGGATGCTCGCCAGCGGCGAGCTGCATGCGCTGAACGCGGCGACACACCCGAACTGCTACCTGCATCGCTCGCATCCTTCGGACGTGGCGCGCGTCGAGCATCTCACCTTTGTCTGCACCTCGGATCGCGGTGACGCCGGTCCGAACAATCACTGGATGTCGCCCGCCGACGCGCACGCGAAAATGGATGCGCTGTTCGACGGTTGCATGAAGGGTCGCAACCTGTATGTGGTGCCGTATTGCATGGGACCGCTGGATTCGCCGCTGTCGCGTTGCGGCGTGGAGATCACCGACAGCGCCTACGTGGTCGCCAATATGCGCATCATGACCCGCATGGGCGCGGGCGCGCTGGCGCGAATCGAGCGCGAAGGTGCGGAACACGCGGCAGCGGGCCGAACCGGACCGTCGTTCGTGAAGGGGCTGCACTCCATCGGCGAACTCGATCCCGAGCGCCGCTTCATCATGCATTTCCCGGAAGAACTCAGCATCCAGTCCTACGGCTCGGGCTACGGCGGCAATGCGCTGCTGGGCAAGAAATGCCATGCCCTGCGCATCGCCAGTTATCAGGCCATGCGCGAAGGCTGGCTGGCCGAGCACATGCTGATTCTCGGCGTACAGAACCCGCAGGGCGAGACGCGCTATCTGGCCGCCGCGTTTCCATCGGCGTGTGGCAAGACCAACCTGGCCATGCTGATTCCGCCGGAAACCTATCTCGCCGAAGGCTGGAAGGTCTGGACGGTGGGCGATGACATCTGCTGGATGCAGCCCGGTGCGGACGGTCGCCTGTACGCGATCAATCCCGAAGCCGGATTTTTTGGCGTGGCGCCCGGCACCAGTGCCAAGACCAATCCGAATGCGCTGGCGATGCTCGACCACGACGCCATCTTTACCAACGTCGCCGTGGATGCCGAGCAGCGTCCGTGGTGGGAAGGTTTGCCGGGCGAACCGGTCACCGACTGGCAGGGCCGCGAATACGACCCCGTAAACGGCCCCGCCGCGCATCCCAATTCGCGCTTCACCGTCAGCGCCGCGCAATGCGCCTCGGCCTCGCCCGCAATGAATGACCCGCAAGGCGTGCCCATCGACGCGATCATTTTTGGCGGACGCCGCGCCACCCTCGTCCCGCTGGTACTGGAAACCGAAAGCTGGACCCACGGCGTACTGGCCGGAGCCGCGATGGCCTCGGAAACCACCGCCGCCGCCACCGGCGCGGTGGGCGTGGTGCGTCGCGATCCGATGGCGATGAAACCCTTCTGCGGCTACCACTTCGGCGACTACTTCGCGCATTGGCTGAGCTTCGAAAAGCCCGGCGTGAAGCTACCCAAGGTGTTCCACGTCAACTGGTTCCGCAAAGGTGACGACGGCAAATTCCTGTGGCCCGGCTTTGGCGACAACATGCGCGTGCTGGAGTGGATTCTTGGCCGTTGTGACGGCAGCGCCGCCGCCGTCGAAACACCGATCGGCCGCATCCCCGCAAAGGGCGCACTGCGACAGGACGACCTCGCCATCAACGAAACCCAACTGCGCGCCCTGCTGCACATCGACGGCGAGGCCTGGCGCGACGAATTCCACGACATCGGCGCCTTCCTGCAGGAACTCGGCGACCGCGTCCCGGTGGCACTGGAAGTGGAACGGCAGCGGGTGTTGGAGCGATTGAAACGCTGAGGCAATCGACCTACTCCACCCTCAGCCACCGGATCACCGAAGCCCGGCTATCGCCCCACCTCGGCACTCGCCAAGCGGCGGGTGCCAAGCCGTCGCGCTACCTGTCCCCGTGGCGACACAGGGACCGACGACTGGCCTGCTTGCGGTGATCAAGTTGGCGCGATGTGTCAGCGCTCCTCTCCCCTTGCGGGAGAGCGCCTATCGTTCGACTGCCTGACACATTGCGCTGATCAGGCGGGCGCAAGCCTGTGCACGGAAAAAATCTAGGCCGCCGTTCGTGCGGCCAACACCGCCATCGCCGTCGCGAGCGGCCATATGCCATGCAATGAATACGTTTTCATTGCCCGCCAGACGGGTGTGTCAGGCTTTACAGTCCCGGTCATAACTAGACACCGCAAAGCATGGGTGCAGCGTCAGCGATCTCGGGCGCGACAAACCAGTCAGGGCGGGTGATGAGGGGACAAATCGGATGACAACCAATAGCTTGGACCGCAGCGCGGTCGATGCGATTCGGCGCGATATTTCGCAGCGCCTGTCCACGCAGTGCGAGGGTGACCTGCGCGCGAGTCTGCTGCATGCGACGGCGACGCTTTGCCGCGACACGTTACTGCAACGCTGGGCAACGACCCAGGCCGAAGATGCGCAACGCGGCGCTGCGCATCCGGTGCGACGGGTGCATTACCTGTCGATGGAATTTCTGATGGGACGCGCCTTGCACCAATGCGCTCGCCGCGCTGCTGGGTACCTGCGCTGACGCAGCTTTGCGAAACGCATGGCGTGGCCTTGAGCGATGTCCTGGAAAGCGAGGCCGATGCGGCCTTGGGCAACGGCGGGCTGGGTCGATTGGCGGCGTGTTTTCTGGATTCCTTCGCCGAGCTGGGTTTGCCCTCGTTCGGTTATGGGCTGCGCTACCAGTACGGCATGTTTGCGCAGGCCATTCAGGACGGTCGTCAGATCGAGCAGCCGGACGACTGGATGCGTCATGGCAACCCGTGGGAAGTCGCGCGACCCGAACTGCAGTATCGCGTCGGCTTCGGCGGCCGCGTGGTGCAGGAAGGCGCGCAGCGACACTGGATTCCGGCCGAGGTGCTGCAGGCGGAAGCTTTCGACTTCATCGTTCCGGCGCAGCACAGCGAGCGTGTCGCGACCTTGCGTCAGTGGCATGCAAAGGCCGCCACGCCGATTGATTTCGTGGCCTTTTCGCGCGGTGACTTCGCGCAGGCGGCACGTCATTGCGTGGCCGCCGATGCGCTGAACTGGGTGCTCTACCCGGACGACAGCACCGAGGCCGGGCGCGAGCTGCGGCTGAAGCAGGAGGCGTTTCTGGTCAGCGCGTCGCTGCAGGACCTGATCGCGCGGCATGTGCGCGAATTCGGCGATCTGCATTCGCTGGGTCTGCGCAATGCCATCCATCTCAACGACACGCACCCGGCGCTGGCGCCCATCGAGTTGTTGCGCCTGTTGATCGACGAGCAAGGCCTGAGCTGGGATGCAGCGTGGAAAATTGTCCGTCAGGCGGTCAGCTACACCAATCACACGCTGATGCCGGAAGCACTGGAAACCTGGCCGGTGGCGATGTTCGAGCGCTTGCTGCCGCGCCATCTGGAGCTGATCTATCAACTCAACCAATACTGGCTGGACAGCGTGCGCGAGCGCGTTCCGGGCGATGCCGATCTGATCGCGCGGGTCTCGCTGATCGACGAGCAGCATGGTCGGCGCGTGCGCATGGCCGCGCTGTCGATCATCGCTTCGCATCGCGTCAATGGGGTGGCCGAACTGCATTCGAAACTGATGGTGCAAACCATCTTTGCCGACTTCGCCAAGTTGCTGCCCACGCGCTTCCACAACGTCACCAATGGCGTCACCCCGCGCCGTTGGCTGGCGCAGGCCAATCCGGCGCTGGCGGACTTTCTCGACGCGCGGATTGGCGCGGAGTGGCGGCGCGATCTGCGCCAGTTGTCGCGACTCGGCGCACTGGCCAGCGACAGCGACACGCAACAGACCTTTCTCGCCATCAAGCATGCCAACAAGCAGGCGCTGGCGAACTGGGTGCGGCGTGAGCTGGGCGTGGTGCTGGACCCGTCCAGCCTGTTCGATGTGCAGGTCAAGCGCATCCACGAATACAAGCGCCAACTGCTGAATCTGCTGCACGTGGTGGCGCGCTATCAGGCCATTCTGGCCAATCCCAGTGGCCCGGATGGTCAGGGCTGGGTGCCGCGCACGGTGATTCTGGCGGGCAAGGCGGCTTCGGCTTATCACACCGCCAAGCAGATCATCCGCCTGGCCAATGACATCGCGCGCGTCATCAACAGCGACCCGCGAATCGGCAGCGCGCTGCGTCTGGTCTTTGTGCCGAACTACAGCGTCAGTCTGGCCGAACGCATCATCCCGGCGGCCGATCTGTCCGAGCAGATTTCCACCGCAGGCACCGAAGCCTCGGGCACCGGCAACATGAAGTTCGCGCTCAACGGCGCCTGCACGCTGGGCACCTGGGACGGCGCCAACATCGAGATGGCCGAAGCCATGGGCGTGGCGCAGATGTTCACCTTCGGCCTGCGCACCGATGCCATCGCCGACCTGCAGCGCGTGGGTTACGACCCGCGCCTGTACGTCGAGCAGAACCGCGCCCTGCAGCGCGTGTTGCGGGCCATTGCCAGTGGCGAGTTCAGCCCCGGCGAACCGGCGCGTTACGTCGGCCTGATCGACGGCTTGTTGCAGCGTGACGTGTATTTCCTGCTGGCCGATTTCGCCGCCTATGTCGAGGCGCAACACGACGTCGATCAGTGCTATCGCGACCGTGCCGCCTGGGCCGAACGCGCCTTGCGCAATGTGGCCGGCATGGGGCGTTTTTCGACCGACCGCACCATCGCGGAATACGTGGATCGGGTCTGGTCGGTGGCCAGCCTGTGCGAGGACGCCACGCAAGCCTATGCCTGATCGCGCTGCCATCGAGGCGTTGCTCCGCGCAGAGCACGGCGATCCGTTTGCCGTGCTGGGTCTGCACGCCTGCGGCGAGATGTGGGAACTGCGTGTGCTGCTGCCTTCGGCGACATCGGTGCATCTGATCCTGCCGAATGAGACCTCGGCAGATTTCGGGGTACCTCGAAATACCCCCGATTCGTCATTCCCGCGAGGGCGGGAATCCAGCAAGGTCAAGACGCTGGATTCCCGCCTTCGCGGGAATGACGGCTTGTTCGAGCTTCCCTTCGAATTGAGCTCACCGACCGATCTGCCCGCCGGCTGCGGTTGGTTCGTCGGGCGTTGGCCGATGCGCTTGCTGGGCGACGCGCGTTTCGACTATCGACTGCGCGTGCAGTGGGCGAACGGCCATGTCGGCGAATACGCCGATGCCTATGCCTTCGGTCCGCAACTGTCGGACGACGCGATCTGGTCGCTGGCGCAGGGCGAGCATCCGCAACCGCATCACCTGCTCGGCGCGCATCCGCTGCGCATCGGTGCGGTGGACGGCGTGCGCTTTGCGGTGTGGGCTCCCAATGCACGCCGAGTCAGCGTGGTGGGCAGCTTCAACGATTGGGATGGTCGCCGTCATCCCATGCGCCTGCGCCACACCGCAGGCGTGTGGGAACTGTTTGTGCCGCATGTGCGGGTCGGCGATTTCTACAAGTTCGAACTGCTCGACGCCCACGGTCATCTGCTGCCGCTGAAGGCCGATCCGTACGCCCGCGCCAGCGAGTTGCGGCCTGGCACCGCCAGTCGTGTCAGTGCAGACATCGCGCTGCAGCGCTTGCCCGCCGAGCGCGCGCCTGCCAATGCGCGCCATGCGGCGATCAGCATTTACGAAGTCCATGCCGGTTCGTGGCGACGCGGCGAGGAGGGCGGTTTCTACGACTGGGATCGGCTCGCCGCGGAGTTGCCCGATTACGTCGCCGAACTCGGTTTCACCCATATCGAGCTGATGCCGATCAGCGAACATCCCTTCGATGGCTCCTGGGGTTATCAAACGCTCGGCTTGTTCGCGCCGACTGCACGGCATGGCGATGTCGAAGGCTTTGCGCGATTTGTCGATGCCTGCCATGCACGCGGGCTCGGCCTGCTGCTCGATTGGGTGCCCGCGCACTTTCCCACCGACGCGCACGGACTGGCGCAGTTCGACGGCACCGCGCTGTACGAATACGCCGATCCGCGCGAGGGCTTTCATCAGGACTGGAACACCCTGATCTACAACTTCGGCCGCACCGAAGTGCGCGAGTTTCTGATCGCCAGCGCGCTGTCCTGGCTGCGACGCGGCGTGGATGGCCTGCGCGTGGATGCGGTGGCCTCGATGCTGTATCGCGACTATTCGCGCGAGCACGGCGCGTGGATTCCGAATGCCTTTGGCGGACGCGAAAACCTCGAAGCCATCGCCCTGTTCAAGCGTCTCAACGAACGCGTCGGCAGCGAGTTTCCCGGTGCCATCACGGTGGCCGAGGAATCGACCGCCTTTCCGGGCGTTTCCGCACCGACCTTTGCGGGCGGGCTGGGCTTCCATTTCAAATGGAACATGGGCTGGATGAACGACACC
Organism: Lysobacteraceae bacterium; assembly: GCA_041395245.1. Classification (GTDB taxonomy): domain Bacteria; phylum Pseudomonadota; class Gammaproteobacteria; order Xanthomonadales; family Xanthomonadaceae; genus Aquimonas. The sequence goes on from JAWLAY010000004.1 coordinate 197,716, forward strand.
CTGCGCTACATGCAGCAGGACCCGATTCACCGCCGCTGGCATCACGATCGACTGACCTTCGGACTGGTCTACGCCTTCAGCGAGAATTTCATCCTGCCGATCTCGCACGATGAAGTCGTCCACGGCAAAGGCTCGATGCTGGGCAAGATGCCCGGCGACGACTGGCAACGCTTCGCCAATCTGCGCCTCTACTACGGCTTCATGTGGGGTCATCCCGGCAAGAAGCTGCTGTTCATGGGGCAGGAATTTGCTCAGCGCGAGGAATGGCATCACGACCACGCACTGCCGTGGGATTGTCTGCAGGATGCGCGGCATGCGGGCGTGCAAAGCCTGATTCGCGATCTCAACCGGCTGTATCGGCAAACGCACGCGCTGCATCGCTTGGACTGCGAAGCGCAGGGTTTCGAATGGATCGCCTCGCACGAGGCCGACAGCTCGGTGCTGGCTTGGCTGCGTCGCGATGCGGACGGCGGCATGGCGCTGCTGGTCTGCAACTTCACGCCCGTGCCGCGTCACCACTATCGCCTGGGCGTGCCAGACGGTGCGGCAAGCTGGCGCGAAGCGCTCAACACCGATGCGCCCTGCTACGGCGGCAGCGGCATGGGCAATGCCTCGCGGGCCTTGCCGGTTGAATCGCACGGCGCGCATGGGCGCGACCGCTCGATTCTGCTCGACTTGCCGCCACTCGCCTGCCTGGTGTTGTTGCCCGCATGAGTGCCCGCTTGCCCGAACGACTGCTACCGGGGCGATCCCATGCGCTGGGTGCCCAGCTCGTCGATGGCGGGGTGAATTTCGTCGTGTTTTCGGCGCATGCCGAGCGCATCGAGCTGTGCCTGTTCGACACCCACGGCACCCGCGAACTGCGTCGCTATGCCTTGCATGGGCCGGACGATGAGCTGTTCCACGGCTTTCTGCCCGGCTTTGGCGCGGGTCTGGTGTATGGCCTGCGCGCGTATGGGCCGTGTCAGCCAGAGAGCGGGCATCGCTTCAATCCGCACAAATTACTGCTCGACCCATATGCGCGCGAGATCGTCGGGCATTTCCGCTGGGATGACGCGCATTACGGCTACACGCTGGGTCACCCGGATGGCGCGCGGCGGATGGATTTGCGCGACAACGCGGCGATTGCCCTGAAGGCACGGGTCGCACCAGCCCTGCCCGCGCTGCGTGCGGCGCGACCGCGTATCGCCAGCGCCCATCGCGTGCTGTACGAGGCGCACGTCAAAGGCTTCAGTGCCGAGTTCGAGGCGATTCCCGCCGAGCTGCGTGGACGCTACGCGGCGCTGGCGCATCCCGCATCGGTCGCACACTTCAAGCGTCTGGGCGTGACCACATTGTCGCTGCTGCCGGTGCACTACGCGCTTAGCGAAGCGGCATTGGTGCAACGCGGACAAGTCAATTACTGGGGCTACAACACGCTGGGTTTCTTCAGTGCCGACCCGCGCTTTGCCCAACAGCGCGATCCGACCGCCGTGCGCGACGAGTTCCGCGCCATGGTGGATGCCCTGCATGCCGAGGGCATCGAAGTGCTGATCGACGTGGTGTTCAACCACACCGCCGAAGGCAACGAGCACGGACCGACCCTGAGTTTTCGCGGACTCGACAACGCGAGCTGGTACTGGCTGCTGACCGACGACCGCAGCCGCTACGAAAACCACAGCCATTGCGGCAATACCGTGCAGATTGCGCACCCGCGCGTGACCCAGTTCGTGCTCGATTGCCTGCGCTACTGGGTCAGCGAGATGGGTGTCGATGGCTTCCGCTTCGATCTCGCCAGCGTGCTGGGTCGCACCCGCCATGGCTTCGATCCGCAGGCGGCGTTTTTCACCGCGCTGCGACAGGACCCGATACTCGCCGAGGCGGTGCTGGTCGCCGAGCCTTGGGATGGCGGCCCGGACGGCTATCAGGTTGGGCGCTTTCCGGGGCGCTTTCTCGACTGGAACGACCGCTTCCGCGACAGCGTGCGGCGCTACTGGCTGCAAGGCGGTTGCACGCGCGGCGAGTTCGCGCGGCGCTTTGCCGGTTCCAGCGATCTGTTCCACCACGGCCAGCGCCGCCCCACCGCCAGCGTCAACTTCATCGCGGCGCACGACGGCTTCACTCTGGCCGATCAGGTGCGCTATTCGCGCAAGCACAACCAGGCCAATGGCGAAGACAACCGCGACGGTCGGGATGGCGAGCCCTGCGCCCACTTCGGCGTGGAAGGCGACAGCGACGATCCATCCATCGTCGCCCGCCGCGCTGCCGTGCAGCGCGCCCTGCTGGCCACGCTGCTGCTGTCGCAGGGCACGCCGATGCTGTTGGCGGGCGACGAGCTGGGCAATTCGCAACAGGGCAACAACAACGCGTATTGCCAGGACAATCCGCTCGGCTGGCTCAACTGGTCGCAGGCCGACAGCGGACTGCAAGCCTGGGTGAGCAAGCTGCTGGCCCTACGTGCAGACGAGCCACTGTTGCGTCATCCGTACTGGTTTGTCGAACAACCCGTTGCGGTGGATCAGGTGGCACTGCGCTGGCGCGCGCCGAATGGGCACGAAATGCAGGTCGCCGACTGGCATGCCGCCGATCAACACGCGCTGGCCTGCGAGCTGTGGGCCACCGACCCGCGCAAACCCCGTTTGCTGTTGCTGTTCAACCCGGATGCCGAAGCCCGGCGTTTCCATCTGCCCGAGGGAACCTGGCTGTGCATTCTCGATAGCGCAACGCCGGAGGCGGCGTTGTGTCCCGTGTGCGACTCCCCGCTGAGCGTTCCCGCCCACACCCTGAGTGTGTTGCGCCGGGTTGCCGAAGGCCCACTCCCATGACCTCACTTCATACCCGCCGCGCAGGCGTCTTGCTGCACCTCACCTCGCTGCCGGGCCCGCACGGCATCGGCGATCTGGGGCCGGATGCGTTCCGCTTTGCCGACTGGCTGGCGCAGGCCGGACAAAGCATCTGGCAATTGCTGCCGACCAATCCGATCGGACCGGGCAATTCCCCGTACCAAAGCGTCTCGGCCTTTGCGGGCAGTCCGCTGATGGTCGCGTTGGAGCCGCTGGTTGCCGCAGGCTGGTTGGCGCCGCCCGCGCTGCCCGCGCAGGGTTTCGACGCACAGCGCGTCGACTTCGCCCAGGTGGTGCCGTGGCGACTGGCACAACTGCGCGCCGCGTTCGCGGGCTTCCGCAAACAAGGCGACACAGCAGCGCAGACCGCCTTGCAGACCTGGGCAGCGGACCAGCACGACTGGCTCGACGACTACAGTCTGTTCATGGCGCTGGAAACCGCGCATCACGGCGCGCCCTGGTGGGAATGGTCGCCCGCGCTGCGGGATCGTGACCCCGCCGCACTGGCGACAGCGCGTCAGACCCACGCCGATGAAATCGCCTTCTGGCGTTTCGTGCAGTGGTGCTTCGACACCCAGATGGACGCACTGAAACGCCACGCCAACGCGCTGGGCGTGCTGCTGATGGGCGATCTGCCGATCTTCATCGCCCATCACAGCGCCGACTGCTGGGCGCGTCCCGACCTGTATTTCCTCGACGCCGACTGTCAGCCCACCGTGGTCGCCGGTTGTCCGCCGGATGCGATGGCACCGACCGGGCAACGCTGGGGCAATCCGCTGTACCGCTGGGACCGCATGGCCGCCGAAGGCTATGCCTGGTGGTCAGCCCGCGTGCGCCGCGCGCTGTCGCAGGCCGATATCTTCCGCATCGATCACTTCCGCGGCTTTGCGGGCTATTACGAGATTCCTGCCGACTGCCCGACCGCCGAACGCGGCGAATGGGTGCCCGGCCCCGGCAAGGCCCTGTTCGACGCCATCACCCGCGACCTGGGCGAACTGCCCATCGTCGCCGAAGACCTCGGCCTGATCACCGCCGACGTCGTGCAACTGCGCGCCGACTGCGGCTTCCCCGGCATGAAGATCCTGCAATTCGGCTTCGGCACGGATGCCACCGACGAATTCCTGCCGCACAACTGGCAACGCGACTGCGTGGCCTACACCGGCACCCACGACAACGACACCGTACGCGGCTGGTGGCAAACCGCCAGCGACGCCGAACGACGCCTGGCAGGCAGCTATCTGGCCGCCAGCGACGCCGACATCCACTGGTGCATGATCCGCGCCTGCTGCAACGCCGTCGCCGACATGGCGGTGTTCCCCTTGCAGGACGTGCTGAACCTGGACGCCAGCCACCGCATGAACACCCCCGGCACGATGGGACCGCAAAACTGGTCCTGGCGCTTCCGCTGGGAATGGCTGCACCCCGAACACACCCGCGTCCTCGGCCTGATCTGCGCCGCCAGTGGGAGAGCGCCGTTTGGGTTGTTGTGAAGGCGATTGCAAGTGCTGGGGACTGCCATTGCGAATCGGGCGTACCGAGCCAAGAGCGCGAGCCATTGGCTGCCACTCGACTGGCACGCAACGTCTGAAACAACATCTCAGCACAATCACACCACTGCCCTCTTTGCCCTGTTGGGCACATCGAAAAACTCGTCATACCCGCGAACACGGGTATCCAGATCGCCATGTCTACTGACTTCCCGCCTTCGCGGGAACGACATATCAGGGCTTTTTTTCGATGTCCACGTAGAGAGCGCACCGCGACGCCACCCCTGACTCTTATCGCCGAGCGGCGTCCTGCTTGACGCTCCAGGCAAATCGTGTTCTTTTGCCAGCGCCACCAGACAACAGGATGGCGTTGACGCGAACCCACATCGGCAACGTTCTGGTGTGGTCTGGTTGATGTGGTGGGAAAGGTGTGATGCCATCTGGAAAGCATCGAAAAACAAGCGGGTTTGTAGAAGCCTCAGTGGATATACACCTACCTGTAACTGGATATACACCGCTTGCGGTATATCGAGCGTTGGGCATCTTTCTGAACCGGTAGGGGGTATCCATGTTCTGGAGCAGCGTATGGCAGGGCGTGGCTATGTTCTCCCACTGGGAGGTCTGGATTGTTGTTGCGGCATACGCGATTTCGTGATGCCTGGCGCTTCAATGACTGGTGGCTTCGTCTATCGCTAAGGAGCGCGCCGCACTCGGCATGACATACGCCTGCTACACCACTACTTCCAGATCCTCGCGACGCTCGTTGCCATAATGAGCCTCGCGCCCATCCTGTTCTCGCTGGGCGACTCCGCGTCATGGGAGCTTCCGTGGGTTGTGATGGCTGAGCGAACTTGGCGCACTGCGAAGTTCGTCGGCGTAGCCGTGCTCATTCTCGCGATGCTTGGAGCTGTTGGCCTCGGAAAGATGCCGGGTGTTGCTGCTCCGCAACCGGTGCTCTCGCAACTGCAAGCACGGCTTCACTTTTGGCCGGCATATCCCCCGAATCTTAGGGCTGCCGATCTTGAGTTGTGGCCGGGCTTTCTGGTGGTGATCGGTTTCCTGGTTCTTGCGCTTCGTTCTTCAGTTCGTAGTGATTGCACTGATGTCCGTCGTGGCGTCGGCATTGAAGATCGACCCAGAGGAGAACGAAGGAGCATTCATGCTTCTGGTCATGCCAATATCGGCTGCCGTCATGTTTCTCCCAACATTTATGTACGCTGCCTTCCTCGCGCCGCAGCTCGCTCGTTTCTAATGCGTCGCTCTCGCGAAGATGCCCAACTATGCGTTCAAGCGGACCTTCGGGAAGCTGTTTCGAAGAACCATTGTCCTCGGCTGCACGGTTAACGCGGTCCCCAAGAAGTACCCCGCAACTAACAGTGGTCACCTGAAGGAGATTCGCATGAGAACATCATTTTTTGTAATGTTGGCTCTTGTATTTGGAGCTTTTTGTACCCGCGCACGCGGATATTGTTTACGACGCCTCAAGCGCGTTGGAGAGTGGGGCTTTGGTCCTGGTGAAGCGAGCGGAACGGGGGCGTCGTCTGGGTCGTCTGTGAAAGGTGTTCTCGCATCACAACAGATCGCGAGATTCATGTAGATATATTTATGGGTAAAGCCGATCTATCTTCGTGAATAGTGGCTCGGGTCAAAACATGATTGCTTCTCAGGTGTACGGCGAAGACGCGCCTATCGCTCCGATGGAAAGAGAGATCATTTATTACTCTGAAGCCCGGTGTAAGAATGCCTGTCACGTTCATCGCCTATTGCGCCGACTTCGAAAAGGATAACCCGTCCACGAGCGAAGGTTTCGTAGCAGCCTCCGCGCCGGACCCTTGCTGTCTGTGATGCGGAACATAACCAATCACTCCAAGAGATTTCCGGACCAAGACATAACCGGGTAGCTGCCCAAGTGGCAGTTTGGCTGGCACAAGGTGAAACTGTCGAGCATATCGCAGAAGTTTAAATCTCACGAGCGAAGATGAAGCGCTTGCGCGTCAGTCTTGCTGAGTAACTGGCGGAAAGTTCAACTATGCATTCGCCGATTGCGGAACAGTCTCTTCGCTCAAACCAAACTATCGTGCCGCAACGGCTTAATGCGGCGTTAGACTGTAAAGCATGCTTCTTTCAGGTCGCCGAACAGCTCGCGACTGGCTTGTATTGGCATATAACAGTATTACAGGTGAATTTTTGCTAAAAAAAAGACCAAACGGCGGTGATGTTATAGCCGCCAGGTCGCTTATCACTACCGCGGCCATCTTTGCACCCGTTTTTCTCATGAAAACATGCACAGATGAGGGTGCAATAATGCAATTTTCATGGCAAGAATTAAAGGTGGATCTAAACCAAACTCTGCCATGGCTTGGTGCAATATTTGCGGCAGTTTACATAGCCTTTTACGACGCGCTATTCAAACCAATGGTCTGGTTTGGGAAATTTCAGTACAACCAGATCATGGCTACAAAATCGATCAGCTCCGGATCAAAAACGCATCACTTGTCCGCTGGCAAGATGATTCATCGTGGATGCTATGACGTTACATTTGGATAGAAAGCCAATTTTCTTGAGTGTAATAAAGAGCATGCTCATTGATTGCCCCTGAAATACGAGAAGAGTTTTGTGTAGCACAACATCCGCTACTGAGCGGGAGACGAACTATCCCGCCAGCAAGTGGCGTAGATCAAAGAATCACTGCCCAAGATCTAACAATTCTGCAAAAAGCCTGCAAAGCCTGGGGTCACCTGCAAAGCCTGGCAAAGCCTGGGGCAGGTTCAGAAGGGAGCATGGGGTCACCATTGCGCCGCCCGTGTCAACAGGTCCGACAAAACTCCTCCCGTATCTGGCTTCTTCCTGCTGACCTCTCTCGGCTTGACCGTCCCCGCCTGTGTTCACAAGGTGGCTGCGGCCCTGGCCGCACCAGCGGCGAAGCATGCTTCGCCAGATTTTGGTTTAAGCGGTCTCCCGCCCTCGGCATCGCTGTCCCAAACACTCATCGGTTCTGCCCTGGCGTCCATGTGGCCGGTTTTGGCTGCACAGGTAACGTGGTTCGCGCGGTGCGCGTCCAACCCTTGATTGGTTCGCCGGACAGGCGGCCCTGCCGTTGAATCGGGTCCGACGACGCCTGGGTTATTCAGAGATCTGGTGGTTACGAACCAACCCCATGTCCAACCTCAGGCGCCGTGCTTATCCGAAAGCTCCGCTTCACATCGAAGTGGCCTCCGTCCTTGATCAGGTGGTAGCCAGCGCGGGCCAGCTTGTGTGCCACGGATTTGATGGCGACCGGGTGCGGCTTTTTGCTCGCCTTGGGATCAAACCAGCGACGAATCTCAGGATCGAAGCGCGGATCGCGAAATTCGCCGCTTCGATCCATGCCCAGCTCAGGTAAAGGGTTGCCGCACCTGGTGCTGCCGCTGCCCTTCTTCTTGCCATTCGAGAGCCGCGTGCTCTCGACCATCCGGCAGTACGAGGCGCAGTCGCCGACGCGAACGTGCCGGCTGATCTCACCGGTTTCCAGCAGGATGGTGCCGCCGGAGCACGACGCCGATGCCGGGTACGCTACGCAATGCGTGAAGTTCTGGTGTGGAACGGATCGACGCCAGCACCCAACCCTCCATCTGGTCGACCTGCGTGCAGGCATTGCGCAACAGCTTCAGCTCCGACAACACGCGGCCAGGCGCTCATGCACGTCCACGAAGGTGCTCTCGATCGCTTCTTCGGCGGTCAGCTGTCAGGTCGTTGGTGCGAATGCCGTAGCCGGTGCGCGTCGCCGACCACGCGCTCTGCAGCGAGTTGGTCAGCGTCATCGGCGGACCAGCAGGAAACGTCGTCGCAGCAGGTCGCACCGCGCGCTGTTCGCGCGGATAGATGTGTAGCCCTGGGTAGCAGATTCAGCTGCAGCAGGGCGAGATGCCGTGCATCCAGGTGGTCGTTGCCATGTTTCAGGCCCACGTACTGCGGAATCGCCGCCGTGTTCACCAAACGAACATCCACGCCGATATCCAACAGGCCATCGACCAGCTGTAGTACCAGTTGTAGGTCGACTCGACCGCCAGCGCCTTCAGCGCCTTGAGGAAGGGTGCAAGCGCCTGAAGCACTAACTCCAGGCTGTTCGGTAAGCGCCGCTCTGAAATCTGGATCCTGCTCATCGATGAGACGGACAGCACCCCATTATTGAACAGCGGATTGCTGCGTACAGTGTCATCGCCGCCTTCCTATTGCTGCCGGACATGAGCTGTGCCAGTTCCGGCACCTTGGACTGTCCTGTCAGCAGTCGGGGCGCGATGAGTATTCAGGTCTAGCATCGCAGCAACTTCGCTATCCGTGGCTCTGTATGCGGCTCGCTCGTACGAACCGCTCCATGGGTCAGCAGGATCATGCATCAGCGCTTGACCTGAGCCATGGGCACCTTCTAGCACGTTCGTCCCAAATGCATACAACCTTCAGACCGCCACTGAACGAGGATGAAGAACCCTCCCATCGTCACGCACGACCACCTGGCCGAGCTACCGAGCGCTGCAGACGGTGCGCGGTAGGGAAGGTCCTTTCATTCGCTAGATTACTCATGAGCATTCATCGGTGGTTTCAGCGTCTTGCTCGTAAGCTTGATCGCGGATCAACGGCCTAGAGATTCCTGCGACCGACAGAGCCAGGTTGTCTGCCGCTTCCTTGATCTGGCGCACGAGCACCACAAAGTCGTCCATGTGCTGATTTCCAGTGGCCTTATCGGTTCGGCCTTCTCGCTGGTGCGGGCGCTCTTTGAGACAACCATTCGAGGCGTGGCTCTATCGCCGTGCGTCCGACGAGCAGGTCGCGCACTTTCCACTGATCCAAAGACGGCATATCGGCCCCATTATCGACGCGGGTCGAATCGGTCTACAGAACACCGGGAGGCCTACTATCGCGTGTTAAGAAGCAGTACTGGCATGGCTCTGTAGCGCTGCGCACGGCGGATACCTTCAGGCAGCGTCGCGGTAACGCAGGAGCACATATTCCCGTCTTACGGCGAGGATGAGCAGCTGAGGTGCTGTCGTTTGCTGACTTTTGCTTTTTCCTAGCAGCCATTGAGAGTCGCTAAACCTTGCAAACAGGCCAGATCTTGCTGAAAAGTGGTCGTCAATGTCTCAGCCAGGGGTGTCGCATGAGTGACCTAAATATGTTCAAGCGACCGCGAGGAGGTTCCGATGTTTCCTGATGTCAATGGCCGGCGGCCGCCTAATGCGGTGTTTGCGCCCATGAAAGTACTCGCGTCAGTGTTGATGTTCTTCTTGTGCCCGGCGTCTGCATCACAGGCATCGGACTTCCGCTTGCGAAATGGAAGGAACGGTGCAGGCTGCTACCCCGTATCCGGGTAAGAAGGCTCGCGTCTTTTTGACATGAAGGTGGCGGTCGCCGCGCAAGTGGACAAAAGCTCCGAGATTGGCGGGTTACACGGACTGCAGCGAGTTCGTCGGCGAAGTTACCGAGATTCGATTACAGATCCTACGGCGGTTTGCCCTGCCGCTTCGGGAGACAAGCTTTCTTTCAAGTACTCCCAGGTCGACGTTTGATGCAAGCGTAATCTCAGGAGGTCGTCAACCAACGCCAGACTAACCATCAGTCCCAGCACACCGTCTGGGCGCTAACAGTTCATTCGGGCCGACGCCTTCGGTGCGCCTTAACTCACGCATTGGCGGTCATGAGCCGTTTTCCGGCGCACTGATAGTCCGACCTGACTTCGCCAGCTCACCTGCACCTCTCCTCTCCGCCCTGATCACTTTCACTTGCGACCCAGCCGCTGGCCTGCTGTGATGCGGGGCCTCGCCTTCCCGTTTGGAGACTGGGCATGGAGTTGCTGTGGATCGGTCTTGCCGCGTTGTTTGCCGCTGGGCTGACGCTGTTTTCGGGCTTTGGCTTGGGCACCTTGCTGACGCCGGTGTTTGCATTGTTCTTCCCCTTGCCGCTGGCGATTGCGGGGACGGCGCTGGTGCATCTGGCCAACAACGTGTTCAAGCTGAGTCTGTTGGTGAAGCACGCCAACTGGCGGGTGGTGTGGCGCTTCGGTTTGCCCGCGATGGCGGCGGCGGTGTTGGGGGCTTTGCTGTTGGCGTGGATTGGCGAGATGCCGACCTGGCTGCGTTGGTCGCTGGGCGAGCGCGCGTTCGAGATCACGCCGCTGAAGGCGGTGATCGGGCTGTTGATCTGCGGCTTCGCGACGCTGGAAATGTCGAGCCGTTTTGCGCGCGTGGCGCTGCCGCCATCGTGGTTGCCGCTGGGCGGTTTGTTGTCGGGGTTTTTTGGTGGGCTGTCGGGCAATCAGGGCGCGCTGCGCTCGGCCTTTTTGATCAAGCTCGGGCTGCCGAAACGCGCCTTCGTCGCGACCGGCGGCGTGATCGCGGTGATCATCGATGCCAGTCGTATCGGCGTCTACGGCTTGGGCGATCTGCGCACCGCCCTGCAACTGGACTCGGCACTACTGCTGCCCGTCATCGTCGGCACGCTGTGTGCGTTTTTGGGTACCTGGATCGGCTCGCGCCTGCTCGACAAAGTGACCTTGCGCAGTGTGCAAGTGGTGGTTGCCATCGCGTTGTGGAGCATCGGCTTGGGATTGGTGCTGGGGATGCTGTGAGTGTGGCTTAGACAACGAGGTCGAAGTCACGCGGCACGGCAGTTCGTCGGCCTTGGCTGTGGCATGCTTGGGCTTTCTGACCCAAGGTATGCCATGTCGATCCCCGTCGAAGACCTTGCAGCCCAGGCGCTGAGCCTGCCAGCAGAAGACCGCGCCAAGCTGGTCGAACGCCTCTTGGAGAGTTTCGAGCCGAAGTCACCCGCTCAGGCCGCGTGGCTCCAACTCGCTCGTGCACGGCGAGAGTCGGTCACATCGGGTGCCGTGAACATGGTGCCTGGGGATGAGGCACTCGCGCGCGTGCGGGCACGGATCGCGTGAGTTGGTGGATTCATCCGGATGCCGAACGCGAACTGGGTGATGCTGTCGTTTATTACGCCGAGCACGCCAGTCGCGCCTTGGCAGACGCCTTTCTTGCCGAGTTCGAGCGTGTCCGAGACCTGCTGATCGAAAACCAATATCGCGGGCCACAGGGGGATTTCGGACTGCGGGTGTATCACTTTGATCGGTTTCCCTACACCGTGTTCTACGAGCCGAATGAGATCATTGGCCCGCAGATATACGCCGTCGGTCATCAGCACCGTCTGCCTGGCTATTGGGGCTCTCGGGTCGATAGCTGAATCCACATCGCACCGATTGACTCCCGCCATCAACGTCCGGGATGCGCTTGTTTACGCATCCCGGACGATTTGATCACTGACCCGTCACTTCATCAGCCAAGGCACCGCGCCGTAGATCTGGTGCGTAGGGCCTCGATGATGGTGGCGGTAAGCACGGCGACGGGCGCGACTAGGTGCGGCTGTCGTACCAGTAGGCGCCGCCCAGTGAATGGATGTTGCCATCGAATACCAGACCGACCACTTCGGCCTTGGCATTGATGACCGGGCTGCCGGAGTTGCCGCCGATGATGTCGTTGGTGGAGACGAAGTTCATCGGCAGCTTGCCATCTAGGTCGGCCTGATGTTGCAGCCAGCTTTCCGGCAGCTTGTACGGGTCGGCACCGGTTGCGCGTTCGAACATGCCTGCGATGTGGGTCATGGCCGGGATGTCGGTGCCTTTTTCGTTCCAGCCCTGGACCGCGCCATACGACAGACGCAGGGTGAAGGTGGCGTCCGGGTAGACACCGGTGCCTTCCTTGGCGAAGCGGGCTTGGGCGATGAGTTCGGCGTTCTTCTGTTCCACCGCTTCGACTTCGGTTTCGTAGCGCAGACGCAGTTCGCGTGAGGCGGCGTCAATGTCGCGCGCCAGCGCGATCATCGGGTCGTTGGAGGCCGCAACGGCCTTGGCGCCGCCCAGCCACAGCGCCTTGCGCACATCGACATCACCCAGTTGCGTGCCGTCGATCAGGCGCGCGGCCAACTGCTGCGGCGATTCCTTGCCGAGGATTCGCTTGACCAGCGGATGGTCGGTGCCTAGGGCTTCACGCAGCTTGGTCAGCGACCAGGCCAGCTTGACCTTCTCGTAGGCGGGATAGATCGGGGCTTCCGACAGCAACATCTGCTCAAGCCGTGGCAAACCGGCTTCGGAAAATTCGCGCAGGCGCTTTTCGTTGGGCAGCTCACGTTCGACGCCAGCGCGATACAAGCCGCGGGCGAAACCGAAGTAGTCGGTGGCAAAACCACGACCGCCTTCGATCAGCAGATAGGCATCGTCGAACTGGTCGAAGCTGGCCTCGGCCGCCGCAATGGCCGACCAGGGATCACCGATCTTCGCAGCCAGTGCGGTGTCGGCGGCAACGAAGGCGCGCAGGGCGTCTTCTTCAGCCTGCTTGCGGGCGAAGAAGGCGTCGTCGTTGAGGGTTTCCAGTCGACCACGCAGAGCCTTGAAACCGTTCTCGATGCCGAATAGATCCGGTTGTGCCTGACGTGCTTGTTCCTCGCCCAAGGCGCCGTGCTGGGTCAACAGACCGCGCAGTTCCGCCATGAACAGGAGCCGGTCGGTCAGACCGCCATCGCGCAGGGCCTTCAGTTGCGCCACCGTCAACAGGCGTTGGGTCGAACCCGGATGTCCGGTGATCATCACCAGCTCACCTTCGGCAGCTCCGCTCTGCTTAAAGGTGAACCAGTTGTCCAGCTTGGCGGGCTTGCCATCGACGTAGGCGCGCAGGATGCCCATATCGAGGTTGAAGCGCGGGAAGTTGAAGTTATCGGGGTCGCCACCAAAGAACGCCGCCGCCACTTCGGGCGCGAACACCAGACGCACGTCCTGGAAGCGCGTGTAGCGATACAGATGTTGCTTACCGCCCTGATACAGCTCGACGATGTCGCAGCGCGTGGCTTGCGAGTCGTCGCCAACGCAGTCGGCTTCCAGGCGCGATTGCACGGCTTTCTTGGCCTTGCTGTAGGCGTCGCCATTCAAACCATCGGTGGCCGCGCGGACTTGATCGGTGACGTCGGCAATCTGCTCCAGACGGTTCAGCTCCATGTCCGGGCATTTCAGTTCGTCACGGTGTTCGCGGGCGATGAAGCCGTTCTGCACGAAGTCCTTGCCCTCGCTGGACAACTGCGCCACGCAGTCGACCACGCAGTGATGATTGGTCATCACCAGACCATCGGGCGAGATGAAGGAGCCGGAACAGCCACCCGCCAGTCGCACCGAGGACTTCATCACCTTGTCGACCCAAGTCTGATCGGGTGAAAAGCCGAACTCGTCCTGCATGGCCTGCTTGGGCAGGTTATCCAACGTCCACATGCCTTCGGCGGCCAGCGCCGGGGCAGTCATCACGGCCAACACGGCCATCGCAAGCACACGCATGCCTTCACTCCCGAGGTTGCAAAACGGGGAGTGTACGGTCAGGCACGCGGATTCTCCTCTGCCAGACGGCAGGGGGGTTCAATTGCTGGGCAGACGTGGGCCCTGATCACCCGCCGGAGCGACCTGACAATGATCGCCACCTTCAGCCTTGACGCGGTACAACACGTCATCCGCCTGGCTGTACCAGATCGACCAACTGGCTTCGGGTTCACACCAGACGCCGCCCACGCTGATGCTCAGCGACACGCCCACCAGCGGGTCCGGCAGGACCAGGCGCCGCACACCTTCGACCAAGGCGCGTGCTCTGGCCGCCAGCTCGGCCGGTTCGGCAACCTGCAACAGCAGGGCAAACTCATCGCCACCCAATCGACAGGCCAGATCCAGGCTGGTCATGCTGCGCTTGATCTGCGCGGCCAGCAGTTCCAACACGCGATCACCGGCAACGTGACCATACTGGTCGTTGATCTGCTTGAAGTTGTCGAGATCGATCAGCAGCAGCCCCAAGCCCAGATTGGGCTTCTGCCAGCGTGCACGATCTTCCAGATGCGCGTACAAACCGCGCCGGTTGTGCAGGCTGGTCAGTTCGTCGGTTTGCACCATGCGCTCGGCCGAGGTGAGCTTGGTGCGGGTTTGCCGCAGTGAGTCCAGCGTCAGCAACAATTCTTCGTTGCGCCGTTTCAAGTGCGTGATCAGGCGCTGTTCGCTGGCCACCAGGTAGGTGAACGAGCGCCGCATGAAGCGCGCCATGATCGCCGGTTCGTCATCCAGCAAGGCATCGAAATCGGCGTGCACGATGACCAGCACTTCCGCATCCGACAGGGCACCGGCACTGGCCAGACGAGCGTGATCGCCAATGAACAGGGCCAACTCACCAAAGAACTCCCGCGCGCCGAGTCGCTTGTCGCGCAGTCCGTCACCAAAATCGAGCTGGATGCAGCCCGACTCGATGACGTACATGGTGCGTCCCAATTCACCGCGCCGGAACAACTGATCCCCGGCGGACAAACGCCGCTTCTCGGCAACCCGTCGGAACACGTCCATTTCGAAATCACTAAGGCGCCGCGCTTCGCTGCCAGCGCCGTCGCCCTGACCTGCGGTGCACTCGTTGGGATCGGGCTCTTGGACTTCGGACATGCGGGTAATCCACAAACATCAAAATGTCGAGACGGAGTGTAGCAGGCGATTCCCAACGCAAGAAAAGGCCCGCACAAGGCGGGCCTTTTCGTCTTGCCTATGACCACTCAAGGGTCAGTTGTGGCATCGCTCAATACTGACTGTCGATGCGGGCATCCAGCAGGTCGCCCTGCTGCAACCATTGCACCTGCAACTGTCCACCCGCTACCAGGGTGACCCAGCCGGTGCTGGTCCACACGCCCTTGCCATCACGACGCAGCAGGCGTGCCTCGCCAACACCATCGACCTTGCGCGCCATCACCTGCAGGGTTTGACCCTGGGCAGTGAAGCTCGCCACGGTCCGACCACGGAAATCCGCGATGCGATCAACGATGTCGTCGTTGGTCAGCGGCAGCGACTGCCAGACGCCTGCCGCCGCCGACTTCAGCTCGCCCTGTGCCAGCAGCCCGTTGCCTTCGAAGCCATCGCCGAACATCGGCACGCTCAACACCACCGTCGCGGAGTTGTTGCCCGGGACGTTGTCGGTGACGCCTGCCGGTGCGACCACGCTGGCGGTGTTGCTGATCGTGGCGTCCGGGCTGTCCAAGGTCGCGGTGACGGTGAACAGCAAGGCAGAGCCCGCATTCATGTCGACCAGCTCGTCGATGTCGCCGCTGCCACTGGCGTCACAGGCTGCCGTGCCACTCAGCACGGTGCAGGTCCAGGTCGCACCGGTGATACCGGCAGGCAGCGTGTCGATGACCTGCGCATCGGTGACCGGGCCGGGGCCGAGGTTCTCGACCACCACATCCCACACCACCAGGTCGCCCGGTGCGTACTGGGCGAACTTGCTGATCGCCAGATCCGCCAGCGGTTCCAGCGTGGTGATGGTGAAGTTCAACGTCGCGGAGCTGTCCACGCCACCGTTGGCCGTGCCGCCATCGTCGTTCAGGACCAGCGAGATCGTGGCAGTGCCAGCCGGACCATTCAGCGTGTAGCTGAGCGTGCCGTTGGCCGCCACGCTGACTGCGCTGACGATGTCGTTCGGGTCGGTCACTTCGGCGGGCGTGAAGCTCAGGGCCTGACCCGCTTCATCTGCAGGACCGGCACTGATATCGGTCGCCCAGGCCGTCACGGTCTGCACACCGGTCGTGCCCTGCGTCGGCGTCTGGTTCGCACCGATGGTGAAGCCGGGCGCGTCGTTGACCGCCGTCACCGTGATGGTGAAGGTCTGCGATGCCGAGGTGTCGATGCCACCGTTGGCGGTACCGCCGTCGTCCTGCACGGTGACCGTGAAGTCCGAGCTGCCATTGGCGTTCGCCGCCGCGGTGAAGCTCAGCGTGCCATCGGTGCCGATGCTCGGACCCGCACTGAACAAGGCGGCATTGGTCACGCCCGACACCGTGTAGGCCACTACCGTCTGGCCCGTGTCACCCGCACCCTGATCAAACGTGGCCCAGGCCGCCAGAGTCTGCGCACCGGCATCTTCCAGCACTGCAGCAGGCGACGTGGCGGTGAAGCTCGGCTGATCGTTCACGTCACTGACGGTGATGGTGAAGGTCTGCGTGATCGACAGGTCGACGCCACTGTTGGCCGTGCCGCCGTCGTCCTGTACCTGGACGGTGAAGTCGGACGTTCCGCTGACACCCGCTGCCGGTGTGTAGCTCAGTGTGCCGTCCGTGCCGATGCTCGGACCCGCACTGAACAGCGCCGCATTGGTAACACCGGACACCGTGTAGGCCAGCACCGCTTGCGCGGACTCATTGGCCGGACCGGCCGTGAAGCTGGCCCAGTTGCTGAGCGTCTGCGCTGGTGCGTCCTCACTCACCGCCGCCGGGTTGGTGGCGCTGAAGCTCGGGGCATCGTTCACGGCGGTGATGTTGAAGCTCACCGTCGCCGAGTCGGACTGCGGATCAGCAAGTGCATTGGTGGTGCCATCGTCAGTCACCGTGTAGCTGAAGCTGGCCGCACCGTTGAAGTCCGCTTCCGGGGTGAACTCCACGTCGCCCGCATTCAGAACCACCGAGCCGCCCACTGCCGAACCGACCGCCGTGATGCTCAACGTCTGCGACGCTTCGTCTGCACCGCCGCCATTCGCGTCATTGCCCAGCAGCGTCGCGGCAGTAATAGAGAACATCGGTGCGTCTTCCAGCACGTCAGCCACCGTGTCGTCACCGGCCACCGGCGCGTCGTTCACCTCGGTTACGGTGATGCTGATGGTCGCGGGTGCGGACGTCGCCATCTCATCGTCGGACGCCGTGAAGGTGAAGCTGTCGGAACCGTTGAAGTTCGCGTTTGGCGTGTAGGTCAGGTTCGGCGCCGTGCCCGACAGCGAACCGTTGCTCGGCGGTGTGGCCACCGCATAGGTCAGCACACCCGGTGCATCGTCCACATCAGTCGCGGTCAACGTAATCGCCACCGCACCGTCTTCCGCCAGCGAGGCAGAGCCGCTATCCGCCACCGGCGCGTCATTGACTGGCGTGACGTTGATCACCAACGTTTGCGCGGCCGATGTATTGACGTTCGGTGCGATGTTGCTGCCGCTGTCGACCACGCGGACCTCATAGGCCGCCGTACCGAAGGAGTTCGGTGCTGTCGTGTAGGTCAGCACACCGCTGGTGTCGATGCTGGGCGCGACAGCAAAGCTCACGCTTGCACCCGGCACCGGCGTCAAGGTGTACTCGACAAGCGTCTGGGACGTTTCATCCGTGGCCGTGTTCGGGCCGTAACGGAACGTGGTCGCCCATGTCGTCGACTGAGCCCCGGCGTCTTCGGCTACCACCTGCACGCCGCCGCCCACAAAGGTTGGCGCATCGTCCACCGGTGTTACCGACTGGATCAGGAAGTCCTCAATCACGCTGGCACCGTGACTGTCGAACGCGGTCACCGAGATCGTGACGAATCCGGACTGACTGTCGATCACCGACGTCGCGGAGTTCTTGTCCGGCGCGAGGGTCAGTTCGATGGTCCGCTCGTTGCCCGAACCCTGAATACCCAGATTGGCATTCGGCAACAGGTACTGGTTGCCCGACACCGCAGCCACCGTCAGCGCATCACCCTCCGGGTCCACCACGCGCAATGCCAGCGCATTGCCATTGACGGTCAACAGCGAGGTGTCTTCGTTCATCGCCGCGATATCGGACGGGAAGATCTCGAAGACGGGGGCGTCGTTCACTGCCGTGACCGTGATCGTGAAGGTCTGAATCGCCGAGGTGTCGTCACCGCCGTTCGCGGTGCCGCCGTCGTCCTGCACCACCACATCAAACGTCGAGCTGCCCGAGGCATCCGCCGCCGGGGTGTAGCTCAACGTCCCGTTGCTCGCCACGCTCGGGGCCACGCTGAACAGCGCGGCGTTGCTGATGTTGCTCACCGTGTAGCCCAGCACAACCTGGCTCGATTCGTTTGCCGGACCTGGATCAAAGGCCGTCACCCAGCCCACCACGCTCTGCGCGCCCGAGTCTTCCAGCACGGTCGCCGGGTTCGCTGCCGTAAAGTCAGGTTCGTCGTTCACCGAGTTCACCATGATGGTGAAGGTCTGCGTCACGGAGGTGTCATCACCGCCGTTCGCGGTGCCGCCGTCGTCCTGCACCGTCACGTCAAAGGTCGAGCTACCAAACTCGTCCACCGCGGCGGTGTAGCTCAAGCTGCCGTCGGTCGCCACGCTCGGAGCCACGCTGAACAGTGCCGGGTTGCTGATATTGCTCACCGTGTAGGCCAGTACGCTCTGGCTGCCTTCGTCCGGACCGGCGTTGAAGCTCGCCCAGCCGCTCACCAGTTGCGCACCCGCGTCTTCGTTCGAAGCCGCCGGGCTGCTCGCCGTAAAGCTCGGTTCATCGTTCACTGCCGTGACCGTGATCGTGAAGGTCTGAATCGCCGAGGTGTCGTCACCGCCGTTCGCGGTGCCGCCGTCGTCCTGCACCACCACGTCAAACGTCGAGCTGCCCGAGGCATCCGCCGCCGGGGTGTAGCTCAGTGTGCCGTTGCTCGCCACGCTCGGGGCCACGCTGAACAGCGCGGCGTTGCTGACGTTGCTCACCGTGTAGCCCAGCACACCTTGGCCCGATTCGTTCGCCGGACCTGGATCAAAGGCCGTCACCCAGCCCACCACGCTCTGCGCGCCCGAGTCTTCCAGCACGGTCGCCGGGTTCGCTGCCGTAAAGTCAGGTTCGTCGTTCACCGAGTTCACCGTGATACTCACCGTCGCAATCGACGACAGGCCACCCAGCGAATCCTGCGCCTGATAAGTGAAGCTGTCCGGGCCGAAATAGTCGGCATCTGGCGAATAGCTGTAGGTGCCGTCCGGGTTAAGCGTCAGCGAACCGTTCGAGACATCCGCAACCAGCACTGCGGTCAACGGGAGGTTGTTCTCTCCGGGGGCACCGCTGTGCAAATCGGAGTCGTTGGCGAGCACGCTGCTGCCGTTGAGGCTGCCATCTTCGTCGACGCTGCCGCTATCGTCCGTCACGATCGGGACGTCATTCACCGAGTTGACCGTGATCGAGAAATTGGCCGTCGCCGTTTGTCCGTTGGCAAAAGCGGTCAACGTGATCAGTGTCGGCGCACCCCACTGGTTGGCGGCCGGTGTCACCGTAATGTCGCGTACACCGTTGCCACCCGCACTCGGCGTGACGATCAATCCGCTGTTCGGGATGATGATCGTGTTGCCCGAGGCTGCCGACAGCACAATGGTGTCGCCATCTGCATCAGAGACATTGGCCTGCACCGTGATGCTGCCGTCCTCGTTGATCGTCGAGTTGCCAGGCGACGACACGAAGATTGGTGGCGCGGCACTGGCGGCTCCCGCAAAGCCCATGAGCACGGTCAATCCGAGCAGACGATGCAGCCAATGCCTGCCCTCCGTCCGACCCGGGTCGGATTGAATGAAGCGTTGATTTCTGTTCATGGTGAGCTCTCTCTTGCTGGAGGTGGTTCGACAGGGACGCGATGCCTCAGGACGATGCGGTGGGGGAATCAGACTTGGTTGACGTGGAACGGGGCGAGCGAATGACCACACTGAGGGAGTGACGCGCGGTCTCACGGCCGTCGAAAGCGACCAACGCGACCTCGGTTGACCCGATGCGATGGCCGGCATGAATTCGCAACTGGCGTTCGGCGCCATCACCGACCAGCTCGATCTGCGCACCATCCAGAAGGGATTTGTCGGCGCTGATCACCGCGACCGAAAGGCGAGATGGGTCACTTACCTGAAATCGAACTGGAAACGTGTCACTGATCTCGTTGGAGGTAACTTCGATGAAGCGGGGCGCCTCGATCACGAACCCCTCGGCGAAGGTCTTGACGGGCGGCGCATCCGCAAGCGCCGACGTGACCGCCTCGGATTTCTCGGCCGATCCTGAAATTTCAGGCTCCGGTGCCGCACTGCAAGCCGACAGGCCCGCCGTCAATGCAACAACGCCAATCCACCGACGCGCGCCAGAGCGCTGCCACGTGGCGACGAAGTGCTTTTTTTTCAGTGCGTTGCAGAACATTGTTTAGCCCCGTTGCGTTGACGAGTTCAAGCTCGTCAACTGTGCCGGGAGGTTTCTGCAATTCGCGGGCCAGTCTGGCGCAAGTGGCTACCTATGCCGCGACAAACGTGAAATTCATCGCAATCGAATTGTAATGGCGCGCACTCATTTTCCGTGATGGGACAAACAGTGACCGGCGACAGCGCAGTCCATTCGTCTAACCGAAAACGACAACGGGCACCCGAAGGTGCCCGTCGCAGGATTGACGCCGGAGTTCTACCCCGACGCGGTCATCCTCAGTGGAACTGTTCTTCTTCCGTCGATCCGGTCAGCGCGGTGGTGGAAGACTGACCGGACTGAATGGTCTGGGTGACCGCATCGAAGTAACCCGTGCCCACTTCGCGCTGATGCTTGACCGCGGTGAAGCCGCGATCTGCTGCCGCAAACTCGGCTTCCTGCAACTCGACGAAGGCCTTCATCTGTTCACGTGCATAGCCATAGGCGAGGTTGAACATCGAATAGTTCAGGCTGTGGAAGCCCGCCAGGGTGATGAACTGGAACTTGTAGCCGTAGCTGGCGATTTCCTTCTGGAACTTGGCAATCGTGGCGTCGTCGAGGTTCTTCTTCCAGTTGAAGCTGGGCGAGCAGTTGTAGGCCAGCATCTTGCCGGGGAACTTGGCGTGGATGGCTTCGGCAAACGCCTTGGCATAGGCGAGATCCGGCTTGCCGGTTTCGCACCAGACCAGATCGGCGTAGGGCGCGTAGGCCAGTCCACGTGAGATGGCCTGATCCAAGCCGGGTTTGGTCTTGAAGAAGCCCTCGACGGTGCGCTCACCGGTGCAGAAGGACTTGTCGTTGTCGTCAACGTCCGAGGTCAGCAGGTCGGCGGCTTCGGCATCGGTGCGCGCGACGATGAGCGTGGGCACGCCCATGATGTCGGCGGCAAGGCGCGCGGCGTTCAACTTCTCGACGGCCTCACGCGTCGGCACCAGCACCTTGCCGCCCATGTGACCGCATTTCTTCACCGAGGCCAACTGGTCTTCGAAGTGCACGCCCGCCGCACCCGCTTCGATCATGGCCTTCATCAGCTCGAAGGCATTCAGCACGCCGCCAAATCCGGCCTCGGCATCCGCCACGATGGGCGCGAACCAGTCGAGGTCATCCTTGCCTTCGGCGTGATGCAACTGGTCGGCGCGCTGCAAGGTGTTGTTGATGCGCTTGACCACCATCGGCACCGAATTGGCCGGATACAGCGATTGGTCCGGATACATTTCGCCGGCGATGTTGGCGTCCGCCGCGACCTGCCAACCCGACAAATAGATCGCCTGCAAGCCAGCCTTGACCTGCTGCATAGCCTGATTGCCGGTCAGCGCACCCAGAGCATTGACGAAGGGCATCTCGTGCAACTGACGCCACAACCGCTCCGCGCCGCGGCGCGCCAGCGAGTGTTCGATATGCACGGTGCCGCGCAGGCGCACGACATCGGCGGCACTGTAGTTGCGGGTGATGCCTTTCCAGCGCGGGTTGGTATCCCAATCTTTCTGCAATTGTTCGGCGGTGGGCAGTTGGCTCATGACAGTCTCCTGAAGAGGTGGTGTGGCGGAAATTCGGGCAGGGAGCGGCGGTGACAGGGCGTGGCCGCGTCGACAAACACGTGATCGACGCGTTTTGATCAACCGTGATCGAGGCGGGCGTACGCGGGCGAGGTAATGAAGTCGGACAACTCGTTTGCGTGGGTCAGTTCGGACAGCAACGCCGCCGCCTCCGCAAGACGCGACTGCCCCGGCAGACCACTGCGCGGCAGACGCTGCGCGACACCGGCGATGGCCAGATCGAACAGCGCGAAGTCGATGCGATCACCGTCATCGAAGCGCTGATCAGGCGTATGCAGCCACTGCCAGAGTTGCGCACGACTGATTTCAGCAGTGGCCGCGTCTTCCATCAGGTTGTGGATCGGCACACAGCCCTGCCCGTCCAGCCATGCGGCCAGATAGCGTACGCAGACATCAATGTTGCCGAAGAAACCCGCCTTGGTAATGGTGCCAACGCTCGGGTGAATGAGCAGGTCGCGGGTCACCTGCACGTCTTCGCGTTTGCGCTGCAGTTGGTTCGGCGCGGGCATGTGCTGATCGAAGATTTCGCGCGCGATCGGAATCAGCCCCGGATGGGCGACCCAGGTGCCGTCGTGGCCGGCCGTCACTTCGCGCAGTTTGTCGGCCCGCACCCGTGCCAGCGCTTCCTCATTGGCCACCGGATCATTGCCAATCGGAATCTGCGCTGCCATGCCGCCCATCGCATGCGCGCCGCGACGGTGGCAGGTCTGGATCAACAACTCGGAATAAGCCTTGAGGAAGGGCACGGTCATGGTGACCTGACTGCGATCCGGCAGCACGCGGTCGGCATGGCGACGGAAGGTCTTGATATAGCTGAAGATGTAGTCCCAGCGTCCACAGTTCAGACCCACGATGCGACCCTTCAGCGCATGCAGGATTTCATGCATCTGGAATACCGCAGGCAGCGTTTCGATCAGCACGGTCACCTTCATGGTGCCGATTGGCAGGCCCAGTCGGACCTCAACGAAGGTCAGCGCTTCTTCCCACAACGCCGCCTCTTCCATCGACTGCAATTTCGGCAGGTAGAAATACGGACCGAGGTCCTTGGCTGCCAGCGTCTTGCCGTTGTGGACGGCAAACAGGGTCATGTCGAACAAGCCACCCGACATCGGCACCCCGTCGAAGCTCAGGTTGGCCTCGTCCAGATGCCATCCGCGCGGGCGCACGATCAGGGTCGCCAGTCCCTCGGCTTTCAGGGCGTAGGCTTTGCCCTCCGGCGAGGTATAGCTGATGCTGCCGTTGACGGCATCGCGCACATTGATCTGCCCCTCCAGCATGTTGGCGCGGGTCGGACTGGAAGAATCCTCGAAGTCGGCCATGAAGACCTTTGCCCCCGAGTTCAGGGCATTGATGATCATCTTGCGATCCACCGGCCCGGTGATCTCGACCCGGCGATCCTGCAATGCCGCTGGCGTGGCAGCCACGGTCCAATCGGACTCGCGGATGTGACGTGTGTCGTCGCGGAAATCCGGCAGGGCGCCCGCATCGATCCGTGCCTGAAAGCGCTTGCGCTCGGCCAGCAAGGCTTGGCGCGCCGGTTCAAAACGGGCGTGCACTTCGGCGAGCAGCGAAACGGCTTCCGGCGTCAGCACACTGGCGGCGCGCGGATCCGAAGCGACGGCGATGTGAACCTTGGGTTGGGCGGCGGCCTGGCTCATGGAGATGCTCCGTTGCGGGGAGCATCACCGTATGCCGCAAGGCAGCAATATGAAACACAAATGTTTCAATGAAAAACATCATCAATTTTTATGGGTATGTCTCGCATCATTGTGTGCTCGACATCCAGCAGCCATCCAGGCGATATCAATCAAGCACTTGCCGTCGTCTTTCGCGCACCGGAAAACAACACAGCCACCCGGAGGTGGCTGTGAGAAGGGTTGCCGCAAGTGACAATCCGGACTGGCCATGCATCGAACCCGATGCACGGACCAACAACCTGGCTACCAGACCACTTCCGCCATCGAGCAGTTGAGACCGGACCCGATACCGAGCAAGGCAATTCGCTGGCCTTTGCGCAGTCGACCCATTTCCTTGAGCTTGGACAGCACGATCGGGACCGATGCCGGGCCGATGTTGCCGTGCTCGCGGAAAATCGTGAACACCTTGCGCGGGTCAATGCCGACCGTCTTCACCAGCGCGTCGGTGTGCACGCGACTGACCTGATGAATGACGAACTCATCAATCTCCTCGACCGCCCAGCCCAAGGCCTGACGTGCCGCATGAAACGTCGCCGCCGCCAGCTTCATCCCTTCGATCAGGAGCATCTTGGTATCGGTGACCATGCGGTCCAGATTGCCGCGACACAGTCCGTTCCATTGCGTGGCGGCACGGGTGACGCCGCCACGATAGCGCGGTGCATCGGGCGCCAGTTCGCGCCGCGCAAGCACCATGGCCGCCGCACCGCAGCCCAGGGTCAACGAGGCCAGTTCGCTGCGGAAGTCGTCCTCGCTGATATCCGGCGACAACATGCGCTGGATGGTTTTTTCGTAAACCAGATTGGCCGTTTCACCGTCGACGACGAGCGCGTAGTCGATCTCGCCGCGCTCGATCATCCGACTGGCGATGTCCATGCCGTTGAGAAAGGCCAGACAGGCGTTGGCCACATCGAAGTTCTGGCAGTTTTCCGACAGACCGAGGTTACCCGACACGATGCTGGCGGTCGAGGGCTCCAGAAAATCGCGACTGACAGAGGTGTTGACCAGCAAACCGATCCGCGCGCGATCGACACCGACTTCCGCCAGGGCCTTTTCCGCCGCCATGGTTGCCGCATCCGAGGCGAGTGTTTCATCGTCCCACATGCGCCGGGAATGGATTCCGGCGATGTCTTTCAGGACATCCGCGCGAATACCGAGGCGAGTCAGCGTCGGGCGCAGACGATCGTTGATGTCATCAGAACTGAGCGCGTGTGGAGCATCGACATGCACCACACTCGCGATGGAAACGTGCTGAAACAGCATGTAGACATCCAAACAAGGCAGCAAAGCCTGAGAACGCTACCGGTTTGGCGAAGTTGACGCAAGTAAATGAGGTGAAACAGCCAACCACATCGCGTCCGCACGTCAGCATCGGGGCAGTCAATCACTGCCCCGATGATCTGCTCAGGTCAGTCCAGCTCGCAGAAGCAATGTGCGACCGCGCGGATCGGCGTGCCACGAACCGGGGCAGCCATCATGGCCAATTCAGCCTCCAGACGCTGCAGATGGGCGTTCTCCAGGCCCAGCACCTTGGGCAATCCCACATTCAAGGCCAGGGTCTGCACGGCGGCGTTGCGCGACAGATCGGCGAGGAAAGTCTCGAATGGGCTCGGCTCTTCCTCGATGTAACGACTGCCAAAGCCGTCCTTCTCCAGACCCGCCCGTTCCGCCGCCGAGGCGATGGCCTCCTGCAGTCCACCCAGCGTGTCGACCAAACCGCGTTCGGCCGCCTGCGCACCGCTCCATACCCGGCCACGCGCGACCGCATCAATGTCGGCGACCTGCTTCTCGCGGGCCGCAGCAACCTTGCCGATGAAGTCGCGGTAACCCGATTCGATGACACTCTGCAGCACCTTGCCCACAATCGGATTCATTGGCCGCATCGGATCAAACGCGCCCGCGATGGCGGTCGTTCCGACGCCGTCGACCCGAGCACCGACTTTGGCCAGCGTCTCTTCGCCTGTCAGCCAGAGGCCGAAGATTCCGATCGAACCGGTAATGGTGCTGGGATCGGCAAAAATCTCGTCGGCATTCATGGATATCCAGTAGCCACCGGATGCGGCGACGTTGGCCATCGATACCACGACCGGCTTGCCCGCCGCCTTGGTCAGTTCGACCTCGCGGCGAATCTGCTCAGACGGAAATACGCCGCCGCCCGGCGAGTCGACACGCAACACCAGCGCGTGCACATCGTCATCTTCACGCGCGCGGCGAATCAGCGCCGATGTCGATACCCCACCAACACTTCCCGGCGGTTGTTCGCCATCGGTAATGCCGCCCTGCGCGACGATGATCGCGACTTGCGGACGCGCATCGAAAGGCAGGCGTTCACGATCGACGAAGCCCAGATACTGATCGAGATCGACCTGAAGGAAACTGTGTCCGTCTTGATCTTCGACACCACGCTCGATCATCAGGGCCCGGAACTCGTCCAGTGTCTTCAGCTCGGTGACCAGCCCCTGCTTCAGTGCCAGTTGCGCCAGATCACCCTCGACCGCCTCGATGGCGGTATCGATCCCGTCGATGGACGACTGCAGTACATCGGCATCCAGCTTGCGCAGTTCAGCAATCTCCTCAAGGTAGCGCCGCCACACATCGCCCATCCAGAACAGGTCGGCCTCGCGCGCCGCATCGGACGGCGCATCCAGGATGTAGGGCTCGGCGAAGGACTTGAACTCGCCAACCCGGAACAGGTGCACCTTCACCCCGAGCTTGTCCTGCAGCCCTTCGCGATAATAGGCACGGTAGCGGCCCAGCCCTTCCAGCAACACCGCACCACCGGGGTGCAGGTAGATTTCATCGGCATGCGCGGCGAGGTAGTAGCCCCGCTGGTCCATGCCATCGGCATAGGCAACGATCTGCTTGCCGGACGCCTTGAATCGCTTCAACGCCGCTCCGACCTCACGCAAACTGACCATCCCGGCCGAGGCCAACTGGTCAGGTCGAATCACCAGTCGTTCGATGCGCGAATCGGCCGCCGCCGCGTCAATGCCACGCACCACATCGCGCACCTGAACCTCGGCAATCTCATCGCCAGTCAGTTGCGCCAGCGCTCTCGAACTGGGATCCACAGAGAACTGTTCAACCAGACTTCCACGCGGCGCGAGAACCAACGCAGTGCGATCGTCCAGTGAGGCACCGCCGGAAAACGCGCCGATCACCAGCACCACGACAATGAGGACAAACAGGCCATTCAGCACCAGTCGACGACTGAAATTGACCGCGTCCCAGACAAAGCGCAGGGACCGCACGAAAAAATTGGAATCGGGTTGAGCCATGATCAAACTCTCTGGATAACTGCGGGGAAGAATGCGCAGGGCCTGCGCCGCATGCAAGCGCTGAAGGTCATACCACCGTCAATCGTGGCAACAGCACCCGCAATGGACCGCACCGACCCGAACTGGACCACAGCCAAACACTCACAGCGGGCGTCGCGACAGCACGTGGAAGCGCCAGCTCAACAACACCGCCGCAGAAGTCAATCCGACGATCAAGCCAACCCACATTCCTGCCGCGCCCTGTGCTCGCACGATGCCCAGCCAATAGCCCATGGGCATGCCAAGCCCCCAGTAGGCCAGCACGGTGATCAGCATCGGCATGCGGGTGTCCTTCATGCCGCGCAAGGCACCGGCCGAAGCGGCCTGGATGCCATCCGAAAACTGGAACGCCGCGGCCAGCAACATCAGTTGCACGGCCAAGGCAGCGACGACCGGGTCGCTGGTCCAGATTGCGGCAATCCATGGCGCACCGAACAGCAGGACCAGCGCGGATATCGCCTGCGTGATTAGGGTGATGGCATAGCCTGCAGCGCCGGCCCAGCGCACGCCGGCGGCATCACCACGCCCCACCGCGTTACCGACTCTGACCGTGGTCGCCATCGCCACCCCCAAGGGCACCATGAACGTGACCGACGCGAGATTTACGGCCACCTGATGGGCCGCGGTCGGGATCGTTCCCAGGCTTCCGATGATCAGAGCGGTGGCAATGAACAAACCACCTTCCATGAAGACCGAAAAGCCCATCGGCAAACCGATCTTCAGCAACTGCGCAATCGGCTTCCATTGCGGCCACTCCCACGCCGCATACAAGTGAAGATCGCGATAGCCGCGACCGCGCGATAAATGCCAGGCAAACGCACTGGCCTGACTCCAGAGGGTGACACTGGTGGCGATACCCAGCCCCTGCGCACCCATTTCCGGCATGCCCCAAGCGCCAAACATCAATGCATAGCCAAGCGGCACCAGCAATAGCAGTCCGACCAAACCGATCAGCATGGTAGGGCGAGTCAGCGAAACGCCTTCGCTGAGATATCGGAAGCAGAGCAGCAAAGCCAGCGCGGGCGCGCCGAAGGAAACGCCGTCGAGAAAGCCCAGCGCCTGCGGTCGCACATCCGGCGCGACAGCGGCCAGCGCCAGCAGCCAGTCGGCGTGGCGCAGAAAGACGAAGAGACTGACGCCCATCAACAGCGCCAGCCAGAGTGACTGCCGGAACACACTGGCGATGTCATGACGCCGTCCCGCCCCATCCAGTTGGGCCACCGAGGGCGGTACCGCCATCATCACGCCGATCAGACTGAGAATGGCCACCGACCAGACGGCGGTACCAATGGCCACCGCGGCCTGGGTGAGCGCCGAGTGCCGCCCTGCCAGGATGGTGTCCACCACGTTCATGGCCATGGAGGAGAGTTGCCCGAGCACGAGGGGCAGCGCCAACCAGCCCGTGGCGCGCGTTTCGCCGCGCAGGCGTTGCAAGACAGACACAGGATTCATGGAGAGGGGTTCCGCAGCGGGCGCTCATCTTACGGAAAACACGCCCACGCTTCAGCGCACTTCGCGCATCGACGACCGACCGACGGCGATGCACGCCCACACCGGAAGCAAAGCCTTCCGAGTCTGGCATCCTGTCGCACAGCGATCACGCGCAGGAAAAAACGCATGAGCAACGACGCCACATCACCGGTCAAACGCCAATGCGAAAACTGCGGCACAGCGCTGCAGGGAGAGCATTGCTACGCCTGCGGCCAGCCCACCAAAGGCTTGGTTCGACACTTCCCCAGCATCCTCGGCGACTTCGTCGACACCGTGTTCGATATCGATGGGCGCCTCTGGAGAACCTTGTGGCCTTTGCTGCTGCGCCCCGGCTATCTCACCCTCGAATATCTGCGCGGGCATCGGGTACGTTTCGTCAGCCCGGTTCGATTGTTCGTATTTCTCAGCGTGCTGGCCTTCCTGATGATGCAGTGGAGCATTCACTGGGACGACGAGGCAATCGTGTTCGATACCGAGGGACGCTTCGCAGGGGCGTCCAGCGAGGCCGATCTGGAACAACAGCGCGCCGCCGCACTGGCCGCCCTGAACAGTGCGCAAGAGGCGGCCAGTCATGTCACAGGCGGCGTCGATCTGGCCGCCGCCAGCGCCGCCATCGAGGAGGCCGCCGCAGCGCGGCGACGCGAATTGCAAGCCAATGCCGACGTGGAGTCGACGCCGGATTCGCCGCACCTCTCGTTCAATGATCGTCCGTGGCATCCCACCGACAATCCCCTGCGCATCGACGCCCTGCCCGATGCCGTCAACCAGAAACTCAATGCCTGGGCCGGACAGGCCGAGGGCAATATCGCGCGCATCCGGCAGCACCCGGCCTTGCTCGGTCAGGCATTCATCAATTCGCTGCCACAGACCCTGTTCGTACTGGTGCCGGTGTTTGCGCTGCTGCTGAAGATGCTCTACCTGCTGAAGCGTCGGCTGTACATGGAGCATCTGATCATGGCGTTACACAGCCATGCCTTCGTCAGCCTCGTGCTGTTGCTCACTGCGGCCCTGAGCCTTACCAACGACACACTCGGATGGTCGACATTCACGACGCTCGCCGATTGGCTCAGTTGGCTATTGTGGCTATGGGTGCCGATCTACCTGTTAGTGACACTGAAGCGGGTTTATCGCCAGGGATGGATCATGACGACGCTGAAATCGATGATCCTCAGCACCTGCTACGTCATCTTGCTGTCGCTGGGTGCCACGTTCAACCTCGCGGTCAACCTCGTCACGCTCTGAGGCCTGATCGCGTGGGCCATACTGTTCAAGGCTGAACACCGACCTCGCTCGCGGCGGCGCGGAGCAGCGTGGCGCGTTGTGTCGCGCTTTCCGTCAACAGGCGCTGACGCAATTGCTCCCTGCCCTGGGTGTCGAGGCGCTGCGTCACCCTGACCAGCAAGTCGCGGTCCGCCGCGCTCCACTCGCCGAGCATTTGCAAGGTCACGTCACGATCACCCTCGGGCACGAAACCGAAGGCCGCCTCGGCCGCCGTTGCAATGCCCGCGGCATCGCGCACCAACAGTGCGCGACGCTCGGCGGGCGATAGACGCTCAAATTCGGCGGCGAGCGCAGCGCGCTGTTCGGGCGGCAACGTCGCGAGGCGATCCTGCTCCGCCAGCAGTAGCTGTTGCTGGGCATGGCCTAATCCCTGCCAGATCACGAAGCGCTCACGCAGTTGGGCACGTCGGAGTGGGTCGATCTCGCCCCAGGCCGCCGCACGTCGCAACGTGTCCGCCTGCCCGGCAGGATTCAGCTCGCCCCAGCGCGCACTGTGTCGCACCAGCATCTCGCGTTGCGCCGCAGCCAGTGTTCCCCAGTCCGAAGCCCAGTTGTTCAGCGAGGCCCTCATGCCTTCGGGAAGGGCTTCCCATGCGGTACCCGTCGTGACCTGAGCCACCGAAGCGGGCGTGGTCTCGGCGATGGTCTGCGTGAGCACGGCCGACTGGCGCCAGAGCAACCAGTCCAGCCGTTCCAGCGTCGCAAACTCCACCCCATCGGCAAACAGCAAAAAATCGCCGGACGACAAGGGCACATCTTCATCGAGGCGACGTCCTCCGCTCGATTCATCGGGCAATACGCCTTCTGCGGGCGGCGCTGCAAACCATTCACGAACGGATCGCAGGCAGTGATCGCACAGCGCCAAACCCAGCACCGCCCCGAGCAGAACCAGCATGAGCCACCGAGCCGCCGCGCGCCCTACCGTCCTGACGGGTTTGACCGCATGACCGCGCTGGGCTGCCCCATGGAGTCCGCGAAACCAGGCGAGCGACTGTTCCGGCTCGCAGCCGACCCCGACCGCACGGTGCGCCAATGCCTGCGCCGCATCGCGCCAGCTCACCGCCACATCCCGCAAAGGCCACTGCAGACACGCGGCGATATCCTCCAACGAGAGCCCGAGCACGGCCCGCAGAAACGCCACGCGCGACTGGCGATAGGGCATCACGGGGACCAGACCGGATTCGGCCAGACTCCGATCCAGCACCGCGCACCACTGACGCAGCACTGCCAGCCGTTGGTGCGCATCGATGGTTGCCAGCGGATTCAGGGCCGCGCGTCGCCATGCCGCCTGCCAGACCGCCTGCGCACGCGTTTCCGGCAAACCCAGCCAGCGCGCGTGGCGAACACATCGCGCCTGTAGCTCGTCGGTGGCATAGGCCCGCTGCGTGCGCTCCGTGTTCACTGGCGGCTCCCGCAACAGGGCAGCCAGGGCGGGCGGGGAAGTTCTCGACGGGTTGTTCACACCAGACGTCAATCCATGAGCAAAGGTGAGCGGCGAAACGACGCGTGGTTCTGCGCCGACGCGAAGGCGAGGCGACGCCCGGTATGGCAGTCTAACAGTCGTTGGACACCGATCCGAACGGACCGGCGCAGGCGGTATCCGTCGACGGATGCCGCAGCCCCAGCGGAATCGCTGACTCGTTCGGCGCGCCGCAAACCACGTCAGAAGCGCCTCGTCAGGATCGGGGCCGTCCGCAGCGGCGACCGCAATCGAATGCATGGCGCGCCTCACCCGGTGCCCGAAAATCCGCTTGACAGCCCGCGAAAACCTGCTCTCCCGCGACCTGTTTGGGCTGCAAGGGGAGGCAGTTGTTCACAACCGGTCGGCGCCTGCCAAATGCCCGACCTCATGCGCAGCGGGACGATTTGTAACAATTGAGAATATCTTATCCATTTGTTTTTAAAGGTTTTTATTGTTTGGCTAAAAATTAGCCACGAGGATTCGGGGGCCATAGCCGTGCGCCTTGCGCATCGTCATCCAACTGTCATCCACCGATTTATCCACAGCTCGTGTGGATAAACTGCTTTCCTGTTTTTCACTAGGCACTTAGGCCACTTTTGTGAGGCACGACGCAAAAATGCCGCGCAGAGCGCTGATGCGCTCCGCGCAGGCCCCGAACCGGGCCGCCCGGTACACTGCACCCCCATGAGTCCGCCTGTTCTACGTGTCGCCCTTCCACTGCCCCTGCCGCAGGCATTCGACTATCTGGCAGCGCACGAAGAGCCACACTCGATAGACCTCGCCAAGAACTGGATCGGATGCCGCGTCCGCGTACCGTTCGGGCGACAGCAGAAGGTCGGGTTGGTGGTGGCGGTGATGTCAGGCAGCGACCACGGTCCAAACCTGAAGGCGATCCTCCAGAGGATCGACGAAAAGCCGCTGCTGACCGCGGAACTGTGGCAAAACCTGCACTGGCTGGCGCGCTACTACCAGCGCCCCTAGGGTGAAGTCTTCGCTGCCGCGCTGCCTGCGCGCTTGCGCGAGGGTGAGGCACTGCCCGAGCTCGCCGAATGGCGTTACGCACTCAGCGAGACTGGGCGCAGCAATCGCCTGTCCCTGCGCGCAGGCACGCGCCCACGCCGGATGGCGGATTTGCTCGCCCAACGCGATCACGCCGACGCGACGCTATTGGCGGAGCACGACGACGCCTGGCGCGCAACCTTGCGTGGTCTGCTCAGACGGGGATTGGTGACCGGCACGCGTCAACCCTGGACACTGGATGCCCTACTGAAGCGCTATGCGGAACCCGACCTCGATACCCGACGCAGCCGACTCAATTCGGCACAGCAACAGGCGCTGCAGGCCATTCTGGGTCGATTCGACCAATTCTCTCCCTTGCTGCTGGAGGGCGTCACGGGAAGTGGCAAGACCGAGGTCTATCTGCATGCCATCGATGCCTGCCTGCAACGCGGTCAGCAGGCATTAGTGCTGGTGCCCGAGATCGGTCTGACACCGCAGACCTTGCGGCGCTTCCGGCACCACTTACCGGTGCCGGTTCACGTGCTGCATTCAGGTTTGAATGACACCGAGCGTCTGCACGCCTGGGCTGCGATGTCGAGCGGCGAAGGCCGGGTATTGATCGGCACCCGCTCGGCGGTTCTGGTGCCGCTGCCACAGGCCGGACTGATCATCATCGACGAGGAACATGACGCGTCCTACAAACAACAGGAAGGCTGGCGCTACCACGCACGCGATGTCGCCCTGCTGCGGGCCCGCAGCCTGAACATACCGGTGCTGATGGGCAGCGCGACGCCGTCGATGGAGACGCTGCAGGCCGCGCGCGCCGGTCGCTACGGATTGATCGCCCTGAAGCAACGTGCGGTGGCCACGCATGCGACGCGGGTGCAGGTACTCGACGTGCGTGGGCAGACGCTGGTGCATGGACTTTCGGAGTCCGCCCTGCAAGCCATCGACGGCGCGCTGCAACGCGGCGAACAGGCGCTGGTGTTCCGCAATCGCCGAGGGTACGCGCCGGTTCTTCTGTGTCACGACTGTGGCTGGCGTGGCCAATGCAGCCATTGCGACGCCGCGCTCACCCTGCATGGCCGCCGGACCCTGATCTGCCACCATTGTGGCCATCGCGAACCCGCCCCGACAGCCTGTCCGAGCTGCGGGGGGCTGGCGCTTCAGCCGCAAGGCGCGGGTACCGAACGACTGGAGCTTGGCCTGGCGGCGCGGTTTCCCGACGTGCCGCTGGTTCGCATCGATCGCGAGACGACCCAGAACCGCGATGCGGTGGAAAAGCACCTGGCGCGGCTTGGCACCGGCGCAGGCATCCTGGTTGGCACCCAAATGCTCGCCAAGGGCCACGACCTTTCCCGCCTCAGCGTGGTGGTCGTGGCCAGCATCGACGAGGGACTGTTCAGCACCGACTTCCGCGCCGCCGAGCGACTGGCGCAACTGCTCATCCAGGTGAGCGGCCGGGCGGGCCGTGCACACACCCGTGGCGAGGTGCTGCTGCAAACCCATCTTCCCGAACATCCATTGCTGCACACGCTGTTGAATGGCGGCTACGCGGCATTCGCCGAAACCGAACTGCAGGCACGCGAGGCGGCCGGTCTGCCCCCTTTTGCGGCGCTCGCCTTGCTGCGTCATGAGTGCGCACAGGAAGCGGATCTGCAGGCATTCGAGAACGCGGCTTACGCCCTGCTGCATTCGCGGGCCAAGCCGTATCCGGGCTGTCGTGTGCATGCGCCGCTGCCCGCACCGATGGCTCGCCGTCAGGGTCGTTGGCGACGCCAGATTCTGCTGTCGGCACCGACCCGTGCCGCGCTGCAGACGCTGCTGAGTGACCTCGGTGGCGACCTGTTCAAATTGCCCAGTGCGCGCAAGGTGCGCTGGTCACTGGATGTCGATCCACTGGACTTGTACTGAGCCACGCGGCACCGCGGGCGCCGCGTGCCTGGGCGACAGTGCATTCGCCTCAGCGCAATCGCAGGTTCACGGCGGTGGCGCGATCCGGCAGACGAATCAGCACGCGACCCTGCGCCTGCGCCCAACAGCGCTCGCATTCATCGATGGCGTCGGAATTGACCTGCGCCAATCGACGATCCCCATCGCGGACCTCACCAATTCCCTGCAGGCCGAGCCATTCGATTCGCCAATGTCTGGCGGCAGGACGCCAGCGACCTTGCTGCGCATCGATGCCCAACTGCACGCCGTCGGCGTCACGCTGCTGGCGAAATGCACGGCGCGCGAACACCCCACGCGCAAAGGCCATCGTCTCGCCATCGTCCTCGTAGAACGACGCTTCACCGACTGCCCCCGGATAGAGCTGCACGATCAAATCCTTGCCCGGCATCTCGCCGGTGTGCTGCACCACCGGCTGGCGAAATACGATGCTGCCCTCGCGCACGAAAATCGGCAGGCTGTCCAGTTCAACCGGCACACGATGCGACTGCCCGCCCTCGAAACGCTGCGCCGAATCGAACGGATACCAGGCCGTTCCGGGCAGATAGACCTCTCGATGCGTTGCACCTTCCACCAGCACCGGCGCGATCAGCAAGTCGCCGCCGAACAGGTAGCTGTCATCGCGCGACCAGGTTTCGGGATCGTTCGGGTAGTCCAGAAACAGCGGCCGCATGGCGGGAAGGCCACTGCGATGCGCCGCCTCCATTTCGTTGTAGATCTGCGGCAACCACTGGTAGCGCGCCTCGATCACGCGGCGATTGATGCTTTCGTGACGCACGCCGTAGGACCACGGCTCCTGGTCCGCCGACTGCTGCTCGGTGTGGGCACGCATGAACGGTGAAAACTGCGCGGCCTGCAGCCAGCGCGTGAACAATTCGGGACTCGGACTACCGGCAAAGCCGCCGATGTCGGCACCAACAAAAGGGAAACCGGACAAACCCATGCCCAACAAGGTCGGAATCGACTGCTGCAACGCACTCCAGTCCGCGGTGTTGTCGCCCGGCCAGACGGCCGCATAGCGCTGCCCACCCGCAAACGTCGCGCGGGTCAGCACGAAAGGTCGTGTGTCCGGTCGCAAGCGTTGCAGACCTTCGAACGTCGAGCGCGTATTGAGCATGCCGTAGACGTTGTGCGCTTCGGCATGGTCCGTGGGCTGACCCTCGTTGTCGTGGCGCAGATTCAGCGGCATCGTCCAACTCGGCTTGATCCACACCGAGGGTTCGTTCATGTCGTTCCAGATACCCGCGACGCCGAGGTCAAGCAAACTGGCATAAAGGCCTCCCCACCATTCACGCGTGCTGGCGCGAGTGAAATCCGGAAACACACTGTCGCGCTTGTCCTTCGACGCTTGCGACGGCCAGACCGGTCCACTGAACTCGCTACCATCCGGACGCGTGACGAAATGCCCGCCCGCATGCCCTTCGTCATAGACCGGATAGCCCGGCTGCAAGGGTGGGTGCGCATCCACGATGGTGACCACCCGGAAGCCCTGTTCACGCAGCCCGCCGATCAGGCCGGCCGGGTCAGGAAACTGCACGCGATCCCAAGTGAAGGGCTTGAAGTCCTGCTGATAGTCGATGTCCAGCCACAGCGTGTCGGCCGGAATCCGCTTCTGCCGAAAGGTATCGGCGATCCACTGCAGCTTGCTGGCCGGGTGATAGCTCCAGCGCGATTGATGAAAGCCCAGCGCCCAGCGAGGCGGCATCGGCATTCGACCGGTCAGCTGCGTATACCGCGCGATCACGTCCTTCGGCGTCGGACCCGCAATCACGTAGTAGTCGAGCTCGCCGCCGGTCGCGCCGAAACTGAGCAGATCCGGCGACTCGCGACCGATATCGAAACTGCTGCGGTGGGTATTGTCGAAATACACCCCGAAAGCCCGACCCTCGCGCAGCACGAGATAGAACGGCACCGACACATAGGTCGGATCGGTCGAGCTGTCGTAGGCGAACGTATCGCTGTTCCACATCGTGTAGTGGTAGCCGCCCTGCGACCAGCCACGCTTGTTCAGGCGTCCATTTTTCTGTCCGAAACCATAGACCTGATCGTTGGCCTGCAAGGCCTTCCAGACTCGCACCGCGTTACCCACCACGGCAATGCCACGTTCCGGGTCGTCGGCATCCAGTGCTTGGCCCTCGGCGTCCCAGAACGACACACGTAAAGGCGCATGCTGGATTCGGGCATGGATCGCCGCACTGCGCAGTTCGGTAGCGCCGTCGGATTCCACGATCTCCGCGGACGGTGACTGCGCAACCGGCACCACGGCCCAGGAGTGTTCCCTGCCAAAGCGCGGCTGTGGTGCATAGCGAACCCGCATCACGCCCTCATCGACCAGCGAGACCTGCAGTCGATCCTGCTCACCCCACCACACCACGCCCTGATCAACAGTTGATCGCTGCGGTAGTGCCTGCAGGCTGCGCCAACCGCTGCCCTGGGCAGCGCCGCTGACAGCGAGGATGAAGCACAGCACGGCGTGACGAACAACGGGCATGATCGGCTCCTTTTGGCTTGCCCTCAGCGAAGGGGCTCGTGCAGGGATGGTAGTCAGCCGATTCTGCGGCGCGCACTGAATACGAATGTCGCTGCAGCGCAGCGTGACAGGCCATCTACACTCAAACGCCATCCCGCAAGCGTGCGAACGACCATGACATCAGGCATGAACACCAGCGAGATTTTTCTGATCGCCATGGTGCTCATCTTCGGCTTGCCATGGCTGGTGTGGCGAATCGCAAGAACCGAGGCGTATGCGCCACTGGTGGTCGTGCAGATCGTCACCGGCATCGTACTTGGCCCCGGTGTGGTCGGTGCCGTGTTTCCGGACTACTACGCCTTTGTTTTCAATGCGCCGGTGGTGCAGTCATTGAATGGCCTCGCCTGGTGGGCGGTCATGCTGTTCGTCTGGATCGCGGGGATCGAACTCGACATTGCCGAGGTATGGGCAAATCGACGCGAGACCGCCATTGCAGCGGGTCTGGCATTGGGCACACCGCTGCTCACCGGCAGTCTCGCCGCCTTGCTTCTGCTGGTCTGGCATGAGGGCTGGTTGGGAACGCAGGGGCGGCCCTGGCAGTTCGTGCTCGGCGTTGGCATGGCCTGCGCCGTGACTGCCCTGCCCATCCTCATTCTGTTCATGGAGAAACTGGTCATCCTTCGTCAGCCACTGGGCCAACGAGTGTTGCGCTATGCCAGCCTCGATGACATCGCGATCTGGGGCGTGCTGGCCTTGATCCTGTTGGACTGGTCGCGAATCGGACGCCAGGCGGGTTTTCTCATCGGGTTCGCGCTCGCCGCATGGGGGTTTCGCGCCGCGATGCGCCGCGTCGCCGAATCCGATCGCTGGTATCTCGGTTTGGTCTGGCTCGCGCTCTGTGGCCTGGCTGCCGACTGGGCAGGGCTGCATTTCATGGTGGGCGCCTTTCTGTCGGGCGCGGTGCTGGACGGACACTGGTTCAACCGGGAGCGCATGGACCTGCTGCGCCACCATGTTCTGCTGGTGGTGATGCCGGTGTTTTTCCTTTCGACTGGCTTGCGCACGCATTGGGACATGGGTGGCTTGGCCGTGTTCGTGGCGGCCGGAATGCTGCTGGTGGCGGCGGTAGGCGGCAAGTTGCTCGGCACCCATATCGCGGGCTGGTTGTTGCACTGGTCGCGCCGTGAAGCGCGCTTGATCGGCTGGCTGCTGCAGACCAAAGCGCTGATCATGATCATTTTCGCCAACATCCTGCTCGACAAGCAGATCATCAGCGCGGAAACCTTTACCGCGCTGCTGCTGATGGCGGTCCTCAGCACCATGCTGACGATTCCGCGCGCGACGCCCTTGTTGGCGGGGAAGAGCTGACAGGGTGTTGAAAAACACCCTGTCAAGGCAAGCCATGGATGGCTTGCACGAAGATCAAGCACACCAAGTGCTTGATCTTCGGAGCCTGTCGCGGGCGTGTACCGCGACGAGGCGACTAGAAAAAGGCAGGAAAGCCTTTTTCAGCATCCTGCTAGGTCCGCCGGGCCGAGGCCGGTCGAAATGCCTGGATCACCGTATCGCGGGTTTCCAGGTAGGGACCGCCGACCAGATCAATGCAATAGGGCACCGCGGCGAACACGCCATCCAGTGTTTCCTTGATGGCCTTGGGCTGACCGGGCAGATTGAGGATCAGACAGTTGCCGCGCACCGCGCCAACCTGGCGCGACAGGATCGCCGTGGGTACGTACTTCAGGCTGACCGCACGCATCTGTTCGCCGAAGCCAGGCAACAGTTTGTCGGCAACCGCCAGCGTGGCCTCCGGCGTGACATCCCGCGGCGCAGGGCCTGTGCCGCCAGTGGTCAGTACCAGACAGCAGGTGTCTGCCAGCTCGATCAAGGTGCGTTCAATCAATGCCTGCTCGTCGGCGATCAGACGTGCCTCAAAGCTCAGCGGATTGTGCAATGCCTGCGTCAGCCACGCCTGCAGGGCGGGAAGACCTTTGTCCTCATACACGCCTGTGCTGGCGCGGTCGCTGATCGAGACGATGCCGATTCGCGCGTGTTCAAAAGGTTGGGCTTGATCCTGCATTGCTGTCGACCTGATGATGATCAGCCGACATGCTAATGCGAGGCGCCGCCCATGCGTGAGTTCAGCAAGATCACGTACTGTGGTGCCGCCATCCTGTTGCTGGTCGGCACGGGCTGCAGTCGGCAAGCCTGGTATGCAGGCATGCAGCAAAGCGCAAGGGACGATTGCCTGCGCCAACCGCCGGGTGAAATCGAACGCTGCGAAGCGCATCTCAACCGGATGCACTTCGACGACTACGAAAGGGATCGCGAGCGCCGCCCGCAGCCGTGATCAACGCGGCGGTGGTCCGCCTTCGCCGCCGTCGGCAAATACGTCGATTTCAGTCTCGATGCGGTCGCACTGCTGGTTGCTTACTTCATCGCGGATCGACTGCAACATGCTCAGATAGATATCGAAGCCGCGTGTATTGATGCCGGGCAAACCACGGATCATGAACACGCCGTATAGGCCATGTTTGAAGTCGACCCAAGGGAAAAACCCGAACGCGCCGAGGCTGTGTATCAGAGGGCGATCGGTCTGCGGCCGGGTATTGTCATGCCAGCTTCCCAGGCCATACAGCACCGGATCGGATGCCGTCGGCGGCGGATCAATCACCGGCAGATCGCCGACGTTGTCCTGCCAGAAGCGGAATACCGCATCGCGCGACAGCACCCGCTGACCATTGGCCCAGCCTTCATTGAGCAGCAGATGCAGCAGGCGTCCGTAATCACGCAAGTTGCTGCGAGCGCTGCCGGCAATCATGTAATTGTGGGTTGGTCCCAAGCCTTGCCAGTCGATACTGCCAATCCCCAGCAAGGCGCCCAAGTCCGCTTTCCAGCTGTCTTCCCAGTCCAATCCGGTAACGACCTCGGCAACCCGACCTCCGATATGCATCGAAATGCCGCCGTAGGCGAACTGTCCACCAACGCTGTAGCCTGCCGGAAACTCGTAACAACATGCGATCTGGTCCACAGCCTGCGCCAAGGTGATGCTGTCGTCAGTGATGATCGGGTCACCCGAATCATTGCCGAAGCCCGAGGTATGCGAGAACAGTTGCCGCATCGTCATGCCAGCCTTGTCACCGACAAATTGTGGCAAGTACGTCGACACTGGGGCTTCCGCATCGATCAAGCCCTGATCGATCAACTGAACGATACGGATCGCGCTGGTCAGCTTGCTGGCCGAGGCGATGGGAACCCGCGTCTTGGCGGAATAGCTGCCGAGATAGGCTTCGTACAACAGCCCCTGACGATCACCGATCAGGATGCCGCCGCCGGGCAACGACTCGGCGTTGATGAAGGACTGATAGGCTGCGGTCGCCTCGGCAAACTGACAGCTCGCCGAGAACGACAGACCGGGTGACAGCCCCGCAAGCAGCGCGGCGAAGCAGGCGATAACACGACGCATCGGAACATTCCCAGGCATGAACCAGCTGCTCAACGCAGCAAGCGCAATCGGGTTGACGTCGGGGCAGGAAACCTCACTGACGAGGGATGAGCGTCGCCATGACATGCGCGAGGTAGTCGTCGAACTCCTCGTGACTCATCCGCGGCTGGCGCAATTGCAGTGACATCTGCAGAAAGCCCACGTAGGCCGCGTGCGTCAGCCGCGCGCGCTGCTGCGCCTCGTTTCGAGGCAAGCCGACCTGGCGATACGCGAGGCTCAACCAATCGGTGCGTCGTTGGGTCACACGTTGCATGACCGGCTGCACGACGGGATGGTCCAGCGCCTTCAACAACTCCGAATAGATCGCGTGCGTGGGTGCCTCGGAACCGACTCGACGGAACAGCTCTTCCAAACGCTCGCGCGGGTCGGTAATGCCTTCCAGCCTCGCAAACACGTCTTCCAGCTCGTTTTGCTCCCAGAACTCCAATGCCGCGCGCAGCAGTGCCTCACGAGACGGGAAATGCCAGTAGAAACTCCCCTTGGTCACGCCCAGTCGCCGGGCCAGAGGCTCCACCGCGACAGCACTCACGCCCTGCTCGGCGATCATGGCCAAGGCGCCCTGCGCCCAGTCGGTGGCGCTGAGGCGGGAGGGTTTTTCGATCTTGGCGGCCGCTTCGTTCATCGACGCAGTGTAGCCATGCGCTGCCGTATTGCAACCCGACAGCCGATCCAACATGACCGAATAGTCTTTTGCAATCAGCACATTGCAGTGCAACACCAATACATCAAACTACCCGCCGGGGTTGGATTGACTGCACTGGCGAGCGTCTCCCATACTCCGTCGTATGGTTGCGGGCGGGCTTGCTGCATGCGCCTGCATTCCATCATCCACGCCAACGGAGTCATGCCATGAGCATCGTTCTACCTTTCCTGGCCTTGCTGGCCGCCGGAATGCTCGCCGCCTACCTGCGCACCTCGCTGCGCATCTGGGCAATCCTGTCGGTCATCGGGTTACTCGCTGCCGCGATCTTGCAGGCCAGCGTGATCGCCACAATCATCGCGGGCGTGCTGTTTGCCGTCGTCGCCGCCCCGTTGTTGCACACGCCGACGCGGCGCCAGCATCTTTCCGCACCCCTGCTGAAGATCTACACCCGAATGCTGCCGCAGCTTTCCGATACGGAAAAAACCGCGTTGGAGGCGGGCACCGTCGGTTGGGAAGGCGAGCTGTTTTCCGGTATGCCGCACTGGAAAACACTGCTGAGTCAGCCCAAGCCGACGCTGACACCCGAGGAAGTCGCCTTCCTCAATGGGCCGGTCGAGCAGGTCTGTCAAATGAACAACGATTGGGAGGTTTGCCATGAGCGCGCTGACCTCGCACCGGAGGTCTGGGATTTTCTGAAGAAGCACAAGTTCTTCGGCATGATCATTCCGCGCGAATACGGCGGCCTGGGCTTTTCAGCGCTGGCGCATTCGCGCGTGCTGCAGAAGCTCAACTCGGCCTCTCCCACGCTGGGCTCGACGGTCGCTGTGCCGAACTCGCTGGGACCGGCCGAACTGATCCTGCACTACGGCACGGACGAACAGAAGCAGCATTATTTGCCACGCCTCGCTGATGGACGCGAAATCCCGTGCTTCGCATTGACCGGCCCGAACGCGGGCTCGGATGCGACCTCGCTGCCTGACTACGGCATTGTTTGCGAAGGCGATTGGGAAGGCGCCAAAGTTGTGGGCGTGCGACTGAGCTTTGACAAGCGCTACATCACACTGGCACCGGTCGCCACCGTGATTGGCCTCGCGTTCCGCATGCACGATCCAGACGGATTGCTGAGCGATGTCTCAGATCGCGGCATCACGCTCGCTCTGCTGCCGCGCACGACGCCCGGACTGGAGGTTGGACGACGCCATTTCCCGCTCAACATCCCGTTCCAGAACGGTCCGGTGCGGGGCAAGGATGTCTTTGTTCCGCTGCATTACCTGATTGGCGGCGAAGCCATGATCGGCCAAGGCTGGCGCATGCTGGTGGAGTGCCTCTCGGTGGGTCGTGCCATCTCATTGCCCTCCGGTGGTACGGCGGGCGTCAAGCTGGCGGCGCTCACCACGGGCGCGTATGCACGCATTCGCAAACAGTTCGGCTTGCCAATCGGTCGCTTCGAAGGCGTCGAAGAGGCGCTGGCCCGCATCGCCGGACGCGCCTATGCCATCAGTGCCTTGAGTGAAGCCACCGCCGCCGCCGTGGACCGCGGCGAAAAGCCCTCGGTGCCTTCCGCCATCGCCAAATATCATGCGACCGACACCATGCGCGAAGTCATCAAGGACGCGATGGACGTGCACGGTGGCAAGGGCATCGTGCTGGGGCCACGCAACTATCTTGGCCGTGCCTGGCAGGGCGCGCCGATTTCGATCACCGTGGAAGGTGCCAACATCCTGACCCGCAGCATGATGATCTTCGGTCAGGGTGCCATCCGCTGCCATCCCTGGGTGTTGAAGGAAATGCAGGCGGCCCAACATCCCGATGCCGATACGCGACTCAAGGCGTTTGACCACAGCCTGTTTGGTCACATCGGATTTGCCGTGTCCAACGCCGTACGCAGCCTGGTGCTCGGTGTGACGGCGGCGCGCATCGGTCAGGTCCCGGGCGATGCCTACACCCGACGCTTCTATCGTCGACTGAATCGCTATTCGGCCAATCTCGCCCTGGTTGCCGACACCTCGATGCTGACCCTTGGCGGCAAGCTCAAATTCAAGGAAAGCCTCTCGGCCCGCCTGGGAGACGTCCTGAGCCTGCTCTACATCGCGTCCTCGGTGCTGAAGCGCTACGAAGACCGCGAACGTCCGGCCGGGGAGCAGCCACTGCTCGCCTGGGCCTTGTTCGACATCAACCACCGCATCGAACTCGCGCTCTCCGCCGCGCTGCGCAATTTCCCGATTCGTCCGGTGGGCTGGCTGCTCTGGCTTCTGGTATTCCCGTGGGGCCGCCGTGCCCAGGCGCCGTCGGATCGACTGGGTCATCGTGCCGCCAGCCTGCTGCTGACACCCAGCGATACGCGTGATCGTCTGAGCGAGGGTGTGTTCACCACGCCTTGCGCCAACAACCCGGCAGGACGGGTGAACGCCGCACTGCCCAAGGTGATCGCCGCCGAACCTGTCGAGCGCAAGTTGCTCAAGGCCATCAAGTCCGGTGAGATCGCCGCACTCGATGCCGAGGCGCAACTTCAGGAAGCACGCCTGAAGGGCATTCTGAGCGCAGAAGAAGCCTCGATGCTGCACGACGTCCGTCTGCTGGTGGATGACATCATCGCGGTCGACGATTTCGACCCCGCAGAACTTGAATCGGCCACGATGCTGCGCCGCCACAACGCGCGCATCGACCACGCTGCCTGACAAATCCAGCATTGCGCTTGAGGCACCCGTTGCCTCAAGCGCTTCGATCCCTGCGCCGCAGCAAACTGGGCCTCACACAACTTCACGATCTGCCTTCAAACTGCCATCGGAATTTATCCGAGCCTTAACGTCCACCATGGTCTTATTGCGGCCTGTGCAAGGAAGGAGGTCGACATGGCACGCAAGCCTCGTTTGATTCCGCTGATTCGCAGCGTCGTGGAAGACAGCATCCGCAGCACCCAACCTGATCTTGGCTTTCTGGCGCGCGAACTGGGCGCGTTGGTGCATCTGGGCTCGGATGGCCGCTATCAGGAGCAACTCAACAGCCTGCGCAGTCGCGCCAAGGGCTTCTCGCGCTGGCTGATCACCGACAGCAAACGCCCTCCGTATTCCGCGTTCTTTCTGGTCTGGCCGCCGGGACACGTCACACCACTCAACGAGCTGCGCGGACGGTGGGGCATGGAACTCGTCATTCAGGGTTCGCTGGAAGTACAGGAGTATCAACTCAACGACGAAGGCGTGGCCCCCACCCGCAAACGGATGACTTGGCTGGGTGAAAGCGATGCGATCTGGTTCGACCGCGATCAGCACTGCGCACACCGTGGACGCAATCTGTCCAGCCAGCACGCCGCCATCACCCTTCATCTAGCCGGTGCACGGCAGGCGCGTTACCGTCTGTTTGAACGCCTCAGCGACAGCAGCTGGAACGTGCGCTCGCGGATCGCCGCCGTGGATGGACG
The DNA here is from genome assembly GCA_041395245.1 of Lysobacteraceae bacterium. Lineage (GTDB taxonomy): Bacteria > Pseudomonadota > Gammaproteobacteria > Xanthomonadales > Xanthomonadaceae > Aquimonas. The sequence goes on from JAWLAY010000004.1 coordinate 241,798, forward strand.
CTTGACCGTCTGACACGCCCACAGGAATTGCCGATCAGCAAAAAAAACGCCCCGTTTCCGGGGCGTTTTTGTGTCACCGAAGGCGCATTCAGGCCGCGAACAAGGCCTTCATCTTTTTCATCGCGACCGACTCGATCTGCCGGATACGCTCAGCGGATATACCGTACTCGTCGGCCAGCTCCTGCAAGGTCAGTTTGCTGTCTGCCAACCAGCGCCGGGTGATGATGTCGCGGGACCGCGCATCCAGTCCGGCCAGTCCTTCACGCAGCACATCCAATCGATTTTCCTCTTCGTCGTCTTCCGCATAGCGCAAGGACGGATCGGCACCGTGCTGCTCAAGGAAAGCCACCGGCGCGGGACGCGCATCGTCTTCATCCTGATCGGCAGGTGCATCGAAACCGATGTCCTTGCCGTTCAGACGCGCCTCCATTTCCAGCACTTCCGCCACCGGCACGTTCAAATCGCGCGCGATGGTCTGGACTTCCTCGTGGTTCATCCAGCCCAGGCGTTTCTTGCTCTTGCGCAGATTGAAGAACAGCTTGCGCTGCGCTTTCGTGGTCGCAATCTTGACGATGCGCCAGTTGCGCAGGATGAACTCGTGCATCTCGGCGCGAATCCAGTGCACGGCAAACGACACCAGCCGAACACCCTGATCCGGATCGAAGCGCTTGACGGCCTTCATCAACCCGATGTTGCCTTCCTGGATCAGATCGGCCATCTGCAGGCCGTAGCCGTTGTAGCCACGGGCGACATGCACGACAAAACGCAAATGTGCCAACACCAGTCGACGCGCAGCGGACAGGTCATCTTCGTCCAGGTACTGACGCGCCAACGCCTGCTCATCCTCGGGACTCAACACCGGAATCCGGTTGACCGAGGTGATATAGGCATCCAGCGAGCCCAGCGCGCAGGGAATCGGCAGATTGTGAGTCACCAAAGCTTGGTTCATGGACGTCTCCTTGGAGGCGAATTTTAGCACTCTGCCCATGGGAGTGCTAAACACACTGAAAAGTTCCCGATGCAAGTCACTTGCCTGAGGGCTCATCCGCCGCCAAGCCCTTTCCCCGACGTGGGTCTCCCGGCGGCCACAGCAGGCTGATCACGATACTGGTCACCAGAATGGACAGAACCACCCCCAAGGAGACCAGCGAGTTCACCTTGATCACATCGACCAGCAACATCTTGGTGCCGACAAAGACCAATACAAGAGCCAAACCGTAGGTCAACAGATGGAAGCGCTCCTTCATGTCGGCCAGCAGGAAGTAGAGCGCCCGCAAGCCAAGAATCGCGAAGATGTTGGCCGTCATGACGATGAACGGATCTTCGGTCACCGCATAGATTGCCGGGATCGAGTCCACCGCAAAGATGATGTCCGTGACCGCGACCAGGATCACCACCACGAACAACGGCGTGAACCAGCGTTTCCCGGCTTCGGTGAAGCTGAACTGCTCGCCACGAAAATCCCGCGAAATCGCCAGATGCTTGCGCATCCAGCGCAGTACCGGGTTTTTCTCCAGATCCGGCGTTTCGTCGGCGAACCACAGCATTTTCACGCCAGTGATCAACAGGAACAGTCCGAAGAAATACAGAATCCAGTGGAACTTCGCGATCAACAAACCGCCGAGCAGAATCATGATCGCGCGCAGCACGATGGCGCCGACGATGCCCAGGATGATCACCCGCTTCTGGAATTCCACCGGTACTGCGAAGTAGGTGAACAGCATCAGGAAGACGAAGATGTTGTCGACCGACAGCGATTTTTCGATCAGGTACCCGGTCAGGAACTCCGAGACGCGTGTATTCGCAACGTCCAGACCCGCCGCACCCTTCAAATACCACCACAGCACCGCCGCAAACACCAAGGCCAGAGCGACCCAGATCAAGGTCCAGACGCTGGCCTCCTTGACGCTGACCTTGTGCGGCCCTTGTTGCCGCATCATCAACAGATCCACCAGCACGGCGAGGATGACGAAAACGCCAAATCCTGCCCACATCCACCATTCGCCAATCGTATCCATACTGGAATCCTTCGCGCACCCTGAGGATCCAGGCCCAGGGAAAAAGACCTGCCGCGCACCACATTTCGCCGTCTTTCGACGACCCATGGCGACGACAAGGTCTTGCTCGTGACGAATCACCGATGGGACCGGAGGCTGCTGCCCCGTATTGACGACCCCACCGCGAAGAGCTACTCCCCTTGGAGTGACCAAGCCCGTAAGGCTGGTCTGGGCCGAAAGTCTACCTGACGAAAGTCATGATGGCGTGAACCTCACGCAGGCAAACGCCAGTCCACCGCGGTCTGCCCTCGGCCCTGCAGATAGCGATTGGCGGCAGAAAAATGGCCACAGCCGATGAATCCGCGATAGGCCGACAGCGGCGAAGGATGCGGAGCGCGCAACACGCAATGACGCGTCCGATCGATCATCCGTCCCTTGGCCTGCGCATAGCTGCCCCACAGCATGAACACCACACCCTCGCGTTGCTCCGCGAGAACGCGAATAACGGCATCGGTGAACGGCTCCCAGCCTTTGCCCTGATGCGAGCCCGCTCGCCCTGCCTCGACCGTCAGCACCGCATTCAATAGCAGCACGCCTTGTTCCGCCCACGCCTGCAGGTGGCCATGATGAGGCTTGGGAAAACCGAGATCGCGTTCGATTTCGGCAAAGATGTTCTGTAGCGAGGGCGGCACCGCCACGCCGGGCGGTACTGAAAAACTCAGTCCATGTGCTTGTCCGGGGCCGTGATAGGGGTCCTGCCCCAGAATCACCACTTTCACCTGATCAAACGGCGTCGCGTCCAAGGCAGCGAACATCTGCCCGGCAGGCGGAAACACACGCACACCCAACTCCCGTTGCTGCAGCAGAAAGGCACGCAATGCCTGCATGTGCGGCGAGGTGAGTGCATCGCCCAGGCGCGTCTTCCAACTCTCGTGCAAACGCACGCGCGCCAGTTCGGGCGGCTCGGTCGGCACCACGATCAACTCGCTTTGGCGGCGACTTTTGCGCGCATGATCCGACCCACCCGCAATTGGAACAGCAATTTGGTGACCAGCAATCGTTCTTCGATCGGTTTCTGCACCAGGTCATTCGCACCCGCGCGCAGCAGCGCCGACTGATTGGCAGGATTGTCATCGCCGGTCATCACCAGTACCGGCAGTTGCGCACGCGCGTAAGCGAAACGTCCGCGAACCTGTTCAAGCAGATCATGCCCGGTCAATCCGCCCTTCAGATAGACATCGGTCAGCACGATGTCGGGGCCAGGCGCTCGACCCTCGGCGACGTATCCGTCAAGCAGGGCGAGCGCATCCTCCACGCTGACCACGTGGTTGACCTTGAGACCGTGCTTTTCGAGCATCCGCCGGGTTGCCACCGCCACCACCTTGCTGTCCTCGACGTACAACACTTCCCCACCCAGCACGTCTTGCGGATGGACGTAGCCGCGGATGAACTCGGCCAGACTGGCAAAGCCCAGCGACTTGTCGAAGTAGTCGGTCACGTCGTCGGTGAAACTGCGCTCCAGCAGCCTCTCGTTGACGTCGCCGGACACCACGATGATCGGGATGAAGGCCTGCGGCGCATGTTCGCGAACAAAACGGGCCAATTCCATGCCATCCATGTCCGGCAGCCGCAGTGCCATGGTGATCAAGTCGACAACACCACTCTGCAAGGCCTCTTTGGCTGCCGCACCGGACTCGCAGGACACCACGGTCAGTTGTGGCAACTCCTGCTTGAGCACCTGCTCGATCATGCGGCGGACCAGCTTGGAGCCGTCCACTACCATGACCCGCGGGTTGTCCGACGTGATATGCCGCGTGATGCTGTGATGCACGCTCATGTGCGACTCGCCGAAACGCCGGAGACTCGCACCGCGCTGCCCACAATTCGATGCCCTTTCATCAATTCAGCTTCCTGCTCGATGCCGTCGCAACCAATGACCCGCTGCCAACCAGGCGCCCAACCATCCCAGACCGGCGGCCAGGGCCCATAAGGCCATACCGTGCAGGATACCCAATCCTTGCAGTTGGAACCCACCACCATAGGTGCTGACCAGATCGCTCACTGGAGATTGCATAACCCACAGCACCGCCTGCAGCAGGCCCAACGCGGTGGCACCGGCTAAAAGCCCCATCCAAGCGCCAAGGTAGAGATACGGGCGTCGGATGAAGGCATCCGACCCACCCAGCAATTGCATGATCTCGATTTCATCGGCGCGGCCATCGATGGCCAGTCGAACACTGTTGCCGACCACCAGCAACGCGCCCAAACCGAGCAACATCGCCACGGTCAGGGAAAAATGCTGGCCGAATCGAAGCCAAGCGTCCAGACGTGATTGCCACTCGGCATCGAAGTGAACCGCGTCGACGTCGGGCAGCGCACCGAGCTTTGCCTGCAGTGCGTCGGGATCGGCCTGCTCCAACACGCCCACCCGCAGTACCGCCGGGATCGGGTTGCCATCCAGCAAATCGAGTGCCTCGTCGAAACCCGCCAGTGCGCGGAACTCGGCCAACCCCTGTTCCGCAGTCTGCACTTGAACGCCACTCACGCCGGGCCATTCGCGGATCAGTGCGGCGGTCGATGCGATCACTGCGGGGTCGCTATCGATCCGCATGAACACGCTGACCTCGCGCGCCTGCTCAACCGACCCGGACAGTCGTTGCAGATTGCTCAGAGCCACCCACAGACACAGCGGCAAGGCCAGTGCGATGGCCATGACGCCGATGCTGAGCGCACTGGATGCCGGTCGGGTTGCCAGACGACCGAGGCTGGACAGGGCGGAATACAGGTGCGCGTGCGTCCAGGCACCGAGCGCTTCGCGCCAGGCTCGGCGCATGGGATTTACAGAGGGCGTCACGGGTGCGCCGACAGGTGTCCTGACACGCCGGTTCATTCCGCCCCCGGACGAAAATCATCGATCAGCTTGCCCTGCGCCAGAACCAGCACGCGCTTGCCCATTTTCCGCACCAGATGAAGATCGTGACTGGCCACCAGAACCGTGGTTCCCTGCGCGCTCAAGGTGGCAAACAGTCCCATGATGTCCGCCGCCAGTTGCGGATCGAGATTCCCGGTCGGCTCGTCCGCCAGCAGGATCAAGGGCTGCACCACGATGGCCCGCGCAATCCCGACGCGTTGCTGTTCGCCCGCCGACAGGGCGGTCGGCAGCGCGCGCTCGCGCGACAGCAAGCCCACCCGATCCAGCGCCGCTCGGACGCGACGCCCCATGTCGGCGCGCGACACGCCCGCCATGATCAACGGCAAAGCCAGGTTGTCGAACAGACTGCGGTCCAGCAGCAAACGATGATCCTGAAACACCATGCCTAACCGCCGCCGCAGGCTGGGAATGCCACGCGGGCGGATCTGCGCCAGATTCCGACCTTCCAGCAGGACCGTGCCGCGGGACGCGCGCTCAGCCAGATGAATCAGGCGAAGCACGGTGCTTTTGCCCGCACCGGAGTGCCCGGTCAGAAACACCATTTCCCCACCGTCCATCGAGAAGCTGATGTCACGCAGCGCCTCCTGCCCGCTCGGGTAGCGTTTGCTGACGTTTTCGAAAGCGAGCAAAGGCATCAGCGCACCAATGTGTTCATCTGGAAGATGGGCAGCAGAATCGCAAGAACGATGAACAGCACCAAGGCACCCATCAACAGGATCACGCCCGGACCCAACGCCGCCATCGCCACACCGAGCGATGTATCGAGCTCACGCTCCTGATGCTGCGCCGCCTCCGACAGCATCGCATCCAGACGTCCACTCCGCTCACCGCTGGCAATCAAACGAACCGCCACGGGCGGAAACTGACCGCAATCCGCCAACGAACGCGCAAAGCCCTGCCCTTCGCGCACGCGCGAGGCGACCTGCGAAAGACTGCCGCGCAACAGCGGGTTCTGCACCACCTGGCTGGCAATCGACAGTGCCTCCAGTAGCGGCACGGCGGCATTGACCAACAGCGCCAGTGTGCGCGCGAAGCGAGCGGTATCCAGCGCGCGCAGCAGGCGCCCCAGCAAGGGCACGCCCAGCAGGAAGGCACTGAGCTGCCGCCGCACGGCGGGCTGTCGCATCAGCAGAATCGACACCACGGCCGCGACCGCCAGTGCCAGCAGCAGCCCCAATCCGAACTGCGAAGTGAAGTCGGAGAGCGCCAACAGGATGCGCGTCGGCATCGGCAGCGCACGACCGGCCTGATCAAACACCCCGATCACCTGCGGCACCACCCAGATCATCAAACCACTGACGACCGCCAAGGCCACAACGGTCAGCAGGATCGGGTAGGTCAATGCCAATAACACCCGTCGCGACAGCGCATCGCGTTGCTCGGCATGTTCCGCCAACCGCTGCAGAACGCTGTCCAGCTTGCCCGCCGATTCACCTGCCGCCACCGACGCGCGGTACAGGGCCGGAAACGAATCCGGAAACTCCGCCATTGCGGTCGCCAGCGGCACACCCTCGATCACGCGCGCCCGCAAGGCCATGACCTGATTGCGCAGGCGGCCCTCGCTGCCTTCCGCGAGGGCCGCCAAGGCCTCGTCGATGGGCAGCCCGGAAACCACCAGCGTCGCTAACTGCCGCATCAACAGCGCCAGTTGCGCCGGTTTCAGACGCGCCCGACCAAGCCAACCACCGCGCGCCAGACGCTCGCTGGCGGGTTCCACACGCAAGGGCTGCAAGCCACGCTCGCGCAACATCGCACGCGCCGCACGCGGCGTATCCGCTTGCAGCACGCCCCCTTGCTGACGCCCTTGGGCATCGAGTGCTTGATATTCGAAAGCAGGCATGGACGAAGTGTAGCGGTGCGCCACCGTCACCGGGGATCATCCCGGTGCATTCAGACCAGGACCCTCAGCCGGGACGGCCGACCTTGAGCGTCAGAGGCCAGACGACCTCACGAACCTGCGAGGCATTGCCCCAGGCACGCGCCATGTCAGGCTGGATGGCGTCGACCGCGTCGATGCCCTTCTCGCGGAGATGACGCTGACTTGCCGACCAGCTGCGCAGATAGTCGAGATATTGATCGAGCGTCCACTGCTGCCGCAGCGTGAAGTCCGGTGCCGCTATCGCCCTGAACGGAAATGCCAGATCGGCGTAAGCGTTTTCGATGTGCTTACGTTCCACCGGCCAGAACGGCGCGAGCAACCCCCGGTAAAGGCGATCAAACACCACATCGATGGTTGGCTCGACACGCGAGATGCCGTAACACCACGCCGCGATGACGCCATCGTGGCGCAGCACGCCACGCGCAATTGCGTAGAAGGCATCAAGGTCAAACCAGTGCAGCGCCTGCGCGACCGTAATGAGGTCGACACTGTGCAGCGACAGCGTCGGCAACTCGGCGGGCTCGACCCGATAGTCGATGGCGCGATGCCGCTCCGCTTGTCCCACCTGCGCCGCGCTGGCATCCGTGGCAATCACGCGTTCGAAATGATCGGTCAAGGCCAACGCGGCCTGACCATTGCCGCATCCGACATCCCAAGCCAGCTCGCGCTCACCGGGCAGACTCGCCAGCCAGGCAAACAGCTCAGGCGGATAGTCAGGACGCGCTTGCGCGTACTGCACCGCATGACCGGAGAAGTGATCCTGGAAGCTCATGCCCGGAGTGTACAGTCAAGCGAACGACCGCGTCGCGCGTTGTGCTTACGGCACACTGCCACCCCATCCGCCCGGACAAAGGACACACGCCATGCCTCAACCACCCGACGCCATCCACACCCGTGCAGCGACTCTGGACGACCTCGACTTCCTCGTGCAGTGCAATCAGCAGATGGCGCAGGAGACCGAACACCTGGCGCTTGATCGCACTCGACTGCAAGCCGGTATCCACGCGGTGCTCAGCGATCCGTCTCGCGGCTTCTATCGAATTGCCGAATACCAAAATGAACGCGCTGGCTGCCTGATGATCACCTACGAATGGAGCGACTGGCGCAACGCCTGGTGGTGGTGGATTCAGAGCGTGTATGTGACGCCGCCGCAACGTCGAACCGGCGTCTTCAGCACGCTCTACCGGCACGTCCTGCACGACGCCCAACAACGATCCGATGTCTGCGGATTGCGCCTTTACGTCGAGCGCGACAACCAGCACGCCCAAGCAACCTATGCGCGACTCGGCATGGTCGAAAGCCACTACCGGATGTTCGAACAGGCGCTGACCTGAGCCGGACACCACAACGACACCCAAAGGCGGCAAGGCCGCCGTCGCCGCTCAGTGCCGCCGCGCGGCCTGCAGCACATCCACCTCGTCACGCAAGCTCAATGTGCGCACCGGAATGGCGTGCGCACCCAGCACCGCCTCCCATTGCCGCAAGCGCCGCTGCAACGCCTGATAGTGGCGCTCGCTGGCCCGATCCGGCTGCGGCTGCGCCGCCTTCCACCAGGGATACTCACGCAGTGCCAGTACCGCCTGACCTTCGCTGTAGAGCGCAATGGGCTCGTCAGCGTCTTCGAACACTTCGTCCGACTCCGGTGCCAACAAAGCCGCCTCGATGATCTGCCAGAGTCCTGCCAGCCCGCCATGCTGGTACTGCATCGCCGTCATCGCGCAAAGGTCGTGCACGCTCACATAGCGCGCATGCTCCAGCGGCAACGCAAATGCCGCCTGCGCCGCCAGCGCGGTTTCGGCGGACGCCATGCCCTGCTCCATCAAAACCGATTCCATCTGCCGCCCTACCCGACTCGCCAGTGCCTCGTCACCCGCCAGAACAAAGGGCAGCAATCGCATCGGCCCGCCCTGCAATGCCACTTCCGGTTGCAAACCGGGGCTCGGCATCTTGCCTTCATGCGCAAAGAACGAAGCCATGCGCGGCCCTTCCCTGCCCGGCGCCGCCTGCAACAGCTCACCCAGTGCCGCATGCACCGGCCAACCGGGTCGCAACAGCTCCGCACTGTCGAAGGTCGCCAGCGCCACACCCAGATCCATCGACGCCACGTCCGGCAACAAGCGCAAAAGATCGCGACTGACTCCCTCCATCAGCGCCACGCCTTCCTCCCGCGCCAGCACCGGACGACCCGCCGGAAACGTCACGACATCGCCCGCCTCGCCATCCGGAGACGCCGAAACCTCCAACGCCAGCGCGCCAAAACACAGAACCGAAGCCGTCATCGCCACCACTCCAACCGGACAGGTCTCCAGTTTAACGAGGTGACCGCATGCCGCGCCGAACCATCGAAGTACCTCCACCGTAACGCGAGCAAAGCGGAGCGGCAGATTGGTATTCGGTAGGCCTGCGGGTCACCGAAATCCCGCCGAAGCGGTCAATCCGCCTTACCTCGCTCGTACGCATGGATGCAGTCGATAACTACGGAAACTGGAACTGACAGCATCCTTGTTGCGTAGTAGTTCGGGGGCCATTCCAAGTCGCCCCGCCGAAAGGGAACTGCGTTTGAGTCGATATTACCAACGTCGCATCCAATGCTGCCGAACTCGCTTTCTGTCAGCATGACGACGGAACCCGAACCAAGCGTCGAAAGCGCAACTGGAAGCATGACAACACCATTCAAATATACCGAATAGTAAACAGAATCATCACCGCACTCTCTGCCGCGTGCGGAGTGAGAAACCGCGATCAGCATTTTAGCGCCCAGAGTTAATTGTTCCATCGTGCAAATGCTAATACCTCGTCGCTCACCACCGATCTCCTCAATTACATATATATATTGATCGTCAACCTTCGAGCGAGACCCACTGACAACTTCACCAATGAACCAATACTCGGATGACGCAAAATACTGTGCGACATTTGGAGTCTGAATAACAGTTGCCGGAACATCCTTTGCTAAAATAACCGCCACGCAAACAAGCAAGGCCAGAAAACTTCCTTTGGCAATCATAAGAACCCCCATTTTCGTGCTAGTCCGCTGATGCGCCAAATCATTCACTCCCCCCCCAAAGCCGCCCTAAACGCCGCCGCCGCCAAACCATTGGCAAACTAGCCTCCCGTCACTGCCGAGATACTACCGCCAACCAGAGCTTGGGCGACGATTCGGCCGCAGGGGAGCTGACGCGGGCGTTGATCGAGGGTCCGGCCAGCGTGCCGAGTCCGGCGCTGACAATACGGCGGCCGAATTTGCCGACTTGGCTCACCGATACCACACCACCGACAAAGGCGTTGCCGACGACATGTTGCTGGCATCGCAAGGCGTGGAATGTGCTCGATGGCAGGCGCTCCGTTCTGATGAACCCGGCACACGAGTGGTTTCACACTCTGGACGTCTGGAAGTGGCATCCGCGCGAGAGTTTGTAATAAGGTCCGTCCACGGGCGTGGTATCGCGCTCTGACCTTCAGGGGGTGGGTCTGCTGCGGGGGCTGTTCGATCAGTTCTGGTCCACGTGGCGATGCGCTCCGTTCGCTGCCCGTATGGGTGGCCTCTTTTCCGGATCTTCGCTCATGTCGATTTCGCTACCCCGCCGTCTGCGCCGAAACGCGCTCAGCCTTGCCCTGCTGACCTGCATTCAACCGGGTCTGTTGCTTGCGCAGCAGGATGTCGCGCCACAACCGCTGACTCCGGATGCCTTGGATGCCCTGCATGATCCGAACCTGTTGCTGACCCGCGCCGGGGCCTTCGATCCGCGTCTGCAGCAACTGGACGCGCGCGCAGTGGGGCTAAGCGCACAGCGCAGCGGTCGTTACGCCATCGTCCAGTTCGACCAGAGTTTCGTCGATTCCGGCCAAGACATGGCGGCATGGTTGCGCAAGCAGGGGCTGGAGGTGATCGAGCACCTGCCGCAACGCGGCTGGCAGGTTCGATTGAACGGTGCCTCGTTGGGCAAACTCGCGCAATCGCCGGGCATCCGCTATGCCGGTGGCACGCCTGCCATTCTTCGCCTCGATCCCTCGCTGTGGCCAACCGAACGTAGCGCCACGCTGCAACGCGCCGATGTAGACCATGAGCTGCGGGTTTTTGCCTACGCCGGTTACTCGACTGAAGCCCTGGCGCGCCTGGTCCGCAAATACGCGCCGAACGCGCGAGTCTTGCTGCAGACCGACGACGCCGTGTTGCCATTCGTCGATCTGCGCTTGTCGAATACCGCCTCGCAAGAACTGGATGCCTTGCTGCAGGCGGAGGATGTCCGTTGGATCGCGCCGCGCTTGCGTGATGCGTTGGCCAACAACAATGCCGTTGGTCCCATGCAGAACAACACGGCGTCGACCAATCCCACCGGCAACGGCGCTTGGACACCGATTTTCAATCGTGGACTGACCGGTTCCGGTCAGGTGGTATCGATTTCCGATTCGGGGCTCGACCGCAACGAGGATTGGTTCGTTGACATCGACTTTGGCGCTGGCGTCCAGCGCTTCATCACACCGGCGGAAACGACCGTGCCTCCGGCGCTCGGAACAACGCATCCCAATGCCAAGGTCTACGCCTACTGGGTGCAACCGGGTGCAACCGGGTATGACAACAATCAGACCTGCCCCGGCGGCAATCCAACTGGCTTTCATGGTACTCACGTCAACGGCACCGTCGCCGGTGATCGACTGAGCACCACTACGCCCAGCATCGCTGCACGCGATAGCGGCGACGGCATGGCACCGGGCGCGCAGATTCTGTTTCAGGATGTCGGCAACGACACCAGCGGCTGCCTGTCGATCACCAACTTCGCGGCCACGTTGAAACAGGCACAAGACGCCGGGGCCGGTCTGCACAGTGCGTCGTGGGGCAACAGCTCTGCCGGCGCCTACGGTGGCAATGATGCGGCAGCAGACAGCACCAGCCGCATCGAACGTGACCTGGTCGCGATCATTGCTGCAGGCAACGCGGGACCGTCGACTGGCAGCGTCGGCTCACCCGGTGTCGGAAAGAATGTCATCACCGTTGGCGCGCTGGGTAACGGCAACTCGACCACGATCGCCAGCTTCTCCAGTCGCGGCCCGACCGACGACAACCGCATCAAGCCAGACATCGTTGCACCGGGCTCAAGCACCGTCTCGGCAGCTGGCGATACGGCGAATGGTGACACGGTGGAAAGTGGCACGACTTCCAGCAAGTCCGGTACATCCATGGCCACTCCGACCATCTCTGGTGCGGCCACCCTGGCACGCCAGTATTTGATGGACGGTTTCTATCCGCGCGGCGAAGTGACGCCGGAAGACGCCTATCGCCCCAGTGGCATGGCGATGAAAGCGCTGTTGTTGAACAGTACCGCGGTCATCGGCAGCACCTGGCCGGGCAACACCTTCGGTTGGGGACGTCTCTGGCTGGAACACAGTCTGTACTTCAACAGCGACATTGGCGCCGGTGCCGACGCGCGACGTCTGCGCATCTGGGAACGCACCGACGATACCGGGCTTGCCACGGGTGAGACGCACGAGTACGTGATCAACAATGTCGGCGCCGGGCAGGAGTTCCGCGCCACCCTGACCTGGTTCGATGTGGCGGGCGGTCTGGGCTCGGCGATCAACCTCGTCAACAACCTCGATCTCGAAGTGATCGGTCCCGGCGGGACCTATCTGGGCAATGTGACCAGCAGTGCGGTCTCCGTCACGGGCGGTAGCGCGGACACCCGCAACACGGTGGAACAGGTGCGCTTCACCGCGCCGACTGCTGGCAGCTACACCCTGCGGGTGAAAGGCACGGCGGTACCCGGCGACGGTAGTCTGGGCAGCACGCGGCAAGGCTACGGACTGGTCGCCTCCGGTGCCTTCGCACTGCCTGACGCAGCGCCCTTGGCGGCGCCCGCCAGCCTGAGTATCCCTGTCAACGGAGCGGCTGGCGTGCAAGTCCAAGGCGGCAGCGTGCCGGGCGCGAGCGGCTATCAGCTCTATCGCGCCGATGGCTTTTGCGTGGACGTCTCTCCGGAAGATTTCCGGCTGGCTCAACATGGCGCGAGCAATACCCTGACCGACGATCTGACCATCGGTGGATTCCCTTACGCCTATCGGATGCGCGCGGTGGGCGGTGACATCGAAGGATCGGCATCGGCATGCATCGATACCGTGTCCAGCGACAGTTGCGAGCTGCCTCCGCAACTGGCCGCATCACCCGGTACGGCGGACGCCAGCCATGTCACCTGCCGGGTGGCACTGGATTGGGATGACTCGACCTCGCGTTGCCCGTCGGCGTCCGGCGTGACCTACCGCGTGGAACGCGCCAGCGTGCCCACCATGACCGGTGCCGCCGAGATCGCTACCGGCCTCGGCAGTTCAGCGCTCAATGACGATTTGGTGGCGCAGGATCAGGCGTACTTCTATCGACTCTCCACCGAAGATTCGCTCGGCAACGCGATTGTCGACACCCGCATCATTGCGGCCACGCCGTCGGGCCCGCAGGGTCCGTCTGCGGCGGACTTCCTTGACGACGTCGACAACCGCTCCTACGCCAACCTGCAGGCTCCCTGGCAGTATTCGACCGTCGCCAGCGCAGGCTCCTTCAGCTATCACAACGCGCCGGACGGTGCCAATTACGCCTCCAACACCTGTGCCTACCTGACTCTGCCCGCGATGACCCTGGGCGATGCCGGTGTGCTCAGCTTCAAAGCCCGCTACAACCTCGAAGAGGAATGGGACGGTGTGGTGCTGGAGATTTCCACCGACGGTGGCGCCAGCTGGTCGACACTCAACCCCGATGGCGGATATCCCAGCAGTTTTGCCCAGACCACCAATCCGCCGGTCAATGCCTGCGGCTACCTGGAAACGCAACCTGCCTTCAGTGGCAGCAGCGGTGGCCAGTTCATCAGTTACACCGCCAATCTGGCGGCCTATGCTGGCGACACCGTGCAACTGCGCTGGGCCTTCTCGTCGGATCCGGGCTCCGAAGAAGCGGGCTTCTATCTCGACGAGGTACGTATCCAGAGCACCTTCAACGTGATGTTCAAGAGCGGCTTCGAGGACGGCGAGCTTCCGGGCAGCGGCGGCACGGAAGGTGTGCCTGCCTGTGTGGTCGCGCCCTGATTAAACCGGACCCAGCGCATCGGGGATGAAGCGATAGCACTTGTTTGATGGCGCGCCAGCCAGTTTGGCGCGCCATCTCGTGAAGACAACCGTGGCGGTACTCATTCATCCGCCGAACCGGGTCGCCCCCTGCAGCATGACCATCGGGATGCGATCCCCGGTTCATCTCCAATCCGCCACATGCAGTCGTCGACACGCGGTGACGGAGACGCCGATCTAATGCAAACTCGTTCCGCAATGTCGTATTGCAGACGTTTTCGACAACGAACTCGGAGCAAGTGTCATGCGCACTCGGTCACTACCTGTCGTGGTTCTGTTGACTGGCCTTCTGAGTGCAGGGCTCGCTGCAGCCTGCGCGCTTCATCTACGACCTATGCCCAATCCGCTGCGCGCCCAGCCGAAAGCCGCCGACAGCGCGCACTGGGTCGGGCCTGCGCACTCCGGTTCATGGTTCGACCCCGCACGGAGCGGTGAAGGCTACGTGCTACAGATCCAGAGTGATGGCACTGCAACCATGTTCTGGTTCACCTATCCGCCTGAAGGCAGTTCGGATGATCAGGCCTGGATCTTCGCTCCGGGCGGTGTGATCGAAGGCGACACGATCCGGTTTTCGCAAACGTATACGGCAAGCGGACCGAAATTCGGTGACGGTTATGACCCCGCGGAGATGCAATTGATTGCATGGGGCAGCATCAACATGACGTTCACGTCGTGCACCGAAGCGAAGGTTGAATGGGATGGTCCGCCAGATTGGGGCAGTGGGTCACTCAACGTCGTACGCGCATCGATCATCGACGAGATTGGCTGCGACCCGAGGTCACAAGTGACCGCCAGCGGGAGCAGAGCAATGACCGGCTTGCGCCAAATGAGCGCGGCCTGGTTCGATCCCAGCCACAACGGCGAAGGATGGGTGGTAGAGGAATTCAACCGGGACCTGGCAGTCATCTACTGGTTCACCTATGACGCGACCGGAAGACCCGCGTGGGTCGTTGGTTTGGGGACGCGATCCGTCGCGTCGGACCGGATGGAATTCGTGGACATGTTGCAGCCGAAAGGGACGCGGTTCGGCGACCAGTTCAATGCCGCGGATGTACAGCGCCTACCGTGGGGTAGCGTGAGTCTGTCGTTCCGTGACTGTGGGCATGCCGAGCTCGACTACAACTCCGTGGATCCAGCGTTCGGCACCGGGCGGCTCCAACCTGTGCGTCTCAACCAGCTGGCAAGCTCGGTCTGCCGCAACGCACCTGCATCGGTGCCCGCCAGCGCGAGCTGGCAGCCCGGAATAGCGATGCCGCAACCGCAGTCGGAAGTGGCGTTCGCCCGCGATGATCGTTCGGTCTACGTGGTTGGCGGATACGGCGATGTCCGAGGACTGAAGCGGTACAACCTTGATAGCAGACTGTGGTCAGAATTGGCCGACCTGCCAGCCGGTCGAGATCATGCCTTGGCCGCTGTTTACGGCGGCAACCTGTACGCGACCGGAGGCTACCCCAACGGCGATGGCGCTCAGCACGAAACAGGCTGGCGCTATGTGAGCGCAGAAAACCGCTGGGAGCACTTGCCTGGGTTGCCACGCGTGGAGGCGAGCGGCGCAGCGGCGTTGAATGGCTATCTCTACTTTGCCAGCAGCGCGGGAGAGCTATACCAATACGATCCGCGACGTGACGTATCGCGTCGAATTGAGGGCGACGGATCGATATCCCGCGACCACTCCCAGTTAGTCGCTTTTCAGGGTGAGCTTTGGTTGATGGGTGGCCGCTATGAACTCGGCGGCGAGACCGCCGCCGTCTCAATTTTCGATCCAGCAAGCGAGCGCTGGCGCAATGGGCCGCGCATGCTCACAACCCGCGGTGGTTTTGCCACTGCCGCAGGCGACGACCATTTGCTGGTTACAGGTGGCGAGCTCATTTATGGCGCCCTGCTGTTGCGCAACGAGGTCGAGGTCATCGGTGCCGGATGGGAGCGCTGGAGCGCCTTGCCACCCTTACCCGTCAGTGTTCACGGTGCAGCGGGAGCACTGTCTGACGGGCGGTTCTGGGTGCTCGGTGGATCGACGCGAGCGGGTGGTATCCGCAATGCCGGGCAGGTTCAGATACTGAGCTGGGAATAACGTCGACAGGCCGTGTTGAGGCAGGCCACATTCCCTGAACCACTGCGCCAGGAAGCGCCAACCAGGCCTCGACAGAGTCAACGCAAGGCCGCCAGCGCAGATTGCTCGATCATGGACAGATCGCGAAACTCGCCTTTTCGCAACGAACCCAGCGTCACCGAACCGATCGCCACCCGGACCAG
Source organism: Lysobacteraceae bacterium (assembly GCA_041395245.1). GTDB lineage: Bacteria > Pseudomonadota > Gammaproteobacteria > Xanthomonadales > Xanthomonadaceae > Aquimonas. The sequence goes on from JAWLAY010000004.1 coordinate 257,966, forward strand.
TCGCAATACGTTCCAGTCACCGCTCGCCAGCAGTCGACGGATATGTCTGTTGCGGCCTTCATCCAAAACAACCTCAAGCCACGCGTTGCGGGAGCCGACACGCAACATCGTGATGCGGACCGCGCGCAAGAGTTCGCCTTGATCACGCACTCCGTCCTGCAATGCGAGGAGCTGGTCGGACTCGGGAATACCATCAATCTGCACGTGATAGGTCTTCAGCAAGGGCGTACGCGGTTCCGTAATGGCGGCATTCCAGAGCGGATCATTGCTGAACAACAGCAGCCCCTCGCTCGCCTGATCCAGACGTCCGGCCGGTGCCAGCCAAGGCAAATCATGGCCGTCGAAGCAGCGGTAGACGGTGTCCCGTCCGCGCTCATCGCGTGCCGTCGTGACCAAGCCACGGGGTTTGTTCAAGGCGACATAGCGCCGGGCGACGTTTTCGGCCGCGCCATCCGCCACCACGATATCGGACTGATCGAGACGGGTCGGGAACTCGGGATCGCGCACCACACGTCCGCCCACACGCACTTCACCCGCACGAATGCGCCGCTCGGCCTCGCTGCGCGAGCACAGGCCACGCTTCGACAACACCCGCGCGAGTCCGTAGCGCGGCGTCATGGACACCCTGCCATCACGCCGAATTGACGGAGGTCTAAGACACGCGAGCAGGGGTTCACTGGCAAATCACTGCGGCTCACAACAATGGGTCGCGTGTTCTGTCCGGTCGCGATGTCCATGTCCGATTTCTCTGCCCCATCCACCTCGCGCCGTCTGCGCACGGCCATTATGCGATGGTTCGATACGAGCTCCGACGATCAGATGTCCGACACGTCGGCGCCGCAGGGCATCGACTGGACGCGCGTCATCCCGTTCATCCTGCTGCATGTGGCCTGTGTCGCCGTTGTGTGGGTGGGTGTTTCGGCAACCGCCGTGACGGTGGCGCTCGCGCTGTATGCCCTGCGGATGTTCGCGATCACCGGTTTCTATCATCGCTACTTTTCACACAAAGCGTTCCGTACGTCGCGTGCGATGCAGTTCGTGTTTGCACTGATCGGGGCGATGAGTGTGCAACGCGGTCCCTTGTGGTGGGCGGCGCATCATCGCCATCACCACCGTCACTCGGATCAGCCTGCCGATGTGCACTCGCCGGTCCAACACAGTTTCTGGCACAGCCACGTCGGCTGGTTTCTACGTCGCGATGCGTTTGCGACCGATCACGCGGCGGTCGCCGATCTCTCGCGCTTCCCCGAGTTGCGTTGGCTGGATCGCTTCGACACCCTGGTCCCGGCGCTGCTGGCGTTGGCGCTGTACCTGGTCGGTCGGTGGCTGGAACAGGCGCATCCCGAACTGGGCACGTCGGGTGCACAGCTGCTGGTCTGGGGTTTTGTCGTCTCGACTGTACTGCTGCTGCATGTGACGGTGAGCGTGAATTCGCTGGCGCATCGCGTTGGCACGAGGCGCTTCGAAACACGAGACAACAGCCGCAACAACCTCTGGCTGGCCTTGCTGACCTTCGGCGAAGGCTGGCACAACAACCATCACCATTTTCCCGGCGCGGCGCGGCAGGGATTTCGCTGGTGGGAAATTGACCTCACCTACTACGGCCTGCGCCTGCTGGCCCTGTTCGGCCTGATCTGGGACTTGAAGCCCGTCCCGCCAACCCTTCGCCGCCACGGAGGGCACTGAGATGCGTATCGCCGTAGTGGGTTCCGGCATCGCGGGTATGGGTGCGGCCTGGTTGCTTTCGAGGGCGCATGAGGTGGTGCTGTTCGAGGCGGACCAACGGCTCGGCGGCCACACCCATACACATCAGGTCTGGCACGAAGGTCGACCGCATGCCGTCGACAGCGGCTTCATCGTCCATAACCGCGAAAACTATCCCTTGCTGACGCGGATGTTTGCGGAGTTGGGTGTCGCGACGCACGACACCACGATGAGCTTCTCGGTGCATGACGAGCGCAGCGGTCTGCAGTACAACGCTGGCAGTCTCAACGGACTGTTCTGCCAGCGCCGCAATCTGCTGTCGCCACGCTTCTGGGGCATGTTGCGCGACATCTTCCGCTTCTACCGCGAGGCACCCGCACTGCTCGATGAGTCTGGCGCAGGGCCGACCCTCGAGGACTATCTGGAAACCCATCGTTATGGGGCGATGTTCATCCACGATCATCTGATTCCGATGGCCTCGGCGCTGTGGTCATCGCCCAGCCAACGTGTTCTGCAGTTTCCGGCCAAGTACATGGTGCAGTTCATGGCCAATCACTGCATGTTGCAGGCCAATGGTCGCCCCGCATGGCGGGTCGTCAGTGGGGGCTCGCAGCGTTACGTCGATGCGCTGGTGTCGACCTGGCCGGTGCAAGTCAGATTGAATACCCCTGTTCGACGGGTGGTTCGCCATGCCGATGGCGTGACCCTGCTGACCGAGCACGGTCCCGAGTCCTTCGACCAGGTCGTTGTGGCCTGTCACAGCGATCAGGCACTGGGATTGCTGCAGGATGCCTCCGAGCGCGAGCAGGCCATTCTGGGCGCGATCACGTACCAGGAAAATGACACTGTCCTGCATACCGATCGTCGACTGCTGCCGCCTGATCGGCGTGCCTGGGCGGCATGGAATGCCCATGTCCCGGCGGACCCCAACGACGCCTGTACGGTCAGCTACTGCATGAATCTGTTGCAGGGAATTTCCAGCTCCGAACCCTTCGTGGTCACGCTCAACCGCAGTGCGGCCATCGACCCCGCCAAGGTGATCGCGCGCATGCGCTACGCCCACCCCGAATACACCCTTGCCAGCGTCGCGGCGCGCGCACGTCGCCATGAAATCAACGGCGTGGATCGGGTCTGGTTCTGCGGCGCCTACTGGGGCTGGGGATTCCACGAGGATGGCTTGCGCTCCGCCGTGGATGTGGCCGCCGCACTGGGTGTGCGTTGGGTGCCGACATGAGCCTGCACAGCGCCATCTATACCGGCGAGGTGATGCATGTGCGCCATGCGCCGGTCGCGCATCGCTTCCGCTATCCGCTGTTCATGCTCTATCTCGATCTCGCCGAGATGCCGGGCGTGTTTGCGCAACGCTGGTTGTGGTCGGTAAATCGGCGCAACGTCGCGGCTTTCCACCGTGGTGACTTTCTTGGCGATGCCGCACTGCCGCTCGACGAAGCCGTGCGTCGTCGCTATGCGGAAGTGACCGGTGTACGTCCCACCGGCGCCATTCGTCTGCTGACCCACCTGCGCTATTTCGGGTTGAGCTTCAACCCCGTGAGCTTCTACTACTGCTTCGACAATACCCCGACGGGTGAGCAACTGATCGGCATCGTTGCCGAAATCACCAACACGCCCTGGAAGGAACGTCATAGCTACGTTCTGCCCGTGAGCGGTGCCGCGTCCGACGCAAGTTTCAGCGACATATCGGGGTTCCGCTGGCAGTTCGCAAAGGACTTCCATGTCTCGCCCTTCATGCCGATGGCCTGCCACTACGACTGGCGTCTGAGCCTGCCTGACAGCCATCTCCGCATTGCGATGCAGGTCCGTCATGGAAGCAAGCATGCGTTCAACGCCACGCTGAACCTGCAACGAAAACCGCTAAACGGAACCACGCTGGCGCAATGCCTGTGGCGCTTTCCCTGGATGAGTCTGCGTGTCCTGCAAGGCATCCATTGGCAGGCACTGCGACTCTGGCTGAAAGGCGCGCCGGTATTCGACCACCCTGCAACACCCGGTACGACGGGACAGTGAGAACCTGCCAATGAATACGTTGACATCCAGCATGTCCCCCGCTGCGACGTGGAACGCCGATCCGACCGACGTGGCGAACCCGCTGCCACTCTCACCCCTGCAGCGTCGTCTTCGTGCCCGGCTGGTCGACCAGCTCTCCGCGCTGCGCGAATGCACCCTGGTGCTGGAGGACGCCGACGGTTCGCTGGTGCTGGGAGACGGGATCAGTCGATTCGACGACGCGCTGTGCTGTCGGGTACGTGTGATCCATCCGGACTTCTACATCGCCATCGCCACCCAGGGCTCCGTGGGAGCGGGCGAGTCCTACATGGATGGACACTGGCGCTGTGACGATCTGGTTCAGCTCATCCGCATTCTGGTACGCAACCGCGACCTGCTGGATGGCATGGAAACCCGCGGCTTTGCGCGTATCGGTGCTTGGGCGCTGAAGACCTGGCACGCGCTGCGGCGCAATACGCGCCAGGGTAGTCGGCGCAACATCGCTGCGCATTACGACCTTGGGAACGCGCTGTTCGAATTGTTCCTCGACAGCAACATGATGTATTCGTCGGCGTTGTTTGCCACACCGGACGAGTCGCTGGAATTGGCATCGACGCGCAAACTCGACCGCATCTGTCAAAAGCTTGATCTGCGCGAGGGCGAGCACGTCATTGAGATTGGTACGGGCTGGGGTGGGTTCGCGATTCATGCCGCGCGCCACTACGGCGTGAGGGTCACCACGACCACCTTGTCTCGCGAGCAGCGTGACCTGGCACTGCAACGCATTGCGGCGGCGGGATTGAGTGACCGGATCGATGTGCTGCTGCAGGACTATCGCGACCTGGAGGGAACCTACGACAAGCTGGTGTCGATCGAGATGATCGAGGCGATCGGGCATCAATACCTCGACACCTACTTCGCCAAGCTTCGCGCCCTGCTGAAACCGGAGGGGCTCGCATTGATCCAGGCGATCACCATCGAGGACCACCGCTACGCACAGGCGGTCAACAGCGTGGATTTCATCAAACGTTTCATCTTCCCCGGCAGCTTCATTCCCGCCTTGGCACCCATGCAACAAGCCATCGCGCGAAGCACCGATCTGAAGTTGTTTCACCTCGAAGACCTGGGTCCGAGCTATGCCCTGACACTTCACCATTGGCGGCAACGCTTTCTCGGCAAGCGGAAACAGGTCGGTGATCTCGGCTACCCGGAGCGCTTCATCCGGATGTGGGAGTTCTACCTGTGCTACTGCGAAGGCGGATTCGAGGAGCGCTCGATTTCGGTCGTACAGATGCTGCTGACAGCTCCACGCAGCCGCCGACCGAGCTACCTGCCGGATCTTGGCGTATGAATGCGATCCTCAATGCCGTCGCGTTTCAGATCGTCTGGGCCTGCAGTGTCGGTGGTGCGGCGCAGGGCTGGTGGTGGGCAGGACCGTTGGCACTGCTGGTGTTCGCGGCCTGGCAGTTGCCACGCAGCCACTGCTGGCAGGCTGACCTGCGTTTGATGGTCGTCGCTGCGCTGTTGGGCTTTCTGGTCGACTCGCTTTGGATTCAGGCGCAATGGCTGCAGTTCACCGCACCGACGCCGAGCACGCAGTGGGCTCCGATCTGGATCGTCACGTTGTGGATGGCATTTGCGCTGACGCTGAACCACTCGCTTCGCCTCTTCAAGCAACGACTCGTGCTGGCCGCCCTATTCGGCTTGCTCGGTGGTCCACTGTCCTACTGGATCGCATCGTGGGCATGGCAGGCGGTATCCCTACCGCATGACGCGAGCTTCGCCCTGTTCGCCATCGGTGTGGCGTGGGCGCTGCTTACCCCAGGGCTGTTGAGCCTCTCCAACCGCTGGTCCGCGACAGCAACGGGGCATTCCTCATGAGTCCGCTCACACAAATCGGCTGGTTGGCGATGGCGTCGATCCTGGCCATGAGTGCGACATGGCTGGTGCAACTCAAAACTCGCAACGCCGGATACGTCGACGTCTGCTGGTCGGCCATGATGGCTGGCGCGGCCGCCTTTTACGGCGTGACGGGCTCGGGTGCCGGACTGCCACGATTGCTGGTGGTGATGCTGGGTGGCATTTGGGGTTTGAGGCTTAGCCTGCATCTGTTGAGCCGCGTATTGAACGAGACGGAAGACGGTCGCTACAAGGCACTGCGGGCGCATTGGCAGGACCATCAGGGAAGGATGTTCGGCATGTTCATGCTGCAAGCCGCGTTTGTCGTCCTGTTTTCGCTGCCTTTCCTCGCGGTGGCAAGCAATCCGCAAACGGGATTCTCTGTGTGGACCGCCGTCGGCATCGCGATCTGGCTGTTCGCTCTGGCGGGCGAAAGTGTGGCGGATCATCAGCTCGCGCGGTTTCGGCAGCGGCCCGAGAGTGCGACACAACCCTGTCGTGAGGGCTTGTGGCGCTTCTCCCGCCACCCGAATTATTTCTTTGAGTGGCTTCACTGGTTCGGGTATCTGCCGCTGGCGGCAGGCTCGCCTTATTGGTGGCTCGCCGTATTGGGTCCGGTTCTCATGCTGATCAGTCTGCGCTGGGTGAGCGGTATTCCTTTCACCGAGGCACAGGCGCTGCGAACACGTGGCGACAGCTATCGCACCTACCAGCAGGAAGTGAACATGTTTTTCCCCTGGTGGCCGCGGCCTTCGCGCCCGCCACACGCCACGCCATGATCAATCCCTCAGTAAGCAGATTCCTCCCATGACTTTGATCGAACTTTGTGAACGCGGCTGGATTCCCGATCCGCTCCTGCGCTGGGGCATTCGTCGTCTTTGCCGTGAACGGTTGCGCGCCGAGCACGGGCACGATATCGAGCAAACCTGGGCACGCTTCCAGCAGGTCCTGGATGCGCTGCGCGAAAGCCCACTTGCCATCGAAACCGATGCCGCCAACGCCCAGCACTACGAGTTTCCCGCGCGCTTCTTCGAGCTTTGTCTGGGCAAGCGACTGAAATACAGCAGTTGTCTTTATCCCAACGGTAATGAAACCCTCGATGAAGCCGAGGAACAGATGCTGGGTTTGTATGCCGAGCGTGCGGCACTCCGCGATGGGCAGCGCATCCTCGAGTTGGGCTGCGGCTGGGGCTCATTGACGCTGTACATGGCCGAGCGTTTCCCAGCGAGCCGGATAGTCGCGGTTTCCAATTCCAACAGCCAGCGCGAACACATCATGGCGCAATGCCGAGCACGCGGGCTTGGCAACGTCGAGGTGCGGACGTGCGACGTGAACGCCCTGCAACTGACGCAACAGTTTGATCGCATCGTGTCGGTCGAAATGTTCGAACACGTTCGAAACTACGCGGAGTTGCTGCGCCGTATCCGTGGCTGGTTGGCGGATGACGGCTTGCTGTTCGTGCACATCTTCTGTCATCGCGAACTCATGTACCCGTTCGAGACCGAGGGTGACGACAACTGGATGGGCCGTTATTTCTTCACCGGCGGCTTGATGCCCGCCGCCGACACCTTCCTGCACTTTCAATCCGATATGCGCCTGAAGCAACAGTGGCGGCTTTCAGGTCGCCATTATCAACAAACCGCAAATCATTGGTTGCAGAACCAGGACGCGCACGCCAAGGAGGTGTTGGCACTATTCCGTGCGACGTACGGTCCGGATGCAGCGGCGCTATGGGTTCAGCGCTGGCGCATGTTCTGGATGGCCTGTGCGGAGTTGTTTGGCTATCAGGATGGCGACCAGTGGCTGGTCGGACACTACCTGTTCGAGCCGCAGCGCGCAGCAGTTTAGTCGCTGCTCGACCGCTGAACCTCGAAAGCGAGATTCAGCGCGGGCAACATCGGCATCTACCGTCCGTACAGGCGAAATGCGCCTGATGATCAGGGTTGGTTGGAAGCCGGTTGCGCTTCCACCGCCGCCGGTCTTCCCGTGGCGACACGCACGCCACGACTGCGCATCCACGCGTCAAACTCGGCCGCGTTCAATTTTTGCCCTGGCTTCATGTTGAAGCGCCAAGGGGTGTTGTCGTGCGCAGTACGTGGCTTGTAACCCGCGTAGGCATCGACCGGCCCACAACTTGCCAATTGCTGACGCAACAGGACGGCGGCCACACTCATGTTGACGCTGCTGGAGACGCCCGCCAACGCCGACTCTGCACCGGGAATATGTACTTCACCTCGCAGCAAGGGTTGCTCCAACTTGCCTTCACACACCGAGCCCAAAGCCAGGGGACTGACCAACAGCGAGGTCAGGAACAGGACAAATCGGCACATAAATGAACCCTCGAACAGCGTTTCGGGAAGTGTACCGGAGGCCGCGTGCGCCGCGGATCGTTCACAGCACGGATCAGGCGCGTCGGCGGGCTGACGCGCGATCATGCCGTTCGACGCCAGGGTGAGCGGACCTCGCTCTGCCGTGCTGCAGGCGTTGGCCCGACCTGCCGTGCGCCTCGTGATTCGCGCACGATTCCCTGACGCGGTTTTTGCGCAGAAAAAAGCACCGGCGTACTGATTCGTACGTCGGTGCTCATCGTCTTCCCTGTGCCCCGAAGCGGGGACTGCACAGCAATCAGATCAGCGGGCAGCGCCCAGATCTTCCTTGATGCGTGCAGCCTTGCCTTCCAGATTACGCAGGTAGTACAGCTTGGCCGAACGGACCTTGCCACGGCGCTTCACTTCCACCGAGTCGATCAGCGGTGAGTGCGCCTGAAACACGCGCTCGACGCCGGTGCCGTGGGAAATCTTGCGCACGGTAAACGCTGAATTGAGTCCGCGATTGCGCTTGGCGATCACGACACCCTCGTACGCCTGAACGCGCTCGCGGTTGCCTTCCTTCACCTTGACGTTGACGACGATGGTGTCGCCAGGGCCGAACTCCGGCAGCGCGCGCTGCATCTGCGCGGCTTCGAACTCGGCAATAATCGATTTGTTGAGTTTGCTCATGACACTACCCACCCGCAAAGAATCAGCCATTGTAACGCGAAGCTGCACCCAGGTCAGCGCACCAGATCACTCGTCGTCCCGCACGGGCGCGGAACTCGTCCAGCAATTTTTTGTCACTGGGGCTCAAGGTCAACCCCGCCAGCAAGTCCGGTCGCCGCATCCATGTTCGTCCAAGGGACTGCATACGCCTCCAGCGCGCAATCGCCTTGTGGTCGCCAGACAACAACACCGCCGGTACCTCTCCACTACGGTCCTTTTCAGGCCGAGTGTAGTGCGGACAATCGAGCAATCCATTCTCGAACGAGTCCTGACTGGCGCTATCTGCGCATTCGCCAGCGCCCCGTCTGCACCAGCGGCCGATCCGCATCGATCAGCGATCAACTGCAGCCAGTTCCACCTCCACAAACAGAACGTAGTCACCGACCGAAATCTCTTCATCCACTTCGGTCTGCAGCAAACGCTCATCCACGCCTTCGTAGCGACCACAGAGCAAAGCCAACCTCGGCAGCAAGGCCAACTCGCGCACCCTTTGCTGCGTCAGCGGACGCCCCTGAGGACTCAGGTAAGATCCGTCACCGGTGCAGCGTCTGCCTCGGTAATCGCCGCAAAGGCCAAAGCCGTAACGGCTCAGCCGTCGCGGCCATGCCCGGACCACCACCCGTAAGGCCGATGGTCGATGGTGCGGTAATTGTCAAAGGCGAAATCGCGGGGATTCCACGTTTCCACCTGCAACAGCTGCCGCTGCACAGCCCTTCCAACCACACCAAACGACACGCACTGCTGGATGAACTCGGGGAATAGGCTGATGACGTCGAACCGCATCGACCTGCTCCTGAACGACCTCAGAACTCCGGGTCCCAGTCCACCACAATCCGGCGCGCATCCATATCAACACTGCGCACCACCTCGTTCATGACAAACGGCAGCAACCGCTCACGCTCACCACGAACCACCATCACGTCGTTGGCGCCGGTCGCAAATAGATGCGACACCGTTCCGAAAACCTCGCCATCGACATGCGCAACGGTCATGCCTTCCAGGTCGACCCAGTAAAACTGGTTGTCGCCTGCCGGGGGCAGCGCCTCGCGATCAACCCAGACTTCGGCGCCCACCCACTGCTCAGCGGAATCCCGCGAGTCGCATCCCGCCAACCGCGCCAGCAGGCCTTTGCCCTGAGGCTTCAGCTCCAAGGGCTCGACCGAAAACTCCTCACCACGGCGAATGACGCACCACGGTTTGTAGCGGATGGCAGCGGCGCGAGGCTCCGAGAAGGACTCGAACTTGAGTTGTCCACGCACCCCGGACACACCAACGAAACGGCCGATCAGAACTCGCTGAGGTCGCTCCGCGCTCACACCCAACAACCGCTATCAGGCAGCCGCTGCGGTGCGCGAGGCTTCCTTGTACAAGGACTCGACCTTGTCGGACATCTGCGCACCCACGCCAACCCAGTGAGCGATACGCGCCGTGTCCAACTGGACCCTCGGCTCCGCGCCCTGGGCAATCGGGTTGTAGAAACCCACGCGCTCGATGGCACGACCATCGCGCTTGTTGCGCTGATCGGTCACCACAACGTGATAGAAGGGACGCTTTTTGGCGCCGCCGCGGGTCAGACGGATCTTGACCATAGGAATTAGCTCTTCGTAGTTCGAGAAGAAATCAGGCGCAATCTGCACCCAAGGGAACGCGGAATGATAACGCGAGTCGGCAGGAATGCAAAGCCAAGCCGCCAAAGGGGTCACAAGGCTCAACCAAAAGGCATGCCGCCGGGGCCACGCCCGCCCATCAAACCCCGCATGCCGCGCATCATTCCCTTCAGTCCGCCGCCCGTCAGCTTGGACATCATTTTTTCCATCTGCATGAACTGCTTGAGCAGCTTGTTGACGTCGGCTGGCGATGTTCCCGAACCTTTGGCCACGCGCGCGCGCCGCGAACCGTTCAGCACCGCCGGGAAGCGACGCTCCTTCTTGGTCATCGAATTGATGATGGCGATCATGCGCAGGATCTCGCGGTCGTTGACCTTGCTTTTCACGCTTTCCGGTATCGCACCGACACCAGGAAGCTTGTCCAGCAGATTGCTCAGCCCGCCCATGTTCTGCATCTGCTCCAGCTGATCGCGCATGTCGTTGAGATCGAATTTTTTCCCCTTGGCGACCTTCTCGGCGAGCTTGGCCGCCTTTTCCTGATCGACGCTGCGCTCCACTTCTTCAACGAGCGACAGCACATCACCCATGTCGAGAATGCGGCTGGCGATGCGATCCGGGTGAAAGACGTCCAGACCATCCGGCTTCTCACTGACACCAATGAACTTGATTGGACGTCCGGTGACATACCGCACGGAAAGCGCGGCACCACCGCGCGCATCGCCATCGGTCTTGGTCAACACCACACCGGTCAGTGGCAGCGCATCGGCAAACGCCTTGGCCGTGGTCGCCGCGTCCTGACCCGTCATGGAGTCCACCACGAACAGGGTTTCGGCAGGATGGATGGCCGCGTGCAGCGCCTTGATTTCCGCCATCATGGCTTCGTCGATGCTCAGGCGACCTGCGGTATCCACCAGCACCACGTCGACAAACTGCTTGCGCGCAGAATCCAGCGCCGCATGGGCAATGTCGATCGGCTTCTGATCCGCTTGACTGGGATGGAACAACACCCCGACCTGCTCGGCCAGGGTCTGCAACTGGGCAATCGCGGCCGGACGATAGACGTCGCAGCTGACCACCATCACCTTTTTCTTGCGTCGCTCGCGCAACAACTTCGCCAGTTTGCCGACCGTCGTGGTCTTACCAGCACCTTGCAGGCCCGCCATCAGGATCACCGCGGGCGCGGGCACATTGAGATTCAGATCCTGCGCCGCCGATCCCATGACCGATGTCAGCTCATCGCGCACCACCTTGATCAAGGCCTGCCCGGGCGTCAGGCTCTTCAGCACTTCCTGCCCCACCGCGCGCACCTTGATGCGTTGAATCAAGGCCTGCACCACCGGCAATGCGACATCCGCTTCAAGCAAGGCGATGCGCACATCGCGCAATGCGTCGCGGATGTTTTCCTCGGAAAGACGACCACGCCCACGCAGGCGCTGAACGGTCGCGGACAACCTTTGACTCAGGGACTCGAACATGCGGAAAGCCGTCTGGAAACCGGTCGCGGAGTATAGCGGAAGCCATCTGCCACGAAGGCTCCGACCGCCTGACGATGATTGCCTCCGGCGGTGCCTGACGTCGCCGTCGACGTATGCGACACTTTCGGAATGACCAGTCTCAGTCTGCAGTTGATTGCCAGCATCCTTTACTTCGGCACGGCCTACCTGGCGGTCGAACAGCTGCGCGAGCCTCAGGGCGGCCTGCGTGCCAAATTGCTCGGCTTCATTGCAATCGACCTGCATGCCATCGGGTATGCGTGGCATTCCTGGGGGGCCGGAGCACCAAGCCTGCATTTCTTCGCCGCCCTGTCTCTGGTGGGACTGGTCATGGCGGCGGTGTCGCTGCTGCAGTCGCTTCGCCAGCAGGCCACAGCACTGCATGTTGTGATCATGCCGATCGCTGGTCTGTGCGCCATTCCGTTCGCACTCCAGGCGCCCGCCGTGGAGCCCACCGCATTGGACTGGCGTATCCAGTGGCATGCATGGCTTGCGCTGTTTTCCTACGCGACGCTCAGTGTCGCGACGATCACGGCGCTGATGCTTGCGGTCCAGGAACGTCGACTGCGGCATCGGCGCGCCCTTCTGTCGCAAAGCGTTCTGCCGCCGCTGATCCAGATTGAAGTCCTGCTGTTCCGCTTGCTGCAGGCAGCCTTCCTGCTATTGACCCTGACGCTGCTGACCGGCGGCCTGTTCATCGAAGACCTGTTTGCGCAGCACCTGGTCCACAAGACCGTGCTGTCGATCCTTTCGTGGATCGTGCTGGGAGTATTGCTTGTAGGGCGGTTCCGCTATGGCTGGCGGGGCCGCAAGGCCGTTCGTCTGACCCTGCTCGCCATGAGTCTGCTTCTGCTCGCTTTCTTTGGCAGCAAACTGGTACTTGAACTGATTCTGCAAAGAAATTGACATCGCATGTCAGCCTTGGTTACCCCGCCACCGCGTCGCCAGTTCCATCGGTTTCCTTTGGAGGGCAGTGTGCGCGTCTATTCCGGTGTCGCGATGTGGAACACCGAACTGATCGATGTCTCGCTGCGCGGTGCGCTGGTCGAACGGCCCAAGGGTTTTGATGTCTCGCTCGGGGCCTGTTATCGCCTCGATGTGCGTCTGGAAGGCGGTCCCATCATCGGCATGTCGGTGACACTTGCACATGTGCATGAACAGAGTCTGGGATTTCGCTGCCAACGCATCGATCTGGACAGCTTTCTGCGGCTCAAACGGATGATCGAACTGAATCTCGGCAACACCGACATGCTCGAGCGTGAACTGGAAGCACTGGGCAGTCGCTGAGTCATCCAGGACGCGGCTATTCGGCCGCCTCCAGCGCCTCCGACAATCGATCCACCGCAATGATCTGCAAGTCCTTGAAACCACCTTTCCGCGGCGCATTCGCGCGCGGCACGATGGCGCGCTTGAAGCCGTGGCTGGCCGCTTCCCGCAGACGTTCTTCGCCGTTCGGCACGGGGCGGATCTCGCCGGACAAGCCCACCTCACCAAAAGCCACGGTCTTTTCGGCCAGAGCACGACTGCGATAACTCGACAGCACCGCCAGCAACACCGGCAGGTCGGCGGCGGTTTCCTGCACACGGATACCGCCGACGACATTGACGAACACGTCCTGATCGAACACCGCCAAGCCACCGTGGCGATGCAGCACCGCCAGCAGCATGGCCAGACGATTCTGTTCCAGCCCCAGCGACACACGTCGCGGATTCGCCAGCGAACTCTGATCTACCAGCGCCTGCACTTCGACCAGCAGCGGGCGCGTTCCTTCGCGCGTGACCATCACGATGCTGCCCGGTGTGTCCATCGCCGAGCCGGACAGAAAGATCGCCGAGGGGTTGGGAACTTCCCGCAGACCGCGATCCGACATCGCGAACACGCCCAGTTCATTCACGGCGCCAAATCGGTTCTTGAAGGCCCGCAGGACACGGAAACGCCCACCGCTTTCGCCCTCGAAATACAGCACCGCATCCACCATGTGCTCCAGCACGCGCGGCCCGGCAATGCCGCCTTCCTTGGTCACATGACCGACCAGGAAAATGCTGATGTCCTGTTCCTTCGCCAAGCGCACCAGACGGGCAGCCGACTCGCGCACCTGACTGACCGATCCCGGCGCCGCGGGCAATTGTTCGGAGTAGATGGTCTGGATCGAATCGATGACCGCGAGACGCGGCTTCTCGCGCAGCAACTGCGCGACGATACGTTCGACGCAGGTTTCGGTCAGACAATGCAGTCCCGACAGCGACAAACCGAGGCGCCCGGCACGACTGGCCACCTGCGCCAGGCTCTCCTCGCCAGTGACGTACAAGCCCTGCATGCGCCCTGCAACCGCATCCAGTGCCTGCAGCAGCAGGGTGGATTTGCCGATTCCCGGATCACCGCCAATCAACACCACCGAACCATCCACCAGACCGCCACCGAGGACACGATCCAGTTCGCCGATTCCCACCTCGGTGCGCGATTCCACGCCCTGCGGAACCTGATCCAGTCGCGTCACCACCGCGGCGGAATTCTGTCCCGCGTAGCCCGCCCGCCGCGCTTCGGCGGCGGGTGCCGACACGACGATTTCAGTCAGCGTGTTCCACGCGCCGCAGTCCCCGCACTGACCTTGCCACTTGCTGCTACTGGCACCGCACTCGCTGCACACGAATGCCGTCTTGGGCTTGGCCATGCGGAACTCCTTGCCGTGGTTGATCGCTTTCGGGAACACACGGTCTGACAGGCACAAAAAAGCCCGCGACCGGTTCGGCAGCGGGCTGAGTTGTCTTGGCCTGTGGCCGAAGCTGGTGCCGGAAATAGGAATCGAACCTACGACCTACGCATTACGAATGCGCCGCTCTACCAACTGAGCTATTCCGGCGAAGGGGCGCAAGTATAGGCAGACAGAAGAATCGGATCAACGCTCACGACGCAAGCGCTGCCCGCGTAATCAACTAATGAGGTTGATGCGAAGCTCCTTCGGCAAGGCAAAGATCACGTTCTCGGGCTCGCCGTCGAGATCCCGGACTTCGCCGCCACGCAATACCTGAAGCCGCGCAATGACACCCTGAACCAGCAATTCGGGCGCGGATGCGCCAGCGGTCACACCCACGCGCAAGGGGGCCTGCACCCATTCGCTGCGGATATGCTCGGCGCCATCGATCAGATACGCGCTGACGCCCTGTTTCTCGGCCAGCTCGCGCAGGCGGTTCGAGTTGGAACTGTTGACCGAGCCCACCACCAGCACCACGTCGCACTGTTCCGCCAGGCGCCGCACCGCATCCTGACGGTTCTGGGTCGCGTAGCAGATGTCATCCTTGCGCGGACCATGGATCCGCGGAAAACGCGCACGCAGGGCATCGATGATGTCGCGCGTGTCATCCACCGACAGCGTGGTCTGTGTCGTGTAGGCCAGATTTTCCGGCTGATCGACGGCGATTCGGGCGACATCCTCCACCGATTCGACCAGATAGATGCGCCCGCTTCCGCCCTGCACATCCCACTGCCCCATGGTGCCCTCGACCTCGGGATGCCCCGCATGTCCGATCAGCACCACATCGCGCCCGGAGCGGCAGTGTTGTGCCACCTCCATGTGCACTTTGGTGACCAATGGGCAAGTCGCATCAAAGACCTTCAACTGCCGCCGTGCGGCCTCGCTGCGCACCGCCTGCGAAACCCCGTGCGCGCTGAAAATAACGGTCGCCGCATCCGGCACTTCATCCAGTTCGTCGACAAACACCGCGCCACGCGCGCGCAGGTCGTCCACGACAAAGCGGTTGTGCACCACCTCATGCCGCACGTAGATGGGCGCACCAAACAGTTCGATGGCACGTTTGACGATCTCGATGGCGCGATCAACGCCCGCGCAGAAGCCGCGCGGATTGGCTAGCAGAATGTCCATGGCCGCGATTGTATGAGAGCGAAGGTGAATTCCACTTTTGCGCGCTGAGATGTGCGACCGACGGTAATGCGCCCCACGTCCGGATTGAAGGACATCCGGACAGCCATGCACCGCACGCGCCGATGCGGCATGCGCGTCGCCAGACGGCGCGAAACCCGCCCCGCTTCAACAGGATGCATTCCACCAATTGTTGCGGCGCGTAATTTTGTTCTCATGACTTTCCGGTATAAGCCTCCATGCGGCAGCGTAGGGTGTATCGGCCATGGCGTGGGGACGCCATAACGCACTCGGCAAGCCGCGTGTGCACGCCAGCCTCCGGCTGGCCCTATCCGCATCGGGGAGATCACCAGTGAAGAAGCAATTGTTAGCCGTCGCCGTTTCATCCGTTCTTTTTTCCACCGTCCTGTCTGCCGCCCAAGGCCCGATTCCCAAGCAACTGGCGGGCCCCGCAGAAGACATCGCCAGCATGCGCGCCCCTGACCCGGCGGCGGCGGCGATCCATTCCAAGTCCGCCTTGATCGCCGTCGACATGTTGAACGACAAGGCCGGCAACGCGACCTGGCAGATGAATCTGCCAATCGAGAGCGACGCGCTGCGATTCCTGGTGTTCTCGGGCAATGCCGACCGATGGGACGTGCAGATTGGCAACTCGGATGGCAGCAGCAATCCCGCGAAATCACTGGCTCGTGAAGTGCGCGACACCGAATTCGGCATGCAAGGCGAATCCTTCCCCGCCCAGCAGTTCGAGCTGCAGGGCCTGAGCGGCGAACGCACCCTGAAGCTGTCCGCCCAACCCGGTCAGGAGCGCGGTGGGTTCGTGCTGATCGAGGGCGATGCCGCCACCGAACTGGCCTCTTATCCCGCCCAGCGCAACCAGAAGGTCGGTGAGCGGATGACCTTGGTTGCCATGCTGACGGACGGCTCCGACGCCGCGCTGACCGGCGAAGCCAAGCTTGGCAATGCGGCCGGCCGCATCCAGCAGGCCAGCCTGCGCGTGACCTCACCGAATGGCGAGGTGCAAAACCTGCCGATGTTCGACGACGGCCTGCATGCCGACAGCGAGGCCAATGACGGCATCTACGGTGGCGATTTCGCCGCAGCGAATGAGGGCACCTGGCTGGCGCAAGTCGTCGTTCGCGGCACCAATGCCGCGGGGCGTTCCTTGATTCGAACCGCCGAGCACGTCATACCGGTGGTGACACCCAGCATCGAGTTGGCGACGCAGAAGGCCAGCATCGGCGTGCGCACCACGGAAAACGCACGCTGGATGCTGGACATCCCGGTCATCGCCAAGACCAAAGGCCAGCATTACCGTGCCTATGCAGAGGTGTGGGGACAGGATGCACAGGGCGAAATGAAAGCCATCGCCTGGATTGGCGGCATGAGCGAGCCGCAGGACGGCAAGCTCAGCCTGGCCCTCGATTCGCGCTGGATCGCGCGAAGCAAAGCGCAAGGACGCTTCGAACTGCGCAACCTGCGGATCGAAGACCCCGATCACTTCGTCAGTCTGGCCGAAGCCAGCGCCCTGCCACTCAATCTACCCAAGCTCGACAGCAAGGCCTATGCGCAGGACATCCAGATCGATGACAGCATGCGCATGGGCAATCGCCCTGCTCAAGCCGCTGGGTCAAAGGGAACCGGCTCACGTCTGTTGTTGGTTCACGGCTATTGTTCGAGTGATGTCTGGCCCGCCAGCCACTTCACCAACGCGTCGAAGTTCCTCGACCTGAATGCCAATCGCAGCCACGATGACTTTGCACGTCGCATCCAGACCTTCGGCAACACATGGGCATCCTACGGCATCGTCGCCCACAGTCAGGGCGGTGCGGCCGCACTGCATCTCTACAACTACTACTGGAGCGGCCTCGACTACGCCACCGGAAGCCGCCTGATCCAGTCGGTCGGCACACCCTACCAAGGCACCAATCTGGCGGGCATCCTGGCCTCGCTCGGCTCCTGGTTCGGCGTGGGTTGTGGCACCAACAGCAACCTGACCTACAGCGGTGCATCGAGCTGGCTGGCTGGGATCCCGACTTCGTCCCGCGCCAAGGTTAACTACTACACCACGTCGTTCAATGATCGCTGGTGGGCATACGACTACTGCAACGCGGCGACAGACCTCGTCCTCAGCGACCCGGAAGATGGCACCACCGAGAAGGCCTACGGCCAACTCTCCGGCGCGGTCAATCGCGGCCACGCCACCGGCCAATGCCATACCACCGGCATGCGTGACCCCGCGCAGTATCAGAACAGCAGCCGCAACGCGACCATGAACAGCAACGCCGCACGCTGATTGGCCCGCACTAGGAGCCTGTCGGACTTGAAGAATCGAAGCGAAAATTCGGCTGGGCGAGGCCAGTTTTTGCCGGTTTCGCAGGGCAATCGTTGAACGATTGCCCAAGGAAGCGGCGAAAAATGGACCATCCAGCCGGATTTGCAGCCGATTCCCTTTCAAGTCCGGCAGACTCCTAGGAAGCCCCCGGAAACGGGGGCTTCTTCATTTCAGATAGGTGGTCAGGCCGCTCAACACCGCCACGCTCAGCCAGCCGTAAATCCCGGCAATGGCGTCATCCAGCATGCTGCCGAATCCGCCATGCAGTTTCTGATCGGCCCAACTCACCGGCCACGGTTTGAGGATGTCGAAAAATCGGAACGTGCCAAAACCGATCAGTATCCAGACGGGTTCAGCAGGCAGCAGGAACAGCGTGAGCCAAAGCCCGACCCATTCATCGGCAACCACTGCCCCCGGATCGTCCACGCCGAGGCGGTCAATCACCCACTGCGCAGCCCAGATCGACACCAGGAAATACGCGACACACACGCCCAGATAGGCGGCGGGCGACAACTCACGCAGGAAAAACCACGGCAGCAACGCGGTCAGACTGCCCACCGTGCCGGGTGCCACTGGCGCCAGACCAGACCCGAAACCGGTGGCCCACCAACCGGCCGGATGGTGCAACAACTGCCAGGGCGTCTTCATGTGGCGGCACCAAAATGATCCCAGCCGGTTCGGGCAGGCGGATCGACGGGATGCCCTGCCAAGGTCAGGCGCAGCCCGGCGGTCGCCTCGACGCGACCAATCGCTGTGACCTGCCAACCCTGTCGATGGGCTTCCGCCTGCAGGGAAAGCCAGGCCGCGTCAGTCAGGGTGAACAACAATTCGTAGTCATCGCCACCCTGGCACTGCAGTGCGTGCCGCTGAACCAAATCCGGCAGGGCCTGTCGCAACGCGTCCGATGTGGGCAGCGCATCCAGTCGCAGGCTCGCACCAACCCGACTCGCCGAGAGCACATGTCCCAGATCCGCCAGCAGCCCATCGGACACATCGATGGCAGCGTGCGCACGCCCCGCCAGATATCGTCCCAACGCAAGCCGTGGCGTCGGTCGGTCCAGCCGATGACGCAGTTCCGGCCACGGGCACTCTGCGCTGTCCTGCTGCAACCCGCGCAGTCCCGTCGCCGCATCACCCAGCGTGCCGGATACCGCGATGACATCGCCCACTCGTGCGGCATCGCGCCGCAGCGCCTGATGCGGCAGAACCACGCCGTGAATCGTCACCGTGATCGACATGGGCCCGCGCGTCGTGTCGCCCCCCACCAAGGCCACACCTTCGCTTTCCGCCAGCGCGAGAAAACCGTCCAGAAAGCCATCCAGCCAGGTCTCGTCGGGTTCCGGCATGCTCAGCGCCAGGGTTGCCCAAAGGGGCTTGGCGCCCATCGCCGCCAGATCGCTCAAATTGACCGCCAGCGCCTTCCAACCCACGTCCGGCGCGGCAGTCTGCAGCGGAAAATGCACCCCGGCGATCAAGGTATCCATGCTGACGCACAGCGCCTGCCCCGGCGGAACCTGCAGCAAGGCGGCATCGTCGCCGATGCCCAGCAGCACGTCGTGGCGCGATGGACAGCGCTCGCGAATGCGGGCGATCAGATCGAACTCACCCATCGCCAACAAAGCTCGCGATCAGCGCGTGGGGCGCTGGCTTCTGGCCTCGGCAGCGCGCCACTCAAGCGCCGCGTGATCCAGCACGCCATTGACGTAGGTATGCCCATGATCGGCACCAAACCGCTTGGCGATTTCGATGGCCTCGTTGATCACCACGCGGTACGGCACGTCGAGCCGATAGCGCATTTCGTAGGTCGCCAGACGCAACACCGCACGTTCGATCGGATCGACCTGATCAACCGTGCGGTCCAGAAACGGCTGTAGCGCGGCATCGATATCGGCGCAATGGCTGTCGAGACCGCGCAACAGATCCTCGAAATACGCCAGATCGGCGATTTCCATGTCCTGCTCGTCGCGGAACTGGTCCAGCACCTTGTTCATGCTGCTGCCCGACATTTGCCAGGCGTACACCGCCTGCAAGGCGCGTCGCCGCGCGCGCGACCGCGCTGCGGGATCGATGCCATCCTGACGTTGATGTTTCATCACCCTCTCCTGCCCGCAGACGTGTCGAGCTTCGGCAACAGACTGGCCATTTCCAATGCAGCCAGCGCGGCTTCTTCACCCTTGTTGCCATGACTGCCACCGGCACGCGCCTCGGCATCTTCATGGCACTCCACTGCCAGCACGCCATTGGCGACCGGCAGACCAAAATCCAGTGCAACGCGCGCAAGGCCCTGCGCACAACCGTCGGCAACATGCTCGTAGTGCCGCGTGTCACCGCGCACCACACAACCCAAGGCGATGATCGCCACGTGCTGACCTGCGGCCGCCACGGCACGCGCCGCCAAGGGGATTTCCCATGCACCCGGCACCCGCACCACATCGATCCCGGCGACGCCAACGCCATTGCCCAACAAGGCCGTTCGCGCACCCTCCACCAGCGTGTCGGTGATGCGCGGATTCCAGCGACTGGCAACGATCGCAAATCGCGCACCGTCCGCCACCCGCAAATCGCCTTCCAGATGCGCCATTGACCCAACCCGCGAAAACCAAGGTCGCGCAGTTTATCAGGTCGGGCTACTCAGCCCGGCGGCGTCGACGTATTCAATGACTTCCAGACCGAACCCGGCCAGCCCGACCTGACGGCGTGGCGTGCCGATCACCCGCAGCGATTTAAGCCCGAGGTCGGCCAGAATCTGCGCACCCGCGCCATTGCGCCGCCATTGCGCCACGCTGCCCTTGCCACTGGAGACCGGCGCCACCGATTGAACCCGTGCCAGCAAGGCCTCGGCAGACGGCGGCTCATTCAGCACCACCAGCACGCCACTGTCCGCCTCGGCGATCAACTCCAGCGCATCGGTCACCGCCACACCGAAATCGGCGCGCTCCCAGTGCAGCACATCGGCCAAGGGGTTCTGCACATGCACGCGAACCAAGGTCGGCCGCTCCGGGCTCGGTTGTCCACGCACCATGGCGAAGTGCAGTTCGCGCCCGATCCGGTCGCGATAGGTGATCAGCCGGAACGGACCATAACGCGTCTCGATGGCGCGCTCGTCGATCCGCTCCACCGTGTGCTCGTTGGCCAATCGATAGGCCACCAAATCCTCGATGGAACCGATCTTCAAACCGTGCGACTGAGCGAACTGTTCCAACTCCGGCCGACGCGCCATGCCGCCGTCGGCACTCAGCACTTCCACCAACACGCCCGCCGGTTCGAACCCCGCCAGCAAGGCCAGATCCGCCGCCGCTTCGGTATGCCCAGTGCGCGTCAGCACGCCGCCCGGCTGCGCCATCAGCGGAAAGATATGACCCGGCTGCGAAAGGTCTGCAGGCTTGGCATCCGGACGCACCGCGGTGCGGATGGTATGGGCACGGTCGTAGGCCGAAATTCCCGTCGTGACACCTTCGGCCGCCTCAATGGACACCGTGAAATTGGTGGCGAACGGCGAGGTGTTGTCGACCACCATCGGTGGGAGCGCCAACTGCGCGCAACGCTCACGCGTCAGACTCAGACACACCAGCCCACGCGCGTGCGTGACCATGAAGTTGATGTCGGCGGGTCGCACCAACTCGGCCACCATGATCAGGTCGCCCTCGTTCTCGCGATCCTCGTCGTCAACGATCACCACCATGCGCCCAGCGCGCAGCTCGTCCAGCAGTTCGGGAATGGGGGCAAAAGGCACGGGCATCCAGCGTGATCGATCAAGGATGCGTAGTTTACGGGATGCCCCCGGATCCTTCGCCAGCGATGACGACGCAGAATGCGCTGACCCACGCAGCGCATTCTGCATGGTGCGCCAGCAGCGCTATTTCGCAATCAGCAGCAGCAATGAGCGGCCTTGCATACCGTAGGTGGTCCATTCGCCGCCGATGTAGGTTTCGCTGCCGGGCAGCGCCACCGCGTTGGGACCATCGTTCCAGGTGGCGGTGTCGGTGACGCGATACCAGTTCTTGCCTGCGCCGGGCCAGGGCAGACTGAAGTTCACATTGCCCGACCAGCCGTTGTAGGCCACATAGATCGCGCTTGCGCTGTCGCCGAACTCGCTGCCATCGATGCGCCAGGCGATGGCGTGATTGCTGGCGTTGGTGAAGTACGCGGTATCCGCCACGCCGCCATCGGGCTTGAACCAGCGCAACTGCTCCATCACGTTGCCGTTGGTGTCGACGGCCGAATAGAAGTTGCTGGGGCGCAGGGCGGGATGCGCCTTGCGGAACGCAATCAGGCGCTGGCTGAAGGTCTGATGGTTGGTTTCGTAGCTGTCCCAGCTCCAGTCCAGCCAGTTAGCCGCCGAGTCGAGGTTGTAGGCGTTGTTATTGCCGAACTGCGTGCGCAGGGCTTCGTCGCCACCGGTGATCATCGGCACGCCCGCACTCAGCATCATGAAAGCCAGACCGGTGCGCGTGGCCTTGCGCTGATCGGCTCCGATGCCGCCCTGATCCCAACTGTGGTTGCTGTCCTCGCCGCCATCCGATGGGCCATATGGCCAGGGCTGGGTGTTCTGTTTGCTGTTGTAGGCATACAAATCGCGCAAGGTAAAACCATCGTGGGCGACCATGAAGTTGACCGAATGCCAAGGCTTGCGGCCATCGTCCTGATACAGATCCGACGAGCCCGCAAAGCGCGAGGCCAGTTCGGCAGTCAGCACGGTTTCCACGCCCAACTGGTTCTGCTTCTTGCGCAGCGCGTCGCGGTACTTGCCGTTCCATTCGGCCCAGCCACTCGGAAAGCCGCCCACCTGATAGGAATTGCCACCGATGGCCCAGGGCTCGGCAATCAGATCGATACCGCTACCTCCGGCTTCCGCGCGCGGTGGCAACTCGTTGACGATGCGATTGAGCGCATTGCCCGCGTCCATCTTGTCGAAATTGAAGCAGCCGTGCTGGCAGGTGTTGCCCAGCACCGAGGCCAGATCGAAACGGAAGCCGTCGACACCGAGTGCGTCGCGCCAGTAGGCCAGCGAATCGACGATCAGGTTCTGCGCAATGGTGTTGCGGGTGTTGTAGTTGCCGCCCACGCCGGTGTTGTCCCAGGGATACTGGAAATCCGAGGTCAGCGAGTAGTAGGTCGGGTTGTCCAGCCCGCGATACGACTGGATGTTGTAGACCGTCAGCCCGTCCGTTCCGCCCCACGCACTACCTTCGCCGGTGTGGTTGTAGACCACGTCGATGAAGACCTTGATACCCGCGTCATGGAAGGCTTTGACCATCGCCTTCCACTCGCGTGTCGGCCCGCCGGGTGTCTTGTCCGAGGCATAGCGACGATCCGGGGCGAAGAAGTTCAGCGTCATGTAACCCCAATAGTTGTCGCCACTGGTGGAGGTCGGATCAACCTCGTTGGTGTCGTTCTGGGTTTCCTGCACCGGCAGGAACTCCACCGCCGTGACACCGAGGCTCGCCAGATAGGCCGCCTTCTGCGCGGCGCCCGCGTACGTACCGCGCTGTGCCAGCGGAATGCTGGTGTCGTTCATGGTCAGACCACGCACATGCACCTCGTACACCACATCGTCGCGCAGGGCGCGGGTCGGCTTGCTGCCGATCGACGTGGTGTCCGTCGCCAGCACGATGCCTTTCGGCGCACAGGCGCCGGAGTCCTTGTTGCGATGGGTCGCACCGCTGGCGTAGATCGTGCCGTCCAGGCAGCTCGGTGTATTCGGGTCCTGACTGATCTCGCGGGCGTAGGGATCAAGCAGCAACTTGTTCGGATTGAAGCGATTGCCCTGGGCATCGACATCGCTCACGAAGCCGTTGCTGCGGCCCTTTTTCCAGGTGCTGACGTAGGGCCAGTTCGGCCCCCAGGCACGGTAGCCGTAGTACACCGTGCCGGTGATGCCGTAGCTGTTGCGCAAGGTGGACACCGCCACAGACTTCGACCAGACATTGGTCGTCGCGTTCTTGGTCAGCACATAGCGGACGACTTCCTGTGCGCCGGACGGTGTTTTGTAGATGAACACTTCGATGCGCGTGGCGCGCGACGAAAACACTTTGAAATCGATGTTGCTGCCGTTGTAACGCGCCCCCAGGGCACTGGCATCAATCGCTGCCGAAACACCGGCCGACAGCGCAAAGAACAGACACAGGAACAACACCGCCGAAGCGGACAGACGAGCGACGAGATGACGCATGATTCCCTCCCAGGAAGCTGCGAATGATGGTGTGCACGCATCGCCCGCCCTGCCGCGTTCGCGGTCTGTGGAGCCGGGAGTTCAGTGCAAGGCCATTAGACACCCGTCGATCCGGCGTGCCCGATTGTTCAGCGGGCTTGCATTCGTATTCATGCCAAATCGTGCCGATTCGGTCACAAAGCGCGACCACTGCAGGCAATCAGCGCGTTGCATTCATCGGTCGGTTCCGCCGCACGCGCTGGCGACGCGCGCCCCCCTTCGGGAGCGCGTCGCCAAGGCAGGAAACGGCCAACCGCCACGCAAGCCCATCCGTCCGCTCAGCGAACTACCGGCAGCAAGATCGCACTGGCCTGATCACCACCAAACCAAACCGATTGCGTTGCCGATCGATAGTCCTCGCGCTTCGCGTACATGATGTTGTCCACGTAGGTCTGCGGGTTCCGGTCATACAGCGGGAACAGCGTGGATTGCACTTGCACCATGAGGCGATGCCCCGGCAGGAACACGTGGTCGACATCGGGCAATTTCCAGGTGTAGCGCTCCACCTTGCCGGGTTTCAGCGGTGCCGGGGTGGCGAAACTCTTCAGATAACGACCGCGAAAGATCTCGATGCCGATCGGCAACTCGTAACCGGCCATCGACGGCAGCGCACCTTGCGAGCGGTCTTCCGGCACGTCATTCGGGTACACATCGATCAACTTGACCACCCAGTCACTGTCCGTTCCCGTTGTGGCGGCAAACAGCTCCACCTCCGGCGCCCCCATGATGTGCAAAGGCGCGTCGAGCGGGGCGCTGGTCCAAACCGCCACGTCCGGACGACCCGTCACGAAGCGCTGGTCATGCACCAGCCACGGTTTCCATTGCATCGCGTCCCCCATGGCGATGGGGCGCGGAATGAAGGGCACCGGCTTGGACGGATCGCTGATGTAGTCCTCATGCCCCTTCGCACCGGGCTTCTCGAACACCGCCTTGCCGTCCGCTGCCAGGTAAATCGGCTGCGCCGTTCCCATCGGCCAACGCGGCGACTCATTCCACTGATTCACCCCGGTGGCATAGGTCAGCACCGGCGGCGTCTGCGGGTCGGGTCCACCTTTCAACCAATGATCGAAGAACGGCTTGGCGTACGTCACCCGCCATTCGCGCGCGGTATCGCCCGTGAAGGTCAAGGCACCGAGACCATAGCCGTAATGATTGAACCCGGAATGCCGCCAGGGACCGATCACCAGCGAGACACGGTCATTGCGGGTGTCTTTCGGTTCCAGCGCGCGATAGACCGCAGGTGCGCCGTAGCTGTCCTCCTGATCCCACTGCCCGACCACCAGCATCGTCGGAACCCGGTGCGGTCGAACAGCCAGCCACTTGTCGACCGCCTGCAAGGACCAGAACTCGGTATACGCAGGATTTTCCAGAAACTTGCGAATCCCCGGCACGTGTTCGGCACCGACCATCCGAACGAAGTCCGCGACCGAACCGGCTTCGAGAAAGCGGGTGTAGTCGTCTCCACCACCCAACGCGAACTCACCGCCCCCATCGCCCTTGTTGAAACCCTGACTCAGCGGAAAGCCCAGTGAGGTCCAACGGAATGCGCCGTTGTGGAACCAGTCGTCACCCATCCAGCCATCGACCATCGGGCTTTGTGCAATCACCGCCTTCAGCGCGGGGTGCGGGTCGATGAGGGTCATCAAGGCGGTGAATCCGAGATAGCTCGAACCGATCACGCCGACGTGTCCGTTGGACTCCGGTGTGTTCTTCACCAGCCACTCGATGGTGTCGAAGGCATCGGTTGATTCGTCGATGCCGGTGTCATTGAGCGGCCCGGACAGCGGCCGGTTCAGCACCCACACGCCTTCCGACTTGTGCATTCCGCGAATGTCCTGATACACGCGGATGTAGCCATCCTCGACGAACTCGGCGTCCATCACTTCCAGCACATCGACGATGCGCTGACTGGCGACGCGGCCGGTCTGCCCGCTCGCGTCATACGGCGTACGCGAGAGCAGAATCGGCGCGTTCTGCACGCCCTTCTTCATCATGACGACGGTGAACAGCTTCACCCCATCGCGCATCGGCACCATCAACTCGCGCCGCACGTAATCCGCTGAAGGCAGGATCCGCTCGTAGCGTTCAACCACATCCGGCGTCATCGGCGTCACCGGCGCGTCCCCGCGCGCCAGACCCGAAGCACCGCACAAAACCAGCCCGCAGCAAAGCGGCATCACGAATCGCATAGAAATCATCATGGTGAACTACCCTTGAGGCCAGCCCCGACTGTACAAGACGGCGCCGATAGCGGGATAGGCGCACGCGTGTCATGGCCAACAAGCGATGCAACAGGCAGCGCGCCAATCGATGTCGTGAGCTAGGAGTCTGTCGGACTTGAATAATCGAAGCGAAAATTCGGCTGGGCGAGGCCAGTTTTTGCCGGTTTCGCAGGGCAATCGTTGAACTATTGCCCCAGGAAGCGGCGAAAAATGGACCGTCCAGACGGATTTGCAGACGATTCCCCTTCAAGTCTGACAGGCTCCTCGGTGCCTGCGCAGCGTCGGCGTACTGCGGCGAAGCTGTTCTCGCTCGATCTCCCTACTTGTTCGCCGTCAGCGGCTTTCCGACCAGCGCCAGGCTGTCCAGGTGATGTAGACGGTCAGCAGCATCTCTACGGCGGCAAACAGCTTGTAGAACCACCAACCCGCCATCACGAACAGCAATGCCATGATGCCGCTGTAGATGACGCCGAACGACACGTTCAGCCATCGCACGGCCACGCGTGGCAGTGCCACGGAGAGGAATACCAGCAGGCTGGGAATCAGCATGAGGATACCGGTCCCCAGCAAGACGCCCTGCGTCACGGGTCCCAGTGGGGCCATGTCTCCCTGCAACATGTCCGACAACTTTCCGGGCACATACAGTTCGAAGTAGTCGCAGTAGAGGTAGCAGAACATGGTCGATGCCCACGCTGCACTCAACTTGAGTCGCGTGGAAGCGGGAACATCCGGCGATAGCGACATGACGAGCAACTCCGATACGTGAAGGGTCTCAAGGGAAATGCGGCGGGCGAACAGCGATAGATCAAATCAGGCGGGGCGCGGGTAGCCTCTGATGAGCAACCACAAACACGTCCCGATTTCGCCGACTGCCGCGGGGAGCAGGACACGGGAGGCCAACCAGGACTCCGGGTAGGCGGGAAACACCACGCTGCCGAAGAAATCGATCAGATACCCGGCGCAACCGGCAACCAGCAGCACGCCGAGCAACCTCGGCAATCGCCCGGACACAAAAACCAGATAGCCGAAGGGCGCAAGCCACAAACCCCAGAACACTGTCGTCATTGCCATGGTATTTCGATAGGCACTGACTGCATGGGAGACAGCCGCGTGCTGCAGGGAAGTATCTGCCAGCGTGTCCACCGAGGTCGCATCGAGAACCGCCAACAGGTCCATTCGATGGGCCAGTGCGACAAAGGCGAGCGGAACGCCGATCCACGCGAACAGCACCATCAACGTCGCCGCCATCGCGTTCACGTCGCGAAAGTAGCCATACAGCACCAGCGGCAGCAGCAGAAAGGCGATCTGTTCCAGCGCGAAACTGGCAATCCCAAGGCGAAACAGGGATTCCGAGTTGGCAAGGTTCGTCAGCAATACGTCGGGACTGGCCGCCAGCGAGACCTTCGAGGGCACGTAAGCCAAGCTGAAGATGCCGGTCAACACGACAACGAGATACAGCAGTCCCGCAAGACGATCACGCTTCTGCGACATGTAGACATCCCGTTCCGCCCAAACTGAGCGGAATCTAGATCAATCCGAGCGATGTCAAGCGTGCCGGAAGCCGTGGCTACGGCGCGCATTCAATTCGCGCTCAGTCTGGCCAGCGCCCTCATTCTGCGATGCCGACACCGCCGGATCGAAGTCGCTCCACGTAACGCGCGATGAGGTCGACTTCGATGTTCACTGGTGCGCCGGGCGACAAGGCGTGGAAGCGGGTATTCGCCAGCGTGTGCGGCACGAGGTTGACTTCGAACTCGTCGGCCTCGACCGTGTTGACGGTCAGGCTGGTGCCATCGATACAGACCGAGCCTTTCTCGGCGATGTATCGCGACAGCGATGCCGGGACGCGGAAGCGCCAGATCTGCGAGCGGGATTCGGGCGTGATCGACCGCACTTCGCCAACGCCGTCGACATGGCCCGAGACGAGATGACCGCCGAAGCGTCCATCGGCACGCATGGCGCGCTCCAGATTGACCGGGCTGCCCACCTGCAGCGCGCCCAAGGTAGTGCAACGCAGGGTTTCGTTGGATACGTCCGCCTCGAAGTGCTCCGCGCTGAAGGCGACGACCGTCAGGCACACGCCGTTGACGGCAATGCTCTCGCCCAACACCACGTCGTGCAGGGCGAGACTGCCCCGCCCGATCTGCAGTCGCAGGTCGCCCGCACGGGGCTGCATGGCGATGACCTGGCCGATGGCCTCGATGATTCCGGTAAACATGCGGACTCCCGTCAAATGATCGAATTCAATCGCTGGATTTGCGCGCGTACAAGCGGCGCGAGATTTCGGCACGCGCTTCGCGCAGAACCGAATCGCGATCCAGTTGCGCCAGAATCTCTTCCACCACGCGCTTGGGGCCGGACTCACCCCAGCTCTTGCCTTGGGCGAGATAACGCTCAGCCGCTCGCGCCACCAACAGGGTGGCGTACCAGGCCAGTGCGCCCTGGGCACCCGCCGTCAAGGCGGTGGACAGGCCGGCGCTCAGGCCTTTCAAGGCGCTGGCGACCAAGTGCACACCCCAGATGGCGCCCATCAGGGCGACCAGTTGCGCCGAGATCGTGGCGATCAGATGTCCCGCCTCGCGACGGGTCAGCGGCAATCCGTAGAGACGCGCCAGATGCATCACCAAAACCACATCCAGCGATGCCGCAGCCAGCAGGTCGGCGACGGGCACCGGATTGAGCGCCACCGCCACGCCTTTGGCCAGACAATAGCTGCGCGTGATGCGCGCGGCGAGGTCCGCGCGCGCGGCAGTCAGGCGTTGGCCCAGGGTGTCACTGAGCTGCCCGGCAAACAGCATCGCGTTGAGCGCAGTCAGCGCTTTGCCTTCCTTCTCCAGGATGAGCAGGATGCGTTGCTTCAACGCGCCGATGTCGCGATCGCGTGGCCGTTGCACGCGCTCCTCGCGACCGTCCGCTTGCATCATCAGGACGGCTTCGTCCGCAGGCTGCGCCGCCACCGCGATGACGTTCTCGGCACTGACCCAGTCCGCCGCATGCTCGCGCAGCCGCTGCAACAGCAAATCACGGTCCTCGCGGGTATAGCGGTCCGCCTTGTTCAGGACCAGCAAGACAGGTCGATGCTGCGCGGCAACTGCGCGCAGCGCGTCACGCTCCAAGGCGGTCATGTCGCCGTCGACCACAAACAGCAGCAGGTCGCTGCGTGATGCGACTTGCAGCGCCAGGGCTTCGCGCGCTTCACCGGACAACTCATTGATGCCGGGCGTGTCGATCAGCACCACGCCGTGTGACTCCGCCTCGGACCAGATCGTTTGCCCGCGCTCGGTCGTCGTGCCATGCAAAACGCCCGTGGCAAAACGCGCTTCGCCTGCCAAGGCATTCAGCAAGGAGGATTTGCCCACACTGACGCGTCCGAACACGGCGAGATGCAGATGCCCTTGCTCGACGCGCGTCAGCAATTCGGCGACTTCGGTGTAGTCCTGCGCCAGTTCGCGGCGCAGTTCCGCCGGCACCCGCGGGTCATCGATCAAGCGGCGCAGGCTGTCGGCTGCCTGCGCACTCAAGGCGTCCAGCGATTCATGCGAGGACTCGGCAGCGGCAGGCGAATCCACTGATCCACGCCGCCACCAGCGACCGATCCTGCTCACCGCGGTATGCGCTCGTCAGGCTTCACTTCGGCGTCAACAACAGTCGTGTGCGAACGACCACGGTCTTGCCGATGGTCTCGTCGTCCGCCCACTCGCCACCCCCCACATCGAAGTCCAGCCGCTGCAGATTGGCCTCACCTTCCAGCACCGACTCCGACGGATCGCCCGCCCAAGTGAAGCGCAAGTCGACCGGCTGGGTCTTGCCGCGCAGGCTTAACTCGCCATGGGCCACGTAGCCCTCGGCAGTGGATTCGAAGCGTTCGGCACGATAGCGCGCGATCGGTGCGGTCTTGACCGCAAAGAAGTTGCCACCGTGCAGGTAGCTGTCCCACTCGCTGTCATCGGTGCTGCTGCTGCCGAGATCGATGGTCACATCGAACTGACCACTGGCCGACGCCGGATCGAAACTGATCTTCGGAGCAAACTGCTTGAACGTTCCAGGGAACGCCTCACCTTCGTAGGTGAACTCGAACCCCAGCGTCGACTGCGATGCATCCGCTTGCCATTCGCGCGCCTCAGGTGAAAGCGCGGGAAGCAGGGACAGCAGCGTGATGACGGCGATACGCATGGCTCACTCCTTGGGCGGCAGAGGCGACACACCCGGCGTCATGCCCGCGAGGGTGTGATCACGATCGACGAAATGATGCTTGAGCGCGGCCAGCACATGCACCGCCAGCAGCGCCGCCGCGATGTAGAAGCCCACTTCGTGCACTTCGTGGGCCAGATGACGCAGGTCGGGATTCGGGCCGGAGATCGGTGGCACCGGAAACAGTCCGAACCATTCCAGCGGCAACGGACGCTTGCCCGCCGAGTTCATGATCCAGCCCGACACCGGCAAGGCGATCATGCTGACATAGAGCGCCAGATGGGCGAGATCCGATACCCTGCGCTGCAGTATCGGCATGCTCGACGGATAGGCGGGGCGGCGATCCAGCAAACGCCAGATCAGGCGCGCCGCAACCAGCAGCAAGACCGTCAGACCCAGCGACTTGTGCAGCTTGTAGACCGTCGGGACATCAATGTCCTCCATGGTCAAACCGATGATCGCGGTCGCGATGATCAGCAGCGCACTGGACCAGTGCAGGAAGCGGGCAAGGCTGCCCCAGTCTTGCGTCGTGTTCTTGAGCGACATCGTGTGGTTCCTTCGGCAGATGGTGGGTATTGGACGTCAGCTGGCGCCTGCGTTCAACGCATCGCCGACTCACGGAGTGTTGTCACGCAGGCAACAACTCCCCGCTTACACGTCGACGAAGCCCGCTTCCTTCGCCATTCGATCCGCGTGGTAGGACGACCGCACCAGCGGACCGGAAGCGACATGGGTGAAACCCATCGCCAGCCCAATCTGCTCGAACTCGGCGAATTCCTCCGGCGTCCAGTAACGCAACACCGGATGGTGATGCGGCGTGGGTTGCAGGTACTGGCCGATGGTGATCATGTCCACGTCATGCGCGCGCAGATCCCGCAGCACACCGATCACCTGCTCGCGGTCCTCGCCCAAGCCGAGCATGATCCCGGACTTGGTCGGCACATCGGGATGCATGGCCTTGAATTGCTGCAGCAGGCGTAGCGACCAGTCGTAATCCGCGCCAGGACGCACGTTGGGATACAACTCCCGCACGGTTTCCAGGTTGTGATTGAACACATCCGGCGGCCAGTCGCGCATTACCTCCAGCGCCCGCTCCATGCGCCCTTTGCCGCGAAAATCCGGGGTGAGAATCTCGATCTTGATGTTCGGCGACAAGGCCCGCGTTTCGCGAATGCAATCGACGTAGTGTTGCGCGCCGCCATCCATCAAGTCATCCCGATCCACCGAGGTGACTACCACGTAGCGCAGTTGCATGTCGCGAATGGTTTCGGCGAGCTTGCGCGGCTCGTCGGCATCCGGTGGCTTTGGGCGACCGTGTGCCACGTCGCAGAAGCTGCAACGCCGCGTGCAGACCTCACCGAGGATCATGAACGTGGCCGTGCCATGGTTGAAGCACTCATGGATGTTCGGGCAACTGGCTTCCTCGCAGACGGTGACTAGCGCGTTGGCACGCAGACGCTGTTTGAGGTTCTGCACGGCGTTACCCGCCGGCAAACGCACGCGAATCCAGGACGGCTTGCGCAACACCGGCGCATCGGCAAACTGCACCGGACTGCGGGCGATCTTGCTTTCGCCCAGTTGCTTTTCGCCGGTAACGAGAACCGGAATGTCGCGCCCTGCCGCGGGCTTGGAAGAGTGGGTCATGCGCTGATTTCTTCTGTCGATTCCGGTCCCGGCAGGTGCGACACGCGGGTCGTCAGCCGCAGGCCCAGATGGTGGGTCAATTGGTGCAACAAAGCTTCGCCCGCTTGCTGCCATGGCACCGACACGCCACAGCGGGCCAGATCGGTCACCTGCAAACCCTGATAGCCGCACGGATTGATGCGCTGGTAAGGACTGAGGTCCATCGCCACATTGAAGGCAAGCCCGTGGAATGTGCAGCCGCGTCGGACACGCAAACCCAGGGCCATGATCTTCGCGTCGTCAACGTAAACACCCGGTGCATTGTCACGCCGCTGCGCCGAAATTCCCCAATCTCGCAAGGCATCGATGCCCGCCTGCTCGATCCGGCAGACCAACTCGCGCACACCAAGATGCAGGCGCCGCAGGTCCAGCAATGGATAGATCACCACCTGTCCAGGGCCGTGATAGGTCACCTGACCGCCGCGATCCACCTGCACCACCGGAATGTCGCCCGGCATCAGCACGTGTTCGGGCTTGCCTGCCTGACCTTGGGTGAACACCGGCGGATGCTCGACCAACCAGAATTCATGCGCCGCCTCGGGAGCGCGCTGATCGGTCATCGATTGCATGGCCTTCCACACCGGGAGGTAGTCCATTCGCCCCAGCGAACGCAGGCAGGCGGACTCAACCGTCACGTCCGCTCGATCATGTGCGCACTGGCTCACGTCGTCGCTCAAAGCGTCCACTTGATGGCGGGATGCGCGCGCAAGGCGCCATGCGCGGCGTCGTAATCGGCGCGGCATTGGGCGTGAAACCGCATGGTGACCGAGACGTACTTGCCTGCACTAGACGCCCGCGCATTGAGACTCTCTGTATGTGCCTCCAGACCGAGCTGCTGCAACAGCGTAGGCAGCAGCGCAGGAATATCGGCCTCCATCAGACCGATCGCCGTGATCTCGATGTGGCAGGGGAACTGAAATCCGCGATCCGCACCCTGCGCGTCGTTTGATGGGTCATTCATGCGCCCATTATCAGGGCGTCGGCAGTGAATCCCAAGCGAAACGCGGCAAGTTGGCCACGTCAGTCGGTCTTTTCGACACGCGGCGGAGGCTCCGCACCGGGCTCGGTCTGCGTGGCCGGGCCAAGCGCGGGCAATGCGGGCTGCACTTCGGACGCGGGCACGGTCGGAACCCGGTCACGCCGATCCGAACGCCGCCCATCGCGATCACGTCGACCTTCACGCATCAGACGGTTCAAGGCACGTCGCTCGTCCGGGGTCAGTTGCTGCACGAGATCGATCAGCATCGTGTGAATCTCGCGGGCAGTGGCCGCCTCGGCATCACGCTGCCTCTCGAATGCCTTGCCAAGCGTGTCGACTACCAGTGGCTCGGCACGCATCGCACGACCTACCGCCCGTCGAGCACGGCGAAGCTCGTGGACGTGCGGATGAATGGACGCGCGATGCCGCATGAAGGTATCGCGGACCAACTCGCGGCGCTCGGGCGGCAACAAGGCTTCCATGCGATGCGGATCGGGCAGGCGCAATGAACTGTCATGCCCAGATGGCGGCGGCGGCATTGGGCGCAACAGGATCGTTCCCAACGCGCTGAGCAGGACCACGTTCAGCAACACCGATAGCCAAAGCCCGTACGGTTTGCGAACCGGGACGGCAATCTCCGTCATGGCAGAAACTCCTCGTATTCCGCGTCGATCTGCGCGTACTCGATGACATCCTCGACATCGGTCACGGCAACCGTGGAGGCGGATTCAACGCTCTGCGGCAACCACCAACCCACGCCAATTCCAAGACTGACAGCGGCCGCCAGTGCGGGTGCCGCCCAACGCCAGCCCAAGGCGCTGTGCATCGTTCTCGAACCGGCCAGCGGTATCGTCCGCAACGGCACCACACCCTGTGACGCAGGTAGACAGCGCATCAATGCGGCCTCATCCATGACCGCCATGCCAGCCAAGCGGTCTTCATCCAGCACCGCATCCAGCTTTGCCTCGCGCTGTGCCAGCGCCTGCAGCTCCGGCCATTGCTGAAGAACGCGTTGCGCTGCGACCCGCTCGGCGGGCGGCCATCGCGCCGGATCAGCGCCATAGGCCAGCAGCAGCTCTCGCACCCGGCGAGCACTCATTGCAGGAAACTCCGACGAATGGGAGTGGTTCATGACGCATTCTCTCCAATCAACCAGCGCTGCCGCAGACTGCGCCGTGCACGCGACAACAGCGACTCCAATGCCTCCACGCTGACGCCCATGACGGTCGCCGCTTCCGACTGCGAATAGCCTTCGAAGTGGCTCAGTATCAAGGCTTCACGCTGGCGTTCCGGCAACTGCGTCAAGGCCTGCTGGACCCGCGCACTGCGCCGATCACGCTCCATATCCTGCTCAGGCGAGTCCTCGCCTGCCAGCCATTCGAACGACTCCACCGGGTAGGTCTCGCGCCGACGACGCAGGCGATCCCGGCTGAGATTCATCGCCACGGTATGCAGCCAGGTGCTGAGCCTCGCCTCACCTGGCCGCCATTCGCCAGCCATTCGCCACAGCCGCAGACAGGTTTCCTGAACCACGTCCTGTGCTTCCTGCTCGTCACCCAGCATGCGCCAGGCCAATCGCTGCAACGCCGGCGCGTGGGTACGCACCAGTTGCAACGCCGCCGACTGATCGCCCAGCCCTGCCGCACGCAGCAGGGCCAGGTCGGGATCATCGACATGCGCATCGGCAAGCGGTTGTGACATCCGGCTGACCACCTCAAGACTCATGTCACGTGGACGGGCTCAATCCTGCGGCGGCATCGGTGGACGCCGCCCTTCACGATTCCCGCGACGTCCTTCACCGCGCATGATCGCACCGTCGCCGTCGACGTCACGCTTCATCATTCGATCCTGCGTGCCGGCGGCGAACTCCTCCACGCTCAGCTTGCCATCGCCGTTGGCGTCCAGGGCTTCGCTCATACGGGCAAAGCGAGCCGCGCGGCGTTCCGCCCTGCGCGCCTGATGGTAGGCCTCCGCCTCGTCGGCAACGATGAACCCGTCGCCATTCGCATCCATGCTTGCGGCGCGCTTGGACAGCGCCGCAGCCAATTCGGCCTCGCTGAACTTGCCGTCGGCATCGGCATCCATTTCCGGCGTAAAACCCATGCCGTGACCACCATGCGGCCTCGCCATCGCCGCCACACCAACCACCAACAGCATCACCGCACCGGCAGCCGCAATTCGATTCGTCAACTTGGACATGTGACACCTCGTCGAGTAGGAGAAGGAGAAGGAGAGCACCGCTCGCGTGCCTTGCTCTCCCTTGCTTCAACGAGATGCGTGCCGGGTTCCGTCGCTGCGTGTCGCCGCGCCAGGCGAACCGTTCAGGATCGACCCCGAAGCGCCGTCAATCGGACTCCCACCACAGCAGCAGTTCATCACTCATGCGGCCGAAGAAGCCCGCTTCGGGCAAATCGGCAAGCGCCACCAGCGGTTTCTCGATCAACATCTGATCGTCCAGGCTAAGCCGCAGCGTACCCACCTGCTGACCCTGGCTATACGGAGCGAGCAGCGGTTTGGGCAAATCCATCACCGCCTTGATCTGCTCGTACTTGCCGCGCTGGACGGTTACCTGCAGTGGCTCCTGCAGACCCAGTGCAATGCTGTCGCGCTCCCCCTTCCAGATTGGCGGCTCAACCACGACTTGCCCCGCGGTATAGATCGTGTGTGATTCGAAGAATCGGAACCCGAAATTGAGCAGTGCCTGGCTGTCGTCGGCACGCTTCTTTTCACCGCTCGACCCCATGACCACCGAAATCAGGCGCATGCCATCGCGCTCGGCCGACGCCGCCAGGCAGAACCCTGCCGATGCGGTATGCCCGGTCTTGATGCCATCAACCGACGGATCACGCCAAAGCAGGGTGTTGCGGTTGTGTTGGGTGATGCCGTTGAGGGTCATCTCCTTGAGCTTGTAGATCGCGTAGTCCTCGGGGAAGTCGCGGATCAACGCGCGCGACAGCAGGGCGATGTCGTGGGCAGTCGAATAGTGATCGGGATGTGGCAGTCCGTGAGCGTTGACGAAATGCGATCCGGTCATGCCGATCCGTTCGGCGTAGGCATTCATCAAACTGGCGAAGGCCTCTTCACTGCCTGCCACGTGTTCTGCCAGCGCAATCGATGCGTCATTGCCACTCTGGATGATCATGCCGTGCAGCAAGTCTTTCAGAGCGATGGTGGAGTTGACCGGCAGGAAACTGGTGGAGCCGTCCGTGCCGCCGCCACCGCCGCGCCACGCATTCTCACTGATCCGCACTTGGTCATCCGGCGAGAGCTTGCCGGCCTTGATCTCCGCCGAAACAACGTAGGAGGTCATCACCTTGGTAATGCTCGCTGGTTCGACACGCTTGTCGATGTCGTGACCCATCAGCACCTGACCGGTGCCGTAATCCATCAACAGCCAGGCCGAACCTTCAATGCCCGGTGGTTGTGGCGCCGGTGCCGGGGCAGCAACCGGCTTGGGCACCGGTGCCGGGACAGGCCCTGCTGCCGGTGCCTGTGCCAACGCACCCATGGACCAAAACAAACAACTCAGCAGGCAATACTTTCCGATAGTCAGGGACTTCAACATACCAACCTCAACAAAAGAAAACGCGATTCACAAGTGCGCGGTGACCTACTCTCGCACAACGCGCGCACCGGACAGACCCAATGCGGCAAGCCGATTCAGCAGCGCTTGCAGGTCGCGGCCCGCGACGTTCAGGATGCGCACGCGATGCACTCGCCCGCCGTCGACACGAGTCGAATCAATATCAACGTGACGGATGTCCGCGTCCTGCAGGCGCTGCTTCAGACGACGCGCATTGTCATGGTCACGGAAACTGCCCACCTGGACCATGACCGAGCCACCGGCGGCGACCGCGTGGGACGCCTGCGACGACCGCGCCGCGCCCGTCAGCGGCGCGCCTGACCCAGGCACCTCCTCCGACGTATACGCGTGGTGCCCATCCGGCGTGATCGCGCGTACTTCAACCCGACCCGTGCCACGAACGTGGATACCCAGCTTGATCGCGGCGGCATACGACAGATCGATGATGCGGCCCTCATGAAACGGGCCACGATCATTCACGCGCACGATGACTTTGCGGCCATTGTCCAGATTGGTCACCTCCGCGTAGGACGGCAAGGGCAAGGTCTTGTGCGCCGCCGTGAACTGGTACATGTCGTACGGCTCGAAACTCGATGTTACCCGGCCATGGAACTTGGTTCCGTACCAGGAAGCGATGCCTCGCTCGACATAACCCTCGGCGGTGTCCAGCACGTAGTAGCGCTTGCCCAGCACCGAATAGGGTGAT
This sequence comes from Lysobacteraceae bacterium, assembly GCA_041395245.1. Classification (GTDB taxonomy): domain Bacteria; phylum Pseudomonadota; class Gammaproteobacteria; order Xanthomonadales; family Xanthomonadaceae; genus Aquimonas. The sequence continues at coordinate 295,498 of JAWLAY010000004.1, forward strand.
TTGTTGCCATAGCGCGCACGCGGCTCGGCGCGCGGCACGGGTTCGGGCAAGGCGCTGATGTCCGGCGGAATCTCGGGGCCACCATCCGGCACTCCCGGCTTGTAAAGGCCGCCAGCGACATAGTCGGGCGGCGCGGGTGTCGCGGATTGTTCGCTACGCACGCTATCCGGCGGAGGGAGCGTGCGCGACGGCGAACCCGCACAGCCTGCCAGCACAAGCACGGCAACCGCGAGAGCAATACGCCAACCCATCACGGATTAGCTGCCCTCGATGCGGCGGGGCGTGCCTCGGCAATCTGCTGCGACAGTTGGAATACCGCCAGCGAGTAAAGGGGAGAACGGTTGTAGCGCGAGATGACGTAGAAATTGTGGAACGTGATCCAGTACTCGCGCCCGCGTTCCCCATCCAGATTCAGCACCGTCGCCGGGACGTCGTGGCCGACCGCCTGGGTGGGGCGATATCCCTTGGCGCCCAGTTCCGCAAGGCCGAACTTCGCCTCCAGCGAGCCCGCGACGAACTCCTCCTGCGTCGCATCCTTGCGCGCCGCAAGCGCGACGGGCTCCCCGGCGCGCCAACCATGCGCCACAAAATAGTTTGCGATCGAGGCGAAGATGTCCGGCTTGGAATTCCACAGATCCCGGTGACCATCGCCATCACCGTCAACCGCGTAGGCGCGGTAGCTCGATGGCATGAACTGACCCCAGCCCATGGCACCGGCATAGCTGCCTTTGACACGCGACAGGTCGATCGATTCGTCGTGCGCCAGCCTGAACAGGGTCGCCAGTTCGCTGCGGAAAAACGCCTCGCGCGGCGGGTAAAACAGGCCGAGCGTGTACAAGGCATCCAGCACACGATAGCTACCAGTGATTCGCCCGTAGTTGGTCTCCACCCCCATGATGGAAACGATCAGTTCGGCGGGCACGCCCGTGCGCTGCTCAACCTCCGAGAGTGCGGCCCAGTTCTCACGCAGGAAGGCCTTGCCGCCATCGATGCGCGCCGCATTCAGGAAGATCGGCCGATACGCACTCCAGGGTTTCCCCTCCGCAGGGCGCGTGATGGCATCGATGATGCTCTGCTGATAGCGGGCCGTGTTCAGCCATGCCTCCACTTCGGAGGCCTCCAGCGAGTGCGTGGAGACCGCCTCGGCGACGAAGGCATCGCGTGCTGCGTCACTCAGTTCAGGGGCTGCCTCAACTGCCCAAGGCAGCAACAACGAGATTGTCATCAGGTGCTTGCGCATTGGCCAGTCCATTGATCCGCACGAAAATCGGGCTGCCATGATACCTGCTGTGCCGCATCTTCACGGCCAAGCGGGGTGCCCGACGCCTACACTGTCGACATGAAGACGGCCAACTCGACCCTGCCCTTGTTTCCACTGCGGACCGTGCTGTTTCCGGGCGGTGAACTGGGCTTGCGGATATTCGAACCGCGCTATCTGCGCTTGGTCCGCGAGTGTGCAAAGCAGCAGAGCGACTTTGCCATTGCATTGCTGTTGGAAGGACACGAGGCGCACGCGTCGACGGTCACGGCGAAAGTCGCCACCAGCGCGAGAATCATTGACTTCGACACCCTGCCCGATGGCCTGCTCGGGATTCGCGTGCAAGGCCAATCACGTATTCGCCTGCAGTCCGTGCAATGCCAGGACGACGGCCTGGCCGTCGCAAACGTCGAGTTTCTAGCCGACCAACCGTCCGGCCCGGTTCGCCCGGAGCACCTTATCCTCGACACCTTGCTTGAGCACGTGCTGATCCAGGCTGGCGGCCCGCACGCCCAGGCCAGCAAACAGACCCGCGACGACCCGCACTGGCTGAGCTATCGACTTGCGGAATTGCTCCCGCTACAGGACGACGCTCGCCAGCATCTGTTGCAGCTGGATTGCCCGCATGCGCGCCTGGATGCACTGATCGCCGCGATCCCATCGCTGTAGCAGGGAGAGCGAATAGCGCCCGGACGCATCGCCAGTCGTCGAGGCAAGCTGCGCCATCAGAGCGACTTGCGCATCACCTCGAAACGCAAGTCATCGCGCAAGGGCACGCCGAATCGTTCGTCACCGTAGGGGAAAGGCTGGTAGTCGCCGGTGCGCTGATAACCACGCCGTTCGTACCAAGCCATCAGCTCGTGACGGATATCGATCACCGTCATGCGCATCTCGCCGACACCCCACTCGGTCGTGGCGAAGCGTTCGGCTTCACTGAGCATTTTCCGGCCCATGCCAGCGTTCTGGCATTCCGGACGAACCGAAAACATGCCGAAGTAGGCATAGCCCTCATGACGCTGCAGATGCGCACAGGCGAGCAGCAATCCCGCCTGCTCAGCCAGCAGGACCGTGCTTCCGGCCTGCCGGATCAGCGCCTGCACGGATTGCAGGTCGGTCCGTTGGCCCTGCAGAAAATCCGCCTCGGTCGTCCAGCCCTGGCGGCTGCGTTCACCGCGATAGCCGCTTTCAACCAGATCGACGATGGCCTCGGCGTCGTCAATACGCGCATGACGAAATTGTGGGAAATCTGACATCGACCACGCTCACAGAAAATGCCATAGGGACGGTATTGCAGAGCAGCGATTTCGAACCAACGCCACGCACCCCGCGCAACGGAAAAACGAAACCCCGCTGAGCGGGGCTTCGTCGATCAATCAACGGGATGGCAATCCATCAACCACGCTTCATGAAGTTGAAGAACTCTTCGTTGGTCTTGGTGTTCTTCATCTTGTCGAGCAGGAACTCGATGGCTGCCAGTTCATCCATCGGGTGCAGCAGCTTGCGCAAAATCCAGATCTTCTGCAGGAAATCGGGATCGATCAGCAGCTCTTCGCGACGTGTACCCGAACGGTTGATGTTGATCGCCGGATAAACGCGCTTCTCGGTGATACGACGATCCAGATGCACTTCCATGTTGCCCGTGCCCTTGAATTCTTCGTAGATCACCTCGTCCATCTTGCTGCCGGTATCGACCAGCGCGGTGGCGATGATGGTCAGCGAACCGCCTTCTTCGACATTGCGCGCCGCCCCGAAGAACCGCTTCGGACGCTGCAACGCGTTGGCGTCAACGCCACCGGTGAGCACCTTGCCGGAACTCGGCACCACGGTGTTGTAAGCGCGGGCGAGACGCGTGATGGAGTCGAGCAGAATCACCACATCCTTCTTGTGCTCGACCAGACGCTTGGCACGCTCGATGACCATCTCGGCCACCTGCACATGGCGTGCAGCAGGTTCATCAAAGGTGGAACTGACCACTTCACCGCGCACAGTGCGGGTCATTTCGGTGACTTCTTCCGGACGCTCGTCGATCAACAGCACCATCAGGTGCACGTCGGGATGGTTGTAGGAAATGGCCGAAGCGATGTTCTGCAACAACATGGTCTTGCCGGCCTTCGGCGGGGAGACGATCAGACCGCGCTGGCCTTTGCCGATCGGACTCATGAGATCCATGATGCGGCCGGTGATGTCTTCGGTCGAACCATTGCCCCGCTCCAGCACGAAGCGTTGGCGCGGGAACAGCGGGGTGAGGTTTTCGAACAGGACCTTGTTCTTCGATGCTTCCGGCGGCTCACCGTTGATGGTGTCGACCTTGGCGAGTGCGAAATACCGTTCACCGTCCTTGGGCGAGCGGATCTTGCCCGTCATGTAGTCGCCGGTCCGCAGATTGAAGCGGCGGATCTGACTCGGCGAGATATAGACGTCATCCGGTCCGGCCAGATAACTGGCCTCGGCACCGCGCAGGAAGCCGTAGCCGTCGGGCAGGATTTCCAGCACGCCCTCACCCGCGACGCCTTCGCCGTAACGGGTGAGCACCTTCAGGATGGCAAAGGTGACGTCCTGTTTGCGCATGCGCGCGACGCCATCGGTGATGCGCAAGGTCTCGGCCAGATCGAGCAACTGGCCGGCATTCATGCGTTTGAGTTCGGTCAGGCTGTAGGTCGGCAGATCCGCTGGCGGCTGATAATGCGGGATGCCCTGAGCACTGCCTTCCTCATTATTCTCGTTGAACTCGCCCGGACTGCCGCCGCGCGAGTCGCGTTCGCGGTTGCGGCGCTCGCGACGGTGTTCGCGAAACTCGCGACGGCTCTCACGGCGCTCGCGACGAGCTGCTTCAGCGGCTTCATCGAGCGGCGCTTCGGCACCATCGCCAGCTACTGGTGCGGATTCCACGCCCTGAGCGGCTGTCGACGCGGTACCCGCCGTGTTCGCATCCGACTCAGAAGCCTGACTGACAGCCGATTCTGGCTGAGGCTCGGCGACGACCACTGCCATGTTTGATTCGGAGCTTGGCGCCGCTTCGCCATCCGCAACACCGGCGTCGGCGACCACGGCCGCGTGCCGCGGACGACGCGGTGCGCGCTCACGCGGTGGGTGACTGACAGGCGCCACGGGTGCGGACTCGGCGAGCGGCGCGGGCGCGCTGCTCACGTCAGGCGTGGTCGCGACCGGCGCAACCACAGCGGGGACCACTACCGAAGACTCGGTCGGGGGAAGGGATTCGTTCTCGGACAATTGAATTACCTCGCGGTTGCGAGCAGTGAAACAGAGGAAAGGTTGGCGGCGTCCGCCAGCGGCAGCACGATACCGATCAGACATCGACCGGAAACATGAGAGGGAACGGGACGGCGATGGGAACGCTTGCGACCTGCACCGTTTCGGGCATGACCACTCGGTTCTCGCTCGGACCGACGAAACGCTAACACCGTCGACACCGGCACCGCAAGCGTCATTCGGCGCCATCGCGGGTTTTCGACCCATCGGGTGTTCAGGAATTGAGGTGAGTCAAATTGCCGCAGGGGTGGGTTGACTAGTCTGGGCGGCAGACCCGACGGCAAACCCAAGAGGAGTTCACGATGGACGCATGGCGCGCGCTACTGACGACCGATGCTGGCCTGTACAGCCTGGCCGGCATTATTTTCATGATCGGCATGGGCGCATTTTTCTACATCAAGTTCCGCAAGTTCATCCGCGACGAGGAAGCAGGCCGCAAGTCCTGAGCGACTCCGCCGCATTGCCGAAACACGAAACGCCGAGCAATCGGCGTTTCGTGTTTCTGGCGTTCATCAGATCGCACGGTCGACGAACTGCACCAGTTGCGACTTGTTTACGGCCCCCACCTGGGTCGCCGCCACTTTGCCATCCTTGAACAGGATCAGCGTCGGGATGCCACGCACCGCGAACTGACGCGGCGTCGCCGGGTTATGGTCCACATTGACCTTGACCACCTTCAACTTACCGGCGTACTCACCCGCCAACTGATCGACCACCGGGCCGATCATCTTGCAGGGACCACACCACTCAGCCCAGAAATCGACCAACACCGGCTCGCTGGACTGCAGCACTTCTGCCGCGAAATCGGCATCGCCGACGTGTTTGACCAGATCGCTCACTTGCTTGCTCCCAAAGATGGATGGATACATTGGTTTGGCCCATCCACCACGAGCACAGGCGGGTCGGACTGGATTGCCAAAGCTTGGGCTACACTTGGGGCCGGACATCGACAAACACAAGCACCGTCGTCCGCGTTGCCTGCCCACCGGCAAGCAGTGTGCGGACATTGACGGGCATCACGCAAGCGGACGCCAACACGGCGGATCGCCGGGAATTTCATGAGCGACAAGCCCCTTACCGATATCGCCTTCTCCACCCTGGATCTGCACCCGACGCTGCTGAACGGGCTGGAATCCGCCGGATTTTCGCGCTGCACACCGATCCAGGCCCTGACCTTACCGCTGGCGCTGCAGGGGCGCGATGTCGCCGGACAGGCGCAGACCGGCACCGGAAAGACCATCGCCTTTCTGGTCGCGGTGGTGAATCGCTTGCTGACCCGACCGGCGATTGCGAACCGTGGCGATACCGACCCGCGCGCACTGATTCTGGCGCCGACGCGAGAACTGGCGATCCAGATTCAAAAGGACGCACACAAGATCGCCGCCGATACCGGGCTTCGATTCGCCCTGATCTACGGCGGCATCGACTACGAAAAGCAGCGCGAGATGTTGCGCGCAGGCTGCGACGTCATTATCGCAACGCCGGGACGCCTGATCGATTACTACCGCCAGAAGGTATTTTCGTTGGCGACCTGCGAGGCCGTGGTGATGGATGAGGCGGATCGGATGTTCGATCTCGGCTTTATCAAAGACATCCGCTTTCTGCTGCGCCGCATGCCCGGTGCCAAGGAACGCCAGAGCCTGCTGTTCTCGGCCACGCTCAGCCACCGTGTGCTCGAGCTGGCCTACGAGCACATGAACGAGCCGGAGAAACTGACCGTCGAGACGGAGACCATCACCGCCGCCCGCGTGCGCCAGGTTGTGTACTTCCCCGCCGCCGAAGAAAAACTTCCCTTGCTGCTGAACCTGCTACGTCAGAACGACGCCCGTCGCAGCATGATTTTCGTCAACACCAAGATTGCCGCCGAAAAAGTGCAACGACGTCTGGAACGCCACGGCCACAGCGTGGCCGTCCTGTCCGGCGATGTCCCGCAGAAAAAACGCCAGAGCCTGCTTGGAAAGTTCCAGCGCGGCGAGCTGCACATCCTGGTGGCCACCGACGTCGCCGCGCGCGGCTTGCACATCGACGCCGTCAGTCACGTCTACAACTACGATCTGCCGAACGATTGCGAAGACTACGTGCATCGCATCGGGCGCACTGCCCGACTCGGTGCCGAGGGCGATGCGATCAGCTTCGCCTGCGACATGTACGCAATGAGCCTGCCGGATATCGAGGCCTACATCGAGCAGAAGATCCCCACCGCATCGGTCACTGCCGAGCTGCTGGCGCCGGTGCCCGTGGTCGAGCGCCCTGCTTCGCCGGCAACCACCGCTGAAGACGACGCGGAAAGCAACGAGCAACCGCAGGCTGGCGCGCCCAATCCGGCGGCACGGCGGCGCCGTCGGCGTCGTTGAGATGGATTTGCGCATGCTGCCGGACAGACGCTCGCTGCGATGGCCTCAGCTCGCGCTGGGCGTGGCGGCAGCCATCCTGCTGTGGATGCTGGCGCGCCTGCTGCTGCTGATCAGTGTGGGCCCGTCCGTTCCGGTCCACGACAGTGGATTTCAAACCCAGGCGGTGAACCGCAATGCCAATCAGGGCAGCCTGTCGCAATGGCATCTCTTCGGCCAGTCCAGCGCAACGGACTCGCTACTCACCGACGCGCAATCCGCGCCCGAAACAGACTTGCAACTGAGCCTGCGCGGCACCCTGAACCTGGAGTCGCGCGAGGACGGTCTGGCGATCATTGTCGATGACACGGGCAGACAGCAGGCCTATCGCGTCGGCGATGCGCTGCCTGGCGGCGCGGTGCTGGAATCCATCACGTCGCGTCGTGTGTTGCTGCGTCGAAACGGTGCGCTGGAAGGATTGAGCCTGCCGCAAAACGACATCGTCTCGACGACCAGCCCGGCAGGCCAGTCGCCTTCCGGCAACAGCAATGCGGGCAGATCCCGCGCGGGAGCGCCCGCGCCCTTCATCAATCCGAACATTGCCGTGCGTGGTCCGAACCTCGATTCGATCCGGGCCAACACCGCCCTCAATGCCGCGGCGTTGGCGAAGGATCTGCAGGTCGTGCCGGTACTGGAAAATGGCCGCTTCGCCGGTGTGCGTTTGTCGGCTGGGCGTGATTCGCAACTGATGGCGCGCAGTGGCCTGCGCCCGAGCGACATCGTGACCTCGGTCAACGGCATACCGCTCGACGGCCCGCAACGTCAGGTTGAACTGATGAACAGTCTGAAAGATGCCCGCAGCCTGCGCCTGACGATCCGTCGTGACGGCCAGGAGCAGCAACTCTGGGTCGAGTTGCAATGAATCCGTTCCGCCGCCCCTTCTTCTTTCCCGATGCACGCCAAGGGTTTTCCATGAAGCGTTCTTCTTCCTTTCTTGTTCTGGGTTTGCTGCTTGGCCCGTTGTCGACCCGCGCGCAACCAGCGCCCGAGGTCATGCTCCCGACGGCGACGACGCAGGATGCGGCGACACCGCCCCCGGCAGGTCGGCACACGCTGAATCTCAAAGGCGCCGAGATCAATGTCCTGATCGAAACGGTCAGCCAGATCACCGGGCGTAGTTTCATCGTCGATCCCGGTGTGACCGGTAATGTCACCGTGGTCTCGACGCAGCCGATGAATGCGGACGAGATTTACGAGGTATTTCTGTCGGTCCTTCGCGTGCACGGCTTTGCCGCCGTCCAGGCGGGCCGCATGACCAAGATCGTTCCCGACGTCAGTGCCGCGCAGTACGGCAGTGTCAATGGCAACGACGGCGGTGGCGACGCACTGGTGACACGCGTCATCGATCTCAAGCATGTCTCGGCGCAGGAGATGAGCATCTTGCTGCAACCGCTGATGCCCCAGCAGTCCAGCGTGGTGGCGCATGGCCGCAGCAACAGCCTGCTGATTTCGGATCGCGCCGCCAATGTGGACCGTCTGCTCAGCATCATTCGCCGGATCGACGTCGCGTCCGACGCCGAGGTGGAAGTGATTCCCTTGCGCCACGCCAGCGCGGCAGAAGTAGCACGCACCCTGGCGGCACTGGAGCAGTCTGCGCCGACCGGCACCACACCCGCCGGTGCTGCGAATACCAGCAGTTTTCTGGCCGACGAGCGCACCAATTCACTGCTGCTGTCGGGCGACCGCGCCAAGCGCCTGCGCGCCCGGGCGCTGATCGCGCATCTGGACACCCCGCTCGAAAGCGGCGACAGCACCCAGGTTGTCTACCTGCGCAATGCCAAGGCCTCGGAACTGGTGCCCATTCTCGAAGGCATCGCGCAAACCCTGACCGGCGCCGATAGCGCCGAAGGCAAGGCCAAGCCCGCCACCATTCAAGCGCATGACGAAACCAATGCCTTGATCATCAGCGCCAAGCCCGCGATTTACCGCGAACTCGCGGCCGTGGTGCGGCAACTGGATGTCCGACGCGCGCAGGTGCAGGTCGAGGCCATCATTGTCGAAGTGTCGGATGAGCTGGCCTCGGAACTCGGCGTGCAGTGGCAGACCAGCGACCTCAATGCCAATGGCGAAGGGCTGATTGGCGGCACCAACTTCAATGGCTCAACCGGCACCGGCGGCATCGTGTCGGGGATCACCAATCCGTTCAGCGTGATTGGCGGCAACGGCCTGAACGTGGGCTACCTGAGCGGCGCGATCACACTGCCGATCGGCGGAACGGATACCACCATCTTCCAGCTCGGCGCCCTGGTCAAGGCACTGCGCGGCGATGGCCGCGCCAATGTGCTGTCCAGTCCGTCCATTGTCACGCTGGATCATCAGGAAGCGCAGATCAAAGTGGTGCAGGAAGTTCCCTTCCTGACCGGCCAGTACACCAACACCTCGACCACCGGTGGGGTCAACCAGCCGACCAATCCGTTCCAGACCATTGATCGCGAAGACGTCGGCGTCATCCTGACCGTGACCCCACATGTCAATGAAGGCGATGCGGTCAGGCTGGATCTGAAGCAGGAAGTCTCGGCCCTCGCGCCAAGCACCAGTGGCGCGGTCGATCTGGTGACCAACAAGCGGGAACTCAGCACCAGTGTGCTAGTACCAGACGGGGGCTTGCTGGTGCTGGGTGGCCTGACCACCGATGAGGCCACCGAAAATGCGCAAGGCGTGCCCGGACTCTCGCGCATCCCTCTGCTTGGCAACCTGTTCAAGTCGCGCAAGACCACGCGCAACAAGCGCAATCTGATGGTGTTCATGCGGCCGATCATTCTGCGTGACGCGATTACCGAATCGGCCCTGTCGAGTGACAAGTACAACTTCATCCGTGGTGAGCAGATCAAGCTCCGCGAACGTGCAGGCAGCCGCATTGCCGGAGAGAACCAGCCTCTGCTGCCGCCGCTGCAGCAACCGGCGGCGACCGCACCGGACAGCGCGCCCGACCTGTTCCGTGACCCGCCACCGGTAGAGGAAAACCGTCCATGACGGAGTTGCCCGCGCGGCCCGGCTTCGGCTTTGCGCGTCGGCACGGCGCGACCGTGGTCGCCTACCGAGACGGGCAGGCCGAAGTGGCTTGGCGGCCGGGCGTCAGTGCGGAAGTGCTGGCAGAACTGCGCCGCCACACCGGGCGGCCACTGCAACTCGTCGAATACACCGAGTCGGGCTACGAACAACTGCTGCGCCAGCTCTACGAAGGTGGCGGCGATGACGCCCTGGCGATGGCGGCGGATCTGGACGAGCATCCGGATCTAAACCAGCTTGCCGATGCCCTGCCCGAACCGCAGGATCTGCTGGAATCCGAAGACGAAGCGCCGATCATCCGTCTGATCAACGCGTTGCTGACCGAAGCGGTCAAGGAAAACGCCTCGGACATCCATCTCGAACCTTTCGAACATCGGCTGGTGGTGCGGTTCCGCGTCGATGGCGCCCTGCGCGAAGTGCTCAGCCCACAGAAATCGGTGGCGCAACCGGTGGTCAGCCGCATCAAGGTGATGGCCAAACTCGACATCGCCGAAAAGCGACTACCGCAGGATGGTCGGATCAGCCTGCGGATTGCCGGGCGTCCCGTCGACGTGCGCGTGTCCACGATTCCTGCCGGACACGGCGAACGCGTCGTGCTGCGTCTGCTCGACAAGCAGGCAGGTCGCCTGGATTTGTCCCAGTTGGGCATGGACGAAGCCACCCAGACCCATGTCGGTCGTCTGATCCATCGGCCGCACGGCATCCTGCTGGTTACCGGGCCAACCGGATCGGGCAAGACCACCACGCTTTACGCGGCGCTGAGCACGCTCAACGATGCCACGCGCAACATCCTCACCGTGGAAGATCCCATCGAGTACTACCTCGATGGCATTGGCCAGACACAGGTCAATCCGCGCGTCGAAATGACCTTTGCTCGCGGCCTGCGCGCCATTCTGCGACAGGACCCGGACGTCGTGATGGTGGGCGAAATCCGCGACCTGGAAACCGCCGACATCGCGGTACAGGCCTCGCTGACCGGACATCTGGTGCTGTCGACACTGCATACCAATTCTGCCGTCGGCGCGGTGACTCGATTGCGCGACATGGGCGTGGAACCGTTTCTGCTGTCATCGTCACTGCTGGGCGTGCTCGCCCAACGCTTGGTACGCCGCCTCGACCCGACGACCAGTGAGGCCTACACCCCGTCGCCCGCCGAATGTGCGGCCTTTGGTCGCGAATGGCATGCCGACTTGCGCTTTCATCGACCGCGTGAAGACCTGACTGGCCGCAACGCGGGCTTCAAGGGCCGCACCGGCCTGTATGAAGTCGTCATCGTCGATGAGGTGATGCGCCGCCTGATCCATGAAGGCGCGTCGGAAGCCGAACTATTGCGCCAGGCCCGCAATCGGACGCGCAGCATGCTGGACGATGGCTGGAACAAGGTGGTTGCCGGGATCACCACGGCCGACGAAGTACTGCGGGTCACCCGCGAGGATTGAAAACGCGACAGCCGAGTGGTCGGCGAATGCGACATCCTCATCGCGCCGGCTTGCGTCGCTCCTCGACCTACGACCTACGTCCGTCGATCACTGCGTCGATAACCGATGGCTTCGCCGAGGTGCGCCGTACTGATCGGCTCGGACTCGTCCAGATCGGCGATGCTGCGCGCGACGCGAAGAATTCGATGCGCCGCCCGCGCCGACAACTGCAGCCGCTCGATGGCGCGTTCCAGCAACTGGCGATCCGGCGCGGACAGCGCACAGTCGCGTTCGGTTTCCTGCTGGTTCAAGTGCGCGTTCGGCTTGCCTGCGCGCTGCATCTGACGCGCCCGCGCACGTTCCACCCGGGCCCGCACCGTCGCACTGCTCTCGCCACGCGGCGCGTCTGGGCGCATCTCCTGTGCCTGCACGCGCGGCACGTCGATGTGCAAATCGATGCGGTCCAGCAATGGCCCGGAAATCCGCCCGCGATACCGCTCGATCTGTTCCGCTGTGCAACGACAGCGGCCCGATGGATCGCCCGCCCAGCCACACGGGCACGGATTCATCGCCGCGAGCAACTGGAATCGCGCGGGGAAATCTGCCTGCCTCGCCGCGCGCGACACCGTGATGTGGCCCGACTCCAGTGGTTCGCGCAGCACTTCCAGCACACGACGGTCCCACTCGGGCAATTCATCAAGAAACAACACACCGTAGTGAGCCAGCGAAATCTCTCCCGGACGTGGCTGCGAACCGCCGCCCACCAAGGCCACACCGGATGCCGTGTGATGCGGTGCGCGGTAAGCCGGAATCCGCCAACGACAGGCGTCGATACCGCCATGACTGATCGAACGCACCGCAGCGGCTTCCAGGGCCTGGGCTTCATCCAGCAATGGCAGCAGCCCCGGCAGTCGCTGCGCCAGCATCGACTTGCCACTCCCGGGCGGACCACTCATCAACAGATTGTGCGCGCCCACTGCGGCCACTTCGAGCGCGCGCCGTGCCGCCACCTGTCCGCGCACATCGGCCAGATCCGGCACGCCGGCATGCGTTGCGCGATCCTGGCTCACCGGTTCCGATTCGGGCAGATTGAACTCACCACGCAGAAAGGCGCATACGTCCAGCAAAGTGCACGCCGTGCGCGCTTCGGCAAACGCGGCCAGGGCCGCTTCGTCAGCATTGCTGCGCGGCAGGATCATCCCGCGTCCCTGTTGTCCCGCCGCAATGACTGCAGGCAGGGCGCCGTGGATCGCCCGCAACTCGCCGGTCAGCGCCAACTCACCGAGAAACTCGTACTTCGCCAATCCATCGCTGGGCAGTTGGCCCGATGCAGCGAGAATGCCCAGGGCAATCGGCAGATCAAAGCGCCCGCCGTCCTTGGGAAGATCGGCGGGCGCGAGATTGACGGTGATTCGCCGCTGCGGCATGTCGAACTGCGCACACAACAGCGCCGCACGAACACGATCCTTGCTCTCCTTCACCGCTGTTTCGGGCAAGCCGACGATGGACATGCCAGGCAAGCCACCCGACAGGTGCACCTCGACCTGCACTGGCGGAGCGGAAACGCCGTACTGGGCACGGCTGTGCACGACCGCCAGTGACATCGCAGCAACTCAGTTGCGCAGGTCGGAACCCGGTGCACGCGGCACCGCGACGTCCAGACGTGCTTCCAGATCCATCAGGACGCGTTCCAGCAGGGCGAGCTTTTCGCGTGTGCGCAGCAGAACGGCGCGTTGCACATCGAACTCCTCGCGGGTCACCAGATCGAGCTTGGAAAAACCGGCCTGCAAGGCCGCCTTCATGTTCTTTTCGATATCCGCACGCGCCTGATCCATGCCGGGCGGCAGCAAATCGGTCAGTCGTTGCGCCAGATCATCCAATGCCTTCATGCCAATCATGTGTGCGGTCCAGAGGTGGGTGTGGGGGCAGTCTAACGACCGCCAGCAGCGCGTCGCAGTCGGCCTTGCGCTGGAATCGGGGTAGGAATTTTCCTACATCCTGACCTGCACCGCGCCCACTTGCCGCTATGCTTGTGCATCCCCGCCGGAGTTGCCCGCATGAAAATGGTCACTGCCATCATCAAGCCCTTCAAACTCGATGACGTCCGCGAAGCACTATCGGAGATCGGCGTCAGCGGCGTGACCGTCGGCGAGGTCAAGGGATTTGGTCGCCAAAAAGGACACACCGAGCTGTATCGCGGCGCGGAGTACGTGGTCGACTTCCTGCCCAAGGTGCGAATCGAAGTCGCGGTCGGCGAAGACATGCTGGATCGCGTACTGGAAGCCATCCGCAATGCCGCCAACAGCGGCAAGATCGGCGATGGCAAGATATTCGTCCACACGCTGGATCAGGTGATCCGCATCCGCACCGGCGAAACCGGACCCGACGCGCTGTAAGTCGCCTTCATTGATTGCCCTCGGTGCGTTGCAGAACCGCCTCTGCCATCTCGATGGCGCGGTCAAAATTGCCCGCAAAACCGACGAAATTTGGATGCTTGCCAAAGTCCATGCCACGCAAGACTTCTCGCGGCTGATCCTGCATGCCAGACAGAATTACCGCCGTGCCCTGCGCCTGACAGCGATCCAAAAAACTCTCCAAAGCGGTTACGCCTGAGACATCAATCAGGGGTACCTGCCCCATGCGCAGGATGAACACGCGTGGTGCTTCGCGCTGCTGATCCAGCACGGTATCCAAACGGTTGGCGACGGCAAAGAACAAGGGTCCGTAAAAACGGTAGGCGTCAGTGTATGGCGGCAGCTTGGCGCGTTGATCCGGATCATCGCCGTGTTCGTCGCCTCCCTGCACAGGAAGATCGACGTGACTCTGGATCGCGACGACCTCGCTCATTCGATGCATGAACAGGAATGCCGCCAGTACGATGCCCGCTTCAATCGCGACGGTGAGGTCAAACGCCACCGTCAGCAAGAAGGTCACCAGCAACACGACGCGATCACCAACGGGCGCGCGCATCAAATGGCGGAACCGATGAATTTCACTCATGTTCCACGCCACCATCAGCAACACAGCTGCGAGCGCGGGCAAAGGCACATAGCGCATCAACGGTGCCAGCAGCAGCATGAAAGCCAACAGGATGACGGCATGCAGCATGCCCGCCACGGGCGTTCTGGCACCGGCGCGGATATTCGTTGCCGTGCGCGCAAGCGCCCCCGTTGCAGGCAGACCGCCGATCAATGCCGATGCGGTGTTGGCGATCCCCTGCGCCACCAACTCCACATTGGAACGATGACGACCACCCGTCATGCCATCGGCGACCACAGCGGAAAGCAGCGATTCGACGCCCGCCAAAAAGGCAATGGTCAGGGCTGCAGGCAGCAACTCCGCAGTGCGCTCAAAGGGGATGTCTGGAAACGCTAGCACCGGCAATGCGGAAGGCAAGTCGCCGAAGGTGCTGCCAATCGTTGCCACCGGCAGCCACAGGCCCAGCAATCCCCCGACGACGACGACCAATAACAACGAAGGCCATGCCGGTCGATAGCGTTTCAGCGCCACAATCAGCACCAGACCGAGCAAGGTCATGAATGCCGCCCAAGGATTGAGACCCGAAGCGTGTTCGGCATACGCCTGCCATCGCTCAATGAACTCCGCGGGCACCTGGGCAATCGGCAAGCCCAGAGCGTCCTTGATCTGACTGCTGAAAATGGAAACGGCAATTCCAGCGGTGAACCCGGTGATCACAGGCTGCGGCATGTAGCGCATCAGCGCCCCTATGCGTAACAGGCCGGAAGCGATAAGGATCAGTCCGGCAAGCAGCGTGCAAAGAATGAGGCCCTCGTATCCGAAGCGATCAATGACGTTGAACACCACCGGGATGAAGGCCGCCGTGGGGCCACCAATCTGGACTCGGGAGCCGCCAAGAGCGGAGATCAGAAATCCCGCGACGATCGCGGTGTGCAAGCCACGCTCCGGCGTCGTTCCCGATGCAATGGCCAGGGCCATCGCCAGGGGCAAGGCGACAACGGCGACGGTCAATCCCGCAATCAGGTCCGCACGGAAGCCCTGCAATCCGTAGCCGCGGCGGAGCACGCTGAGCAGCTTTGGCGTGAACTCGCGCAGGACCGGCGACATGTCAGTCAGTGCGCATCCAGAGAATATAGACCTGAACGTAGCCACCATCGGCCAGCGGCAGCATCCCAGCGCCAGATCTGTCGGTCCAAAACCACCCGCTCGGTCTGCGTGTGCTTGTTGGCCAGGCGAATTTCCACCACCTGCGCCAGCTCGTCCTTACTCAGCGGTTCGCTGCCTTTGACGGTGTAGCCGGTGACTTGCCATTGCGCATAGCGGCCTCGCTCGACGGCCGGCAAAGGATGCAGACGACGCCACTCCGGGTCGATGAACTCCAGCGCGACATCCACCGGCTCCCAGCGGACTGCGCTGGCGTAGCGAAACAGGGTGGTATCCAGCGCTTGTTTCTGCGAGCCGGTACTGGCGCAGGCGGCAAGCAACAGGGCAAGAATGGCGACAACGAAAAGGCGTGTTCTGTTCATGTCCGCATGATGCGCCGAAGTGTTTTGAACAGGGAAGAGGGCAGACGCATGTCGTGAGCCTGTCGCATGCCCCTGCTATCCTTGGCGTTTTCCGCAGCAGTACAGGGTGTCTGCTGCGGCGGTTTGGTTGTGGTGAGAAGGCTGGAGCGCCTTGTCACCTGATCACTTGTCTTGGGGAATCACATGTCACTCGTCCGACTCGGCGCGGCTGCGCTGTGCTTTGCTTTTTCCTTGTCCGCACAGGCGCAATTCATTGCCCTGGATGGTTCGGGCAATCCGGAAAACTTCGATACGCTGACCAACAGCGGTACCGGTTCCAACCTGCCGAATGGCTGGTACTTCAACGAAACCAGCGCTTCGCACCCCACCACGTATGCCGCTGACGACGGCACGGCGATCTCGGGCGATGTCTATTCCTACGGAAGCAGCGGCAGCGTTGAGCGCGCGTTCGGCAGCATCCGATCCGGCAGCAATGCACCGACCATTGGTGCGCGTATTCAGAACACCAGCGGCAGCGGCTTCACCGACCTGCCCTTGCAGTACATCGGCGAACAATGGCGCTTGGGTACAGTCGGTCGTGCGGATCGATTGGACTTCCAGTACAGCTTGAATGCGACCAGCTTGGTCGATGCCGCTGCAACGTGGGTCGATGTCGACGCGCTGGATTTCAATGCACCGGTCAGCACCGGCACGATCGGCCCTATCGACGGCAACGCCACGGCCAATCGTGTCGCCATCAGTGGCTCGATGGTTGGAATCAATCTCGCGCCGGGTGCGACGCTGTGGATCCGCTGGGTGGACTTCAACGCCACGAGCAACGACGACGGACTCGCCATCGACGACCTGAGCTTCGGTACGCCGGTCGATCTGCCGCCCGCGTTGAATTCGACCGCCCCCGCGGACAACGCCGTCGATGTACCGGTTGATCAGGTCGTGCGTCTGACCTTCAGCGAAGCGGTCGACATCGCCGATGGCACGCTCAGCTTTGTCTGCAACGGCCAATCCGTGCCGCACACGCGCTCGGCGGGACCCGTCGAGTACCTGTTGACGCCGACCAGCCTGCTGCCGTTCAGCGCAAGCTGCGAGGTGGCCATTCCTGCGGCGGCAGTCACTGACCGTGATGGCGACAGCGACAGCTTGTCCGAAGCGGTCGCGCTGAACTTCACCACCACGGCCGATTTACCGCCCAGTGTGGTCTCGACCTCGCCTGCCGACGGTGCCCAGAGCGTGCCGGCGGTGAGCAGCATCGAAGTGCGTTTCAGCGAAGCGGTTAACCTCAGTGCCAGCGCGTTCAGCCTGTCCTGCGCGGAAAGCGGCAGCGTCGCGCTCAGCTTCCCATCCTCGGGAACGGTGATCAGCGCTACGCCCGCCGCGCCGCTGAGCAATGGCGAACTCTGCAGCTTCAGCGTGCACGCGGCGCAGGTAAGCGATGCCAGCCTGCAGACCATGCTGGCCGACCTGAGCATCAGTTTCCGCATCGCTGCCGGTGCCAGCGGCTACTACGCCCAGGTCAATACCAGCAGCGCCGCGCAACTGCGCTGCTCGCTGCACGAGATCATCGACGATCACACCGTGCGCCCTTACGAATGGGTGGTGCTGGAAGAAGCCGATGCCGCCCCCGACGACGTGTGCGCCGCTGGCGCAGCCAGCGGTCAGAACTACATCCTGGATATCTACCGCAACCGTTGTTACGCCAAGCCCAGCCAGCGCTCCGGCGCCACCGGCCCGAACAACTACAACCGCGAACACACCTGGCCCAAGTCACTCGGCTTCCCGAACGAATCCAGCCCGCCGCATACCGACACCCACATGCTTCATCTGTCGGCCTCGGACTACAACTCGGACCGTGGCAACAAACCGTTCGACAACTGCACAAGCGGCTGTACTGCGCTGCCCACCGACAGCAACGATGGCCGTAGCGGCACGAATTACGTGGCGGGTTCAGACGGCAACGGTGGAACGTTCGAAGTATGGGACGGCATGAAGGGCAACATGGCGCGCGCGGTGTTCTACCTTGCCATTCGCTATGAAGGTGATGCCCACAGCAATGGCACACCCGAACCCGATCTCGAACTCACCGACAACCGTGCCTGGATGACGGCATCGGGTGCCAACGGCAAGTTCTACATGGGTGTGTTGACCACGCTGCTGCAATGGCACGCACTGGACCCGGTCGACGCGCGCGAGCTGGAACGCAACGAAGTCGTGTTCGGCATCCAGGGCAACCGCAACCCGTTTGTCGACCACCCCGAATGGGCCACGGCCGAGCTGTTCAATTCGACCCAACCGAGCAGTTGCGAGTTGAATAACAGCCTGCCGCCCGAGGTGTTTCAGAACGGCTTCGAGTAATGCATCCGTGATGGCCGGGCAGCGTTCGCCCGGCCATCACTTCGGCATTTGCTAAAGTTGATCGTCGACCTCAGTCACGACGCGGCGAACCAATGCCGCCCGCGCCTGTCTGCATGCGACCTGTAGGCGGATAGCCCTCTTCCCGGACCGATCAATGAACGTTCTGCTGCGCTGCCTGTTGCTGCTTCCCCTGTTACTGCTGTCCTCTCGCGTCCCGGCACTGGACGAATCGGATCTGCTGCCCATCGATGAGGCCTTCCAGGTCACCGCGCAGGCGTTGGATGCAGAATCGGTAGAGGTTCATTGGCAGATCACCGAGGGCTACTACCTGTATCGGCATCGGATCAGCGTGCTGGTCGATGGCGAGGGCGTCGCAGGTGAACTCAGCCTGCCTAACGGCGAAGCCAAACATGACGAATTTTTTGGCGATGTGGAGACCTATCGCGGCAGCCTGACGGCGCGTCTGGATGGCGCTTCGGGCGATGCACAGGGAAAACTGCGGTTGAAGGTGCGCTACCAAGGTTGCGCCGATGTCGGCATCTGCTATCCGCCACACCAGAAGATCCTCGACGTCGCCCTGCCGCAAACCGCCGCAAACACCGCATTGCAAGGCCTGCCGCCAGCGCCAATGACACCGCAGGGGCTGCCCTTCCTGGCCACACCGCAACCCGTTGCACCGTTGTTCCCCGCATCGACCGAAGCGGTCGACCGCGCTCCGCTGCCCGAGGATCAGGCATTCAAGTTTGAAGCCATCGCCATCGCCGCCGATGAGTTGCTGATGCGCTTCACGCCCGCCAAGGGCTACTACCTCTACCAGGACCGCTCCTCCTTCCGCGTGCTGGAAGATGATGTTCAGGCGGGCAATGCAGCGTGGCCGCAAGGCAGTTCGCATCGCGACGAGCACTTCGGCGAGGTTGTGGTGTATTTCGACGAGGTCGAAGTCCCGCTGCGCCTTGCACGCAACGAGGGCACGGCGCGACGCATCCGTCTGCTGGCCAGCTTCCAGGGTTGCCAGACCGACGGCATCTGCTATCCGCCGATGACACGCACACTGGACGTGGATCTACCTGCCGGAACGGTGCGCAAGGTTTCCATCGCGTCGCCCGCGTCGAGTAACAAGGCCCCCGCCAGTCTGGACGCAGGCGGCTGGTTGCTGGCCCTGTTGGGCGCGTTTATGGGCGGCGTCGTGCTCAACCTGATGCCTTGTGTGTTGCCGGTGCTGTCGTTCAAGGCCATTGGACTGGCAAAGAGTGGTGAAAGCCACGCCAAAGCGCGCGCCCATGCGCTCTGGTACACCGCGGGCGTATTGGCCAGCTTCATCGGTGTGGGCCTGCTCGCGATTGGTTTGCGAGCGGCCGGGCAAGCGCTGGGCTGGGGCTTCCAGTTGCAGCAGCCGGTCTTCGTGGCGGCCGTGGTCTATGTCATGTTCGCCGTTGGCCTGAGTCTGTCCGGTGTGGTCAGCTTCGGCGCGGGCCTGGCTGGCAGCGGGCAATCGCTGACCCAACGCAGCGGTCCCGCAGGCGATTTCTTCACCGGCGTGCTAGCCGTCGTGGTCGCCAGTCCGTGCACGGCGCCCTTCATGGGCCCGGCGCTGGCGCTGGCATTCGCGTCGTCATCGCTGACCGCGATGAGCATCTTCATCGCTCTCGGACTGGGCCTTGCCCTGCCCTTCCTGCTGATCGGATTCGTTCCCGCGCTGGCCCAGCGACTGCCAAAGCCCGGCGCGTGGATGGATACGCTGAAGCAGATCCTTGCTTTCCCGATGTATCTGACCGCGATCTGGCTGCTGTGGGTGCTGATCAATCAACGCGGCGCGGATGCGGGCGGACTGGTACTGATCGGCCTGACCACGCTGGCAGCCGGACTCTGGTGGTGGGAGCGCCAACGCTATGGCGAATCGACCCTGCAGAAGATGCTCGCCGCGCTGCTGATCCTCGCCGCGTTGATTCCCTTGTGGCAGGTCTGGCGTCTGCCCGCGCTGCAGGCAGCCCAGGCGCAGGCGGAGTCACTCGCCGAAGTCTATTCCGCCGAGCGACTCGCGACCCTGCGCGCCGAGGGCAAACCGGTGTTCGTCAACATGACGGCGGATTGGTGCGCCACCTGCAAACTGAACGAGTCGCGCGTGCTGGCCCGTGATGCCTTTCAGCAAGCCATCAAGGACAGCGGCACGGTCTACCTCAAAGGCGACTGGACCAATGTCGATCCCGCCATCACGGCATTCCTCGATGCACACGGCGCCGTCGGCGTGCCGCTTTACGTGATGTTTCGACCCGGCGACGCCGAAGGCAGGGTGCTGCCCACCCTGCTTACCGAGGCCGAGGTGTTGGGCGCATTGCAAGCCACCGCGTCACCGGCATCGCCATGACCCTGAAGAACATTCTGCTGATCCTCAGCCTGGCAGTGGTGGGCGGACTGGCCGGAGTCTGGGTTGGCGGCGTCGTGCATCAACCGCAGGGCACACCACCGCCACCCGGCACGCACATGCTGGCCGTCGGTGATGAGGCAGGCGATTTCCAATTGCCGGATCTGCAAGGTCGAATGCAGGCATTCAGCCAATGGCGCGGCAAGCCCGTACTGCTGAACTTCTGGGCAACCTGGTGCCCGCCCTGCATCGAGGAAATGCCCTTGCTGGACGGGGCGCATGCGGCCACCGGCGATGGACTGACGGTGATCGGCGTGGCACTGGATGACGCCGTCGCGGTACAGCAGTTTCTTGCCAAGAATCCGGTCGCCTACCCGATTCTGCTGGCGGGCGACGCGGCCGAAGTGGACCTGTCGACCAGCTTCGGCAATGCCAAGTCGGTGTTGCCGTATTCCGTTTTGATTGATCGTGATGGGCGCATCCTGGCGCAGAAATTTGGCCTGCTGCGCGAGCACGATCTGCACGACTGGCGGCAAATGACCTTGAGGTAAGTCGATTTCCGTATCTCCTTGCGCATGCCGGACAATCATCGGTTCACAGCGCAGGGGAAGACCATGAGCAGCGACGCGTACACCACGACAAGCACGCAATCCTGGGGCAGTCGGCTGATGCAATCGCTGGGCGGCCTGCTGGTCGGCGGGGCGCTGGGTATTGGCGCGGTCGTTCTGTTGTTCTGGAATGAAGGGCGCGCCGTGGATCGGGCGACAACGCTGGCACTCGGTGCCGACCGCGTCATCAGTGTGGCCGCAGACCGCGTCGATGCGGACAACGAAGGCACGCTGGTGCATGTCAGTGGCGCAACCACCGTTGAGGGCAGTCTGCGCGACCCGCTGTTCGGTATCGAACAGCCTGCCGTCCGGCTGCAGCGGCAGGTCGAGATGTACCAATGGGTCGAGCGACGCGAATCGAAGACGCGCGAAAAGTTCGGTGGCGGCACCGAAACCGTGACTACCTATCACTACGAAAAAAAATGGTCGGATCGACTACAGGACAGCACCGATTTCCAGGAGTCGTCCGCGCATCGCAACCCCTCGTCAATGCCGCTGGACGACGCCGACTGGACGGCGGAGACGGTCCGCCTTGGCGCATTTCGCCTGAACCCGGCGCAGATCGCCGAACTCGGTCCGAGCCACGCGCTGTCACTCAGCGGACTGTCCTTGCCGGGCAAGGTCGTCGACAAGCCGGTGATTGCGCGCGGCGAGCATCTGTTTCTGGGCAAGACGCCCGACGAACCGCGCGTGGGCGACTTGCGGGTGCGCTTCCAGTGGGTTGCTCCCGGTGAGGTCAGCGTGGTGGCAGCTCAACGTGGCGACAGTTTCGCGCCTTTGGCCACACCGACCGGTGAACTGGCCCTGCTGGAGAACGCACGCGTCGATGCGGCGTCGATGTTTGCCACGGCGCGACACAACAACACGATGCTGACCTGGCTGCTGCGGGGCGTCGGCCTGTTGTTGCTGTTCATCGGCTGGAAACTGGTGTTGAACCCGCTGCGCACCTTCGCGGCCGTGGTGCCATTCTTTGCCCGCATCGTCGACTTCGGCACCAGTGTCGTCGCCATCGCACTGAGCCTGATGATCGGACTGTCCACCATGGCCTTGGCCTGGATGGCGGCAAGGCCGATGTTGTCGATGGCGCTGGTCGCCGCCGCGGTCGCCGTGGTGCTCTGGATGCTGCGTCGGCGTGGAGGTTCTGATCCGGCGCGTATGGGCCTGGCAAGTCCTCCGCCGCCACCGCCAGGCTGAGGTCGATTTTCCGGCGATCAGTGCGCGGCGGGCGCGTCGACCAATGTGCCTTTGTCGAGGTGCACGGTGCGTCGCGCGTATTCCGCCGCCTTGGGATCGTGGGTGACCATGATGATAGTCTTGCCGAACTCGGCATTCAGACGCTGCAGCAAGCGCAGCACTTCATCGGCGGTCTTGCGATCCAGGTCACCGGTCGGCTCGTCGCAGATCAGCAATTGCGGGTCGGACACCAGCGCACGGGCAATCGCCACGCGCTGCTGCTGCCCGCCCGACAGCTCATTTGGCTTGTGGCGACCACGATCGGCCAGCCCGACCAGTTCCAGTGCAACGCGCGCCCGATGGGCGCGCTCGGCGGCGCCCATCTCGGTTAGCAGCAAGGGCAATTCGACATTCTTCTGCGCGGTCAACACCGGCATCAGGTTGTAACTCTGAAAAATGAAACCCACCGTTTCGGCACGCCAGCGCGCCAGTTCGTCGGCACCAAAATCGTCGATCCGTTGACCGTCGACCTTGAGCACCCCATCGGTCGGCGAGTCGATGCCCCCGATCAGGTTCAGCAAGGTGGTCTTGCCGGAACCCGATGGTCCCATCAGGGCGACGAAATCGCCGCGTGCGATGTCCAGATGGATGTGATGCAACACTTCCACGCGTTGCTTGCCACGCACATACGTCTTGGTCAGATCACGGATTTCAACCAATGCGGGCATGTCACTGGCTCACGCTGACGCGCGCGCCATCGCGCAATCCGTCGGGCGGCGAGAGCACCACCTTGGCACCGGGCACCACACCCGCCGTGACCAGTCGCTCGGCGTCGCGCTTGTCGCCCAGCGTTACCGACACTTGCCTGGCGATATCGCCGTCGACGACGAAAACATGCGGCTGCGTTTCGGCATCGACGATGGCGCGCTCGGCCAGCCAGACGCCATCGAGCGGCGCCGCCATCGGGTCCACCGCTTGCAGGAAGCTGACTCGCACGCCCATGTCCGGCACGATCCGACTGTCCTTTTCCTGCAGTGCGATGCGCACTTTCACGGTGGCCTTGGTGCGGTCGGCGGTCGGCACGATGGCGATCACCGAGCCGGGAATCTTCCATTCGGGATAGGCATTCAAGACCGCCTGCACCGCCATTCCGGGCTGCACGCGACCGATGTAGGCCTCGTTGACATCCACGTTCACTTCCAGCGAATCCATATCGACCAGCGTGCCGATGCCGGTCCGGGTGAAGCCACCGCCCGCTGACAGTGGGGAAACCATTTCGCCGGGCTGCGCGGCCTTGGCCACGATGACCCCGGCGAATGGCGCTCGGACTTCGGTATTGGCGACGTTCAATTCCGCCACCGCCAGTTGGTCGCTGGCGACCTGCACCGCCTTGCGCAGACTCAGCAAGCGCGCGGCACGGCTGTCGCGATCGGCTTGCGCGGCATCCAATGCGCTCTGCGAGGTCAGCTTGCGGCCGATCAGATCGCGCTGGCGCGTCAAGGTGAGTTCGGCCAACGCGAGCTGGGTCTCGGCCTCGGCGAGCTGCGATTGCGACGACGCCAGCTGTGAGCGCACCAGCGCCCGTTGCGCTTCGGCATCGACCGGGTCGAGACGTGCCAGCAGTTCGCCCTCGGCAACCCGCTGACCTTCCTCGATATTCACTTCGAGAACGCGTCCGGTGATCTTCGAGGACACCGTGGCGATGCGGCGCGCGGTGACAAAGCCCGAGGCGTCCAGCAGCGAAGTCGGACCGGATTGCGCCGCATCCACCGCAAGCGTCGTTTCCACGCTGACCGGTCGCATCGCACGCATCAGCCACAGCGCGCCGATCAACAACAGGAAGATGCCCAGCACCCAGGGCCAACGGCGTCCCGGCTTCTTCGTGGCAGCGCTGCGACGATCAATGCGCAGTTCTTTCAGCATGTCTTCGGGACGGCTCATGGCAAAAATCCAAAATGCGAAAGGTTGGGGTCAACGCCCATAGCGTTGCCGCAGGAAGGTGAACGCCGCGCGCAGACCTTGCGCCTCACCGCCCGCCGGACGGCCCGGACGGTCGCTGTCGTTCCAACTGTAGACGTCGACATGGGTCCAGGCTTGCGAACTTGCCACGAAGCGCTCCAGATACAGGGCGGCGGTGATGCAGCCCGCCATGCGCGACGCGCCCGCATTGGCCAGATCGGCGACGTTGGACTTGAGATAGCTGTGATACGGCAACCACAGCGGCATGCGCCAGAGCGGATCACGCTGCGCCTCGCCGGCGGCAAGATAGGCGTTGGCGATGTCATCGCGGTTGCAGAACAGTGCCGGCAGATCGGGACCCAAGGCGATGCGCGCGGCGCCGGTGAGCGTGGCGAAATCCATCAGCAGATCGGGCTGCGCTTCCTGCGCGTAGGTCAGCGCATCGCACAGCACCAGACGTCCCTCGGCATCGGTGTTGTCGATCTCCACCGACACGCCCGCGCGCGTGGTGATGACCTCGCCGGGCCGGAACGCATTCGGGCCGACGGCATTTTCCACCGCAGGTACCAGCAATTGCAGACGCACCGCCAGCTTGGCGCGCATCACCAGTTCGGCCAGCGCAATCGCATGCGCGGCACCGCCCATGTCTTTCTTCATGTTGCGCATGCCGTCGGCGGGTTTCAGATCCAGACCACCCGTATCGAAGCACACGCCCTTGCCGACGATGCACAGGCGCGGATGCTCGGGCTCGCCCCAGTTCAACTCGATCAGCCTCGGGGCACGATGACTGGCGCGCCCGACCGCGTGGATGGTCGGGAAGTTCTGCGCCAGCAGTTGCTCTCCGATGATCGAACGATGCTGCGCGCCGTACTGCGCGGCGAGTTGTGCCACCGCCTCGTCCAACTGCGCTGGCCCCATGTCTTCGGTCGGCGTATTGACCAGATCCCGCACCCGGCAGCTCGACTCCAGTAACGCCAGCGCGGCACGGACGGCGGGCATGTCGCGCTCGATCAGCAGTTCGGCCGGCGCACGCGACGACTGCCGGTAACGATTGAACTGGTAGCTACCGAATCCCCAGCCCAACGCGGCCAGCGCCGGATTGATCGGACTGCTGCGACCGTCCAGCGCGTAGCTGCCCACCGGCAAGCGCATCGGCAGCGCGGCCAGCGCCCAGGGATCATCAACCGACTCGATGCCAACCACCACCGCCGCGAGTGTGCCAATCGGGTCCGGCAACAGCACGCATTGCTCGGCCTTGCCGGCAAATCCCTGCGCCTGCAGCCAGTTGCGCTGCGCCTCCGGCAGTCGTTCACGCAAGCCAGGCCAATCGCTGGCGGTGACGGCGATCAGGGGAACCGGATGAGTCGCTTCGGTAGTCAGTCCATTCATGTCGGCGAATTCGCGTCGGGGCCGCCGTCCAGCCAGTCGGCCAGTTGCAGCAGCGAAGTGATGGTGAGATCAGGCGTCAGCGAGTGCGCCCAGGATTCATCGCGGCGGTTGATCCACACGCAATGCAGACCGGCCGCACGTGCCCCCAACACGTCCAGCTCGGGATCGTCGCCCACATGAAGCACTTCGTGTGGGGCAAGTTGCAGGCGCTCGCAAGCGGCCAGAAAGATGCTCGGGTCCGGCTTGGCGCGACCGAACTCGCGTGCGCCCAAGGCAAACTCGAAATGCCCGGCCAGACCAATGCGCTGCAAATCCGCATTGCCATTGGTCAGCGCCGCCAGACGTCGTCGCGCGCCCAGACGCCGGAGGCCTTCCAGGGCATCCGGATAAAGATCGACGCGATTGCGCTCGGCCATGAACACATCGAACGCCACCCGCGCATTCGCCGGGTCATCACCACTGGCCTGCATGGCCTGCTGCAAGGACAAGGTTCGCTGCGCGCAGTAGTCATGCGTCAGGTGCGGATGGGCATCGGCGACGGCGGCGCGCAAGGCACGCATTTCGACAATCGGAAAACGCGCCGCGGTACGCGGACAATGCGCTTCCAGCCAATCGTGCAAAGCCTGTTCGGCACGTTCAATCACTGGCCAAATCGGCCAGAGCGTGTCGTCCAGGTCCAGGGTGATCGCGCGAATCGGCGAGGAATTCATCCGCCAAGTATCGCCCAGATCACGTCAACGAAGAGTGCCGAAGGTATACCGGCACCCTTCACTCAAGCGCGGAAACGGTCGATCCGGATTGGACGCGCGCCATAGGACACGCGCTTCGATGCCACGGACGAGGCGATCCAGTGACTATTGCATCTCGACCAGACCGGATCGCCGACCGCGCACCACGCTCAGGACCAGCCTGTCCGGCTGCTGGTCAGCAGCGCGCTGCAAGGCTTCCAGATCGTCGATGCTGAAGCGGTTGAAACCAGTGATCCAGTCACCGGCCTGCAGCCCGTTCATGGCGGCGCGGGATTTCGGCTCGACGCGTTCGACCAACACCCCATTGCCGCCTTGACGCCGCACCCGCTCGGGCAGTTCCGCAAACGCAGCACCTCGCAGGCGGGGATCAAGGTCGCTGCCTGTCAGGGTACGTGCGCGCGCCGTCAGCACAACGCGCAACTGCTGGGTGATGCCCTCGCGCACGATATCGACCATCACCGGCTGATCGACCGGCAACAGCCCTTCGATGTTGTGCAGCGACTGCGGATCGACCAAGGGCTTGCCATCCAGCGCGATCAGCACGTCACCCACCTGGACATCGGCACGGTCGGCAGGTGAATCGCTGCGCACCCGCGTGACCACCACACCGCGCGGCGTATCGATGCCCAACAGCTCGCGCAATTCATCGTTCAATGCCTGCGATTCAATGCCCAGACTGCCACGTCGCACTTCACCGAAGGCCAGCAACTGACGCTGCACCTCGGCGGCGATTTCCGCCGGAATCGCAAAACCGATGCCGACGTTGCCACCGGACGGGCTGAAGATGGCGGTATTGATGCCCACCAGCTCACCACGCAGATTGACCAGGGCGCCACCGGAGTTGCCCGGATTGATGCTGGCATCGGTCTGGATGAAGTTCTGGTAACCCATGCCCTGCAGCCCGGCGCGCCCCAGCGCGGAGACGATGCCCGAGGTCACCGTCTGACCGAGACCAAACGGGTTTCCAACCGCCACCACGAAGTCGCCAACCCGCAAGTCATGCTCGACCGCCAGCGGCAGCGCGGTGAGGCGCTCGGCGGGCACACGCACCAAGGCCACATCGGTGTCCGGATCTGCACCCACCAGCGTACCGGCAAGGGTTCGACCATCCGCCAGGGTGATGCTGATGTCATCGGCGCCTTCGATGACGTGATTGTTGGTGAGCACCAGCCCCTGTTCGGCATCAACGATGACCCCCGAACCCAGTGATTGCCGCACGCGCTCCTGCGGCATTGCCTGCAGGCCGAAGAACTGCCGGAAAAACGGATCATCGGCCAACGGATTGCGCACTTGCTCGACCGTCTTGCTGTGGATGTTCACCACGGCGGGTGTGACGCGTTCCAGCATCGGCGCCAGCGACGGCAGGGGCTGACCACTGACTTCGGCGGGCAATGCGGCCTGCACCGGCAAGGCTGGAACAAAGCAGGTGCTCAACGCCACCAGAACGGGAAACAGAGGGATAAGGAACGGACGACGCATGGTGGTGCTCTCCGGCGAGTGTCTATCTGAAGGCGGATCGAGTGCGGCCTGCCGCACGCGGACGTGTCCGACTGAAAGCGGTGAAATTCGTTCCATCGGAAACGATGCACACACCCCTTCACCTGCCTTGCACACCGCTCGTCGGACCAAGCGTTGGCGAATCAAGGTGTTGCCGATGGCCGCCCATTTCAAGGGTAAAAATCGTTGACTCGGGCATCGATGCGGCGTAGTTTTCGCCTGCCAGCCAACCACAACATCTTGGGGTTGGCGGAGTCATGTCACCCAAATGCTTGTAGTCGCTCGACTGCATGCAGGGAGGTGAAAGCGACGGGGGACGCGTAGTATCGGGCGTCGTCGGAGGAAGGCCAGTCGGGGGACAGCCGGATCCGTAGCGCCACACTGAAACCATCAACCAGCCAGTGCCGCCAACCCTATCGTCTCCCCTGCAACACCTCGGGCTGACGACGCGAATGTTGGCTCATCTGGCCGGATCACAACGAGGCCAAATCATCGATGAGCAGTGTTCGGCTTGAGGCAGTTCGCAACGACAACGTGACCATCAACCTGCAACCCGCGTCCTGGGACATCTGGGACAAGAAATATCGCCTGAAGACCAAAAAGGGCGAGCCCGTCGATGCCAGCATCGATGACACCTACAAGCGCGTTGCCCGCGCCCTGGCCGATGCGGAACCCAGCACCGAAAAGCAGAAGTACTGGTACGAGCGCTTTTTGTGGGCGCTGCGACGCGGTGCCATTCCGGCCGGTCGCATCACCTCGAACGCCGGTGCGCTGGAACACAAGCCCGCCACCTCGACGATCAACTGCACCGTCTCTGGCACCATCCCCGATTCGATGGACGGCATTCTGGACAAGGTCCACGAAGCCGGCCTCACCCTGAAGGCCGGCTGCGGCATCGGCTACGAGTTCTCCACCCTGCGCCCGAAAGGCGCCTTCGTGGCGGGCGCCGGTGCCTACACCTCTGGCCCGATGTCCTTCATGGATATCTACGACAAGATGTGTTTCACCGTCAGCAGTGCGGGCGGTCGTCGTGGCGCGCAGATGGGCACCTTCGATGTCTCGCACCCCGACGTGAAGGACTTCATCAAGGCCAAGCGCGAAGACGGCCGTCTGCGCCAGTTCAATCTGTCGCTGCTGATCACCGACGAGTTCATGCAGGCGGTCGAAACCGACGGCGACTGGCCGCTGGTCTTCCCGGTCAACCGCAAGGAGCAGGACGAAATCGACTTCGCCGACGCCACCCAAGTGGTGTGGCGCGAATGGCCGGGCGCGGAAAACTACATCACCCGCGACGACGGCCTGGTGGCCTGCAAGATCTACGGTCACGTCCGTGCTCGTCACCTGTGGGACATGATCATGGTGTCGACGTATGACTACGCCGAACCGGGCTTCATCCTGATCGACCGCGTCAACGAAATGAACAATAACTGGTGGTGCGAGAACATCCGCGCCACCAACCCCTGTGGCGAGCAACCGCTGCCGCCCTACGGCGCCTGCCTGCTGGGCTCGATCAACCTCACCACCTTCGTGCGCGATCCGTTCACCGACAAGGCACGCTTTGATTGGGACGAATACCGCGAAGTGGTGCGCGTGTTCACTCGCATGCTCGACAACGTGGTCGAAGTCAACGGACTGCCACTGCAGCGCCAGCGCGAGGAAATCCTGCGCAAGCGTCGGCACGGCATGGGTTTCCTCGGACTGGGATCGACCGTCACCATGCTGCGCCTGAAGTACGGCGAAAAGGACAGCTGCGACTTCACCGAAGCGGTCGCCCGCGAAATGGCGCTGGCCGGTTGGGAAATGGGTCTGGCGCTGGCCGAAGAAAAAGGCCCCGCGCCGATCATGGACGAAGACTTCCCCGTGACCGCCGCGATGCTGCGCCAGCGTCCCGAAATGGCCGCCGACGGCTATCAGATCGGCGACAGCATCAAAGGTCGCGTGCTGCATGCCCGCTACAGCCGCTACATGCAGCGGATTGCTGGCGTCGCGCCGGAACTGGTCGAACAACTGGCCGAAAAGGGTGCGCGTTTCACCCATCACAGCTCGATTGCCCCGACCGGCACCATCTCGCTGTCACTGGCCAACAATGCCAGCAACGGCATCGAACCCAGCTTCGCCCACCACTACAGCCGCAACGTCATCCGCGAAGGCAAGAAGTCCAAAGAGAAGGTCGAGGTCTACAGCTACGAACTGCTGGCCTATCGCAGCCTGGTGAATGCCGAAGCCATGCCCCACGCCCAGGACGACAAGTCCAAGCTGCCGGACTACTTCGTGGCCGCCGACGACATCACGCCCAAGGCGCATGTCGACATCCAGGCCGCCGCGCAGATCTGGGTCGACAGTTCGATCAGCAAGACCGCCAACGTCCCCACCGACTACGCCTACGACGACTTCAAGGACATCTATCGCTACGCCCACAGCAAGGGATTGAAGGGGTGCACCACCTTCCGCTTCAATCCGGCTGCGTTCCAGGGCGTGCTGGTGAAAGAATCCGACCTCGAAAACACCACCTACCGTTTCGAACTCGAAGACGGTTCCGTGGTAGAGGTGAAGGGCAACGAACAGATCGAATACGACGGCGAACTGCACACTGCCGCCAACCTGTTCGATGCGCTGAAGGAAGGCTATTACGGCAAGTTCTGATCGCGCTGCTTCATACAGCGGATCAGTTTGATCAAAGTCAGCGCAGGTCCAGGCGCTGACCGGCAAAACGGATGATCGGAAATCCGGGCTCGCGCCCGGAGCGGGTCACGGAAGAAACGCTACGGAGGCATTCCGCCCTTGCCCGGGGTTCGGGCAGCGCCAACGGCGTGGGACGCGCTGACGGCTATCGACAAGCCCAACACGAACCTGCAATCAGGAGTGGCTGTATGAGCAACGAGAA
Organism: Lysobacteraceae bacterium; assembly: GCA_041395245.1. Lineage (GTDB taxonomy): Bacteria > Pseudomonadota > Gammaproteobacteria > Xanthomonadales > Xanthomonadaceae > Aquimonas. The sequence continues at coordinate 326,318 of JAWLAY010000004.1, forward strand.
TGGGGTCACCGCAACCCTGTCAGAAGCGGTCGAAAACGTCAGTGAAAAAGCCCAGGAAATGGTCGCCGATGCCAAGGCCGCCGTGGTGAAGGCCGAAAAGGCCGTCGCCAAGAAAGCCGCCAAGGTGAAGAAGTCGGCCGAAGGTCAACTCAAGAAGGCCAAGAAAGCCGTGCAGGGCGCCGTGAAGCAAGCGCAGAAGAAAGTCGCTGCCGCCAAGAAAGCCGTCGACAAGAAGGCCTCCGAGGTGAAGAAAGCCGTGACCAAGAAAGTGGCCGAAGTGAAGAAAGCCGCTGCCAAGGCCACCGCCCCGAAAAAAGCCGCCAAACCTGCCGCCAAGAAAGCCGCCCCAGCGAAAAAGGCCGCGCCAGCCAAGAAAGCCGCCGCCAAGCCCGCCGTGAAGGCCGCCCCGAAAAAGGCAGCCCCCGCCAAGAAAGCCGCCCCGGTGAAGAAGGCCGCACCGGCAAAGAAAGCTGCGCCCGCCAAGAAGGCCGTCGCCAAGCCCGCGGTGAAAGCAGCGGCCAAGAAAGCCCCGGCCAAACCCGCAGTCGCCAAGAAAGCTGCCCCGGCCAAAAAGCCAGCAGCCAAGAAAGCGCCCGCCAAGAAGTAAGCCCCGCGGCAACCGTCTGGCGAGCGTGGGCCATAGAAAGCCCACCTCGCCGGGCAAACCCGCAAGTCCACCGCAACAATTCAGCCCACCGAAAGCCCAAAGGTTTGCCACACGCCCCGAAAAGGCAGCAAGCCCAGACGATCACCTCAAACCAAAGCCCCTCTCCCCTCGCGGGAAAGGGGTTGGGGAGAGGGGGCAAAGCAACACCCACCCGCCACACCCGAATACCCACCGCGCGAGCCCAACTCGCCGGCGACCTGTCGTCAGAGTCCGCTCGACACGTCATCGCCCGACACGCAAGGAATCCATATGGCCATCAAAATCTCAAAGAAAATCAAGAGCTACAGCGTGCAGAGCGCCGATGACAAAGCCCGCGAAAACGCCGCCGCCGCGGCACCCGCCGTCGACAGCAGCCCTGCCCGACCGAGCGCCGAAGTCATCCAGATGCACGAGCAGATCGAACGCCCCGACGTGCTGATCGGCTCCACCTACAAGATCAAATCACCGCTGTTCGAGCACGCCCTGTACGTCACCATCAACGACATCGTGCTCAACAAAGGCACCGCCCACGAATCGCGCCGCCCCTTCGAGATCTTCATCAACTCGAAGAACATGGACCACTTCCAGTGGGTCGTCGCCATCACCCGCATCATGTCCGCCGTGTTCCGCAAAGGCGGCGACGTCACCTTCCTGGTGGAAGAACTGAAAGCCGTATTCGACCCGCGCGGCGGCTACTTCAAGGCTGGTGGCGTCTACATGCCCAGCATCGTGGCCGAAATCGGCGCCGTCATCGAAGACCACCTCAAGATGATCGGCATGATCGTCGACGACGAACTCAGCCCCGAACAACAAGCCCTGATCGCCGAAAAACGCGCCGCCTACGAAGCCAGCCTGAAAAAAAAAGACCCTGAGCTGAGCCCCACCAACCCCGCCCCCGCCACCACCTTCACCCCCAGCGAACCGAGCAGCAGCTTCCGCCCGGCGCCACGATGTGCCACAAATGCAACACCCAGGCACTGGTGGTGATGGACGGCTGCCAGACTTGTTTGAATTGTGGGTATTCGAAGTGTGGGTAACTCATGTCCGCATTGATAAAGCGCGTTGAAATTCAGAACTTTCGGTCAATACGGCGTGCGAGTGTCGATCTCAACTACCTTTCGATCCTCGTCGGAAACAACGATTCTGGAAAGTCAAACATTCTTCGCGCCCTAAACCTTTTCTTTAACGCGGAGACGAACCCAGGAAGGCCGCTAGAGTTTGACCAAGATAACTGTCTGTCAGATCGCCCTAACAGGCGGGCGCGTGAGATCGTTGTGCGTGTGCACATCGAGTTGCCCGAGTCATACGTTGAAACCAACGGCGATGAAATCCTATGGGAAAGGCGTTGGCGTGAGTCTGGTCTCGTTCACGACAAATACACCGGAATTAGGGTCACTCGTACTCGCCGGGGCAAAGAAAGCCGAAAGGAAGTCGAGCTCTCTCCGCGTTCAAACGTCCATGCTCTATTGAGAAAGATCGAGTTCGTCTACATTCCGGCCATAAGGGACTCCGAGTATTTCGCACGCCTTCGGGGTCGAATACACGGCGTAATCTCGGAGGTGACAGGGCGAACCTTTCGCGTTTCGAGCCAAGAGTTTGAACGCTCCATTTCCGCGCATTTGGGGCCCCTTACGGATGAAATTTCCCGTGAGCTAGGTTTCGGGACTCGCTTGGCGCTGCCACGAGATTTGAGCCATCTCTTCGAGCGTCTTGACTTCTTGACTGGCGAAGACAGCGTCTCCCTAGATGCACGTGGAGACGGGGTAAAGGCTCGCCATATTCCAATAATTCTGAAGTTCATGGCCGACCAGAGGCGGAGCTTGCAGAATCGCGGCGCTCCGCCGATTTCGGTCGTTTGGGGGTATGAAGAACCTGAAAACAACCTAGAGCTTCGGAACGCCGTTGCCCTCGCTGACGAACTTTGGCAGTTTGTTGGTGATGAGGTGGCGCAGGTTTTACTGACTACTCACTCTCCAGTGTTCTACAACTTGGCGGAGCGGGCTAGTGAAGAAGAGCCTTATGTCCAAACCCATCACGTCTTCCTAGCGGGCGCTTCGCGAGGAACTGAAGTCCTCAGTAATCCAGCCGATTTAGACGAGCGGATGGGAACTGTTGCTCTGCTTGCACCGCAAATGAGAGCGTTGGAAGAGCGCATCCGGAAGCAAAATGAAGCGATGAGGCAGGCTGAGGAGCTGGTAGCGTCGAACCAACGCATTCTCTTCGTGGAAGGCGAAAGCGATCAGACGATATTCCAGAAGGCTCTTCGCGCCTTTGGCGGGGCAGCTGCTGAGAAGATTCGTGTCGAGACTCTTCAATCTGGTGCCGGCCATTCATATGTTTCCGATATGCTGCAGGCGTGGCACTGCACCGAGAAACACAAGGGCGGTGGACGGCGAGCTGCCGGGATCGTGGACGGCGACGAGCCCGGCTCGGCGCTTCGTCGGAAATGGAATTCTGGAGACGGGCACACTAAGCACTGCAAGTGCTTCGAGTTGCCTAAACCGCCTCATCTGCTCGAATGCTACAGGCTGGGCTTCTCTGTTCCGGCGACATTGGAAGAAATGTACCCACCTACGGAATGGAGGCGGGCACTGGCGGCGGGAGACTTGGAGGATCGCGACCTTACGTCCGTTCTGGACAAAGCCCGCGCTAATCAGCTGTTTAGAGGCGCGGCGAGACTCGAGGACATCGCACAAGATGATCCTAGGCTTTACATTCTGTATCGTTTTCGTTATGAGGCGAAGATTCCGAGCGCGCGGCGTCTTGCGAGGCAGGAAGACCACGTATTCGCTGAGGACTTTAAGTTCTTGCGGCCCTTCGTTGACGAAATCTTGAGTTACCTTGACAGTTGACTTCCAGAAAATGGGGCGAGTTCATTTCTCTTGCCCAGTAAGTAATCCGGGGGCGGTCTTGTTTTGCCACATTCGCTGACGCACCCCGCCCCACTCCAATCCGCTCAACCGCCGCCACCGCTCCGTTGCGGATTTCCCTCTGCGCGCCGATGCTGCGGGCTCCGTCTCGCGCTTGAGCGTTCCGCATGCACGTCCTGAGAGCTTCTCGAATTCGCCAACGCAAGTACCGGCTGCGTTACGCCCTGGCCGCGATGCTCTACGGTGCGCTGAATGGGATCGCCGCGGCGCCCGTCACCGGCGTTGAGGATGCTGTGACGGCGACAACGCAGGCGGGCCGCTGGCGCGGCCAATCGCGCGATGGCATTCAGCGCTTTCTGGGCATTTACTACGGTGACGACACGCGCCAGCGACGTTTTCAGGCGGCCTTGCCCGAGCCGCCGTGGACCGGTACGCGGGACGCGCTGCACTACGCGCCACGCTGCCCGCAGGCGGTGACTGCGCAGCGTGCAGTGGACACCACGGACATGAGCGAGGACTGCCTCAGTCTGAATGTGTGGACGCCCGATGTCGCCGATGGCAGTCGCCGTCCGGTGCTGGTGTATTTCCATGGCGGTGGCTATGCCAATGGCAGCGTCAACGAGCCGGTGTACGACGGCGCGCGACTCAGTCGTCGCGGCGGCGTGGTCGTGGTGACGGTCAATCATCGTTTGAACGGATTCGGGTTCCTCGACCTGTCTGCGCTGGATGCCGAGCGATTTGCCGATTCCGGCGTGGTCGGCATGCTGGATCTGCTGCTTGCCCTGCAGTGGGTGCGCGACAACATCGCCGCGTTCGGTGGCGATCCGGCCAACGTGACGATATTCGGGCAGTCGGGCGGTGGCGCGAAGTGCGCAACACTGATGGCGATGCCCGCGGCGCGCGGTCTGTTTCATCGCGTTTGGACAATGAGCGGACAGCAGATCACCGGTCGCCGACGTGCCAATGCCGAGCAGACCGCCCGCGACGTGCTGCAGCGCCTGTCCGCAACGCCCGGTAGGGCTGCCGCATCCATCGACACGCTGATGACGGCGCCGATATCGGCATTGATGGAAGCAATGCGTGACGGCACCTGGACACCCGTGGTCGACGGCCGTCTTTTGCCGCGCGATCCGTTCTCGCCCGATGCACCGCCGCAGTCAGCGGAACTGCCGATGGTGCTGGGCAATACCCATGACGAAACCACCCTGCTGATCGGCAGAAACGAACCGACGCTGTTTGCGCTGCAATGGCCACAGGTGGCGGAGCGCCTGCAACATCACGTCGGCCAGTTCATGCGGGAACTCGATGCGGAGGACGTCGTCGCGCGCTATCGGGAGTGGTATCCCGCCTACAGCCCGAGCGAGGTGTTCTTTGCTGCCAGTACGGCCGCACGTTCGTGGAAGGGCATGGTACTGGCCTCGGATCGACGCGCCGCTCAAGGCGCACCGACCTGGGTCTATTACCTGCACTGGAAGTCGCCCCAAGACGGTGGACGCTGGGGTGCGCCCCACACGCTGGACATCCCCTTGGTGTTCGATACGGTGGCGGCGGACCCGCTGACGCGCGACGGCGGACCCGCGGCACAGCAGATCGCCGACCAGATGAGTGAAGCGCTGATCCAGTTCGCCCGTTCCGGCGATCCCCACCACGCCGGACTGCCAGACTGGCCCAGGTTCACGCTACCCGACCGCCCCGCGATGATCTTCCAATCCGAGCCCGTCCTGATGTTGGACCCGCGCGGCGCAGAGCGCCGCCTGTTCGAACCCGCCGCCTATCTGCAGCCGGGCACGTGAGCGGGTCGTACTGCTACAGATCACGGATTTCTCCACGCGGATGCAGACTGGACTGCATTGCCTCGCGCGTGGACAGTACCCAGCAGCGTGCAGGCGTTGGGATGGACATTCCGAATGTGCTACTCCGCCAAAATCGAGACTGATTACCGGAAGCTGCAACGCGAGTACGGCGCCGCGATGGACTTCGAGGCGTTCCGGCGACTGTGGCTGCGCGAGGGCGAGCCGAAGTGGCCGCAAGCACCGAAGGCATTGGAGGATGCACTGCTTGAATCGGGTCCCGATGCGCTTCGTGATGCGGTGCGTCGGTCGCAACACCATCGACGACGGCATTGGGAAGCTGCCTTGGCCACGCAATCCCTACGACTCGCCGACGCTGAGCGCAAGCTGGTCAGCAAATCTACCCGCGCGGCGGCCAATGAGGCGCGCATCGCCACAATGAAAATCGCGCAATTGCAGGGCTGGCTGAGTGATTTGTCGCGTCGCCAACCACTGGATCGCGACGCACGCATCTATCCCGGCAGCTATGCGCTAGTGCTGGTGTCCAACAACGGTCAGCGGAGTATCAAACCGATGCGCTTCCAGTGTCGCCCCAGCGGCAAGCCAGCGACCTATGACCGTCAGTACCCTGGCACCTACAACGCGCGCCGCGACAATCTGCAGGGCTTCTGGCGCGCGCAGTTTGGCAAGTCCCATGGCGTTCTGGTGGCGCACCGTTTTTACGAGCATGTGCCATCGCCCAGCGGCGAAAATCAGGTCTTGGAGTTTTTCCCGCGAGACAGCAAACCCATACTGATCGCCTGCATTTGGTCCGAGTGGCGCGACCCCGCAGGCATCCTGCCGGAGTTATGCAGCTTTGCCGCCATTACGGACGAGCCCGAACCGGAAGTGGCCGCTGCCGGACATGACCGCACGGTCGTCAATCTGAAACCCGAACATCTGGACGCATGGCTCGCACCAGAGTCCTACCCGCTCGATGCACTGCAAAGCATCCTTGATGACAAATGTCGCCCTCACTACGAACACCGCGTCGCCTTATGAAATGGTCGCTTGCGACGTTCCGCGTCACCGCATGTCACACAGCGCTTTTTCCGGCATCGTGTGCACACTGATCGCGCGAGGCCAGCCATGGACACCATTCCCTTTCATTTCGATTCGCACGGAGGTTTTGGCGAGGTCAAGGGTCTTGCGCGCATGGACGAGTACGGGCTGGAACTGCAGTTCAGCACGCGCGATGCGCTGTTCGGGGTGATCAAGAGCGATCTGCGCAGTCTGCGCGTGCCCTTTGATGCGCTGCTGAGCGTGCGGTACTCGGCGGGCTTTTTGTGGCTGATGCCAAGCGTGCAGTTGCGGGTGCGCGATCTGCAGGTGCTGGCGGGCCTGCCGGAATCGGAAGATGGGCGCGTCAAACTGCGCATCAAGTTCGGGGACCGGCACGACGGCCGCGCCTTCGCGCGCGACCTGGACACCCTGCGTTCGCACTATCGCGTGCAGATGCTGGATCGCACGCTGGACCGCATGACCCGCCACCAACCGGGACTTGAGCCACCTCCGGCGCCGATGCCAAACGGAAGCGAGGCAGCGCGGCGATCCGCATCGTCCAGCACGCAAGCCGAGTCGAAGTGATGTGTGTGTCAACCCATCGCGGTGGGCCGAAGCCACTCGCCAACGCTTGACGCGCCAGTAGCCTACCGGCCTTGCAGAATCAAAACGATTCGATGCACGCCCTAGGAGCCTGTCGGACTTGAGAGGAAATCGGCTGCAAGTCCGTCTGGACGGGCCATTTTTCGCCGCTTCCTGGGGCAATAGTTCAACGATTGCCCTGCGAAACCGGCAAAAAGCTGGCCTCGCCCAGCCGAATTTTCGCTTCGATTCTTCAAGGCCGACAGGCTCCTAGCGGGACGATGCGCTTGATACGCACGATCCGTCGACCCGGTTGCGTGGTCAAACCCAGCCATCCTGCCGACGACGGACTTGTGTAGTCAGGCAACCCACGCCGACATTCCGAGCATTCCGCCCGGCCTGCCGAGGTTCAGCCCGCAACACTCATACGGCGCGCCACCCCACCGACCGGCATGACCATGTGCCGATGCGGCAATTGGTCCGGCCCCAGCAAATGGCCAATGCGCGCGAAGACGTCCGCGCGCGTGAAAGGTTTTTTCATGAAGTCGTCGGCGCCGATGCGTTGCAGGTAAAACTGCTCGGTTGCCTGTTCGTTGCCACTGATCATGATGATCGGAATGTTGCGGGTCAGTTCGTTGCGGCGCAGATGACGCAGCGCCTCGAAGCCACTCATGCCCGGCAGGACGATGTCCAAAAAAATCAGGTGCGGAAGTTCGGTTTCGGCCAGATCGATGCCGCGCTCGGCCGAATAGGCCGTGATGGTCTGAAAGCCGCCATGCTGCAGCATGCGCGACAGCACCGCGACGATGGTCGGACTGTCATCGATGATCAGGAATCGGCTACCTGGGCGTGCATGCAAGGCCATGTCCGGTGCGGGCTCAGCGGCCCGTTGCTCATGCCCAAACAGACGCTTGAAGAATCCGACTCCGCTCATGGTCTTTGACTCTCGTTACAAAATGTGACGCGAATTGTCACATTGTGAAACCATGGGACGCAAGTGCTTCTTTAGCGTCAACTCATAGACCGTTTGATTCCCCTGTTGAGCACCGACCCGCCGGCCTGCTGTTCGTCTCGGCCGGGACTGATTGCACGCAAGCGCCGGATCAATCCTGCATCAAGGCATTGAACAGGAAGTGCTCGATCAGTAGGCGCTCACTGACCGTCAGTTCCTTGAATTGCAGCCCATAACGACGTTTGTCCGGCTCATTGGGGGTCTTGATGCCGCGCACATCGGCACGCAGGGACAGCACATGTTCTTCGCCGGCTGCGTTGAGCCTGAAGCCAATGCGCAGTTCATCGCCGATCTCGGCAAGATGAGCCTTTCCTTCCAGTTGGGCACCACTGGCACTTAGATTTCGAACAACACCGGCGGCAGGCAACGATGCCGCCGCGCTGAGATTCAGCGCACTGGCAATGATCTGGGTATCGACCCGTGCATGCTGACGCAGCACGTGGAACAGCACCTTATCCGGAAAGTTGGTGACCAGATACGGAAAGGGAACGAAAACCACCTTTTGCGCCTTGGCCTCGAACGTCGCCACACCGCTGCCGGTCAGCACGCGGACGAACAACAGTTCGCCTTCGCGAAACGGCACAACGGCCCCATCGGCGTTGATGAGGCTGATCAGCACCGCCTCACCCTCCAGATAACCGACCAGACGCAATGCAACGCGCGGACGGTTGGTCGCACCCAGAAAATCGATGTACAGGGTTTTCCCAGGTGTCAGGCGCAGCTCGTGAAAGGGCCGCTCGGTGACCGGGGAACTGGCACTGGGTTGAATAGCCAGCGAGCTGCTGGTGATATCACCCGCTCCCGGTTCGACCAGCAGTTCCCGCTTGTTCCCCACGTCTTCTGCGTTGAAGAACAGACCCAGATCGTAAAGCGTCTGCAGCTGCCGATCCGTATCGATTCGCTCGCCCGCCTTCAGCAACAATCGCCCGTGCGCATCGTAGACCGCATAGGGCAGCGGCATGCCGATTCTGATGTCGCTGCGACGCACTGGCTGTAACGAGCGTGATGGCATCCGTTGATCCAGATAATGGGACTGTTGATCACTATTTCGCCAAAACCGACTGAGACAGCGTCACCCCCTACGCCGCCGGCCAAGGCATTGGATGCAACTCATGCGCCAGCGCAATCTCATCGACCTTGCTGGTAAACCACCACCGTCTTCCCTCGGGCATGCAAGACCCCCTGCTCTTCCAGCTGTTTGAGGACGCGACCGGCCATTTCCCGCGAGCAGCCAACGATTCGCGCCAACTCCTGGCGGGAGACACGAATCTGTGTTCCCTGCGGATGGCTCATGGCATCGGGCTCTTCGCAAAGATCGATAAGCGTGTTCGAAATTCGACTGGTGACATCCATGAAGGCCAGACGACTGGCCTTGCGACTGGTGTGCAACAGTCGCTTGGTCAACTGCGCACCAATGGCGTAAAGCAGGCGAGGACATTCTTCCGCCAGCGGACCAGCAAACAGCGCATGCAGTCGCTCATATCCAATTTCCGCCAATTCACAGGCGGTGCGGGAGCGCAACAGGACTTCTCGGTTCGGCGCAACAATGAAGATGCCCGTTTCCCCGATGAAGTCGCCTGGGTTGACGTAACTGAGGATCAGTTCGCGACCGTCTTCTTCCTCGGTCATCACGCTCAGCGATCCGGAGACGACGTAATACATCGTTCCCGCCGGGTCACCGGGTCGGAACACATCGGCACGCGCTGGATAGCGTCGCCGGTGGCAGTGCGCCAGAAACCGTTCCAGGTGCACGGGCTCAGGCGCCAGGGACGGCGGCGTCAACGGTCTCTTGAGTGCACTCTGCAGCGCAAATGCGTTCATTGGCATGTCAGGCGTTCGTCGTGAGGATGAACGAAAGGGTACGCCTGCAATCGACCCGCATCAATTCGTGCCGAGGAACTGTGAGCAGCACTGTTTTTCTCCCGCAACGTTTGGCCCATACTATCGGGTTCGCAGAACACCTTTGCGAACCACGTACGTCCGTATCCAACCGGCGACACCTTTTCCATCCTCCGCTTCAGGGGAATCGCCCGTGGTCAAACCGCTGCCGCGCCTTCGGCTTCAGGGGTTCAACAACCTCACCAAGGCACTCTCATTCAACATCTACGACGTCTGTTACGCGATCAGCGAAGACCAGCGCAAGCGCTACATCGAGTACATCGACGAGTGCTACAACGCGGATCGACTGACCCAAATCCTGACTGAGGTCGCCGAGATCATCGGCGCCAACATCCTGAATGTAGCGCGCCAGGATTACGACCCGCAGGGTGCGTCCGTCACCATCCTCATCAGCGAGGAACCGGTGATCGACAAGAAGGCGGCAGGCAAGGAAGTGCTGTCTGGCGCGGTGCGCGAACATGCCGAAGACAGCAGCGTGGTGGCACATCTCGACAAGAGCCACATCACGGTCCACACCTACCCGGAAACCCATCCGCACAACGGCATTGCCACCTTCCGCGCCGATATCGATGTCGCCACTTGCGGCGTGATTTCACCGCTGAAGGCGCTCAACTACCTGATCGAGAGTTTCGAGTCCGATATCGTGATCATGGACTACCGGGTGCGCGGCTTCACTCGCGATATCAAGGGCAACAAGCACTACATCGACCACCGCATCAATTCGATCCAGGACTACCTCGCCAAGCCGATCAAGAATCGCTACGAGATGTTCGATGTGAACGTGTACCAGGAAAATATCTTCCACACCAAGATGCATGTGAAAGAGTTCGATCTGGACACGTACCTGTTCGAGGAAAAGGCCAAGAATCTTTCCTTCAAGGAACGGCTACGCATCGAGGCGCAACTGAAGCGCGAGATCGAAGAACTCTTCCACGGCCGCAATCTCGACTGACCCGAGACCAAGGCAAGACGGCACCAGAAGGGCGCGAAGGTGACTTCGCGCCCTTCGTCCTTCAGGTCTTGGGCGCCTCGCCGTCGACGCGCAACAGTTGGCGCACCATCAGCAACACACTCACCGCGCCGACCCCCAGCACACCCCACAGCAACCACCGTTTCCATGGCAGCGGCGGATCGACCGGCCGCAGCGCCGCCTCACCCGCGCGAATCGATTCATCCCCCAGCGGCAGCATGGGGGGCAACCAGTCTTTGCCCTCGCGCGCTCGCACTTCCGCCAGCGCCACATCCAGCGGGTACTCGGAAAGCCGCGCTTCCGCGCTGCCGATGGCCAGCATCACCTCCGCATTGGCACCCGGCATCAGCAAATACTGATCGGGCACGTAACTCAGACGCAGACCTGGCGCGCGCATTAGCGGTGGCATCGTCTCGATGCGCCACTCGCGATCCCGAGCGCCCTGCTGAATCGCCACGCGCGTATCCGAGGCGGCTCCCAGCTCGAAAACCGTGCCCTCGCCTCGCCAACGCCACTCGCTGCCGGATCCTGCACGACTGAACACCCGGACCGTCGCCAAGTCCGCACTACCCTGCAGATCCAGCACGATGGCATCGGCCGGAAACGGCCCTGCCGAGACGTACTCGAATTGCCCCGCCAACACGTCCTTGGCGTCCACCGATCGAGGCGCAAGGGCATGCGTTTGCGCAATCTGGTCGCCGGCACAAACGCAGTGTTCTGCCTCGACCTTCAAGGGCTCGGGCAATGGCTCACGATCCGCGCGCTGCAGGCGCAGATAGCGCGGCGGTGCCAACGGCAAACTCACGCGCATTTGCTCCAGGCGCAGTCCATCGCGCTTCAAACGCAACAGTCCGGCATCAGTCAACCAGCGCCAATGCACGAGATCATCGCTGCCGTGGACGCGCAAACGCCAATCGAATTCCAGCGTCTCCGGCATCGACACGCGCACCGCCGTCGCCTCGGCGTGTTCGCCCAGATCAAGCAACCAATCTCCACCGGGCGCTGACGTCGGCGCATCGGTGACCGTCGATGCACCTTGCAAACGCGTTTCCAGACGGCGCAGTCGTCCATCGTCCGTGCGCTCGACAAACACGCTCACGTCCAAATCCGATTCGGGCGTCGCGCTGTTAGGCAGGATGAACCAATCGATCTCTCGCCAGGCGGGCATCGGCGATGCAGACAATGGCGCGCGCAGAACGGCCAAAGGCAAGGGTTGACCGAGGCCGTCGAACAGCGCCACATCGCTCAGATCGTTCTGATATAGACGTCGGTAGGCCTGCTCATCCAGCGCCAGGCGATACAGGCCGGAACCACCGGCCGGCACGCTCACCGCGCGCTGCCAGGCGAACTCGGCCGCCAACCCGAAATCGCTCAGCGTCACCAGCAGTACCAGCCAAAACGCCTGCGTGGAAAGTTTTCGCCTCATGGCACCGACTCCTCGCTGATCCGTCGCGGAGGAGAGGGGGCAATGTAGCCGACACCCACCAGCAGAAGGCCCACCGTCAACACCGCAATCACGCCCGCCAGATCGCCCAGATAGTGGCGGTCGACCAGCAGCATCTTCAGCAGCACCACGCCCATCAGAATCGCGCCCGGCAACCACAACGCGTAGCGCTGGAGGCGCGAGCCCGCGACCCACGCCGTCACGCCCAGCAAACACCAGACCACAGTCAAGGCCGCCTGCGCGCTGGCTGTATCGAGCAGACTCGGCCCCCACACCGCGCCACTCCAGTGATACACCGCGCGCAAGGTGGATTGCGTCAGCGAAACGAACGCGGCGCTCGCCAAAACCACCTTCGCGCCTCGCCCCAGTCCCGTCCACGCGCGCCAGAGTGCGAGAAGAATCAGACCCTGCGTCAGGTCCAGTGGATTCAACACCGGGAGGTAGGACAAAGGCGCGGTGCTGCCAGGCAACATCCAGATCACACACAGGGCAAACAGAATCCCGGCACAGGCAAGCCCGTGCCAGTAGCGTGCGTAGCGTATGAAGTGCTCCTGCAATGGCCAAGCAAACCATTGCGGCCTGCGCCAAAGGCCCCAACTGAGCAGCAACAGCGGAGCGATGGTGGCGACGATCACCCAGGCATCACCCAGCTCTGCATCGCGATCCAGGCGGATCGCAAACTCAAACGCGAACAGCAGAACGATCGTGCTCAAGACCAGAATGTGCGCCAAGCCAGTAAGTCGCGCGGCGGGCGCACGCAGCCGCGACAAACCGAACGAACTCGACAATCCCCATGCCAACCAGGCAAGACCACCGAGATCCGCCAACGGGGAGCGCAGGTCCCAGGCCGTCAACGGAACCAGTAAAGGCGCAGGTAGCCACAGCGCCAGCATGGCCCAACTCAGGCGCGGCCAATTCAGGCTGCGACGCAGCAGCGCCGCCAAGGCGATGCTGATCGAAGCGAACAGTAGCCAGCCAAGCACCCACGATCCATGCAGCGAAAGCCGTTCCGCTTCGTGGATTCCGAGCACATGCCACCAAGCCAAGCCCACGAGAAACCATGGCCAGATCGTGATGCGTTGCGGCGCATGCCGCTCGTAAAGCAATGCCGTAACCAATGCAGTCAGCGCCAGCAAGGCCAGACTGATCGACGTGGCGATACCGAGACGTGCGAGCGCTCCCGTTTCCAGCCCAAGCCAGACCTCCTGCCCGAAAAAGAAACTCGCCCCCGCCAGCGCCTGCAGCGCCCAACCTGCGATCTGCGGCCAGCGGCGATCCTGGCGCAGGCCTAACCATATCGCCGCCACGCCTTCCAGCGCCCAGGCCATGGCGGTCTGTTCGGCGGAGAAGGCGAGCGGAATCGACAGGGTCGCAAAACCCAGGGCAAGCACGGCAAAACTCTGCCCCAGCAATCGGGCGGCGCTGCGTTTGATCAGCCAGACCGCCAACAGCGCGTAAATGACAGCGGCCACCAGCGCACTGAAAGCCAGTGGCATGCGCTCGCCGTCCAACAGCGCGGCCTGCAACGGAAACGCCAGCAAGGGCAGCCCAAAGGTCAGACTCGTGCTGACGCTGCGGCCATCGGCGGGGGCTCGCAGGGACGTCAGCACCGGAATGAACAGATAGAAGGCACTGAACAGCAACAGGAACGGCTCAATACTCGCGAACAGTTCCGGCCGGTAATACTGCCGTCCCCACAACGCGCCGATACCAAAGGTAAACACGAAGCCCAGCAGATTCAGCGCGTGCCAGTTGCGCCGCCAGGCAACCGCAAACACCGCCGCATTGAGCACCGCGTAGTAGCTGAACAGAGCCACCGCATTGCCCGATCCGGTACTGATCAGGACCGGCGCCAAATAGCCGCCAAGAAAGCCCAGCCAGGCCAGCACGGCGGCATTCTGCAGCAAGGCCAGAAGCGCGCTTCCAGCCACCAGCAGAACCACCAGTCCCAAGGCCAGTGGCGCAGGAATCAGCGCGTAGTAGCGGAACGCCGCAAACACCGTCAGCAACAGGACACCCAACGCCCCACCCTGCAGGCTCAAACCGAATGCCGGGCGCGATTCGCGTTGCCGGAAGCCAAACCACAGACCACCGATTGCCGCGAAGGCAATGCTCGTCAATCGCGCCTCGATCGATACCGTGAAATAGCCTTGATCGGCCGCGTACTTCAGCGCCGCCGCGACACCGGCAAACAGCACCAGCACGCCCAACTTGACCGGCAAGTTGCCCTCGGTGAACCAGCCGATCAGCGCTTTCACCAAGCGATCCGGCAGAGACGGTGCAATTGGCGGTGCGACCCATGATTGCGGCGGCTCGACCTCAGCCGCATTGACAGGCGTCGTCGACGCCTCGACGGCGACTGTCGCGGGCTTCGGTTTGGCCCATTCGGGCACCGGTGGTGGCCCCGGCCGGACCGCTGGTTCCGCAGTGACGCTGGCAACGGTTGCCGACTCCGCAACCGCCGGTTCCAACGCAGTCGGTCGAGACGACACCGTCGACTCAGCGAGATGACGCTTCGGCAAGCCCGCCTCCTGGCAACGCAACTGGCGCTCCAGGGCGTCCACCTTGGCGCGCAGCTCAAGCACGCTACCAAGCGCCCAACCGAGTCCCGCACCGCCCAACAGACCAAGCATCACGCGACTGGCATCACCCAGCATGCCGCCCAGCACCGCCAGCACGACGACCACAATCCACTTCATTGACGACTCCCGTTCGAACTGGTCGAAAGCGCTGAGAGTCCGTGCCGAGTGCGTCATGGACGGGTTTCGGCAGGGGCGTTAAGCGCACTCACTTTCGAACGAAAGCACGCAAGATCGCAAGCCTCACGAACATTTCTCGAATCAACGGCATGGCCTGTTCGATCCCAGTGAACGGGGTCAGATCCGGTAGGCCACCCGCTTCATCACCTGACTACAAGCTGCCATGAGGTCGGGAACAGGGCGCGGCAAGACCCTCGCACCCGCGGCATCCGCCTGTTCGGCGTGCCGCGCCTCATCGGCCATCATTTCGGCAAGGATCGCGCGACTCGCGGTGTCTTCCTCGGGCAGAGATGTCAGATGATCCTTCAGATGCGCCTCCACTTGGCGCTCGGTTTCGACAATAAAGCCGAGGTTGTAGCCATCGCCCGCCAACCCGGCCACCACGCCGATGGCGTAACTCCCGAGATACCAGAACGGATTGAACAGACTGGGCATGCTGTGCAGGGTCTCAAGCCGCTGGGCGCACCAGGCCAGATGGTCGGCTTCCTCTATCGCCGCATGCCGCAAATGCGCGCGCAACTGCGGAGTCGTTGCCACGGCCGCCTGGCCCAGATACAAGGCCTGCGCACAGACCTCACCGCTGTGATTGATTCGCATCAGTCCAACAACATGGCGGCGATCCGTTTCAGATAGCGCTGGCGCAACATGGCTCGATGCGGGACTTGGGCGGATCGGCGGCGGCGCTAGCGCCAGACTGGTTCGCAGGGCGTGATCGACCTCCATCAGGATGCGGTCGAAGGGCGAGAAGCGTCTTTCAAATGGCATCACATCGCCTCATCAATCAACACCAACGGATGTTGCATTGGCCGCGCCTTTGCGCCCGCCAGCGACTGCAGATGCAGATGGCAGCCCACATTGCTGGTACACCACCGTGCCTGGGGGCGCGAAGAGAACTCTTCCAGCACCGGAGCCGCCAGTTGTTCGGCACGCTGAGGAAACTGCAGCATGTGCGCTCCCGCAGCGCCACAGCATCCCTGCGGCGCTATGCGGTGCAGGCGAATCCCCGGCAGCAGGCGCAACATCTCTTCTGCCGCGAATTGCCGACGGTCGGAGTTTGGCCGAGCGGTACATGGAGAATGCACGACCACATCGATGTCGCTCGGGCGGAATGGCCACGCACGCAGTGGCGTATGCGCAAGCAGGAACGCCATCGCCTCAAGCACCGGCACTTGCTTGCCGAGTGCGTCCTCTACTTCCTTGTGGCACCCCGTGCTCAGCGTCAGCACGAAGCTCGGGGACACTGGCGCACTCGCCACCGACGCCGCCAACGCGCGCTGGTTGGACTGCGCGAGCCGATCTGCGTCAAGCGCCTCGCCCGCATGCCGCGCCAGCGCACCACAGCAGCCTTGCATCGGCATGTTGATGACCTGCCAGCCCAAACGGTCAAGAATTCGCCGCAGCGCCACGAAGGCAGCGGCCTCTGCGTGCCGTTCGACACAGCCCTCAAACAGAATCACCGCAGGACGTCTGTCCGTGACCGCAACGGGCTCGGGAACGGCAATGGGTGCCTGCACCGCAGTAAGCAGACGCATCCATCGACCTGGCAACCACCTTGCGGGCCAGCGCGCCAAGCGAAGAAGCCATGCCAGCAGGACTGGACGAGCGACAATGAAAAGCAAGCCTCGCATCGTCCATGATGCGGAGCGTCGAGGACGCCGCAACTGTCGACTCAAATCCATGAGCCGACCGAAGCGAACCTTGGCAGGACACATCGCCTCGCATCGTCCGCAGGACAGGCAATGATCCAGCGCATCCGAATCGGCGTACCGATCCGCCTCGGGCTGGGCAGCCAATTGCTGCATCAGCATGATTCGGCCGCGCGGTGACTCGGCCTCGCGCTGGTCCAATCCATAGGTTGGACAGACCGGCAAACACTGTCCGCACAGGACACAGGCGTCCGCGAGCGCCAGAATTTCGCCTCGGAGGTCATCGACGGCGGCGGGCTGGCTGATCATCCGGACGCATCCTGGCAGTCAGGGGACAACGCCGCTCGGCGGCGGCTTCACATCGATTTAAACCATAGCAGAGGGGCACCGCACCTTGAGCGAAGGTCTGCCATCCGGGCTCGGCCAAGTGGCATCCTGCATGTCAGACTCTTGCGCGTTCCCTTTTCCACCGCTATCCTTCGCAGTCTTTCGTTCACGCATTCCCATTGGGAGCTCTCATGAAGACCTTCAGCGCCAAAGCGGAGACCGTCAAGCGCGACTGGTTCCTGGTCGACGCAAACGGCAAGACCCTTGGCCGTCTTTGCTCCGAAGTTGCCAGCCGCCTGCGCGGCAAGCACAAGCCCGTGTTCACACCGCATGTGGACACTGGTGATTACATCGTCATCATCAATGCCGAGAAAATTGCCGTCACCGGCAACAAGCTGCAGGACAAGATGTATCACCGGTTCACCGGCTACGTCGGTAACCTGAAGTCCGAAACCTTGGGTCAGGCATTGGAGCGTCATCCCGAGCGCGCCATCGAAATTGGCGTCAAGGGCATGTTGCCGAAGAACTCGCTGGGCCGTCAGATGTTCCGCAAGCTGAAGGTCTACAAGGGCTCCGAGCATCCGCACACCGCCCAGCAGCCGCAGGCGCTGGACTTCTAAGGCCACAGGACACAGCTCATGGCAATTCAGCAGAACTACGGCACCGGCCGTCGCAAGTCCTCCACCGCCCGCGTCTTCGTGCGCAACGGCAGCGGCAACATCACCGTGAACGAACGCCCGCTGGACGTGTTCTTTGGTCGCGAAACGGCACGCATGATCGTGCGTCAGCCGCTTGAGCTGATCGAAATGACCGACAAGTTCGACATCAACGTCACCGTCGCAGGTGGTGGCACGACCGGTCAGGCTGGCGCGATCCGCCTCGGCATTGCCCGTGCGCTGGTGGAATACGATGAAGCGTTGAAGTCGCCTTTGCGTCGCGCCGGGTTCATGACCCGTGATGCCCGTGAAGTCGAACGTAAAAAGGTCGGCTTGCACAAAGCCCGCCGCGCCACCCAGTTCTCGAAGCGTTAATTCGCCAGAGCGCCAGGCGGCGGTCCCAGTTGTTGGGAGATCGTCTAACGGTAGGACTGCAGACTCTGACTCTGCCTATCTAGGTTCGAATCCTAGTCTCCCAGCCAATTGGTGGTTCGGTCAGAAAGCGAACCACACGGAAAGCCCGCCAAAAGCGGGCTTTTTTGTATCCCGCCGATGGCGCGCCGCGCCGCGCGGGTAGGCACTACAATCCGGTCACGGGCCTATAGCTCAACGGTTAGAGCAGAGGACTCATAATCCTTTGGTTCAAGGTTCGAATCCTTGTGGGCCCACCATCCTTGTCGACCATGACCGAGCGGAACGCCTCTCCCTGAATCGCGAACAGCGCCGCAGCAACTGACGCTGTTCGCGCCGACGTCAAATGCTGGTAGTACATGGCGCAGATCAGCGGGCTTGAACGATCAAAGCGAACGTTCGGCTAGGAGCCTGTCGGACTTGAAGAATCGAAGCGAAAATTCGTCTGGGCGAGGACAGTTTTTGCCGGTTTCGCAGGGCAATAGTTGAACCATTGCCCAAGGAAGCGGCAAAAAATGGACCGTTCAGCCGGATTTGCAGCCGATCTCCGTTCCGGTCCAACAGGCTCCCCGTCAATGACGCGACCGACTCATCCTCGTCGGACTCAGGCTGCCCACTTCGCTGTTCAGTAACGGCTTCGAATGAGCGACTGAATTGACGACAACCAAGGCATGACGGCGACGTCAACCTGCGGCATGCTTTGCGCGATAGTGTCCTGACGTGCCGGATCGCCGCGCACGCCGGGACACTGTGATCGCGAGGAGACGAGTCATGTTGCGTTGGATTGTTGCGTGTTGCGCTGCCCTGCTGCTGTCCGGCTGCGTGACCTATCCCACCTACACCTACGATGACGGCCGTGAAGTCCGCTACGTCGACGACGAGACCTACTACGTCGGCGCCGGCAATGGCTATGGCGACTACTACGCCAGCGAAGATCCCTGGCGTCACTCCGCTTACTACAGCGTGTTCTGGCCGATCCATCGCCTGTATTGGGATAGCTACTGGTATCCCGGTTTCTACTACGGCATCACCTACTTTCCACGCGACTATTTCCACATCGGTTGGGGTTCCGGCTGGCATCCGTACTCGGGCTACTGGCACTGGTATGCACCCTATCGATACAGCTGGGCGGACAACTACTACGCTTGGGATTGGCACCGTGGCCGACACGGCGTCGCAACCACTTCCGCGCCACGATTCGGTCACGCCCGCAACGAAGCCGAGCGCTTGAACTGGTACGCCCAAGGAAGTTCGGCACCACGGGCTTCGCGCTACGAAATCACCGCCGGCACTGCCGAACAACGCGACGACGCCGCCGGAAACGTCCGGCCCTCGCGCGCAGCCAGCTACGGTGGATATTCGCCAATCGACCGCAACACCGCTCGCCCTGCTCAGAGCAACGGCTTTTCCACTCCGCCCGCGCGCGTCGCGTCGCCCGCATCGGCGATTTCGAGGCCCGCAACACGCGAAGCGGCACCCCAACAACGGTCGCCGTATTTGTCGGCACCGGTGACGCGTTCTCGCGTCGGCAGCGACACGCGAGCGCGACCCGCCGAGTCGTTCGATCTGCCGCAAGCCTCACCACGACGCGCTTCGCCTGGACGTTCTGCACAAATGGAACGCAGCCAGTTCCGGCAGGATTCGCCTGTGTCGCCATTCGGCGGCGCGGGTGAATCCAGCGGCGGCGCAACGCGCTCCTCAGGCCGCGGCGCGCAAGACGCCGCACCGATGCGCTCGCCAAGTCCTCGCATGGAGGCGCCACGCGCAGAGCCGGTCTTCCGTAGCGAACCCGCGCGCACGAGCAGCCCGGTTTCCCGTGGTGATTCACCCGCACGCGGCGCGGCGCGTGCCGCCAGTCGTGCTGGCGACGAGCAATGATGGCAAGGTGAAACGGAGGACGGAGCGATCAGTCGCGCAATCCGTCGCGTGATCGCTCCGCCTCGATCTGCAACTCCACGCGCACCTCGTCGCCAATCACGCCCGGATAGCGATCCACCCCCAATTCGCGGCGCTGCAGGACCGCCTGGGCGGAGAAGCCCACCCGCTTTCGGGCAATCCACGGCAACTTGCGCCCCAGCGCATTGCGCTGCACCGTCAACACCACGGGTGTTTGCTGTCCCCGAAAATGCAATACGCCATGAACCTCGGCGCGCAGCGCATCGTGTTCGACGATCCGCGTCGAGACGAAGCGGGCCTGCGGATGACTGTTCACGGCAAAGAAGTCGTCACGCGCCATGCGGCGATTCCAATCGGCGTCGCCAAAATCCAGCGTCCGCAACGGGATCTCCGCCTCAACCTGCGCCGAGGACCAATCCTCGGGATCGAACTGCAGTTCGCCAGACAGCGACGACAGTGTGGCTATCGACTCTGAAAACCCGGCATGCGACACCTTCAGGACCAGCCGCGAATGGACTGGATCGATTCGCCAGTGGATCGGCTCTTCCGCTTGGGTGACGTTGCCCAGCGCGGCGACGGCGCAGACTCCGAACAGGCGGAAACAGAACGTCTTCATGGCCGATCTTCCGAAGCCGCGCCAGGACGCCCCGATGCATCGCCAAGGAGTTGTTGCGCCAGGGCCGCAACGCGTTGAATCCGAGGTGCCGCGTCCGCGTGCAGCGCCGCCTCGAATGCGGCCAAGGTCGCGTTCCGATCCAGATCGCCTGCATCCGAAAACGCGTTCGCCATGGCTCGCCCCAAACTGTCGAAGATCAATCCGTAGGCAACGGCGTGGGTCACACCACCACCCAGCGTGCCCAGCCCGGGAAAGGCTTTCAGCGCATTGCCCGCAATCGCCAATACGATCCCGGTACGCGTCCTGACCACCTTGCTGGCCTGGGAAACCATGGCGTCCAGATCCAGATCGCGCATTCGCAATCGGTACAGCGCCGCCAGCTCGCGCGCCATCGCGGTGGCCAACGCGCCCTGCAGAAGCAAATCCGTACCCGGAGCCACGCTGGCCAGCGCGGCCACGATGGCGCGCCGCGTGTAACGCGTGACGATGCGATCCACTTCCGCGGCTTGCACGGCCTGCTCCTGTGCCGACAGTTGCCGCTCCAGCTGGCTCAGTGTCGCCTTTTGACGACCCGCCTCGAACACCTGAGGACCTTCGCCCGCGATGGACAGCAAGGCCTGCTGCAACGCTTCGATTTGCGCGGGCTGCTGGCGCTGCACGGTTTCGTATCGCCCATCCGGCCATTCCTTTCGCAGCGCCTCGACAAACCCTGCGCTGACCGCCAGCACCTCGATCCCCAGCGGCGAGTAGCGGGTGCGCCAGTGCGTCAGAAGGGTTGTGCGCTCGGTGTCGGCGTAGCGGTCCTGCTTGTTCAGCACCAACAAAACCGGACGATCAAATCGGGACAAAGCCCGCAAATCGGCATCCTGCGAGCGGGTGAGATCCGCATCGGCGACATACACCAGCACATGCGCCCGGGCGGCTTCGGCCTCGGCCATCTGCGCGTGAAGCGCACCGTCAACCTGTTGTTGACCCGGCACGTCGGCCAGTACGACCCGCTGCGAACCCAGCACGATCTCGTGATGCGACACCGTGTCGGTCGACCCGCCGCGCACATCGATTTCGCCCTCCGCAGCGGGCTGCATGGCGCGGAGCAGACTGGTCTTTCCACTGGAAATATCGCCATAGATCGCGACATACAGTCGTCGGTCCGCCTCGCGAAACTCCAGTTGCCGCAGTTCCTCACGCAGCGCGAGCGTGTCCGATCCACGGGCATCCAGTTGCGTGATTCGCGCGTCGATCAGTCCGCGATCCAGCGTCTGTACCGCTCGCTTCCGGCGTACGCCCGGTCTGAGCAACTGCCAAAGCAGCCACAGTCCGAATCCAAGTCCCGCCGCAACGGGCAGCAGCAACGCCCAGCGCAGCCAGCCCGGCAACGCCTGCAATTCCTGCCACCACAGCACCGCCTCGCGCCCCACCTGCAGCCACCAGTAGAGCGCCATCGCGCCGACCAGCAACAGCAGTGCAGCAAGCACGCGACGAATGATCAGGCCGCTCATCGACATCGGATTCCTTCGTTCCATCGCCGCACGCGGATTGCGCACGGCGCTCACTGTGGCAGGATCGTATCAACACGGACTGCGCAGAACCTCCATGAACACGCACGCAGCATACCGATCAGCGACGTCATCCATCGACTTGCCCTCGGCTCCATGTGGGTCACGCGAACGGCTGGCTTTGTGGTCGCGAATGCTGATCGCGGTGCTGGTGCTATGCGTGTTGGGCGCGACCTCCGCGCTGGCCGAACCGTCGGCCCGGCGACTCCCGGAAACCCCGCAGTTCGAACACTTCGGCCCCGAGCATGGCCTGCCGTCCAGCACGGTGTACGCGCTGGCGCAAGACGGCAGGGGCTATCTGTGGATCGGCACGGCGGACGGACTGGCGCGCTACGACGGCGTCGGCTTCAAGGTTTATCGCCACGATCCCGGAGACCCCGCGTCGCTGCCGTCGAACGTCGTGCAAGCCCTCCACGTCGATGCCAGTCAACGGTTATGGGTGGCCTGTGAGGGTGGCGGCTTGAGCGTACTTGACGACGCGTTGAGCAGTCATTTCGATCATTACAACGAGACAAATCTGAAAAACTTCTCGGCACCCGATGTATGGACGATCACGTCTGATGTCCACGGCGCACTTTGGTTCGGGGGATTCGGAAGTGGCTTGCATCACTGGCTCCCCGGCAGCCCGACACTGCATCGCCTCACACACGATGATGCTGATGAAAACAGTCTCCCTGATGACAATATCCTCTCACTTGCATGGGATGCGGGCGGTGCTTTGGTTGTCGGCACGTCCAGTGGCTTGGCGAAACTGACCGATCAGTCGCTTGCGCGCTTACCGATCAGCTCATCTCCCGCAGCAAATTTCGTAATCCAACTAACTGGCTCGCCATCGGGTGCAGGAACTCACATCGGGACTCGCGCTGGGCTGTTCCTGATGGACAACACAGGCGAAACCTCCGAGGTCTCCTCAGGGGCAGGCACGCAAGCGGTGACCGCGCTGTTGGAAGATGACCGGGGAACACTCTGGCTTGGCACAAGAAATGGGCTGTTTCATCGGGACAGTTCCAGCATGTGGCATCACTATCGGGGCTCGGCAAACAAGAAGCGGGCACTGTCAGGCAATGCCGTCAATGCCGTAATTGAAGATCACGAGGGAGGGCTATGGATCGCCACCTTAGAACGCGGGCTGAGCCGACTGTCGCCAAGCTGGCGCAACTTCAGCGTTTTTCAAACGTCCTCACCGAGCTTTGAAAGCGCAGAGCCCAAGGGGCTCGCACCAGCGCAAGACGGCGGTGTCTGGGTAGTCAGTCTCCCCGCCATACTCAGCCATATCGATCTTCGCAGCGGTGAGGTTCGTGCAGTACTTGGCGAACCCGGCGCATTGCCTCATGACCGGCCACTGTCGGTACTGCAGACGCGAGACGGTGCGATCTGGATAGGACATCGTACTGGGCTCATGCGATATGACGAGCACAGCGGGGAATTCCAATCCTTCGGCACATCGGACGCGATACCGCTCCCCAACGGCTACGTCGATCAACTTGTCGATGCGGGCGACAGCTTCTGGCTGTCAGCCCAGGGCGGTGGTTTGCAGCGGCGCGGTTTAAATGGTGCCGTGCTTGAAACCATCACCGAGGGTGAGGCAGGCCTCGATAGCGTCGACACAGAACAATTGCTGCTGACCGATGACATGACTTTATGGTGGTCAGGCGCTACAGGATTGCGGAGAAGAAAACCGGGTTCCGACGCGTTCGAAAAGCCCGCAGGTAGTCCCGAAGGCAGGATTTACGGCTTCGACCTGCACGACGAACATCTTTGGCTTCATCGCATGGAAGGATTGGAGCACTACCGTATCTCAGGTGACGTGATGCAGCTTTTGGAAAGGCTGGATGGACGCTCCGGGCTACCCCCAGTCGAGTCCGGCGGGGTCAGTGTCGATTCGCTCGGTGATGTCTGGCTGACGACGGCGCGGGGCCTGTACCGCTATCGACCAGCACGCGAAAAACAAGCCGCGGAGTTGCGAGTCTTCTCACAGCGCGATGGACTACCTAGTGCCGAGTTCTACAAGCGACCGCCACTGGCTCTCCACGACGGGAGACTGATTGCCTCGACCCTGGAAGGCGTAATCGCCTTTGATCCGCAGCGCCTGCAATCCAACCAGGCCACATCCTCGCTGCAGTGGGAATACCTATCGGTCGCACGCGAGGGCAGCCGAAGTGCGCTCAGCCCAGGTCGATCGATTGACCTCCGCGCTGCCGACACCGATCTGCGCATCGCGGTTCGCCTGCTGTCGTTTGCCGATCCCAGCGCCAATCGATACCGCTTCCGTTTGCAGGGCATCGATGCGGGCTGGGTGGAGACCGGCAATATCCCCGAGCGCAGCTATCCGTCACTGCCGGTAGGCGAATATCTGCTGGAAGTCGCCGCCACCAACGCAGAGGGACAGTGGACGGCGCCCTTGCAAACGCAAATCCGGATGCCCGCCGTGTGGTGGCTGAGCCTGCCAGCCAAATTCGCTTACCTGCTGTGTCTGTCGTTGATCGGCGGGCTGTTGCTGCGAGCCTGGCGTTTCCGCCTCGCCGAACGTCATCAACTGGCAATGGCGGAACAGGCCCGGCAACTGGCGGAGCAGGCATCCCGCGCCAAGGGTCGTTTTCTGTCAACGCTGGGTCACGAGATCCGCACGCCCATGACCGGACTGTTGGGCATGAACGAACTGCTGCTGCACAGCGAGCTGTTGCCAGCGCAACGCCAGCAGGCCGAGGCCGTGCGCCGCAGTGGGCAAATGATGTTGCGGCTGCTCAATGAGTCGCTGGACATCGCCCGTATCGACGCGGGCAAACTGCAGATCGAACCGCAGCCCACCGATCTGCATCAGCTGCTGCGCGATGTCGCCGAGTTGCAGAGTGCACCGGCACAGCGCAAGGGACTGCACTTCGCACTCGACATGGATGCCGCGCTGCCGTGCTGGGTCTTGGTCGATCCGCTGCGCCTGCAGCAGATTCTGCTCAACCTCACCGGCAATGCCATCAAGTTCACCGCGACCGGCGAGGTACGACTGCGGGCGGAGACGCAGGCGATGGACGGTGACCGGGTGTCATTGCGCTTTGAGGTGCGCGACAGTGGCCCCGGCATGGATGCGGAAACGCTGGCGCGCCTGTTTCAGCCATTCGAGCAGGCACATGGCGGTCGGACCGCCCAGCAGTTTGGCGGAAGCGGCCTCGGCCTGCTGATCAGTCGTCAGCTGGCGGAAGCGATGCAGGGCGAGGTTCGCGCAACCAGCACGGTCGGACAAGGCAGCACGTTTACATTGACCCTGCCGACGGACGTGACAAAGGCGAATCAGCCCGTCGCGCCCGCGCCCGTGGAACACGGCGAAACGACCGCACAAACGCTGCTGCTGGTGGAAGACGAAGCCGACGTCGCCGCGGCCGTCGGTGGCTTGCTGCGCCAGATGGGCCACGAGGTGGATCACGCCGAACACGCATTGCGCGCACTCAGCCTGATCGCGCAACGCGACTATTCGCAGGCCGTGCTGGACCTGGACCTGCCGGGCATTGATGGGCTTACGCTGGCGGGCATGCTGCGCAAGCAACGCCCAAACATGCGACTGATCGCGCTCACCGCGCGCGCGGAAGCGGATACCGAACAACGCGCCTTGGCGGCGGGCTTTTCGGTGTTCCTGCGCAAGCCCATGAGTCTGGCCCAACTGCGCGCCGCGATCAGCGACGACGCGCCAACGCCATAGCACATTAGGTGTGCTACCCGACCCACCCGTCGATCGACGCGGACGCTACAACTCGATGTGATCGACGCCGCGCCATGTCTGCAGTTGGTCGAGAACATCCGAAACCAGCGGCTGCACGGCTTCGGCCAACAACGCCGACCTGGCCAGACCCTCGCAACGTCCGAACAGGCTTTGCCGGAGCTGTTCCTCGCCATGCACACGATGGGCAAGATCGTCCAGCACGGCACCGAACTCGCTGGGCGTCGGGCTGAAAGGCAAACCCGCAAACAGTCTAGCCAGAGCCGAAAACACCGCTTGTGCGTCGGACGGCCAACCGTAGTCCTCGGGACGATAGTCGGGCATTGCGGTTTCCGCATCGGTCCAGACCCGGAAACACAACTTGGCCAGCGAGTGATACAGCACGCCCTCGCAGATCAACAGCACCAGCAGATTGCCACGGTGCGCGATCACGGTGCCTGCCTGACTGTGCCATTCCGCGGAGCGCAGGAATCCGGTCAAACGCATCTGGTCGGCAAACCCCGCCGCCTGCAACTGGTCCAGAATCAACAGGCAGCGATCCGCCTCGGAATAGGCACAGGCCTCGGTGATCACCCGCTCGAAGGCGGATAACTGTGGCTCTGCCACACCGCTCGCACCATCCTCGGCCGCCACCTCGACCATCACTCTCGGCGGCTCGGGCACGGTGAAATCGTGGTAGCACACGCGTGGATACGCCAAGGCCAGGCCCAAGGCATTGGCGAACGCCGTCTTGCGCCGCCCCGCACTGCCGTCCACGTGCAGGCATCGCACATGCGCGACCTCCGCATCGAGGACACATTGCAAGGCAAAACCATAGTCCGCATTCGATTCGAAACCGTAGCGGGCAAGATCACTGCGCAAGGACATGGAGATTCCGTATTGACCCGACGTGGGCAGTGTGGCGTATGGCAGGAGTGAACGGGAATGTGACCCACAAAAAACCCCGCCGAAGCGGGGTTTTCAGTTCGATGCGTTGCGCGCTTACTCGGCAGCGATGACGCTGACGGTACGGCGGCTCTTCGGGCCCTTGACGGCAAAATTGACGACACCGTCCTTCAGCGCGAACAGGGTGTGATCGCGACCCAGACCAACACCGGCGCCCGGATGGAACTGGGTGCCGCGCTGACGGATGATGATGTTGCCGGCTTCGATGGCCTGACCGCCGTAGACCTTCACGCCGAGGTACTTCGGATTGGAGTCGCGGCCGTTACGGGTGCTGCCGCCTGCCTTTTTATGTGCCATGACGTGTGCTCCTTACTTGCTGCCACCGGCGATGCCGGTGATCTCGATTTCGGTGTAATGCTGACGATGTCCCTGCTGCTTGCGGAAATGCTTGCGGCGACGGAACTTGATGATGTGAACCTTGTCGGCCCGGCCATGCGCCTTGACCGTAGCGGTGACCTTGGCACCAGCGACCAGCGGGGTACCGACGGTCACACCGTCGCCTTCACCCACGAGCAGCACCTGATCCAGATCGATCGAGCTGCCTTCGGCCACATCCAGCTTTTCAACGCGCAGGGTTTCACCCTGCATGACGCGGTACTGCTTACCGCCGGTAACGATGACTGCGTACATCTGCGAATTCCTCTGTAGTTATTTTTCCTGCACTGGCAGCCACTTGCCCGAATCCGGGACAGCTTCTCACGCCACGCCACGGGGCGTTGGACGCAAGACGGCCAAAACAGACCGCGCATGGTAGGCGATCTGTGGATTCTGGTCAAACTTTCACCATCGCGTCGCCGTGACGATCAGGCTACCGCGACACCTTACACTGGGTGCCCTTTGCTTCGATTCAGACCATGGAAACGATCCGCATCCGTGGTGCGCGCACGCACAACCTCAAGAACCTCGACATCGAGCTGCCCCGTGATCGGCTGATCGTCATCACCGGCCTGTCCGGCTCGGGCAAGTCGTCGCTGGCCTTCGACACCATCTACGCGGAAGGGCAGCGGCGCTACGTCGAATCCTTGTCGTCTTATGCGCGGCAATTCCTGTCGATGATGGAGAAGCCCGATGTTGAACACATCGAAGGCCTGTCGCCGGCCATCTCCATCGAACAGAAATCGACCTCGCACAACCCGCGTTCGACGGTCGGCACCATCACCGAGATTCACGACTATCTGCGCCTGCTATTCGCCCGCGTCGGTACGCCACGCTGCCCCGACCACGGTCATCCGCTGGAAGCACAGACGGTCAGCCAGATGGTCGACGCGGTGCTGACCCTGCCCGACAGCGCGCGTTACATGCTTCTGGCGCCGGTGGTGCGCGAACGCAAGGGCGAGCATGTGCAGGTGTTCGAGCAGTTGCGTGCCCAGGGTCTGGTCCGGGTGCGCGTCAATGGTGAGATGCACGAACTGGAGGCGGTACCCAAGCTGGGGCTGCGGCAGAAGCACACCATCGAAGCTGTAATCGACCGCTTCCGTCCGCGCGAGGATCTCAAGCAACGCTTGGCCGAGTCCTTCGAGACCGCGCTCAAACTTGGCGACGGTCTGGTGCGGGTCGCCAACATGGATGACCCGAAAGCCGACGAGCTGCTGTTCTCCTCGCGTTACTCCTGCCCGGTCTGCGACTACTCGCTGAGCGAACTGGAACCACGACTTTTTTCGTTCAATTCGCCAATGGGAGCCTGCCCAAGCTGCGATGGACTGGGCGTGACCCAGTATTTCGATCCGTCCCGCGTGGTGGGCCATCCCGAGCTGAGTCTGGCCGCAGGCGCGATCAAGGGCTGGGACCGACGCAACCCCTATTACTTCGCCATGCTCAATTCGCTGGCCACGCACTACGGATTCAAGGTCGATACCGCGTGGCGGCAGTTGTCATCGCCGGTGCAACAGGCGGTGCTGTTCGGTAGTGGTGATGAGGAAATCCGCTTCAGCTATCCGGGCGAAAAAGGCCGCATGGCGGTTCGCACGCATCGCTTCGAAGGCATCGTCAACAATCTGGAACGGCGCTACCGCGAAACCGACTCGCAAATGGTGCGCGAGGAGTTGTCGAAGTACATCAGCAACCGACCCTGCCCCAGCTGCGAGGGTCAGCGTTTGAACCGCTCGGCGCGCCATGTGTTTGTCGCCGAACGCACCCTGCCCGCCGTCAATGCCTTGTCGATCGATGCCTGCGCTGCGTTTTTCGAGGGCCTGCAATTGCCCGGCTGGCGTGGCGAAATCGCAACCAAAATCGTCAAGGAAATCCGCGAGCGCCTGCGCTTTTTGATGGACGTCGGACTGGACTATCTGACGCTGGATCGCCAGGCCGACTCGCTGTCGGGCGGCGAGGCGCAGCGCATTCGTCTGGCCAGCCAGATCGGCGCCGGTCTGGTTGGCGTGATGTACGTGCTGGACGAACCCTCCATCGGGCTGCACCAACGTGACAACGAGCGCCTGCTGGCAACCCTGACGCGCCTGCGTGATCTCGGCAATACCGTCATCGTGGTGGAACATGACGAGGACGCGATTCGCCTTGCCGACCACATCCTCGACATCGGCCCTGGCGCAGGCGTGCACGGTGGCGAAGTGGTCGCGCAGGGCACGCTGGCGCAGGTGCTGGCCTCGGAGCGTTCGCTTACCGCCGCCTACCTTTCCGGACGTCGGCGCATCGAAGTCCCGACCTCGCGCAAGGCACCCAATCCCTCGCGCATGCTGCGTTTACTGGGCGCCAGCGGCAACAACCTGAAGCACGTCGATCTTGAACTGCCAGCCGGATTGTTCGTCGCGGTGACCGGCGTCAGTGGCTCGGGCAAGTCCACACTGATCAACGACACCTTGTTCCGACTCGCCGCCAATCGCCTCAACGAAGCCAGCCACACGCCGGAGCCCTTCCGCGACGTGCAGGGACTGGAAATGTTCGACAAGGTGGTGGACATCGATCAGTCGCCGATTGGCCGCACACCGCGCTCCAATCCCGCGACCTACACCGGCCTGTTCACACCGCTGCGCGAGTTGTTCGCACAAGTACCGGAAGCGCGTGCGCGCGGCTACAGCGCAGGCCGCTTCAGCTTCAATGTCAAAGGCGGACGCTGCGAAGCCTGCCAGGGCGATGGCCTGATCAAGGTCGAGATGCACTTCCTGCCGGATGTGTATGTGCCCTGCGATGTCTGCCAGGGCAAACGCTACAACCGAGAGACGCTGGACATCACCTACAAAGGCCACACCATCCACCAGGTGCTGGACATGACGGTGGAGGATGCGCTCACACTCTTCAAGCCCGTCCCCACCATTGCGCGCAAGCTGGAAACGCTGATGGACGTCGGTCTGTCCTACATCAAGCTCGGACAACAGGCGACGACGCTGTCCGGCGGCGAGGCGCAGCGTGTCAAGCTCTCGCGCGAACTGGCCAAGCGCGACACCGGCAACACGCTCTACATCCTCGACGAGCCCACCACCGGCCTGCATTTCCACGATATCGAGCTGTTGCTGGGCGTGCTGCATCGCCTGCGAGAACATGGCAACACGGTCGTCGTGATCGAGCACAATCTGGATGTCATCAAAACCGCCGACTGGATCATCGACCTCGGCCCTGAAGGCGGACATCGCGGCGGACAAATTCTCGCGCAAGGCACACCCGAGCAGATTGCCCGTCATCCCTCATCGCATACCGGCAGATTTCTCGCCAAGCTGCTGCCCACCGCGGAACTGGCAAGCGAAACGGTTGGCGACGCCAAGCCCATGCAACGCGGTCGACGCAGAGCCTCATGAGCACGATCCTCAGTCAACACGACATCGATGTACGCTGGCGCGATCTGGATGCCAACCAGCACGTCAACAACGCGATGTATCTGAGCTATCTGGAAGAAGCGCGCGTGGTCTGGCTCAACCGGATCATCCCCGACTGGTCGTCCACTGGCGGTGTCCCCGTGTTGGCGGCAGTCAAACTCGATTTCCGCCGCCCCATCGGCTATCCGGCGCGCGTTCGCGTGCGCCAGCAATTGCTGCGGCTCGGGCGTAGCAGCCTGACGCTGGGCAGCCTGTTGGTGGACACGACGGACGAATCCCGTGTTTACGCCGAAGGCGAGGTAGTGCTGGTGTGGGCCGACCCCGTGGCGGCCGCGTCGATGCCCCTGCCCGAGGCGCTGCGCCAAGCGTGTGAACGCAGCACCAACTGAACACGATGCGTCCGGTGTTGCGTCGACTGTTTCTTTGCGCCCTGCAGCATGACAACCAGACCCTGCGGACGGATCGAGGCTGGGAAACACGCTGCCTGCACTGTCGGACACGCCTGCAGTTCGCCAGCGATGGCGAACCCTTGGGCGCGGGGTCGCTGGAGCATGTGATTCCGCAAGCATGGTTCGGCAAACGCGCGGCTTCGGAACTCTGTGCGACCGTCGAGAATGATCCCAATCACCCGCGCAACCTCGCCGTGGCCTGCGGACGTTGCAATCAATCCAAGGGCAAGGGACCGGATGCACGAGGCCCCGCCGATCCTCGCGCGATGCAGGTGATCAAGGTGATGCTTTCGCGGCGTCTGGATCGCTGGCGCGCGCCGTCCTGATCGGACTATCCAGAAACTGCCGCACCGTCGCGACATCAAAGGGCCAGGCCAGCTCGGCCTGATCGGCAGCGCGCTGCAATACCGGCACGCGATCACCAAACCGCTGCTCCATAGAACGATCACCATCGATCCAGACACTGTCGAACTCCGGCAGCGGAACCGCGGCGAGAACGCGCAGCGCGAGATCGCAGAGATGGCACTCATCGCGTTGGAACAGCACGAAATCGGTCATGCGTACGGTGTTTCATCCTGTCGAAAGCAATCTAGGAGCCTGCGCGGCAAAAGCCGACCGGTCTGCAAAGCCGTCTGCGCCGTGCTGCGTCAGCACATGGCACGAACCCTAGTGCCATTAAACTGTCGCGCCCCGCAGCACGTGAGTATCCCATGGCAGTCAGCGTGTTCGATCTGTTCAAGATCGGAATTGGTCCTTCGTCCTCGCACACCGTCGGGCCAATGCGCGCTGCCGCACGTTTTGTCAGTCGCCGACTGGCAGAGGAGGGCTTGTTGCAGGACACCGCACGGGTGCGTGCCGAGGTCTTTGGTTCGCTGGCCTTGACCGGGCGGGGGCACGGCACGGACAAGGCGGTATTGCTGGGTCTCGAAGGCCATGAGCCGCACCGGATCGATCCCGACACAATCCCCGACACGCTGGCGCGCATTCGCGGAAGCGCACGCATTCGACTGCTAGGCCAGCATGAGATCGACTTCAACGAGAAATCCGATCTCATCATGAACAAGCGGCAGAAGCTGCCTTTCCACACCAACGGCATGCGCTTCTTCGCCTACAACGCGCAGGGCGATGTGCTTGCCACACGCGACTACTACTCGGTGGGCGGCGGCTTTGTGGTCAATCAGGACGAGGCCGCCGAGGATCGCATCGTTGCCGACACCACGGACCTGCCCTACCCGTTCCATAGCGGCGACGAGTTGTTGCGCCGATGTCAGACCCATCAACTGACTATTGCGCAGTTGATGTTCGCCAATGAACGAGTCTGGCGCGACGAAGCCGACATCCGCGACGGCTTGCTGGCGATCTGGGAAGTCATGCAAGCCTGCGTGCGGCGCGGCACGCGCGAGGAAGGCACCTTGCCCGGTGGTCTGCACGTCGGGCGCCGCGCGCCGCGCCTGCAACAGGAATTGGCATCTCGTCCCGAAGCGGGTATGCGAGATCCGCTGACGATCCTGGATTGGGTCAATCTGTATGCCTTGGCGGTGAATGAGGAAAATGCCGCGGGCGGCCGCGTCGTGACCGCGCCAACCAATGGGGCCGCGGGCATCATTCCCGCAGTGCTGCATTACTACGACCGCTTCTGTCCCGGCGCCAGCACGCAGGGCGTCATCGACTTTCTGCTCACCGCGGCGGCGATTGGCATTCTCTACAAGGAAAACGCGTCCATTTCGGGTGCCGAAGTCGGCTGTCAAGGCGAAGTCGGGGTCGCGTGTTCAATGGCCGCTGCCGGACTGACCGCCGCACTGGGCGGAACCTGCAGCCAGGTTGAGAACGCGGCCGAGATCGGTATGGAACACAATCTGGGACTGACCTGCGATCCCATTGGCGGTCTGGTTCAGATCCCCTGTATCGAACGCAATGCCATGGGTGCCGTGAAAGCCATCAACGCCAGCCGCATGGCCTTCCGCGGCGACGGCCAGCACAAGGTCAGCCTCGACAAAGTCATCAAGACCATGCGCGACACCGGTCGCGACATGCAGGACAAATACAAGGAAACCTCACGCGGCGGTCTGGCGGTGAATGTGGTGGAGTGCTGAGGCACGCAACCGCTCAGAAATCGATTTCGTCCGTAACCATTTTTCTCGCTCCGGTTGCGCGAGACAGTTCACAATGTTAGCGTTCGTTCATCTGACCCTCACGCATGCGATGAGGATTCGGTCACGGTTCCAGCATCCACCTCATGGAAGAGGGTGATGCCGTGTACACCCAGCCCTACCGAACTCGTCAGAACCCGCAAATCACCGGCCCAAACGGCTTTCCGAATTGCCCGACAAAGGGGGTTTCATGCGTTTTGCTCATTTTTCCGTTCTGGCTCTGCTGACGGCATCCAGCGTGGCGTTCGCCGCCAATCCTGCCGAGCGACTTGTCGGCCCCAGCCTGCAGGAAATTGAAAAGCTAAATCAGCCTTCGGCTGCGCCGCGAACCGACTCCGTGGCAGCAACGGTTGGCTACACCGGAACGATCCCCGCCAGTCCGACCTTCAACCGCCCGAGCAGCTGTTCCACACTGTCCGGCGTTGGGTCAGCCGTGGGCTACCACGAACAAGGCTTTACGGTTGATACGTCGGGCAGCTATACCGTGGAAGTGCTGTCAACAACGATGCCTGGCGCTGACACCATCATGGTGCTGTACACACCGAGCTTCGACCCCGCCAATCCGCTGACCAATTGCACAGCCTACAACGACGATTCAACCGGCCTGCTCTCGGCGATCACCAGCAATTTGACCGCTGGAACACAGTATGTCGTCGTCACGACGTCGTTCGACAACGGCGAAGTCGGTGATGTCAGCAACGAAATTACTGGCCCGGGCAATATCTCGCTCGCGGGACAAGGCCCCCAAGCGGACCTGGGCATCACCCTCAGCGCGCCGACGGGCGTCGCGGTCGGTGGCACTTATGACTACGACCTGAGCGCAAGCAATGCCGGACCGGAAGCGGCTACCAACACCACCGTCACGGTCACCCTGCCGGGTGATGTGAACTTCGTTTCCAGCACCTGCGGTGCGACCGCGGTGGGTGGCACCGTGACGTGGAACATCGGCACCTTGGCGAATGGCGGCAGTCAGTCCTGTAGCTTGACTGTTGAGCTGGCTGGCTCGGTGTGTGTTGCCGTGAATGCGACGGCCACGATTGATGCCACCGAAGGCGACCCCGCCGCTGGCAACAATACCGCCAGTGCCGCCAATGGCGGTGGCAATTTGATTGCTGACCCAAGCTTCGAAGATGGCTCGCCGAACGGATTCTGGACGGAAAGCTCGACCAACTTTGGAACGCCTCTGTGCACGACTGCGGCGTGCGGTACCGGCGGCGGTACCGCTGGCCCGAGAACGGGAACTTGGTGGGCATGGTTTGGCGGATCGAGCGCCACCGAGACAGCAACGACGGGACAGAGCGTGACGATTCCTGCAGGTTCGACCACACTGGATTTCTATTTTGAAGCCCCCGTTTGCTCGGCGACCGCAGGCGCTGCGGACTTCATTAGGTTGACCATCGATGGTGTTGAGCAATGGCGCCAGAACGCCAGCTCCGCGTCCTGTAATGTTGACGGCTGGCAGCTCGTTTCGGTTCCGGTCACGACCTTCGCTGACGGCAATTCGCACGCCATTCTTTTCGAGTCCACATCTGGAACTGCAGGCGAAACAACCAACTTCATGGTCGATGACGTCAGCCTGGCCTCCGCCCCCACCTGTGTGGCGGGCAATACCTTGCCCGATCCGGTGCCGCAGCCTGCCGTCATCCCTGCCAGCAACGGCAAGACCCTCGGTTTGATGGCGCTGCTGCTGGGTATGGTTGGGTTTGCAGTGATGCGTCGCCGCGACTGATTTAGCTGATTCCATCTCGAATCACTTCAACGCCCGCCGCGATGCGGGCGTTGTCGTTTTTGGACCACGCGAGGTGACACTATCCGCCGGTTCCGAACCACGCATCCCGGCGTGTCTCATACATGCCCAGCACACCGCGCTTCGGTGATTGCAAGCTGGACTTGGACCAGAAACAACAACGGCCGCACTAGGCGGCCGTTGTTGTTTTGCACAATCAGCGAATCAGCGTGCGCTGATCGGCACGTAATCGCGCGGTGTGGCACCGGTATAGATCTGACGCGGACGCCCGATCTTGGCTTCCGGATCGGCTTGCTGCTCCAGCCAATGACTGACCCAACCGGCCGTGCGTGCAATCGCGAACATCACGGTGAACATTTCGGTGGGCAAGCCCAAGGCCTTGTAGATCAGGCCGGAGTAGAAATCGACATTGGGGTACAGCTTGCGGGCGACGAAGTAGTCGTCCTTCAGGGCCGCCTCTTCCAGCTTCATGGCCACTTCGAGCAGGGGATCGTTGACACCCAGATCCGTAAGCACCTTGTGCGTCATCTCGCGAATAATCGAGGCACGCGGATCATAGTTCTTGTAGACGCGGTGCCCGAAGCCCATCAAGCGGAAGCCCGAATTCTTGTCCTTGGCTTTCTCGACCGCCTTGCCGACCTGGTCCGGGGTGCCGATTTCTTCCAGCATTTTCAACACGGCCTCGTTGGCACCGCCATGTGCCGGACCCCACAGCGCAGCAATGCCCGCCGCGACACACGCATACGGATTGGCGCCGGTCGATCCCACCAGGCGAACGGTCGAGGTCGACGCATTCTGCTCATGATCGGCATGCAGAATGAACAGCAGGTCCAGCGCCTTGGCTGCCACCGGCGGCAAGTTCAACGGCCCGGAGGGGACCTCGAACATCATGTGCAGGAAGCGGGTAACGTACTCAAGATTGTTACGTGGGTAACGCACCGGCCAGCCAATCGAATAGCGATAGCAGGCGGCTGCGATGGTGGGCACCTTGGCGATCAGGCGAATGGCCGCCATGCGGCGCTGTTCCGGATCTTCCATGTCCAGACCTTCGTGATAGAAGGCCGCCAGCGAACCGATCATGCCGCACAGCATCGCCATCGGATGCGCGTCGTGGCGAAACCCGCCGAGGAAGTTCTTGAACGCCTCGTGCATCATCGTGTGATGCGTGACCTCATGCTCGAATCCCACAAACTGCTGGGCGTTCGGCAGTTCGCCATTCATCAGCAGATAGGCCACCTCCAGAAAACTGGACTCCTTGGCCAACTGCTGGATGGGATAGCCGCGGTACAGCAGCACCCCTTCGTCGCCGTCGATGTAGGTAATCGCACTGCGGCAACTGGCGGTTGCCACAAACCCTTGATCGTAGGTGAAGTAGCCGGTTTCCTTCGGCAATTTGCCGATGTCCACACAGGCTGCTCCCATCGTGCCACGCAGGATCGGCAACTCGGCCGACTTGCCTGCAACAGAATCGGTGATCAGCACGCTCTTGGTGTCGCTCACGACCTTACTCCTCCTGGCTGGACGCTGGTTTCCGACTGCCATTTCGACCACGAGCACGCCGCGGGAAAGCGTCGAACGGACTGTGGAGTATGCCATGCGAACGCCGAGGATTCAGTCCAACTTTGGTGACATTCGCTGCGCCGCAGCACATTAGAAATCGGCGAAACAAAAAGGCCCGACACGCGAAGTGCCGGGCCTCGATTTGCAGCGCAACAGATCTTTCGGCGCTTACTTCTGCGCGTAGCGGCGACGGAACTTGTCGACGCGACCGGCGGTGTCCACGATCTTGTGCTTGCCGGTATAGAACGGATGCGAGTTGGAAGAAATTTCCACCTTGATCAGGGGATACTCCTGACCATCTTCCCACTTGATGGTTTCTTTGCTGCCCAGTGTCGAGCGGGTCAGGAAGGTGAAGTCGCAAGACACGTCCTGGAAAACGACGGGCCTGTAGTTGGGATGGATGTCGGCTTTCATGGAATCTGTCCGGTGTTTTGGCGACGGAAAAGAGCGGCATGATACTTTGCCGAACTCACCAAGGCAAGCCGAACACCTTCATGACTCGCGCCCCCCTCCGATTCCTGCTGTGCCTCAGCCTTTTTCTGGTTTGTCTCGATCTCAACGCCAGCGACCTGCAGCGACTGCAAACTGCGCTGGAAGCAGACACGACGATCGAGGAACCGCAGCGCAGCGAGCTGGCGAACCTGCTGTCGGACATTCCGCTCCAGATTGGACAGGCCGCTGAAATCGAGGCGGAAGCCACTCGCTTGCGGGACCAAGCCGCCCAATCGGGACGCGAAATCAAACGCATGGAGTCCGAGCTTGCGGTAGACAGCGCCGTGGCATTGCAGCGTTGGCGTAGCAGCCTGGACGAGGATGCCCCCATCGAAGCGCTGGATTTACGCCTGCAGCAGCTGCTTGCCGACGCCGAGCAGGCGCGCCAAGAGGCGCAGAAGGTGGCCAGCGAACGCGCCCTGCTGCTGCAGAAGCCCGCCGCCAAGGCATTGGGGAGCCTGCAACTGGAAGTCGCAGACCTTGAACAGAAGCTGGGCACGGCACGGCGAACCACCAACCCCGATCTTGCCACCCAGATTCTTGTCGAATCACTGTCTGCGCAACTCGCGAATCACCGTGCAGAACTGGCACGCTGGAACACCGAGCTGGATACCGCAAGCAGCCGTCGCGTACTGCTCGACCTTCGGCAGCGCAGTCTGCGTCGAAAGGTCAGCGACAACGAACAGCGTGCCGAGGCGCTGCAAACCGTCATCGCCGCGAGACGTTCGGCCGAGGTCAGCGCCCTGGCGACGAAGGCACAACAGCAGGCAGAACAGGTCGCGCAGTCGCTGCCATCGCTGGGCTCCGCCGCCGCAACCAGTGTTTCGCTCGCCAACGAGCTTATCGAGCGAGGTCGACATCTGGATGACGTCCGCGGTGAAGCACAACGGGCCAATGCCCTGCGCAACCGGCTCGACAACGCGCTGCGCGATACCGAAACTCGCCTGTCGCTTGGCGACACCAGCGAGGCCGTCGGCGCGATCCTGATGCGGGAGCGGCGCGATCTGCCCAATCCAGACCGTCTGCTTCGCCAGGTCAGGGATCTGACGCGACAGACCACCGAGCTGAGACTGCGCCAGTTCGATATGGATGATGCGATGACCGCCGTGGTCACGGAGCAGGATCGGAGCCTTGGCGAATCACTTGCCACCCTTCGCGCGGACGGGCAGTCGGAAGCGGCTGTCAAGGCAACAATCAAGGATCTCTATGAATTGCGGAACGAAATCCTGCAACGGCTGGACTTGGTCCTGCAGAACGAACTGGACCAGGCGCAGACCCTGCAGACCAACCTCGCCGAAGCCGCCGCCACCGCCAGCAGCCTGAAGTCCCTGCTGGATCAGCAGTTGTTCTGG
This sequence comes from Lysobacteraceae bacterium, assembly GCA_041395245.1. Lineage (GTDB taxonomy): Bacteria > Pseudomonadota > Gammaproteobacteria > Xanthomonadales > Xanthomonadaceae > Aquimonas. The sequence continues at coordinate 364,607 of JAWLAY010000004.1, forward strand.
ATTCCCAGCCACCGCGCCATCGGCATGAGCTGGTTCGCCGATCTGGCCGACGGTTTCGGTCGCGTATTCAGCCCGACGCTCTGGCGGGGCGCAATTCGGGATGCGTGGAGCAGGGCACGCGAAGCTCCGTTGCAGATCGCGCTCGGAAGTCTGCTGTGTCTCTTGGCCTTTGCCGCCGGCACACGAGGCAAACAACAGCTCGTTGTGCTGGGTGAATCCACGGCGCATGCCAGCAACCCACAATTTGGGCACACATGGCGCGCGTGGATCGGGAGCGTGATCGCCGCATCGCCTTGGGCATTCCTGGTTTTCATGCTGGCCAGATTGCTTCAGATGAGCGGGGAGCCAGGCAAGTTCACCCACGCTCTGGGCGCCGCTGCACTGGAGGTCTCGGGCTTGATGCTGGCCTTGTCCTTTTTGTCCATCGCCTTGATTCCGAATGGCCTCGCAGAGGTTCATTTTCAATGGTCGGACGCACGACGCAAGGCACTGCAGCAAGCGCTGCCGTGGGCGCGCGGCCTGCTGCTTCCGCTGCAGTTGCTGGCGGCACTGACCTTTCTGCGTGGTGAGAGTCTGAGTCTGGATACCGCAGGACGCGTCTGGGTCATGGCAGCCGCACTGGTGGGATTGGGCGGCATGATCTGGTTGCTGGCACCCGGCAAACTGTGGACCCAACACCACATGCAAGGCGACCGGTCGCGGCTGCGAAAACTCAGCCGCCTGTGTTTGGGAGGACTGCTTGGCCTGATTTTGCTTTTGTCACTTCGTGGCTATGTATTCAGTGCGAATCTGTTGCTCGACAGCGTCGCTGAGTCGGCATTGCTGTTCTTGCTGGTCTCTCAGACTCATGCCCTGCTTGCGCGCTGGATTCTGATTGGCGAACGTCGCATTGCTCTGCGCGAGGCACAGCGACAGCTACTGGCGCAAGCCGAAACACCGGAGCAAACCGGCGAGGCAGTCCCGGAACAGGACCCAGCCCAAGTGGACATTCAGAGCATCAACACCCAGACCCAACGATTGTTGCGTGCTGTATCGGCAACGCTGCTCGTGGTCGGTTTGCTATGGGTGTGGTCGGACGTTTTGCCTGCGGTACAGAAGCTGGATGAACTGAAGCTCTGGCGGTTTTCGGATATCGATGAGGATGGCAGCAAGATCATCGACTTCGTCACGTTGAAGGGTCTGTTGTTCGGCATCGCCATTCTGACCCTTACCACCATCGCGGCGCGCAATCTTCCGGGCCTGCTGGAGATCGGACTGCTCTCGCGCATGAACATGGACGCGGCATCACGCTATGCCATCAGCAGCTTGTCGCGATACGCGATCGTCATCTCGGGGGTGATCTTTGGCCTGTCGTGGTTGGGCATGCGCTGGTCGCAACTACAATGGATGGCTGCCGCGCTGACGGTGGGTCTGGGATTTGGCCTGCAGGAGATCTTCGCGAACTTCGTGTCGGGCATCATTCTCTTGTTCGAGCGTCCATTCAGAGTGGGCGATGTGATCACGATTGGCGAGTTCTCCGGCACCGTGACGCGCATCCGCACCCGTGCGACGACCTTGCTTGATTTCGACAATAAGGAAATCGTGGTCCCGAACAAGTCGTTCATCACCGACCGACTGACCAACTGGACCTTGAGCGACACCACCACGAGAGTCATCGTGAAGGTGGGCGTTGCCTACGGCAGTCCGGTGGATCGGGTTCACGAACTTCTCATGCAGGCGGCAGCCGAGTGCCCTTGGGTTCTCTCCCAGCCACCGGCACGCAGCTGGTTCATGGCGCTGGGCGCCAGCTCTCTGGATTTCGAGCTGCGTGTTTTTGTCGCCACGCTTGAACAGCGTTTTCAGGCCGTCAATTTTCTCAACGCACGAATCACCCGCCTGATGGGCGATGCCGCAATCGAGATCGCGTTTCCTCAAGTGGACGTTCACTTGCGGCAAGACACACCGATCCTGTCGAAAGGTCTGGAATCATCCGAGGAACGCGCTCGGCCGTTTGCAGGCTGACCGGTCGCGACAGCTCAGACCGCGGAGTCTGTCGGACTTGAAGGGGAATCGGCTGCAAATCCGTCTGGACGGTCCATTTTTCGCCGCTTCCCTGGGCAATAGCTCAACTATTGCCCTGCGAAACCGGCAAAAACTGTCCTCGCCCAGCCGAATTTTCGCTTCGATTCTTCAAGTCCGACAGACTCCTAGGCCGATCCCAAGGCCATCCGAATCTGCGACTCGAAAACCGGCGATTCGATTCGCTGGGCAATCCGGATATTCGGCGGACGCGCATCGCGGCGTTGCCAATCGACCCGGGTAGCACCGCGATACAAGGAACCACCGAGTTCGACATCAACGCGGTACTCGCCGGACCAACTGACGGCATCCGGCGCCAGTACTGCCGCCATAGCCAGCGCATCCGCACTGTGGAACGCGTCGCCGAACAGACCTTGAATGAACTCTCGGGTCTTCAGTGAGATCGCGTCATAAAACCGGGCAACGTGATCCCCCTGCCTGAGCCACTGATCAAAGACCGGGCGTTGAATCGAGTGGGCGAGCGTCGCCTCCCAATCCACTAGCTCACACTTCGGCCATTCGTTGAACACCACATGCGCCGCTTCGGGATCGAAAGCGACGTTGAATTCCGCACTGGGTGTGATGTTGCCTCGCGTGTTCACTGCGCCGCCCATGATCAGTAGACGCTTGATCCGCTTTGGCAGTGTTGGGTCCAGACGCAGGGCCAGTGCCAGATTGGTCAACGGCCCCAGCATGACCAAGGTCAACTCGCCCGCATATTCATGACTGAGGCGCAGCATGGCCTGCGCGGCGTGTTCATCGCTGGCTGCCCTCGACGAGGGCAGGTATCCGATGTCGCCAAAACCATCGCGACCGTGCACGTAGGCAGCATCCAGGGCTGGCAGCACGAGTGGGTGCGCGCAGCCGGCGAACACCGGAATGTCCTGATCAACCACGTCCAAAAGCTTCAACGCATTGGCGACGGTGTTCGGCAAGCCGACATTGCCTGCGGCAATCGTCAGGCCGACAACATGAGCATTGGGTGCGCGCAAGGCCATCAACAAGGCCAGTGCATCGTCGACACCCGGATCGGTATCAATCAACAGGGTATGTTTCATTTTCGCGACGCCTCCGGCGTCAATGGACGATGTGCGGCAGGGCGCGCGCGCCCTGCGCGTCGCTCTGTTCACAACGGGACTCCGTCAGACACCGTGTCCCCGGACCGCAAAGGATCGGTTTGATTGCGGAAAATGGCAATCCTCGTCGCCCGCACAATGACGTGCGGCCAAACCGAGCGCGTGATCCGTCACGATAATGCCCGCCCACCACAGCATGCCTAACGCGACAGGCCAATTACACATCTGCATAGCGCTCTGCCGCGCCAATCCAGCGCCCAATCAGCGTGTCGACAACCTGCGGATCGAGTTGCAGCGCACTCGGCAACAGCGAGTCGACGATATCCAGGCACTCCGCATCCCGGATCGGATTGGCGATGCGAAAGCCGGCCTCGCCGGTCTGCCGGGTTCCCAGAAATTCCCCCGGGCCGCGCAGCTCCAGGTCTTTCTCGGCGATCAGAAACCCATCATTGCTCCGCCTGAGGACATCCAGCCGTTCGCGCGCCAGCCGCGACAGGGGTTGCTGATACAACAGCACACAGCTCGACTGCGCGGAGCCGCGCCCGACACGACCACGCAACTGGTGCAATTGCGCCAGACCCAGTCGCTCGGCGTTCTCGATGATCATCAGGCTGGCATTGGGCACATCGACGCCCACTTCGATCACTGTGGTGGCAACCAGCAACTGCAATTCACCCGCCTTGAACGCGTGCATCACGGCTTGCTTGTCGGGCCCCTTCATTCGCCCGTGAACCAGACCGACACGCATTTCGCGCAGGGCGACGCGCAAGGTGTCAAACGTGGTTTGCGCGGCTTGCGCCTCGATCTCTTCGCTATCCTCGATCAAGGTGCACACCCAGTAGGCCTGCCTTCCTGCCGCGCACGCCGCACGAATGCGCTCAATGACCTCCGCACGACGCCCCATCTCGATGGCGACCGTCTGCACCGGGCTGCGTCCAGGTGGCAACTCGTCGATATTCGATACATCCAGATCGGCGAACGTGGTCATCGCCAGCGTGCGCGGGATCGGCGTGGCCGTCATCACCAGTTGGTGCGGCACCGATTCACCATCGTGTCCCTTGTCTCGCAGGGACAGCCGTTGATGCACGCCGAATCGATGCTGCTCATCGATGATGGCCAGTGCCAGCCGCTGATAGCGAACCGCATCCTGCATCAAGGCGTGCGTCCCGATGACCATCGGGGCACCGTTGAGGACGCGTTGCAGCGCATCGTTGCGCATTCGTCCCTTGACGCGCCCCGCGAGCCAGACGACCTCGATACCCAAAGGTTGCAACCAGCGCCGAAAATTGACGTAGTGCTGCTCGGCGAGCAATTCGGTGGGTGCCATCAATGCGGCCTGCGCGCCGGATTCGATGACCTGCAGTGCGGCCAAGGCGGCGACCACCGTCTTGCCGCTGCCCACATCACCTTGGACCAGTCTCAACATCGGCTCTGCCGCGCCAAGATCGTCGCGAATCGCCGCCCACACCCGCGACTGTGCACCGGTGAGTGCGAAGGGCAACGCATGCAGGAAGGGCGTCGTCAGTCGACTATTGCCGCGCAGCGGCAGCGCGCCCAGCCGTCGCACTCGCAAGCGCTGGCGCGCAAGACTCAGTCGATGCGCGAGCAGTTCCTCGATGATCAGACGCCGCCGCGCGGGATGCGCTGGATTGACCAGTTCGGCCAGATCGGTTCCGGGTGCCGGTGCGTGCAATGTCTGCAGACTTTCGTACAGGTCAGGCAGCCCATATCCACGCAGCCAGTCGATCGGCAGGAGGTCCAAGGGCATGTCCTTTCGCAAGGATTGCAGAGCAAGTCGCACCAGTTTGACCAGCGTGGCTGGCCCGACGCCCTCTATATTTGAATACACCGGGTCCAGACTGGCTCGCGTTTGTCCGCGCTCGTCGTCGCGAATGCGGCGATAACTGGGATGCACCATCTCAAGGCCTTGACTGGCCCAGCGCACTTCCCCATGACAGCGCAACCAGCTTCCCGGACTGAACTGTTGCACCTGAGCGGCGTTGAAGTGAAAGAATCGCAGCGTGATGCCACCCAACGTGTCGTCCGACAGCACCACTTTGAGTTGGGGGCGAAATCGGAAGCCACGTTCGACCGCCTCGATACGACCTTCGATCTGCGCACTCTCACCTGCCTGCAGGCAATCCAAGGGAGTAATCCGGGTACGGTCTTCATAGCCGCGAGGCAACAGAAACCAGAGATCCGCCAGATGGCGGATCCCCGCGCGCGCAAGTCGCGCCTCCAACTGGGGTCCAACGCCACTGAGCGAGCGGACCGGTGCGCTGGCGCGATCAAGCATCGCGCAGGCAGGTCAGTCGAGCACCATGACGGCATCGACTTCGATATCAGCACCGCGCGGAAGCGCCGACACGCCAATGGTCGACCGCGCCGGATACGGTGCCTGAAAGTACTCGGCCATCACCGAATTCACCGCCGAAAAATGGCTCAGGTCGGTGAGATAGATTCCGATTCTTGCCACCTTGTCCAGCGAGCCACCCGCTGCCTCGCAGACCGCCTTGAGGTTCTCGAAAATACGCCGTGCCTGAAACGAAATATCACCCAGCACGAGTTCGCCGCTGTTGGGCGACAGTGGAATCTGGCCGGACAGATAGACCGTGTTGCCGCAGCGGACCGCTTGCGAATAGGGTCCAATGGCTGCGGGGGCGTGATCGGTCTGAATGGCTTGGCGTGACATGGCGAGGGGCTCCGGTTGGATGGTCATGTGCGGCAGGACGGTGCGGCGACGTGAAGATAGTTGCTACAGGCGCTGAACGCCAAGCACCACGTCCAGTTTCTTCACCCGGCGCATGACATCGGCCAGATGCTTCCGACTGCGGACTTCGATCGAGAAGTGCATGACGGCCATGCGGATGTCGCGCTCCTGATACTCGACATTGTCGATGTTGGACTCTTCTTCCGCGATGGCGGCAGCGACCTGGGCCAGCACACCCGGCTTGTTCAGTACCTCCACACGCAATCCAACCCGGAAATCGCCCTGCACGTTGCGATCCCAATCCACCGGCACCCAGCGCTCGGGCGACTTCTGCAATTCCGGAACGTTCGGGCACTCCATGCGATGCACGACAACACCCTTGCCCGAAGACAGATATCCCATGATCTCGTCGCCGGGCAAGGGATGGCAGCAGTTGGCGAAACTGAGCACGCCGCGCTCGTTGCCACTGATGTGAATTTTCTCGCCGCGCGGTGCCACGCTGCCGCGCCGTTTGCGACCACTGTCCTGGACCAGGCTCAGCGCGACCTGTTGCGGCATTCGGTTGCCCAGTGCGATTTCTGCGAGCAGGTCCTCCAAGCGTTTGAAGCGGTGCTCGGCCAGATACGGCTCAAGCGTCCGGCCCTGCACGCGCTCCAGCGAGCTGTCCAGTGCATCAAGCGCGCTCTCCAGCATTCGATGCCCCAACTCGATGGCATCCTCATGCTGCAGCTTCTTCAGTGAAGCGCGGATCGCGGTGCGCGCGCGACTGGACACGACAAACTCCAGCCACTGCGGATTGGGCGCCGCCGACGGCGCGGTAATGATCTCGACCGTCTGGCCACTGATCAAACGCGTCCTCAGCGGCGTGAGCTTCTTGTCCACCCGCGCCGCCACCGCGTGGCTGCCGACATCGGTATGCACGGCGAAGGCAAAATCCAGCACCGTCGCACCACGAGGCAAGGCCAGGATGGCTCCCTTTGGCGAGAAGATGTAGACCTCATCAGGGAACAGATCAACCTTGACGTTCTCGAGAAACTCCACCGAACTGCCAGCAGCCTGTTGCGAATCCAGCAGCTCGGAAAGCCAGGCGCGCGCCCGGTTCTGCGCGTTATTGGTGCTGGTCGCGGCATCATTCTTGTACAGCCAATGCGCGGAGATGCCGCGCTCGGCGAGCTGATCCATCTCCTCGGTACGAATCTGCACCTCGACGTGCGAGCCATACGGACCGAACAGCACGGTGTGCAGCGATTGGTAACCGTTGGCCTTCGGAATCGCAATGAAATCCTTGAAACGCGCTTCCACCGGCTTGTAGAGCGAGTGCACTGCACCCAGTGCGTGATAGCAACCCATCACCTTTTCGACGATGACTCGGAAGGCAAAGACATCCATCACGCGGTCGAAACGCTTGCTGCGCGGGTCGCCTGGTCGCGGCTTGCCCACCGCCAGCATCTTGCGGTAGACGCTGTGTGGGGTTTTCACCCGGCCAAGAAGGCGCGCGGACAAAGCCTCCTGTTTCAGTTTCTGCGCCAGTGCCGCTTCGATGGTGGCCATGGCCTCGCGCCGCATGACGGGCTGAATGCGGATGCGCCGTTCAATGACGGCATGGCGCCACGGATGCATGGCCTTGAAGCCAAGATCCTGCAGCTCACCCTTGATTCGATTCATGCCCAATCGCTGCGCGATCGGTGCGTAGACATCAAGTGTTTCCAGCGCGATGCGTCGGCGCGCTTCCGCCGACATTGAGCTGATCGTGCGCATGTTGTGCAGGCGATCCGCCAGCTTGATGAGAATGACGCGCAAGTCTCGCGCCATCGCCAGCATCATCTTGCGGAAGCTCTCCGCCGCGGCTTCGTGGCGATCCCGGAAGCTGATCTTGTCGAGCTTGGTCACGCCATCGACCAGCTCGGCAACCGCCTCACCAAATCGCGAGGCAATCTGCTCGCGACCCAGCTCGGTATCCTCCAGCGCATCATGCAGGATCGCGGCGCAGAGCGTCTCCGCGTCCATTCCCAACTCGGCGAGGATGCTCGAAACCGCAAGGGGATGCGTGATGTAGGGCTCACCACTCTTTCTGGTCTGTCCATCGTGCGCGCGCGCGCCCATGTAGTACGCATCACGCACGCAAGCTATTTGCGACTCAGGCAAATAGGCGTTGAGCCGCTCGATCAGCGCCCCGATGGCTTCTGGACACGGATCGAATGGCTCGACGAAGATCGCTGACGGGGGCACGCTGGACATGTGCTGCAGCCTACGCAGAGCCTTGCATGGCGGCAAGGGTTTGTCCGCAGTGGTCGATCATCCCCAAAACGCAGAACGGCCCCGAAGGACCGTTCATTGGACAGCACGCGTTGGCGACCGGATCAGTCATCGCCACCTTTGGAGAGATCGTCGTCGACTTCCGCCGCAGCCCACGCCAGCGCCTCACGCTCTGCACGCTCGCGCTCCGCACGTTCAACTTCATCGATCAACCCCTGGTTGATCCGACGCGCTGCGATCTCACGCAAAGCCAACACCGTCGGCTTGTCTTCCGGGTCGTGCAGGCCCAGGGTGTTCTCTGCGCCGTTCGCCAGCTGACGCGCGCGCTTGGAAGCCATCACGACCAATTCAAATCGGTTGCCCACGACAGCGAGGCAATCTTCAACGGTAATGCGAGCCATGGTTCTGTGGTGTCCGATAGTCGCCAAACAATTGGCAAGCCCTTGATTGTAATCCGCTGCGGCGATGACAGCAAGAAATCCTGGCCCGATCTTCCGGCAATCGCCAGCGCTCAGCAGGAGGTCGCGTATCGCGTCGGATCGGTTACGCCAGCCGCGCGAAACCCTTCTGCGCGCAATCGGCAGGCATCGCAATGTCCACAGGCGCGCCCGTGCGCGTCTGCCCGGTAGCAGGACACGGTGGTGCCGAAGTTCACACCCAGGCGCACGCCTTCGCGAACGATATCGGCCTTGCTCATGTGCAGTAACGGGGCGCGAATCTGAATTTTGTTGCCCTCGACACCGAACTTGGTGGCGACGTTCGCTAGGTGTTCGAACGCTTCGATAAACACGGGGCGACAGTCCGGATAACCCGAATAGTCCACCGCATTGACGCCGCAGAAAATGTCCTGCGCACCGAGCACCTCCGCCCAACCCAGTGCAACGCTGAGCATGATGGTGTTGCGCGCTGGAACGTAGGTGATCGGAATCCCCGGACCACCGGACTCCGGAACCTCGATATCGTCCGTCAGGGCGGAACCGCCAATCGCTCTAAGGTCGATGTTGACCCGCTTGTAGAGGGCCGAATAGTGCTCTGCCAACGCCTCTGCAGCAGCCAGCTCCGACGTATGGCGTTGCCCGTAAGAGACGCTCAGAGCGTGACATTGAAAGCCAAGATCGGTCGCGTGCGCCAACACCACCGCCGAGTCCATGCCTCCAGACAGCAAGACAACCGCCTTCTTCTGCATCGTCATTCAACCTCGTTCATTTCAGCGCCCAGGCTGATTGCCCCAAAGCACCTTGTGCAACTGCAGCTGGAAGCGCACCGGCAAGCGATCGACCAGAATCCAATCCGCCAGCGTTGCCGGCGCCAGTTCAGCCTGACTGGGTGACATCAGCACTTCGCATCGGTCACTCAGGCCGCGCTCCAACAAGACCGCCCTCGCCCACTCATAGTCTTCTCGCGAGCACAGCACAAACTTGATCTGGTCGTGTGGCGTCAACACGTCGATGTTTGACCACAGATTGCGTTCCGCTTCGCCCGAATCCGGGGTTTTCAAATCCATGACGCGAACGACACGCGGATCGACAGGGGCGATGTCCATCGCTCCCGACGTTTCCAGCGAAACCTCATAGCCCGCATCACATAGCGCAGTCAGCAAGCCAAGGCAGCGCTTTTGTGCCAGCGGCTCGCCGCCCGTGACACAGACATGACGGACCTGGTGCTTCGCCACTTCGTCAAGGACCGCATCAATGCTCCACCACTCCCCGCCGTGAAAGGCGTAAGCCGTATCGCAATAGCGACAGCGCAAGGGGCATCCGGTCAAGCGGACGAACACGGTCCGCCATCCGACGCTACGCGACTCTCCCTGCAGAGAGCAGAATATTTCGGTCAAGCGAAGGCGGTCGGATACATCGGACATGGCGGCAAAATCAACGGCCGCGTCAATCGCGGCCGTCTTGGTCAGCTCCGGCTTTCCAGCCTCAGAGCGCGCAAGCGGCCCTGCGCCAATCGAGCCACCGTGGTATCGGGATACTGCTGGATGACACGATTGAGGGTGGCTTCTGCCTCCGCCCATTGCCGCAACTCGTACTGGCAGTATCCCAACTTCAGCAAGGCATCCGGTGCCTTGGTGCTGTTGGGGAACTGCTGCAGCAACTGATTGAAGCTGTCGAGCGCGATCTCGTAGTTCTGGGTGACGTAGTAGGACTCACCCAACCAGTAGTGCGCGTTCGGTGTGTAGTCGCCAGACGGAAACTGCCGCAGGAAGCTCTGGAATTGACGCGCGGCTTCGGCGTAGCGGCCTTCCTTCAATTCGTTGAAGGCGGCGTCATAGGCGCGTCGCTCGTCTTCCGGGGAAGCCGGTGCATCGACCACTTGCGGTTCGACGTCCGACCCGATGCCCGAGGTGCCAACTTCTGCATTGAGCGGCGCACGCACCTCAGGCTCTTCCGATCCGGCCACGCTACCGACTGGAGTCCCGTCGATTCGCCCCAACGGAACATCTTCGACCGGCACCGCGGTATCGATACCCGGCACCATGGTGGTGGAATCCACAGCACTCGCGCCCGCCGACTCCAGACGCGCCAGTCGGGCATCCAGATCGATGTACTGATCACGATTGCGCTTCTGCAGCGATTCGATTTCGAACGCCTGTTGCTCCACCAAGCCACGCAGCGCGGCAACTTCTGCCTGCAACTCGCTGATCTGGTTGAGCTGTTGAATATTGGCCTGGGCATCGTTGCCACCAGCCTGTTGTTGTTCCAGTCGGGCGACACGGTCAGCCAGACTCAGGCGTGCACCCTGCGCATGGGCCGGAACAGCAACGGCGACCCAAAGGGCCGCCGTTGCCAGAACGCCTGCGATAGCAGTGTTCGCTCGCATCACTTCGCGGTGTACACGATCTCGACGCGACGGTTCTGCGACCAGCAGGATTCGCTGCTGTCGGCGCAGGTCGGACGCTCTTCACCGTAGGACACCACGCTGACCTGGCTGGCGGAACCGCCATTGGCCAACAGGGCGCCGGAAACAGCATTGCCACGACGCTCACCCAGACCCAGGTTGTACTCGCGGGTGCCGCGCTCGTCAGCATTGCCTTCCAGCGTCATCTGGGCGGACGGACGGTCGCTCAGGTACTTGGCATGGCAGGCCAGGATGGCGGCGAATTCGGGCTTGATTTCGGTCTGGTCGAAATCGAAATACACGACGCGCTTGATCAGGCAGGGATCGGTGTCCAGATCGGACGGATCGTACTTGCCGTCATCAACCGGGGCGGTTTCGGTCACGACCGGGGTTTCAACCGGAGCTTCCGGCTTGACGGTTTCTTTCTTCGAGCAGGCAGCCAGTGCGGCGCAGCAGGCAACAGCCAGGAGAACGCGATTGGTGTTCATTGGAGCAAAGTCCTTGAGGAGGTTTGAGGGCACGATATTTTGAAACGATGATCAGGCAACACGCATGAGCCCATCCTGGTGAATGCATCAGACGAAGCCTTTCCAGGCTCTTGCCGACTACGCGGTCACATCACTGTGTCCGCGCTCCACCGGAACCAGTACTGGTTCCCTTCGATACCTGCGACATCCGATGTCGCACGCTCGGGGACCGGTCAGTCCCACAGAATCAACGCTGGATGTCAGTCCGGCGTTGCCGATAGGGCGACCAGGCGGGCTCCCGGACGTCGCCATCGGCGATAACCAACCGCTGCCGCACACGTGCGTCAGCGGACACGGCAAACAGCACTCCACGACGTCCCTCTCGGGCCGCGTACAGCAACATGCTGCCGTTCGGAGCGAAGCTGGGCGACTCGTCCAGATTTCCGGTTGAAACCAGATTCTGCTGACCGGGCCCGCCCAAACTGCGATCCAGAACCGCAATACGATAAACATTTCCCTGCCCTTGCGCCATACCAAGCTTCTTGCCATCGCAACAAGTTGTCGCGCGGGCGTTGTAATCGCCCAGGAAAGTGACCCGTTTGGCGTCGCCGCCCGCGGCCGAAACCTCGTAGATTTGCGGCTTGCCCGCGCGATCCGAAGTGAAATACAGGGTGTTGGCGTCACGCCAGGTCGGTTCAGTATCGATACCCCAGTGCCTGGTCACCTGCGTCAGCGACTTGCTCGCGAGGTCCATCACATAGATTTCCGGATTACCGGTTCGAGACAGGGTCAGGGCCAGCCGCGAGCCGTCCGGCGAAAACGACGGCGCACCGTTGATACCACGGAAGCTCGCCATCAGCTCGCGCGCACCGGTGGCGATCTCCTGAACATAGATCGACGAGTTGCCGCGCTCGAAGCTGACATAGGCCAGCCGCTTGCTGTCGGGGCTCCAGGCGGGCGACAGCAGGGGTTCGCGTGAACGGACGACCGTCTTCGGATTGAATCCATCCGAATCGGCGACCATCAGCGCATACATCATGTCCCGGCCCAGACCACTGGCAGTGATGTAGGCGATCCGTGTCCAGAACGCACCGCGCACGCCGAGGATCTTCTCGTAGACCTCATCCGCGATCTGGTGCGACACATCGCGCATCGCACCGGAGCGCCCGGAAAACGCCATCCTCAGCATGGGCTCCTGCTTGGCCACGTCCAGTAGCTCGAACTCGACGCGGTAGCCACCATCGCTGTTATCCAGCACTCGACCGATCAGCAGGAAATCCTGCTTGAGCAAACGCCAGGTGGCGAAGTTGACATCGGCCTGCCGGATCGGCTTTTCGATCACGTCCTGTTCGGCCAGCGCGCGGAAGGAACCCGAACGATTGAGGTCGGCACGAATCACCGCCGAGATGTCGGTTTCGGGGGCAGCGCTGACACCCAGATACTCGAAGGGCACGACAGCGATGGGCAATGCGGCGGCGTTCTTGCTGATGATGTCTATTTCCAGCCCCTGCGCCATGAGGTTCCGCGCAAGCAATGGCAACAGCAAGGCAACGAGCAACCAACGAAACAATTTCATGTTGATCAGTTTCCGTCGTAGCGAAATGTGAAGGTGATTGAACGCTGAAACACTTTTTCGAAGCCGTTGTAAGGCAAGGGCTGGGCTTTCAGGACCGCCGCCTCGATGGATCGCTTCGTCAGGTCATCAGCATTACATGGCGACCCTACTGAGACCTGAATGACTTCGCCACCAGGAATCTGCACGATCGACACGCGACAGACAATTCCGGGGCGTGCGGTTTCCGGGCGCAACCAGTTGGCTTCGACCACTTGGGTAATGGCAAGCCGATAACGACCCAACATGTCCTCGTTGACTCCGCCATTCCCAATCTCCTGCACCGGCCGGGTTTCGCGCGTGTCGACGCGCGGCGCAGGCGGATTCTGGTTGGCGCGACGGTCCGCCAGCTGCTGGAGGGCTTCCTGCTCACGCTTGCGCTTCTTTTCGGCCTCTTCGCGCTGGCGGCGGATGTCGTCCAGTTGTTTCTGGCGCTCTTCTTCCTGCTTGCGCAAGCGCTGCATGCGTTCGGCTTCTTCCTGTTTTTTTTGTTCGTCCAACAGAACCTGTTCCTGCCGACGACGCTCCTTCTGCTCCTGCTCGGCCTTCTCGCGTTCGGCGATGGCGGCACGCTCGGCCTTTTCGCGATCCACCGTATCCGGCTGCGGCACGGGGGTCTGCGGCTTAGGCTGCGGCGCCTCGTTCGCCGTTTGCGGGCTCGGCGACGGCTTCGGTTGCGGCGCGGGCGCGGTTTCGCGCTCTTCCGGCTTCGGCTGGGCGGGGCGCTCGACCGGCTTGGGCGCTGGCTTTTGCGACGGTTTCGCCGCCGATGGCGGGGGCGCGCTCATCAACATGGCTTCAATCGGCTCACCGCGGATCGACAGCACTTCGGGCTGGGTATGCCACAAGGCGCCGACAAACAGCAGGCCAAACAAGGCCAGATGCATGCCAATGGCAAGCAGCAGCGATACCCACTTGTCCTGGGAGGTTTCCATCCTGCGATCAGTCTTCCGCCGGCTTGCTCATCAGCCCCACACGCGCCACACCGGCCTGCTGCAGCAGAACCATGCCCTGATACACCGTGCCGTAGTCGGTTCGCGTATCGCCGGCGATCAGCACCTGGACTTCGGGATTCTGGCGCACGAATGCGCCTACCTTGGCCACCAGCGTGTCGGCGTCCAGTTCCTCACTCGCCGCCTTCTGCAAGGTCAGAAAATAGCGACCGTCCGAGGTCACTTCGACCACGATCGGATCCTTCTGGGTTTCCACCGGCTTGGCATTCGACTGTGGCAGTTCAATGTCGACACCCAGATTCAACAACGGCGCGGTCACCATGAAGATGATCAACAGCACCAACATCACGTCGATATAGGGAACGACGTTGATCTCGGCCTTCAGTTTGCGTTTCTTGCGGCTACGTGCAGACATGCGTCAAGGTTCCTGCCGATGGGGCATGCGGATCAGCGACTCAACCATCGACATGCGACTGCCGCTGCAGGATCGAGGACAACTCTTCGGCGAAGGTTTCGTAGCGCACGTTGATACGCTCCACCTTGGTCGCGTAGCGGTTGTAGGCCCACACGGCAGGAATCGCCGCGAACAGACCCATCGCCGTCGCGATCAAGGCTTCGGAAATGCCCGGCGCGACGGTAGCAATGGTGGCCTCCTTCATGTTGGCCAGCCCCTGGAACGAAATCATGATGCCCCAGACCGTGCCGAACAGGCCGACATACGGGCTGATCGATCCCACATTGGCCAGAAACTCGAGGTTGTGCTCCAAGCTGTCGATTTCGCGCGCCAGCGAAGTCCGCATGGCACGCTGGGCACCTTCCAGCTGCGTGCGATTGTCCATGCCGCGCTTCTGCCGCATGCGCGCGAACTCGCGGAATCCGGATTCGAAGATCGCCTCCAGTCCGCTGCGCTGCGACTGCCCGTTGATCTCGCGAAACAAGGCGCTCATATCGGCACCGCTCCAGAAGCGTTCCTCAAACGCATCCGCCTGCTGACTGGCGCGATCCAGCACGCGCTTCTTGCGCAGGATGATCACCCAGGACGAAACCGACGCCAGCACCAGCAACGCCATCACCGCCTGCACAGGCAGGCTGGCTTCAAGAATCAGGTGCAGCAGGTTCAAGCCATTGCCGTCACTCATCGACACATCACTCCGGAAAACACATCAAAGGCAACAATCCGTCAGGAATAACCTGCGGACGAAAATTACTCGCGCTGACACACGCCACACGGACGATACCGCTCACCAGCACGCCGGCGCTGTCGCCGATCTCCTGACGAAAACTCAAACTGGCCCGCTTGCGCTCCGCGACGGTGCACCGCACATCCAGCAAGTCATCCAATCGCGCAGCGCGTCGGAAGTCGATCGAGGCAGACCGCAAAACAAAAACCAGATCGTGTTGTTCGCGCAACTTGGCCTGCTCGACACCTACCGCGCGCAACCACTCGCTGCGCGCGCGCTCCATGAAGCGCAGATAGCCCGTGTGATAGACCACGCCACCCGCGTCGGTATCTTCCCAGTAAACCCGCACCGGCCAAGTGAATTGGCGGTAAATGTCCAGATCGGTCACAACGGCGGGTCCTCAAACAGATCCGCAACGGGCGCCTTCTGCGGCTTCAACCCCAGCATGCGCCAAGTCTTCGATGACGCCATTCGTCCGCGCGCCGTGCGCACCAGATAGCCCTGCTGGATCAGATACGGCTCAATGACGTCCTCAATCGTGCCGCGATCCTCACTGATCGCTGCCGCCAGCGATTCCACGCCCACCGGACCCCCATCGAAGTTCTCGACCAGAGTACGCAGCAGGCGACGATCCAGTTCATCGAACCCCTCACTATCCACCTTCACCATCGCCATGGCTTGCTGAGCAGCCTGCAGGGTGATCACACCGTCGGCACGGACCTGTGCGTAGTCGCGAGCGCGCCGCAACAGGCGATTGGCGATGCGCGGCGTGCCGCGTGAACGGCGGGCGATCTCCGCCGCGCCCTCGGGTGCGCACTGAATGTTCAGGATGCGCGCCGAGCGCCGCACGATGTCAGTGAGCTCTTCCGCCGAATAGAACTCCAGGCGCTGCACGATACCGAAGCGATCACGCAGCGGACTGGTCAACAGACCGGCACGGGTGGTCGCGCCAATCAAGGTGAAGGGCGGCAGATCCAACTTGATCGAGCGCGCCGAGGGGCCTTCGCCGATCATGATGTCGATCTGATAGTCCTCCATCGCGGGATAGAGGATTTCCTCGACGACCGGCGAC
Organism: Lysobacteraceae bacterium; assembly: GCA_041395245.1. Lineage (GTDB taxonomy): Bacteria > Pseudomonadota > Gammaproteobacteria > Xanthomonadales > Xanthomonadaceae > Aquimonas. Next base: position 380,833 of record JAWLAY010000004.1, read on the forward strand.
AGCCGATGAATCTCGTCGACAAACAACACGTCGTGCGGTTGCAGATTGGTCAACAGCGCGGCGAGATCGCCCGCACGCTCGATCACCGGACCGGAGGTCTGACGCAAGTTGACGCCCAGCTCATTGGCGATCACATGCGACAGCGTGGTCTTGCCCAATCCGGGCGGTCCGAAAATCAGCACGTGATCCATGGCCTCGCCGCGCCGCTTGGCCGCTTCGATATAGATCTTCATCTGCTCGCGCACCGGCTGCTGGCCGAGATAGTCATCCAGCACGCGCGGCCGGATGGACGCCTCCAGGCGTGCTTCGTCAAGGGATTCCTCGGGAGATACGATGCGGTTTTCAGACATTGAATTTGCGTCGCTGAATGCGGGAATGGCGAGCGCCTTCCGTGGAACGCAGTCTACGGACTCGGCTCAGGCATTGCAGCCCTGCGCCGCGCATCACTGGCGCAATGCAGATTGAAGCGCCTTGCGGATCAACTGTTCAGCGCTGTCGCCGTCGGTCTTGATCTTTTCGACCATGCGCTGCGCTTCCGCAGGTTTGTAGCCCAGTTGCTGCAGGGCGACCAAGGCCTCCGACAAGGGATCGTGTGGCACCACACCACCTTGACCCACGCTCGCCATCGGCAAGCCTGCACCAAGCGCACTGGCGCGATCCCGCAGCTCCACGATCATGCGTTCGGCGGTTTTCTTGCCGATGCCGGGAATGCGACACAGGGCAGTCACATCGCCGGACTGCAGCAGTCGACCGAACTCGTCGACACTGACGCCGGAGAGAATGGCCAGTGCGATCTTGGCGCCGATGCCGGTCACCTTCTGCACTTCGCGAAACAGACGGCGCTCGGATTCCCTCAGAAAGCCGTAGAGATTCACCGCGTCTTCTTTCTGCGCGTAGTGCGTGAACAGACTGACCTCTCGCCCCAATTCCGGCAGGTCATAGAAGGTGCTCATCGGCGCATCCAGTTCATAGCCCACGCCATGGACATCGATGACCAGTTGCGGCGGCGCTTTGTGAATCAGGATGCCGCGTAGTCGTCCGATCATGTCTTGCTCCTGTGCGATGCGCTCAACGTCCGCCGCGACGGCGAATCAGCGCGGACGCCGCCACGCCCGTGCGTTGTGCCAAGGTACGTGTATGGCCGTGGGTGATCGCGACGGCCAGGGCGTCAGCCGCATCGGCCTGTAGATTTTTCTCGATTCCCAACAGCATGCTGGTCATGTACTGCACCTGGGTCTTGTCGGCCGCACCGCGACCGACCACCGCCCCTTTGATCTGCATCGGCGAATACTCATGTACCGGCAAATCACGCGACACCGCAGCGCAGATCGCCGCACCGCGTGCCTGACCGAGCTTGAGCGCGGAATCCGGGTTCTTGGCAAGGAATACGCGTTCGATGGCGACTTCCTCGGGGTGGTAGTGATCGATCAAGTCCCAGATGCCATCCAGTATGGCCTTCAGTCGTCGCGGAAAATGCTCATCGCCACCCACGTGCAAGGCGCTGTGGTGGACGTGCACGCAACGTCCGATCGCGTCGGCATCGACGATACCGATGCCCGTCCGCACCGAGCCGGGATCGATGCCCAGAATGCGTGTCGCGCGAAGCGTTGCGCCGATGCCAGAGGTCGTCACACTCACGCCGCCCCCAGCGCACGCAGCGCGGCAGGCACCTCACTCGGGGTCGCCACCACGCGCAGTCGTGCATGCGACTGATCCACCGCGTGTTCGTTCTCCAGAGCCCAGGTGACGTGATACGGCACGTGCACACCGGCCCCACCCAGCGCCAATACGGGCTCGATATCCGAGCGCAGGGAGTTGCCCACCATCACGAAGCGTTCGGGCGGCACCTCGCATTCGCGCAGGACGCGCGCATAGGCGGCCTGATCCTTTTCGGAGACGATTTCGATCCGGGGAAACAGCGCTTGCAGGCCAGACACCGCGATCTTGCTCTCCTGATGGAACAGGTCGCCCTTGGTGATCAGCAGCAGTGGTGCCATCGTGGCCGCCGCGTCCAACGCCGCGGCGATACCCGGCAGCAGTTCGACCGGATGCGCCAATACATCCTTGCCCAACTGCACCAGACGATGCACATCGGCGCCACTGATGCGCTCGTCCGTCAGCGCGATGGCGGTTTCAATCATCGACAGACACATGCCTTTGGCGCCGTAGCCGAAAAGCTTGATGTTGCGCCGCTCGACCGCCAGCAGCTCGTCATGCACCCGCGCGTCCTGAAGATCGACGTAGCGCCCGACGATGGCTTCGAACTCGGCATGCGCACGCTGGAAATACACCTCGCTGTGCCAGAGGGTGTCGTCGGCATCAAAGCCGATCAAGTCAAAAGTCGACATGCAGGTTCCATCGGACGCCGCGCAGGAAGCGCTGGGCAAGCGCGACTATTGTCGCCTTTGCACGGTCCTGCTTGCCACATGACATTCCACTCCGGGAGGCTCCGCAGGTCAGCGGCACCGGATAGGCACTGGCATACTTCCGGCTCCTCGATTGCCCGAGCCTGCCGTGATTTCCCCCGCCGAGTTCCAAGCCCTTGCCACCGAAGGCTATACGCGCATCCCGCTGGTGCGCGAACTGCTGTCTGACCTGGATACGCCGCTGTCGGTGTACCTGAAACTGGCGGACGGCCCCAACGCCTACCTGTTCGAATCGGTGCAAGGCGGTGAAACCTGGGCGCGCTACTCGATCATCGGGCTGCCTGCACGACGGGTCTACACGCTGCGCGGACATCAGCTCAGCATCGAAGACTGCGGCGAAGTGTCGGAAACCCGTGAAGTCCAAGACCCGATTGCGGAAATCGATGCCCTGCGGGCGAGCTTCCGTGTACCGAAGCTCGATGGCCTGCCCGCCTTTACCGGTGGTCTGGTCGGCTATTTCGGCTTCGAAACCATCGGCTGGATCGAACCGCGTTTCGCCAAGGTGGACAAGCCCGACATGTTGGGCACACCCGATGCGCTGTTGATGCTGAGCGAAGAAGTCGCCGTGTTCGACAACCTGCATGGCAAGCTGTATCTGGTGGTGCATGTCGATCCTGCTCAGCCGCAGGCCTATGCGCGCGGTGTTCGGCGCCTGGATGAACTCACCCACCGTTTGCGTCACACCGGGCGCAGCTACCCCGAAGTGCTGGACCCTTCGGTGGTCAATGAAACGGACTTCATTTCCGGCTTCACCAAGGAAGGCTTTCTCGCCGCGGTGGAACGCTGCAAGTCCTACATCCGCGCGGGCGACATTTTCCAGGTCGTGCTGTCGCAGCGCATGTCGATCCCGTTCCGCGCGCGGCCCGTCGATGTCTATCGCGCGCTGCGGGCACTGAACCCGTCGCCGTACATGTATTTCATCGACCTGGGCAGCACCCAGATTGTCGGCTCCTCGCCGGAAATCCTGGTCCGGCTGGAAGCCGGACACATCACCCTGCGCCCGATTGCCGGGACGCGTCCGCGCGGCGCCACGGCAGAACAGGATCAATTGCTGGAAGCCGAACTGCTGACCGACCCGAAGGAACGCGCCGAGCATTTGATGTTGATCGATCTGGGCCGCAACGATGTCGGTCGGGTGGCGCGCACGGGCAGCGTCAGCGTGCCGGATCGCTTCATCGTCGAACGTTATTCGCACGTCATGCACATTGTCAGTCAGGTCGAAGGCGAACTCGCCGATGGCCTGAGTTTCGGTGATGTGCTGCGCGCCACCTTTCCGGCTGGCACGGTCAGCGGTGCCCCCAAGATTCGCGCGCTTGAAGTCATCCAGGAACTGGAACCGGTCAAACGCAACATCTACTCGGGCGCGGTCGGCTATCTGGGCTGGCACGGCGACGCGGACACCGCCATCGCCATCCGCACGGCGGTCATCCAGGACGGACGCCTGCATGTGCAGGCCGGTGCAGGCATCGTGTTCGACTCCGACCCGGAACTGGAATGGCAGGAAACGCTCAACAAGGGACGCGCCCTGTTCCGTGCCGTGGCGCGCGCAGCGGGCGGGTTGTAAGCACGCCGCGGCGGCCTGCCCGCCGCCGCGGATCAGCCGTTGAGTTGACGACTGAGAAAGGCGCGCGCAAATCGCAGATCGCGGTCGACCGTCGCGACCGACACCGCCAGCACCTCGGCAATCTCTTCGCGCTGCATGCCAGCGAAGTAATTCATCTCGATCACCCGCGCCGTGCGCTCATCCTGCGCACGTAGCTGATCCATCGCCTGATCCAGCGCCAGCAGGTCGATTTCGTTGCGGGTCTGCGACTGCGAATCCAGCGCGCCCAGTGTCACCATTGCGGCACCGCCGCCACGCTTGGCGGCCATACGAGCACGCGCGTGATCCACCAGCACGGCACGCATCTGCAGCGCGGCAATGGCGAGAAAATGCGAACGGTTCTGCCAGTCTGCGCCCTGCCCCATCAGCCGCAACAAGGCTTCGTGGACCAAAGCGGTCGGCTCCAGCGTCGGCGTGCGGTCATTCGAGCCGATGCGCGACGAGGCCATGCGTCGCAACAGCGCATACACCTCGGGAAGCAGACGATCCAGCGCACTGCGGTCCCCTCCGCGCCAGGCCTGCAGCAGTTGCGTCAGTTCACTGTCGGCCAGCGTCATCTCCGGCAGAGGCTGGGTGATTTCTTCCGTGAGATCGTTGCTCGGCAGCATGGCGGAATGATCAACCAATCCCATGCTGCGGCGGCGTCGGCTCGGTCGCATTTTCAAGCTCTGCCGCGACTTGATCCTCGGTCCGCAACTGACCTTCCCACTTCGACACCACCGCCGTGGCCACGCTGTTGCCGATCACGTTGGTCGCCGAGCGTGCCATGTCGAGGAAATGATCGATACCCAGCAGGAGCAGCAGACCTGCCTCAGGAATATTGAACTGCGCCAAGGTTGCGGCAATCACAACCAGGGAAGCACGCGGCACACCGGCCATGCCCTTCGACGTGACCATCAAGATCAGCAGCATCGTCATCTGCTGCGCCAAGCTCAGTTCGATGCCATACGCCTGCGCAATGAAGACCGTCGCAAACGTGCAGTACATCATCGAACCATCCAGGTTGAACGAGTACCCCAAGGGCAGAACAAACGAGGCGATACGGTTGGGGCAGCCGAATCGCTCCAACAAAGCCAGCGTTTTCGGAAGGGCCGCCTCGCTGGAGGCGGTCGAGAACGCCAGCAAGGTCGGCTCACGAACCGCCTTGAACAAGCTGAACGCGCGGCCTCGCAGCACGAACCATGCCGCGACGAATAGCAGCAGCCAGAGCAGCAAGATGCCCAAGTAGAACTCGGCCATGAACGTGCCATAGGTCAGCAGCACACCCAGTCCGCTTTTCGCAATCGCCGACGCGACCGCAGCAAACACCGCAAAGGGCGCGAACCACATCACCAGCATGGTCACCTTGAGCATCACGTAGGACAGCCCTTCCAGCGCATCCACCAGTGCCTTGGCCTTTTCGCCCACACCGGCACAGCCCACACCGAAAAACACCGAGAACACCACGATCTGCAGAATCTCGTTCCTGGCCATGCCATCAACAATGCTGGACGGCACCAGGTGGGTCACGAACTCCGCCAGGGTCAAGCCTGTTGCCACGATGCCCGAGCTGGTGCCAGCGTCCGGCAGTTCGATCGTCAGGCCGACGCCAGGCTGAAACAGATTGACCAGTACCAGGCCTAATGTCAGCGACATCAGCGACGCCCCGACAAACCACAGCATGGCCTTCAGGCCGATCCTTCCCACCACCGCGACATCGCCCATCTTGGCGATGCCGACGGCCAGGGTGGCAAACACCAGCGGCGCGATGATCATCTTGATCAGCCGCAGGAACACGGTGGTGACCAGACTGAAGTGCTGAACGATGGACGTAACGTCGTCCACCGCGTAATGGATGGCCATGCCACACAGCACGCCCAACGCCAGCGCGATCAGAATCCAGCGGGTCAGTTTGTTTCCAGAGGTCATGCATTTGGTCCTGAGCGCCGGCGAACCGGCAGCGGGAAAGACTTAGGGCTGCCGGGAAGATGGGCCACGCACCGTGTGCCAGTAGGCATCCAGTTCACGACGGACCACCGGCAACAACAGATAGACGCCAATCAGATTGGGGATGGCCATGATGAACAGCAGACCGTCGGCAAGGTCCACCACACTGGCCAGCGGCATGGTGCAACCGACAACGATGCCGATCAGGTAGATCAGCTTGAACCCATACAGCGCAGCGTGTGATCCACCGGCCAGAAAGCTGGCCGCTTTGGCACCGTAATAGGCCCAGGTCACCATGGTCGAATAGGCGAACAGCAGCACCGCCAGAGTAAGGAAATACGGGAACCACGAGGACACCGTGGCAAACGCGTTCGACGTCAGTTGCACCCCATCCGCGTTGCCATGCAGATACTGCCCTGAGATCACGATGACCAGCGCCGTCATGCTGCAGACCACCACGGTATCGATGAACGGCTCCCACAAGGCCACGAAGCCTTCGGTGACAGGCTGGTTTGTCTTCACCGCCGAATGCGCAATGGCCGCCGAGCCCAGTCCTGCCTCGTTGGAGAACGCCGCGCGCCGGAATCCCACGATCAGGGCACCCAACACCCCACCCTGTACGCCTTCAGCGGTGAAGGCACCGTCCCAGATCGCCAGCACGGCGTCGGGCACGTGCGCAATGTTCACCACAATCACCACCAGTCCGGCCAGCAGATACAGCGCCGCCATGACGGGAACGAGCTTCTCGGTGACCCTGCCGATGCGGGTGATCCCGCCCAGGACGACCACGCCCGTGAGTATGGCCATCACGCCACCAAATACCCACGCACGTTGCGCGAGCCAGCTATCGCTGCCGCCGGTAACGGCAACGATCTGCGCGTAAGCCTGATTGGACTGGAACATGCCGCCAGCGCCAATCGCGCCGAGCATGGTGCAGACGGCAAAGACGATGGCCAACAGCCAGCCCAGCCAACGCAGCCGCGGATACTCTTCGGCCACACCACGAGTCAGGTAATACATCGGACCACCCGACACCGTGCCATTGGCATGCTGACGCCGGTATTTGACGCCCAGGGTGCACTCGGCGAACTTCGCCGACATGCCCAGCACGCCAGCCAGAATCATCCACAGCGTGGCACCGGGACCGCCAAGGGTGATCGCGACCGCAACCCCCGCGATATTGCCCAGTCCCACCGTACCCGAGACCGCCGAGGTGAGCGCCTGAAAATGGCTGACCTCACCGTCCGCACCATCATGGTGATGACTGAAATCACCACGCAGCAGATGAAAGCCGTGCATGAAGCCGCGCAGATTGATGAAGCGCAGCGCCAGGGTGCAGACCAATGCGCCCGCCACCAGCCAACCCACGATCAAGGGAAACATGACTTCGCCGGACGCCGTCTGCACCGGGACCGCATGAAAAATCAGCGCCGACACCGCGTCGGCGATAGGTCGTAACCAGGCGTCAATCTGCTGATCGAGGCTGATTTGCGCACCATGAACGCGCGCAGTCGCGCCGACATCCTGGATGACACTGGCAAAACTCGTCATTCGTTGGCTTTCCCCGAGGGGTCGCGCCGTCCGCGACCGTGACTGCGGCATGCCCTCTCACGCCGCACTGCATGCCTGTGGCGATGCAGTCGAACGGATGGTACACCAGCCCTCGGTCCACCCATCGTGTCGGCGCGGTCGCGGACCCGACAAGCAGTGGACCGGCCGCGGCTCAATCGCGCTCGGGGTACAACGGCGGCAGCACGGATGTCGACGCTGCGGAAGAAGGAGTATCCCAGTCAAGCCCGCTGCGGAACACTCTCCGCAGAGTGTCGCGAAGTTCAGCCAGCGTCGCCGTGCCGTGCCCGTCGGCGGCGTACAGATGCCGCTCCAACTGACGCACCGCATCGCGCTGCGCAGGCTCGCGCAAACAGGCCGCCACTTCCTGCAACGGGGCGAAACGCTGCCCGGTCGCCTGACGCGCGGCAAAACGCAGTGCCGCAGCAATGGCCGAAAGATCGCCCTGCTGCAGAGCCACGTCCAACGTCGGCAATGCCGTTCGCTGCGCGCTCGGAGAGGGCGATGCTTGCGTCATCGTCGGTTGCTTGCGCAAGCGCCAGACCCAACCCAGCGTCGCTAGCCAAAGCACGGCAAACAACGCGCTGAGCCACGGCCACATCGACGCCGACGATGATCCTTCGGGACCGACAAGGCCCGAATTGGCCTGCTGATCCGTCGGCGAATCAAGCGTGGCGGACGGGCTCGCCGTCTGCCCCTCCGCATCCAGGATCGTTATCTGCTGCGCGGCGATGTTCGCGATGGCGGCCTTGTCGGCAACGACATCCCACCATGCCATCTGCAAGGCGGGAATCTGCAGCACGCCAGGCCGTTTGGGCACGACCGCAAAGCGTCGCACTCGCTCGCCGAGCACCCAGCCCGCATTGTCACGCGTCTGCGCGGTTTCCTGGTCGGGATAGACCTCGGCATCCGGGATGTCCGGCAAAGCGAGTTCCGGCAATTGTTCTGCCGCCAAACCTTGCGCCTGCACGCGCAAGGTGACCGTGATCGGCTCGCCCACCCTGGCGGGCGACGAGGCTGCACTGAGCTGGGCGGTGTATTGCAGCGACTGCGCGGGAAGCCAAGGGCTGGCAGCCGTGGCGGGCGCCGGACGCACTTCCAGTTGCAGTGCCTCACCCTGGGCACTGACCGCTCGCCCCGGATCGAACATCCGGCCGCGTCCCGCATCCGACAGCGCTCTGCCACGAAACCGCGGTGCAGGCAAACTCAGGATGCCACTGCGTTGAGGCGTGATGGCGTAATGACGCTCGATGACGTTGTAACGACGACCATTGCGCTCACTTTGGAACGTTGCGTCGCTGCCGATCCGACGAATCTCGGCCGCATCTGACTGCGGATCGTCCAGTTGACCGTCGAGCAGCGTGACCGCGTAGAACAGCCGGATGCTGTAGACCACTTGCTGCTGCACATAGGGCGCGAGACTGCTGGATTCCACTTCCACGAACACATCGCCTTGCGCGCTCGCATTCGCGGCCTGCTTGCGGACCGTCAGGGTCAACGGTGCCGTGCGCTCGCCACGAACCTCCATGGCCGGAATGCCGAGCACGCCTTCCTGCAAGGGTTCCAGCACCACACCCCAAAGCGTGCGCGCCGATTGCTGACCATTCACCAGACTCACCTGGGTATTGCTGGAGCTGCCAAGCACCCGGAAATTGCCTGCCAGTGCTGACAGATCCGGTTCACCGCTGCCGATGCCGTCCACCTCGATATTCAAGGTCACCGTCTCGCCCAGCGTGATGCTGTCGCGGTCCAGGAACGCCCTCGCCGCCGCACCGGCCTCGGTGCTGAGAAGGCAAAGTACGAGCCATGCGCAGACCCACATCGATGTCTGGCGCCACGTCGCAGGGACGGGTCTCGGCTTGAACGAATTATTAGCCCCTGGCGACCTCATCGCTCGCTTCCTTCCTGTTGGCGACGCTGGTATTCGAGAATGAACTTGCGACGCAACAAACCGCCCGGATCATCCGGGACACGTCGCAACAACTGCTGCATTGCCTGTTCACGCTCTGCTTCACTGATCTGTTCGGCGCTTACGGCAGCCGACGCTTGGCGCTCCTTCTGCGCCTGATCCGATTCCTTGTCCTGTGCATCCAGAGCCTGCTGCATTTCCTGCTGGAAGTCCTGCTCGGAGGAGGCCGACGGATCGGTCGATGCGTCGGACTGATCCTGCGCGGAAGCCTGCTCATCGCCACCTTCGCTGCCCTGTGACTCACCTTGTTCGCCGGACTTGTCGCCGCTGGAATCCCCTTCCTGCGGCTCGCCGTCTTGCGGCTCACCGGACTCACCCTGATCGCCTTCCTCGGGTTTTCCTTCCGAGGGATCACCTTCGCCGCCCTGTCCGCCTTCACCGGATTTCGGCTGATCTGGTTTTTCCTGCTGCTTCTGTTGCTCCAACCATTGCGCGACGGCGTCCCGATTGGCCTTGGCGTCCCCATGCGAGGGATCGCGCTTCAGCACCTCATCGAATGCCGCCAGTGCTTCCTCGTAACGTTGCGCCTTGGCCAAGGCCGTGCCGCGGTTGTAGTCACTCTCGACACCTTCGCCGCGTGCAAAGTCTTCGGCCGCAGCAGTGAAGTCCTGCGCACGATAGGCAGCGCTGCCACGCAGTACCGGGTCTTGAGCCAGCTCCCGCGCGCGCGCCGGGTCATCCGACTGCAAGGCCTGCCATGCCTGTTGATCCGGACGCTGCCACAGGTCGTCCCAAACGCTGGCCTGCGACACCTGCGGGCTCGACAGCAAGGGCGCGGCAAGCACCACACTCCACAACACACCGCGTCGCATCGCCATCGCAACCAGTGGCAGCAGGAAAAGAAGCACCCATGGACCGTCATCTCTGGGCTGCGTCATGCTTTGGTCGGTAACCACCTCGTCGTCGGCCGCAGTTCGGTTCTGATCCATCACGCCCAGAGCGCGCAGGTCCGACTCGTCGTCGGCAATGCGTCGATAGCTTCCACCGCCCGCTTCCGCGAGATCGTTCAACGCCTCGTCATCCAGCTTCGGCAACAGGATGCCGCCGTTCGCATCCTGCAGGAATCCGCCACCGCCGACCGGCACGGGCGCGCCTTGGGTTGTGCCCACGCCCAGCACCGAGACCGTCAAACCGCGCTGTTGCGCTTCCGCCGCGGCGCGCTCGGCATCGGCGCTGCTTGCACTGGCCAACAGCAGCAGTCGTGCGCGCGACAGGCTGGCGTCGTCAAGCATCTGCGTCGCCATGCGGATCGCACGCTCCGGCCGCTGACCGCTGATGGGCATCACCGAGGGGTCGAGTGCTTGCAGCAGGTTGTCCAGCGTGCTCAGGTCATCGGTCAGTGGGGCGACCGTGAACGCTTCGCCTGCGTAGGCGATCAGCGCGGTTTGTCCCGCCTTGCGCTGACGCAGCAGGGCAGTCAGCTTGAATCGCGCCCGACTCAGGCGGTCCGGTTTCAGATCGCCTGCGCGCATCACCTGACTGAGATCCAGCGCAATGATCAAGGCATCACTGTTCTGGCTCAGTGGCTGCGGTTCCCGCCCCAGGCTGGGGCCCGCCAACGCGACGAGTGTGAGCACGTAGGCGATCAGCAACCACAGCAGGCGAGCATAGTCCTTGCCACCTGCGCCGATCTGCTGCGCCTGCAGCAAGGCCACGTCGCAGACCGAACGCCAAGGGTCGATGCGGTGGCGACGCCAGCGCCAGAGCGCGATCCAGACCGGGACCGCAAGCAGGCCCCACAACCAGAGTGGGCGCAGCAAGGTCAACGTCTCCACGTCGTGCCCTCCCTCAGTTGCAGCACGCCCAGCAGCAGGCCGAGCAACAGCGCGAAACTCAATGGCCAGACATACAACTCATCGCGTGGGCGCAGCGGCTCACCTTCGTACTCGACCGGTTCGAGGCGATCTACTTCCGCGTAGATGCCCGCCAGTTCGGCAGTGTCACGGGCCCGGAAGAAACGCCCGCCGGTACGCTCTGCCACCGCGATCAGGGTCGGCTCATCGATTTCGGCGCCAGCGGTGTTCAGTGCCAAGCCAAACATCCGTGTCTCGCCGCGCTCACTGCCAATCGCGACGGTGTAGACCCGCACGCCCTCTGCGGCAGCCAGTTCGGCGGCCTTCAACGGTTCAAGACTTCCCGCCGTGTTGACGCCATCGGTCAACAACACCAGAACACGCTGCGATTCGGGGCGTTCGCGCAAGCGCTTCACCGCCAGCCCAATCGCATCACCGATCGCGGTTTCCCGCCCGGCCATGCCGATCACGCTGGTCTCCAGCTGGTAGCGCACATGGGCACGATCAAACGTTAGGGGAGTCAACAGGTAGGCCTGCTGACCAAACAACAGCAGCCCAACGCGATCGCCGGCGCGTCGATCAAGGAAGTCACCCAGCACCACTTTTACGGCGGTCAAGCGATCCACGCGACGACGTGCGATCACCATGTCTTCCGCCGCCATGCTGCCGGACACGTCAACCGCAAGCAGCAGGTCGCGCCCCGTCTGTGGCGGCTGCGCGATCTCACCTAGCCATTGCGGACGCATTGCCGCGCCCACCAAGGCGCACCAGAGCAGACCGAACAACCACATCGACGGGCGGATTCGCGCTGTCCGTCCCGTCGCGGCCATCGCGCCGGCATCGATCTGCAATGGCAGACGCAGCAAACTGCCGACCGCACTAGACGTCGACGAGAACCGACGTACAAGCCATGGCAGGAACAGCACCAGCCCCAGCCACGGCCAGGCAAACTCGATCATGGCGAGCTCCCCTTCGCCATCATCTGGCACAACAGTGAGCGCGTCATCTCAACGAATCGAACTGCCAGATCGGCGTCGACCTCGGATCGCCACTGCCCATCTCGCAGCAGGTCCCACAGCCCTGTCTCGTCGCCCTGATCCGCGCGCAAGGACTGCAGAAAGAGAACCCACGATGTAGGCGGCAACGCGGCCGCCTGCGGTGCGTACTCAATGGCCGCGCGACGCAGCAAGATGGCCGCGGCACGCACGCGCTCGATCGGTGCGCCTCGTTCAACCGCGCGGTCGAATTCGACGAGCCAACGTGTATCGCGCTGTCGACGCAAGCGCCAGCGATGCAGCCGGTATCCGGCCCATACCGACAACAAGACCAACAAACACACGAGAAACCACCACCCGGGCGCAGGCGGCCACCATCCGGGCTCGACCGGCAAATGGATATCGCGGAGCACCGGACCTGGCGGCGTGGGCGCGTTCATTCGTTCACCGCCACCGCAGGCACACCACGCAACAGATCACGCAATACCTGCACTGGGTCCTGATCACCGCGCGCGATCATTGCGCCCGCGCCGAGTTTTCGCAGACGCCAGACCGCGGACTCCTGCGCAGCCTTCCACTCCTGCTGCCAGATCGATGCGCCATCGGATTCGACCCGCAGTTGCGCTTCGCCCGCCAACGCAGCGACCCGATAGGTTCCCGCGGGAAGTTTGCTCCGCTCGAAGGCATCTACCAGCACCACCGCCATTACGTCATGGTGTCTGCGCAGCCGCCGAATGGCCCGCTCCGCGTCATCGTCCAGACTTCGATGGTCGATGATCAGGAGAAGGTGCGCACCGGAATTCAGCCCACGCCCCAGTTTGTCCAGCGTTGCGCCCAGTCTGGTCCCTGCCGCGTCGACGGGATCGACCCGTGCGGACCATTGGCAGATCGAATCAAGCGCGCGTAGTGCACCGCGCCGGCCGGCGAGAGAGGGAATCAATCCCGCACGTCGACCCGACGCGGCGGCACAGATCCGATCCCCCTGCATGACAGCGGCCCACACGAATAGCGCCGCCAGACGTGCTGCCGCAACGGACTTGAAACAGCGACGCGTCCCGAAACCCATTGCGGCGGCGGTATCGATCACCACGGCAGACGTTCGTTCGCGTTCCGGCGCGAACAGCTTCGTATGCAACTCGCCACTGCGCGCGGTGACGCGCCAGTCGATGTGGCGAACGTCGTCACCCACCGTGTAGGCGCGGGATTCGGCGTAGTCCATGCCACGCCCGCGGAACGGTGAGTGCCGCGTACCCGAATCCCGATCTGCAGAGCGTCTTCGTGCGCCACTGGCGAGCTCGCCCGCGCGCGCGCGCAGCAACAGCAGGTCCTGCAATGTCGGCTCAATGATTGAGTGATTCACGCCAATTTCGCCTCAAGGGCAGGGCACACGATCCAGCAACTCGGCAATCACGTGATCGCTGGTCACACCCTCGGCTTCCGCTTCGAAGCTCATCAGGACGCGATGACGCAGCACATCGGCGGCGACGATTTGAATGTCCTGCGGGGTGACGTAGTCGCGCCCAGCCAACCACGCATTGGCTCGCGCACAGCGCTCGAGGGCAATCGAACCACGCGGGCTTGCGCCGAAGGCGATTTGCCGCTTCAACTCCGGGCTGTAGGCGCCAGCATCACGTGTGACCAATACCAGCTCAATCAGGTATCGCTCCAGTTCAGGCGCAAAGTGGAGGTGCAAGGCCTCTTGCCTTGCCGCGAAGATCTCGTCTTCGCTGATCTTCTGCTCGATGATTGGCGCACCGAATCGCGCGCCGCTGCGCGCCTGCTCGCGTGTCAGGCGAAGAATTTCGGCCTCGGCGCTCGCTTCCGGATAGCCAATGCGGACGTGCATGAGAAACCGGTCCAGCTGCGCTTCTGGAAGGGGATAGGTGCCTTCCTGTTCAATCGGATTCTGGGTCGCCATCACGAGAAACAGTTTTGGCAGCGCGTAGGTCACTCGACCCACCGTGATCTGTCGCTCACCCATGGCTTCCAGCAGCGCCGACTGCACTTTCGCTGGCGCACGGTTAATTTCGTCAGCGAGCAAGAGATTGTGGAACAGCGGCCCCGGCTGAAACTCGAAACGGGCTTCCTGCGGGCGGTAGATGTCGGTGCCGGTCAGATCGGCAGGCAACAGGTCGGGGGTGAACTGCAGGCGATGGAAGGTCGACTCAATGCGCTCCGCCAGCGCCTTGATGGCGGTCGTCTTGGCAAGCCCCGGAGCGCCCTCGACCAACAGATGCCCGTCTGCAAGCAGGGCGATCAACAAACGATCTACCAATGCGGGCTGCCCGACGACCGTTGCGGCCAGCGCCTCGCGCAGATTCGTAAAGCGCTGGTGCAAGGTGCCCGCGCGCGGCGGCGTGAGGTCTTGGATTGCGTGTTCTTGCATGGGGCTTCCGATGGTCGTGATCAGCGCGCCTGCGACCGGGCCAGGCGGCGAAGGTTCCGTTATGGCTCGCACTATGTGCGCGCCAACCGGCTATCGCATCTCCCATCGGTCAGGGGTAGCGCGTATCGCGGTCTACGACCGAATGGCAGAGTGACCGGCGCAATATTGGCGGATCGCCACGTCGACCGGTTCCGGTCGACCCACAAGCCAGCCCTGTGCGTAATGCACACCAAGTTGACGCAACACGTTGAGTTCGGCGTCCGTTTCGATTCCCTCAACCACGACGTCCGCTTCCAGATCGCGCGCCATCTGCACGATGCTTCGCAACAGGATGCGGGTCCGCGCGTTGTCGACCATACCGCGCGCCAGCGATTGATCGACTTTCAGCGTGTTGAACGGCAGCAAGTGCATGTGTTGAAGATTTGAGTAACCGGTTCCGAAGTCGTCCAGCGCCACGCGGATGCCGTTTCGCTGCGCCACGGCCATGACGGATGCCACCTGAGCATAGTCCAGTTGCAGGCTCTCCGTGATCTCCAGCTTCAAGGCGGATGGCGGCAGTTGTCGTTCACGCAATTCATCCAGCAACTGCTCGACGAGGTTGACGCGCGACATCTGCCGAGCGGACACGTTGATCGCAATGAACGGCAAATCGGCAACGCCCTGAGCGCGGAGGTCAACCAGCGCGTCCAGCGCACGACGTGTGACATAGTCGCCAACTGGTTCGATCAGCGAGGTTTCTTCCGCGAGGGCGATGAACTCTGCAGGGGAAATCGCGCCGCGTTCGGGATGCTGCCATCGAACCAAGGCCTCAAATCCAGCAATGCTTCCGGTGATGACGTCCATCAACGGCTGCAGACGCAGATCCAGGCCATCATTGCGCAAGGATTCCCTCAGCGCCGACTCCAGCCGGATCTTGTGGATTCCCAGTGGCGCATTCTGGTATGGGTTTTCGGACTCGCTCTGCTGACCTTGTATGGTGGCCAGCGTCGCGCGGTATCGACGCAACTGGCCTTCCAGCAGGGCCCGCACGATCGGGTCGGTGTTGGTCAGTCGCTCGGAAATCTGCGCCGCATCAATAGCGAGAAGAACGCAGTCACTGATCGCCGTGGCAGTCGCCGTGCGCGGCGACTGATCGATCACTGCCATTTCACCGACCAGCTCGCCAGGACCAATCTCTGCCAGCAACCTCTCCCCGTCATCGGAGCGCGCGGTGATGCGCAAACGCCCGGATTCGAGAAGAAACGCGGTAGTTGGCTGGTCGCCCTCTCGAAATAGGACATCGGCCATGCGAAGGTGAAACGTGACCTCATTGTTCATACGTACCTCTCGAAATGCCGAAGGGCCGCTTTCGCGGCCCTTCGTTGCTTCCGATGGATTACGGTGCCTGGAAGACGATAGTGCAGGTTTGCGGGCCGCCCAAGGCTGGAATGGTCGCCGTATAAGTCGGGCCGAACCCTGTGCGAGTACACCCGCCAGTCAGGATCGGCTCCCCGCTGCTCGCACTAGGAGTGATGAGGAAGGTCAATGACGTCCCTTCGTCAAATTCGGCACTGCACGATTGCAGCGCACCCGTGGAACTGCAGGACAAGCCCGCCGGAGAACTCACCACCGCACCGCCACCGGCACCGGACAAGTTCATCGTCACCTGGAACTGCGTCACCGTACCCGAGTCACAGCCGACGGGCGGCGGACTGGTGCCGAACAGGCAATAGTCTCGGCCGAGGAACAGCACATCCGCAGTGGGCTCACCGCCAGGCGCTTCAAACGTGCAGGTCCATTCTGCTCGTTCATTTGCGCCATCCATCTCCGATGCACGCACACGAACCGTCGCGATTCCCGAACTATTGGTCAGCGGAATCTGGTCAAGGATCGACACACTTGAGTTACCGAGGGCGTTGTCGGCGGTGCAACTACCGGTGAGTGGCGCGCCGACCACTGGGTTGCCCGAACCGTCAATCAGACGCAGCGTGATCGTGTGCGTCCCGTCGCCGATCACGGTCGACGGCGTGGCTTGCAAAATCAGCCCTTCGGCCAACACGACTTCAACCACCGCGGGTTCGGCACTACCTGCAGAGAAAATCAGTTGGTTGTCTCCCGCTTGGGTCATCCCTGATGTCTCCACACTTGCGAGCGAGCAGCCGCCGGCACCAGTAGCGGTAGCCAAGCTGCCCGATGCGGCGACGCCATCCACGCGGCCACTGCCGCTTGCCAAGGAGAAACCGAAATCGATGAACACGCCTTGCACTGGTGCGCCCGTAGCATCCACCAGACAGACCGTGACCAAAGCATTGTTGTTGCCCGGGATCGTGGAGGGGCTAGCCGTCAGCGTGAGCGGCGCGATGGCAGGGAACGCAGATATTCCTGCATCGGTGATCAGCTCTTGCCCCACCTGCGTGGTCGAGGTGCCGCGCGCCCAAAGGGTAATAGCCTTACCGATCATCGATACCGGATAGTTCATTTGGGTCGTGGCGACGCCGTTCTCGTCAGTCGTGGCCGAGGCACCGATGTTGCCATCGGTCGCACGCCCAATGACGTACGGCAGGACATTGCCGTAATCAACGATCGCACCCGTGTCGTCGTTGCGGTTGAAGCGCTGACCGACACTCAACGAGGTCTGGCTGGTAACGCTGGAAACGGTTCGTGCGCTCTCCAAGTCACGATTCCCGGCCACTTCCTCGCCAAACACAACCACGGTATCGCCAGGACCTGCTCCGCCACCCGCTGTGCGGAAGGCACCGGTCGGTGCGGTGAAAAGGAAACCATCCTCTTGGGGATTGCCGTCAAGGCCGCTGATGGAGAAGAAGCCCGGACCGTCCTCGGGGAATCCGAAGGCGGGTTCATCGATCAGACCAAACTCGACCGGTGTGCCCGCCAGCACAGGATTACCTTGACGGTCTGTGGCGATCGCGCTAACGGTCAGACTGTAAGTGCCGTCAAGCGGCAGCAACTCGCCATCCTCAACGATGACTGTGGGATCAATCGGGTTCGCCGTGATGGCACGCAGGAAAGGACTGGTCAGCTTCAGGCTGAAAAGACGACCATCCGACACGATCACCGCACGCTCCGCAATCACCGCGTCCTGAACGCCGTTGTCGACGTTGTTGTCCGCACGATCAGCCGTGACCCGCACAATCGTGCTGCCAGTGCGGTTGCCCGAAATAAAGGACAGCGCGGAGATGCCCGCCGTGGTGTTGATCGCGATGCTCTGGCCACTGACGGACTGTCCCGCGGCATTCACTGCGGTAACACGTTCACCCGCCGCCGCAGAACCGTCACCGACGAGATCGATCTTGACGTTATTCCAAGCATTGTTGCCCGCAGTGGGATTGGGTACCGGCTGACCGATGCCGTCGTTCACTCGAATTTCCATCTGACCGGTCGTGTTGCCACCAGAGCCCTGGATGTAAACCGGCGATGTGGTCGGTGACAGCAGCACGGTCGCTGGCGCATTGCTGACGTTCGACACGATGGTGAAAACCTGCGAGGCCGTCATCGTGCGGTTGGTTTCCGGGTCTGTCGCGGTAACCGTGAGCGTCGTGCTTCCGGTGAACTCGAATGAGTGCA
Source organism: Lysobacteraceae bacterium (assembly GCA_041395245.1). Lineage (GTDB taxonomy): Bacteria > Pseudomonadota > Gammaproteobacteria > Xanthomonadales > Xanthomonadaceae > Aquimonas. Next base: position 399,064 of record JAWLAY010000004.1, read on the forward strand.
GGAATAGGGTGGACTTGCCTGCCGTGATGTCGACTGGACCCTGCCCCAATCGGACCAGGAACTCATTCACATCTGCAGTCGTGCCATCATCAAGAGTAGAAAAACCGCCAGTATTTCCTACCGGATTAACCGATACCGCCAGCCCATCAGGGGCATTGACCAACTGACCACTCGCGGTCTTCACCGTAACAGTCAATTCGGACATGTACGGCGAGCCGAGGAAAGGAGCGACGTTATAGACATTATTTGGCAATGTCGTCCGGGTGGCCTGGATCGTGATCGAGCCCTGTCCAGGTTGGAATGGGGTGGAATCCTCACCGCCGCCACCGCCGCCACAAGCGGTCAACAGCGACGCAAGCGAAACGGCTGACGCTAATTTCCATACAGATGTGAAGTTCATACTTTTCTCCAAAGACACGGCTTGGGCGGGCCCAAGTCACGTGTCGGTTCCAGATTTCCAGCGATCAGCGTGCAGACTTCCCGGTGACGGCAAGTACCTTCGGACTGACGAAGATCAGCAGCTCGGCCTTGGCCGATTGCTTGTTGGTCGATTTGAACAGGTTGCCGAGCAGCGGGACATCGCCCAAGAACGGCACCTTGGTCAAGTCTTCCCGACTGCTGAACTCATACACCCCGCCGATGACGACGGTTTGACCGTCATCCACAAGTACGGCAGTGCTGATTTCTCGCTTGCTGATCTGCGGTACCGCGCCCTGAGGCGACTCGACGAAGCCGGCGAGCTGATCCTTCTTCACCTTGAGCACCAGATAGACTCTGCCATCTTGGGTGATCGTCGGCGTCACGAGCAATTCGAGGACGATTTCCTTGAAGGCCACGGTGTACTGGGCCGCACCACCCTGAGATTGCTGCAAGGTCGTGTAGCCAATTTCGTCACCTTGCTTGATGCTCGCCTCACGTTGGTTCGCCGTGATGACTCGCGGGCTGGACACCACCTCACCACGCCCCTCTTCCTCCAGAGCCGACAATTCGAGGTCGAGCAGATAGTCGGCACCAAGAATCGCAAATCCGATCGAACCAGCGGGGTTGACCACGGGGAGGTTCACACCCAGTCGGCTGGACGAGAGCGAATCGAGATCCTGGGCAATACCCGACAAACCCGCGCGGTTGTTCAATCGATTGTCAATCGCTCGACCAATCATCGCGTTATTGGCGGCTTGGCTGCCCGAAACGGTATAGATGTTGCCGTCGCTATCGTCTCCAGCGCCGCTGACACCGAACTTCGCGCCCAATTCACGGGCAAAGCTCTCAGAAGCGATGACGATCCGAGCCTCAATCAAGACCTGATCGACCGGGCGATCCAATAGCGCGACGAGGCGCTTGATCTCCTCGACCTTGGCTGGCACGTCACTAAGCAGCAGCGTATTGGTGCGCTGGTCAAAGCTGACGGTTCCACGTTCCGACAGGAATCCACCGCGGTCCTGCACATCCTGTCCGCCGCCCGATCTACCTTGTTGATTGCCTTTGCTCTCGTCGGTCAGGAGTTTGGCAATTTCCTCCGCGCTGCCGTAGTTGATGGCGATGTATTCCGTCACCAGCTCGGCTCGCTTCTCGAGGGCAATCCGGGCATCGGCCTGGGCCTTTTCGTACTCAGTGATCTGCTGCTGAGGCGCAACCCAAATGATGCCGTCCTCAGTTCGCTTATCGAGGCCCTTGGCCCGCAGCACAAAATCGAGTACCTGATCCCAAGGCACTTCCCTAAGCGAAAGGGTGACCGTGCCCATGCTATCGACGCTATCCGCCGCGACAATGTTCAACCCAGCAACTTGAGACAGTAAGCGCAAGACCTCCGATACTGGTAATCCGGTGAGGCTAAAAGACACTCGCTCGCCTACATATTCCTTTTGTTTCTCGCTGCTTGAATCGTTTTTACCTTCAACAGTTACCTGAGAACGGTCTTGAACAGGGTCAACCTCTACAATGAATTCATTGCCTGTTTGATACGCCATCGGCATGAAAGCACCTGCCGCGGTGAATGTCAGCTCCGTCGCGCTACCAGCCCG
>JAWLAY010000005.1:0-358218 GCA_041395245.1 Lysobacteraceae bacterium
GATGTCGTTGGTGATCGCGATCAGGTCGTAGCGCTCGCGCATCGCCTTGCACAGCATTTCGAGCAGGGTGGTCTTGCCGGAACCGACCGGGCCGCCGATGCCGACGCGCAAAGGGGGCAGGGATTTGCTGCGGGTCATGCGGATCTCCGTGGGGTGGGCTCAGGAGCGGAACAGGCGATTGAACTGGCTTTCGTGGGCCGACGAGTGCAGCGCCAGCAGAGGCAGAAAGGTGTTGGGTTCGGCCTCGACGGTGAGCACATCGGCGACCAGGTCGGGCAGGCGTTGGCCGAGGGTGTGCAGGATGCGTTGTCCGGCGTCCTGACCGAGTGGAACGAGTTTCACCGCGCCAAGTACCTGATTTTCCAAAACGCTCCAGCCCAGAGCTTGCAGCCCGTGAGCGGCAGGCAGTTCCAGCGCAAAACAGGCGACGGCGTGCGCGCAGGGCCAGGTGATCGGGCGCAGCGCATTCAGCGCGTCGAGCGTTTCTTCAGCGAGCGAGGTTCGCGGCAAGGCACGCAGCCATTTCACCAGTGAGCGCCCGGTCTGTTCGCTTTCCCGTCGCAATTCGCGGGTTTCGCGGCTGGCCCAGCATTGCGCGTTGATCTCGGTGAACGTCGCGAAGTCATTCGCCTGAAGGGCGGCGCTTGCCTTGCGCCACCAGCGCGCTTCGGCTCGGGCAAAGCCGAGTTGCAGCACGTCACCGATCCATCGCGCGGCGCTGGCTTCGTCATGCACGTGGCCGGTTTCGACGGCGGATTCCAGACCTTGCGAGTAGCCGAAACCGCCGACCGGCAGCGCCGAGGACGCCAGTTGCAGCAAGGCGGGCAGGTGCGGCGCGCTGGCGTTCATGCGGGTCGACCGTGGCGATACGGCAGCGTCGCCAGTGCGGCATGCGGATCATCGGATGGCGTCGTTGCGTGGCGCTGGAATACCGCCTGCGCCAGTGCCATGTCATCCGCAAAGGTGGCGTCATGTCCGTGTCGATGGCCGCCGCCATAGGCACCGGACTCCGGTTCGAACGGACGCTCGACGGCGTCGACCTGACAGCCCAGACGCTGCAGCAGATCGGCCAGTACCGGATCGGGTTCCAACCGCAGCCATTCGACATCGACCTGCAGCGGAATGTGTCGATTGCCAAGGTGATAGGCGGCACGCAGCAAGGTCAGGGCATCGGGTGCGCGCACTTCCAGCACGGGCTGCGCGGCGGCGACAACCCGGAAGCGCAGACCATCGGCGCTGTGCAGAAACTGGCCCGGTGGCAACGTGCTGCCGGGTGGCAGGACGATGGCGACTTCGCGACCGTCCGGCAAGCGCAGGCGTTGACGACTGCGCCGACGCGCCTCGTGATCGAGGGGCAGCGCCGTCGCACTGGCTTCGTCGTCCGCTGTGGCTTCGACGGCGTGCAGGTGGATCAAGGGGTCGGACGGCGTGCTCAAAACAGAAAGTACCGCTGCGCCATCGGCAGTTCGCGCGCGGGTTCGCACCACAGGGCTTCGCCATCGGCGCGCACCACATAGGTTTGCGGGTCCACCTCGATCTGCGGTGTGGCGGTGTTGTGCAGCAGGTCTTTCTTGCCGATGTGGCGACAGTTGCGCACCGCGACCAGCGGTTTGTGCAGACCGAGTTGCCCACCAATGTCGGCTTCCAGTGCGGCCTGCGAGACGAAGCTCAGCGAGCTGCGCAGCAGGCTGCCGCCAAAGGCCGCGAACATGGGCCGCGAATGCACGGGTTGCGGGGTCGGGATCGAGGCATTGGGGTCGCCCATCGCGGCCATCGCGATGCTGCCGCCCTTGAGGATCAGCGAGGGTTTGACGCCGAAGAAGGCGGGCTTCCACAACACCAGATCGGCCCACTTGCCGACTTCGATGGAGCCGACCTCATGCGCGATGCCGTGGGTGATCGCCGGGTTGATGGTGTATTTGGCGATGTAGCGTTTGATGCGGGCGTTGTCGTGACGCGCCGGGTCGCCCGCCAGCGCACCGCGCTGCTGCTTCATCTTGTGCGCGGTCTGCCAGGTGCGGGTGATGACTTCGCCGACGCGTCCCATGGCCTGCGAGTCGGACGAGATCATCGAGAACACGCCAAGGTCGTGCAGGATGTCTTCGGCGGCGATGGTTTCGCGGCGAATGCGTGATTCGGCGAAGGCCACGTCCTCGGCAATCGACGGGTCCAGGTGGTGACAGACCATCAGCATGTCGAGGTGCTCGTCGAGCGTATTGACGGTGAAGGGTCGGGTTGGATTGGTGGAACTCGGCAGCACGTTCGGCAAGGACGCGGCCTTGATGATGTCGGGCGCGTGCCCGCCGCCCGCGCCTTCGGTGTGATAGGTGTGGATGGTGCGACCCTTCAGCGCGGCGAGGGTGACTTCGACAAAGCCCGACTCGTTGAGCGTGTCGGTGTGGATCGCCACCTGCGTATCGGTGGCATCGGCCACGCGCAGGGCGCAGTCGATGGCGGCGGGCGTGGTGCCCCAGTCTTCGTGTAGTTTCAGACCGATGGCCCCGGCGCGAATCTGTTCGTGCAGCGGTGCTTCCAGGCTGGCGTTGCCTTTGCCGAGAAATCCGAGGTTCATCGGGAACGCCTCGGCCGCCTGCAGCATGCGGGCCAGATGCCACGGTCCGGGTGTGCAGGTGGTGGCATTGGTGCCGGTGGCCGGTCCCGTGCCGCCGCCGAGCATGGTGGTGATGCCCGAGGCCAGCGCTTCTTCGATTTGCTGCGGACAGATGAAGTGGATGTGGCTGTCGATGCCGCCTGCGGTCAGTAGCAGACCTTCGCCCGCGATGATCTCGGTGCCGGGGCCGATCACCAGCGTGACGCCGGGCTGGATGTCCGGATTGCCGGCCTTGCCGATGCCGCTGATGCGCCCGTGCTTGAGCGCGACATCGGCTTTGACGATGCCTTGCACCGCATCGACGATCAGCGCGTTGGTGATCACCGTGTCGGCGCAGTCGGCACTGCAGCGCTGGCTTTGCCCCATGCCATCGCGGATCACCTTGCCGCCGCCGAACTTCACTTCCTCACCGTAGATCGTGAAGTCACGCTCGACTTCGATCAGCAGATCGGTATCGGCCAGCCGTACCCGATCACCGACGTTGGGACCAAACATTTCCGCATAGGCCTGACGACTGAGTTTGACCATCACAGCGCTCCCATGATGTCGCCCGCAAAGCCGTAGACCTGACGCGCGCCGTCCAGCGCCACCAGCTCGACCGTGCGGGTTTGGCCCGGTTCGAAGCGCACCGCCGTGCCTGCGGCGATGTTCAGCCGATAGCCGCGCGCCGCCGCGCGCTCGAAACGCAGGGCCTGATTGACCTCGTAGAAGTGGTAGTGCGAACCGACCTGCACCGGGCGGTCGCCGGTGTTGGCGACGCGAATCGTGGTGGTCAGGCGACCGGCATTGAGTTCGATGTCGCCGTCGGCGACCAGGATTTCACCGGGAATCATGCGGGCGTCTCCGAGGGCGGCAAGCGGGAAGGACCAATCGGCGCGTGCACGGTCACCAGTTTGGTGCCGTCGGGAAAGGTCGCTTCGACCTGGATGTCGGGAATCAGCTCGGCCACACCGTCCATCACGTCGTCGGCGCACAGGATCGTGGTGCCTTCGTGCATCAGTTCGGCCACGCTGCGGCCATCGCGTGCGCCTTCCATGATGGCGGCACTGATCAGCGCGACGGCCTCGGGATAGTTGAGCTTCAGGCCGCGTGCGCGGCGACGCTCGGCCAGCAGGGCCGCCGTGAAGATCAGCAGCTTGTCTTTTTCGCGTGGGCTCAGATCCACGGCAATTCCCCCATCGTGATGGTCCTCAGGTGGACCAGATGCGTGGCGTCTGCGCATCGCGGCCATTCAGCCACGGACGCAGCACACGCCAGGCGGTTTCGAGTTGCGCGCGCACGGTCTCGACATCGTGTCCCAGCACACGCAGCAGCAAGAGATCGGCGGGGGCGGGCAGATAGCTTGCTGCAACGCGCAAAGACTGCGATGAAACCGCCTCGGCATGCAAGCCATGCGGACCGAGTGCGTCGCGCAGCGTTTCCATCGCTCGCTCCGGGTCGTTTGACAGGCGCGGACTGCTGGCCCACAGCGTCGAAAACACCGGGCAGCCATCCAGCCCCAGCGGTGAGCGGCGCAGCGGATCGTCGGCATGCAGTTCGGTGTGTTCGCGCCACAGCCAACGCCCATGGCGGCGGATCGCCACGGTCTGGCGAAACTGTCCGCTGCGCCACGTGTCGCCTGCGGCCACACGTCCCAGTTGCACGATGTCCCAGCCCAGACACGCCGCCGTGCCGTGCAAATCGATGCACAGGCTTTGCTCGGCGTGTGCGCCCTCGAACAACACGGTTTCCTGCGGCAGCCATTCGAGTACCGCCTGATCGCCCGCAGACAGGACGACCGACTGCGTTGCCGCGCGTCCCGCGCTGCGATACCACTTGGCGCTGCCGGGCGTGGTCAGCAAGGCCTCGGCGCCCGCGTCGAGCGTTACCTGAATCTGCAACTGATCGCCGCCAGCAATCCCGCCCGGCGGATGCAGCATCAGCAAATGACAGACCGCCTCGCCCTCGGGATACAGGGCGCGCTGCACCCGCAGCGGCCCGCGATGGTGCGCCGCCTTCAACACGCTGCGCGACCCCGTCCGCGCCACATGCAGATCGAGCGAAGCCTGCCACGGCGGCGCGGCGATCACGGTATCAGCAATGGCAGCGCTGGGCGAGTTGGGCATAACGCGATGCTGCGGTGTAGGTCGGGCAAGTTCCAGTGGATCAACGGGCTTACGCGGTTTGCGACTGTGCGGGTGATTGAGCGCTAAGCCTCGGATGTCGTCTATTTCGCGGTCACGCTCAGCAGTCGGGCCAGTGGCGCGAGTTGCGCTTCATAGCGTCGCCATTGCCCGATGCTGCCGGTGTGCACGGGCTTGCGAACCTGCGCGGCGCTGGGCGTGGCCACGATCTGCTGCATCGGGCGCGCATGCACTGTCGGTGGGACGGATTCCAGTCCGCAGAATTCGCTCACGCGCTGCATCTGGGCAGCGGTGTCCTGCACGAGTTCTTCGTAGTGGACATCCAGGATGAATCCGGGATACCGACGCTGCCACAACGCCATCAGCTCGCGGTAGGTGCGGTGGAAATGTGCCAGTGCCTCGAACGAGTGCTGATGGGTGGCTTGATCCGCCAGCCGTTCGCGAAAGTTGGCGAAGCAGAGGTCCATCGGCTCGCGGCACAGATGGATCACCTTGGCATGCGGAAACAGTCGACGGATCATCCCGATGTAGTGGAAGTTGAGTGGCCACTTTTCCGTAACGACGCGCGTCTCAGCAAGCAGTCCGTGGGTCAGTGCGAAAAAATGTGCCGCCCCGGAGGCCGCATCCGCGTCAGTGGAGCGACCTCGCCACGCGTCGGCGAACGGCTTGTCGCAGGCATACGCCCAAGCGGACTGCAGACGCTGGGTTTCACCGCAGGCAAGAACGCCCGGCAAGGCGGAAAGCAAATGTTCGAGCAGACTGGTGCCGGAGCGATGCATGCCGACGATGAAGACGGGCGTTGGTCCCTGTGGCGGATGCGCCTCCGTGGAGTGATCGTTGGCGAATGCCTGCATGACGTGGTCGATCCGCTGTTCCTGCGCGACAGGATCGTAGGGTCGCTGCTTAGCGAGCAATGCATTGGCTGCCAGCAGTTCGGGCCACGCCAATGTGGTTTCGCCCAGATCATCCAATTCCTTGAACAGCGCGAATCCCAGATCGGCACGGTCTTCCACGTGCAAATCAGGCAGAGACAGACGTTGGCGCAATCGGGCGATGTGGTTGGCGTCCTGCGATTGGCGTCGTTGTCTCGACAACAGCCAGTGCGCCGTCGCGACATCTTGCGGGCCGTTGATCAAACGCTCCAGCACCGCTTCGGCCAGTTCCGTTTCGCCGCGATAGAAATGCAGAAAGCCACGATTGAGTAGCACTGCGGGCGAATCGGGCGCGGCTTGTGTCGCCCGTTGCAGCAGCGCGGACGCCTCATCGGACAAACCGACGCGCAGCAGCACACTCGCGGCTTGGGCCAGATCACTCGCCGGTACCGATGCCAGATCTGTGCAGCGTTGCAGCAATGGCGGCATCAATGCGCTGGATGCCAGTTCCTGCAGCGCCAACAAGCCCTCGAGTAGCTGATTGCCGCGGCAGTGGCGGGTGCTCACTGCCGAGGCCATGGCTTCGAACGCATGACGGTAGCGACCTTGCTGAAGGTGAATTCGGCAGGCGTGCAACGCCGGTTCGAAGTCGTCGGGATGGTCGGAAGACCAACGTGCCAAGGTCAATTCGACGGCATCCCAAGCATGCGCCTGCACATAGCTGTGCAGGCGCTCACGCAGGCGTTCAATGCGCATGGTGGTGCTGGAACTCGATTGGACCCGATCTCAGCGCGGCTTCGGTGTGGCAAGCCTCAGTTGCGGCAGCGCATTGCCATGACGTCGGGTGGTATTGCCTTCGGCATTGCCCGCGACATCCGGCGGCGCGACGACCGTTTCGAAGCCATCCTTCAGCAGAGACAACGAGGTTGTGAGTGAGATGGCGGGCGTGCGAGCAAACGTGGCGCCAAAGGATTCGACGTTGGCCCAGTTTCCGGTGGGACTGGTTGGCCAGTTGACCCAGGCGGTGCCGGTCTGGAAGCGATTGCTGTGCATCAGTAGAGGCATTGTGCCGTCGGTCGGGAACGCCGCCAGGATCGGTTCGCTGACGGTCACGACATAGGTGCCCGCCGTCAGCAGGCGCGGGCCGCCGCTGAAAGCCAGGTTGTAAGTCGCCGCCGCAAAGGTCGTCACGCCTGCGACCGTGGTGTCGATCAGTTCGCCCGGTCGGTTATTGATGGTGTCGTAGCTGCGCAGATTGGCAGTGATCGGATTGCCCGCCCAGGTGTTGGGACGGGTTCCGCCGTTGCCATCGTCTACCTCGGGGGTCGTGGAGCCCAGATTGAATCGCACGCCGCTGAAGGTGGCATCGTTGGGCAGGGTGAACTGCACCCCGATTTCGCCGCCATTGCCTGCACCGACGCCGAGCGTGCTGGAAGGTGCACCGTCATGACGTGCCAGGTCGGTGGCGTTGACCACGACGCTGGCTGAGGTGACGGTGTTGTTGCCCAGCACGGCGGGGTCTTCGGTCTGTGAGGGCGAAACGACATAGCGAACCGACCATGTTCCGGTCGCGGACAAGGTGGGTGGGGCCGCGCCGAAAGGAACCAGTGCGGTGGCTCCAATCGCCAGACTGGCGACCGAGCTGCTGGAGGCGATGGGTGCACCTTCATCCAGCCCGTCACGAACCAACTGCGCGCTCGCGACAACCTCAGTCAGGACGGATGCGCCTACGTTTGAGCCTGACACACCCAGCACGGGGGCGTAGACCAATGCGGAGGGAACATAGGTGTAAGGCAGAATCGCCGCGGGCGATTGAGCGGCAAGGTCCGGTGCCGTGCCCGCCACGTTGACATCGTCGATGACGAGAATGAACTTGTCGAAGCTGGTGTTGCGAAATCCGATGTAGACGTTTTGTCCGGCAAAACTGGTCAGATCCACGTTGCGTGTGATCCAAGTCGATTGCTCTCCTCCGGTACTGAACACCACGGTGCTGTTGCTGAGCTGATTGCCAATGAGGCCAGTACCTCCCGTGGGTGGGCCGCCCGCGGCAGGCATGACACGGACTTCATAGCCATCCAGATAGGCCGGGTCGTAGGCTTTGGCTCGCCACGAAAGATTGGCGCTACCCGCCGGAACCGCGATTTGCGGCGACCACATGAAGTCGTTGGCAGTGCCAGAGGGCGTATACCATGACGTGCTGAAGGCGACGCAGTTATTGACATCCAGGGCGAAGTCTTCACGCACTTCCCATGCATCGTTGACATAGGCAACGGCGACGTTCGGTGAACCATTGTCGACGTTGCGCAACAGCCAGCCGACCGGGAACTCATAGGTGCCGGGACCGCCTGCTCCGGTGTTGCAGGGGGTGACGCCGTCCGTGCCGGGCATGGTCGGTGAGCGGAAGTTCTCGCTGTACACGACCTGTGCCAGGAGCGGAGTAGAACACGCAAAACCCGAAAGCAGGTTGGGGACGATCAGCAGACGCGATTGATGGCGCATGACACAGTCCCAGCCGTTGAGGTGGGCCGAGTCTAGCAGTGCTTTGTCCGTCCACGTCGGTCTGCGACGACGATCGGGGCGGCACAACAGCCTGCTAATCTCGCCGCCACTGCGGTGGTGGATTTTGATGGGGCATGGGCATGCGATTTTGGCCGGTTTCTCCTTTTGGGTTTGGTCGTATTGAGCGGTCATTTGGCGGCCCAGAGTCAGTCAGTAGCGCTGCCGCACGCGAGCATCAGTGTCTTTGGGCCTGCGGACGGCACGTTCAATGCGGTCAAACTGTTCAACTTCAGCAGTCAGGCGTTGGGTCTAACCTCGGCACCCTACGCGATCGATTCCGCAGCGGGCGCATTGGGTGCGAACATTTTGGTAGTGGCGCGTTATGACTATCACCTGTTCTGCTTCGCTGGGGCGCGCGCGTTTTCGTACTCATTTGAAGGAGATTGACCATGCCGCGATCCGTGCTTGCAGGCAACCAGGTGCATCCCGCTGTGCGCGGCAAAATTGATGAGCTGCATGCGGATGTCCTTGCCGAAGTGCAGCGTGCCATCCAACAGCATGCGGTGGTGGTGGTTGGGATGTTTGCCAATCCGTTTGTGATGCGCGCCAGAGTGGAGCTTCGACGCGCCGGGATTGCGCATCACTACATCGGCTTTGGTGGCTATCTCAGTCAATGGCGGCGACGCAATGCGCTGAAGATGTGGACCGGCTGGCCGACGTTTCCGATGGTATTTGTGCGGGGTGTGCTGATCGGCGGTGCGCAGGATTTGACGGCGCTGCGACGCTCGGGCGAATTGGCAGCGATGCTGGATGCCAGTGCTTGACGCGGGTGGTTCAGCGCGTGCCGTCGCAATGTCCCAGCAAGGCGCCGAGTTCGAAGTCGGCTTCGCAACGTAGTGCGCCGGGCGAGGGATAGCTGGACAGATCGGTCGTCCATAGCAGATGCCCGCCCCAGGCGTCCTCGGGCATGTCGGGGTGGTAGTTGAGTTTGACTTCGATCCAGCAGTCGGGGAATTCGCCACCGACGGTGATGGCCTGCATCCAGGCGTGTGAGGCGTGCCGGATGCCCTGCGCGCACTGCGCCTTGTCCATGGCTTTTTCGGCGATCCGCAGCGCGGGTCGCGCGGCCTCGAACAAGGCGTCGAATTCGGCGCGGGCTTGATAGGTCTGGTAGGCGGGACCGGCAGCCAGCGCGATCACCAGGCCGTACATCACGATGACCGCGGCAAACAGAAAGCCAGCCCAGTGCCAGACACCCCAAGGTTTGGCCGGTGGGTCCGAATGGATCCCGCTTCGCGTGCTGCGCACCTCGGTGTCGGCAAGCAGGTCGTGCAGCGCCTGGCCGCGCGGATTGGCGCGAGCCAGCAATAAGCCCAGACCAAGCAGCGCCCAACTCATGCTGCTTGCCAGCCAACGCAGTGTGGCGCGTCCGATGTCGAGCGTCCCGCCTTCCGCATCCACCACGGTCAGTTGCAAGGCCTGTTTGCCAGGCGTGGCGCGTTTCGGTGAGATCAGAAACAGCACGTGATACGCCCAGTGCGCTGGCAGCCACCATTGCCAGTCGAGATTCAGCGACAGCAGCGCCGCGCCCAGTGCTGCGAGCGGTGCCAGATCAATCAACCACGCATAGACGCGATGATCGAAGCGTGCGGGCGAATGATGATTCGGAGCGGTGTGTGGCATCGGGTTCGTCAAGACAACTGAATTCATCGGTCGATTGAGCGGCAGGTGCTTTCGCGACGCCCGCCCGAGCGGGCCGGACACATCATGCCCAACGGCGGCACAGACCTGCGTCGGCCTGGAGCGCATCCTCGCATTCAAGCCGCCCGCCGCGACGAGCGTGTTTGTAGCGCAACTTGATCAACAACGGATGTGGCGATGTCGCCATCGGTCTGGAATCGTGCGGTAGGCGTCGGTGGCATGCGGTCGTCCACGTGCGACCTTTCTCTTGATCGCCGCTCCGGAGGAGAACGATTAGTCGTCGTCCGGCGTAAGCATACGGATTTCGCGTGTCCCGATTTTTGCGCCGGTGACTTCATCGATGGCCACAGCTTTGATTTCCGTGCCCGTGGTCGCATCGATGAAACGCACCATCTTGCCGCCGCCCCGGTACTGCCGTCCCCATGCGCCGATCATGAACAGCACTGGCAGGAAGTCGCGTCCTGCGGCAGTCAGCAGGTACTCCTCGCGCGGTGGGCGCTCGGAGTAGCGGTGCTTCGTTAACAAGCCCTCATCGGTCAGCGTCGCCAGCCGCCGCGTCAGCATCGTCGGGGCGATGCCCAGGCTTTTCCGGAACTGGTCGAAGCGTGTCAGGCCCGCGTGGGCGTCGCGCAGGATCAGAAGGCTCCAAGCGTCACCGACGAAGGCCAGGCTGCGTGCGATCGGGCACGGCTCGATGCAGGTGTTTTCTTTGTCCATACATTTTTGATAGTGACAAACTACTAAATTGGTAGTAACGTTAGTTTCAAATTGGTAGTGACAGTATGGCAGCAAGTCACCTGCCTTGCACGGAGATTCCCGCAATGACTGACGTGACCTGGAAAGATGTGCCAACCCGCTCGATTCAGGTTGGTGGAGTGCCCTTCGTTTATCGAGAACTTGGCCCACGTTCCGGTGTGCCGGTGGTGTTGTTGCACCACCTGATGGCCGTGCTGGACGACTGGGACCCGCGCGTGATCGATGGCATCGCAGCGCAACGTCGGGTGATTGCGTTCGACAATCGCGGCGTCGGTGCCTCGGGTGGCTTGGTGCCAGCCAGCGTCGAAGCGATGGCGTGGGATGCCATCGCCTTCATTCGCGCGTTGGGGTTCACGCAGGTCGACCTGCTCGGCTTCTCGCTGGGCGGCGGCGTGGCGCAAATGGTGGCGCTGCAGGCTCCCGAACTCGTGCGTCGGTTGATTCTCGCTGGAACCGGCCCGCGAGGTGGCGGTCGCATCGAAGCGGTCAGCAAAGTCGCCGCACTGGCCTATCTCAAGGCTGCCTTGACCTGGAGTGACGCCAGAAACTTCCTGTTCTTTCCGCGGACAGCAGAAGGCAAACGTGCTGCGCGGAGTTATTTCGCCGCGCTCAAGGCGCGCACGACGGACCGCGATCAGGGCATTTCATTGCAGGCCCGACGCGCCCAGCTCGCCGCGATCAAAGCCGCCGGACTGAGCAAGCCCGACGATCTTTCACGCATCACCCAGCCGGTGTTCGTGGTCAATGGCGATCACGATCTGATGGTCGCCAGCAGCCTGTCGGCTGACATGGCGCGTCGTTTGCCCAACGCGCGGCTGACGATCTATCCCGATTCCGGCCACGGCGCCATTTTCCAGTACCACCAGGCCTTTGTCGCAGAGGTTCTGGCCTTCCTTGCCTATTGATCGATCACCAACGACAGGCTTCAGATGAAAACCCCAACCATGAAAGCACTCACCTTCAAACGCTATGGCAAGGCACCTGACATCGGCTTCAGTGTCCTGCCTCGCCCTACACTGAAAGACGACGAATTGTTGGTGCAAGTCCATGCCGCCGGAATAAACCCCGTCGACAACATGATCCCGACGGGCATGTTCAAACCCGTTCTGCACTTCTCCCTTCCCGCCACGATGGGCAGCGATCTGGCCGGTGTCGTGCTTGAAGTCGGCAGCCGCGTCACGCGCTTCAAGCCGGGCGATGCCATTTTCGCCAACATTTTCGATCTGGGCACCGGATCACTTGTCGAGTTCGCCGTCGTGCCGGAGAGCGCTGCCGCGCCTAAGCCGGACAACCTCGATTTCGTGCAGGCCGCCTCGATTCCGATGGTCGGCCTGACCTCGTGGCAGGCGCTGAAGGAACGCCTCAACCTTCGTGCGGGCCAGAAGTTGTTCGTCCCGGCAGGTTCCGGTGGTATCGGCACGTTTGCCATCCAGTTGGCCAAGCACATCGGTGCCAAGGTCGGAACGACCACCAGCACGGGCAACGTGGATCTGGTGCGGCGCCTTGGCGCCGACGAGGTCATCGACTACACGAAGCAGGACTTCACCCAGGTGCTGCATGGCTACGATGCCGTGCTGGGCACCCTGAAGGGCAACGAGATTGAAAAGTCCCTCGGCATCCTCAAGCCGGGCGGTCGGGTCGTCTCGCTGGTCGGGCCGCTCGACGCCGCGTTCGCCAAGGTTCGACGGTTGAACTTCGTGATCAAGTTCGTCTTCGGGCTGATGAGCCGCAGGATCATGCGACTGGCGAAGAAGCGGGGCGTCACCTATTCGTTTCTGTTCGCGCGCCCCGAGGGCACCCAACTTCGTGAAATCGGCAAGCTCATCGAGAGCGGGAAAATCCAGCCGGTGATCGACAAGGTTTTTCCTTTTGAGCAGGCCAAGGAAGCGCTCGACTACCTCGCCCAGGGACGCGCCAAGGGCAAGGTCGTGGTCAGGATGAAATGACCACGACCAACCCGATGTGATGCCCGCTCAAACGCCGTCTATCTCAAGGATTCATCCATGAACAACCTTCCCTCTGTCCTCATCACCGGTGCCTCCAGCGGCATCGGCGCCACCTATGCCGAGCGCTTCGCCCGTCGTGGCCACGACCTCGTCCTCGTGGCGCGCGACAAGGCGCGCCTGGAAGCCCTGGCTGCCCGCCTGCGTGCGGAATGCAAAGTCGTCGTCGATGTGCTGCAGGCTGATCTGACCAAGCCCGCCGACCTGTCCTTGTTGGAAACCCGGCTGCGCGACGACGCCCGTATTGGCATCCTGATCAACAATGCGGGCAAGGCGCAAGCAGGCGCCTTCGCGGACCAGACCGCCGAGGAGATCGAAAGCCTGATCGCGCTCAACGTCACCGCCGTGACCCGGCTTGCCGCGGCGGTCGCGCCGCGCTTCGCGCAGTCCGGTAGCGGTGCCATCGTCAATATTGGCTCGGTGGTCGGTTTTGCACCCGAGTTCGGCATGTCGATCTACGGCGCCAGCAAGGCGTTCGTGCTGTTTCTGTCGCAAGGACTGCATGTCGAACTGGCACCCAAGGGTGTTTATGTGCAGGCGGTGCTGCCTGCGGCGACCCGCACGGAGATTTGGGAACGCGCGGGCGTGGACGTCAACACGCTGCCCGAGGTGATGGAAGTCGACGAACTGGTCGATGCGGCACTGGTCGGCTTCGACCGTCGTGAATTGGTCACCATTCCGCCGCTGCATGTCGCCGGACGCTGGGACGCGCTGGAGGCGGCCCGTCAGGGACTGATGTCGGATATTCGGCAAGCGCATGCAGCCGAGCGTTATCGCTTGCCAGTCTGAGCGTGTGCTGCGATTTTGTTCTGATCTGCTTTTGCGCCAACGGAGATATTCATGAGCAACACATTGTTCACGCCCACCCAGTTGGGCTCATTCACGCTGAAGAACCGCATCGTCATGGCACCGATGACGCGTTGCCGTGCCATCGGCAACCTCCCCAATGCGTTGATGGAGGACTACTACCGCCTGCGTGCCGAGGCGGGACTGATCATCACCGAGGGAGTGTCGCCCTCACCGAATGGCCTGGGTTATGCGCGAATTCCCGGATTGTTCAATCCGCAGCAGGCACAGGCCTGGCAAGGCGTGACCGACGGTGTTCATCAGGCGGGCGGACGCATTTTTGTGCAACTGATGCATACCGGGCGGGTCAGTCACCCCGCCAACATGCCAGTCGGCACACATATTCTGGCGCCCTCGGCGGTGGCCTTGCCGGGTGAGGTGTGGACCGACGCCGCAGGCATGCAGCCGCATCCGGTGCCGCTTGAAATGACGGAGACGGACATCGCCGAGAGCATCGCCGAATATGCGGCGGCGGCCAGGTTGGCCGTGCAGGCCGGATTTGATGGCATCGAGTTGCACGCCGCGAATGGCTATCTGATTGACCAGTTCCTCAACACCGCCGCGAACCAGCGCACGGATCGTTGGGGTGGCTCGGTCGAGAACCGCATCCGCTTCGCCGTTGAAGTCGCGAAGGCCGCTGTCGCCGCGATTGGCGCCGAGCGTGTCGGCATGCGCATTTCGCCGTATGGCGTGTTCAACGGCATGCTGCCGGATGAGGCGATGGATGCACTGTATCGGCGTCTGATCGAAGCACTGAATGAACTGGGCCTGCTCTACATCCACATCGTCGATCACAGCGCCATGGGTGCGCCGGAAGTCAGCGCTGAACTCAAAGCCGATATCCGTGCTGCCTTCACGGGCAAGTACGTCCTTTCCGGTGGCTACGACGTGGCGCGCGCCAATGCGGATCTGGACGCACAGCGTGGCGATCTGGTGGCGTTCGGTCGGCCGTTCATTGCCAATCCCGATCTGGTGGTGAAGCTGCAGACGGGAGAGGAACTGCGTGCGCCCGATCCGGCCACGTTTTACACACCGGGACCGGAGGGCTACGTCGAGGTGCCTGCGCAGGCGTAGCGACAGACGGACGGGTCAGAAGGGCAGTCGCTGGGCAGCGCGCGCGCTTTGCGGCAGACTCCCCCGGTCTGATTCGGGGAGATAGCCATGACACTGCCAGTCCTCAAGGGTGAACGCCTGCACGATTTCCTGCGCGGGTTGCCAAAGGCCGAGTTGCACATCCATATCGAGGGTTCGCTGGAGCCGGAGCTGATCTTTGCGCTGGCGCAGCGCAATGGGGTGCAACTCGCCTATCCGAGCGTCGAGGCCTTGCGTGCGGCGTATGCGTTCACCGATCTGCAGAGCTTTCTCGACATCTACTACGCCGGTGCCAGCGTGCTGTTGAAGGCCGAGGACTTCTTCGACATGGCCTGGGCGTATTTTCTGCGCGCCAAGGACGACAACGTCGTGCATGCGGAACTGTTCTTCGATCCGCAGACGCATACCGATCGCGGTGTGCCCCTGTCCGTGGTGATGGCAGGACTGAGCCGTGCGGTGGATCGTGCGCAGGCCGAGCTGGGCATCAGCGCCAAGCTGATTCTGTGTTTCCTGCGCCACCTCAGCGAAGCGGCGGCCTTCGACACGCTGGCGCAGGCCGAGCCGTTTCTGGACCGCATCATTGGCGTCGGTCTGGATTCCAGCGAAGTCGGGCATCCGCCGGAGAAATTTGCGCGCGTGTTCGCCAAGGCGCGTGAACTGGGTTTGCGCGTGGTTGCGCATGCAGGTGAGGAAGGGCCGCCAAGCTACATCTGGGGCGCGTTGGACGTGCTGAAGGCGGAGCGCATCGACCACGGCGTGCAGAGTCTGAAAGACCCCGCGCTGGTTGCGCGACTGGTGCAGGAGCGTATTCCGCTGACCGTCTGCCCGCTGTCCAACCTCAAGTTGTGCGTGTTTCCGAGTCTGGCGCAGCACAACCTGCGCGCACTGCTGGATGCGGGATTGGTCGCCACCATCAACTCGGATGATCCGGCCTATTTCGGTGGCTACATGAATCAGAACTTCATCGAGACCTTCGATGCCCTGGGCCTGGATGCCAACCATGCGCGCACCTTGGCCGCGAACTCATTCGAGGCGAGTTTCATCAGCCCGGAACAGCGCGCGACGCTGATGACGCAACTCGACGATTACTGCGCTCGCTTCGCGAATTGATTGGGTCAGGAGCCTGCGCGGCAGAAGCCGACCGGTCTGCAAAGCCGTCTGCGCGGTCCACTATTTCCGCCGATTCTTGGCCCATAGGCGTGCTATGGACCGGCGAATCGTCGAAAATCTGTCCTCGCGCAGCCGGCTTCTCGCCTCGATCATTTCTGCCGCGCAGGCTCCTAGCGACATCACTCAGGACAAGGATGACCATGGGCAAACTGACTACACATGTGCTGGATACCGCGCACGGCTGTCCCGCGGCGGGCGTGCGCCTGGCGCTGTTTCGTATTGAGGGCGAGTCGCGCATTCTGCTGCGCCGCGCGCAGACCAATGCGGACGGACGCTGTGATGCGCCGATTCTGCAGGACGCGGAGTTCGTTGCCGGGGTGTACGAACTGCAATTCGAGGCCGGAGCGTACTTCGCGGCGCGTGGCGTCGACGTGCCCGAGCCGCGCTTTGTCGATGTGGTGAGCTTGCGCTTCGGCATTGCCGACGGCAGTGCGCACTATCACGTGCCGCTGCTGGTTTCGCCCTTCAGCTACAGCACCTATCGCGGCAGTTGAGGCAGGCATGACGGCATTTCTACTGGATGCGGCAGCCTTTCTGCTGCGTTGGTTCCACGTCATCGCGGCGATGGCGTGGATCGGCGAGTCGTTCTACTTCGTCATGCTGGATCGTGCACTGAAACCGCCGCGCGAAGGCGGCGAGGGTATTCAAGGCGATCTGTGGTCGGTGCACGGCGGCGGCTTCTATCACAAGCGCAAGTTCCTGCTGGCACCGCCCGGCATGCCCGCCGATCTGCACTGGTCGATGTGGAAGTCCTACACCACCTGGATGACCGGATTCGCGCTGCTGAGCGTGATGTATCTGACCTCGCCGCTGATCTACCTGATCGATCCGGCCGTTGCGGCGTGGACGCCCGCGCAGGCGGTGGGTCTGGCGCTGGGCTTTCTGGCGCTGGCCTGGTTCGGTTACGACCTGCTGTGTCGTGCGGTGGGGTTCCGCGATGGCTTGCTGGCGGTGCTGGTGGGCGCCTGGGTCATCGGCTTGACGCTGCTGGCCACCGAGTTGTTCTCGGGGCGCGCGGCCTATCTGCTGGTGGGTGCGGCACTGGGTACCATCATGTCGGCCAACGTCTTCGTGGTGATCATCCCCGGACAGCGGCGCATGGTTGCCGCGCTGCTGCGAGGCGAGACGCCTGATCCCTTGCCCGGCAAGCGTGGCAAGCAGCGCTCGGTGCACAACACCTACTTCACCTTGCCGGTGGTGTTTGCGATGTTGAGCATCCACTTCGCGGCGGCGAGCGCGCATCCGCACAAGGCTTGGATACTGATCGGCTTCATGGCGGCGGGTGCCTTGATCCGGCAGTTTTTCGTGGTCTGGCACAGCGGCCAGCGAGCCTGGGGATTGTTGCTGGCCGGTGCGGTGATCGTGCTCGGCCTGCTGGTCTGGATGGCCCCGGCGCCGCGCGAGCCGAATGTCATCCCGGTCGCGACGAATGCCGTGGAGGCGGCAACGCCGACCAGTCCCGTCGACGATGCCGTTCCGGTCGATACGACGCGCGTGCACGCGATCCTGCAGCAACGTTGCGCGATGTGCCATGCCGCGCAACCGAGTCTGATGGGTAGCGCGCCTTTGGGGGCGATGTTCGATACGCCGCAGCAGGTCGACAGCTATCGCGAGAAGATCCGCCAGCAAGTGATCGTGATGAAGGTGATGCCGCCCGGCAACATGACGGGCTTGACGGACGGTGAGCGCGGCGAAATCGAACGCTGGACGGCGGCCGCCGCGACACCATGACCTTCGATTCGCTCAGCTTCGTCGTTTTCCTGTTCGGCTTGCTGGTTCTCTACCACTTGCCCGGATCGTCATGGCGGGCGAGAAAGTGGCTGCTGTTGCTGGCGAGTTGGGTGTTCTATGGCGCGTGGAATCCACCTTTCCTGCTCTTGCTGGTGGGCTCGGCCACCCTCGATTGGTGGCTGGCGCAGCGCATGGATACCGCGCAGGGCAGGGCGCGCCGGTCTTGGTTGTGGGCCTCACTGATCAGCAATCTGGGGGTTCTGGCGTTCTTCAAGTACGGTGACTTTCTGCGCGACAACACACAGTGGTTGCTGGCGCAGCTCGGCATCGCCTGGCAGCCCGCCGAGTTCGACATCCTGTTGCCGGTCGGCATCTCGTTCTACACGTTCCAATCGCTGAGCTACTGCATCGATGTCTACCGGCGCGAGGTTCCGGCGCAGCGCAGTTGGCGTGACTACCAGTTGTTCGTGGGCTTTTTCCCGCAACTCGTCGCCGGCCCCATCGTCCGCTATCACGATTTCGCGCCGCAGTTGGAGACACCCCGGCGCGCGGATGGCAATACGTGGGTGGTCGGCATCAGCCTGGTTCTGCTCGGTCTGATGGAAAAGATTCTGCTGGCCGACAGCGTGTTCGCACCGGTGGCCGACGCCGTATTTGCTGACGGTGCGAAGCCGGATGCAGCGATGGCGTGGGCGGGCGCGTTGGCGTTTGCCGGGCAAATCTTCTGTGACTTCGCCGGATACTCGACGACGGCAATTGGCACCGCCGCGCTGTTCGGATTCTGGTTGCCCGACAACTTCCGTTCGCCCTATGCGGCGACGGGCTTCTCCGATTTCTGGCGCCGCTGGCACATCTCGCTGTCGAGCTGGTTGCGCGACTACCTCTACATTCCGCTGGGCGGCAATCGTGGCGGACGCCTGTTCACCCTGCGTAATCTGCTGTTGACCATGTTGCTCGGCGGGCTTTGGCACGGCGCGGCCTGGACCTTCGTGGCGTGGGGTGGTTTTCACGGACTGATGCTGGCTGTGGAGCGGATGGCACAGCCATTCATCATTCGCATCGGTGCGGTGTTGGGTGTCGTGGGACGTGTGCTTGGCGGGCTGTTGACGCTGTTGGCGGTGGTGCTGGCCTGGGTCTGGTTCCGTGCGACGGATTTCTCGCAGGCTGCTCATCTGCATCGACAGATGTTGTGGCCGGATGCGGGGGAACTGGGCTTGAACGCCGAAGCACAATGGGCGATGGCGGTGTTCGGCATGCTCTGGTTGGCCCATTGGTTGAGTCGCGGGATGGCACTTCGCTCATGGCTTCAGGCCAGAGGCGCGCTGAGTCTGGGGCTGATCTGGAGCGTGTTGATTGTCCTGATCGTGTGGTCACCCGGCACCTCGCGTGCCTTCATCTACTTCCAGTTCTGATCATGCGCCGAGTCCTGTCTGCCGCCCTGATCACCCTTGTTCTGAGCAGCCTTGTTCTGTCCGGCGTTGCGCACTATTGGCGTACACGCGGCTATGCGCCCGTGATCATGGATTCGCCGGATTTCTGGTCGATACAGCGCGCCAGTGTGTATTCCCGCGATACCACGCCGCTGGTTTTCCTGGGCGCCTCGCGCACCCTGTATGCCATTGACCGCGATACGGTGATTTCCCGCTTACCTGGCTACACGCCGGTGATGCTGGCGCGCGATGGCGAGTATCCGCTGGCGACGTTGCGAGATCTGGCCGAGGATGAGGATTTTCGTGGCACGGTGATCTGTGATCTGGATGCCATCGCGTTCTCGAAGCCTGGACTGGTGATGCAGCAGGCTCAGGTCGATTATTACCACCAGCAATTCACTCCGAGTCGAGCGTTGCATCGTCGTCTGCTCAGTCATTGGCAGCGGTGGTCGGTGTTGGCGAGGCCGGATTTCAGCCTGACGCGCAGCGTACTGCGCGCGTGGAAAGCCGAGCCCGAGCCATTCCACCCCTTTCAGTGGCTGAGCTTGCGGCGTTACGGTTCGATTGACTTCACAGTGGGCGATCCAGAAGCGCCGAAGCAGGACTTGATTCGTGAGGTGGACTCGCACCAAGGTCATCTCCCGCGCTTCCCGTTCGACGAATGGTGGCCGCAGGTCGAAGCCAGCCATGCCTGGGTGCGCGCGATTCAGGCGCGCGGCGGCGAGGTGATTTTCTACGCCTCGCCGACCAGTGGCTTTCGCCGCGAGGTGTTTGAAGACTGGGCACCGCGCGCCGAGTACTGGGACAAGATGGCTGCTGCGTCACCCGCCAAGGTGTTGAATGCGCTGGATGTGCCAGCCTTGCGGGACTTCCCGCTGCCGGATGACTCGCACGTCGATTTTCGCCAGAAGCCCGCCTACACCCACACCCTGATCGACGCCCTGCAAGCGCGCGGCTGGTTGCCGACGACGCAATGAGACGCTGACGCTGGACAGCAGTATGCGCGCCAAGCAGGCTTGCCGTTCCCCCGCGAGAGATTTCCCATGCACAGCGAAGACAATCAACGTCCACTGGAAGCGGGCATCACCCGTGATCTGCGTGATCGCCTGAGCTACGGTAGCTACCTGCAACTGGACCTGCTGCTGAGTGCACAGCGACCGGCCTCCGAACCTGCCAATCACGATGAAATGCTATTCATCGTCCAGCATCAGGTGTCCGAGCTGTGGCTAAAGCTGATCATCCACGAACTGCGCCTCGCGATCCGTCATCTGCAGAACGATGATCTCGATCCGGTGCAGAAGATTCTGGCGCGTGTGAAGCAGGTGCAGCGGCAGTTGTTTGAACAATGGTCCGTACTGGAAACGCTGACGCCCAGTGAGTACGCGCGTTTTCGTGATGCGCTGGGGCCCTCATCCGGCTTCCAGTCGCATCAGTATCGGTTGGTCGAGTTCATGCTGGGCAATAAGAATGCCGACATGATCAGCGTGTTCGCGCACGATCCGCAGATTCAGCAGGAGCTGACCGAGACACTGCAGGCGCGCAGCCTGTACGACGAGTTCCTGCACCATCTGGCGCGCGCCGGGCATGCCATTCCCCAGCACTGCATCGAGCGCGATTTTTCCCGCGCCCATGTGCGCAATCCCGAATTGCTTCCGGTGTTCCAGCGAATCTATGCCGACACGGCCAGCCATTGGTCGGCCTACGCCCTGTGCGAGCAACTGGTCGATGTCGAACAGAGCTTCCAGCTCTGGCGCTTTCGCCACATGAAAACCGTGGAGCGCATCATCGGCTACCGTCGTGGCACTGGCGGCTCCAGCGGCGTCGGCTTTCTGAAACAGGCGCTTGAGCTGACCTTCTTCCCCGAGCTGCTGGATGTCAGGACGGTGATGGGGTGAGTAGGACAGTCGTTTCCGGGATGTGAGTGAGGCGATATCCAGCTGCGCATTCCGGTCGTGTGGTGCTCAAACGGCCGCTGGATGACGCGGTTGCAAGGCGCGCGCAGCCAAGGTCCCAAACGCAAACGCCAGTGCCGTGCCGAGCAGGACACCGATCTTGGCCGCATCCGCCGCCGCAGAGCCGGGCGCGTAGGCCAGCGTGCCGATGAACAATGCCATGGTGAAACCGATGCCGCAGAACAGCGCCACCGGCAGATAGTCGACGAGGCGCAGATTGTCCGGAAGCCCCCCACCCAGTCGGCTGGCAAGCCAGGTGCCCAGCAGAATGCCGATCGGTTTGCCTGCCAACAGGCCCAATGCGATGCCCAGCGTGATCGGATGCGCCAGTGCATCCAAGGACATGCCCGTAAGCGATACGCCGGCATTGGTTATACCGAACAGGGGCAGGATCAGCCAGCTAACCCAGGGCTTGAGTGCGTGGTCGAGCTTCTCAGCCGGGCTGTTGCCATCTTGCGAGGCAGGCATGAACAGTCCCATGATCACACCGGCCAGGGTGGCATGTACGCCGGATTTCAGCACGCAGACCCACAGGAACAACCCGACCGCGACATAGGGCCAGATGCGCTGAACGCGGAGGCTGGAAAGGACGAACAAGGCCGCAACCCCCACAGCCGCAAAACCAAGCATCACCTTGCTTAACTGGTCTGTGTAGAACAGCGCGATCACGATAATCGCGCCAAGGTCGTCAATCACCGCTACGGCAATGAGAAAGGCTATCAAAGGTGCGCGAATGCCCGGCGCGGCCAAGGCCATCAACCCGATGGCAAAGGCGATATCGGTTGCTGCTGGAATGGCCCACCCCGATAGATTGTCGGCCTGATTCCAGTTGAAGACGAGGAAGATCAGCGCCGGTACGGCCATGCCACCGATTGCGGCTCCCAGCGGCAGGACGCGGGCCTGCGGGGTCGACATGGAGCCATGCTGCCACTCGTGCTTGATTTCGACGCCGACCAGCAAAAAGAAGATCGCCATCAGAAAATCGTTGATCCACAGTTCGACCGGTTTGGACAGCACCCAGTCACCGAGTCCAACCTGGAAACGCAGTGCCAGTAGGTGTTCCGCTGTGCTGGCCAAGGGGCTGTTCATGATCAGCAGGCCCAGAAATGCTGCGCCAGCCAGCAGCAATCCGTCTCTCTGTGCGGTGTTCATACGGCGGATGCTAGCAGAAGAAATGCAGAAGACTTGTGATTGCCGCCGCCCTGGCCGGTTGTTGAAAAACACTGTTTGGCAGGGTGTTGAAAGAGGCCCTGTTGAGGCAAGCCATGGATGGCTTGCACAAAGATCAAGCACGCCAAGTGCTTGATCTTTGGAGCCTGTCGCGGGCGTGTACCGCGACAAGGCGAGTTGAGAGGGCAGTAAATCCCTTTTTCACCATCCTGCTAGTGAGCCAGTTGGTACTGCACCATGTATGCGCCAGCACCAGCCAAATAGCCTGCCAGAGCGAGGCCGCTGATACGTCTCACGTACCAGAAGAACTGAATCTTCTCCAGACCCATTGCCGCCACGCCAGCGGCGGAGCCGATGATCAGGATCGAGCCGCCAGTACCGGCGCAGTAAGCCATGAACTCCCAGAGGAAGCTGTCGGTTGGGAATTGATTCAGGCTGTACATTCCCATCGACGCCGCCACCAGGGGCACGTTGTCGACGATCGCGCTAACCACACCAATAATCAGCACAATGATGTCCTGACGGCCGACCGTGCTGTCCAGCCATCCCGCCAGGTTGGTCAGGATATGGGTGTGTTCCAGGGTCGCCACGGCTAACAGGATGCCGATGAAGAACACCAGCGAGCTCATGTCGATGCGTGACAGGGCGTGAACAAGAGTCAGATGGCCCTTTTCATCGTCGCTCTTCTTCTTGTGGATCAGATCACCGACCAGCCACAGCAGTCCGAGCCCGAACAGGATGCCCATGAATGGCGGCAAATGGGTCACGGTTTTGAAGGCCGGAACCGCGACCAGCACACCCAGGCCCAAAAAGAACATCGTGTTGCGTTCGACCGGTGAGGTCAGCGCTGCGCCCTGATCCACGCGCGGCGGGGTCACCACGACCTGCCCACGCAGGAGATAGCCCGTGATGCCGAGTGGTACGAGCATATTGACCAACGATGGCAAGAAAACGCCTTCGATGATGTTCAGCGCGGTGATCTGTCCACCGATCCACAGCATGGTGGTGGTGACGTCGCCGATGGGGCTCCACGCGCCGCCCGCGTTGGCGGAGATGACAATAATCCCGGCGAAGAACAGCCGGTCACTGGACTTGTCCAGCAGCTTCTTCATCAGCGAGATCATCACGATGGTCGTCGTGAGGTTGTCCAGGATGGCGCTGAGGAAGAACGTGACGAAACCAACCAGCCACATCAGGGTTGCCAGCTTGCGGGTACGGATTCGCGAGGTGATCACGTCAAAGCCGTCATGCGCGTCGACCACTTCCACGATGGTCATGGCGCCCATCAGGAAGAACACGATCTGCGCCGTCGCCATGAGCGACTCGCCGAGTTGTTCACCGACAAGATGATGGTCGCCGTTACCGAGCGCATACACCGTCCACAGCAGACCCGCACCGATCAGCGCTGAGGCAGCCTTGTTGATGTGGATCGGATGCTCCAGCGCGATGGCCAGGTAGGCGAGGACGAAAATCACGATCAAAGCAGTAAGCATGCGGTCTCCTTGCCGACAGCAGTGTCTGCCGAAGGATGCAGACGAAGGCGGGAATTCTAACGGGCGAAGATGAGCGATTGATGTCGCGATGCCTTGGTATCGCGGCGATCAGACCGTCGCATAGGGAAGCATGCCTTCCGGTGACTTCAAACCCTGCCTTGGTCGATGGGTGTCGGGGAGCCGTCACGCAGCAATGCGCACGCAGGTTGACGACGGTCGTGATGGCGGTTCGCCCGCTGCCGCGTCGGGCGAACCGCTTTTCGTCGATCAAAGGTTTTGGTAATTCGGCCCGGCGCCACCTTCCGGCGTGACCCAGTTGATGATCTGGTAAGGGTCCTTAATGTCGCAGGTCTTGCAGTGCACGCAATTGGCGCCGTTGATCTGCAGGCGGCGTCCGCCTTCGTCTTCCACCATCTCGTACACGCCTGCCGGGCAGAAACGCGTACATGGGTTGCCGTACTCCTCGGTGCAGCGGGTGACGCAGATTGAGGTGTCGGTGACCTGCAGGTGCACCGGCTGGTCTTCATCGTGTTCGGTGGCGGCGAAGTACACGCCTGCCAGACGGTCGCGCGGGGCCAGCGTCCGGTCGACGTAGTCACGCAGTGGCTTATCGGCCTCGGCCAGCTTCTGCAGACTGGCGTGGTCCGGCTTGACCTTGAGGGTCCACGGCGACGCGCCGCCGGTGATCGTCTCCCAGCCGGAATTCAGCAGGCCAAACCACAGTCCCTTCTTGAAGCCGGGCTTGAAGTTGCGAACCTTCTTCAGCTCGCTCATGACCGCAGACCCACGCAATTTGGCGTCCCAACCTTCCACCTTGTCGGTGGCGGCGAGGTGTTCTGCAGCCAGCATGCCTGAGCGCATGGCCTGATGGATGCCCTTGATCTTCGGCACGTTGACCAGCCCGGCATCGCAGCCGATCAGCATGGCGCCCGGCATCTCCACCTTCGGCACGCTTTGCCAACCGCCGGTGGTGATCACCCGCGCACCGGCCGACAAAATGGTGCCGCCTTCCAGCAAGGGCTTGACCGTCGGGTGATGTTTCCACTGCTGGAAGGCTTCGTAAGGCTGGTAGTTGGGGTCCCGATAGTCGAGACCCGAGACATAGCCGATGGCAATGCGTCCGCCATCAAGGTGGTACATGAAGCTGCCGCCGTAGGTACGCGAGTCGGCAGGCCAGCCCAGCGAATGCACGATCTTGCCGGGGCTCAGTCGCTCAGCGGGAACCTGCCAGAGTTCCTTGATGCCGATCGAGTAGCTCTGCGGATCGCAATCGGCATCCAGCGTGAAGCGCTGGATCAGCTGTTTGGCCAGATGCCCGCGTGCACCTTCGCCAAGCACGGTGATGCGGGCACGGATGTCAATGCCCTGCGTGTAGCTGTCTTTCGGTTGTCCGTTCTTGCCGACACCCATGTCGCCGATGCGCACTCCGGCCACGCTGCCATCGTCGTTGAACAGCGGTTCGGCGGCCGCGAAGCCCGGATAGATTTCGACGCCCAGTGCTTCGGCCTGTGGTGCCAGCCAGGCGCAGGTGGCACCCATGCTGACGATGAAGTTGCCGTGGTTCTGCATCGGCGGCGGCGTGATCGGCGATTTGAACCCCCCGGTCTTGGTGAGGAACCAGAATTCGTCCTGCGTTGCGGGTACGCAGATCGGCGGCGGATTGTCGCGCCAGCCGGGCAGCAGCTCATCCAGCGGACCGGGTTCGATCACCGCACCAGAAAGGCTGTGCGCACCGATACTGGAGGCCTTTTCGATCACGCAGACCGACAGTTCCGGCTTGAGCTGCTTCAGACGGATCGCGAATGCAAGCCCGGCCGGACCCGCGCCCACCGTGACCACGTCGTATTCCATGACATCGCGCTCGCTCATGTGGCTGGCTCCGCTGACTGAGATGAGAGGGGCGAGGGCGACGACGCGCTCACGCAGAATCCGCGATTATCCGCGCTGGATCGGCGCAGCGACACCCGTCTGTGCTCGCAAGGGACATAGCATACTGCAGCGTATGGAATGGCTGAAGCTCGATTTGCCCGATGCGGATCTCCGCATCGCCGTGGATTTCCTCGCCGCCGACGAGGCCGAACAACTGTTCCTGCGCCTGCGCGATGAGATCGCCTGGGAAGTGCATTCGCTAATAATCTACGGTCGCGTGGTGGAGTCGCCGCGCCGCTGTTGCTGGATCGGCGATGCCGGAGCCACCTACACCTATTCGGGCAGCCAGTTTGCGCCGCGCGCCTGGACACCGGCATTGCTGGCGCTCAAGTCGCGGGTGGAAATCGCCTGCGGTAGCGCCTTCAACAGCGTGCTGGCCAACTGGTATCGCGATGGACAGGACGCCATGGGTTGGCATGCCGACGACGAGCCCGAGCTCGGACCTGAGCCGCTGATCGCATCGGTGAGTCTGGGCGCCGAGCGGGTGATGCGCTTTCGGCCCGGACGTCGTGGTACCTCTCAGGGATGGCGGCTGCCGCATGGCAGCTTGTTGGTGATGGCCGGTGCCACCCAGGCGAACTATCAGCACGCCATTTCGCGGACCACGCAGCCGGTCGGCGGGCGCATCAATCTGACCTTTCGACAGATTCAACAAGCCTTGCCCCACACATCGGGCTGAGGTCTGCTCAACCGCGTCCTGGAAGCCTGTCGGACTTGAAGAATCGAAGCGAAAATTCGGCTGGGCGAAAAATGGACCGTCCAGACGGATTTGCAGCCGATTCCCCTTCAAGTCCGAGAGGCTCCTAGCACGCCGTGCGGAACATGTCCGGTCGCCACGTGCTGGCGCGCCGATTCGACGTTCTTGTGCGAATCATCGAAAAAAATGTCCGCACCGAAGGCCTGCAGAAACGGGCCTTTGTCGCGCCCGCCCAGAAACAGCGCCTCATCAAGCCGCACGCCCCAATGCCGCAGGGTCAGGATGACGCGCTTGTGTGCGGGCGCCGAGCGCGCCGTGACCAGCGCGGTGCGGATCGGTGACTGGTCGAGCGGAAACGCGCGCTGGATGGCGTGCAGGGCGGCCAGAAAACCGCGGAACGGCCCGCCGGACAGCGGCTCGGCGACGCGTTCGCGTTCATTGCGGGCGAAGGCTTCGATACCTTGTTCGGTGCTGATGCGTTCCGATTCGTCGCCGAAGATCACCGCGTCGCCATCAAAGGCGATGCGCAGTTGGGTGGAGTCCTTGGCGGTGGACTTGGACGGCAGAATCGTCGCCGCCGCCACGCCTGCATCCAGTGCGCGGGCCACATCGTCGGCATGCGCGGAAAGAAAAAGTTGTGCGCCGAAAGGCTGGATGTAGGGCGAGGTTGGCGCACCATTGGTGAATGCGGCGCGGACGATCTCCAAGCCGTACTTTTCGATCGAATTGAAGATCCGCAGGCCGGTGTCGGCCGAATTGCGCGACAGCAGGATGACCTCGACTTCCGGCAGATCCGGGCGTCGGTGCGCGTTCAGTGCCAGCAGCTTCTGCACCAGTGGGAAGGCGATTCCGGGTTGCAGCGGCTCGTCCTCGCGTTCGCGCTGGAATGCCGCATAGGCCGCCAAACCTTCGCGTTCAAACAGGCTGTGGCTGTCCTCCAGATCGAACAGCGCACGTGACGAAATGGCGACCACCAGACGGGTCGGAAGAGGCGGCTCAAGCATGCAAGACTCCAGACGGGACTGCGCTTCACCTTGCCATGAAGGGCGATTGGCGAAAAGCGGCGATGACGATGGCGTGACGTCTGTCACTGCGGTGACACAAATCTGTTATTAACTCTGATGCATTCCTGAAACCTGACAGGTCTGGCCGTGCAAAAGTCCATTCTGATTGTTGACGATGAACCCGCGATTCGCGACATGGTGGCGTTTGCGCTGCGCAAGGCCGAATACGAGGCGGTGCAGGCCGGTGACGCCAAGGAGGCACAGGCGGCGATCAGCGCCAAGGTGCCGGACCTGATTCTGCTGGACTGGATGCTGCCGGGCATGAGCGGCATCGAGCTCGCGCGTCGGCTGCGCAAGGAGAGCATCTCGCGCGAGGTGCCGATCATCATGCTGACCGCACGCGGCGAGGAGAATGATCGCGTCAGCGGCCTGGAAGCCGGTGTCGACGATTACGTGGTCAAGCCGTTCTCCGCCCGTGAACTGCTTGCCCGCATCAAGGCGGTGATGCGGCGCGTGCGTGGCGACGAGGAAGACGGCAGCGTGATGCTCGGCGGCTTGCGGATCGATGGCGCGGCGCACCGGGTTTTCGCGGGCGACACGCCGATCCACATCGGGCCGACGGAATACCGTCTGCTGCATTTCTTCATGACCCATGCCGAGCGGGTGTATACCCGCACCCAATTGCTCGATCACGTCTGGGGTGGCAACGTGTATGTCGAGGAGCGCACTGTGGACGTGCACATTCGCCGTCTGCGCAAGACGCTGGAACCCCATGGCCTGGAAAACCTGGTGCAAACCGTGCGTGGCTCGGGCTATCGTTTTTCGACCAGCACGTGAGGAGGTTTTTGCTCACCTGCCTGATCGCTTCGACCAACCAAGGGAGCGCCTGTGGCGCGTGATTTGAGTCGACCCTGGCAGTACAGCCTGTTGCGCGTGGGGGTAGTGCTGGCGCTCGGCATGCTGCTCGGTCTGCTGAGCGGCCAGTTCTGGGCGGGTGTGGCGCTGGCGCTACTGGCGGTGCTGGTCTGGCAATACCTGCGCCTGCACCGCGTGCTGCAACGCCTGCACAGTCGCGAGCGCCTGCATCTGCCGGAAGGGCGCGGCATCTGGTCGGATCTCGACGCCGTACTTTACGTGCGGCAGCGCGAGGGTGCGCGTCGCAAGCGCCGCCTACTGCGCGCGCTGCGTTCCTTCCGCCAGGCTGCCGCCGCGCTGCCCGATGCGGTGCTGGTGCTGGACCGTCGCGATCTCGGCATCCAATGGTTCAATGAATCGGCGGTGCGCCTGCTGGGTCTGCAGCCGCAGCGCGATATTGGCGTGCGCTTTCTCAATCTGGTTCGCGCGCCACGGGTGCATGCCTGGTTCGAGAGTGGCGCGGTTGAACCGCTGATCGATCTGCCGTCGCCGCAGGGCGATGGCAGTCGTCTCAGCATGCGGCTGCTGGAGTACACCCCGGAGCTGTATCTGCTGGTGGCGCGCGACGTCAGCAAATTGCTGCAGTTGGAGCAGATGCGGCAGGACTTTGTGGCCAACGTCTCGCATGAACTGCGCACGCCGCTGACCGTGCTGCATGGGTATCTCGATATGCTCGACCCGGAAGATGTGCCGGAGTGGGGCGGGTTGCTGCTGGAAATGCGCCGCCAGTCGCTGCGCATGACCCAGGTGGTGGAAGACCTGCTGACGCTGTCGCGTCTCGACGCTTGCGAGCGTCTGCCGGAAGATCCGATCGACATGCGCGCAATGTTGCGCACCCTGGCGCGCGATGCCGATGGCTTGTCGAATGGCGGCCATACCATCCGTGTGCTCGATGAGGCGAAGTGCGATCTGCTGGGGTCGTCCAAGGAACTGCACAGCGCCTTCTCCAATCTGGTCAGCAACGCGGTGCGCTATACGCCCAAGGGTGGCGAAGTGCGGATCGAACTGCAGGCCACGCCCGATGGCGGTGTGTCACTGTGTGTGCAGGACACCGGCCCCGGCATTGCTTCCGATCACCTGCCACGCATCACCGAGCGCTTCTACCGCGTCTCCAACAGTCGCTCGCGCGAGTCGGGCGGCACCGGTCTCGGACTGTCCATCGTCAAACACGTCGTGCAACTGCATCAGGCAGAGCTGAACGTGGCCAGCGAGGTGGGCAAGGGCAGCCGTTTCTGTGTGATTTTTCCGCGTGATCGCGTGCTGCCCCGCGACGCGGAAGTCGACAATCCGGCATGATGTTCAACATGAATACCCCGCCTCGCCGACGTACCCAACGCAAGCCCATCGAAGCGGAGAAAACCGCGATCTCGCGCAAGGATGCGGAGGATTTCAACGATCCGGCGCACTTTATCAACCGTGAGCTGTCGCAGATCGAATTCAACTTCCGCGTGCTGGCGCAGGCGCAGGACGAGCGCCTGCCCTTGCTGGAGCGTTTGAAGTATCTGTGTATCTCGTGCACCAATCTGGACGAGTTCTTCGAGATTCGCGTGGCGGCCATCCGGCATCAGCTTGCCTTTGGCGGACATGGGGGATCGGATGGCACGCCGCCGGCGCAGGCCTTGGAGCACATCCATCAACGCGCCTGCGAGTTGGTCGAGGCGCAGTACGCCTACTGGAATAGTGTGCTGCGACCGGGTCTGGACAAGGCCGGTATCCGGATACTGGTGCGCGATGCCTGGAATGCCAAGCAACGACGCTGGCTGAAACAGTATTTCGATACCGAAGTGGTGCCGGTGCTGTCGCCGCTGGCGGTGGACCCTTCGCATCCGTTTCCGCGCATCCTCAACAAGAGCCTCAATCTTGCGGTGGTCTTGAAGGGCAAGGACGCGTTTGGTCGCGAGGGCGGCATGGCCCTGGTGCGTGCGCCGCGCTCGCTGCCGCGAATCATCCATCTGCCTCCGGAGTTGTCCGGTCGCCCGCATGATTTCGTGCTGCTGTCGGCGGTGCTGTCGGCGTTTGTCGAAGATATTTTCCCCGGCATGCAGGTCAAGGGCGCGTATCAGTTCCGTGTCACCCGCAATTCCGAGCTGTTTGTCGATGAGGACGAAGTGGAAAACCTCGCGCATGCGCTGCGCGACGAGCTTGCCGGGCGCGGTTACTCGCATCCGGTTCGGTTGGAGATCGCCGAAGCCTGCCCGAAAACCATCGTCAAGACCTTGCTGAAGCACTTTGATTTACCCGATAACGCGGTCTATCGCATCAATGGGCCGGTCAACCTCAACCGGGTGATCGCGGTCTACGACATGGTGGATCGACCCGAACTGAAATTCCCCAGTTACAAACCCCGTACGAATCCGCCGGTGGCCAGCGAGGATCTGTTCGAGTTGATCCGGCGCGAAGACGTGCTGCTGCACCATCCGTTCGACAGCTTCAACGTCATCATCGATCTGGTGAAGGAAGCCAGCGTCGACCCCAATGTGCTGGCCATCAAGCAGACGCTCTATCGCACGGGACACCAGTCTCCGCTGGTCAATGCCCTGATCGATGCGGCGCGCAATGGCAAGGACGTGACCGTGGTCATCGAGCTGCGCGCACGTTTCGATGAGGAAGCGAACCTGCGTCTGGCGGATCGTTTGCAGGAGGCCGGTGTACAGGTGGTATATGGCGTGGTGGGCTACAAGACGCACGCCAAGATGCTGCTGATCGTGCGACGCGAGGGGCGTGTACTGCAGCGATACGTGCATCTGGGCACGGGCAATTACCACTCGGGCACGGCGCGGCTGTACACCGACATCGGATTGCTCACCGCCAACGCCGAGATCGGCGATGACGTGCATCTGATGTTCACCCAGATGTCCGGCCTGTCGCCTGCGATCAAATTGAAGCGCCTGCTGCAATCGCCCTTTACCTTGCACAAGGCCTTGCTGGCCAAGATCAAGCGCGAGGCCGACAACGCGCGTGCCGGCAAACCGGCGTCGATTGTCGCCAAGCTCAATGCGATCAATGAGCCACAGGTGATCCGCGCGCTGTATGCCGCGTCCTGTGCGGGCGTGCAGATCGATTTGATTGTGCGCGGAGCCTGTTGCCTGCGACCCGGCGTGCCCGGAGTCTCGGAGAACATCCGGGTGCGTTCGGTGGTCGGGCGTTTCCTTGAGCACAGTCGGGTCTACTGGTTTGCCAACGACGGCTCGCCCGAGTTGTTCTGTTCCAGTGCCGACTGGATGGAACGCAATTTGCTGCGGCGTATTGAATCCTGCTTTCCGATTCTCGATCCGCAGCTCGCGGCGCGGGTGCGCGACGAGGACCTGAGCAACTATCTGGCCGACAACACGCAGGCATGGCGTCTTGAACCGAATGGTCGCTATGTGCGCGTGACACCCGGAGAAGACGAGATGCCGCACTCCGCCCAACAATCACTGCTTGCCTTGCTTTGCCACTGACCATGCCGATCAACAAGCCTTTGGAAGACGGCGAGCTGCTGGCAGCCATTGATCTCGGTTCTAACAGCTTTCACATGGTGGTGGCGCGCTACACGCTGGGACAGTTGCGGGTGGTGGATCGCCTGCGCGAAACCGTGCGGATGGCCTCTGGCCTGAGCGCGCGTGGCGATCTGTCGGCCGACGCCATGTCGCGTGCGCTGGAATGCCTTGGCCGTATGGGTCAGCGTTTGCGCGGCCTGCCGCACAATCGGGTGCGTGCGATTGCCACCAATACCGTGCGCCAGTTGCGCAGTCCGGCCTCGTTCCTGATTCCCGGCGAAACCGCGCTGGGGCATCGGATCGAGGTGGTTTCGGGACGCGAGGAAGCGCGTCTGATCTATCTTGGCGTGGCGAATGGACTGCCGCCCAAACAGACCCGTCGACTGGTCATCGATGTCGGCGGCGGCTCCACCGAGTTCATCATCGGCGAGGGCTTCGAGCCGCTGGAGCGCGAAAGCCTGCAGATGGGCTGCATCGCCAGCACGCGGCGGTTTTTCCCCAGCGGCAAACTGTCGCGGAAAAAATGGCGCGACGCACTGACCGAGATTTCCGCCGAGTTCCAGCAGTTCACCACGACCTACCGGGCGCGCGGCTGGCGCGAGGTGATCGGTTCCTCCGGTACCGCCAAGGCGATTGGTGGCATCTGCAAGGAGTTGAAGATTTCACGCGGTGAAGTGACCGCCGCGGGCATTGCCGAGATTCGCGAGCGCCTGTTGGCCTTTGACGACGTCAACGCGGTCGAATTGCCGGGTCTCAACGATGACCGGCGTGTCGTGATGGCCGGTGGGCTTCTGGTGATGGAGGCCTGCTTCAACGAGTTGGGCATCGAGCGCATGCAGATCGCCCAGACCGCGATGCGCGAAGGGGTTCTGTACGACATGCTCGGACGTGCCGAGCAGCGTGACCCGCGCGATGGTTCGATTGCGTCCATGGCCAAGCGTTACGGTGTCGATATCGAGCACGCGGCGCGGGTCGAGGCCACCGTCCTGCAATTGTTCGAGCAGGTCTGCGCGGCTTGGCATCTGGACGAAACCGATCAATTGAGCCTCATGTGGGCCGCGCGAATTCACGAAATCGGCCTGACCATCGCGCACAGCCAGCACCATGTGCACGGTGCCTACCTGATCGAGAACTCGGACATCGCGGGTTTCTCGACTCAGGAGCAACGCTTCCTCGGCGTCTTGCTGCGCTCCCAGCGGCGCGGCTTGCCGAAGGCCGCGTTGAATGCGGTCGACAGTCGGGATGCCTTGCGCGTGTTGCGCTGCGTGGTCCTGTTGCGTCTGGGGGTGCTGCTGAATCGCAGTCATGATCCGGCGAGCATGCCGCCCGACTTGCACGGCGAAGCCACTGAGCGCGGTCTGGCCTTGCGCTTGCCGACGTCCTGGCTGGATCAGCGGCCACTGTCGCGTGAGGATCTGCAAACCGAGCGCGCGTTGTTGGCGCAGGCCGGATTTGATCTGGCCCTGTGAGGCGATACGGACGACCACTGTCGAC
This sequence comes from Lysobacteraceae bacterium, assembly GCA_041395245.1. Taxonomy (GTDB): domain Bacteria; phylum Pseudomonadota; class Gammaproteobacteria; order Xanthomonadales; family Xanthomonadaceae; genus Aquimonas. The sequence goes on from JAWLAY010000005.1 coordinate 32,968, forward strand.
ATGACCTGTGTCCAATTGCGCGTGGGCAGCCTGCGGTCGCACACTGCGCGGCGTGATATTCCATGATGACCGGGTGTCCCTATGCGACGTTTACTGCTTCCGCTGCTGCTGTGCGCGGCCCTTCCGTTGATGGCTGCTGAGTCGGTTGAGACAGTGCCTTTCACCTTGGTCATTCACGGCGGCGCGGGCGCGCCAGGACGGGGCAATCTGGATGCCGAAACCGAAGCGGCGGTGCGCGCCGCGCTGAATCAGGCGCTGGATGCCGGCGCGCAGGTCCTGAGCGCGGGCGGCAACAGTCTGGATGCGGTGTCTGCTGCCGTGCAGGTGCTGGAAAACTCGCCGCACTTCAATGCGGGCAAGGGCGCGGTCTTCACCGCCGATGGCATCAATGAACTCGACGCCTCGATCATGTACGGACCGACCCGTGCCGCCGGTGCGGTGGCCGGGCTGCACCGTGTGAAGAATCCGATCACTCTGGCGCGTGCCGTGATGGAGCACTCCGAGCACGTCATGATGATTGGAGACGGTGCGGAAAAATTCGCCGAATCGCAGGGTATAGAACTGGTTGACCCCAGCTACTTCCGAACTGAATACCGCTGGCAACAGTTGCAGAAAGTCAAAGCCGACGAGGCCGCGCAGGCATTTATTCCGCCGTCGACCTATTTCGGCACCGTGGGTGCCGTCGCACGCGATCAGCAGGGCCATCTGGCGGCAGCGACCTCCACCGGTGGCATGACCAACAAGCGCTGGGGCCGGGTGGGCGACGCGCCGATCATCGGCGCTGGCACCTACGCGGACAGTCGCTGTGCCGTGTCCGCGACAGGCTGGGGCGAGTTTTTCATCCGCCTGAACGTCGCTCACGACATCTGCGCGCGCGTTGCCTACGCTCAACAGCCGCTGCGCGTGGCGGCGGATGCGGTGATCATGAAAGACGTGCCCGAAATGGGCGGCGACGGCGGCATCATTGCCGTCGATGCGAACGGCGAACTGACCATGCCCTTCAACACCGTCGGCATGTATCGCGCCTGGATCAAGCCGGACGGCAGTCGTGGCGTCGCCATCTTCGCCGACGAAGCCGACCCCGACCAGCGTGTCAACGCGGCGGCAGTGGAACCGGCAAAGGCGCATTGAGCGGCGAGGGCAAGGCAGCATGAGCCACGTAGCCGAGCCCAGAGTGCTGTTTGTCTGCATGGGCAATATCTGTCGTTCGCCCCTGGCGGAAGGCATTGCGCGGGCGCATGCGGCCCGGCGCGGGGTTCGGGTGTTCGTCGATTCGGCAGGCACCGAGGCGTATCACGTTGGTGAGCCACCCGATGCGCGGGCGCGGCGGGTGGCGCGGGCGCGTGCAACGCCAATCGACGGGCAACGTGCGCGGCAGGTGCAGGCGTCGGACTTTGTCCGGTTCGATTGGCTATTCGCGGCGGATCAGCGCACGCTGGATGAACTGTTGCGACGCCAGCCTGGCAATTCGGAAGCACGAATCCAGCTCTTGCTGGCCGGTCTGGGCTTGCGCGGGGATGAGGCGGTGCCTGATCCGTATTACGATGACTACGCTGCATTCGAATATGTTTACGAGCTGCTTGATGAAGCGATGCCGCTGGTGTTGGACCGGATTGGCGGCAAGGTCTTGGGAAGCAGTCCTGCGCGCACCTGACGCGCTAGCGTTTCTGGAGTTGAGCCGATGATTACCGGTGCCTTTGCGCCTGATTTTCACAGCAGTCTGGAATGGTTGAACTCGGCGCCGCAGTCCTTGCATGAGCACCGTGGACGCGCGGTGGCGGTCGTGTTTTTCTCGCTGGGCTCGGCGTATTGCCAGAACGTGCTGGAAGAGCTGCGTCAGTTGCAGCAGAAATATGCCGATGGTCTGAGCGTGCTGGGTGTGCACACGCCCAAGTTCGACGCCGAGCGCGACGCCAAGCTGGTGCTCAAGGGCATCAATCGATTGATGGTGCGTTTTCCCGTGGTCAACGATCCGAACTTCGTGACCTGGCAGCACTACGGGATCAGCGTCTGGCCCAGCGTGATCCTGCTCGATGCCGAGGGTAAGGTCGACGACATGATGGTCGGGGATGGGATCAAGGAGCGCCTGGACGCGCGTATCGAGCGCATTCTGGACCGCGCCGGTGAGGCCGATCTGCGGGTTTACGATGCGGTGGCTTATGCCTCCAAGCAGGAGTCCGGCCTGCCGCTGGCCTTTCCGTCCGGCCTGGCGGCCAATGACCGCCATCTCTACGTCAGCGATACCGGACACAACCGGATTCTGGAATGCACCCACGACGGGCGGATCCTGCGCCATTTCGGCTCGGGAAGTGCGGGCTTCATTGATGGCGGACTCGCCGATGCGTGCTTCAACCTGCCACGCGGCCTCGCCTTATGGAAGGACGCGCTGTATGTCGCGGATACCGGCAATCATGCGTTGCGCAAGATCAGCCTGATGGATGGCGATGTCGAGACGCTGGCGGGTAATGGCAAGCCCGGACCGCGCCCCGAAGGGGATGTCGTCGAGCCGCGTGAGATTGCTCTGAATGCACCGTGGTCGGTCGCGTCGGCCTTCGACAAACTGTATGTGGCGATGGCCGGATGGCACCAGATCTGGGAGTTCGACCTGGGGCGAGGCAGTTTCCGTCCACTGGTTGGCAACGGCGAAATGGGCCTGAGCGACGGCGACGCGTTGACCTCGATTTTTGCCCAGCCCGCCGGCATGGCGTTGGCGCAGCAGACCCTGTTCGTCGCCGATGCTGCGAGCAGTTCGATTCGCGGCGTGCAGTTGGGCTCGGGCAAGGTGCAGACCCTGGTGGGTGCCGGGCTGTATGAGTTTGGTAACACCAACGGTGCGCTGCGGGTGGCGCGTCTGCAGTTTCCGATGGCGATTGCGCTGGACCCGCGCACGCCGCAGTTGTGGATTGCCGACACCTACAACAGTTCACTCAAGTTGCTGAATCCAGTGTCGCGTGAGGTCAAGACGCACGACCTGTCCTATCGACTGCATCAACCGGCCGCGTTGACCGTCAATCGAACCAGTCTGTGGTTGGCCAATACCGATGCGCACGAAGTGTTGCGGATGGATTTCGACGGTAGTACGCCGCGTCGGCTTGCCATCGGAGAATGAGTGCGTTGCAGGCTGCGTTCGACGGCAAGGAGTTCTGTCGTCGTCTGACTCTTTCGCCCGGCGTCTACCGCATGCTGGGTGCGGACGGGGCGGTGCTGTACGTCGGCAAGGCTTTGTCCTTGCGCAAGCGCGTGTCGAGCTACTTCACCCAGAGCGCGCGCGAGCCGCGCATCAACGCGATGATCGCGCAGATTGCGGCCATCGAGATCACGGTGACGCGCACCGAGGCGGAAGCGCTGCTGCTGGAAAACCAGCTCATCAAATCGCTGCGGCCGCGTTACAACATTCTTCTGCGCGACGACAAGAGTTACCCGTACATCTTCGTTTCCAGTCCTGCTGATGAGGCGGCGCGGATTCGATTCCATCGCGGTCCGCGGCGCGAGGTCGGGCGCTACTTCGGGCCTTATCCTGGTGTGCTGGCGGTGCGCGAAACCCTCAATCTCGTGCACAAGCTGTTTCGTCTGCGGCAGTGCGAGGACAGTGTCTATCACCATCGCACACGCCCCTGCCTGCAACACCAGATCAAGCGTTGTTCGGCGCCGTGTGTGGGTCTTATCAGCGCCGAGGACTATCAGCGCGATGTGCGCGACGCCGAGTGGTTTCTGGATGGTCGCAGTGATGCGCTGGTGGACACCTATGCCGAGCGGATGCACGCCGCCGCCGAGCGCCTCGACTTTGAGGAAGCGGCGCGCCTGCGCGATCTGGTGGCGGCCATCCGGCGTGTGCAGGCCAAGCAGTTCGTCGATGGCGAGCAGGTCGACATGGACGTGCTTGCCTGCGTGCTGGAACACGGCCGCGCCTGCGTGTTGATGCTGTCCTTTCGTGACGGCATGAACAAGGGAACGCGCAGCTACTTCCCAAAGCTCAATGGCGCCGAAGACGTCGGCGAAGTGCTGGCGGCATTCGTTACCCAGCACTATCTGGACCAGACACCGCCCGCCGAGGTGATTCTCGGCAACCCGATCCCGGATCAGGAATTGATCCAGCAGGTGCTCGGTGAACAGGCTGGTCGCAAGGTGTTGCTCAAGACGCAGGTGCGCGCGGAACGCGCCCGTTATCTGGATCTGGCACGACGCAATGCGCAGATTGCGCTACACAGCGAACTGGCCAGCGTGGCAAGCCAGCGCGCACGGCTGGAGTCGTTGCAGGATCTGCTTGGCCTGGAGCAGCCGCCACAACGCATGGAGTGCTTCGACATCAGTCACACGCAGGGCGAGGCGACGGTGGCGTCGTGTGTCGTATTCGATGCGGAAGGCGCCGTTCGCAATCAGTACCGGCGGTTCAACATCAGTGGAATCACGCCCGGCGACGACTATGCCGCCATGCAACAGGCGTTGCAGCGTCGCTTCAAGCGCGCGTTGGAGGACGGTGTGTTGCCGGATGTGCTGTTCATCGATGGTGGCAAGGGTCAGTTGGAACAGGCGCGCCGGGTGCTGGACGAACTGGCGATCCAGGGCGTCCTGCTGGTCGGCGTGGCCAAGGGCGAGGAGCGCCGCGCGGGGCACGAGGCCCTGGTGTTCACCGATGGGCGAGTTCTGCGGCCGGGGCCGGATTCTGCGGCCCTGCATCTGGTACAGCAGATTCGCGACGAGGCGCATCGCTTCGCCATCACCGGGCATCGCGGTCGACGCAGCAAGGCGCGTGATCGCAGTCGTCTGGAAGACATCGAAGGCATCGGCAGCAAACGACGAGCGGCCTTGCTTCGCCACTTCGGCGGCTTGCAGGGCTTGAAGGCGGCGGGTGTGCAGGAGCTTGCGCGGGTGGAAGGTATCAACGCGGCGCTGGCGCAGCGCATCTACGACGCCTTGCATGGAACGGGAGAGTCCACATGAGTGAATCGCGCACGGTGGCCGTCACCGAGCAAGACCGCAAGCACTGGCAGCGGCGTCTGCGAGCGCTCACGCCACACAGCGGACAATGGCTTCGCGCAACGGTGTTGCTGTCGTGGCTGGCAGGCAGTCTGTTGATCGCGCAGGCCTGGCTGCTGGCGCGCATCGTCAATGGTGTGGTCTTCGATGCGCAGGATCTGGCCTCGCAGCAGGGTTCGCTGTGGGCCTTGCTGGGTGTCTTCGTGCTTCGTGCCGTGTTGATCTGGGCAGCGGAACAGGCGGCCTTCGAGGCGGCAGCACAGGTCAAGCGCAGCGTGCGCAGCGACTTGCTGGCGGCTGTGCATGCGTTGGGACCGGCGCGCTTGCCGCAATCGCATGCCGGTCTGGTGACCACGCTGGTGGATGGCGTGGAAGCGCTGGATGCCTACTACGCGCGCTACCTGCCGACCATGAGTCTGGTTGTCTGGTTGCCTTTGAGTCTGCTGGTGTTCGTATACGCCAGCGACGGACTGTCGGCGCTGATTCTGGTGCTGACCGCGCCCTTGATTCCGCTGTTCATGATGCTGGTCGGGCGTGGCGCGGAGCGTCGCAATCAGCAGCAATGGGCCAGTCTGAATCGCCTGGGGACGCACCTGCTGGACGTGATCCAGGGTTTGACGACCCTGCGCCTGTTCAATGCCTCTCGACGCGAGGCAAGGGTGGTGGCCTCGCTGGCCGAACAGTACCGGCAGCGCTCAATGTCGGTGCTGCGCATCGCCTTCCTGTCGTCCTTCGTGCTGGAGTTCTTTGCCACGGTCAGCATCGCCATCGTGGCGGTGATGATCGGCTTCCGGCTGTATTTCGGCGAGATGGATTTTCAGTATGGATTCTTTGTGCTGCTGCTGGCACCGGAGTTCTATTTGCCGCTGCGCAATCTGGGCACGCATTACCACGCGCGCATGCAGGCCATTGCCGCCATCGAACAGATTGAAGCCTTGCGTGACACGAGCCTGATGCCGGGCGCGCAGGGCTTCGGTGAAACCTTCCACGCCGTTGATCTCGCGCATCATGGTGAAACCAGTACACCACTGCTGCGCTTGCGCGGCCTACAGCAGTGCTATCCCGATGGTCGGCAGGGTCTGGCAGGCGTGGATCTCGATTTTCATCGCGGTGAGCTGCTGGCCGTGGTGGGCGAGAGTGGCGCGGGCAAATCCAGTCTGATGCACGCGTTACTGGGCTTTCTGCCCCTGCAGCAGGGGCGTATCGAGGTGGATTCGCGCCTGCAGGTGAACAGTCTGGCGACCTGGCATGAGCACTGTCTGTGGTTGCCGCAACAGCCTTGGATCGCCGCCGCGACGCTGGCGGACAACCTGCGGCTTGCCGATCCGCATGCCAGCGACGCGCAGATGATGTCCGTGCTGGCGCGCTGCGGTCTTGCTGATTGGCTGTCGGCATTGCCGCAAGGCCTGTCTACCCGGATCGGCGAAGGTGGGCAGGCCATGTCGGGTGGGCAGGCACATGCGCTGGCGATGGCGCGCGCGCTGTTGAAGCCCGCTGCGCTGTGGCTGCTGGACGAGCCCTCCGCGCATCTGGATGTGACCCGCGAAGCCGCGATGATCGCCCTGCTGGGTGAATTGAAGTCGGAGCGCTGCATCGTGGTCATCGCGCATCGACTCGACCTGTTGCGCGCGGCGGATCGGATCGCGTTGATGGTCGGTGGCAGAGTGCACGCGGTCGGAACGCATGCCGAACTGCTGCAGTGCTCGCCCGACTATGTGGAACTGTTGCGAGCGGCGGAGTGGCAGGCATGAGTCCGCTGCAGTTTCTTTGGCAACGCACCGCCGGTCAGCGCGGCTGGATGCTGCTCGGGCTGTTGCTGGCCTTGCTCACCAGTCTGGCGAATATCGCCTTGCTGGCGTTGTCCGGTTGGTTCATCAGCGCCATGGCACTGGCCGGTGTGGCGGGTGTCAGCATGAACTACTTCACGCCTGCGGCGTTGATTCGTCTATCCGCCATCGTGCGCACCGCCGGACGGTATGGCGAGCGGCTCAGCACCCACGAGGCCACCTTTCGGGTGCTGGCGACGATGCGGGTGTGGTTGTACGAACGCATCGAGCCCTTGGCACCGCAGCATCTGGAGCAATACCAGAGTGGTGACCTGCTGAATCGCTTGCGTGCCGACATCGACAGTCTCAACCATCTCTATCTGCGGGTATGGGTGCCCAGCCTGGTGGCCTTGCTGTCCAGCCTGATCTGTGTGCTGGTCGTGCTGTTGTTCGATTGGCGCATGGCGCTCTGGCTGGGATGGATGCTGGGTACGGCGGGCTGGATCTTGCCGAAGCTCGCCAGCCGCGCAGGACAGCCGAGTGCACTGGCGCAGCAGCAGACGCTGAACGCGCTGCGCATGCAGTGGGTGGGCGACCTTCGGGGGTTGGCCGAAATGCAGTTGTTCGGCGCGCAGGCAATGCAGAGCGAGCGGATCGAGTCACTTGCTGCGAATCTGCTTCGCGCGCAGCGTCAGCAAGCCCGCTGGGCCGGAACGTTGCAGGCCGCCTTCAGTCTGATCGTTGGTGTATGCGTGCTGGGCATGCTGTGGTTGGCGATTCCTGCCGTGCAGGCGCAACGCATCGCGCCGCCCGAACTGGCGATGCTGGCCTTGTTGGCGATGGCCAGTTTCGAGTCGCTGACGCCGCTGCCGGTGGCCTTCCAGAGCTTGGGTGAGTCGCGCGAAGCGATGGCGCGCGTGTTGAACCTAGTCAATGCCGAGCCGGAAGTGCGCGATCCCGCGCATCCGCAGACACTTCCTGACGGGCATGCCTTGCAACTCAGCGACGTGTCGTTCCGCTATGCCGATTCGCAGCCTTGGGTCCTGCGGCAACTCGACTGGCAGGTGCCGAGCGGCGCGCGGATCGCGTTGATCGGTCCGAACGGGGCAGGCAAGAGCAGCGTGATGGCCTTGCTCACGCGCCTGCGGGCACCGCAACACGGTGTGATCCGCCTGGACGGCATCAATCTGGCCGATCTGAGCGGCGAGCAAGTTCGCAGTCGATTTGCCGTGCTGTCGCAGCATGCCCATCTGTTCAACACGACGTTGCGGAGCAATCTGCGACTGGCCGCGCCGGACGCCGATGATTCCCGCCTGCGCCAGGCGTGTAGGGCGGCGGGAATCGAGGACTTCGTCGATTCGCTACCGGCGGGACTGGAAACCCCGGTCGGCGAGTTGGGCAGCGCGTTGTCCGGTGGACAGGCGCGCCGGATCGCATTGGCGCGGACGTTGCTGAAGCCCGCCCCAATCCTGATACTCGATGAGCCCACCGAGGGCATGGATGCCGTGACAGCGGAACAGGTGATGCGGGGCATTCACGCCTGGGTAAGCGCGCAGACGCAGACCCTGATCGTGATTACCCATCGACCGCTGGAGACGCGGGACATGGATGCCATCTATCGCCTCACGGAAGGCAGGCTTGAGCGCGTCCCGATGCCCTTCGGGCAGGGCAGCGCGGACCACAGTGACGACTGACTGCGCGCGGTGCGGCCTGGTTTCGGACTGGCGGCGTTGATTGCCCGACAAGGCGTCGAATACCCGGCTCGCGGGAGCGGATTTTTTCATTGGGTGCGCAATGCGCGAACGCGTCCTGACGCGAACGGCTCGCCATCGCGATTGGCAGAGGGCAGAATGCAGGCGAAGGACATCCACTGCTCGGCTTGCCGGGCGCATTGGCGTTTGCTGGAAGCGACGGAATCCGCGTGAAACTAACCATTCCCACCGTGCTCACCTTGTTTCGCATCGCACTGATTCCGGTGCTGGTGCTGGTGATCTATCTGCCCTATCACTGGACCAATTTCGCGGCCGCGTTCCTGTTCGCGCTCGGCGCGATCACCGACTGGGCCGATGGGTACATCGCGCGGCGCTTCGGCATGATGTCGGCGTTCGGCGCGTTTCTCGATCCGGTGGCGGACAAACTGGCGGTGGCGGTGGCGCTGATCATCATCGTGCAACTGCATCCCACCTTGTTCATGGCCTTGATTGCCGCGGTCATCATCGGTCGTGAAATCACCATTTCGGCGCTGCGCGAGTGGATGGCCGAGGTCGGGCAGCGCTCGACCGTGCGGGTCGCCGCGATCGGCAAGATCAAGACCATCGTGCAGATGGTGGCCCTGGTCATGCTGCTGTATCGCGAGCCGCTATGGGGGCTGCCGATTTTCCTGATCGGCGAGTGGCTGCTGGCGGCGGCGGCGGTGCTTACCCTGTGGTCCGGCTTTGCCTATCTGCGTGCCGCGTGGCCCGCCCTGCAGGAACGATGAGGGCACCGTTTTTTGAAGATTCGTGCAGAAAAATGCTTGACACAAATGCTCGAATCCCTAAAATGAGCGGCTCAACGACGCGGGAATAGCTCAGTTGGTAGAGCACGACCTTGCCAAGGTCGGGGTCGCGAGTTCGAGTCTCGTTTCCCGCTCCAGATTCAGCGCAAAACCTCGGTCTCCCGAGGTTTTGTTGTTTAAGCGGATCGATTGTTGTTGGAGATCGGTCAGTAGCACGATTTGATGTGTGGCCTGGTGGCAGAGTGGTCATGCAGCGGCCTGCAAAGCCGTGTACGCCGGTTCGATTCCGACCCAGGCCTCCACACCATCAAGTGATTCAAGCCCCGCCGATGCGGGGCTTTTCTTTTCAGACGAACGCTCAGTGGCTCAGTACGCGACGCAAGGCCGTGCGCGCGGCATCGAAGGAGAAGTGCGTCTGCACGTTGCGCAGACCGTTGTCCGAAATCTGCTGCCACAGCATTTCGTCGTGGTAGAGCCGCAGCACGGCGTCGGCGAAATCGGCCGCATTGTCGGCCACCAGCACATCGCGTTCCGGCTCGGCATACATGCCCTCGATCGCAATGGGTGTGGCAACGACGGGCTGGCCGTAGCTCATGCTCATGTTGACTTTGCCCTTGACCCCAGCGCCCCAGCGTAACGGCGCCACGGCGATACGGATGCCATCCAGCAAGGGCTCGATGTCCTCGACGAAACCGTGGAACACGATGCCGTCGCGCTCCGCCAGTTTGGCGATGCTTTCCGGTGCCTTGCTGCCAATGATGTGGAAGCGGATGGTCGGGTCCTGGGCGCGGATCAGCGGCAGGATCTCATCCGCGAACCACTGCACGGCATCGACATTGGGTGGATGCTGGTAGCCGCCCACAAACATCAGATCGGCGCGCGCGGCGAACTCGGCGCGACGGCCAAACACCTCGTGCACATTAGACAGTACTTCCACCTGTGCTTCGGGCACTTCGCCCGCCAGCAGGGTTTGTTCGACCGGGCTGACCACCAGGGTGACGTCGCAGCGGCGCATCAAATCGAGTTCTTTCTCGCGGGTCACGGCAGCCTGTTTGTGCAGGTCGTCGCGCTGGGCGAGTTCGGCTTCGCGTTGCTCGCGCAGGTAATGCAGGTCGACCGTGTCGAACACCAGTTTGGCCTTCGGTGCGTGCTGACGGACCAGATCAACGTACTGGCTGGCGATGTAATGTCGGCTCAGGATCGCCGCGTCCAGCAATGAACCTTGTTCGGCAAACCAGCGCACCGGGTCGGAAAGATAGGGATGCCACAGCACCTCCACCCCCAACTGCTGCAGGTCGGCGGTATAGCGCGGCAGCCAGGCACGGTTGTCGGCGAAGAAACTGACCGCATAGCCCTCGGCACGGAGCACCTTCATCAGATTGACCATGCGCAGCGAGCCGGAGTCCTGATCCGGCGTCGGCGTCGTGGCATCGATGATCAGCACGCGTCGCGCATCACGATGCTGGCGCGCGATCTCGATGCGGGTCCCGGCGGGTGGATGCTGCTGCAGGCGTTCCTGCCAGCGCGCGAGAAACTTCTGCTGGTTGACGACCTGATAGGCCTTGACCCCGGTCGCGGTGTCCGTGCCCGAGCTGATGCCTTCGAAATGCACCACGCTGGCTGCGGGTTGGTATAGCACCCGCAAGCCTTTGGCCCAGACCTTCATGGCCAAGTCGGTGTCTTCGTAGTAGGCCGGGGCGTAGTGGCGATCAAAGCCACCGAATTCGGCGAACAATGCGCTCGGCACCGCGATGGCGGCACCCGAGCAGTAGTCAACTTCGCGCACGAAGTTGTATTCGGGCGCGGACGGGTCGCCAAAGCGCCCGTAGTTCCAGCCCGACGCGTCCGCGAACACGATGCCACCGGCCTCCTGCAGGCGCCCGTCGGGGTAGACCAGCTTGGCGCCGACCAGTCCGACGTCAGCATGCGTCGCGAAGGTCTCGATCAGCGCATCCAGCCATCCCGGCTGCACTGCGGTGTCATTGTTGAGGAATACCAGATACTCGCCGCGTGCCGCGTTGGCACCCGCGTTGCAGGCACCAATGAAGCCCAGATTCTGGGCGTTGCGCAGATAGCGGAGCCCCGCAATCTGCGTCAACGTCGTCTGCGTGTCATCGGACGAACAATCGTCCACCACGATGATCTCGGCCTGCACGCGTGACGGTTGCGCGGCAATCGAGCGCAGGCAGGTCAACGTGTGGTCGAGATGGTTGTAGGCCGGAATGATGACGCTGACGGTCGGGCGCTCCGGGCAGGGAAGTTCGAAGGGCGCGAAGGGCGCGGCAGCAGGAATGTGCAGTTCGATGCTCGGCTGGGGCGGTGCGAACTCCTGTCGCGCGCGTTGCAGCGTGCCCTTGATGCCTCGGGATTTGAGGCTTCGCAGGCTGCGGTGCAGTACGGACAGCAGGCGTTGTCGACGGAAGCGCAGGCGACTGAAAAGGCCGCCAACGAGGCGCCGCACGCCGCGCAGTGGACGGGTCAGACGCCAGGAACTGCTTTGCAGAATGGCATCGCGGGTCTGTTCGAAATGCGCGCGTTCGGCATGCAGATCCAGCAGGCGTTGACGAATCTGTTGGCCGAGTGCCTGCTCCGCCTCGGTGCTGTGAAGTGCGCCATCGGCTTCTTGTTGCAGTATCCGATGCGCATCGGCGAGTTGCTGTTCAGCGGACTGCAGCGCGCCTGCGAGCGTGGCGCGGTCGGCATCGGCGGCTTGCAAGGCGGCTTCGCTTTGCTGATGTCGCTGTTGTGCCGCGTGTAGTTCCCGGTCCAGGCCAAAGCCCCAGGCGGCACGCTTTTCCAGATCGGCATGCTGCGCATCGATCTTTGCTTGCAATGCCCCGACTTGGCTTTGTAGGGCGCGGCGCAGGCTGGCTTCCTGCTGGTACTGCAGAATCCGCGGCGTTGCCAGTTCGCTCCGCTGCGCCTCGGTTGGAGCGGTCGCGGGGAACGTCGCCAGATAGCGGGCATGCACGGTCGCGGTCGACTCCGGCTGCGGGGCGTTCGCACGCAGACGCTGCAGTAGATCGCGCCGATTGCGCAACCTTTGCAGCGCGGCGCGTGTCTGTTGCGCGTCCGGCTCAATCAACAGGCCATCGATGCCGTCGCGAATGCGTTCGGCATAACTGCCGATCCGTGTCGCCATCACCGGCAAGCGCAGCGACCACATTTCCGACAGGCTATAGCCGAAGGTTTCGGCGACCGTCGCCGGCAGAAAAACCAGATCCGGCTTGAAGGCGGCGACCTGCGTGGGCAGGTCTGAGTGCTCGTAATTCAGCACGACATGGACCTGGTCATGCCCGAAGAAGCGCATCCCGGCCTGACCACATCCCAACAGAACCCACTCGATGCCTGGCAGCGGTTCGCTGAGCAACTCGGCCAGCAAGTCTTCGCCCTTGCCGCCATTGATGCGTCCCGGGACCAGTACACGCAAGGCGTCGCGCTCGGGCGGCTGGTTGTCGACATCGGGTGAGGCCCAGGGCGCGAGACCATGGGCCTGTACGATCCATCGACGGTCGCCCAGTTCAGCGGCCAGTCGACAGACATTGCGGCGCACGCTGTGCGTTGGTGCAAACAGCGCGGCTTCGCTCTGGCGCAGCGCGGTGAGGTACTGCTCGCGCAGTTGTCGCCAGTAGTCGACGGATTGTTCCGCGAAGGGCGCGACGGCGCCCTTCGACAGCAGCACCTGCAGTGCCGCATCGCTGGCGTCGAAATCGCTGGCGCCGAAGTCGGCATGCAATTGCGGCCACAAGGGGAAGTAGTCGTGGCAGACCACATGCGTCGGCCGTCCGGTGCGCAGCACATCCAGCGAATGGCCGATCACCGATGACACCAGCACCGCATCGACACCGAATTCGTCGCAGACACTACGCAGCAGATCCTGCACTTCCAGACTTTGCAGCGCAGTGACCGCAATCGGTTCGCTCAGTACCCAACGTCGCAGGGGCGGTTGGTCCAAGTCGTGATGCAGGCACAGCGCACGCGCGGTCAGATTCGCTTTCGGATCGGCTTCGGCACGCAGCACCAGATGCCGGGTTTGCTGATCGAGGCCCGCCTCCATCAGGTCGCGAACGAAACGCTCGCTGCCGCCGCCCCAGCCATGCAGTGCATGCAGCAGTACCTTGCCGCCATCCAGTCCGAATCGTGCAGGTGGTGACTGATCGCGCGTCACCCGCAGATCATGCAGTGATCCCGCCAGTTGCGCCGCGGCAGCATTGTTTGGCGAGGCGGCGGGATCGGCATCACCGATCACCGCACAGGCCGTCCACAGGCTTTCTGTGGCGAGCGGAATACCGAAGGCATCGGTTGCCTGCGACACCACTCGGAGCGCGTCCGCGCACCACAGCGAGGCGGCTGGATTGAATCCATGTCCTGCCAATGTCGCGCGCTCTCCCAGCGCCCCTGCCCAGCGGTCGACGACCTCCGGTCCGGCAGCCAGCAGGTCGCGCAGGTGTGGATGCGCGGCGAGCTGGTCCATGCCCAACGGAGAAACCACCCCGTTTGCGCGCGAGCCTGCCGCCAGCAGCAGTCGATGCAGCAATCCCTGCGGCAAGGCGTGCTCGGCAGACACCAGGAACACGCATTGAGCACCCGCCGACGTGGCCATCTCCAGCGCCCGCATTGGCGAGTCGGCCATGACCAACACGTTTGGATTGAGGCTCTCTCGCTCCAGCGCAGTGGGTTGCAGGAGCTCGGCTTCGGGATTCTGCGAGGCGACGACGGCCTCGAGATGAGGGGCGTACAAAGCGAGCGTGACCTTGGGCAAGCCCGGAACGGCGGCGGAAAGGCTCAAGCGAAATCCCAGCGACAGAACAAACGCGGATTATCGCTGGCGGCGCACGGATTGAGAACGCCGGATGAACCGCGCATCGGCGTGCCGGGCAGCCAGCCCATTACACTTCGTCGCGGGATCGGATGCGGACGACGCGCCGCCGCAACGATTGACTGGAGAGACGGGTGGCCAAACCGAGTGCGGAGCAGGTAGGAAATCGCTTTGGGTTCAGCATGTTGCGTGCGGCGTTCTGGCTGGGCTTGGGCCTGTTCGTGGGTTTTCTCGGTCCCTACGCCTGGGTCGTTGATCGACGCGTGGCCGAAGACTTCGCCGCCCTGCAGTGGCAGGTGCCGACCCGTGTCATGGCTCGGCCGCTGCGCTTGCAGCCGGGAATGCCGCTTGATGTCGCGATGTTGCGCGCGGAACTGCAGGCGGCGGCTTACCACGAGGATGACGAAGGTGCCGATCCGGGGCGATTCGTCGTTCGTGGTAGTGAGGTGCATCTGACCACGCGCGCCTATGACGATGTCGATGGCTCACAGCCTTCGCGGCATCTGCGCCTGTCGCTTGCCAATCAGCGTCTGGCAACGCTGCAGGACGCCGGTGGCCGTCCGCTGAGCGAAGCACGGATCGATCCGGCGCGGATTGCGACCCTCTACGGCGAGCAACAGGAAGAGCGGCGGCTGCTGGCGTTGAACGAGGTGCCGGAATTGTTGCTGGTGAGTTTGCAGGCGGTGGAAGATCGCGACTTCAAGCAGCATTTCGGTATCGATATCGGCGGCATCGCGCGTGCCGCCTGGACCAACCTGCGTCACGGTGAAGTGCGTCAGGGCGGCAGCACCTTGACGCAGCAACTGGTGAGAAACCTTTATTTGTCGCGCGAGCAGACCCTGTGGCGCAAGTTTCGCGAGATCGTTCACGCGTTGGTGATCGAGCGGCGTTTCAGCAAGGCGCAGATTCTGCAGGCGTACATCAATCAGGTGTTTCTCGGTCAGGACGGTGAGCAGGCGGTGCACGGTTTCGGTGCTGCGGCCGAGTTCTGGTTCGGACGCGATGTCGAGCACCTCAAGCCTCACGAGATCGCCCTGCTGGTCGGCATGATTCGCGGGCCATCGTGGTACGACCCGCGACGTCAGCCGGAGCGCGCCCTGCAGCGACGCAATTCGGTGCTCGACACCTTGGCCGAAACGGGCGTGCTGCCAGCGGCGCAAGTTGCCGCCGCCAAGACCTTGCCCTTGGGCGTGCGCAACGATGCCGGAGTACGGCGCAATCGCGCGCCCGCGTTTTTGGCGCTGGTCAAGACCCAGTTGGCGAACGACTATCGCAGCGAGGATTTGCGTGGTGCGGGGCTGACCTTGCTGACCACGCTGGCCCCGTCCGCACAGGTGGCGGTGGAAAAGGCCGCGAAGGCGCAGTTGCAGGCCTTGGCGAAACCGGATCGGGCTGCCTTGCAGGTGGCGGTGGTGATGAGCGATCCGCGAACCGGCGAGGTGCTTGCCTTGCTGGGAGATCGTGATCCGAGCGCACAAGGTTTCAATCGCGCGTTGGATGCGCAACGCCCGGTGGGTTCGTTGCTGAAGCCGCTGGTTTATCTGCTCGCCCTGGCACAGCCCTCGCGCTGGTCGTTGGCGAGCACCGTCGAGGACGCTCCACTGGATGTTGCCCTGCCGAATGGAAGGCACTGGCGACCCGACAACTCGGACGGGCGCAGTCATGGCCTGGTCACCCTGCAGGATGCGTTGGTGCATTCCTACAACCAGGCAACGGTCCGGGTGGGTCTGGATGTCGGCATGGACCGCCTGAGTCGACTGATCGAGGCCCTGTCCGGCGTGGCGCCCGCGCCGCATCCGTCACTGGTGCTGGGTGCGGTCGACATGAGTCCCTATCAAGTGGCGCAGCTCTATCAGTTCCTCGCGTCGGGCGGACAGATTCAACCACTGCGCGCCATTCGTGCGGTGCTGGATGCGCAGGCCAAGCCGCTGCAGCGCTATGACACCGTTGCCGCGCCCGCCGAGAAAGGCGATGCGCTTGCTGCACGCTTGGTCGGCTTGGCGTTGCAGGAAGCGGTTCGCAGCGGTACGGCGCGCGGTCTGCTGGCGGAAGGTTTGGGGCATCTGACCGCCGCTGGCAAGACCGGCACCAGCAATGATGGTCGTGACAGTTGGTTTGCTGGCTACACCGACAGCTATCTGGGTGTGGTGTGGGTGGGCAACGACGACAATGCGGCCACCGGTCTGTATGGCGCCAGTGGTGCGATGCGGGTCTGGGCCAAGACCTTTTCCGCGTTGCCGAATGCGCCCTTGCAGTTGGGCGACGAGGGCGTCGAGTGGGTCTGGCTGCATCCCGAGCGCGAGGCGCGCACCGATCCCGCCTGTCCGGGGGCGCGCAGGATGGCCTTCGTGGCGGGCTATGCGCCCGAGGACTACGACGGCTGCCCGTTGGCGCGTCTGCGTCATTGGCTGGGTGGCGACGATGGCCGGGATTGAGCGGGTTGTGGCAGGCTTTGGTGCGAGTGGCGCGGCATATCGGCGCCTTGGACAAAGGGTTTCAGAACGATGCAAGTGACGAATTCAGGGCTGCGGCTCGGGTGGGCAGTGTGGCTGGGCTGCACACTGGCGATGCTGGGTTGTGCGCGATCCGGTCAGGAACCCGCAGCCGTCAAGGCACCCGAACCGCCGCCGCGCGATTTGTTGGCGGAGATGGCCGTGCTGGCGACCGGACCGGATGGCATCGAGGTACAACCCTTGCCCGATCCCGAGCTGGAGGATCTTCTGGCCGCTGCGGAACAGGCCATTGTCCAACGTGAGCTAGAACAGGCGGATCGCCTGCTGGAGCAGGCGCTGAGCCTGCGACCTGAGCACCCGGAAGTGCTGCAGCGGCGCGCTGAGGTGGCGCTCGCCAAGCATGCGCTGGATCAAGCGGAAACCCTCGCCATTGCTTCGTGGGAACGCGGACCCAAGTTGGGGCCCTTGTGTCGGCGCAATTGGGCCGCGATACGGCTCGCGCGCGAAGTTCGAGGCAGCGTGCAGGCGGCGGAGGTGGCACGCCAGCAAGGTGAGCAATGCACGGTTGCTGCCCCGGTGCGGATGTAGTCTGGCGTGCCGCCGTCTTCGCCTGAGCTGGCGACAAGCAGTCCACTGGTCCAGGCCACAGGGCAGGCGCTGGCGCAATCCGGACCGTTGGCGAACTGGCCGGGCTTCGTCGAGCGTGAAGCACAGTTGCGGCTGGCGCAGGCCATTGCGCAGGCGATGGATGATCGCGCCACCTTGATCGCCGAGGCAGGCACAGGAACCGGCAAGACCTTTGCGTATCTGGTGCCCGCGCTGCTGTCCGGCTTGCGGGTGATCGTATCGACCGGCACACGGGCTTTGCAGGATCAACTGTTTCAGCGCGATCTGCCGCGACTGCGGCAGGCACTGGGCGCGCGTCTGCGCATCGCCCTGCTGAAAGGGCGCGCCAACTATCTTTGCCTTTATCGCCTGGAACAGGCACGTCTGGATCGCATTGCAGGCAGTGTTTACGCGCTGGATCTGGCGGCGTTGACGGCGCAGGCACAGATCAGCCCCGATGGCGACATCAGCGCGATCACCGACATGGCGGAAGACTCGCCCGTGTGGCCGCTGGTGACCTCGACGGTCGACAACTGTCTGGGCTCGGAATGCCCGCACTATGCGGACTGTTTCGTCGTCAGGGCGCGTTCGGAGGCGCAGGCGGCGGATCTGGTGGTGGTCAATCACCATCTGTTGTTCGCCGACGTCGCTCTGAAACGCGAGGGCTTTGGCGAGATTCTTCCCGGCGCGCATGCCTTCATCATCGACGAAGCGCATCAGTGGCCGGAACTGGCCGTGCAGTTCTTCAGCGAATCACTTTCGTCACGCCAGTTGCTGGATCTCGCCCGCGATGCACAGGCCGAGGCGCAGAACGCTTCTGCGGCGCTGGGCAGCATTCAGCCTGCTGCGCAGGCACTGGAACGGCGGGTGCGCGAACTGCGTCTGGCCTGGGACCCGCTGCCTGGTCGCGCGCCCTTGTCGCTGGCACTGGCGCATGATCCCTGCGTCGACAGTCTGGACGCACTCGACGGCGCGCTGGCCGAACTGCTGCGTGCGCTGGAGCCACAACGTGAGCGCAGTCCCGGCCTTGCCGCGTGCGCGGAGCGCGCGCTGGCGTTCGAGCAACGCATGCAGCGACTGCACAGCGGCAACGAGGCGGCGGCGCAGGTGCGATGGTTCGAGCTGAGCCCGCGCGGTTTCAGCTTTCAACGCACGCCGCTGGATGTCTCGGCGCCGCTGGCCGAGTTTCGTCAGCGCACCGGTGCGGCCTGGGTGTTTACCTCGGCCACGCTGGCGGTGGATGGGTGCTTCGAGCATTTCGCCAAGCAACTGGGCGCGGACATGCCACGGACGCTGCTGGAGCAGAGTCCCTTCGACTACGCCACGCAGGCGCTGGCGTGGCTGCCGTCCGACCTGCCTGATCCGGCGCAGCGCGACTATGTGCCGTGCCTGCTGCAGACCGTACTGCCGGTGCTACAGACCTCGCGTGGCCGCGCGTTCCTGCTGTTCACCTCGCATCGCGCGCTGCGTGAAGCCGCCGACTGGCTGGCCGTGCACGCCGAGTTTCCGCTGTTCGTGCAGGGCAGTCTGCCCAAGAACCGACTGCTGGAAGCGTTTCGTCAATCCGGGAACGGCCTGTTGCTGGGCGCGGCCACCTTCTGGGAAGGTGTGGACGTCGCCGGTACCGCGCTCAGCGTGGTGGTGATCGACAAGCTGCCCTTCGCCGCACCCGATGACCCGGTGCTGGAGGCACGCTTGGCCTCGATGCGCGCCGAGGGCGGCAACCCGTTCGTGGATTGGCAGATTCCTGCCGCGGTCATCGCGCTGAAGCAGGGCGTCGGGCGCCTGATTCGCAGCGAGACCGATCGTGGCCTGCTGGTTTTGTGTGATCCTCGTCTACAACGGCGCAGCTATGGGCGTCGCTTCCTGCGCAGCCTGCCGCCCTTTCCGCTGACGCGGGATCGCGACGTGGCGGCGCGTTTCGTCGCCGACTTCTGATGGGCGTGGCGCGCGCGTATCGCCGCGTTCGATTTCACTCTTGATGGATGGAAATACCGAATGCACCTGCTGGCCATCGAAACCTCGACCGAAGCCTGCTCCGTCGCGTTGCTGAGTGGCGAGAGCCTGATCGCCCGCCACGAAATCGCCCCGCGTCGGCATGCCGAACTGGTCCTGCCCTGGATTGACAGCCTGCTCGCCGAAGCCGGTCTGCGCCGTGCCGCGTTGGATTTGATTGCGGTGGGAATCGGACCCGGTGCCTTCACCGGTGTGCGGCTTGCCGTCGCTCTGGGACAGGGCCTTGCACTGGGCTTGGACCGACCGTTGATCGGCGTCTCGACGCTGGATGTATTGGCGGCCGGTGCATTGCAGGCTGGCCCCGTACTGGCGTGTCTGGATGCCCGCATGGGTGAGATCTACGCTGCCGAGTACCAACGCGACGAGGACGGTGAACTCGCGCAGATCGGCGAATCCTGTGTGATCGCACCGACCGACTGGCAATGGCAATCCCGCTCCGGTCAGGCACGCGGCACGGGACTGCGCGCCGGTGAGTCGGTACTGGCGCGTCGACTGCAGGCCAGCGGCGACTGGGAATTGCAGGTGGATGCATTGCCCCACGGCGCCGATCTGGCGCGTCTGGCGCTGGCTCGCTATCAACCGGATCGGACTGGCGAAGCGCACACGGTGCAGCCGATCTATTTGCGCGACAAAGTGGCACAGACCCTCGCCGAACGCGGTCAGCCCGTGCCGGGCGCCTGATTCGGCGCGATCGCGATCACGCCATCTGTCGTGCCAGCCAGGTGTCCAGTGGTTCGGGGCGCGCAAACAGATAGCCCTGCAGCGAGTGACAACCATGCGCGCGGAGAAATTCGGCCTGACGGGACTCCTCCACCCCTTCGGCGACCACGCGCAGACGCAGGTTGCGCGCCAGCGACAGGATCGAACGCACGATGGCCGCATCCTTCAGGCTTTCCGGTACTTCGCTGACAAAGCAGCGGTCGATCTTCAGTTCATGGATCGGCAGTGACTTCAGATAGCGCAGGCTGGAGTAGCCGGTGCCGAAATCATCGATCGAGATACGAATCCCAGCGGCAGCCAGCTGGTGCAGTTGTTCGAGCGTGCGATCCAGGTCGTCGATCAACAGCCCTTCGGTGACTTCCAGGGTCAAGCGGTCTGGCGAAATGCCGCTGGCCCGGACCCGGCTAAGTACCCGTTCCACGAAATCCGTCTGCCCGAACTGGCGCGGGCTGACGTTGACCGACAGTCCGGGCAGACGCGCCACGCAGTGCTCGGTGCCCGCCAGGGTTTCGATGGCGCGCGCCAGCACCCAGTCGCCCAGTTGGTCGATCAAGTCGCTGCGCTCGGCCAGTGGGATGAACTCACTGGGTGGCACCGCGCCATTGCGCGGGTGAGTCCAGCGCAGCAACAGTTCCGCGCCGGAGGCCGACGCGTCGGTGTCGAATTGCGGCTGAACCCAGACCTGCATCTGCCCGCGCTCCAGGGCCTGGGCGAGATCGTGTTCCAGACTGACCCGTCGCTGGATCAACTCACGCATTTCGCGCTCGAAATAGGTGACCTTGTTGCGTCCTTCGGCCTTGGACTGATAAAGCGCGGTGTCCGCATCGCGCAACAGATCGTCGGGAGACTCGTTGTGCGTCGGGAACTGGCAGACACCCATGCTGAGCGAGATCTGCACCTTGCGGAACCGCAGCATGTCCAGCGCCTGCATGCTGCCACGGATCTTCTGGATCACGCGTTGGACATTGTTTTTCGCCTGGCCGAGATCGGCGGGCAGTTTGCCGATCACCACCACGAACTCGTCGCCGCCGATCCGCGAAACCACGTCGTCACTGCGCACTGCCGAGCTCAGGGCCGCGGCCACCAGTCGCAACAGTTCATCACCGGCCTCATGTCCCAGCGTGTCGTTGACATCCTTGAAGCGATCCACGTCGACAAAGATCAGCGCGCCGCTGTGGTTGTTGTCCCGACAGACGTGCAGGGCATGCGCGATGTGCTGGGTCAGCGAGCGACGGTTCGGCAATCCGGTCAGGGCGTCGAACATCGCCAGACGCTCGATGTTCAATTCCGCCAGCTTGCGTTCGGTGATGTCGGTGACGACGCCTTGATAGCCAAGGAACTCGCCGCTCGCCGACCAGGTGGATTGCCCGCTGATCAATACGTAAGCGGTATCACGGTCGTCCATGCGTATCGACGATTCCACCCGCAGAAAGGGCTGAAAGTGCAGCATCGCCTTTTCAATTTTCTGCGCACTGTCGGCCGAGGCACCGAAGCCGCCGGATTCCCACGCCGTCAGACCCAATAGGCCATCGATGGAAACGCCAAGCGATTTCTTCAGCCCATGCGACACGAAGTCGATGCGGTGGTGACGGTCGCTACGCCAGTGCCAATCGCTACCGAGTTCCGCAAGCTCCTGAAAATTGCGGCGCGCGTTGGACTCCGCCAGCAGTCGACCACGCTGTGCATTCATGGCGGCCATGGCGGTCAACGTCATCAGGATCACCAGTGCAGTGACCGCCGTGGCCTGCAGCCTCAGTGCCTGCTCCGCAGGCTTGAGTTCCGCAAACAGATTGGATTCTGACTTGGCCACAACCACGATCAAGCGATAGGTCGGGATGGAGTCGTAGCTAACCAGTTTGCGGTCACCGTCGATCGGGCTATGGGTTCGCAGCCACCCTGAAGGGTTCTGGCGTTGTTCTGCCAACAGCGGTGATTGGGCGACATTCTCGCCGTAGAGCACCTTGTCGCCGATGCGAATCGCGCGAATGATGCCGTCCTCGCCGAGCACGACCATGGAGTCCTGCGGACCCAGCTTCGAGTTGACGAAGGGTTCCGCGAAGTAAGCGGGGTCAAGAGACAGGTAGGCGACACCCAGAAACAATCCGTTGGTATCTTCGATCCGTCGGGTGATCGGGATCGACCAGCGTCCTGTCATCGCGCCGGTAAAGGGTGCGCCCACATCCGCCCGGATACTGCGAAACTCGCGATGGCGTTGAAAATAGGTGCGATGCTCGACATTCAGTGCAGTGGAGGTTTGCGTGGACACCTTGACGCTTCCGTCCGCGCCGACGACGGCCAGCGAGATCAGCTCGGGCGTTGTCTGTTGCGCCTGGCTGAGTAACTCATTGAGCTTCTGCCTGGGGTCGATGTCGGGCGCTGACGTCGATCCGATTTCTGCGACCGACTGCAGGATCTGTTCGAAATGGGCCAGTCCTGCCTTGACCTTCTCTTTGTGGGCGATTACCAGATTCCCGTTGCTCTGCAGCACATTCGCAGTGGCAACTTCGCGATTCTCGGCGACCCTGGCGGCGACGTATGCCCAGATGGCAGCGACGATGCCGAGCGCAACGACGCAGATCAGCACCATCATGAGGTTGCCGTTCGCCCACACGCGTCGGTAGCCTTTGGGTGCGCCGGCCGAGGCGTCGCTGGTGCGAGTTGTCGTCGATGAGGTCATGGATTCAAGCCGTAACGCGTTCAGTTACATCAGAGTAAGCGCTTATACGGTGCAATCGTCATGCCGTGAACATTCCTGTCAACGGCGCGTCAAAACCAAGCTGTATTGCGGAGCAATGATTTGATGGCGATTCTGATCTTTCACTTGCATTCGGTGCCCGAAGAGGAAGCCGAAGACATTCGGGCACTACTGACGTCGCATTCGATTGCCTTCTTTGAGACCCAACCGAGCAACTGGGGCGTCTCCCATGGTGCGATGTGGGTTGAATCGCAGGAGGAAGCACTGGCTGCGCGCCGCTGTATCGACAGCTACCAGGCGGCGCGTGCGGCGAATGCCAGATCGACGGCTGTACGCGTGACCTTATTGGACACGCTGCGACAGTCGCCCGGGCGGTTCGTCATCGTGTTGCTCGGGATCTTGCTGGTCCTGTTGTTGACCGCGTTGCCAGCCTGGTTGCTGCGTTGAGGCAGTGACCTCTGGGATGCGCCACACTGCTTGTCGCCCGTATAGGCTGGCGCCTCCTGACTTTGGGTTTTCCCATGCTTCTGCCCTTTTGCCGTTTCGCGATGCGTGTGCTCGCTCTGTCGCTGATCGCCACCGTTGCCTGGGCCGGAACCCTGTCGCTGGATGGTCGACTCAGCGAATCCGACTGGGATCAGGCGACGCGTCTGGATGACTTTCTGACGGTCATGCCGCTGACTCGCGAAACGCCGCCGTACTACGCACCGAAGTGCGCGTGCTGGCGCGTGAGGACGGTCTGTATCTGGGGTTCTGGTGTGAGCAGCCTGATTCGGTGCCGCGCACACGACATCCGACTACCCGCGATGTGCAGGCGCGTGCGGACCGACTCAATGTGATGATCGATTTCGATGGTCGCGGCGTGACCGCGTACGAATTGACGGTAAGTCTGAGCGGCGGCATCCAGGACGCGCAGATCACCGGGCAGAACCAGTACAACTACGACTGGGACGGGCGCTGGGAACATGCCGTGGCCGAAGACGCGCAGGGCTGGTCAGTGGAAATGCGCCTGCCCTGGAGTCTGGCGGCGCAGAGTGGCGCGGTCGACGGGCAACGGCAGATCGGGCTGTATCTGTCGCGCTTTGTCGAGGCGACTGGTCGACGCTATTCGATTCCGGGTTACGACTTTGAACATCCGACTTTTGTCGCCGACATGCGCAAGCTCCGCATTCCCGCATTTGCGCAAACGCATTGGTCGGTTGTGCCCTACGTGGCGACCAGCGATGACCGATTGAGCGGGCAGCGCGATACCCGCACCGGTGTGGACCTGTTCTGGTCGCCGAACAGTCAACACCAGCTCAGTCTGGCCCTGCAGCCGGATTTCGGTCAGGTGGAGAGTGATGATCTGGTGGTGAATTTCAACGCCATCGAAACGTTCTTCAGCGAGAAACGACCGTTCTTCACCGAGAATCAGGCCTTGTTCAACGTGCCGCTCGGCAACAACGCGCTACTGATCAACACACGGCGCATCGGTGCAGCGCCAGATGCGGGTGACGCCGGCGTCAGTGACGTCGATGTGGCCTTGAAGTACACCGGCAGTTCCTCCGCACTGGATTGGGGAGTGCTGGCGGCCGAGGAGGCGGACACGGGCGGGCGCAGTTTCCATGCCCTGCGCGGACGCTGGCGCGGCCCGCAGGTCGATACCGGCTACACCCTGACGCATGTGGATCGACCGAGCCTGCAACGGGAGTCCTGGGTGCAGACGGTCGACAGCCAGTGGAAGCCGATCGAGGGTCTGGTGGTGCGCGGGGCGGTGGGCGGCAGTCGTGTCGAGCAGGCTGGGCAGGCGGATCGCCGTGGCAGCTTGGGATGGGTTCGCGCTGATTGGGCGAGTAGTGAGCGCCTGCGCCAGGAGTACGAGGTCAATCGGTACAGCCGTGATCTGCAACTGAACGACTTCGGCTACCTGCCACGTGCGGATTTGCAGCAGTACCGTGCCGAGTGGACCTGGTATACGCGTTCGCACGGTGCCGACAGCGTGCTGCGCGATTCCGCCTGGGAACTGGAGTTGCTGTGGCAACAGAACACCGCCGGGCAACGTGTGCGCGGTGATGCCGAGTTGTCGCATCTATGGCATTTCCAGAGTAACGACGCACTGAGGTTGATGCTGGTACCGCAACTGGATTTCGTGGATGACCTCATCACCCGTGGACATGGCAGCGTGAGCTTGCCCGGCAATCATGCGATCGGATTGGAGTACGAGGGGCGCCACGCCGGCGGATGGCAACTGAACGGTGAGCTTTGGTGGTTCCGCGAGGGGATTCGTGGGGGCGTGTGGGAGCTCTATCTGGAACCCACCTTCTTTCTGGGCGAGAAGCTCACCACGACGCTGGGTCTGGATCTGCTCGACAGCAGTAACTGGCTAATCTGGGATGGCGATGATCGCCTTGCGACCTACGCGCGTCGCAAGCTGGAGCTGGACTGGACACTCAACTGGTTTCCTGCCCCGAAACACGAAGTGCGTCTGCGCGCGCAGTTTGTCGGACTGAGTGCGGACGCCCAGCAAACCTGGCGCGCAGTGGCGGGGAGGCTGCAGGCGGATGCGCGCGAACTGCAGGATTTCTCGCTTGGACATCTGGCGGCGCAGATTCGCTATCGCTACGAGTTCGATCCGCAGCGCGAGTTGTATCTGGTGTTCAGTCGGGGCGGAGAATTTGACGACGAGTCGGGCGAAAACAGTTATGGCCGCTTGTTTGATCTGAGCCGCGCCAACGTGACGGCGAATCAGATCATGGCGAAGTTGCGCTGGGCGTTCTGAGCGGCACGGGGACTAGATTCAGTCGAACGAATAGCGGATCGACAATACGCGGAAATCGGCCTTGCGCCCCGGCAGCTCCGCACTGAACTCATCGTCGACGCGGCGCTTCAGTGCGGCGCGCGCCAAGGGCGAATCGATGCTGATCCAGCCCAGTGCGGCATCGGTTTCGTCCGGGCCAACGATGCGATAGCGACTCGACTCGCCGGTCTGCAGGCATTCCAGTTCAAACCAGGCCCCGAAGAAGATCGCATCCTGATCGGCTGGAAGCGCGTCGACGACCTTCAGTACTTCAAGCCGCTTGCTTAGATAGCGCACCCGTCGGTCGATCTCGCCCAGTTGTTTTTTGCGATAGGTGTACTCGGCATTTTCCGAGCGGTCACCCTCGGCCGCCGCGGCCGCGAGTGCCTTCACAACTTCCGGGCGCTTTTCGCGCCAGAGCTGGTTGAGCTCGTCGCGCAGCCGCTCGAATCCCTCGCGGGTGATCAGTGCGGTGCTTGGACCGCTGGGGGGACGCCAACGACTCATGGGATCGTAAACAGGGAACGTCGCTGGACTATAGCCAAACCGCTCGCCGATTGCGGCACTGCGGCGCCGATTTCGGTGCACAACCGCTACACTTCGCGCCTCATCATTCCGGGGGGAACCATGGGTAACAACATGACATGGACATGGCGCGGTGCACTGGCGGTGCTGCTGGGGCTGGCAGGCCAGTGTGCAAATGCGCAGTACGGCGAGGTGGTTCGCTGCGAGTCGTTCAGTGATCGCACCGAGGTTTGCGAAGTCGATACGCGCGGCGGCGTCAACTTGGTCGAACAGCATTCGCGAACCGCCTGTATCGAGGGTCGGACTTGGGGCACGGATCGTCGTGGTATCTGGGTTTCGAATGGATGTCGCGCCACCTTCGAGGTTTATTCGCGACCGATGGGCGGCGACAACATCGTGTTGTGCGAGTCCTTCAATGATCGCGAAAGCGTGTGTGGTATCTCGCCACGCAGCGAGGTGAGACTGCTGCGCCAAAAATCGCGCTCGGCGTGCGTTGAGGGCAGTACCTGGGGTGTGGATCGTCGCGGTCTGTGGGTAACGCGCGGTTGTCGTGGTGAGTTTGAAGTGTTGCGTCGTGGTGGCGGTGGTCACTACGGTGATGGCTATCCCAACAATCGTCCCTCGCGCCCCGATCTGCAGACCATCTCCTGCGAGTCGCATGATGATCGCTATCGCAAATGCAATGTGCGGATTCCCCGCGAGGCCATCCTGATCGACCAGAAATCTCGCAGTGAATGCGTCTACATGCGGACCTGGGGCTACGACCGTAACGGCGTCTGGGTAGATCGTGGCTGCCGTGGCGAGTTCGAGATTCGTTGATGGACACGAATAACGGCCGGCTTCATTCTGGGAAGAGGTAGTAATGCGCCCGACACTGTTGGCAATCGCATTGGCGGCGTCGCTGCCATTTCTGGTGGCACATTCCGAGGCCGCGGAAGCGAATCTCGCATCGTCCAAGATCGCCGAGTCCCTGCGCAAACGCTGGGAGGCAGGCGAGCAGGTCGATGTGTTGATCCGACTTCGCCCGGTGTCGCTTCGGTCGCAGCGTGGAGTGGTCTTCGCGGAGCAGTCTGCGCGTGCCGTGCAAGCCCTGCAGACCGGAACGGCGGTGAGCCAGAAGGCCGTTCTGGACTGGCTGCGCGCGCAGGCGATTGCGGCTCGACCGTTCTGGATCGCCAATGTCATCGCGGCGCGTCTGGATGCGAAGCAAGCCGTGGCACTGGCGGCGCGTGAAGACGTGCTCGGATTTGAATGGGATGCGCCGTTCAAGGCCGACATCGGCGATGTGGCGCCTGCGCTGGAGGACGTTCGCGCGATCGAGCCCAACGTGACGAAGGTGCGCGCACCGGAGGTCTGGGCACTGGGTTATCGCGGTCAAGGCGTGGTCATCGCTGGGCAGGACACCGGCTACCAGTGGGATCATCCCGCCTTGAAGTCCAGCTATCGGGGCTGGGATGGTGTTGCTGTAAACCACAACTTCCATTGGCACGATGCGATCACGGCGGACATCGACGGCAACAGCAATCCCTGTGGCATGAACACGACCGCGCCCTGCGATGACAATTCGCATGGCACGCACACCATGGGCACCATGAGCGGCAGTGATGGTGGCAGCAATCAGATCGGCGTGGCGCCTGCGGCGCGCTGGATCGGTTGCCGCAACATGGACAGCGGCACCGGTCGGCCCAGCACGTATCTGGACTGCTTCCAATGGTTTGCTGCACCGACCGATCTCAACGGCCAGAATCCCGATCCCGCGCGCGCGCCGCATGTGATCGGCAATTCCTGGGGCTGTCCCGTTGGTGCGCCGCCTGCAGGCGAGGATTGTGCGCTGGACAGCTTTGCCACGGCGATCAGCAACCTCAAGGCGCAGGGCATCCTGGTCATTGTTGCGGCGGGCAATTCGGGATCGAGCTGCGCCAGCGTAATCGACCCGCCGGCGATCTATGCCGATGCCTTCACCATCGGCGCCACCGACAACAGCGATGCCATCGCGGGCTTCTCCTCGCGTGGACCGGTGACCGTCGATGGCAGCAATCGCCTCAAACCGGATGTCGTCGCACCGGGCGTGAGTGTGCGTTCCGCTGTGCCGGGCAATGCCTATGGCAGCAAGAGCGGCACCAGCATGGCCACACCGAATGCGGTGGGCGTTGCCGCACTCGTGATGAGCGCCAATCCCGCGCTACGCGGTCAGCCGGAACAAGTGGAAGCGATCCTGCGCGAAACGGCGGTCCCGCTGACCAGCGCGACAAGCTGTGGCGGCATGCCGGGCAGTCAGGTGCCGAATCCGATCTACGGGCATGGACGGTTGGATGCGCTGGCGGCGGTGCAGCAGGCCTTGCAGACCACCAGCGGGTTTGCGGATGGATTCGAGGGGGAATGAGCGCTACCCGTCACGGGGAGACCCACGCGGCCGCGAAAGTTCGGTTTTCGCGCTGAATTCTGTTTGACCGCCGATTTCCGATCGGGGCCATGGCGGAGACGGGCACCACGCGATCAGAAGTCTGCCTGCATTCGCAACGAGGTGTGGCTGCCTTCCGTCAGCACGTCGAGGCGACGGCCGTTCACCCAGGTCTGATCAAGCATGAAGCGCCAGTGCGGGCCGACATACAGATTGACGCCGGCGCTCAGGTTGGTCTGTTGGCCTCGGTTCTGCTGCGCGTACTCGATGTCGACGGTGGAGACGCGGGCGGCGAACTCCCAGGCATGTCCCTGGCTCAGTTTGGGTGCTTTCACCACGCCGTCCTTGTAGCTGCGCCAGACGATGCCACTGGTCCAGCTCAGCAGGGCGTATCCGCCTTTCGCGTGCACGTCGCTGCCCATTCGGCGCAGACGCAGGGACATCTGCTCGGACTGCCACAACCAGGGGCCGGACAGCCAGGCCTGTTCCAGACCGACTCGATCCGTGCCTGCCACGCCGTCCAGGTTGCCGCTGTCGGCCGCCAACAGTGAAAACGTGCGCAGTTCCTGGCGCGAACGAATGCGCCCACGGCCATCGTGATCACGATCACTGGCGGCGGCGATGCCGAGATGCCAGATGTGCGTGCTGGCGTCGCCGTGTGACCAGGTACTGCGCAAGGCCCAGCCATCGCCTGCATCCAGCTCTTCCACGTGGCCGAAGTATCGACTCAGCGTGATCAGCCCCGAAGCATGACGTTGCTCAATGGCAATGCCGCTGCGCCGCGCGAGGGCGAACACATCCGCCGGCATCGAGGTTTCCAGCATGGCGGGTTCGCGATCCGAGATCAGTTCTTCCAGCGCGAAGGGTTGCTTGTATTGCCCGGCACGCAGACGTGTGTGGTCATTCAGCGGAAGCTCGATGAAGCTGTCGGTGATGGTGCCTGCGATGAAGTCCCATTCGAACTTCGCGCGGACGCCATTGACGTGTTCCAGCGCGAATCCAAGTCGGGTTCGGCGCGGCGCTTCGGCAAAATCCGCCTCGCGGTCGTCCAGGTTCAGCCAACTCAAGTCGTGCTGAATCTGTCCGCCCGGTGTGAAAGTCCAATCCGATGCGCCGGTTGCCGCTGACGCGCTGAAAAATGGCAGGAGGCCGCCGCACAGTAGGGCAGAAATCGAGGCGCGCATCGACTGTCACATGACAACGGAGTTGCTGAATTATGACAGCCGAAATGCAAAGTGTCGCCAACGCCGACCACTTGTCCTCGCCTCACCGATGGTTAGCGTCGATGCTTCAGATCTCAAAGGCTCCACGGGCGAAATGCCCTCAGTGAATCAGGGCCCGACGCCCACTCAGTCGCTCAGCTTGTCCTTGAACTGGCAAAGATCGCGCACCACACACTGCGGGCAGTCGGGTTTGCGCGCCTTGCAGACATAGCGTCCGTGCAGGATCAACCAGTGATGCGCATCCAGCAGATACTCGCCCGGTACGCGTTTCAGCAAGCCTTGCTCGACCGCCAGGACGTCCTTGCCCGGCGCGAGTCCAGTGCGATTGCCGACGCGGAAGATGTGCGTGTCGACCGCCATCGTCGGTTGCCGGAAGGCGGTGTTCAGCACCACGTTGGCGGTCTTGCGTCCGACGCCGGGCAGGGCTTCCAGGGCGGCGCGCTCGGCAGGTACCTCACCGCCGTGGCGTTCGATGAGCAAGCGACAGGTTTCGATGACGTTCTTTGCCTTGGCGCGAAACAGTCCAATGCTGCTGATGATCTCGCGCACCCGATCTTCACCCAGTGCCAACATGGACGCGGCATCGGGGGCGAGTGGAAACAGGCGCCGTGTGGCCTTGTTGACCCCCACGTCGGTGGCTTGTGCCGACAACATGACGGCGATCAGCAGTTCGAACGGTGAGCGGTATTCCAGCTCGGTTTTCGGCTCTGGATTGAGCTCACGCAGGCGACGGAAGAATTCCTCGCGTTGCGCGCGGGTCATCAGCTTGCTCATGCGTGAGGTCTGTCCTTGGAAATCGAAGCGCTGGGCGCCGTGACCTGATGTGCCTGCCACTTCTGTCGCAGCGCCACCAGCAAGCCGAGCAGGAAAAAGGCACCAGGTGGCAGACTCATCAACAGCCAGCGATGCTGTCCCAGATTGAGTTCCAGTGCGGGCCAACCCAGCAGGTTGCCTGCGCCTGCGAACAGTGTGCCTTGGCCAAGAACTTCGCGCAGTCCGCCGAGCAGCAGCAACAGCCAGAGAAAACCCAGACCCATGCCCAACGCATCGGTTGCGGCGCGCGCCACATCCACCCGTGCGGCCTTGGCTTCGGCGCGCCCGAGCACCGCACAGTTGGTCACGATCAGCGGCAGAAAGATGCCCAATACGCGATGCAGTTCGGGAAGCCAGGCATGCATGGCGAGTTCGATGCTGGTGACGATGGCGGCGATCAGCGTGACAAACGCCGGAATGCGCACTTCATCGGCGATGAAGTGTCGCAGCGCCGAAATCGACGTGCTGGTGGCGAGCAGCGCAAGCAGGCTGGCCAGCCCCAGGGTCATGGCGTTAAGCGCATTCGTACTGACCGCCAGCAGCGGGCACAGGCCGAGCAACTGCACCAAGCCGACGTTGTTCTGCCACAGACCGCTGCGCAGGTCCTGTGCGAGTGTTTCATTCGGCATCGGCATAGTCCCGGCGGCCGCCACTTGGCGCCGTGCGCAAGTCGTCGGCATGCGTATCGACGAAATGCAGCACACGGGCGGTGAGTTCGATCAGGGCGCGGGAGCTGACCGTCGCGCCCGCCAGCGTGTCGAATGCACCGCCATCGCGCTCGACGGCCCATTGCGCTGACGCTGGAGCGCGCAGGGATTTGCCCACGAATTGATCGATCCACGGACTGCGCTCGCGCACGATGCCATCGCCCAAGCCGGGCGTTTCGCGATGCGAAGTGACTCTGACTGCCAGCACCTCGCTGTGCGGGCGCATGGTGTCGGGAAGTAGAACGCCGATCAGCACCTCGATGCGTCCGTTGTAACCGTCTTCGGTGCTGGCTTCGAGCACGAGCGCCTCGACGTGCTGCGCTCGCCCGGCGCGCCAGACCTGCTTGATACCGGAACCCAAGTCGGTGGACCGCACTTGCAACGGCGCCGATACGGGGTCATCGAGCTGAAGAGCGTCGCCCAACACACTCGCGAGCATTGCCCGCCGCAGCGCGTCGCGATGCGCCGCGATGCCCGGTGCACTGAACTCGGCGATCAGGCTGAGGCTCAGCACGGCCAGCAAGCACAGCAGGCCCAATCGGAACGCCGCGCGCCAGCGGATCACGTGGGCTCTCCGTAATAGCGTGGCCGGGTATGCAGATCGATCCACGGTGCTGCCGCGTTCATCAGCAACACGGCGAAGGCGATGCCATCCGGGTAACTGCCGAATTGCCGGATCAATATCGTCAAGGCGCCAACGCCGATGCCGAACAGCCAACGACCCTTCGGGGTGGCACAGCCGGATACCGGATCGGTGGCAATGAAAAACGCCGCGAGTACCAAGCCACCCCACCCGAACTGGGCAAGCGGCGACCACGCTTGGTCCTGCGCCGTCAGCCATATGGGCGTTGCGGTCAGCATCACACCGAGCAAGACCCCGACGGGAACCTGCCACGCCGCGATCCGCCGCCACAGCAACAACAGTCCACCGAGCAGCCATGCCAGCGCCAAGCCATGCCATGCATGGGGTTGTGCCAGTTCCCAGCTTTCGCGTTGCTGCCATTCGGTCAGGGTCAGACTTTGGCGCAAGGCCTGGCGGGTCTGATCCAGTGGCGTGGCCTGCGCCAACGTGTCCCAGGGCAGGCCTGCTTGGGGATCGATGAACACGGCGCGCACGACATCACCGAGGCTAAGTGGATTGTCGAGCAAGGGCGCGGGCCAATGCCCGAAATGCGCGGGGAAACTGACCAGCATCGCGGCATAGGCCACCATCGCCGGATTGAACAGGTTGTAGCCGAGCCCGCCGTACACCTGTTTGCCCAGACCGATACCGATCAGCAGGCCGAGCGCACTGATCCACCACGGGGCGAGCGGTGGCAGGCAGAGCGCGAACAGCACCGCCGTGACTGCCGCGCTGCCATCCAGCAGGGCAGGGCGAAGTAGGCGTTGCAAAAGGCGCAGGAAAAGCGCCTCGATACCCAGCGCGAAGATCAGCGCAATCAGGATCTGCAGCAGCACGCCGATGCCAAACAGCCAGGCTTGCAGGGCAATACCGGGGAGCAGGGCGATCAACACCCAGAGCATCACTCGCGTGACGGTTGGGCGAATCGGCAGATGCGGCGCGCTGGCGACGTCGAAATGTCTCACGCCGAGGATTCTCCCTCATCGCCCGCAGGCTTGCTGAGGCGTCGGGCCTTGGCCTTGGCGATGGCAGCGGCCACCACCGACGCGCTGAGCGCCTCCTTGCCCGCGCTGGCACGCTTGGCTTCCAGCGCTTGCGCTTCGCGTTGCAGACGCAGCGTGCGTTGCTCGTAGCGCTGGCGTGCGGAGTTCGCCTGTTGTTGCTTGCGTTCGGCCAGCCAGAGCGTGTGCTTGATGTCGTGGAACTGGCGGGTGAGGTCGATCTGCGACGGACACACCAGATCGCACAGTCCACATTCGATGCAGCTTTGCACGCCATCTGCGCGCGCCTGCTCGGGGCGTTGCGCCTGTGCGGACTGCCACAGCAATTGCGGAGACAGTCGCGCCGGACAGACGGCAGCGCAGTCGCCACAGCGGATGCAGGGCTGTGCGGTCGTGGCATCGCGCGTTCGGACCTGATCCATCACCAGCACGCAGTTGCTGCCCTTCTGCAAGGCAAAGTCATCATGCGGCAAGGCAACGCCCATCAGCGGGCCGCCGATCAGCAAGCGTCGTGCCTGTGCGGTGTAGCCGCCAGCCGAGGCGATCACGTCGGTGACCGAACTGCCGAGGGCGACGCGGTAGTTGCCCGGCGCACGTACGCCGGGTCCACTGACGGTGACGATTCGATGCGTCAGCGCCCGCCCGCGACAGGCCAGCGCGGCGGCATGCGCCGTGCCGACGTTGTACACGACCACACCGACGGCGGCGCTGTGCTGACCGACCGGCACCTGCTTTCCGGTTAAGGCCTCGATCAACTGTCGCGCCGAGCCCTGCGGATAGCGACTCGGCAGACAGTGCAGGCGCAGCGGCACGCCATCGTCGGCGGGCACCTTTTGCAGCACGGCCTGCACTGCATCGATGGCACGCGCCATGTGCGATTCGAGCGCGATCTCGATGCGTTGCGCGGCGCAGGCGCGCGCCAACACTTGCGCACCCTCGATGACCAGTGCTGCGGACTCGATCAGCAGGCCTTCGTCGCAGGCGATCCAGGGCTCACATTCCGCGCCGTTGAGGATCAGCGTGTCGACGTGGTTGAGCAGCTTGTCGGCGCTGGGAAAGTTGGCGCCGCCCAATCCGCTGAGACCTGCCCGCGCCAGCATGGCAGGCAGGGATTCCGCTGCGGTCATCGCGTCGATTTGACATGTCGCTGAGGTCGAATCCTCGCGGACTCGCAGCAAAAGGTGCGGACCAGATTGGTTTGGCTGCTGGATCAACGGGCGCGATTCAATGCCGATGATCTCGCCATCGCAGGGTGCATGCAGCCAGGCACCGAGACGCGTGTCGCCGATGTCCAGATCGGGCCGCGCCACGACCTGACCGGCCTGCACGGAATCGCCGATCTGCACACATGCCTGCAGGCGCAGGTCGCGGTGTTGCTGCAGCGACAAGGCCAGCACCGCACTCGGCGCCGCCTGCTGGATCGGGCGCGCGATAACCGCTTCGGTGTGCTTGTCGAGTCGCAATCCGCCGTGGAAACCGTGCGCGGACATGCGACTCAGGCCGGACGTGTGGCGACTCGCCCCAGCGCCTGTCCAACCTGGACCGCCTGTTCGGCGCGCAAACTGTCAAGCAAATGCACACCCGGTGGCACCAGCACGATCACGGTCGATCCCATGTTGAAGCGGGCCATCTCGTCGAAGCGTTGCAGCAGGATGTCCTTGCCGCGCCAGTCGCGCCGCACGATCCGATTGCCATACGGTGGAATGTCCACGCCGCTCCAGACCGTTTCCACGCCCGACACCAACATGGCACCGACCATCACTACAGCCATCGGGCCGAAATCAGTATCGAAATGACAGACCAGCCGCTCATTGCGGGCAAACAGGCGTGGAATGGCCTGCACCGCAAACGGTGCCACGCTGAACAATCGTCCCGGTACGTGCACGGTTTCGCGCAGCGTTCCGGCCCAGGGCATATGTACGCGGTGGTAATCACGCGGCGACAGATAGACGGTGACAAATTCGCCATCCGCGAACGGTGTCGCGGCGGCGTCATCCCCCAGCAATTCGGCGGCCGTGAACGATTGGCCCTTGGCCTGGAAGACGCGTCCGTCTTCGATCCGCCCGAACTGGCTGATGTGGCCGTCCGCAGGCATCAGCAGTGTGGTGGTGTCGGCATCGGCGATGCGTGCTCCGGGCTTCAGTGCGCGGGTGAAAAACGCATTGAAGTGCGGATAGGCATCGAGATCGCGCTGTGCGGCTTCGTCCCAATTCACCTGGAATCGAGAAGCAATCTGGCGGATCAGGAAATTCTTCCAGAAGCCGATTCGCAACCGGGTCGCCCACATCACCAGACGCGACAACAGACGGTGCGGCAGCGCGTACTGCAACAGAACGGCAAACGAAGGCATGGATCAGTGCCCTTGCTTGATCAGCGCATGCAGATCGTCGGCGATTTTTTTCGGGTCCAGCGGTGGGCGCACCAGTCCGACCTGTTGCCCTTGCGGATTGACGATGGCAATCGAGGCCGAATGGTCCACCGTGTAGCCGCCGCCATCCAGCGGGACCTGCATGTAGACCAGCCCGAAGCTGCGTGCGAAGGGAGTCAGCACCTCGTGTGTGGAGGTGGCCGCCAGCGCATCAGGGCTGAAGTAGTGCACGTATTCCGTGGCCTTGGCGGCGGTATCGCGCTCCGGGTCTACCGAGACGAACAGGATTCGCGGGCGGATCGAGGCGTCGACATCGGTCCACAGTTTCTCGGCATCCGACAGGGCCTGCAACGTGGTCGGGCAGATGTCCGGGCAGTGTGTGAAACCGATGAACACCAGCCACCAGCGATTTTTCAGGTCGTTCTGATCGAACTCGCTGCCGTCGGCCAGTTGCAGTGTGAACGGTGGTACCTCGCGCGGCGCCGGGTAGAGCAGGCTGTTGCTCAGCGACAGGTTCGGCGGCGCTGACACCATTTGCTGACCGAAATACAGGCCCACACCGGCTGCCAACGCGGTGGCCAGGACGGCGATGAGGGGGAGTTTGCTGGAGCCACGGGCATGTCTTTTCATGCAGTGATTATAGCCGTCCATCTCGCCTACGCTGCGACCATCTGCCGCCGGGTACTTATAGTCGCGAGTAGTGCCAGGACACCATGCGGCCGTTGGCATACGGCATCACGCCGTGGAACGGCCGCGGGTCGTCGTCGAAGACCAGCGGCAAAAAGTGCCGATCACCTTCCCACATCGGCAGTTCCATCAACTTCTCGCGCTCCACCCATTGCAGATCACCTTCGTCGTTGGCGGCGGGCACGACGCCTTCGAAGTGATCGATCAGGAAGATGAAGCCCAGCCAGTCCTCACCGTTCTTGCCGAAGCCCGGCCAGTTGAGCGTACCGCGCAGTTGCATCGACAGACATTCGATCTGCGCTTCCTCGCGGATTTCCCGCCGCATGCCCGCGGCGATGTCCTCCATGGGTTCCAGTTTGCCGCCAAGGCCGTTGTACTTGCCCAGATGTTGATCGTCTTTGCGGGCATTGCGATGGATCATCAGGACACGTTGGCCATCGGGTGACAGGACATAGCCGAGGGTGGCAACGATGGGTGTGTAGGGCATGGGTTCGATGGGTGCAGTGGAAAACGGAAGCGACAGTGTCGCCGATGCGGGCGACCGCGTCCGCATCGGGAGCGCGCTGGACCGGATTTGTCTTCAGGCTGCCAGTTCACGCGCCGTCTTTCGGGACTGCGTTTCCGGCAGGCAGATTGAAACCGGATCGCCTGGGCTCAGAGCCCTTCACGGCGCAACCAGACGAGGGTCTCGAAGTGCGCGGTGTGTGGAAACATGTCCAACAGACGCGCTTCAACTGCACGGTAGGCAGGCATGCGGCGCAGGTCGGCACACAGGGTGTCGATGTTGCAGCTGGAATAGATGAGATCAGGTGCGCCGCTGCGCTGCAGCTGTTCGCACAGTGTGCTGCCGATGCCGCGGCGCGGAGGGTTGACCAGAATGGCATCGGGCGACGCGTCGCTATCGCGGCCAAACGCGCTGGCATCGAGCGCCTGGAACGCCACGTTGCGGAGGCCCAATGCCGTGCAGGAGCGGCGTGCACTGGCGATGGCTTCCGGGCTGATCTCGATGCCGGTGACCTGTTGCGCATGCGGCGCGCAATGCAGTGCGAAGCCGCCGACGCCGCAGAACAGATCCCACAGGTGTTGCGGTTGAATCTGTGCCATCCACTGCCGTGCCTGGGCGTACAGCTGGGCGGCCACTTCGGTATGGGTCTGGAAAAAACTCTGCGGACGCAGGAACAAGGGCACGTCGTTGACCTGCATGCACAGGGCCTCGTCGCCCGGCAGCAGTATCTCGGTATCACCCTCGACCACGGCCTTGGGTTCGGGCAGCAGATTGACCGAGTGCACCCGCAAGGCAGGCCATCGCTCTTGCAACGCCGGAGCGTGCTTCTGGATACGGCTCAGCGCTTCGGTCGAGCGCAATACCCAGCGCAGCATCATTTCGCCGGACGGCGCGCAGGTCAGTAGTGCGAATTTGCCCTCGCCGCGCCGCGTGGCCGGATCGTACGGTGTGATGCGTGCCGTCTGGATGAATTCGCGCAACAGTGGAAATGCGGCGCGGATGGCGGGCAGATACAAGGCGCAGTCACTGAGGTCGGCGGGTTCGCCCTGCAGGGGTACCAGTCCGAGCAGGGGCGCATCCAGCGAGCCGCCAATGGCCATCTTGGCCTTGTTACGAAAGCCCGACTCGGCACTCGCGACCGGTGGCAACCAGCGCAGTCCAGGCAGTGCGAGCTGGTCCATGGCGCGCCGTTGCTTGGCCTGCAATTGCGCCGCGTAGGGCACACGCAGGTCGGTACAGGAGCGGCAGTGTCCCGCCTCGAACAGCGCGCAGTGCATGCCGGCTGCTCAGTCCTGAGTTTCGTCGGCGACGGTTGTGGCAGACCTTGCCCGCGCCTGCTGATCCGCTTCCAACTGCTTGATCCATTGGAAAAGTTCGCGGAACGCAGCGGGCGGGCGACGTTGTGCGCGTTCGTCTCGGGCAGCCTTGATCAAATGCTGGGCGCGTTGCCGGTCGGCTTGCGGATGGCGGGCGAAAAACGCCGTCAGCTCCGCTTCGCCGCCGTCGATCAACTGCGCCCGCTGATGCTCAATGCGATGCAGCGCGGCGGCTTGTCGGCGTGATTCATCGCGATCCCCTTCCAGGGCGCGACGGATGGCGGCGACGGCGTCCTCGTCACGCCGCATGAGCTTGGCCAGATACTGGATTTCGCGTTTGCGGGCGATGTGCTGGGTAATGCGTCGGGTATGCTGCACGGCGTCGCGCAGGCTGTCGGGCAGCGGTACCCGCTTCAGTTGGGTGTCGGTGAGGCCCACCAGTTTTTCCGCCAGATCGAAGATCGCGAGGGCATCGCGACGTTGCTGGCTGCGACTGGGGCCTTGATCGGCGGCGTCGAAATCGTCGTCCTGATCCAGATCGTGCATGGCTGTTCCGCAACAAATAAAACGCAAGGATACGTGAGGTGAGTGGAGTTGCTGAAACCACGGGTGCCGCACCCGAGGCCGTACTGGCTGAGTTGAGTGACATCGCTGAACGCGTGCTGGCACGCTGCAAGGCCAGAGGAGCCAGCCAGGCGGAGGTCGGACTGAATCAGGATCGCGGTCTGGCGGTCAATGTGCGCATGGGCGAGGTGGAGACGCTGGAATACACCCATGACCGTGGCCTGTCGCTGACGGTGTTCTTTGATCAGCGCAAGGGCAGCGCCAGCACCGCAGACCTTGATCCGGCCTCCATCGAAACCACCATCGAGCAAGCCTGCGCCGTCGCGCGCTACACCGAGGCGGATCCGTTTGCGGGTCTGGCCGATGCCGAACGCATGGCCACCGAGTTCCCGGATCTGGACCAGTGGCATCCGTGGGAAATCAGTGCCGATCAGGCCATCGATATCGCACTGCGCTGCGAGCAGGCCGGACGGGATCGCGATCCGCGGATCAGCAATTCCGATGGCGCGTCCCTGTCCAGCGGGCGCAGCCTGTCGGTGTATGCGAACAGTCACGGCTTTATCGGGCGCGAGCACGGCAGCAGTCACAGTTTGAGCTGCGCGCTGATCGCGGGCCGCGATGAGGCAATGCAGCGCGATTACTGGTACACGGCGTCCTGTCATCCTGACGAGCTGCAGGACGCGGCCAGTGTCGGGCGCCGCGCTGCCGAGCGCGCCATCGCGCGTCTGCAGCCAGGTGCCGTGCAGACCGGTCGCTATCCGGTGCTGTTCGCGCCCGAGGTGGCGCGCAGCCTGTTCGGACATTTGTTGTCGGCGGTGTCCGGCGGCGCCCTGTATCGACGCGCCTCCTTCCTGCTTGATTCGATGGGTCGCCAGGTCTTGCCGGATTGGCTCAGCCTGCAGGAGCGACCCTTGCTGCGACGTGGGCAGCGCTCGGCCGCCTTCGATGCCGAAGGCGTGGCGACCTGTGATAGCGATCTGGTGCGCGATGGCGTGTTGACGCGGTATGTGCTGGGTAGCTATTCGGCGCGCAAGCTCGGTCTGCAGAGCACCGGCAATGCGGGCGGGGTGCACAACCTGCTGGTTCAGGGGCGCGGCGAGTCGTTTGAATCGCTGCTTGGCGGCATCTCGCACGGGCTGCTGGTCACCGAGCTGATGGGGCAGGGCGTCAGTACCCTGACCGGTGACTACTCGCGCGGCGCGGCGGGCTTCTGGGTCGAGAACGGGCAGATCGCCTGGCCGGTGGACGAAGCCACCATTGCAGGCAATCTGCGCGACATGTTCATGGCCATCGAAGCGGTCGGCAGCGATGTCGACACCCGGTCACACCTGCGCACCGGCTCCGTCCTGATCGGTCAGATGACGGTGGCAGGCGCGGCGGATTGACGCGGGCTTGACACTGTCGTCTGTCCGCAACGACAGTGCGACACCGTATTCAGCATCCGTTGCGAGCGACACCCCTGCGTCCATCGACGCTTCAATTGGAGAGAGCATCATGAGCGACACCCCTGAACAACCGCTTCCCCCACCGCCATCGCCTGTCTCGCCGCCGCCGCCGTCGGGCAACGTGCTAACTCTGGTGTCAAGCGATAATGTTGATGTGGGACGCGGTCGTCAAGGACGGCCGGTCGGGCAATGCATTTTCAACGCGCAGCAGATCCCGCGGGCTTCCGTCTTCAAGGTCTCCTGATCTAACCATAGTGAACACGAGGTCTAAGAAGGCCTCGAACCGATGCCTAAAACAGCATGGAGTCCCGTGGAAGGTCCGAGCATTATCTGCAGGATCCTATGAGGTCCCGAGCAGCCTCGACGAAGGATCGTCGAGAACAGCCTTTCAGTAGCCGCGATATTGCGTCTGTTGTTTGATAGTCCGTTGCCACGCGAATATTTTGCTGCGACGGCGGTCAGGGCTTTCGCTTCCGATCGGCATTCAGCGGATCGTTCTGTATGTAACGCTCATACTTCTCCCGAAAGCTGTTCTCGCGCATTCTGATGGCTACGGTTGCGGCGAACCGAAAGCGAAGCGTAGCCGCGCATTCCCGCGCTTGGAGAGCCGCTCCTGTCCGCGGTACTATGGCCTGACTGGCATTTCGCCAAGTCAAGCCCGCAGTACTTCAGAAATTGACGGTGATGAGCAAAACGCCGGAGATCGCCGCCTTCAGCGAGAATCGTCAGCGCAAGCACCGGCCCAATGCCAGGCAGCGAGCGAAGTGACTCGTAGTCAGGGCGTCCAACGAGCAACCTATCAGCCTGCTCAGCGAGCTGATCGCGCTGCTGGATGAGCTCCTGGTAGCGCCGCAACTGCAGGCGGAAGCTTTGAACTTCGATTGACTCATCATCCGCCGGCAACCCGATGCTTCTGCAAGCGACCTCGTAAAGCTCCTGCAGCCACGCCTTCTTGTTGACCTTTCGGCCCACCAATTCCCATGCCGCCTCGAGAAACTCGTCATAGGGGACGCGTCGGATTGATGCCGCCGTCGGAAATCGGAGGAGGAATCGCGCAAACCATTCCGCATGGGCAGTGTCGAAGTAGCGCTCGATTTCTGGGAAGTACAGCGGCAGATAGTGCGTCATGATGCTGTGCTGCAGGCGAGTTCTAGCCATGCTGATCTGGTAATGCGTCTTCGACAGCTCCTGAAGACCGTGATGCCCAGCGACAAGCGGATCGATGAGTCGCATCGTCATGCCCTGCTTCATCAACGCGAGGATCACGGTCGCGTCCTTCGGATCATTCTTATCCCAGGAATTGAACATTGCTTCGCGATAGCGCGCGCCTGCGACGGAAGAAACAAGGCAGACGTCGAAGCCCTCAGTGAGAAGCCGATAGGCAAGAGTTCGATGGCAATCTCCCGTGGGTTCCATAGCAATCCGCACCGGCTGTGGAGACTCGCGAAGTAACGAAACCAGTCGATCATGGTCGTCCATGGAGCTGGCCATTCGGAACCGACGATGCTTTCCGTCAGGCGTTTCAATCAGAACGGCGTGGTTGCGCTTTGCAATGTCGATCGCAACCCAGGTGGAAGCGGGCGTAGCATCTTTACGGGCAGTCATCATTGACAAGTTCCTGTTGTGTGTGAGAACCATCAGGATGCCTTGAAGGCGATGGCTGCCCCCTTCTTGCCGCGCTTCCAGATGTACTACGGCTTGCCGTCGTCCGAGCAGCGCCAGTGGGCGATGTTTGCGCACCTCTCGGCGCTGATCGGTCTGATCGTTCCGTTCGGCAATGTGCTAGGCCCCTTGGTGATCTGGCTGGTGCAGAAAGACAAAATGGCCTTTGTCGATGATCAGGGCAAGGAAGCGCTGAACTTCCAGATCACCGTGTTTGGCGCGGCCGTCATTTCGTTCTTCCTGATGTTCATCCTGATCGGCTTCCTGCTGATCTTCGTGGTTGGCCTGGGCGCCCTGGTGTTCACCATCATTGCGGCCATCAAGGCCAACGAGGGCGTGGCCTATCGCTACCCGCTGACGATTCGCTTGATCAAGTAAGGCGGATTCGCGCATTGGTGACACGAAAATGCCCGCGCAAGCGGGCATTTTCTTTTCGGCTCACCTTTCGGCACGCGAGCGGTTCGACATCTCAGGTTGCCTGTTTCAGCCAGCGCAGGTCGGAGGAGGGTTCATTTTCGCCCATCAAGGACCGCAGTGTCGGCAACATCTGCGCCATCGATTGATCGAACTGCCAGGGTGGATTGATCAGCAACATGCCGCTGCCATTCATGCGCAGTGGTGAATCGTCCGGTCGTACCAGCAATTCGGCCAGCAGGACAGATTGCGCAGGCAGGTCGGCGGCACGGCGCAGGAAGCGCTGGATGCCCGCGCGCCGCTTGATGGGGAACCACACCGCGATGACGGCCGACGGCAGGCGCTGCAAGGCTTCGCGGACACTGGCCAGAATGGCGTCGAATTCGGCTTCCTGTGCTTCGAACGGCGGGTCGATCAGAATCAGCGCGCGTCGCTCGACGGGCGGCAGCAGTGCCTTCACGGCGGCGTAGCCGTCCCTCAGTTCGGCACGGGCATTGGCTAGGGGGCTCAATGCTTCGTCAAGCGCCTTGTGTTCGGTGGGCTGCAACTCGCAGGCGATCAGCCGATCCTGCGGACGTAGCATTTGCGCGGCCAGCAAGGGTGATCCGGGATAGGCGCGCAAGGCCGATGCGTCGCCGTGGGTCGCCACATTGAACGCGCGTACGGCTTCGATGTAGCGACGCAGCAGCGCGGATGGCGCGAAGGCCTGACGTTTGGGCTGTTGCTCCGGCGGGCGAAGATCGACCACGCGGCATACGCCGCCTTCGCATTCACCGGTGCGTTGCGCTTCGCTGGATTCCAGCAGATAGCCACCACGACCGGCGTGCGTGTCCAGCAGCAGAAAACCCTTGTCCTTGCGCTGCATTGCCTCGATCAGGCCGAGCAGGGTGACGTGTTTGAGCACGTCGGCGAAATTGCCCGCGTGAAAGCTGTGTCGGTAGTTCATGCCGCCAGTATCGCAGGACCGGCGCGCCCTCACACCTGCAGGCATCGGAGGAACCGGTCGGCTCTGGCACAATGACGGCCCGCTCTTGTCCGGTGGCGCTGCATGTCCTATCTCGTTCTAGCCCGCAAATGGCGCCCACGCCGCTTTGCCGAACTGGTCGGCCAGGAGCATGTGGTGCGAGCGCTGACGCATGCGCTGGAGAGCGGCCGCGTTCACCATGCCTTCCTGTTCACCGGCACACGCGGTGTCGGCAAGACCACGATTGCCCGCATCTTCGCGAAGAGTCTCAACTGCCTGAGCGGCGTCGGTGCCGAGCCCTGTGGCGAGTGTTCGGTGTGTCGCGATATCGACGCCGGGCGTTTTGCCGATCTGCTTGAGATCGACGCGGCCAGCAACACCGGCGTGGACGATGTGCGCGAATTGATCGAGAACGCGCAGTACATGCCCTCGCGCGGTCGCTTCAAGGTGTATCTGGTCGACGAAGTGCACATGCTGTCGAAGAGCGCCTTCAACGCCTTGTTGAAGACGCTGGAAGAGCCGCCCGAGCATGTGAAGTTTCTGCTCGCCACGACCGACCCGCAGAAACTTCCGGTCACGGTGTTATCGCGCTGCCTGCAGTTCAATCTGAAGCGACTCACGCAGGAGCAGATTGCGCTGCAGATGACGTCCATTCTCGCT
Organism: Lysobacteraceae bacterium; assembly: GCA_041395245.1. Taxonomy (GTDB): domain Bacteria; phylum Pseudomonadota; class Gammaproteobacteria; order Xanthomonadales; family Xanthomonadaceae; genus Aquimonas. The sequence continues at coordinate 76,170 of JAWLAY010000005.1, forward strand.
GCCGAGAACATCCAGGCCGAGCCTGAGTCGATTCGACTGTTGGCCAAGGCCGCCGACGGCAGTCTGCGTGACGGATTGTCGCTGCTGGATCAGGCCATCGCCTACGGTGGTGGCGCATTGCGCAATGCGGATGTGCGCAGCATGCTCGGCACGGTGGATCGCCATCAGATCGGCGCTTTGCTGGACGCGCTGATCGCGGTGGATGGCGGTGCGCTGTTGCAGCGGATCGAAGAGGTGGCCGCCATTGCGCCGGATTTTTCCGTCGCGTTGGATGCGCTGGCCGAAGGCCTGCACCAGGTGCAACTTGAACAGCTGGTTCCCGGCGTTTCGCACGTCGATCTCGGTTTCGACGTGCAGGGTGCGGCCAGTGCAATCAGTCCCGAGCAGATCCAGCTTTGGTATCAAATGGCGCTGCAGGGCAAACGTGAATTGGTCATGGCGCCAACCGAGCGGCTCGGTTTTGAAATGAGCTTGCTGCGCATGCTGGCGTTTGCGCGGCTGGAGCTGCCCGATGGTCCGATGCCGAGCACATCGCCGAGTGCTTCGGCGGCACCGTTGTCGAATCCCGCGAGCGCCACATCTGCACCGGCGAGCAACAGTGCGAATCTGGCCGCGCAGAGTATTTCCGCCATTCAGGCTGCACTGGGTGCCGCGCCGCCCTCACGCGACAACACGCCGCGCGCGAGCGCGTCGACGGCGCCCACCGCGGCGACCTCGCCGGTGTGGTTGGCCATGCAGGGCAATGCCGCCGTCCAGTTGCCGGAGCGGGAGGTGCTTGCGCCAGCGCTGATCGTGCCGGATGCGGCGACGCAAGCGTCCGAACCGGTTGTCGAGCAGGCCAGCGGCGAGCCGCTCGCCGCGCTGCTGGACAACGAAGACTGGCTGGCGCTGCAGGCCCGCATGCAGCTCAGCGGACCCGAGCGCGACCTCGCGGCGAGCACCAGTCTGGCTAGTTACGATGGCGTTCGCCTGAAGCTGAACCTTCCCGAGTCCCTGGCGCATCTACGCTTGCCGACTCTGGTGGATTCACTGGCGACGCGCTTGGGTATCCTGCTGGGCGGCAAACCACAGATCGTGTTTGTGAGCGATGCGCCACCGCGTGAAACCCTGCATGCGCGTACCGAACGCGAGCGCAACGAGCAGCAACAGCAGGCGGAGACAAGGTTCCAGAATCATCCGGTGGTATTGCGACTGGTCGCCAACTATGGCGCCCGTGTCGTGCCGGGTTCGATTCGGCCTGACTCCGGCTCCAACTGATCGGTTGCATCGTAAAACCTACTTTCTCTTACCAACCAGGACAACATCATGCGTGGACCCTTGGCAGGCCTGATGCAACAGGCGCAGAAGATGCAGGACAACCTCAAGAAGGCGCAGGAGGAACTCGCGCATGTTGAGGTCAGCGGGCAGTCGGGCGGCGGCCTGGTTAAGATCACCATGACGGCACGCATGGATTTGCGGCGCGTGCAGATTGATCCGCAGGCGATCAGCGACGATATCGAGATGCTCGAAGATCTGATCACCGCGGCATTCAATGACGCCATTGCGCGTGCCAACGAAGCCTCGCAGGCCAAGATGGGCGCGGTGACGGCCGGTGTGCCCTTGCCGCCCGGCATGAAACTGCCGTTCTGATCACCCATGAGTCTGCTTGAGGAACTGGTCGAGGCTCTGCGGGTATTGCCGGGCGTCGGACAGAAATCGGCGCAGCGCATGGCCTGGCACCTGCTGGAGCGGCAGCGCACCGGTGGCAAACGTCTGGCACAGGTACTGGATCAGGCCATGCAACGAATCGGGCATTGCCAACGTTGCCGGACCTTCACCGAGGACGCCGTGTGTCCGCTTTGCAGCAGCGCTGCGCGCGATGACAGCCTGTTGTGCGTGGTCGAAACACCAGCCGACCAAGCCGCACTGGAAGTGGCGACGGGCTACCGTGGCCGCTACTTCGTCCTGTTGGGGCGGCTATCGCCCCTGGATGGACGTGGCCCACGCGAGCTGGGACTGGATCAACTGGACACAAGACTCGCGGAAGGCGCGGTGCGCGAACTCATCATCGCCACCAGCGCCACCGTCGAAGGCGAGGCTACCGCGCATTACCTGACCCAGTTGGCGCGCCGTCACGCCATTCAGCCGACCCGGCTTGCGCATGGCGTGCCCTTGGGCGGTGAGCTTGAGTACATTGATCGCGGCACCCTCGCACACGCCTTCGGCAGCCGACAGCAGGTCGCGCCGTAGTTCCCGCATTCCTTTCCTGCCACATTCCGGGAGACCATCGCCATGAGCGATACCTTGTTCAGCCGCATCATCCGGCGCGAGATTCCCGCCGATATCGTGTTCGAGGACGAGCACGTGCTGGCGTTCCGCGACATCCATCCGCAGGCACCCGTGCATGTCCTGTTCATCCCCAAGAAGGCGGTTGCCACGCTGAATGATGTCGCGCCTTGCGACGCGGAGTTGCTCGGTCGTCTGATGCTGGCAGCAGCGGATTACGCCCGACTCGAAGGGTTCGCCGAACAGGGCTACCGGGTGGTGATGAACTGCAACCGGGATGGCGGGCAGTCGGTGTACCACATTCACCTGCATCTGCTTGCCGGTCGTCAGTTGACCTGGCCACCGGGCTGATTTCAGTCGCCGGGATCGCTGTCCTGGCGCGAGTCCCGCAGGCGTCCTGCGCGGCGCAGCGCGTCGCGCAGGACGTATTCGATTTGCGCGTTCAATGAGCGCAGTTCGTCTTCCGACCAGCGTTGCATGGCGTCGAGCACCGGCCCGCTGATGCGCAGCGGGTAGGCGCGCTTGTCGTTGGCGGGTTTTTCGGCCACGAGTTCAGTAGAGACTGCCGGCGTTGACGACGGGCTGGGTGGAGCGATCCGCACAGAGCACCACCAGCAGATTGCTGACCATGGCAGCACGACGTTCCGGGTCCAGTTCCACTACACCGCGCGACTTGAGCTGATCCAAAGCCAGTTCGACCATTCCGACCGCGCCCTCGACAATCTTGGTGCGGGCGGCGATCACGGCATCCGCCTGCTGGCGTTGCAACATTGCCTGCGCAATCTCCGGTGCATAGGCCAGATGGCTGATCCGTGCTTCGATCACCTCGACGCCTGCCTTGCCAAGACGCTCATCGAGTTCCTTCTTCAGCTCGTTGGAGACTTCTTCAGGGTGACTGCGCAACGCGACACGTCCGTCGTGACTATCGTAGGGATAACGGGTCGCCATTGCGCGCAAGGCGGCCTCTGACTGGATATGCACGAAGCTTTCGAAGTCCTCGACGTTGTAGCGCGCTTCGGCAGCATCGACGACCTGCCAGACGATCACCGCGGCGATTTCGATAGGACTGCCTTCCAGTTCGTTGACCTTGAGCTTTCCGCTCTCGAAGTTGCGCACCCGCATCGACACCTTGTGGCGGGCATAAAAGGGCAGAGTCCAGCGCAAGCCCGGCTCATTCGCCGAACCTACGTACTTGCCGAACAGACTGACGACGGCGTTCTGGTTGGGTTCGAGACTGAACAGGCCAGGCAGAATGAACAAGGCGGCCACACCACAGGCCAGTCCCGTCCAGAAGCTTGCCCAATGATGGTTGTTGAAGGAGTGACTGATCAACCACCAGGCGGCACCAGCGAGGATCAGACTGACGAACAACATCGGAATGCCGGGCAGCGTCGGCAAGGTGCGTTCTTTCATGAGCGTTCTCCGTTTGGAGAACAAATGATATCACAAAGATATCTAATTTCTAGAGGATCGACCAAAGTCGCGGCTACACGCTGCCTTCACAGGGCTAGCCTTGTCAGCCTTGGGAGGAACTCATGAACTACGAAACCGAATACCGCCGTTCGATCGACGATCCGCAAGGGTTTTGGCAAGAGGCCGCGCAGGCGATTTACTGGGAGACGCCACCAACGCAGATTCTGGATGCCACCGATCCAGCCTTCCGGAAGTGGTTTGTCGGTGGACGCACCAACCTCTGCTACAACGCGGTTGATCGGCATCTTTCCGAGCGCGGCGAGCAGTTGGCACTGATTGCGGTGTCGACCGAAACCCATCGCACCCAGGAATGGACCTACCGGCAACTGCATCGTGAGGTGAATACCTTCGCCGCTACCTTGCAGAGCCTGGGGGTAGCGGAGGGAGATCGGGTCGTCATCTACATGCCGAACACCGGTGAAGCGGTGATCGCGATGTTGGCTTGTGCGCGAATCGGCGCGATCCACTCCGTCGTGTTTGGAGGCTTCGCTGCGCACAATCTTGCGTTGCGTATTGATGACGCGAAGCCCAGTCTGCTGATCTGCGCCGACGCCGGTATGCGATCGGGCAAGGTGATCCGCTACAAGCCGTTGGTGGACGCCGCGCTGGCTGAAGCGCAGTCGCCACCACCGCGGGTGCTGGTGGTGCATCGCGGCCTGGATGGCGACATGCCGGTGACCGAAGGGCGCGACGTCGACTATGCCACCGCCAGCGCCGCATTCACCGATGCGGAGGTCCCCGTGGTGTGGCGCGAATCGAATGCGCCGAGTTATCTGCTCTACACCTCGGGTACCACTGGAAAGCCCAAGGGCGTGCAGCGGGATACCGGTGGCTATGCGGTCGCGCTGGCGCTGTCGATGCGCACGGTCTATGACGTGGGGCCAGGGCAGGTGATGTTCTCGACCTCGGATGTCGGCTGGGTCGTCGGCCATTCCTATATTGTCTACGGTCCGCTGATCGTGGGCGCAGCCACCATCGTGTACGAAGGCTTGCCGACCTGCCCTGACCCCGGCATCTGGTGGAAGCTTTGCGAGCAGTACCACGTGCGGACCATGTTCTCCTCGCCAACTGCCGTGCGTGTTCTGAAGAAGCAGGACCCCAGTTGGTTGAGCAAGTACGACCTGAGCGCCTTCAAGTGGCTGTTCTTGGCGGGCGAGCCGCTGGATGAGCCGACCGCAGCCTGGATCACCACCGCGCTGGGGCGTCCGGTGATCGACAACTACTGGCAGACCGAAACCGGTTGGCCGGTGCTGAGCCTGCAGGCGGGCATGGATTTGCGTCCGGTGAAGCTGGGCTCGCCCGGACTTCCCAACCTTGGTTATCAGCTCAAGCTCATCAATGAGCAGACCGGCGAATTGTGCGCGGACAACGAAAAGGGTGTGCTGACGATCGTTCCGCCCTTGCCGCCGGGTTGTCTGAGCACTGTCTGGGGCGATGATCAGCGCTTTATCAGCAGCTACTTCGGGCATTTCAAGGAATTGCTCTACAGCTCGCTGGACTGGGCCATCCGTGACCCCGAGGGTTACTACTTCATTCTTGGCCGAACCGATGATGTGATCAATGTGGCAGGCCATCGACTCGGAACACGCGAGATTGAAGAGTCGGTGTCGACCTGTTTTGAGGTGGCCGAGGCGGCGGTGATCGGCGCGGCCGATGAGCTGAAAGGTCAGGTGCCGGTTGTTTTCGCGACACTCAAGCAATCCGGCGGCAGTGCCGAAGAGCGCAAGGCCGTCGCCAACGCCATGCTCAAGCAAGTGATGGAGCAGTTGGGCGCCGTCGCAAAACCCGCGCGCGTCTATGTGGTCGACGCGTTGCCCAAAACGCGATCAGGCAAGCTGCTGCGGCGCTCTTTGCAGGCCTTGGTGGAGTCGCGTGATCCCGGCGACCTGTCGACACTGGACGACCCCAATGCGCTGGAGTCGGTGCGTTCGGCATTGCATCGCGGCCCCGACGTGGGTACCTGACGCTCCATGCGCCGCCCAAGAACGACAAGACCGGCCTTGGCCGGTCTTGTCGTTCTTGGTGGTTGATTCGACGCTTAGAGACGTCTCACCTTGTAGAAGCTGTGATCTCCGATCCTCGCCAGTGGTTCGCCCTGGGCCCACAAAGGTGGGTTCTCAAGGGTGGAGACCAGGAAGTGGTCGGCGCCAGGAACCACCTCGCGGCGCTCCTGCTGAGGCTTGCTTGCTTCCAGAATGACCTCCCACGCGATCGCGGCCGCGCGGTTCCAAGCCTTCAGATTGTCAAGTTCGAAGTCTGGTTTGATGAGGGTGGGGGCGAATTGTTTTGGGGAAGTGACCACTTCGCAGACGTTGCCGCCCCAGTTGCCATCATTTAGCCGACGCATCGCCACTTCGGCGACGGCGCGTTGACCAAGCACGGATTGATTTCTCGACTCCAGGTAGACGGTGGTGGTGAGGCAGAGCGGATCAGCGATGGGTTGTGGCAATACCGAGCTCAGCCACAGCAAAAAGGCCAATTTCATTCGGACTCCTGTTCCGTTGCGCGGTGGGGTTCGTTGACGGGACTGAGCCGGGTGGCATCGGTTGTCAATGAACGCCTGACCACTTGGCGTTAAAGGGACGCAACAGCAGGAAGTCGATGAAAGCGCACCCGCCTGTCGCGACAGACTCAATCAAACTTGAGTGTTCCGCTCTGCGAACTTGGCCGGGTCGCAGGCGAGACGAGCCGGACCTTACGAACTCGAAACTAAACGCAGCCTGAATTTTTCGGTCGTCCGTTCAGTTTCGGTGCCGGAAAACTCGCCTCACATGAGCCTGCGTTTACAGCGAATGGGCAAGTCGCACACCTTCCTCAATCGCGCGCTTGGCATCCACTTCCGTCGCCAGTCGTGCGCCACCGATCAGGAAACAGCGGGAGTGATGCTGCCGGATCTGAGCATAGAGTTGGTCCTGCGATTCCTGGCCCGCGCAGAGAATCACCGTGTCGACCTTCAGGCAGATCGTGGCGTCATCTCGCCGAATGTGCAGCCCGTCAGCATCGATCCGCTGGTAGTGAACCTTGTCGAGTGTCTTTACCCCGGCTTTCTGCAACGCGGCGCGATGCACCCATCCCGTGGTCTTATTCAGGCGAGCACCAAACCGGCCCGCGCTTCGCTGCAGCAGCCAGATCTCGCGTTCGGACTCGTGAGGTTTTGCAGCGCGCAAACCACTACCTGTCTCGTAGTTGCAGTCAACCCCCCACTCCTCTTGCCAGCGCTCAATCTCCGACGGACCTGTCGTTACGGATCGGCTAAGGAATTCACAGACATCGAAGCCGATACCGCCTGCGCCGATGACCGCCACCCGTTTTCCGATCGGTGTTCCCATCAAGGCTTGCATGTAGTCGATCACCATCGGGTGGTCAATTCCAGGAAGGTCGGGCCGACGGGGCGCGACCCCGGTCGCGACCACGACGACGTCGGGAGAATCGGCAAGGATGAGGTCGCACGTTGCCTCCTCGCCGAGACGAAGTTCGATGCCCAGCGCGTCGACTTGCGCGGTGTAGTAGCGCAGGGTTTCGTTGAATTCTTCCTTGCCGGGGATTTTGGCGGCCAGCTTGAACTGCCCACCGAGGGAGTCGGAACGCTCGATAACCGTTACACGATGGCCGCGTTCTGCTGCCGCGATGGCGCAAGCCAAGCCGGCGGGACCAGCCCCGACGACCGTGAGGTTTCTAGGCTGCCCAGTCCGTTCGAGCGGCATTTCGAGTTCGCGCGCCGCGCGCGGGTTGACGAGGCAGCTGGCAAGCTTGTTCTCGAATACGTGGTCGAGGCAGGCTTGATTGCAGGCGATGCATGTATTGATGAGGTGCGAATTGCCCTCCCGGGATTTGATGACCCATTCGGGGTCGGCGAGCAGGGGGCGTGCCATGGACACCATATCTGCGACGCCGGACGCCAGTAGCGATTCGGCGACCTCGGGCGTATTGATGCGATTGCTTGCAACCACCGGGATGCCGACCTGCTGGCGAATTCTTGCCGTGACCTGTGCAAACGCGGCGCGGGGTACGCTGGTGACGATCGTCGGGACACGCGCCTCATGCCACCCGATTCCAGAATTGAGCACGCTGGCGCCTGCTTCTTCGATGGCCTTTGCTTGCGCGACCACCGCATCCCAGGCGTTGCCATCCTCAACCAGATCAAGCAAAGACAGGCGATAGATGATCAGGAACTGCGGGCCAACCCGTTCGCGAATGCCGCGCACGATCTCGATCGGAAACTGCATGCGCGCTTGTTCACTGCCCCCATAGGCATCGGTCCGATGGTTCGTGCGCGGCGAAGTGAACTGGTTGATCAGATAGCCTTCCGAGCCCATGACCTCGACCCCGTCGTAGCCCGCTTCCTGAGCAAGTGCGGCGCAGCGCACAAAGTCACGGACTTGCGATGCGATGCCGCGCTCACTCAGCGCGCTAGGTGTGAACGGTGAGATCGGCGACTTGATGCGGGACGGGGCCACGCAGAAGGGGTGGTAGGCATAACGACCGGCGTGCAGGATCTGCATGCAGATCTTCCCGCCTTCGGCGTGAACAGCGTCGGTGACCAGCCTGTGCCGACGAACCTCCCATGGCCAGGAGAGTTTTCCAGCGAATGGTTTTACCCAGCCGCGGATATTCGGTGATATTCCGCCGGTGACGATCAGGCCGACGCCGCCCCTCGCTCGCTCGGCAAAGTAGCGGGCAAGCCTGGGGAAGTCGGCGGCGCGATCTTCCAGACCCGTATGCATCGAGCCCATCAGTACACGGTTCCGAAGTGTTATGCCGTGAATCGACACAGGACTGAGAAGGGTTGGGTACATTCAAATGATCCGGTTTAACCAAGGTGGTGTACGGCCGACGCCCTGCCGTCAATGGCGGTGATCTTTGCATGCCCGAGCGCCCTGGATCACCAAACTGCTGACATCACCTCGCCAACGCACTGTGGTAAGAATGTAGTGCTGGATTTTGGTGTTAGAAACGCGTTAACTTACGCGCATGTCTGAGCGATTAAACTGCGCAGCGAACTGCGTCGGTGCGAAGGTCGGCGTAGGTGTCCATGTAACTTTACCCCGTGGGAGAAGACAGATGCAGAAGAAGCTTCTTTGCGCCGCTCTGCTGAGCGGTATCGCGTTGTCGCAAAGTGTGTTTGCGCAAGATTCGTTTGATGATCGCTGGTACCTGAGCGGGTCGGTGGGTCCGACTTTGATGGATAGTGACCGCGAAGTCCGGAACGAGTGGCAAGGTGGCGTCGGTCTTGGCAAGTTCTTCTCGCCGAACCTTTCCTTGGATGCCGAGCTGAAGTACGTGAACCCGATGCGTGAAGGCTCCGAGTTGCTTTGGAGCCAATACGGACTGGGCCTGACGGCGCGTTATCACTTCCGCGATGCCGGTGCGACTTGGTGGCCCTATGTGGCTGGTGGCGTTGGTGCGTGGCGCCATGAGAGTGAATTCGCCAGCTTTGACGGCGCTCGTCCGCGTCAGTTGGAAGGCACCAATCTGGAAGTTCATGCCGGTGTAGGTCTGCAGGCGGAATTGAATGATCGATTCAGCATGCGTACCGAGGTGTTGGCGCGCCTGGATACCGACAATGAGAGTCTGGCCGGTCAGAGTGGCTACACCGACCTGATGGCGAACATCGGTTTCACCGTCAAGCTGGGTGACTTGGCCGCGCCCGTCGCGCCGACTCCGGTCGAGCCGGAACCCGTTCCGGTCAAGACCTGTGCCGACATGGATGATGACGGTGACGGCGTCAACAACTGCGACGACAAGTGCCCCAACAGCACGGCGGGTCAGACCATTGGTCCGGACGGTTGCCCGGTTCCAGTCACCATCGATCTGCGCGGTGTGAACTTCGACTTCGACAAGGCCAGCCTGCGTCCCGACGCCGTGGCGATCCTCAACGAGGCCGTGTCGATCCTGAAGCAGTACCCGGATCTGAAGGTTGAAGTGGCCGGTCATACCGATGCCAAGGGTACCGATGCCTACAACCAGACGCTGTCCGAGTCGCGCGCGAAGGCGGTGTACGACTACCTGACCAGCAATGGTATCGACGCTGCCCGTCTGGCCGGTCCTAATGGATACGGTGAAGCTCGCCCGATTGCGCCGAACACCAACGCGGACGGCAGTGACAATCCGGAAGGTCGTGCTCAGAACCGTCGTACGGAACTGAACGTGCAGAACTGATCATCGAGTCTGTTGCATTGATAGCAGCCCGGGAGTCGCATCCCGGGCTGTTTTTTTGTGCGTTGCCGGTTTGCGTGGCTGCGGTGGTGTCGTGGTTCAGTCCGACGTGCAACCGCTATCATGTGCGGCTTCCTTCACTCGTCGTCCTTGCGAGCCCCCATGAGCAACCCAATTCCCGCGCGTATGCGCGGCCTCAATCGTGCGGAAATCTGCGACCAGAATTTCATCGAGTTTGTCCGCGACTGGCGCGGTGGTGTTCAAGCCGTGGCATCGATGGACGCCCCTGTCCTTCAGGGTAGTGCGTTGTCCGCGGTCGATTTTGACGAGTTGTTCCGTTCGCAGCTGATCAGTCGACATCTCGATTTGATGGCGCGTGTGTTGCGCGTGCAAAACAAGGTTTTCTACACGATCGGTTCCAGTGGCCACGAAGGAAACGCGATGGTCGCCCGCGCGGCACGGCATACCGATCCGGCTTTCCTGCACTATCGTTCCGGCGGTTTCATGGCAGAGCGCTTCCGCAAACTGCCGGGTATGGATCCGATCATGGACTCCGCCCTGAGCTTTGCCGCAAGCAAGGATGATCCGGCCTCGGGTGGTCGTCACAAGGTGTGGGGATCGAAGCCATTGTGGGTGTTGCCGCAGACGTCGACGATCGCGAGTCACCTGCCGAAGGCGCTTGGCACGGCGATCGCCATCGAACAGGCCAAACGAATTGGCCATCGCCTGCCGATCCCCGCTGACAGCATTGCGATTTGTTCGTTTGGTGATGCCTCGAGCAACCATGCCACAGCGCAGACGGCCTTCAATGCGGCGGCGTGGACTGCCTACCAGCAACTGCCTGCACCCGTTCTTTATGTCTGTGAGGACAACGGCATCGGCATTTCGGTGAAGACACCGCGTGATTGGATCACGGCCAACTTCCAGCAGCGGCGCGACCTGGATTATTTCTACGCCGACGGGCTGGATCTGGCGAATGGTTGGGGTGATGTGGTTCGAGCGGTTGAACATTGCCGAACCACGCGACGACCGACATTCCTGCATCTGCGGACCACGCGGATCATGGGTCACGCGGGTACCGATTTCGAAATCGAATGGCGCTCGCTGGAAGAACTCGTTGCCGTCGAAGCGACGGACCCGCTATTGAAGTCGGCGGACACCGCGCTGCGCTCTGGTCTGTACACGGCCGATAGCCTGCTTGCGCTCTACGAGTCGACTCGCAGGCGTTGCTTCGAGGCGGCTGAGGATGCGGATCGCCGCCCCCGTTTGACCTCACTCGCCGACGTCATGGCACCCTTGGCACCGTTTTCGCCAGCAGAAGTGGCCGCCGAAGCCACACGCGCGGACGATCAGGACAAGCGAATCCAGCTGTTTGGTGGCAAAGAAAAATTGCCGGAAAACCAAGCCCCCAAGCATCTGGCGATACAGATCAATCAGGCCTTGCATGATCTGATGATCAAGTATCCGGAGTCGCTGTTGTTTGGCGAGGACGTGGCGCAGAAGGGCGGCGTTTACACGGTGACGAAGGGCTTGTTCAAGGCGTTCAGCGGCAAGCGCGTTTTCAACACTCTGCTCGATGAAACCATGATCCTGGGCCTGGCTCAGGGTTACGCCAACATGGGGATGTTGCCAATTCCCGAGATTCAGTACCTGGCCTATTTCCACAACGCTTGCGATCAGATTCGTGGCGAGGCGGCCAGTCTGCAGTTCTTCTCGAATGGTCAGTATCGCAACCCGATGGTGATGCGTGTGGCCTCCTTGGGCTACCAGCGCGGTTTTGGTGGGCATTTCCACAACGACAACTCGATCACCGCGCTACGTGATATCCCAGGCCTGGTTGTGGTATGCCCATCGCGCGGCGATGACGCCGCGATGATGTTGCGAACGCTGATGGCGATGGCGAAGGTGGACGGTCGAGTCAGTGCGTTCCTCGAGCCGATCGCGCTCTACATGACGAAAGATCTCCATGCCGCGGGTGATGGTGGCTGGCTGACGACCTATCCATCTCCCGATCAGGCGATTCCATTCGGGGAAGGGCGGATCTACGCGCCCGAGGACGACGGTTCCGGTGATGATCTGGTGGTCTTTACGTTCGGTAACGCCGTGCCCATGTGTCTGCGCGCACAGCGTGCGTGGAAGGAAAAGCTGGGCTGGAGCGTGCGTGTGATCGACCTGCGTTGGTTGCAGCCGTTGAATGAGTCCTTCATTGCCGAGCAGTCAAAGTCGGCCAAACGCATCCTTGTGGTCGATGAGGGACGGCGGTCGGCGGGCGTTGGTGAGGGCATCATCACCGCCATTGTCGAGGCGGGTTGTGGCGCGACGCCGCTGGTGCGTGTGGTTGGCGCTGATACCTTCACACCCTTGGCGGGAGCGGCATTCCTGGTGTTGCCTGGCGACGAGGAGATCATCGCTGCGGGTATGCGGATGGCGGAACAGGCGCACTGACCGGCGGCGATACCCAGTGCTTGACGTGGCGGTGACCTGAGTCAACCATGGCGACTCAGTCGCCGACTGTCACGCATGTAAAAAATTGGCGTCAGGGTTGCCATTCAAGGCGAGGGCATTGGCATGGAAGAGCACCGGCAGCGACAGCGAATTCTGCGGCGGCGTGGTCAGTGGACCTTTTTCCGCCAGTGGTTGCGCAATCCTTTGGCGGTTGCAGCCATTTCGCCGTCCAGCCCTCAACTGGCCAAACGAATGATTGCCGAGTTGCCGCATGCGGCCAAGCGCGTGATTGAACTTGGCGGCGGTACCGGTGTTTTCACTGAGGCTCTGTTGGCGCATGGCATTCGACCGCAGGACCTGCTGGTAATCGAACTCAACGAGGAGTTGCATCAACACTTGAAGTTGCGGTTCCCCTATGCGCATGTCGCGTGTTCGGACGCGCGGGAACTCTGCGCGGCCAGTGAGTCGACGGGCTACAGTGCGGGTGGGCCCGCAGACGCTGTGATATCAGGGCTGGGACTGCTGTCAATGTCGCGTGCGACGCAGCAGGCAATCGTGTCTGCTGCGTTTGACTGCCTCAGTCCGCACGGGCGATTGATCCAGTTCACCTATGGGCCGTCCTGTCCCGTGTCCCGCGAGGTATTGTCCGCGCTTGGCCTGCAAGCACGACGTGCCAAGATGGCGTGGTGGAATGTGCCACCCGCAACGGTGTATGTGATCACGAAACGGGCGCATCCCTGATCACGACGTGTGTCGTGCGGTTTCGATGACCGCCCGGGTGGTTTTTGGTCGCTGAGGCTTCGCTGGATGTCACGGCGTTCGCTGCCTCGCGGTGATGGTGCTTCCGGCACGTTCCTAGTCCCGTAACGAACAATCCCCGCCTGGGCGGGGATTGTTCTTTTTTGCGCCGATCTGACTAGGATCAGTCGCGACGACGCCAGATACTCCAACCGATCAACAGCATCAATGCCAAAAGAGCGTAACCGTTGTTGCTGGGAACACGGATGGTCACCGGCGGCGGAGGTGGCGGTGCCGTCTGGACCGTGACACTGGCGGGATCGGCATCGTCCTCGTCGTTGCCAGCATTGTCGATCTCATCATCAACCACTGGGCCGTCGTTGTTTGGATCGGTATCCGGGTCGGAGTCGATGTCGTTGCCAGGTTGTCCGCTGCTGTCGTTGGCGAGGGCGATTTCGGCGGTGTTGACGAGTTGGCCGGTGGCGTCGCTGTCGACGGTGGCGAACAGGCTGACGGTGGTGGAGGCACCGGCGGCCAGTGGGCCCGCGATCACGCGTTGGGCGGCGTTGGTCGGGACGCTGGTCCAGTTGGCGTCGGCCAGGGTCAGGCCGTCCGGCAGGGTGTCGTGAACCAAGATGTTGCTGGCGGCTTCGGTGCCCTGGTTGAACACGGTGATGACGAATTCAACGGTGTCGCCGGGGGCCACGGTGCTGGCTTGGCCGGAGGCGAGTTGTTTGCGCAGGGCAAGGTCGAAGTTGCGCAGCAGGCCGAAGTCGACGCTGAGGTTGCTGTTGGCGTCGCTGTCGCCGTCGTTGGTCGGTTCGTCATTGGCCACTAGGGTGACGCTGCGGCTGCGGATGACGCCGCTGAGGCCGTTGCCGTTGTCGTCGTTGTCGGCGTCGTTGTCGGGGTCGACGGCAGGTTCGCTGCTGCCGGTGGCGACGTAGGGCAGGCCGCTGCCGGTGCTGCCGAGGAAGTTCGCCGGGGCGGTGATTTCGACCAGGTAGGTGCCTTCCGCCAAGCCGACAAAGCTGTAGATGCCGCTGGCATTGGTGCTGGTGGTCTGTAGGGCGGCGCCGTCGGCGATGTTGTCGTCGTTGGCGTCGGCAAACAGGCGAACCGGCACGCCGTTGATGCCGGGTTCACCGCTGTCGACGAGGCCGTTGTTGTTGCGGTCTTCCCATACCAGATTGCCGAGGCTGAGCAGCGGGTCGCCGATGCTGACGAGGTAGTCTTCGACTTCACCGTCGCTGGCTTCGCCCACCGGGCTGGCCACGGCGCTGCTGCCGATGCGGCAGCGGGCGTAGGTGCTGCCAGTGGTGGCGCTGGCCGGGACGTTGACGTTGGCATTGGTGCTGGCGTTGCTGCCGAGCGTGAGGGCGCTGATGGCTTGTTCACCGGCATCGGCAAAATCGCCGTCAACGTTGTAGTCGATCCAGCAGCTGACGCTGCCGCCGGTGCTGCCGGTGGTCAGGCCGATCTGCGCGGTTTCGCCCGCCGTCAGGCTGGGGAAGGTGACGCCGTCTTCGTCATCGCCATTGCTGTCGTCGCCATTGGCACCCGCGGTGGGTTGACCATCGGTTTCGGCATCAATCGTGGCGCCCAGTTGCGGGTTGTTGCTGGCGAGGATGATGTGGGCGGCATTGCCCGTGGCGATCACCGTGCCGTAGCTGGCCGGGGCGTCACCGAAGTCACGGCGTTGCGCAATGTTGACCACATAGTCTTCGACTTCGCCGTTGGCGGCTTCGCCATCGAAGATCGCCACGGCGTTGCTGCTGATGCGGCAGCGGGCGTAGCTGCTGCCTTCGGCGGCGCTGGCGGGCACGCTGACGTTGACGTTCTGGGTCGCCGAGCCGCCCAGGTTCAGGCCGCTGATGGCCAGTTCGCCGGCGTCGGCGAAGTCGCCATCGGCGTTGTAGTCGATCCAGCAGCTCACCAAGCCTCCGGTTGGGCCGGTGCTGAGTGCGATGCTGGCCGTCAAACCCGGATTCAGGGTCGGGATGACCACGCCATCCTCGTCATCGCCATTGCCGTCGTCGCCATTGGCAGCGGCGTTGGGTTGGCCATCGGCTTCGGCATCAATCGTCGCACCGAGCTGCGGATTGTTGCTGGGCAGGATGATGTGGCGGGCGCCGTTGTTGGCGAGCAGGGTGGCGTAGCTGACCGGGGCATCACCGAAGTCGAATTGCTGCGCACCGATGCCGACCACATAGTCTTCGACTTCGCCATCGCTGGCTTCGCCGGTCGGACTGAGGACCGTGCTGTTGGCGATGCGGCAACGCGCATAGGTGTTGCCCGAGGTCGCACCCGCCGGGACGTTGATGCTGAGGTTGGCACTGCCGACGGTCAGCGGCTGGCCGCTGATCGGGTTTTCACCGGCATCGGCAAAATCGCCATCGGCGTTGTAGTCGATCCAGCAGCTCAGGCTGCCACCGGTCGGCGTGCTGACCGCGACCTGCGCACTCTGACCGGCGGTCAGGGTCGGGAACGTGACGCCATCCTCGTCATCGCCATTGCTGTCGTCGCCGTTGGCCGCGGCATTGGGCTGGCCATCCAGCTCGGCATCAATCGTCGCACCCAACTGCGGATTGCCGCTGGGCAGGATGATGTGGCGAGCGCCGTCGTTGGCGAGCACGGTGCCGTAGCTGGCCGGGGCATCGCCGAAGTCACGGCGATCACCGACCGTGATCACGTAGTCCTCGATTTCGCCGTTACCGCCAAAACCGCTGCCGCCAAGGCAAGCGCTGGTGGTGAAGCGGAAGCGACCATAGCGTGTGCCGACCGCCGTCAACGGCGTTGCGCCGAAATTCAGGGTGGCCGCGACGTTGTTGCTGCTGCCCGCCACCGTGGTGGTGGTCGATTCGCTCGCATCGTCGAAATCGCCGTCGCCGTTCCAGTCGATGTAGCCGCACAGATTGGCGGTACTGCCCAACAGGTTGGTGGCCTGGAAGCGCAACACCGCATTGCTGCCGGCAATCTGGTTCAGATCGAGCGGGTTGAGGCCGTCTTCGTCATCGCTGCCAGCCAGGTCATCGCCATTGGCGGCTGCTGATGAAACGCCATCAACATCGACATCCACACTGGCACCCAGGAACACCAGATTCTGTGTATCGGTGACTTCGTGCCAAGCGCCGTTGTCCGCGTAGAGCGTGGCGTAGTTGCCCGCGCCCACGCCCGCGCCGGTATCCGGCAGATCGCCAAAGTCGGCACGGCGGATCACACCTTGATAGTCCTCGACCTCGCCATCGCTGGCCACACCCACCGGCGAACAGGGCGCAGGGTCGGTGGACAAACGGAAACGCGCGAAGACGAAACCGCCCGAAGTGATTGGTGGTGTGAAACTCAGGTTGACCGCGCCCACGGTACCGGTCGGCACCGCCGCCGACACCGACTCACCGGCATCGGCGAAGTCTCCGTCCGCGTTGGCATCCAGGAAGCCGCACAGCAGCGCCGCGCTACCCGTGGTGTTGGTCACCGTCACCGGCACCGTGTTGCTCATTCCGGCGATCAGATTGCCAATCACGAAGGAACTGACGCCTTCTTCGTCATCGGGCACCGAGTTGAGATCATCGCCCAGCGCAGAACCCTCGGGCTGACCATCGAGTTCCGCATCGATCACCGCACCGATCTGCAAGCCACTGACGATCGTGTGGCGCGGACCATTGCTGGCGACCAGCGTGCCATACAGGTCCGGCAGATCGCCGAAGTCCAGATTCGAGAAACCGAAATCGATGTTGTGATCATTCTGGCCCGGCAGACCCACGCTGTAGGCCGCCGCGATCACCGTCCCCACACTCGGCACCGCCTGGCTCACGCCATCCGAATCCCGCCCATCACCGCCCGCACTGGCATCGGCATTGGCCGTCACCGCGCGATAACCGACCAGGGCACCTGGGCCGGAGAAATTGCTCGCATCCACCACCACGAACACATTCTGCGCAAACGGATCGGGCGCAATCACGTCGGCGTCGGTCGCAGACGGATCACTCGCACCCCGGCTGAAGTTGACGATCCAGTTACCGAACGCATCCGTCGTGGTGCGTGCCAACTGAACACCGCTCGCGTCGTAGACCGTCAAGGTCACGCCCGCGACGGCCGTATCGCCACTGTCCTGAATGCTGTTGCCATTCCGATCAATGAATACCCGGTTGCCAATCTGCAGTGGCGCGGGGTCACAGATGATTTCGACGTCACCGACACTGGAGGCCTTGCCGAACGTGCCGACTTCATTGACACCAAAGGTCATGAAGTGCCTTACACGGCTGCCATCACTGCCCGACATCCAGATCAGTCCGCCCGACAACCACGACTCCGAGAAGTGTTCAGTCACGCCATCGGGGCTCCGCACGGTGCCGAAGGCCGGTGCGGGGTCCATCACGTTGAACAGGAACTCGTTTGTGCCGGGGATGTGTGCGACATGGCCCAGGGTAATTTCGCTGTGCAGCGGTTGTCCGGGGAAGTTCGGCGCCAGCGGATAGGATTCGGAGTTGAAGAACTCGTCACCCGTTGCGCCGGGTGTGAAGGTCCAGGCATTCACTCCCGCGGGGGCGAGCACCAGGGCGTCACCGGCGGCGACGCCTTCGAAATTGCCCCAGGTCGATGCGCCCTGATCGTTGCCGAACTGATCACCGCCGCGATCACTGATGCCGATGACCATGCGGCCGTCCTCGGCGATTTCCATGTCGCTCAGCCAGGGCTGCGGGTAGTAGGCTTGATCGTAGACGACGTTTTCACCAGGCGGGTGTGGTGGGTCGCCGGCCGGTTGTACCGGCGTCCACGGCAGCCATTCTGCTGGGGTTTCCACACCCACGACCGCGCCGTCGTAGCCACGTGTGGTCCATTCGCGGGGATAGTCCAGCGGAATGCTGGCTACCGGTACATATCCCGCGCCAAGATCGGCAAAAACAAAGCCTTCCAGATCAGTGGTGAGCTGCGAGGATTCCGCCGTACAGGTCACGCCGATGTAGAGCTCGCCATCGTGTTCCTTGGCGAAGCCGACCACGTAGTCGTTATCGTCTCCGTTCGGGTCGCCAGCGCCATCGTCGTCCAGTCCGCAGGCACTGCGCGCCTCGGTACCGATGTCGATGGTGGTGTGGGCACCTGCGCTGATACTGCTGCCCGCTACGTTGACGTCTACCACATAGATCAAGCGGTCAAACAGGTTGGCGGCATAGAGCTTGGTCTGGTCTTCGGAAAGTTCCAGATTGCCCCAGCCCGACTTGCCGACGTAGTCCCAGAATCCAACGTCATTCAGCAGGGCGGTGTAGTCGTGTCCATCACTGCCCGCATCCGCACTGAAGAACAGCGAAGGCGCAGCGGCGCCTTCCAGCGGCACCAGCCAGATTCCATCCGGACCCGTGTCATCGGGTGTGCCCGGGCCGCCCAGACGATAGCCCGAGTGACGGCGCGCGTAGTTGCCCGCGAGGACCGAGTTGGTGCGGCGATGGTGCGCGTAGCTGCGCGTCGGACCGGTTTGATCGAAGGTGGCGTTGAAGTTGACGGTGTAGTCCTGATACGAAACGCCGTTGTTGTTGGTCAGGTTGGTGCTGCCAACGTCGTAATCGAAGCTGCGAATGGTCGGCAGCGGGTTGCCTGAGGGCTGTCCGCCAATGAACACACTGGTCACGATCTGTGGCGAAGGACCGCAATACTGGCTGGGGTTGTTGAGTGCCAGATTGGCTACATCGCCCGTATTGACGAAGGCGACGGCGGTACCCGCGGCTGATGCACCGCTGCGAACACCTGGCTCAAGCCCATCGGGAATCGCATTGAATTCGAGACGCCAGTCGGTCCCGCTGCAGGCGGTGCTATCGACGGAATAGAAACCACTGGCATTGCTGGTGGCGAGTGCCGAGCAGGCGCCACCCGCATCGAACAACTGAGCAGCGACCGCGCCAACACCCGGCTCGGTGGCATCCTTCACGCCATCTGCATCGAAGTCGCGGAATACGGTGCCGGTGATCGCCGGGCTGCCGCCCGGTGCGGCCCACACCAGCGCCGACGCGCAGGCGAACGCCAAGGCTGTCCATCGCAAACTCAGTCTCATAGGTTTTCCCCGGGGCAAGTGAAACAGGATGGCGCGGCTGGACACACACCAAGCGAATTGGCACTGTGATCCAGTTCGCAGCATTTTGAGAGACGATCCACCTTGCGCGCAAATCTTTGTGTGTGTCATTTCGTGACCACAGGTTGAGGCTGGGCAGATTGCGGCGTTGTTGGGGTGGCTATCGTCGGAAAGTGACGCGGCCTGTCATGTTGATCAAGGGGCGACTCCCTCTCGCAGTCCGCTAGAGTGTTGCATCCGGTGAACGAATGTCGTCACGGGGTGATCGGACCATGGCGGAGATTTGGGATGGCTAAGTTTGTCTGGCTGCTGGTGATTGTGCTGGTCGTATTGGGTTGGCGGCGTTGCGACGCCAACAAGACGATCAGTGAACCCGGTGCTTGGGTCAGCGAGGCGCCGCGCCAAACTCCTGCCGCCAACCAACGCGTGTGGACGACCGGCGATTTCGTGATTCGCCCGCTGGCGGATTTCAGTCTGCAGGCGAGGGTGCTTTCGCGTGAGGATTACCGATTGGACACCGAGTCCGAACTGGCGCGCACCGACCTCGCATTGGGCTGGCAGGCGATGTCCGATAGTGCGGTGCTGGACAAGCTGAAGATCAGCCAATCGGGACGCTGGTATCACTATCGCTGGGGGCGTGAAGGGCCACCGATCCCGGCGCGAGAGATTGTTCGCAGCAGCGCCAACATGCATCTGATACCGGCCAATGACGACGTCGAGAACGCATTGGCGGCGGTGCGCGCCGATCAGGTCATCGCATTGCGTGGACAGTTGGTGGAAGTCGAACGACCGCGAGATGGTTGGCGCTGGCGCAGTTCGATGTCGCGCGAGGATTCCGGTGCGGGATCCTGCGAGGTGATCTGGGTGGAATCGCTGTCGATTTTGCGCTGAACAAAATCGGCACCGTCCGTCATGCGCGGACGGTGCCGACAGGGCGTGCTCAGAAAGCCGCTTCGTCCATCGCCATCAACACGTCAGCACCCGAACGCGCCGCGCGAATCTGCCACGCGGTTTCCGGCAACAGGCGGGCGAAATAGAAACGCGCCGTCTGCAGTTTGCTGGCGTAGAAGCTGTCGCCACTGGCTTGCTTGTCGAGCGCCACGCGCGCCATGCGGGCCCAGAAATAGCCGTACACCAGATGTCCGACCACGCGCAGATAAGGCACGGCGGCGGCACCGACTTCGTCCGGGTTCTGCATCGCTTTGCCAGCCAGCTCCATGGTGAGCTTGCCCAGCTTGTCGCCGAGGTCGGCGAGTGGCGCGATGAACTCCTGCATCGCCGGATCACTGCCATTCGCCATCGCAAAGTCACGCACGATGGCACCGAACTTCTGCAGCTTGGCGCCGTTGTCGGCGAGCACCTTGCGCGCCAGCAGGTCGAGCGCCTGAATGCCGTTGGTGCCCTCGTAGATCATGTTGATGCGGGCATCGCGCACGTACTGGCTCATGCCCCATTCTTCGATGAAGCCGTGACCACCGAAAACCTGCTGCATCATCACATTGGTTTCGAATGCGTTGTCGGTGATGAAGGCCTTCACGACCGGCGTCAGCAGCGCCACCAGTTCCGCGGCGTCCGCGCGTACCGAGGCATCCGGGTGATTGAGTTCGCGATCAATCTGCTGCGCCACCCAACTGGTCAGCGCACGACCGCCTTCGACATACGCCTTCGCGGTCAGCAGCATGCGTCGCACATCGGGATGCACGATGATCGGATCGGCCACTTTGTCCGGGCGCTTGGCACCCGTGGCGGACCGGCTCTGCAGGCGATCACGCGCATACGCCACCGCGTTCTGATAGGCCGCTTCGGCCAGACCGAGTGACTGCATGCCGACGCCCAAACGGGCCTCGTTCATCATCACGAACATCGCGTTCAAGCCGCGATTGGGCTCGCCGATCAACCAGCCCTTGGCATTGTCGAGATTCATCACGCAGGTGCTGTTGCCGTGGATGCCCATCTTGTGTTCGATGGACCCGGCCTTGATGCCATTGCGCGGGCCGACACTGCCATCGGCATTGGGAACGAACTTCGGCACGATGAACAGGGAAATGCCCTTGGTGCCTGCCGGTGCGTCAGGCAGACGCGCCAGCACCAGATGGATGATGTTCTCCGCCATGTCGTGCTCGCCAGCGGAGATGAAGATCTTGGTGCCGGTCAGCGCGTAACTGCCATCGGCATTCGGTTCGGCCTTGCTGCGCAGGATGCCGAGATCGGTGCCGCAGTGCGGCTCGGTCAGGCACATGGTGCCGGTCCACTCGCCGCTGACGATCTTCGGCAGATACAGGGACTTCTGCGCTTCGCTGCCGTGCTCGCGAATACAGGCATACGCGCCATGCGACAGCCCGGCATACATCAGCCAGGACTGCCCGGCCGAGTTGAGCATTTCGTAGATCGAATTGTTGAGGATGATTGGCAAACCCTGACCGCCGTACGCCGGATCGGCAGACAGCGACGGCCAGCCGCCGTCGACGTATTGGCGATAGGCGTCCTTGAAGCCGGTCGGCGTACTGACCACGCCATCGCCTTCGTAGCGACAGCCTTCCTTGTCACCGACCACGTTCAAGGGATGCACCACCTGACTGGCGAAACGCGCGCCTTCTTCCAGCACGGCATTGATCGTTTCCGCGTCGACGTCCGCGAACGGCGGCAAGGACTTCAGTTCGTTTTCACTGTCCAGCAGTTCGAAAAGAACGAAACGCTGGTCGCGCAGGGGAGCGTTGTAGATCGGCATGCCATGTCTCCGTGGAGGTCATCCATACCGTTCGGTATGGTCGGCGCGGAGTATGCCCAGCCGGGTTGGAGTTGTCCGTCAAATTGATCACAGAGCGAAGCCATTGTTCGCTCTGCGAAATCGGCGAGCCTGAATTACGCGGGTTGAATGCCGCGAATACCGTCCTCGATACGGAACTGCGCCTGCGTGCTGATGGGCGACTCCGGCTGCTTGACGCTATCCACCACCCGCAACGAAACCTGCGCGTCCTTGCGACCCAGTGCAAACAGCGCATAGCCGCGCTGATCACTGCGGACATGCTGCAGATGCGGATTGAACGGTCGCAACTCGTCGTAATGCGCTTGCGGCCAGCCTTGCGATGCCATCGATGTGCCGCAGACTTCGGCGGCGATCGCCTTGCTGTCCGCGCGGGCATCGCGTTTCACATCGCAGACTACCGAGGCGTGCACGTCGCCGCCAATCACCAGCGGATTGCGCAACGCGGGTTGTGCCAGTTGCTCGATCAGGCGCGAACGCGCCGCCGGATAACCGTCCCAGCCGTCGGTCCAGACCTGATTGCCCGCCGCCGGGCTGTTGTCCATCGGCGACAGCAAGGTCTGCTGCACCACCACGTTCCACTGCGCACGACTGGCCTTCAACTGGTGGCCCAGCCAGCGCTCCTGCGCGTCGCCCAGTAGGGTCAGCGACTTCGAATCGAGGGCAGGGCAGTCGCTCGTCGTGAATACCGTGGAGCCGCCACCCTTGGCGACATCCGGACAGGGTTGCGGGCTGCGGTACTGGCGATCATCCAGCACAAAAAAATTGGCCAGATCGCCGAACGTCGCCTGCGTGTAGAGCTGCAGTGAATCACCCAGACTGCGCCGAATCGAGGCGGGCAGAGGCATGTGTTCGACGAAGGCTTGAAACGCCGCCGCGCGGCGTTGCAGAAAGCGCGGATCAAGGCGCTCGGACTGGCTACCCGCCCAGTCGTTGTCGACCTCATGGTCATCCCAGGTCACGATCCACGGCATGGCCGCATGCGCCGCCTGCAAGCCCGGATCGGTCTTGTACTGCGCATAGCGGGCGCGGTAGTCGATCAGCGAATACGGTTCGGGGCGCGCATGACGACGCACCAGATCATCGCCCCACGAACTTTCGTAGATGTAGTCGCCGACGAAGCACATCAGATCCGGCGCCTCGGCGATCAGGTGCGGATAGGCGTTGAACCAGCCTTGCTCGAAATGCTGGCACGAGCCCAGCCCGAACTTCATGCCCGTCACATCCGCGCCAGCCGCAGGCGCCGTGCGGGTGCGACCGACCGCGCTGACTTCGCCGCCCGCCATGAAGCGGAAGAAATACCAACGGTCCGCTGCCAAGCCATCGATATCGGCATGCACGCTGTGCGCGTGCTCGCCCACCGCAATCACCTTGCCCGTACGCACCACGCTGCCGAAATGCGCGTCCTCAGCCACTTCCCAAATGACCTCGATCTGCTCATCCGCCCCCATGCCGCCGTCATCGGCCAAGGGCGACGGCGCCAGCCGCGTCCACAAGGTGAAACCACTCGCGGTCGGATAGCCCGAGGCCACGCCAAGCTGAAACGTATAGTCCACAAACCGACTACGCGACTGCGCCCGGATCGCCCCCGGCTACAGCGCAAACGCCCCCGCACCCAGCGCCAGACGCAATACTTCACGACGACTCAAGGCTCCCTGCTGCAGAGCCTGACTCAAACGCTCGAACACACGCGGCTGTGACATGCGGGCATCACTCCATCGATAGACAAGCCTCCATCCTGCCGGAGCGGGGTGACGAAGTCATGTCGCGGGCTAATCGGAATTGCGATGGGAACCGGCGTCGTCTTCTGCCGATTGGCTAACTGAGGTGAAGAATCCTAGCGGCGCCCTCGCTTCGCTCGACCTTCGGAGAGCACGCTTGAGGGAGTGTTCGAGCTTTGGCTCGCTATCGCGTTCGACACGCGAGCGTCCGCAGGGAAGGGGCGGTAGGTGGCAGTGCCATTGCCGAGTTGCCCAGCGTAGTTTTCTCCCCAACACTTCACCGTATCCAAGCCAAGCCAGGCACAGCTGTGGCTCCGTCCAGTCAACACGGCTTTGGCAGGCATGGCCAACCCGACGACGGTGACAGGCATCGTGCGCGGTTCGCGGGTGCCGTCGCCGAGTTGGCCGTACCAGTTCTGACCCCAACAGCGTATGGACCCTGTGTTCATCAGTGCGCAGCTGTGGTTGCCCTGCGAGGTAATGGCGGAAACACCCGATTCCAGGCCCGCGACCGGCGTGGGCGTTCGCCGTTCTGTCGTGCTGCCATCGCCCAGTTCGCCTTCCGCGTTATATCCCCAGCACTTCACCGCCCCCGCTTCGGTCAATGCGCAGGTAAAGAGCACGCCCGCCGATATCGCGACTACCCCTGAGCTCAGTCCGCTTACTGGCACGGGTGGCAGACTCCATATGGTGCTCCCATCACCCAGTTGGCCATTCGTATTGTCGCCCCAACACTTCACCGCGCCGGCGCGCGTCAAGACGCAGGTGTGTGTAAAGCCCGTGGCGAGCGCAACCGTATCGGGGCGCGGCGCTCACCAGGAACAGGGTGAGGCGGTATATCAACTCCTCACTTAGGCGTAGTTTGTCTCCCCAGCACATCACCTTACCGGCGCTGCTCAATGCACAGGTGGGAATGCCCGGGGTGATGCTGGCAATGCCAGAGTTCAGGCCGCTCACGGCGACGGCACATCGCTGTCGTTCCTTGAGCCATCCCCAAGCTCTCCCGAATAGTTCTGGCCCCAGCACCAAGCGGCGCCTGAGGCAGACAGCGCACAACTGTGGTCGCCGGTCTTGACCGAAACCATGCCGGACTCCAATCCCGGCATCACCGCAGGAACCAAGCGGGGCGCCGCAGTGATGTCGCCGTCGACACGGGTGTAGGTGTCCCCCCAGCATGACACGCCACCGGCGTTGGACAGCGCACACCTCGCAGTGACCGCTTTGATGCCGGGAGAGGGTCCATTCACCGATACGGGTGACCATTGATCGGCGGTGCTGCCGATACCGATTTGACCGTGTGCATTGCCGCCCCAGCACCGCAGTTCGCCGCTCGCAGCCACCGCACAACTGTGCAGAGAACCTGCGGTCAGCTGCACGACCTCCATGTGGATGCCATCGATGGCAACCGGGGCGCGTCTCGACTGGGTCGTGCCATCACCCAGTTGTCCGCCGGCGTTGTAGCCCCAGCAAAGCACGTCGTTGTTGCGGGTCCGTGCGCAGGTGTGGAAGGTTCCGGCGGTGATTGCCTCCACCCCGGAATCCATTCCCAGCACGGGGGTAGGGCTCAATTGCCTGGAGGACGCACTGCCCGTGCCCAACTGCCCGCTGCCATTTCCACCCCAGCAGAGCATCGCACCGGTGTCAGTCACCGCGCAGGTATGACGGGACCCAGCGACGATGGCGTCTACGGCGCGGCCAATTCCCGCAACCTTTCGCGGCTGTAGTGCCCTGGTAGTAGTGCCATCGCCCAGCTGTCCGCTTGTGTTCAGTCCCCAACACCAGGCGTCTCCCACCGTGTCGATGGCGCAGTTGTGGTTGCTTCCCGCCGCAAGGGCGACGATGCCCGCGCTGAGTCCATCAACGAGTGAGGGCACGGCACTGGAAGACGTTGTTCCGTTTCCAAGTTGACCGAGATGATTGTCACCCCAGCACCAAACCTCTCCGCTAGCGGTCAGCGCGCACGAGTGACGTTCACCGACGGCCAGCGTAGTCGCCTCGGTGTCCAACTCAACGACGGTCGTCGGTTTCAACTGTGGCGAGGTGCTGCCATCGCCAAGTTGTCCAGAGGCATTCTGACCCCAGCAGCTCACGCTTCCCGCCGCTGACACGGCGCAGGTGTGGAACATACTCCAGAACACTCACCGCGTCAGCGATTGCACGATCGGTGGTGCTGCCATCACCTAGCTGGCCCTCGTCGTTGCCGCCCCAGCAGCGAACCGCGCCACCCGCACTCAGCGCGCAGACATGGGCATAACCCACAGTCATGTCAACAGCATCGGAAAACGGAACTTGCGCAGCCAGATGCGTTGATGCCAATCCGAGCGATAGGCCAATCAAAACGATCTGCAACGATTTCGTGATCGATTTGACCAAGCGAATCAGTGAAATGGCTTGGAGGTGCGGCATCAGGCTTTCCTCAGGCGGCGACATACGGTCGACATCTTCCACCATTTGCACCTGTATCGAAAAGCGAGATCAATCACCAACTACTTCGCGCCAAAGCAATGCGCCGCAGCAAGTCATCCTGTTGGGTCTGACTCTACATTTGCCATCATCGAGATAGATGCCACCGTCCTGCCGCAGCAGGGTGACGAACTCATGTCGAGGTTTCGTTACTCGAAGCCATCTGAAAACACTGGGCTCGACATCGTGAATACGGCATCCAATGGCAGTGAACGGAAGGATCTCCGTCCGAGGCCGGCCTCCCCGCTGTAGTTCGATCCCCAGCAATTGACTTCGCCACCAGAGGCGATGGCACAAGTATGTTGGTACCCGGCACTCATGGATTCGGCGACGAAGCTGGGTGCAGAGACACCGACCGGTGTCAGATAGGTTCCGAAATCACCATAACCAAGCTGACCTTCTCCTCCCAAGCCCCAGCAGAACGTTCCTGCGCTGGAATAAGCGCACGTATGCCAATTGCCAGCCGTCAATTCCCAATCGGCAACTGCAAGTCCAGCCACGTTGGTGGGGCTCACGACGGGCATCATGCTGATGTTGCCGTCGCCGATCTGGCCATACTCATTGCTTCCCCAACACATCACGGCGCCGTTGCTCAGCGTCGCACAGGTGTGTCCGTCACCCGCCGCGATGGCGATTGCGGCAGCGCTGAGGCCGATGACAGGCGTTGCAACGGGCCGCGCTGTGGTTGAGCCATCGCCCAATTCACCCCTCCAATTTTCACCCCAGCATTTCACTGAACCCAGTGTGGTCAGGGCGCAGCTATGCAGCGTGCCAAGCGCGAGCGCGACTGCGCCCTCGTCCAGTCCTTCAACGGCAACAGGACTGGATCGATACTCGTATGTGCCGTCGCCTAGCTGTCCACCCTGATTGTCTCCCCAACAGTAGACCGAGTTGTCGGTCATCCGTGCGCAGGTGTGGGCATAGCCTGCGTAAAGGCGGGCGACATTGCTGTCCAAGCCCAGCACTGGCGAAGGGCTTGTCTGCCAAGCGCCCGCGTTGCCGCCACCCAACTGCCCGGATCTGTCGTCACCCCAGCAGTACGCCGCACCGCCGTTCAGGACGGCGCATGTATGTAAGGCGCCCGCGGTCACGGTCAAAACGCCACTCGGCAACCCATTTACAGCGACCGGCGTCGTTCGATTTTCGAGGGTTCCGTCACCCAACTGTCCCCATACATTGGAACCCCAGCAGCGGACTTCCCCGGTATTCGAGAGTGCGCAGCTATGTCCCGCACCGGACGCAATATCCACCATGTCAGCATCGAGCCCCGTCACGGGCGTGGGTGAGGCAAATTGATAGACCACGTCGTCGCCAAGTTGCCCAACCCTGCCATCGCCCCAGCAGCGAACACGGTGATCTGCTGCAACAAGGCAGCTGTGTCTCCCGCCTGCAGCGATGGCGATGACGTCGCTGTTTTCTCCGAGGACAGGCGTGGGCGAGTTGCGTTGACTTGTACTTCCATCGCCAAGCCGTCCGTACTCATTGGCACCCCAGCAGAAAGTGCCAGCCGTCGAGGTTGCGCAGGTGTGGTCACTGCCAAGGGCGATCAGACTGACGTCCGCGATGCCGATGACCTGGACAGGTGATGTCCGATCAGTGATGGTTCCGTCGCCAATTTGTCCGGACACGTTGTTGCCCCAGCAGTGCATCAAGGCGTCGCCTGAAACGGCGCAGCTATGGTTGCTGCCCGCCGACATCGACAGCACTCCCGGATCAAGACCATTGGTGAACACGGGCGTCAAGCGGGTCTCCGTACTGCCATCGCCCAGCTGTCCGTCGCTGTTGTAGCCCCAGCAGAGCAGGCGGCGTGCAGTATCCAACGCGCAGGTGTGATTGTTGCCAGCGCTGATGCTGGAGACGTTCGAGCCCAGGCCGATTACATCCGTCGGGGTCCGTCGACTCGTTGTCGTCCCATCGCCCAACACCCCATAAGAATTGTTCCCCCAGCACTTCGCGATTCCAGAGACGACGGCGCAACTGTGGTGCCTGCCCGCAGACAGCGAAGTCACACCCGAGGTCAGCCCAACAACCGTTGTCGGCAATGATCGAAAGGTCGTGGTGCCATCACCGAGTTGACCAAAATGATTGCCCCCCCAACAGACCACTGAGCCAAGGCTTGTCAGCGCGCAGTTGTGAATGGCTCCGGCTGTGATTTCTACCGCATTGATCAGGTTCTGGACCTGAACGCCGCTTTGTCGCGACGTCGTTGTGCCATCGCCCAACATCCCGGACGCATTGTCACCCCAGCACCAGACCGTGCCATTGGCGCGCAGCGCACAGGTGTGACTTTCTCCAGCCACGACCTGAATCGCGTCATCGAAAGGCACCTGGGCGACCGAGGGCAGGGCAGTGCAGGCGAGAGCAACGAGTGAGCTGATCAGCAGATGGCGTAGCACTCGGGAAATTCGCGAGCACTGGGTTGAGCATGAGGCGAATGGGAGGCGCGACACGGCGGGATTCCTTGGCAGTGGGTGGCGTGAACGAGCCGACGCCACGCTCAATCCGTTGAAGTCCGGTCGAGCGCTGCGCGCTTCGTCCGGTGCACTCTGCTGACACGCTCGAGATCAGCATCAAACACGACCTGCAGGCCCCCACCTGCACCTCACGCATTGCTACATGTGGCCGACGATTGTGCAGCGACGCCGATCACATTCCACGCGCCAAAACAGCATCGAACCGCGACGCCAATTCACGCAGAGTCGGAGGTCGGGTCAGGTTGCCGCGCGCCTTGCCCAAGGTCAAGCGCGTTGAGATTGGCGGCAATGACTGTGCTGCGCTTGAACAGCGTCGAACAGACCCCGCTTGAGAAGCGCATCGAAGGATAGGCCTGGCTCGCCCGAAATCAGTTTCACTGCGGAACTTCCACTCCCGGCGACAGTCGGCGTCTTGCGCGATCAACGTGGTCTCGCCTTTGTGCTCGCCAAGCCGGGCGGGTCACCGAGGACCTTACCTCAAGGAGCCACTCATGCCGTCACCCAAGCTCATCACCCTGCTGCTGGTCGCCCCCTTCGCGCTTTCCGCATCACTCAACCCCGCGCACGCAGCGCAAGACCCGGTGGCCCCGACCACGCAGGCCTCGCTCAACGCCCTGCCGGACGAGGCGCGCATCGCCAGCGACCTTGAGGCACATTCGCAGACCGCCAGCCTGTCGACCTTGGCCAACGTGCCGAACGCTGACCTGCAGGCCGACTACACAAGCATCCGCAGCTCGGTTCGCAACGGGGAAACACTCGAATACCGCGTGACCTCGATCTACAACGCCAAAGTGCAAGGGGAACCGCAGCGGGAAGTCGACTCGATGGTCAGCTATCAAATGACGGGCGACCGCTGGACCCTGCGCGACGTCAAGGTGACCGACACCCGCGAAACGCAGCCCGCCGAGTCCAACAGCGCAAACGAACGCTGCTGAGTCGCCGCCGCCCGCGACACCACCACCGGCAGTGAGACCGCCATCGCCCCGCACCACGCGGGGCGATGGCGTTGTGGGGTGGGGTTCAAACTACCGTTAAGTTCTGGCGTTGATCCCGTGCAACGTTGCTAGACCTGGCCCCGTGTTGTGTGGCCCCGTGTTGTGGCCCCGTGTTGCGCTCAACTTTTCGATTTCCAATCAGGCCTTTCCTCCGATCCGAGCGCGCGCACGCGCTTGAGCACGGGCTTGCAGCGCCGCCCTCACTTGGGCGTAGAGCTGAGCATTGGCTTCCTCCCGATCCGCTAGTACCACGGCGAGGGCATAGGGCTCATCCCCATCGCGCCCATCGGACCAAGGACTGTCTTGTCGGGTCACCACGACGAACACCTTGTGACCGTTGGCCAGCGCCTGCTTGAAGCGCCAGCGAGAGACTTGCAACGTGCCGTTCTTGCGAGTGTCGTTCGGTAGCCAGCGGCCGTTGGCGCGCTCGCCCATGCCTTCTTCCCGATTGCGCCGGTAGGCTTGGGTGACCTCATCCAGGCTGCCAGCCGTCACCAGGTGGAACCACAGTTTGGCTCTGCGGTAGTCCAGCCGCGTGGTGCGCACGGCTGGACTGTAGGCGAGCGCGACGGTCACCTCCCGCGTGCGGCGGCCACCGTCCCAGAAGCTGTCTGGTAAAGGTAATTCGAAGAAGTGGTGCTGGTCGTTGCCGACGCGCTCTTCGGCCAGCAGGGTGACGGTGTTATCAAGCGAGCGAAAGAGCGCCGTATCGTCCACGCGCCCATACCCGACGAGGCGCAGGAGTTTGTCGCGGCCATCGGCATTGTTGCCGGGGTTCAACAGCGCTTCGCAGGCTTGCGGCCAGCGGGCATGGGCGCCGATCAGTGCGCGCAGCAGGCTAGGCGAGGCGTCGGGCACTTCGGCCAGTAGCCGTGCGGCCTGGTGGGCGACTTGGGGAGCGGCGTAGCTGGTGCCGATGTCTTCCTTAAACGCCGGCCCCAAGGCAAAGCCGCCGTTGAGCGACACCACTCCCAGACCGGCATGGTCTGTGCCACCTCCAGTGCGCCGCAAGGCGATGTTGCCGGCATGCGCGACCACGTCGGGCTTGATGGCGCCGCTGGCAGAAGGGCCGCTGCGAGTCAATGGAAACGGCTGCTCCGCCCGTGCCAACACGTGGTCTTCAATCGTGTTGGGATGGCGCTGTGCATTGCGTGTGGCCTCATTCAGGCTCAAGCCGCCAACGGTCAGCGCGTTGAGCGATGTGGCGGGGTCCAGCAGGCGGGCGTGGCGTTCGAACAGGTAGTCCGGGTAACTCGCGCGTGTATCGGCTGGCAACTGGGATGACAACAAATTGCCCGCTGGTACTACAAACAGGACCCCCAGCTCACGCGTCAGCCGATCCAGCGTGTAGGCGAGCCCGCGCACATGACGGCCATCGTAGACCTTGTTCAGGTCGCCATAGCTTAGGTTGAAGACCCGGCAGCCGTATTGCGCATGCAGTTCGCGCACGGCTTCCTCGACCGCCTTTTCGACGAACTCAGTTTGGTCTTGTCCGTCGTCTTCGAACACTTTGCCGGAGAACAGGCGAAGCTGCGGGACGAACTGCCCTTGCTGAATAGCGCTATGGACATCGCCGTACAACGCAAGCCCGCCGACGAAGGTGCCGTGCCAGTGGGGATCGGTGTCATCCGCACTGCGATGCGGTGCGAGGTAGCCCTGCGCGTCGCCGACCGCTGCGCCGAGCAACGAATGTCCGCGCGTCAAGCCTGAATCCAGCACGGCAATGGACGGAGCACATCATCCAGAAGTGATCGAAGGCACTGGTTGATATCGGTGTGAAGCAGTTGTACGGCCACACCCAAGCGGGGCGGCAGGTCGGCAGTGCGCACATCGCGATGGTGCAAGATCTGCTCGGCCTGCGCACCGTTGCAGCGCACACGGACCATGACGAGCGAGGGTTGCTGGATGTCGTCCAGCCGCTCAATGCCTTGTGCATGCAACCAGTCGAGAAAGGCACGCACCATTTGCTGGCGCTTGTCCTGTCGCTCCTGGGGCCATAGTTCGACATCGAGCATGAAGGTTGGCACGGCTGGAAATCCTTGCTCAAGCAAGGCCGCGCCGGTACGGTCCTGGGGTGTCCAGTGGTCGAAGTCTTCGATGACGTAGAACAGTTCCTTCCGAGTAACAACGCCATCACGTGCAAGGGTGGCTAGGCGGCTCTCGAACTCTCTTAAGCCGTCATCAGTAGCGAATGCCAGCACAATGGATTCGTCTTCCTGGCTGACAATCTCCACGCCAGGAATGGCATCGAAGGCGGGCACGCTCTTGTCGCCCGCGCGCAGCCGAATCTTGAGCAGCTTACGGTCGTCGAACCCGCCGACGTCCTCTGCCATCGCACGTTGCCGCGCTTGGTCGAGCCGCCCGGCTAACGCGGCACCATGCGCTCTCGGATCGGCAGGAGGGCGAATTCCCGGATGACGCCTCGGATGGCGCTCCGTTGAGGGCGCTTCTCGCTCCAAGCGCAAGTGTTCATAGGCCATGCCTCCCCCTCCATCCCTTAACTCTTATGACGATACTCACGGGCAAGCGCGGTATCGAGGTGGCTTTTCTCCAGGAACTCCCGGCCGGACAGGATCATTTCCTTGACGGAGCGCCGAAGAACCCGCTCGATGTCGGCGTGCGACATGCCCTTGAACACGGATGCCACCTGGCCATCGTCGGGCTCGAAATTGCGGCGGACACCGGAGAGTTTCAGAGCCAACAAGCGTTTGATCTGCTCCAGATTCGGCATCTCGAAGCGCACAACCTCATCGAAGCGTCGCCAAACCGCCTTGTCCAATAAGGTTTCGTAGTTGGTGGTGGCGATCAGGATGCTCTCGCCTCGATAACCGTCCATCATCTGCAAGACGGCATTTACGGAGCGTTTGAGCTCACCATGATCGGCGCTGTCGCCACGATCCTTGGTCAGGGCGTCGAATTCATCGAACAATGCGACCACGGGATGCGTTGCGACGTAATCGAACACTTTGCGCAAATTGGCGGCCGTCTCTCCCAGAAACGACGAGATGACCGAGTCCAGCCGAACGAGGATGAGCGGCATGGACAGGGAATGCGCGATGACTTCGGCGGCCAGCGTCTTGCCGCAGCCGGGAGGCCCGCAAAACAACAGCTTCTGCGCGGGTTGCAGGCCATAGGATCGAAGCACGTCCGTCCGGTTGTGCTCCATCAGGATTTCATCGAGTGCCGACTGCGAAGCATCCGAGAGAATGATGTCTTTCTCCTCTCGAATCACGGCACGCTCTTCTAGTAGCGCAAGGCCGTTGTCTTTATTTGTCGGCACGCTGGGCAAACTTTGCAGCTTCCGCGCACTCTTCCCGACCGTTGCCTGATCGCCGTAAAGTAAACGCTCAAGGTCATTTGCGAGCAGATGATGGTTCTTCTCGCGCTCCTCTTTGATCACCGCCTCGGACGCTGAGCGAAAGCCCGACGCATCGCCTTGTGTTCCTGATTTGATGAGTTGCCGCAGTAATTTCCCGTTAGCCATAGCTGGCTCCCCTCATTCTTTCTCGCACTTCAGCCTGACTCGCTTGAGCGTGGGTTCTTCATGGTCGCAGTGGTCGTACTTTGCCTTGTGCGACGACTGTTGTCCCAGTACGAAGTCCCCCTACCTCCCCGGCATAGCAAACCCTCTCCCACGCGCTCCCGCTCTCGGATGTGCCCGCTCGCCATCCTGATTCCGTCCATCCTCATCCTCGCCACGCAGTTTGTATGGCGGCGTCCAGCGTGGGTCTTGGGGTTTCGGGGCTTTGATTTCGAAATCGCTGCGGCTGGTGGTATCGGCGTGGGCGATTTCGAGTTTGTATTTGCCGGGCATGGGGAAGAGGCGGTGGCCGAGGCGTTGGGATTCGGCGTAGGGCTGGTTTTTGCGTTCGTCGCGTTTGTCGGCGTCGAGGGCTTGTAGCGTTTGCTGTTCGGCGGCGAGGGCGAGTTCGGCGTCGAGTAGCAGGTTCCAGTCGAAGCTGTTCAGGCCTGCAATGGCTTCGCGTTCGAATTGCGCCAGCGGGCGGTCTTTTTCGTCCAGCAGGCGGAAGCGCACGGTGCCAGCGGCTTTGGCCCAGAAGGTGCCGCTGAGTTCGGGCAGGTATTCGGGGCGGTCGAACCACGGATCGGGGCGGCGGCGCCAGTCGCGTGAGGCCTGGAGGTCGTCGATGTGGAACAGGTGCACATCGGCATTGCGCACCTTGGCATCGAGTTCCTGCAAGGGCAGGGCGTCGACGATCCAGGCGCTGCGGCCATGGGTTCCGGCGATCAGCTCGCGGTCGCGCGGGTGGATGAACAGGTCGTGCACCGGGACGTTGGGCAGGCCGCCGTCCAGTGCCTGCCAGTGGCGACCGCGATCCAGGCTGGCGTACACGCCGCGGTCGGTGCCGACGTAGAGCAGGTCGGGGTTGACGGTGTCTTCGCGGATCACGTTGACGGGTTCCATCGGCAGGCCGTCGGCGATGGATTGCCAGCTCGTACCGAAGTCGTCGCTGCGGTACAGGTAAACGCGGTCGTCATCCTGACGGTAGCCGTTCAAGCTCAGGTAGATGCGGTTGGCGTCGTGGTGCGAGAGTTCGACGCGGCTGACCCAGCGGTCGGCGGGCAGGTTCGCATCCACTTGCTGCCAGCGATTGCCGCCATCGGTGCTGACGTGCACGTGGCCGTCGTCGGTGCCCACGCCCAGGCGGCCAAACTGCAGCGGCGATTCGGACAAAGACGTGATCGTGGCGAAGGGCACATTGCCGCGTGCGGTCGAGCGGGTGAGGTCGGGGCTGATGGCGACCCAACTGCGGCCACGGTCCAGCGAGCGGTACAGGCGGTTGCTGCCCATGTAGACGGTGCGCGGGTCGTGCGGCGACAGGATCACCGGTGTGCTCCAGTTGAAGCGCAGCACGGGCTCGGTCAGCGGCGCGCGCGGGCGTACTTCGTGGCGTTCGCCGTCCTTGTCGATGCGGGTGTAGTAGCCGAACTGGTAGCCGGTGTAGGTGTCACCAGATTCGTTGTCCACCGCCACCCACATGCCGTCGCCGCCGTTGATGGGCGACCAGTCTTCGCCGAGTTCCCAGCGCGTGCGGCTGCTGCCTTTCCAGGTGCCGTTGTCCTGCAGGCCGCCGTAGACGTTGTAGGGCTCGGCCATGTCGGCGTGGATGGTGTAGAACTGGCCGACCGGCTGTGCGTCGACACTACGCCAGGTGACGCCTGCGTCGTAACTCACGTCCAGTCCGCCGTCATTGCCCAGCACCAGTCGTTGCGGAAAGTTCGGGTCGATCCACAGAGCATGGTGATCGACATGCACGCTCTCGTTATTGGCATAGCCCGACCACGTTTTGCCGCCGTCGCTGGACACCACCAGTGGCACGCCCATGGTGTAGACGCGGTCGGCGTTGCTGGGGTCGACCGCGATTTCGGCGAAGTAGTAGCCGTAGGTGTAGGTGACATCGCGGATCGGTGTGTCGTGGGTGCGGCGCCAGCTGCCGCCCGCGTCGTCGCTGCGCCAGACCGTGTGGCCCCAGGTGGGGTTGTCGAACAGCGCGGCGTTGCCGTCTTCAAGGCGGCTGCGCAGTTGTTCCAGCGTGATCGAGCCGTCGCGCACCTTGGCCAGCAGGCCTTTGGCATCGAGTTCGACCGGCAGGTCGGCACCACGGATGAAGCTTTCGACTTCATCCGGGTCCTGCTTCAGGAAGTCTTCCTTGCTCATCGTGCGCAGGCGTTCGGGCGAGAGCGGGCGGTCGCCCAGGTCGCGCAGCGCTTTGGGCAGCTCTGCCCAGTGGTCGATGGTGGCGTACACGGTGTCGGGCTGACTGCGCGCCACGGCCAAGCCGATGCGCCCCACGGTCTCGCCGTGCGGAAGGCCGCCGCCAAGCTGGCGCCAACTGCGACCGCCGTCTTCCGATTTGTAGATGCCCGAGCCGTCACCGGCTTCGGTGAACTGCCAGGGCGAGCGCTGGCGGTCCCACAGCGCGGCGTACAGCACATCGGGGCGAGTCGGATCGATGACCAGATCGCTGGCACCAGTCCAGTCGTCCTGGGGTTTCAGCACTTGCGTCCAGCTTTCGCCGCCGTCTTCGGTGAGGAAGATGCCGCGCTGCCCGCCGGGCGAATACAGCTTGCCCGCCGCGGCGACCAGCACGCGCTTTCCGTTGCGCGGGTCCACCACGATGGCGGCGATGCGGTCACTGGCGGTAAGGCCCTTGCGGGCGAAGGTCTTGCCACCGTCGTGACTGACAAACAGCCCGTGGCCACCGTAGTTGGAGCGCGCGGCATTCGCTTCACCGGCACCGATCCACAGCGTTTCCGGGGCTGACGGGTCGACCTCGATGGCACCGATCACGGTGCTCGGAAGGTGATCGGTCAGCGGCTCGAACGACCCGCCATTGTTGGTCGTCTTCCACACGCCACCGCTCGCGTAGGCCACATAGAAG
Organism: Lysobacteraceae bacterium; assembly: GCA_041395245.1. Classification (GTDB taxonomy): domain Bacteria; phylum Pseudomonadota; class Gammaproteobacteria; order Xanthomonadales; family Xanthomonadaceae; genus Aquimonas. The sequence goes on from JAWLAY010000005.1 coordinate 112,132, forward strand.
GTGTAGGGCTGCCCCGGCACCGACGCAAAATCCACCACGCGCCCGCCTTGCCCGATAGGCCCGACGCTGCGCCACTGCAGGCCACGGAAATCCGACGCCGCCTCCATGCGCTGATGCTGCTGCCACGCCGCTTCGCGCTGCTCGGGCGTGCTGGGCGCACCCGGTGTGGGGCGCGCTGCCTGCGTGACAGGGGCGAGGCAAAGCAACAGGGTTCCGATCCAGATGGCAGTGCGCATCGAAGGCGTCTCCGTGGGAAGGCGAGGTGGGACAGGTTGACGGTGATGTGTCGCAGAACTCGAATCGTTGCACAAGTGCGGATTGTCGTCGCGGCCGGTCGGTTGGCGCGAAGAAAGCGCGCGATGCGGCGTATTCCTTCGCAAGCGCTGATTGATGCGTCGTTCTCAAGGGGCGCGCATGAAGGTGTCACGTCATCCCCGCTCACGCGGGGATCCAGTCGGGTGATTCGTGTGCGGATGTTTTCGAGTGACGTCATCTCCGCGAAGGCGGGGATCCAGAAGCGGGTGGCAAGGAAAGGGTCTGTGGGGTCACGTCATCCCCTCGCACGCGAGAAACCAATGGTTCGGGCGTATCGATGCGACCAGAAGTCTCCGTCATCCCCGCGAATGCGGGGATCCAGCTTGTTGCTTGAGCCGGGCGTTACCTTCGCGCGAATGAGTCCATCGACGGCATCAGCGCTTCCCACCTGGAGACAGAACCCTGCGCCGCGCGTGCTTGAGCGGTTTCGCATTCTGAGTTAATGTATCAGCGCGCTAGTACATGTAGATGCGGATTCGGTGCCACAGGTGTTTGTCAACGAAGCATGTGGCAAACCTGTTCGTTATCAGCGCGATGCATCAGCGCCCCTCGCCCCTTGCGGGAGAGGGGTTGGGGGAGAGGGGTAGTGCTTGCGGCTGAGTGCGGCCCCTCTCTCGCATTCGAGGGACTGTTGGTTTCAGTGCTGATAGGTCGCGCCGAACGGTGGTGACATGGATCGGTGATCTGGAATGCATCAGAGCAACACGCCGCAAACCCGTTTCAGACCGCGGTTTCCTTAGTTCTTACCAAGCCGGAAGGGTTCATTCTTCGCCATGAAAAAGCGCCTTGCGCCCAGCAACAAACGCCCCGCCGCCAAGGCGCGCCAGCCCGAGTTGGCCGAAGCGCTGCTCGGTTTGAAATCGGTGCAGGAGGTGCGGGCGTTTCTGGTCGATCTTTGCACGCCTGCAGAGCTGGAGGCCCTGGCAGATCGCTGGCGTGTGGTGCCGCTGCTGTTGCAGGCGATGCCCTATCGCGAGATTCACGACCGCACCGGGATCAGTGTCACCACGGTCGGCCGCGTGGCGCGCTGCCTGATGCAGGGCGAGGGCGGTTACCGTGCCGCGGCGCGACATCTGGGCTTGTCCGACGACTGACCGGCTCCACTGCAAGACTTTCGATATCAACGGCACGCTGCCGACCTCATTCAAGGAATTACCCTGTGATCAATCGCGACCGCCTGCGGATTGCCGCGCAAAAGAATGGCCGCCTTTCCGACCCCGCCCGTGACTTGATGAGTCGTGCCGGGCTGTCGTTTCGTGAAAGCCGCGACCGCTTGTTCTGTTTCGGCGAGACACAGCCGGTCGATCTTCTGCTGGTGCGCGACGACGACATTCCCGGTCTGATTGCGGAAGGCACCTGCGATCTCGGCATCGTCGGTCGCAACGTGCTGGATGAGCAGCGTCTGGAACGCGCCGCTCAGGGTTTGCCACCGGCATTCCAGGAGATTCGCGCGCTGGGTTTCGGGCGCTGTCGTTTGTCGATTGCGCTGCCGCAGGACATGCCCTGGGAAGGCCCGCAAACGCTGGCGGGACTGCGCATCGCCACCTCGTATCCGGCCTTGCTGGCCGACTGGCTGAAGCAACAGGGCGTGGCCGCTGACATCGTGATGCTGTCGGGTTCGGTCGAAATCGCGCCGCGTCTGGGCAAGGCCGAGGCGATCTGCGATCTGGTGTCGACCGGCGGCACGCTGGCGGCCAACCAGTTGCGCGAGGTGGCGGTCATCCATCAAAGCGAAGCGGTGCTGGCCGCACCGGTCGAAGCGCTGCAGGACGAGCGCGCCGAGATTTGCGAACTGCTGCTGCGTCGCATGGACGGCGTGATGCAGGTGCGCGAGGCACGACTGGTGATGTTCGAGTCGCCGCGCGATGCCGTGTCGACGGTGTTGGCACTGCTGCGCGAAAGCGAAACCGCCAGTTGCTGTGCGCTGGATGGCCAGGCCGACTGGCTGAGCGTGCAGGTGATTCGCCAGGGCAAGCTGGACTGGCAGACCCTGGAAGACATGAAGCGGGCGGGCGCACGGCGTTTGCTGGTCCTGCCGGTCGAGCAGATGCTGCCATGAGCACCGCAGATCGCTTCACCATCAAGGTCTGGGACGCGCTGGATGCCAGCCAGCGCACCGCCGCGCTGCAGCGACCGGTGCAGGCCGTCGGCAGCAGTTTGCGCGACAACGTGGCGCGTCTGATCGAGCAGGTGCGGGCTGATGGCGACAGTACACTGCGCGCCCTGACGCGGCGTTTCGATGGCTGCGAACTCGGTGAGTTCGAAGTCGACGAGGCGGAGTTCGAGCGCGCCGAGCAAGTCGTTCCGGACGAATTGAAGCGCGCCATCGATTCGGCGATTCGGCGTCTCGAAGCCTTTCACCGCGCGGGCGCACCGAAGGACTACGCGGTCGCGACCGAGCCCGAATTGATCTGCGAGCGCATGGTGCGTCCGATCGAGCGGGTCGGGCTGTATGTGCCCGCAGGCACAGCACCCTTGCCGAGCACCGCGATGATGCTGGGTGTGCCCGCGCGCATTGCGGGTTGCGAGGAGATCATCCTGTGCACGCCGCCGCGTTCTGACGGTCGCGCTGACGAAGCCGTGCTGGTGGCAGCGCGCAAGGTGGGTGTGCATCGGGTGTTCAAGCTGGGCGGCGCGCAGGCCATCGCGGCCATGGCCTATGGCAGCGAAAGCGTGCCGAAGTGCGACAAGTTGTTTGGCCCCGGAAATAGCTATGTCACCGAGGCCAAGCTGCAGGTCGCCAACGATGCCGCCGGTGCGGCCATCGACATGCCTGCGGGACCGTCCGAGGTGCTGGTGATTGCCGATGCGCAGGCCAATCCGGTGTTCGTCGCCGCCGATCTGTTGTCGCAGGCCGAGCACGGGCCGGATTCGCAAGTCATTCTGCTCTCCGATGACCGCGAGTTGCTGCAACGCGTGGCCGAGGAGGTCGCGCGACAGGCTGCCGCGCTGCCGCGCGAGGCCATCGTCGAACAGGCGCTGCAGCACGCGCGCTTCATTCTGACGCCGGACCTTTCCAGCGCGCTGCAGGTGTCCAACGACTATGCGCCGGAACATCTCATTCTCAACGTCGGCGCGCCGCGTCAGTGGCTGCCGCAGGTGCGCAATGCCGGATCGGTGTTCCTCGGGCCGTATGCGGCGGAGGCCTTGGGCGACTATTGCAGCGGCACCAATCATGTGTTGCCGACCTACGGCTTTGCGCGTGCCTACAGCGGCGTGTCGGTGGCGAGTTTCGTCAAGCTGATTACCGTGCAGGAAGTCGGCGTCGGCGGCCTGCGTGCGGCAGGGCCGGATGCGGTGGCGATTTCGGGCGCGGAGGGTTTGATCGCGCATCAGCGTGCCGTGACCTTGCGACTCGCCAGTCTGGATGCGCCGGGAGCAACCCCATGAGCCTGCTCGATCTCATTCGCCCCGATCTGCAGGGCTTCGGCGGCTATTCCTCGGCACGCAAAGAAGCGCAGGGTGGACAGGTGTTTCTGAATGCCAACGAGTCGCCCTGGGCGCCGGCCGGCGAAGCTTGGGCCAGTGGCCTGAATCGCTATCCCGATCCGCAGCCCGAAGCGCTGGTCGCGGCGCTGGCCGATCTGTATGGCGCGGCGCCCGACGAAGTGCTGGTTGGACGCGGCAGTGACGAACCGATCGATCTGCTGACGCGCGCTTTGTGCGTGGCGGGGCAAGACGCGGTACTGATCTGTCCGCCGACCTTCGGCATGTACGCTGTGTGTGCGCGCGTGCAGAACGCCGCCGTCTGCGAAGTGCCATTGCGTGCCACCGACGATCCCGCAGCGCCGTTTGCGCTGGATGTTGAGGCGGTGATCGCGCAGGCGCTGACGGCCTCGGTCAAGCTGGTCTATTTGTGTTCGCCCAACAACCCGACCGGGCAGGCATTGCCGCTGGAGCAGATCGAACGTGTGGCGGAAGCGCTGCGTGGGCGTGCGGTCGTGGTGGTCGACGAAGCCTATGGCGAGTTCAGTCCGCTCGCTTCTGCGGTAACGCTACGCGCGCGGTTTCCGCATTTGGTGGTCCTGCGAACGCTGTCGAAAGCCTATGCGCTGGCCGGTGCGCGGATCGGTACCTTGATCGCCGATCCGGTGCTGATCCGGGTGCTGCGCGCGATCATGGCGCCATATCCGCTATCGCAGGTCTGCGCGCAGGCGGCCTTGAACGCCTTGTCGCCGGAGGGTTTGCGCAGCGCACAGCAACACATCGCGACCTTGTTGTCGGAGCGTGGGCGACTCGCCAGCGCCTTGGCGCGATTGCCGAGCGTGCGTCAGGTCTATCCATCGGATGCCAATTTCATCGTGGTGGCGTTTGCCGATGCGGCCGCCGTGTATCGCGCAACGCTGGCGCAGGGCATCGTGCTGCGCGATGTCAGCAAGCATGCGGCCCTGCCGAATTGCCTGCGTATTTCGGTCGGAACCCCCGAGGAAAATGATCGCCTGCTGACGTGTCTGGAGTCCCTTGCATGAGCCGCATCGTCTTTATCGACCGCGATGGCACGATCATCGAAGAACCTGCCGATTTCCAGATCGACAGCTATCCCAAATTGCGTTTTGTTGAGGGCGTGATTCCTGCGCTGCTGACGCTGCGCGACGCGGGATTCGAGTTCGTGATGGTGTCGAATCAGGATGGCCTGGGCACCGACAGCTATCCGCTGGTGACCTTCCAGGGGCCGCACGATCTGATGATGCAGGTACTGGAGTCGCAGGGCATCCGCTTTCGCGAGGTGCTGATCGACCGCCACTTCGCCCACGAGAATCATCCAGACCGCAAGCCGAATCTGGGTCTGGTGATGGGCTATCTGCGGGATCGCTCGGTCGATCTGGCGGGCAGTGCGATGGTCGGGGATCGCGACACCGACATGCAGTTCGCCCACAACCTGGGCGTGCGCGGCTTCAAGCTGCGCGTCACGGCGGGCGCGCAGGCCGATGGCGCCAGCGATGCCGAGCGTCTGTACGGGTGGGACGAGATCGCGCATTTGTTGGCCAATGCACCGCGTCAAGCGCAGGTGCAGCGTCTCACCAAGGAAACCCGCATCGAGGTAGAGGTCGATCTGGATCGTGTCGCCGATCCGGTGGTGCTGACCGGGCTGGGCTACTTCGACCACATGCTGGAACAGATCGGCAAGCACGGCGGCTTCAGCCTGCGCCTGCGTTGTGCGGGCGACTTGCACATCGACGAACACCACACCGTCGAAGACTGTGCGCTGGCGCTTGGACAGGCGCTGCGACAGGCGCTGGGCGACAAGCGCGGCATCGGTCGTTATGCCTCGGCCATCGAGGGCGAAGCGCCGTCGAGCGGCATCGACTTGCTGCTGCCGATGGACGAGACGCTGGTGCGCGCCGCGCTGGATTTTTCCGGTCGCCCGTACTTCGTGTTCGACGGTCAGTTTCCGCGTGAGCAGGTAGGCGAATTGCCGACCGAACTGGTGCCGCATTTCTTTCGCTCGCTGTGCGAGACGGCGGGCTTGAATCTGCATCTGGCGGTGCGCGGCGACAACGCCCACCACATGGTCGAAGGCTGCTTCAAAGCGGTCGCGCGCGCGCTGCGGGCGGCGATCAAACGCGAGGGGCGCGACCTGCCCAGCACCAAGGGAGCGCTGTGATGCCACGCAAGACCTTTGCCCTGGCGGTGATCGATTCGGGCGGCGCGAACATCGGCTCGGTTTGCTACGCGCTCGAACGTCTGGGCGTGACGCCGGAACTGGTGTCCGACCCGAAACGTTTGGCCTTGGCCGAGCGCGCCATTCTGCCGGGTGTCGGCGCGGCGAAGCCCGCCATGGCGCGGCTGCAGTCGCTCGGCATGATCGCCGCCCTGCATGATTGGCAACGGCCCTTGCTGGGTATTTGTCTCGGCATGCAACTGCTGTTCGACCACTCGGAAGAAGGCGAGGTCGAACTGCTCAGCCTGATTCCGGGGCGCGTTCGCAAGATGCGGGACGCGCCCGGCATCCGCATTCCGCACATGGGCTGGAATGCCCTGCAGCCGACGCGCGAGCATCCCTTGCTGGCCGGTATCGAGCCGGGTGCGCAAGCCTATTTTGTACACAGCTATGCGGCGGAGGTCAGCCCCTACACCTTGGCCAGCAGCGAGCACGGAGCGTCGTTCACGGCCTTGGTCCAGCGCGGCAATGTCGCGGGCGCGCAGTTTCACCCGGAGCGTTCCGCCCAGGTGGGCGCACGCATCCTGCAGAACTTCCTGAATTGGGACGGTCAATGAGCTTCGTCGTGTATCCCGCGATTGATATTCGCGATGGCCGCGTGGTGCGCCTCAAGCAAGGCGACTACGCGCAGGAAACCCGCTACGCGGCGACGCCGGTCGAGCTGGCGCTGGACTACGCGAAAGCCGGTGCGCACTGGCTGCATCTGGTCGATCTGGACGCCGCCAAGGCTGGCGGCTACACGCTCGCAGGCATGGTGGCCGAGATCAAGGCGCAGTCGTCGCTGAAGGTGCAGAGCGGCGGCGGTGTGCGCTCGGAATTTGATGTCGAAACGCTGCTGCAGGCGGGCGTGGACCGCGTCGTGGTGGGCAGTCTGGCGGTGCGCGAGCCACAACGCGTGATGCACTGGATCAAGCAATTCGGCGCGGCGCATTTATGTATTGCGCTGGATACGCGCTGCGATGCCGACGGTATCTGGCGCTTGCCGACACACGGCTGGACCGAAACCGCCGGCGAGGCGCTGTTCGATCTGTTGCAGCACTATCGTGATGTGGGCTTGCGGCATCTGCTGTGTACCGACATCGATCGTGACGGCATGCTCAGCGGACCGAATGTCGCGCTCTACGCCGCACTCGCGCAACGCGCGCCGGAAGTGGGCGTGCTGGCCTCGGGCGGGGTTTCCGAGCTGGCTGACATTTCGGCGGTGCGGGCCGTCGGTGCGGCCGGTGTGGTGCTCGGAAAATCGCTGCTGGAAGGCAAGTTCACCTGTGCGGAGGCGCTGGCATGTTGAGTCGTCGATTGATTCCTTGTCTCGATGTGCGCGACGGGCAAGTCGTCAAAGGCGTGCGCTTCCGCGATCACGTGGTGATGGGCGCCATCGAGGAACTCGCCCAGCGCTATCGCGATGCCGGGGCGGACGAACTGGTGTTCTACGACATCACCGCCAGCCCGGAAGGCCGCAGTGTGGATCGCTCGTGGGTCGAGCGTGTCGCGCGGCTGATCGACATTCCGTTCTGCGTGGCGGGCGGCATCCGTTCGGTGGCCGATGCCAAAGGCATTCTGTTTGCGGGAGCCGACAAGGTATCGATCAATTCACCTGCGCTGGAGCGGCCCGAGCTGATCAGCGAACTGGCCGAGGTCTTCGGCGTGCAGTGCGTGGTGGTCGGCATCGACAGCCTGCGGGATGCCGACGGCGAATGGCGGGTGCGGCAGTACACCGGCGATCCGAGCAAGACCCGCGCGCTGCGCCAGCACACGCTGGATTGGGTGGTCGAAGCGCAGCGCCTGGGCGCGGGCGAAATCGTGCTCAACTGCATGGGCACCGACGGTGTGCGCGAAGGCTACGACATCGAACAACTGCTGGCGGTGCGCGCCTTGTGCAAGGTTCCGCTGGTGGCATCGGGTGGCGCAGGCACGGCGGCGCATTTCGCCGAGGTGTTCCAGCAGGCCGACGTCGACGCGGCACTCGCCGCCAGCGTGTTTCATTCGGGCGAACTGCCCATTCCCGAACTCAAGAGCTTCCTGCGCACGCAGGGCATCGAGGTACGACATGGTTGACGCCGCAAAACTGGCCGAACTGGCCTGGGACAAGCAGGACGGCCTGCTGCCCGCCATCGTGCAGGACGCACGCGATCTGCGCGTGTTGATGCTGGGCTACATGAATCGCGAAGCGCTCGCAGAAACGCTCGCTTCGGGCAAGGTCACCTTCTACAGCCGCAGCAAGCAACGCCTGTGGACCAAGGGCGAGAGCAGCGGTCATGTGCTGGCGCTGCAGGCCATCGATATCGACTGTGACAACGATACCGTGCTGATCCAGGCCATCCCGCACGGCCCGACCTGTCACCTGCAGCGACCGAGCTGCTTTCCCGACGCTCCGGCAGATTTTCTGGGCGAGCTCGATGCGCTGGTGCAATCGCGCCATGAACAGCGTCCCGAGGGCAGCTACACCACGCGCCTGTTCGAAGCCGGAACCAAACGCATGGCGCAGAAAGTGGGCGAGGAAGGCGTGGAAACCGCGATTGCCGCCCTCGCGGAAAGCGATGAATCCCTGCTCGGCGAAGCCGCCGACCTGGTGTTTCACCTCACCGTCCTGCTGCGCTCACGAGGATTGAGTCTGGTCGATGTGAAGGACGTGCTGCGCGAGCGGCACGCGCAGGCGGGGTAGCGCACGCCGTTTGTCGGGCACTGCGTAGCGTTGCAATTCACGGCGTGGCTGGCACCGCCATGGCGGCACCGAGGATCGCCAGTTCGCCGTGTTCGATCTGGTAGACCGGCACGTTCTGCATGGCGGGTTGCATGCTGCCCTTGGCGCACAGGCGCGCCTCGAACGCGCTGCTCGCACGACCGAATTCGATGCGGGGCAGGACGCCACCGGCTAGCAAAACGCCGCCGAAACTGCCGGTCTGCAGGACGAGATTGCCGACCACGTTGCCCAGTGCATTCCAGAACAGACGCACCGCTTCCACCGCACAGGCATCCGTGCCGTGCTCCGCCAACGACGACACTGCCTCGGGCGTGGTGGCATTCGCGCTGGTGCCGCGCAGCGCGCAGAGCGTCTGATAAATGCGCAGCAGGCCGGGACCAGACAGCAGCGACTCGGTGGCGACGTGTCCCATCTTGCTCTGCAAGTGCGACAGCACGGCGGCTTCATCGGCATCGGCGGGCGCGTAGCCTGCGTGTCCGGCTTCGGTGGCGATCACGAATTCGTGATCGGCCGCGATGCGCACGCGGATCGACGCGCCTAGGCCAGTTCCCGGACCCAAGACCAGCAGCGGACGCGATTCGTCGGCGGGACAGGGCTTGCCGCACAGCAGTTTGCATTCCGACGCCGGTAGCCAGCGCGTCGCTCTGGCGAGTGCTTCAAAGTCATTGCTGATGGCCAGCGGCAGATCGCCACAGGTCGCGCGCAGGGCGACGAGATCCAGTTCCCAGGGCAGATTGGGGCTGATGATTCGATCATTGACACGCAAGCCCGCGCAGGCAATTCCCACCGCGTGCGGTTGCCGCGGTGCGTCGGCCATGAAACGCCGCACGATGGCGTCCAGTCCGGAGAACTCCGCGCATCGATAGCGCAGATGGTGCAGCAGAGTCGGTGCTTTCGAAGGGTCGTTGGGCAATTCAACCCAGCCGAGTCGGGCGTGGGTGCCGCCGACATCGGCGGCGAGGATGGTGCGGGAGGACGAAGCGGACATGGATGACCTTTGATTTTCGATTCAGCGCCAGTCGCCAAGGCGCGCCTGCAAGGCGCTGATGGCGGCCAGTCCGGCAGTTTCGGTGCGCAGGATACGGGGTCCGAGACGCAGTCCACGCCCGCCTGCCGCGTGGATCGCGGCAAGGTCCCGATCCGACAGGCCGCCCTCGGGGCCGATCACGAGACAGAGCGAGGTGGAGCTTGGCAGGGCATCCAGACTCAGGTCTCCGTGCGGATCGAGCGCCAGCAACAGCTCAGGCGAGTCCTTGCGGGCGGCAAGGAACGGCGCCAACGGCTGCGGTTCTTCGAGGGCGGGCAGGGTGGCGCGACCGCATTGTTCGCAGGCGCTGGCGACGACGCCCTGCCAGTGTTGCATGCGGCGATCCGAGCGCTCGGCGTCCAGGCGCACTTCAGTGCGTTCCGTCGAGACCGGCGCGATGCAACTGACGCCCAGTTCGGTCGCCTTCTGCAGTACCCAGTCCATCTTTTCGCCGCGCGCGATGGCCTGCGCCAAGGTGATGCGCAGTGGCGATTCGGCATTCACCTCGCTGGCGGACAGCAGATCGACCCGCGCGCCGCGCTTGCCGGTTTCGACGATCCGCGCCTGGTAATCCCTGCCGTCGCCGTTGAACAGAATCAGCGCATCACCCTCGCCCAGGCGCAGGACGCGCAGCAGATGCGTGGCAATGGCTTCGGGAAGATCCAGTCGAGTGCCGACCTGCAGATCGTGCTCGATGTAGTTGCGGGTGATGCGCATGGGGAAGTCTAGAGATCCTTGGTGGCGACAATGATCGCATCCCGCGTCACGTTTGCGAGATGCTGCAAGGCATCGTCTTCGATGCAATAGGGCGGCATCCAATACAGCACGTCGCCCAGCGGGCGCAGTACCACGCCGTTGGCCATGGCATGCCGGTAGGCGCGCAATCCGGTGCGATGCGCGGCAGGCAGTGCTTCGCGGTCGGGTCCAGCCAGTTCGATGGCCAGCACCATGCCGGTCTGGCGAATATCGGCGACCCAGGGCAGTTCGCGCAGGGGCGCCGCCAGATCCGCCATGCGCGCGGCCGTGGTCCGGTTCTGCGCCAGCACGGGCTGACTGTCGAAGATGTCCTGCACCGCGAGCGCGGCCGCGCAGGCCAGCGGATTGCCGGTGTAACTGTGCGAATGCAGGAAGGCGCGTTCGCGCGAGTCATCCAGAAAGGCGTCGTAGAGCGCTTCGGTGCACAGCACAGCGGCGAGCGGCAGGGCACCGCCGGTCAGTCCCTTGGACAGGCACATCAGGTCGGGACGGATGGCGGCCTGTTCGCAGGCGAAGAAGGTTCCGGTGCGCCCGAAACCGACCGCGATCTCGTCGGCGATCAGGTGTACGCCGTGCGCGTCGCAAAGCTGGCGGGCGCGAGCGAGATAGTGTGGGTGATACATCCGCATGCCACCTGCGCACTGGATCAATGGCTCCAGAATCAATGCGCTGGTTTGCCTGCCGTGGGTCTGAAGCAAGGACTCCAGCGCCAGCGCGGCGCGTTCCGCGCAGGCCTCGGCGGTTTCGCCGGGCAAGGCATTCCAGCGGTCGGGACTGGGCGCGAACAGCGGCTGCATTAACAAGGGCGCGTAAGTCCGACGGTACAAGGGAATGTCCGACACACCGAGCGCGCCCAGCGTCTCGCCGTGATAACTGTTGCTGAGCGTAATGAACCGGTCACGCTGCTGATCGCCGCGATTGCGATGGCTGTGGAAGCTCATTTTCAGCGCGACTTCAATCGCTGCCGAACCGTTGTCGGCGTAGAACACCTTGCTGAGGCCGACCGGCGCGCGGGCCAGCAGGCGCTCGGCCAGTTCGATGGCTGGCGCGTGACTGAATCCGGCCAGCAGCACGTGCTCCAGGCGTGAGGCCTGCTCCGCGATGGCCTGCGCGATGCGCGGGTGCGCATGGCCGAACAGATTCGTCCACCAGGAACTTATCGCGTCGAGATAGCGTCTGCCCTCGAAGTCTTCCAGCCAGACACCCTTGCCGCCGCGAATCGGGATCAGTGGCAGTTGGTCCTGCTGGTGCTCACGCATCTGCGTGCAGGGATGCCAGACTGCGGCCAGATCGCGTGTCCGCCACTCGGCAGTGCTCGCAGACGCCTTTGCTACACTCCCACCCATCAGTTTGATTGCTCCGGATAGCCTCGACCCATGATCCAGCCTGCGCCAACGCCTGTCCAATCTTCACCTCGCGGTTCGCAGGTTCGCCGGTCACGGTCCACCGCCCGCGGTTTTACCTTGATCGAAGTGCTGGTGGTGGTGGTGATTCTCGCCATTCTCGCCGGCGTGGTCGTGCCGCAATTGATGAGCTATCCGGACGAGGCCCGCGTCACCCGCGCGCAGCAGGACATCCAGACACTGCGCAGCGCGCTGGAGATGTACCGGCTCGACAATTTCGTCTATCCGAGTACCGAACAAGGTCTTCGTGCCTTGAATGCGAAACCCTCGGGCCTGCCCGAAGCGCCCAACTGGCGCGCTGGTGGCTATATTCGCGAGTTGCCGAAAGATCCGTGGGGCGGCGACTACGTGTTTCTGAATCCGGGTGCCAACGGCGGTATCGATCTGTATTCGCTGGGCGCGGATCGTGCGCCGGGCGGTGAGGGTCCCAATGCCGACATCGGACGCACGTCGGGCGGTTGAGAATGCGCGTCCGCCCGTCATGGCTTCTGTCTGGCGCGGCATCCGCATGAGGGCGGGTTCGCCAGCCCGCATGTCCAAAACGACAGTGCGTGGCGAGGCCGGGTTTTCGCTGATCGAGTTGCTGGTGGTTCTGGTGATTCTCGCGGTGCTGGCGACGGTGGTTGGGTTGTCGGTGACCGGCGTGGCGTCGCGCCAGTTGGAGAATCAGGCGAATCGTCTGCAGGCATTGCTGCAACTGGCCTGCGAGCAAAGCGTGGTGACCGGGCGCGAAGTCGGTTTGCGGATGGCCTCGGCGCAGTGGGAGTTCGTCTACTTCAGCGGCGAAAGCTGGGTCGGTTTAGAGCAATTGACCGGCGTTGAGCGCGCCCCGCTCGAAGCCTTGCGCCTGCGGACGCTGGATGAGGGCATGCAATGGCGGATAGAGCGCGACGGCGAAGCGCTGTCGCTGGATGAGGTGTTGCCCGAATTGCCGCAGTGGGTGTGTTTCGACTCGGGTGAAATGACCGCATTGGATCTCTGGCTGACGCACGCTGACGTCGGTACCGAGTGGCACCTGCAGGCGCACGCCAACGGTGAAATCCTTCTGGAGTCGAACGATGTTTCGCCTTGAACCGCGGCAGCGGGGTTTTACCTTGCTGGAAGTGCTGATCGCGCTGCTGGTGCTGTCTCTGTCGCTGGTGGCGCTGGTGAAACTCGCTGGCTTGCAGGCGGACCATCTGCACCACCAGCGCGAATCGACGCTGGCACAGTGGGTTGCCGCCAACGCGGTCGCCGAATTGCGCTTGAACGGCGTTCCCGAGATCGGCGAACACAATGGCCAGGAGCGCATGGCAGGGCGCGAGTGGATCTGGCGCGCGGACGTCGAATCCACCGACCTGTCGCGTCTGCGCCGGATCGAGATGCAGGTGTTTGCCGACGCGGCCGACGAGTCGCCGGTGGCGCATCTGACGGCCTTTGTCGCGTTATGAGACGCCGGTTGCCAGGCCGCAGCCCCGTGCGCGCCGCGCAACACGGGTTTTCCCTGCTCGAAGTGGTCGTCGCGGTGGCGCTGTTTGCCGTGGTGTCGACGCTGGCCTATGGCGGTCTGAGCGCGGTGTTGCGCAGTCGCGAGCAGCTCGACCAAGCGTCGGACGAGCTGGCGCGTTTGCAGATGGCCATGCAGATGTTCGAGCGCGATGTGCGGTCGGCGGTATTGCGCCCGGTGCGCGATGGCTATGGTGAGGTCATGCCGGCCTTGATGGGCAACTCCGATAGTATTGAGCTGACGCGCGCAGGCTATTCGAATGGCCTTCAGCAAGCGCGCTCCGAACTGGAACGGGTCGCCTGGCGGCGCGAAAAGGACGGCTGGCAGCGTGCTCGCTGGTGGGTGCTGGATCGTGCCCCCGCCAGTCGACCAGAGGTGCTGGAGGTTTTGCCGGACCTGGGTCGCATGCAGCTTCGCTACCGGAGCCGCGAAGGGCGGGAGACCGATCACTGGCCCATCGATGGTCAAAACGAGCCTTTGCCGCTGGCTGTGGAGTTGCGCTTGCAGACCCGATCCTTGGGCGAAATCCGACGCCTGATCGAGCTGACGCCCGGTGGTTGGCAATGAACGTCCTTGCGATGGCTCGCCAGAAGGGTGTTGCTTTGCTGGTTGCGCTGCTCGTCGTTGCGCTGGGCAGTGTGTTGATGATGGCGGGCATTGATCGCGCCGAAACCGCGACCGCGCGAACCCGCAATGCACTGCGTGCCGAACAGGCCTGGCAGATGCAGCAGGCGCTGGAGGCCTGGGCCAGCGAGGTACTGATCCAGGATGTGCTGGCCAACGGCGAGGTTGATTCCGCCAGTGACTCCTGGGCGACGCCGATGTCGCCGACCGAAATACCCAACGGGCGGGTGCAGGGCAAGCTGCGTGAACTGGGTGGCTGCCTGAATGTCAACGCCTTGCTGCGCAACGGGCAGGGTGACAGCGTGATGCAGGCGCGCATGCAGCGCTTGCTGCAGGTATTGGGGCTTCCGCCGCAGTTGTTGCCACAGATGCTCGACTGGATCGATATCGACAGCCTTCCGCGCACCGGCGGTGCCGAGGACATCGCCCTGCTGGCGATGACGCCCTCGCGTCGCGCGGCCAATCGTGGCTTGGTGCACGTCTCCGAACTCCGTCAACTGCCCGCCATGAACGCCGACTACTGGCGGAAACTCCAGCCTTTCATTTGCGCCTTGCCGGCCGACACCGGCGTGAACCTCAACATGGCCCCGCCCGAGTTGTGGATGACGCTGGCCGACGGCATTTCCTTCCAGCAGGCGCGCCAACTGGCGCGCGATGGCAAGGCCAACTACACCAATCTGGATGCGGTTATGGCGGAGTTGGCCCGTTTGCAGATCGGTCCTGTCGCACAGCATGGGCTGGATGTGGGCAGTCATTACTTTGTGGCTGAGTCGGCGATCCTGCTGGACGGCATCCCATTCCGCTTTTCATCGTTGTTGGCGCGGGAGCAGGGTGGGGTAAGGGTGTTGGGTCGCGTGCGTGGCAACTGGTAGCAGCGTGACGCGCGGGTGCGGTGCCTGGCGCGGCTGCTGAACGGCGTCCTTGCTACACTGCCGACCTTATGTCGCGGGTGCCGATGTCTCGCATTGGACTCTTCACAGGATCGCAGGAAGCCCATCCCTCCATGACCACCGAAGTCATTCTCCGACTGTTTGCCGATGACCGTGTCGAGTGGTGCGCGGTCGGTGGTCAGACCGTCCGTCAGGGAGAGTGGCCGTCGAGTGGTACGGTGGTGCGCTGCCTCCTGTTGCCAGCCGAGTGGGTGCTGCGACTGGAAACGCCAAGGCTGTCGCGCTCCTTGCAGACGCTGCGGCAGGCCGTTCCTTTCGCGATCGAAGACCGCCTCGTTGCACCGGTCGAGCAAGTTCATGTGGCGCTGGGAGCGGAGGACGAGCCCGACAAGGTGGTGGTCAGGGTTGTGGATCGCGACCGTCTGCGTGCCGTTCTGGATGGCCTGACTCAACGCGGTCTGAGCATTCGCGTCGCCTGCTCGGAGGCGGAAGTCCTGCCCGCCGAGCGCGGGGCGCTGTTGTGGTTCGAATCTGGACGAGTGCTGCTGCGGCCTTCGCCACCATCGGCGGTCGTGGTCGGTGAGGAAAGCGCGCTGCCTGCGCTGCTGAAGGCCTTGCCCTTGGCGTCTGCCGAGGGTATCACCGTATTCAGTGCAAGCGGCTTGAGTGAGGCGTCGACCGCGACGCTTGACGGCCTGCTGGGTGCAGGGCGTTGGACTCTGGCGGAAGCACCGGCTTCGTTGTGTTTGTCGCTGTCGACGGCGGCGCCGGACGACAAGCGAATGGTCTTCGGCAATCTGTTGCAGCAGGACTTTGCCGTGCGCGCCGCGTCGGGCGATGTCGAGCAATGGTGGAAACGCGCCGGGTGGGCGGCAGTGCTCGCCTGTGGCCTGCTGCTGTTGAACGGGCTGATCGAACGACAACAACTCCAGACCCGACTCGCCGACACCCAGCAGCGGATGGCAAACCTGCTTCGCGAGGCGGTGCCCGGCATTGCGCAGGTGGTCGATGCCCGTACCCAACTCGAAGCGGAATTGAATCGACTGCGCCGTGGCGCCAGCGGTGGCGACGACGCCCTGGCACTGCTGGCGCAGATCTCGCCAGTGTTGGCAGGCAGTACGCGCTATACCTTGCAAGCCGTCGACTATCGGGCGGGTAGTCTTGAGCTGACCTTGTCATCCGGAGATGTCACAACCCTCGATGGCGTACGCGAATCACTGGCCGCCTTGCCGGGACTGACGGTTGAGCTGTCGGGGGTCACGCCCGGTAAGGGGGTCGTGGAAGGGCGTCTGCGCATTCGTGGAGGTGCACGATGAACGCGTTCCGCATGTGGTGGTCCGGGCTGGGTCCGCGTGATCAGCGTGTGCTTGCCGTCGGTGCGGCACTGGCGGCCTTGTTGCTGATGTACGCGACAATCTGGCTGCCCTTGCAGCGATCACGCGACAGCCTGCGCGCGCAGACGGCCGCTGCCGATGCCAGCCTGCGCTGGATGCAGAGCGCGGCGGCGGAATTGGCCGAACGTCGTGCCCAGGATGGCGGGTCGTCGCAGACGGTCGACCGTCGCTCGCTGTTGAGTCGTGTCGATGCGGGGGCTCGCGAGCATGGACTGGGTAGTGCCTTGTTGAGCGTGGAGCCCACCTCGGACGGTCGCGTGAGCGCGGTGTTCCAGCAGGCGTCGTTCGATGCCCTGGTGCAATGGCTGGAATCACTCTCGCGCAGCCATGGGACACGCATCATCGAATTGTCCGCGCAAAGTACCGGTGCTACCGGACAGGTGGACGCGCGCGTCGGGCTGGCGGAATCACCTTGAATTTCTGTTTGATGGGAGGGACACCATGCGTCTGTTGAAAGGATTGTTGATCTTGCTGCTGGTGTCCGTCCTTGGGCTGGCGGCGCTGTTTCACCTGGTGCCTGCGCGCGCCTGGGTTGCCTGGTTGTTGCCCGCCGCAGCGCCGTTGCAGTTGGAAGGCGTGGAAGGCAGCCTGGTGAATGGACATGCCGCGCAGCTCAGTTGGCGTGGCAAGGTTTTGGGTCCGCTGGACTGGCACCTGCACCCCATGGGCTTGTTGCAGCAGCGTGTTCAGGTCGATCTGGATTTGCGCGGCGAGGTCTATGCAGGACAGGGCTTCGTGGATGCCGGGCGCGATCAGGTCATCCGTCTGCGCGATGTCTCGCTGCGTCTTCCGGCTGAGCATTTGGCCGGTCTGATCGACACGCCAGCCTTGCAGATGCTGGGCCAGCTGCAGATTGAATTGGCCAACGCCGAGCTGAATCACCTGTTTCCCACCGCACTGAGCGGTGACGCCGTGTGGAAGGATGCCGCCGTGATGGGCGCGGCGCAGGCCAATCTGGGCGACGTGCGCGTGCGCTTCGAGCGGCAGAACGACGGTCGGATTGTCGGAACGGTCACCGATAGTGGTGGCCCCTTGCAGATCGAGCAAGGACAGTTCAGCGCGGACCTGAGCGGCCTGAAGGCCAGCGCCCGTCTGCTGGCGCGCGACGGTAACGCGCAGGTTCAACAGGCTCTGGCCTATATCGGTCAACCGCAATCCGACGGCAGTTCGCTGTTCCAACTGGAGGCAAAACTGATTGGAAGCGCGCCGTGAACGATCCTTTGAGCGACGCGTTTCTTCAGCACGCCTTGCAGGTTGCGCGCGACGCGGCGCAACGCGCCGGTGAGTTGATCAACCACTACTACGGTGCCGGTGTCGATGTCGTTCTCAAGGCGGACGCCAGTCCGGTAACCCGTGCCGACATCGAGTCCGAGCAGGTGATCAGAGAGGTGCTGCAGAGCGCCTTTCCCACCCACGCGATCTTTGGTGAGGAACACGGCTACTCCGGCGAGAGCGACTTCCTCTGGATGGTCGATCCCATCGACGGCACCAAGAGTTTCGTGCGTCGCTATCCGATGTTTTCCACCCAGATTGCATTGATGTATCGAGGCGAACTGGTGCTGGGCGTGTCGCACGCCTCCGCGTTCGGTGAAACGGCCTGGGCAGTGCGCGGAGGTGGTGCCTGGATGGACGGACAACCGATTCGTGTGGCCGCGATCGATCAGTTGGCTCAGGCCACGCTGTCGACCGGCAATCTGAAGTCGCTGGCCGGTTCGTCGCGCGGTTGGCGGGCCTTGGCAGGCCTGGTTCAGAACGTATCCCGGGTGCGCGGTTATGGCGACTTTTTCCACTACCACCTGTTGGCGCGCGGTGCGCTGGATGTGGTCGTCGAGTCGGATGTGAACATTCTGGATATCGCCGCGCTGGCGGTGATCGTGCGCGAAGCCGGTGGCGTGTTCACCGATCTCGACGGCAATCCACTGGATTTGCAGACCCGAACCGTGCTGGCCGGTACGCCGTCCCTGCACGCGCAGGTCTTGCAGCAGCTGCGTCATTGGCGGGAAGGAACCCATGACTGACGAACGAACCTTGCCGATCATTCACGCCATCCATGATGTCGACTATGGCGGGCGCTTTCAGATCCAGCAGTTGGACCTGGAGTTTTCCAACGGTGCGCGACGGCGCTTCGAGCGCATGAAGCCGCGTGGTTTCGGTGGTGTCGTCATCGCCGCCTTGCGTGACGATCAGACGCTGCTGCTGACGCGTGAATACGCGGCGGGTCTGCACCAGTATCTTTTGGGATTGCCGACCGGTCGCATCGATCCGGGCGAGACGGCCCTGCAGGCGGCCAATCGCGAGCTGAAGGAAGAAGCAGGCTTTGGGGCACGGCGTTTGACCGTGCTGCGCGAGTTGTCGATGTCGCCCACGTTCTTCAACCAGTTGACCACGCTGGTGCTGGCGGAGGATCTGTACGACGAACGTCTGCCCGGCGATGAGCCTGAGCCGCTGGAAGTGGTGCCGTGGCGGCTGGATGCGCTGGATCAATTGATGCTGCGTGACGATTGTTCGGACGGTCGTGCGCTGGCGGCGATGTTCATTGTGCGCGAGTACCTGCGCGTGAGAGCGCTTCGATGAGCATCGATGCGAGCTTGCGCGAGGCGGTGATCGCTCTGGCCTATCGGGCGGGTGATCACATCCTGCGCATCTACGGCGGCGATTTTTCCGTGCAGGAGAAGCAGGACCACAGTCCGCTGACCGAGGCGGACATGGCCTCGCATCGTTGCATCGTCAACGGCTTGCAGGCACTGACACCGGAGTGGCCGGTGCTGTCGGAGGAATCCGCCGCGCAGGACATCGAATCGCGTCGCGCCTGGTCGCGCTTCTGGCTGGTTGATCCGCTGGATGGCACGCGCGAATTCGTCAAACGGAACGGCGAGTTCACCGTCAACATCGCGCTGGTGGAAGGCAGTCGCGTGGTGTTTGGTGTGGTGTTTGCGCCGGTGTTGAATCAGTTGTATTGGGGCGAGCCGGGCATCGCTTCTTGCTTGCGTTCCGATGGCGGGCCGGATGTGCTGCTCGCGGTTCGTCGACCCGCGCCCCGGCCCTTGCGCGTGGCGGTGTCGCGCTCGCATCTCGATCCGGCCAGTGCGGCCCTGATCGGCAAGCTGTCGACGCCGCTGCAGCAGCCCTTGGGCTCCTCGCTGAAATTCTGTCGACTGGCCGAAGGCGTGGTCGACCTGTATCCCCGTTTCGGGCCGACCGGCGAGTGGGATACCGCGGCCGGGCAGGCGGTACTGGAAGGCGCAGGTGGTGTCGTGCTGGATCTGCAGGGCGAGCCCTTGCGCTACAACCAGCGCGACAGTCTGATCAACCCGGATTTCATTGCGCTGGCCGATTCGGACCTACCCTGGAGGGAGTGGTTGTGAGCAAGGCGGAAGCATTGCAGCGCGTGCTGTCACAGCCCAAGGGCTTGCCGCGATTGCTCGCGATCATGGCGCAGTTGCGCAATCCGGATGGCGGTTGTCCGTGGGATTTGGAGCAGACTTTCGCGAGCATTGCGCCCTGCACCATCGAAGAAGCCTACGAGGTCGCCGACGCGATTGCGCGGGGTGACTTCGACGAATTGCGCGATGAGTTGGGCGACTTGCTACTGCAGGTCGTGTTCCATGCACGCATGGCAGAGGAAGCGGGACACTTCGCCTTCGCCGATGTGGTCGATGCGATTACCGAAAAGCTGATCCGGCGTCATCCGCATGTCTTTGAGGATCGCGAAGCGAGTGATGCGGACGGCGCGCTGGCGCAATGGGAGTCGCGCAAGCGCGAAGAGCGCGAGGCCAAGGGCCATGCGGATCGCAGTGCGCTGGCGGGTATCACGCAGGGTCTGCCCGAGTGGCAACGTGCGCACAAGTTGCAGAAACGTGCCGCCAGTGTGGGCTTCGACTGGCCCAATGTGACGCCGGTCATCGCCAAGTTGCAGGAAGAACTGGCGGAAGTGCGTGTCGAATGGGCGCATGGCGTGGGTACCGACGCATTGGAAGACGAAATTGGCGACGTGCTGTTCGTGGCGGTGAATCTGGCGCGCCATGCGAAGGTGGATGCAGGCAACGCGCTGCGCCGTGCCAACCGCAAGTTCGAACGGCGCTTCCGCGCGATGGAAGCGCTCGCCGAGGCACAGGGTCTGGTGTTTGCCGAGCTCGATCTGGCCGCGCAGGAAGGCTTGTGGAATCAGGTCAAGCGCGATGAACGAGCAGGTGGTCGGACATGACGCGTTCGATGCAGGCGCCAGCGCCGTTCCGGAGCTTTGCCGAGTTCTATCCCTACTACCTTGGGGAACATCAAAACCGGACATGTCGGCGTCTGCATGTGATCGGCAGTACGGGCGTCCTGCTGTTGTTGGTGCTCGCCTTGGGATGGCAGGACTGGCGTTTGCTGTGGGCGATGCCGGTGTGCGGCTACGGCTTTGCGTGGGTCGGGCACTTCTTTTTCGAACACAACCGTCCGGCGACGTTTCGCTATCCACTGTGGTCGCTGATGGGCGACTGGGTGATGTATCGCGACGTTCTGCGTGGGCGTATCCCGTTCTGAGTGGGGGATCACGGCGGCGCATCGCCGTGTGTGCGACTTCACACTTGCCTCACCGCCCGCTCTGCATATTCACGCTCGTGAATAACCACGCTGGAGCTGGGCAATGAAGGCACGCGAAGAGTCCCAAGGGTTGGTTCTGCTGGTTGAAGACAACCGCAACATCTCGGAAATGGTCGGTGAATACCTGGAGCGCAAGGGCTTCGGCGTCGATTACGCGAGCAACGGAAGCGACGGTCTGCGTCTGGCGACCGAAGGCAGCTACGACGTCATCGTGCTCGATCTGATGTTGCCGCGGATGGATGGGCTGGAGGTTTGTCGGCGCCTGCGCAATGAGGCTAAGAAGTCGACCCCGGTCCTGATGCTGACCGCACGTGACACGTTGGATGACAAGGTGCGCGGTCTGGAAGTCGGGGCGGATGACTATCTGGTCAAGCCGTTTGCGATCCAGGAACTGGAAGCACGTATCCGTGCGCTGATTCGCCGCGACCGTCGTCAGGTCAGTGCCGAGGTCCTCGAAGTGGCTGATCTGGTGCTGGACACCGCCACCTTGCGCGCGACGCGTGCGGGGCAGGAACTGCAGTTGTCGCCGATTGCCTTGCGCCTGTTGACGATCCTGATGCGCGAGTCGCCGAGGGTGGTCAGTCGACGCGATATCGAACGTGAGATCTGGGGCGATGGCTTGCCGGATTCGGACACGCTTCGCAGTCACCTCTACAATTTGCGCAAGATCATCGACAAGCCGTTCAAGTCGCAACTGCTTCATACGATTCACAGTGCGGGCTATCGACTGGCGGAACTGGAAACCGAACCCACTCGTCGGGTCGGCTAGGAGTCTGTCGGACTTGAAAGGGAATCGGCTGCAAATCCGGCTTGACCGTCCATTGTTCACCGCTTCCTTGGGCAATAGTTCACCTGATTGGCGCGATGTGTCAGCCCCTCTCCCCTTGCGGGGAGAGGGAGCGAGAGGGTGAAGCGTTAAGTCTGGCGCGGCTCCCCTTCTCAACCCCTCTCCCGCCAGGGGAGCGGGGCTAACGGTTGGCGAGCTGACACATCGCGCTAATCAGGTCGATTATTCCGGCCCGAAAGTCTTCCACGAGGCTGTCGTGCTTACCTTTGCCGGAGCCGAATGGTTCCGGCCTGATCGATTGCCGACGCAGGAGAGTTGAATGCCCAATTCGCGTGGATTGCGCCGCAAGATCTGGGCTGCGTTCATCGTCCAGGTGGCGGCCATCAGTGGCGCCACGATCCTGGGTGTTTACGGCGCGTCGGCGGTCCTGAAGGATGTGCTGATCAAGCGTGCACTGGTGGATGAAGCCGGGCACTATTGGAAGCGGTTTGCGATGGATCCGGCGGCGTCGTTGCCGGATACCTACAACATGCGCGGCTATCTTCTGCAGCCTGGGCACGACATTGTCGAGCTGCCCAGTCATTTGCGGCAGCTACAGCCTGGTTATCACAGTCTGGCGCAGGCCCATGGCGGCTGGCTGGTGCTGGTTGATGTGCAGCCCGAGGGCCGTCTCGTTCTGGTGTTCGACCAGGATCAAGTCAACGCCCTGGCGTTCTACTTCGGCGCCGTTCCCCTCGTGCTGGTGCTGGTCGTCATTTACGTCATTGCTTTCCTGACCTACCGGATCTCCCGCCGTGCCGTCTCGCCCGTGATCTGGCTTGCCAATCTGGTCAAGCAATGGGACCCCAAGCTGCCCGAGATCGAGGCGCTGAAGCCCGAACACCTGCCGCTGGATGTGGAAGGCGAGGTTCAGGTGCTGGCGCATGCACTGCATGAGTTTGCCTCGCGCATCGATGCCTTCGTGGAGCGCGAACGCAACTTCACCCGTGATGCATCGCACGAGTTGCGCAGCCCGCTGACCGTGATCCGCATCGCCTGCGATTTGCTGGCGAGCGAGCCGCAGTCCGACTATTCGCTGCGTCAGATCGAGCGCGTCCGGGTTGCAGCGCGCGACATGGAGGCCTTGATCGAGTCGTTCCTGATTCTTGCGCGCGAGAACGATTCCGGACTGCCGGAGGAAGATATCTGTGTCGCGACCTTGTTGAAGGAAGAGCTCGACAAGCTGCAGCCCATCGCTTCCGCCAAGGGCCTCGCGCTGGGGCTGCGGATCGCGCATCCGTTCTTTGTGCGTGGGTCGCCGCGCGTGCTTTCGGTCATCGCCTCCAACCTGTTGCGTAACGCCTGTGCGTACACGGATGTCGGGTCGGTGACGGTCGTGGTGGACGGCGATCACGTCGACATCGTCGATACCGGTGTCGGCATGAGCGCGGAGGAACTGGAACAGGCTTTCGATCCCTACTTTCGCGGCGGCATGCGCAAGCCCGGTGGTCAAGGGGTGGGTCTGACTATCGTCCGCCGTTTGTCGAGTCGGTTTGGCTGGCCCGTGCGACTGTTCAGCGAGGCGGGGCAGGGAACGACGGCGCGGATCGAGTTCAGCAACCTTCGCGAAGTCGACTGCGATGGTGTGGACGCGCAGCACCCTGCCTGTCGGCACTGTACGAAGGTACACGTTTCGTAAATCCCTTCGCTGCGTAGTCTGCGCAGCATCGCGACCATCCGGTCGTCGACAGACCTCAAGATCACCCTGGGAGGGGATTCCACATGAAGCGTCATCCGCTTTGTTTTGCCATTGCCGTCCTGTTGGCCGCGCCCGTTACGTTGCAGGCGCAGGAAGCAGGCAAGAATGACGAGGCGGTTGCGACCGCAACGCTGGACTCGATCACCGTTTCGGCGCGCAAGCGCGAAGAAACCCTGCAAGAAGTGCCGGTGGCAGTGACCGCGTTCACCGCGGAGACGCTGGACACGATGGATGTCGAAGATCTCAGCGACCTCGATGCCGTGGTTCCCAACCTGACGGTCTACGCCGCGCGCGGCTCCAGCAGCACGATCACCGCCTATATCCGCGGCGTGGGTCAGAGCGATCCGCTCTGGGGTGTTGATCCGGGTGTCGGTCTATACCTTGACGATGTCTACATCGCTCGCCCGCAGGGCGCATTGCTGGATGTGTTCGATGTCGAGCGCATCGAAGTGTTGCGTGGTCCGCAGGGCTCGCTGTACGGGAAGAACACCATCGGTGGTGCAATCAAGTACATCTCCTCGCCCTTGGAAGAGGACATGTACGGCAAGGCTTCCGTGACCTACGGCAGCTACAACCAGCTGGATACCAAGGCCAGCATCAATCTGCCGCTGGGCAACGGTTGGGTCAGTCGCTTTGCGGTGGCATCGTTGAGTCGCGATGGCTACGGCGAGAACGTCAACACCGGACAGGAAGTTTCCGATAAGGAAATTCTGGCGGCACGCGCCACCCTCGGCTACGTCGGCAACGAGGATTTCTACGCGCGTTTCACTGCCGACTGGATGGACGATCAGTCCGGTGTGCGCGGCGCGCAGATGCTTGACGCCAATCGCTTTGCTCCGGGTGTGTTGCCGCTGGATGATCGCTATGACGTGCGCAACGGCATGCCGAACATCAACGACACCAGCATGCAGGGCGCCTCGATGGTTTTGGGCTGGAACCTGGGTGATTCCTGGGATCTGAAGTCCGTCACCGCCTACCGTGAGTCGGATACCGAAACCAACATCGATTTCGACACCCTGCCGAACAAGATTGCCGACGTGAAGGCGTTCTACAGCGATGACCAGCTGTCGCAGGAATTCCAGCTCAATTATGACGGCGGTGGCGACATCCGCGGTGTGACCGGTCTGTATTACTTCACCGGTTCGGCCGGTGGTCAGGTACTGAACAACTTCTTCAACCTGAGCTTTGGTGACACGCAGGGTACCGTCGATACCGACAGCATCGCCGTCTACGGCGAGTTCACCTGGGATTTCGCGCCGCAGTGGGCACTGACACTGGGTGGCCGCTATACATCGGAAGAGAAGGCGGCTGACGTCTACAACATCGGCTACACCGACGCGACCTTCAGCACGCCGAATGGTCTGGTGGCGGCGGATTTCGAGGACTCCAAGCGCTTCGATGCGTTCTCGCCGAAGATTTCGCTGGATTACCAGATGAGCGATAACGTGTTGCTGTACGCCTTGGCGAGCCGCGGGTTCAAGTCGGGTGGTTTCAACATCCGCGCCCAGGCCACCGCGGTTCCGCGTTCGCGCTTGCCGTTTGAAGACGAGCAGGTCACCAGTTTCGAAATCGGTGCCAAGAACGCGTTCCTCGACAACCGTCTGTTTCTGAATCTGGCCTATTTCCACAACGACTACAAAGACATCCAGTTGTCGGTGTTCACGGAAATTCCCGGCAGCGATCCGGCCGCCTTCTTTGGCGATTTCACCAATGCGGGTGCCGGTACGGTGGAAGGTGTTGAGCTGGAATATCAGGCGCTGCTCACCGACAGCTTCACGCTGCAGGGTAACTTGGCTTGGTTGGATGCGAACTACGACGAGTTCATCACCAATGGTGTCGACGTGGCGGACCTGGGCCTGCAGAAGTTCACCAACGCGCCCGAGTTCTCCGGCGCGGTGTCGGGCATCTACAGCCATGGTCTGGCCTCGGGTGGCAACCTGAGTGCGCGCCTGACCTATGGCTATCAAAGCGAGGTTTACCCGACCACCGACCTGTCTGAGGATATCAAGCAGGAAGGTTACGGATTGCTGTCGGCCAGCCTGATCTATCAGACCGCGGGTGCCTGGCGCTTTACGCTGGATGGCAGCAATCTGACCGACAAGGAATACCGAACCACCGGTTACAACATCGGTGCGCTCGGTATCCTGACCGGCTTCTACGGTGCGCCGCGCACGGTGTCATTGACGGCAAGCTACGACTTCTAAGTCGAAACGGTTGGTTTGCGTTTTTTGCAACGGGTCGGGATCTCCTCGGCCCGTTGCTGTTTCAGCAGGGAGAGCAACGATGTATCCACGATCACGTGCGCTTGTGTTCGCTGTTGGCACGGTTGTCACCGTGCAGATGATCAGCGGCTGCGGCAGTTCCGCGGCAGAGTCCGCGGCGTTGCCTGCACTGCAGATCGATGCCCAACGCGTTGCGGTAGCCGGTTTGTCCTCCGGCGCGTACATGGCGACTCAGGCCCACCTGGTTTTCTCTGACCGCATTCAGGCGGCGGGTTTGGTTGCGGGCGGACCGTATGGTTGCGCCAAGGGGGATCTCAATACCGCCCTGTCCGTTTGCATGCGCGCGACGCCCTCCGCACCGGATGCAGCCGAGCTGGCGGCGCAGGTTCGACAAAGGGCGGCGGACGGCAAGATTGCGCCGCTCGCGGGGTTGCAGGGTGATCAGGTGTTTGTCTTCCATGGCAGTGCCGATTCCACCGTCGTGCCGCAAGTGGGAGCCGCCACGGAAGCGCTCTATGCTTTGCTGCAAAGCGACGCTTCCATGCATCTGACGACTGAATTCACCCATGCCTTGCCGCACGTGCTGTCGACCGCAGGCGAAGGTGGTGAATGCAGCGAGGCCAAGGCGCCCTTTGTCGCCGCCTGCGGCGTGGATACCGCGGGGCTGTTTTTCGCGCACTGGTTGGGCGACGGCGTGAAGCCGGCGGTGGCGGCCACGGGTTCGCTGCGCCGTTTTCAGCAGGCCGAATTGCTGGACGGCGAGGTCGACCCGTTGCTGGCCGACGAAGGGTATGTGTTCGTGCCTTCCCAATGCGAACAGGGTCGCTGCGGCCTGCTGGTGGCCTTCCACGGATGCGATCAGAATGTCGACAAGGTGGGTGAGGCGTTCGTCAGTGGTGCGGGCTTCAATGAGTGGGCCCAGGCCAATGATGTCGTCGTGTTGTACCCGCAGACGCGCGCGAGCTTCGCGCCGTTGAATCCGAAGGCGTGCTGGGATTGGTGGGGGTACTCGGGTGCGGACTACGACACGCGTGACGGTGTGCAGATGCAGTGGCTGGATGCGGCGCTGCGTCGCTTGGGTGTGTGATGGTCTGCGCGAGCCAACGTGGTGGGGTTGCTGGCATCCGCGGACCTTGAGCACCACTTTCGCGAACCTCGCCTGCGCGTCGGACACCGCGCGTGCTGACTGAGCTGTTGCTGGTATCGGCGGGCGTCGTCTGGCTGGGCTTGCTGTTCGGCGCGGCGCTGCTTGGCGAGAAGTATCCGCAATTGCTGGAACGTCGGTGGGGACTCGTCTACGCCCTGTCACTGGCGGTTTACTGCACCTCCTGGACGTTTTACGGGACGGTCACCCAGGCAGCCCGGTCGGGATGGTGGCTGCCACCGACCTTCATCGGCACGATCCTGCTCTTCGTATTCGGGATCGGGCTGCTGCTCAAGCTGGTTCGTCTGGCACAGGCGCATCGCGCAACCTCGCTTGCTGACTTGATCGCCACGCGCCTGGGCAACAGCTCGGCGCTGGCGGCGGGTGTGACCTTGATTGCCGTGCTGGGTGTGTTGCCCTACATCGCCTTGCAGCTGAAAGCCGTCGCCATGAGCTTCTCGTTGCTGACCATGGCGGCAACCAACGAGCGCCCGGCGTGGCAGGACAGTGCGCTTTACGTCGCCTTGGCGATGGCATTGTTCGCGATGCTGTTCGGAACTCGCAGTGCGAACGCCTCGGAGCACAATCGTGGCCTGGTACTGGCGATGGCGGTCGAGTCGCTGTTGAAACTCGGGGCGATGGCGGTACTGGGCATCTTTGTCTGGACGCGGTTTGATCTGGGCATGTCGATGTCGGTGGACGCCGAAGGTGCCGCCGGATTCCCGTCGCTGATCCTGCTGGGCGTGCTGGCCATGTTCACCTTGCCGCATCAGTTCCACGTCGGGGTCGTCGAGTGTCGCGATCCACGCCATCTGGCGACCGCGCGCTGGCTGTTTCCACTGTACATGGTGCTTATCGGTATCCCGATCCTGCCGTTGGCGATGGCGGGCATGCAGATGCTTGCACCCTTGGGTGTGGCCTCCGACATGTTCGTGCTGGCGCTGCCGCTGTCTGTCGGTGCGGAGTCGGTGGCGGTGCTCGCATTTCTTGGCGGGCTGTCGGCGGCAACCGGGATGGTCATTCTGGCAACGCTCGCGCTGAGCTTGATGATCGGCAACCACCTGGTTGCCCCGTTGCTGTTACGTGGCCCGTGGGCGGCGCGGGACGGTCGCAGCCTACGTGGCAGCGTGTTGCTGCAGCGGCGCGTGATCATCCTCGTAGTGATCCTGCTTGCTTGGGCCTATAGCCGCACGTTGGCGGGTGCCGAGGCGCTTGCGGACATCGGGGCGCTGTCGTTCTCTGCCGTTGCGACCATTGCGCCAGCCCTGGGCTTCGCGGTGTGGGCGCCGCGCATGCCACCGCGCGCCGTGCTGGCGGGCCTGCTTTTCGGCTTTGCGCTGTGGTGCAGGATACTCCTGGTTCCGATCTTGATCGACGCGTTCGGATGGCAGGGCGGGGTCGAAGGTCACCTTCCGCAGCCCTTTCCTGGCTGATGCCGGACCAGTTCCTTGGTTTATCGGGCTGGAATCGGACCACTCGTGCCGTGGTCGTCAGTCTATTTGGTGCAACCACGCTGACCCTGATCTGGGCGCTACGTCGCCCGTCGACGCATGTCACACGCCCCACTGGGCTGGACTTCGGCACCTTGCGTGATGTGGCCTTGCGCTTTTTGCCAGAGACTCGTGTTGCCGAGATGATCCCGCAGGCACCGCGCGACCGACTTGCGCCTGCCGAGCTGGAAACTGCGATTGAAGGCGAGTTGGCAACGGTGCTCGGGGCAGCGTCTGCCAGGTTGTTGCTGGACGCCGCACGACGCGCACACGGGCACGACCTTGAAGCGGTGGCGGCGATTGTCGGTGAGGCCTCGCAGGCATTGCGCTTCAATCAGCGCGTGTTGGAAGCCGCACTGGAAAACATGGGGCAGGGCATCTCGGTCGTTGATCGCGACTTGAGTCTGGTGGCGTGGAACCAACGCTATCAGGATCTGTTCGCCTACCCGCCGCATCTGTTGCAGATTGGTGTGCCGGTCGAGCAACTGCTGCGTTTCAACCTTCAAAGGCGGGCAGCGCGCTCACCAATATCGAATTCGAGGTGCAGCGACGTTTGCGCCACATGCGCGCGGGCACCCCTTATGTCACCGAGCGCGTGTTTCGTGAGGGCATGACGGTCGAGATTCGCGGCAATCCGATGCCGGGCGGCGGCTTTGTGGCGACATTCACCGATGTCACCGCCTTTCGTCATGCCGAGTCCGAACTGAAACGTGCCAACGAAACCCTGGAGCAGCGAGTCCTTGCGCGCACCGCCGAGTTTGAATCTGCCCGTGCGGAAGCGGAACGCGCGAATCAGGCCAAGACGCGCTGGTTGGCGGCGGTCAGCCACGATCTTGCGCAACCGCTGAATGCCGCACACCTGTTTACCCATGCGTTGGCGCAACGCATGCAGCACGATGACTATCGCCAGTCACTGTCCGACATTAGTGCGTCCTTGGATGCGGCTGAGGCG
Source organism: Lysobacteraceae bacterium (assembly GCA_041395245.1). GTDB lineage: Bacteria > Pseudomonadota > Gammaproteobacteria > Xanthomonadales > Xanthomonadaceae > Aquimonas. The sequence goes on from JAWLAY010000005.1 coordinate 141,307, forward strand.
CTGCTGGCAGGTCTGCTGGATATTTCGCGACTGGACTCGGGCGGCTTGTCGCCGGTGATCGAGGCGTTTCCGCTCGATCCGCTGCTACAGGCCTTGGGCAATGAATTTCGCTTGCTGGCGGAAGCCAAGGGATTGCACTTCCGCGCCGTGCGAACCGGGCTTTGGGTTCGAAGCGATGCACAACTGCTGCGTCGGGTGTTGCAGAACTTTCTTTCGAATGCGATCCGCTACACGCCGCGTGGCGGTATCGTGCTGGGTTGCCGACGCGCGGGGGCGCTGGTTCGCATCGAGGTCTGCGACACCGGGTTGGGTATTCGGGAGCGCGACAAGGGCGTGATCTTCGAGGAGTTCCGGCGTCTGGATCGTGGCGGACAGGGCCTGGGATTGGGGCTTGCGATCTCGGATCGAATTGCCAGTTTGTTGAATCACCAGATCGGCCTGCGCTCCGTGTTCGGACGCGGCAGCGTGTTCTCGCTGACCTTGCCGCGAACGCCGGGAATGACCGTAGCTGTGCCGCCCGTCCGGGTCGACGAGGTCGATGCGCAGGGCAGGCGTGTGCTGGTCATGGACAACGATGCCGCAGTGCTGGCAGGCATGCGCGAGCTGTTGCGCGGCTGGCAGTGTGAGGTGGTCGTGGCAAGGAGCGAGGAGGAGGTCGTGGCGGCGCTGGCCGAGGCCAGACCGGCAATGATGCTGTTCGACTTCCACCTTGACGAAGGCGATACCGGGCTCGCATTGCGTGAGCGTTTGCCTGTCAGTGCGCACGACATCCCCTGCGTGATCATTACCGCCGATCACAGCGAGGCGGTTCGCAATGCGGTACGCGAGAGTGGGGCATGGCTTCTGCACAAGCCGCTGAAACCCATGGCGCTGCGTGCCCTGATGACGCGTCTGCTCGACTGAACGGTGTTCCGGTGAGAGGACTCAGGTCAGACGCTGCCAGCGCCCCTCGATTCGGGCTTCCAGGGCAGGGAAGTTCCGTTTGTAGTGCATCTTCGGATGTCCTTCCAGCCAGAAGCCCAGATAGACATGGGGAAGCGCCAGGCGCCTGGCCCATTCGATCTGTTGCAGGATGCACAGCGTACCGAGACTGAAGCGCGAGAAGTCCGGGTCGAAGAAGGTGTACACCGCCGACAGGCCTTCGCTGGTGATGTCGGTGACCGCGACTGCTCTCAGTACCTCGCTGTCGTCGCGGACGCACAGGAACCGGGTCGGGCTCCATTCGCAGCGCACGAAGTTTTCGAAGTCCTGCGGTCCGGCGTCATCCATTCCGCCGTGGCGATGTCTCGCGGTGAGGTATTGGCGATATAGCGCAAACACCTCCAACGTGGGGTCTGCCGATTGGTCCGAGACCATCCATGGCGACATTCGGCGGAGTACACGGCGGTGGCTTCGGGTGGGCAGGAAGTCTTCCACTGCGATGCGCACTGGCACACAGGCTTGGCAGCTTGCGCAGTTTGGCCGGTAGACATGCCCGCCCGAGCGCCGAAAGCCCTGTCCCAGCGCCGCAGGGTAAACGTGCGCGATTTCAGGCGCCGACGGGTCGAGCACCAGATCACGTGCGCGGCGTTCTGGCCAATAGCCGCAGGCGTGTTCGGTGGTTTGGTAAAGCCGAATGGTGTCTCGGGCACTCATCCGCGCATGCTAGCAGTCGAGACGCGACAGGCTCCTAGGAGCCTGTCGGGCTTGAAGGGGAATCGGCTGCAAATCCGTCTGGACGGTCCATTTTTCGCCGCTTCCTTGGGCAATAGTTCAACGATTGCCCTGCGAAACCGGCAAAAACTGGCCTCGCCCAACCGAATTTTCGCTTCGATTCTTCAAGTCCGATACGCTCCTAGTGAATACCGAACACCCACTCGGTCAGCAGCGCGCTGAATCCCAATGCCATGCCAGCGAACAAGCCAAGGATGGCGTACAGGCGTTCCTTGCGGCGTTCGAGCCGTGCGTTGATGGGGTCGCGTGCCTGCTCAATGGCATGCCGGCGCGACAGAATCTGCGGCAGCCAAAGCAGGTTCATGACGCCGATGGCGGTCATCATCGCAACGAATGCGGCCGTCGGCAGCCAGGGATTCTGCTGCAGCGCGGCCAGCAACATGCCAGCCGAAAAGGCGATGACAATACCGATTCCGACGGCGGCATAGCGCGTCAACGCGCGTTTCTCCGTCTCATCGATGGCGCTGATCCAGTAGCGGCGAACGCCGAAGATGATGCTAGCGACACCGGCGAGCAGGGCAAACATGGCGCCGCCAGCGGCACCGATCAGGACGCGACTGGCTCCCTTGCCGATCGTCAGTCCGCTGCCCATCCACTTGCCGATTCCCTTGCTTGCCATCGCGACGGCGGCAGAACTTTTGCCGGCCGCCTTGCCAGCGACGGCTCCACCGATCAGCGTCGCCGCGCCTGCCGTGCCGCTCAGACTCAAACCGCCAACCACCACCGCAGTGAACATCGCGGTGGGAGCCGATGCCATGGCGAAATCGCCAATACGTTCCAGCAGTTCACGATGCAGACTCTGACGCGCACGCGAAAGTCGCTTGCGGACGGCCGCATCCTGCATGCCGAGCAATGCGGCAACCTGTTTTGACGATTGCCCTTCGCGGTAATAGATGAGAAGGATTTCGCGCGTTTCCTCGGGAAGTTCGTCGATCAACTCCGCGACCACCGACTCCTCGTGCTGCCGTGACATTCGTTCCGGATGGTCTGGGCCAGGATCGGCAACGACAGCCAGGATGTCATCCATGTCGCCATCGTAACGTCGCTCGCTGCGTCGACGACGCAAGTGGTCGCGCGAGAGGTTGCGGGTGATCTGTCGCAACCAAGGCAGAAAGCTGCTGCTGTTGCGCAGCGTGGCCAGGTTTTTCCACGCGTTGACGAATGCGTCCTGTGCGATGTCTTCGCTGCTCTGAACGTCGCGCACGATCGCCAGCGCGATCGCTGTGATCGAGTTCTGACAGGCGGCGACGATGCGCCCGAACGCAGCGCGATCACCCGCCTGCGCCTTTGGCAAATATTCGTCAATCAACTGAAGCAAGGTTTCGGTTTGCATGATCGGCTTGGCTGACAACAACGGGAGAGGATGGGGTTGACTAAGGCCTTAGACGCCGCCCTCCAGGAATGTGACATCTGGACTGAACTGACAACGTACCCAAGCGATGCCTTGGCGACTTCAATGTCCTTGGTTGTTTGCCACGATGAGGTGCGCCGGTCCAAGGTCGAGTGGCGAAGGCGGTTGTCGCATCAGGGTAAAGCAGGCGAACGAGATTCGCATGTGACGAACGAGTGGTCTTCACGATGAATAAAATTTGTTTCAAAACGGGATTCCGCGCAAAAAAATGTGATTGATTTGACATTTCTTCGGCGCCATTGGGTGCGGGCGGGGAATGATCATCAATGAAGTGAAAGGCTAGTACATGGTTTGGAATGATTCCTGCATCCGCTGATGTGTTCCGCGGGAGCGGGAACACAGCAGGAGCGCGGCGCCCTCGGGTCGTCGTTTTGCGGCCTCGCTGTATCCCACTTCCCTACCTGATTTCCACCGCCTTACCCTTGGGAGCCACCATGAACAGACGAGTGCAAGTAGCGATCCCGTCGGCTGATGACGCGACGCCTGCCAGTGATGTTCCCCGACTGAGAGACTTGGTTGGATTGTCAATGCGTCGAATTGCATTTGCTTCGACCGATCTTCTTGCGGAGCGCTTGGCGGCGCATGACTGCACGCCTACCCGCCTAACGGCGCTGCTTGTAATCGCAGAAAAGCCAGGTCTGAAATTGGTTGAACTAGCCAACAGCTTGGGGATCGCGCGATCGGGTGCCGTCGTCTTGGTCGACGAACTCGAGATTAGGGGCCACGTCAAGCGGCGTCCGATGCCGGGTGATCGTCGCGCGCACAGTTTGATCGCTACAGCTAAGGGCTTGAAGGCACTGGGTCCGCTATGCGAAGTCGCCGAAGAGTGCGACCAACAGTCCTTCGGAGCGCTCAATCAGCGCGATCATCAGTCCTTGTTGCGACTTCTGGACAAGTTGGTGGCATAAACAGCACATCGCTGATGATGCGACACCCCTGCACTGAATAGTGGGCTCACCTTTCGAGCAGGCCATGACGATCTGCCCATGCAGCGTGTCGGCCGCTTGTGTCTTGCGTGCCGGCACCCAACGCTCCAGCCCCTCATGTTCGCTGCCGCTCAGTCCACTTTGATTGGCGGTCACCGCGGGGGGCAGTAGTCTCCGAGATGGAACAAGCGCAGAACCAACAGTTCAATCAATGGATGGCAAAGGACATTGGTCTGCGTTTCAACAGCCTGTTAACCGGTCATTCGGGCCGCATGCCAGATCGCCAGCGCAACCGCGACAATGATCAGAGCGATCCGCAGGCGTGTGCCAACCGAGCTGCGCTTGGGCGGAGTCGGCATCCCAGGTCGCGAGTAATCGGGGCGAACCATGTCTTCGCTTCGGCCTGCTTCGATGAGTCCCTTCTCCGTCAGTAGCTCTCGGGCTCGCGTGATGTCTGTCGCGTTGACGATCCACACCGCTGGCTGTGGCTGCTGCTCACTGCTGCTGTAGCTGAAGTTGCCTCGCCGGTTGCCCTTGTAGGAACGGCGTTCGCTGACCCAGGTCTGGATACCTGCCTGTTGGAGCAGTTCGGAGACCGCTTCGACGTTCTCCAGTCGGTGTGAGCTGAAAATTTGCCTCATGCGCCACCTGATTGACTCTGAACCAGTCGAATGAGGCCTTCCTGCGCGGTGGAGGCAACCAGCACGCCTTCACGCGTATAGAACCCGCCGCGTGCGAGGCCTCGTCCGCCGCTGGCGCTCGGACTGTCGCAGGCATACAGCAGCCAATCGTCGGCACGGAAGGGGCGATGAATCCAGATGGCGTGATCAAGACTGGCCATCTGCAGATCATGCGAGAGATAGGAAAGCCCGTGCGGAAAGATCGTCGTCCCGATCAAATGGAAGTCGGAGACGTAGGTCAGCAGCGCGCTATGCAGGTTTGCATCGTCGCCATACGGTCCACCAAGCGAACCCAGACCTGATTGTATGGGCGGGCCGCTTGGCGGGATTGAGTTCATCGCGCGGATAGACCGGGCGAAATTCGAATGGACCACTGCGGTTCAGCCAGCGTTGAGTCTGGCGGGCAGGGGCCGCCATCTCAGGCGACAGCGGTGCCGGTGCCGCGATGTCTTCGGGTTGAGGTACATCCGGTCCCGACAGTTGGTGAGTCAGGCCCTCTTCGTGGCGCTGGTGCCAGCGGATGCGACGAAAATCGGTTGCCCATGTTGAATCGCGGTCACCCGACGGACCGAAAAGCTGCCGCCGTGTCGCGCGAGTTTTCAACTTGGGTACACGATCGGGTGATCCACATCACCCGCACGCAGGAAGTAGGCATGCAGCGAGTGCAGGCTTCGATCCGTGGTGACGGTCGCCACGCAGCCGATGCGGCTTGCCCAAGAACCTGTCCGCCGAAGACCCGGCGTGTGCCGATGTCGCGGCTTTGACCACGGAACAGATTGCTCTCGATGCGCTCGAGGCTGAGCAGATCGACCAATTCGGAAACAAGAGATGCAACGGCGGAATCCCGAAGGGCGAGGGCGGATTATAGTCCTTCGCCACAAGTGATGCCGTCGTCCGAGAGACACTGAACAGGTTCCGGGCAATGCGCGCTGGGGGCGAATCAGAAAAGCAGCGAGGCCATCCTGCGGCGATATTTCCCAACCAGGTCTTCGTCCTCAATGAGCGAGAACGCTTCGATCAGGCTACGTTTGGCGATGCCATCACCGTAGTGTCGATGATCCTTCAGCAACTGTAGGAGGTAGTCCAGGCCACGCTCATTGGCACCCGAAACAATGTGATGAACACCGAGCAGGTGCAGAGCGCGAGCGCTGTCCGGGCCAGACAGGATGGATTCGAGTTCGGCCACCGATGGGGCGTCGGCCAGCGCGGACGCGAAGTCCAACTGCGCGCGCAGACGCTTGGCACGGCTGTCTTCATGAAGATTGGCAGGCAAACCTTCCAGCAATGTCTCAACCTCGGCGCGCTGCCCCAGAGTCAGCAGTGCGGCCGCCAGTTCGAGACGTAACTCGGCGCGCTCTGGGTGCGCATCGATCTCTGCACGCAAACGCGCTGCGCGCGCGTCGCTGGATTCCGGCGCTGATGCCTCGGCGGGCGGCGCGACGTCCGCGACGTTCGGCTCGATGCCGTGTTTGCTCAGAAACTGGCGGAGTTGCGCTTCCGGCATGGCCCCGGGGAATCCGTCAACGACCTGGCCATTTTTTAACAGCATGATCGTCGGGACAGATCGAATCCCAACCGCCGCGGCCAGTTGTTGCTCCTTGTCGACATCGACCTTGGCGAGCACGAAGGCACCGTTGTATTCGTTCGCGAGCTTCTCGAGGAGCGGCTTTACCTGTTTGCACGGACCACACCAGGTGGCCCAAAAATCAACCAGGACAGGAACTTCCGAGGACTTGTTGATGACCTGCGAATCAAACAGATCCGTGGTCGCGTCGAAGGAATAGGGGCTTTCGTTCATGGTGGGCTGTCGTCGCTGAAATGAAATGGTGCGCCTGTGCATCCGAGGCGGTGGGATGGCCGAGAGGTTTGGGCGTGAGGGCAAAATGCAAGAGTGCCCGGCACGTCGCGGAACGTCCCGTGATACAAGCGGGGCGGACGACGATCAGATATCGACATGTGGGTCGTGGTCAAGATCGGGCGACTGACAACGTCGATGGCGCGATCTCGCGGACGCATCACTGAAGGCGCTGACCGCGCCAGCCTGTTTGGCATCGACAAACGGCATGAGGCCCGTGCTGATGCGGTTTTCGCATCTGATCGTTAAACTGTGCGGCCAACTCCCCCCTATACCTGGCCTCCGTCATGTCTCTGCCTCCTGCTGACCTGTTTGATGTTCGCTCCCTGCTCTCGGATGAAGAGCGCGCCGTGCAGGATACGGTCGCCCGATTTGTCGATGAGCGCGTACTGCCGATCATTGGAGACTGTTTTGAGCAGGGGCGTTTCCCAGCGGAGCTGGTCTCCGAGATTGCCGAGCTGGGCCTGCTGGGCTCGTCCTTGCCGGAGGAATATGGTTGTGCCGGTCTCAACGGCGTCTCGTACGGGCTGATCTGTCAGGAACTGGAGCGTGGTGATTCCGGTCTTCGCAGCTTCGTCTCGGTGCAGAGCTCCCTCTGCATGTATCCCATCTACGCCTACGGCAACGAGGAGCAGCGTCGTCAGTATTTGCCGGGCATGGCGCGTGGCGAAATCATCGGCTGCTTCGGGTTGACCGAGCCGCATGGTGGATCTGATCCCGCCAACATGAAGACCCACGCGAAAAAGGACGGCGGGGACTGGGTGATCAATGGCGCAAAGATGTGGATCACCAATGGCAACCTTGCTCACATCGCGATTGTCTGGGCGCAGACCGATGAGGGTATCCAGGGCTTCATCGTGCCGACCAACACGCCGGGTTTCACGGCTCAGGTCGTACACAAGAAGATGAGCTTGCGCGCTTCGGTCACCAGCGCACTCTTCTTCGACAATGTCCGTATCCCGGATGCGCAGCGTCTGCCCAACGTCAAAGGACTCAAGGGTCCGCTGGGGTGTTTGACGCAGGCGCGTTACGGCATCACTTGGGGGCCGATTGGTGCCGCGATTGCCTGCTACACGGAAGCACTGAACTATGCGAAGGAACGCATCCTGTTCAATCGGCCAATCGCGGCGACCCAGGCCGTACAGATCAAACTGGCGGAGATGGCTCGTCGTATCACGCAGGCTCAACTGCTGGTTCTGCAGCTGGGTCGTCTGAAAGACGCCGGAAAAATGCAGCCGGCGCAGGTGTCGATGGCCAAGTGGAACAACTGCCGCATTGCATTGGATATCGCCCGCGAAGCGCGCGACATTCTGGGCGGCGCGGGAATCACCACCGAGTATTGCCCGATCCGCCACGCCTTGAATCTGGAGTCGGTGATCACCTACGAAGGCACGGAAACCGTGCACCAGTTGGTGATCGGTCGTGAGGTGACCGGGATCAACGCGTTCTGAAACCCCGCCCGGACGGCTACGTTGGACTTGCGTGCACAACGGAGCATCGGTGTCGATTCGGACACCGATGGTCGAAATCGAATGGATCGGTAAAGCACTGATTCCGATTGTTTTCTGCGGCCTGAATGCGACGTGTCGGGTTCACTGCTCATTAAGTTCGCGACCCCTAGCGTCTCCCTCACACGGGCACCGGCCCGTGGGATGGAGGAATACATGAACCGTTCAAGCAAGCGCTACCAGAACCTGATCCTTGCGTTGAGCCTGCTGGCTGGGTCGAGCCTCGCGTTCGCCGGGCGCTACGACTACACCGCGCCGGACGTTGATTACGCGCGTGTGATCGAAGTTCGACCGATCATCGAGACTGTGCACGAGCCTGTCGCTCGACAGGAATGCTGGGATGAACCCGTGACCTACGCGTCACGCAGACATGATCGCGGTGATCGCGCGCCTGCGGTATTGGCTGGAATCATCGGTGGTGTGATCGGCAATCAGTTTGGTCACGGTCGCGGTCGTGACGCAGCTACCGTGGCCGGTGCGGCCTTGGGCTATGCCGCGGTTCGCGATGCGCAGCGCCACGACGCTCGTTATGGATATGAGTACACACGCTACGAATCGCGTTGCCGCACGCTGACCGAGCACCGTCGAGATGAACGAGTGGTTGGCTACGACGTGGCCTACGAGTACCACGGACGGACGTACTGGACCCAAACCGACTACCACCCCGGCGACCAGATTGAAGTCCAAATCGATGTGCGTCCCTCGCGGTAGCCGAGTCGAAAATCGGATTCATGAAGCGCCCGGCATTGTCCGGGCGTTTTCTTTTGGCGGTCTTCGATTGCACACTGACGGCTGACTGATGCGGGGATAGCGACCATGCCACGTGGATTCGATCTGGAGGCGGCACACGCCCATTTGCGTCGCGTTGATCGACGTCTGGCGAGTTGGATTTCCCGACTCGAACCGGTTGCAGGTGAATCGGCGTGGAAACGCGGTTTTGATCCAGTAGATGCCTTGGCGCGATCCATCCTGTACCAGCAACTGTCTGGCAAGGCTGCCGATACCATCATCGGACGGGTCGAAATTGCCTGTGCGCAGCGCCGCTTGGATGCCGACGCATTGTCGGCGATGTCCGAGTCCGATCTACGTGCCTGTGGTGTTTCGCGCGCCAAGGCGCTGGCGTTGGCGGATCTTTCAGCACACGCGCTGCGTGGCGATTTGCCAAGCACACGACAAATGGCTCGCATGGACGACGATACCATCGTCGAGCGCCTGGTTCGCGTTCGCGGGATTGGTCGATGGACGGCCGAAATGTTGCTTGTGTTTCGACTCGGCCGCCCTGATGTATTGCCGCTGGACGATCTGGGTTTGCGCAAAGGGCTGCAGCGGGTGGATCGTCTAAACGATCTACCCAGTCGTCTCGATTTGGCGCAGCGCGGCGAGATCTGGGCACCATTCAGAACGCTGGCTGCACTCTATCTATGGCGAGTCGCCGACAGCGATTTGGCATAGCCGCCTGTTGCGGTTGGCGTCACCGGTTGCGCCACTGCTCCAGTGATCCCGATGTCGCTGGTTGTGTCTGCCTTGGCACCGCAATCGATGAGCGAGCCGACCAAGAATAAGCGCATGCATTGGTGGGTAGATCAACGGTATGGATGACGGGGAGATCTTGTGCGTCGATTGAAGCGATGGTTGCCGAACCCGGAAGCAGTCCAGCGCAACCGCTGGCTGCGCTGGATGGGGCCGCGTCTCGGTCACCCGACATTGTGGGGATTCAACCGGCGCTCGGTGGCACGTGGTATGGCCATTGGCGTGTTCTTCGCCTTCATCGTGCCATTGGCCCAAGCGCCCGCGGCGGGCGCCACGGCAATGTTGCTGCGTAGCAATCTACCTGTCGCCTTGGCATCAACCCTGGTCAGCAATCCCTTGACCTACGCGCCCATCTATTACGCTGCATATCGGGTTGGTGATGCCCTGGTTCCCGCATCGCTCGCCGGAGAATCGCCGTCGTCCGCGACAACGTCACCCGCGGACAGCGACGGTTCCGTTCACGTCGGAAAGTCGCTGGCGGTGGGGTTGACGCTTTTTGCTGTGGCGGGGGCGGTTATTGCGTATTTTGCAACGCACTGGATTTGGCGCTGGCAGGTCGGCCGTCGTTGGCGTCAGCGCCGTGCCAGAGCCGTTCCCTGAGCGCGCTTTCTCGTGTTGGATGCACTGCTCGCGTCAGTTAGGGAATGCGCGACGACCTCAGTTCGCCTCAAATCCATCGTTGAAAACGTTGGTTGAACGCTGATACCCGCGTGCGGTACCGCTGACGACTCCGCCCGCCTGGCCTCGGATCGACAGCGGTGCAGGCGGGACAAGGCGGGCAAAGCCGACTTCGCCTGCAACAAGTCGCGCTTCGTCCGGTAGCCACAGCGCTGCCGCGACGTCGACGCTGTCGCCGATTTGAAGCGCCGCGAAAAATTGTTCTGCGGTGATCGGGTTTTCGAACAGATCCAGAAAGACCGACTGAGAGGTATCGACGGTCAGGCCGAGGACAGTCAGATTGGTTCCGTCAACCGCGGTGACGGGAGCGCGCAGTGCGGTGTCCTCGAAGTCCGGGTTGCCGCGGTCGCGGACTCGGGTCATCCATAGATTGCCCGCTTGATCCTGATAGCCGCGCACTTGAACCTGGGTTTCCGATGCCAGTCCGCTCGCGACGATGCCATCCTCGTCACGCAGTTGTGCGGTGGATCGCACGAGCAAGCCGAACGGTGAGGTCGACGCGTCAATGACCACGCCTTCCGGCAGCAGAGGCGCCTCAAACCGAACGATTTCATGAGCGAATTCGATGGCGGTTGCCGCAAGGGTCTGCGCGTCGACAAACGTTCCGTCAATGCTGACCGCGCTTCCTACGTCAATGTCGTCTGCACTGCCGAATCGATAGCTGGTCGAGGGGCTGAGTTGAACGTCCAGATCGCCGAGTTTGAAGTTTCCCGCCGGATCGACCTGCGATATCAAGCCCTGCACCCAGCCCGAGGCTCCAGGCGTTCCGAGCTCCACCGGTTGCGTGCACTGCAGGTGGGTGAGGTTGCCCAGTCTGGTGCCGGGCGGAAAGGGCTCAATCGGATCTGCCGTCAATGAGACATAACTGCCGATCGTTATGGTTGCCGGACAGTCCAGTGCCACCACGTTGCCGGGCGACACCCACTGCTCGCCGACCAGAAGGTCTCCGTTGCCATCAATGGCCTGCACGTAGCCCGTCAGTGCGAACTGTGGCAGCGGACCCTCGGGCAGTTCCACCAAGGTTGCGAGAAGGCTGCCGTTGGCGTCCACCAGACCCGCCACACTGAGTTCCTGTCCGATGACCAATGGCGTCGAGGCGGCCAAGCCTTCATGGATCGTATTGCCGTCGCGTGTGATCGCTTGACCCAGCACAGCCAGCGGCTCCAGATGGGTGACGGGGCCTTCCAGCGTGTAGGCGAAGATCAGCTCGGGTTCGGTGCCACGTTGCGCACGCGAGCCCCACCGGACCTGCAGTCCTTCCGGGGCGTCAAGCAGGCTTGACGCGGTGGTGTCCACGCCGCGAAGGCGAACCGCGGTACTGGGAGGTAATAGGTATTCGCGACCATTGATGTTGATCGTGATGTCCTGTGCGCACAGTGGTGCTGCGCAGAGCCAAACGAGAAGAATGATTGAATAACGCATGGGCACGCTCCGAGAATCGGCCCCAGTATCGACGTCATTGGGTTTCGCGCCTATCGGGGAAATCCCTCAGTGCCAAGCTGAAGTGGTCGACGATGCCAACACCAATGCCAGGGCTCGTAGTCGATTCCCAGGCCATTGTTTCTTGGGTAGCTGAGGACGAAGCCAAACCGTGACGCGTTGGCGCACAGCCATACAAAGGCTGCAGTGTGTTCGAACGTGGTGTCGGCAGGTGGCTCACCCGGGCTGCCAATGTCCAAGGCGCAGCCGCTATGGTGTTCGGAAAATCCGGGGGCCGTGTTGACGCGCAGGATCTGCTCCAGCGTCTGTCCTCGTTGCAGTTTGCGCCGGAATATCAGTGTCTGGTGGGCGTAGCTGCGAAACCCCGAAATGGCATCCAGAGAAATACCTGAGCGCGTTGCGGCGCGCTGCAGTTGGAACCACGCGCGGGCTGCGGCGGGCAGCAGCCACAAGGGTCGTCCATATCGATCCCAACCCGCCAGACCGAGCGTGTCCGGTTGCTGATGGGCAGGCTGCGCACCGGTAGCCTGCTTCGGGATGCCCAACGCGCGGCGTGCGTGATCGGGGTGTCCGGGACGAGGCTGGCAGCGCAAGGGGCGGGTTCGTGCGGACCGCCAACGTCGCAACTCGACTTGCTCCGATGCGCGCAGTCGCCGCAGTGGACGAACAGGTGGATCGGCATTGCGGTCGTCGATGGTGGCGAGGTAGTCGCCATGGCCCGCAGCACGAATGACCCCTCGCGCGAGGGAAACCTGACGCGCCTGTGCATTGCCGCGGGCGCGCAGGGTGGCCGCAGGCCACAGCTCCAATGTGCCGAAGGTCCGCAGTTGCAGATCCTTCCGCATTACCGGAATCGGGGTCGTTGCAAGGCAGCGGAGCGGTCGGTCCATCTATCTACAACAAGGGCTTCAGGGCGGACAGCACATGCTGCATCAGGATGGGCTGCGCGGCGGCTGTGGGATGCAGATTGTCGCTCTGAAAGGCGTCGCGGTCGGTCGCGATGGGTTCCATCAGGAAGGGCAAGTAGGCGGTTCGATAGGTTTCGGAGAGCCGTTTGAACAGGGCTTCGAATTCGGCGGTGTACTCGGGTCCGTAATTGGGTGGAATCCGCATGCCGATCAGCAGGACCTTGGCCTTGGCGACCTGAGAGACACTGACGATGTGGGCCAGATTACGTTCTGCCTGATCCAGTGGCAGGCCACGCAGGCCATCATTTGCACCGAGCTCCACGATCACAACGGTGGGCGAGTGCGCCGCGAGGGCCTGCTCGATGCGAGCGCTACCTCCCGCCGTGGTTTCGCCACTCACGCTGGCGTTGACGACTTCCCAGTGACGGGTAGCCGGGTCGGCATTCAGTTGTTGCGCGAGCAAGGCCGCCCAGCCTTGTTCGCTGCTGAGGCCATAGGCGGCCGACAGCGAATCACCCAGCAGCAAAATTCTCTGCGTTTCCTGGGCTTGCAGACGGCCGCTGATGCCCCCAATGCTGAGAAGGCAAATCAGGGCCAACACGTTGACGAAACGCTGAAGGCAGTTGCGGGATGCTGGCATGGACGGAATCGATTTTGGACGAACGAATGGATGGCATGGTAACGACATCGGCGCGAACGATCTTGCAGGCACGCGCGTTGACGCGTCGTGTAAAACTGGGTGCGGACGAGCTGACCATATTGGACGACGTGAGTTTCGCCATCAGCGAAGGCGAGTCGGTGGCAATTGTCGGGGCGTCGGGATCGGGAAAGTCGACCCTGCTTTCACTGCTGGCCGGGCTCGACATACCCAGCGACGGCGATGTCGAGCTCGTGGGCGAATCGCTGGCGGCGCTGGATGAGGATGGCCGTGCTCGATTGCGGGGGCGGCATGTCGGCTTCGTGTTCCAGTCGTTCCAATTGCTGCCCTCACTGACAGCCCTTGAGAACGTCATGTTGCCGCTTGAGCTGGTCGGCAGAGCGGATGCGGAAGGCGCTGCCAGGCTGGTTCTTGCAAAGGTGGGGCTGGCGGATCGTCTGCGCAGCTATCCACGCCAGTTGTCTGGCGGAGAACAGCAGCGCGTGGCGCTGGCGCGTGCGTTCGTGACCCGCCCGAAAGTGCTGTTCGCCGACGAACCTACGGGCAACCTCGACACCCGTACCGGCAGCGCGATCATCGATTTGCTGTTCGATCTGAATGCGCAGTCGGGTACGACCTTGATTCTGGTGACCCACGATGCGGGTCTGGCGGCGCGCTGCGGCCGAACCCTGCGGATCGATGCCGGGCGCTTGCAAGCATGAGCGCATGGCGAAGCGTCGCCCGCATGGCCTGGCGGCAACTCTGGCGCGATCTCGCCTCGGGCGACGCGCGCGTGCTGCTGGCCTCACTGGTGCTTTCGGTCGCGGCGGTGACCGCGGTCAGTTTCATCACCGATCGTGCGGACCGCGCGTTGTCGCTGGAAGCCAATCGGCTACTCGGCGGCGACGCCGTGTTGCGCGCGGACACTGCCTTGCCCGACGCGCCCCGCGAGCTGGCGGACACGCTGGGACTGCAGCGCACCGAGTCCTGGAGTTTTCCGAGCATGCTGCGCGCATCGGAAGGCCTGAAACTGGCCGAGATTCGCGCCTTGGGCTCAGGTTACCCCTTGCGGGGATCGTTTCGTCTGCAGGACGCAGACGGCGCCGAAACCGTCGTCACAGCGCCGCCCGAGGTGGGATCGATGTGGATTTCTCGCGCGGGTGCCGATGCACTGCAGGTAAAGATCGGTGATCGACTCAAACTGGGAACTTCGGAGTTCGTCCTGCGCGCCTTGGTGTTGCAGGAGCCGGATGCCGCGCTCGATTATTTCAACGTCGCGCCGCGCGTCTTCATCGCGCTGGATGACGTCGCTGCGACGGGTTTGATCCAGATCGGCAGTCGGGTTGGCTATCGCCTGATCGTGGCAGGCGAAGGAAGTGCGGTCGAGCGTTGGATATCGGCGCAGCGGGAAGCGTTGGCGCGCGGGCAGCGTCTCGAAACGGTCGAGGATGCCCGCCCCGAGATTCGTCAGGCGCTGGAGCGCGCAGATCGTTTTCTTGGCCTGGCCTCGCTGGTGGCGGTGGTTCTGTCAGCCATTGCGGTGGCGATGGCAGCACGTCGTCACGTGGCCAGGCATTTGGACAGTTGCGCGGTGATGCGTTGTCTGGGTGCCTCGCAGCAGACCATCGCCCGCGTGCAGATCGGCGAACTGCTACTGCTTGGCCTGATTGGCGTCAGCTTGGGTGTGCTGGCAGGTTTGGCGGTGCAGTCAATCGTGATCGAGTGGCTGGCACAAAGCATGACCCTGGCGATTCCGCATGCAGGCATTCGACCCGTGCTGGAAGGGGCAGCGGTGGCGCTGATCGTGCTGGTGGCCTTTGCGGTTCCGCCGGTGCTGTCCCTGCGTCGTGTGCCCGCTTTGCGCGTGCTGCGGCGGGACATCACGTCGACCGAGCCCAGCGCTTGGCTGCTCACCGGACTGGGTGTCGCGGGACTCGGCGCGATGCTGTGGTGGCGTGCGCAGGATGTCACGCTCGGAATGGCCATGCTGGGTGGCATCGTGCTGACCTTGCTGGTGCTCGCAGCGCTGGCTTGGGCGCTGGTGGCAGGTTTGCGACGCGCGCGTTCGCGGCTGCGTGGTGTATGGCGCTACGGTTTGGCGAACGTCAGTCGACGGGCCAGCACCAGCATCGCGCAGATTGCCGCGCTGGGGCTGGGTTTGATGGTGATTCTGCTGCTCACCCTGGTGCGAACGGATTTGCTGGATCGCTGGCAGAGTGTACTTCCCGATGACGCGCCGAACCGGTTTCTGATCAACGTTCAGGCGGATCAGGTGGACGGCGTCAGACAGATCCTGCGCGATCAGCAGATTGAAGGCGTGGCCTTGTATCCGATGATCCGTGGTCGTTGGGTGGGTCTCAATGGCGCAGCGGTTGATTTGGACACGGCATCACCGTGCGCGGCGAGCAGGCGCGGCGTTTGGCTGGGCGCGAATTCAATTTGTCCTGGGCCGAGACGCTGGGTGAGGCGCACAGCGAACTCGTCGCCGGGCAGGATTGGGCGCCCGTGCCGCTGCGCCGCAGGTATCGGTGGAGCAGGGGCTTGCCCGGAAACCCGCTCGGCTGGAAGCTCGGTGACGAGGTGGGGTTCGATGTCGCAAGGGCAGCGTTTCCGTGCCGCCATCTTCCAGTCTGCGGAGTGAAATGGGAGAGCTTTCGACCCAACTTCTTCGTTATCGGTAACGCGTCGGCGCTGCAGTCGCAACCCGCCAGCTACATCAGTGCCGTGCGCGTCCCACGCGGCGATGCGACGACTACCCGTGCGCTGGTCGAGCCCTACCCGAATATCTCGGTGATCGATGTTGATGCGGTGATCGAACAGGTCCAGAACACCGCACGACAAGCCACCGCCGCCGTCGAATACGTGTTCTATTTCACCCTGGCCGCGGGCCTGCTGGTGTTGGCCGCTGCAGTGTCGGCGAGTCAGGACGAGCGTTTGCTGGAAGGCTCGGTGATGCGCGTGCTGGGCGCGAGTCAACGTCAGTTGCGACTGGCGCAGGCGAGTGAGTTTCTTGCCATCGGCCTGATCGCCAGTGTCATCGCGGCCATCGCCGCGAATGCGTTGACCGGCGTGATCGCGACGCAAGTGTTCGATCTGGATTGGCAACCCAATGGCACTGCACTGTTCCTGCTGGGCGGTTTCGGGGTGCTGGTCGTGCTGGCGGCGGGACTGTGGGCGACACGCCATGCCATCGCGTCGCCACCCGCGCAGATGCTGCGCAGTCTGCAGGGCTGAATGACAGCTGCGAAAACAGTTCTGAAGGCGTGCGGCCTACTGGATATTCGGTCGGCCGCTCGCCACTATTCCCTCATCAAAGACCAAGGAGTCCGGGTGTGGCACAAATCAAGATTTATCTGACCGATTTCTGTCCTTACTGCGTGTCGGCCAAACGCTTTCTGCAGGAACGCGGGCAAACCTGGCAAGAAATTCGTGTCGATCTCGATCCTGAAGCGCGCACGGAGATGCGAGCGTTGAGCAAACGCACCTCGGTGCCGCAGATCTTCATCAATGGCACCCATGTCGGCGGCTTCGACGACATGGTGGCGCTGGATCGCAAAGGTGGCTTGCAGCCGTTGCTGGAGGCCGCGCCATGACAGATCGGGTGGCTGAATTTACTGAGTTCCGCAAGCGCATGAACGAGCGCATCCTGTCGGAAGACAATCAGGTGGTCAGGCGCTTTTTTGCGCTCGACACCCAGACCTACAAGGATGGCGCGCTGGATCACAAGACCAAGGAGTTGCTGGGGCTGGTGGCGTCCATGGTGCTGCGCTGTGATGACTGCATCAGCTATCACATCGCGCAATGTCAGGAAGCAGGTGTCTCGCGCGAGGAGTTCTTCGAGACCTTCAGTGTCGCCTTGGTGGTCGGCGGTTCGATTGTGATTCCGCACCTGCGGCGCGGCGTGGACTTCCTGGATCAGATCAGTGGGCAGGGCGAGACAGTGTGACGCTCATCCGCTCTGACCGTTTTCGCGCGATGTTTGGCGAGTCTTCATGCCTTTGCAGCGACTGAGCCAGTTGACGGCGTCCGAACGGATCGCCGGTGCCAATCTACAACTCGGCGTTACGCTGGCAGCGGTGGCGGGTGCGTTGAATGCCGGTGGCTTTCTGGCGATTGGGCAGTACACCTCGCATATGAGCGGCGTCGTTTCCAACGTGGCGGACATGCTCGTTCTGCAGCGCTGGGACCTGGTGGTGGCGGGCTTGCTTTCCTTGTTGGCTTTCCTGGGCGGGGCGATGAGCAGCGCCCTGCTGGTCAACTTTGCGCGGCGACGCCACAGCCCCAACCCCTACACCACACCGCTGTTGCTGGAAGCTGCGTTGTTGCTGGTGTTCGGACTGGCAGGCAGTCAGCTTGCCAGTCGCGAGCTGGTGGACCTTTCCTTGATCGCGATCCTGCTCTGTTATGTCATGGGCCTGCAGAACGCCCTGGTCACCAAAATCTCCAACGCCGTCGTTCGCACCACCCACGTCACCGGTCTGGTCACCGATATCGGCATCGAGCTGGGCAAGATGGTGTATTGGAATCGCAGTGGCGAACGCGGACCGGAAGGTCGGGTGCGCGCCAATTCGCAGCGCTTGCGACTGCATGCGTCCTTGCTCGCGGCCTTTTTCCTTGGTGGCGTAATGGGTGCTTTGGGCTTCAGTCGACTGGGTTACATCGCGACCTTGCCCTTGGCGAGTCTGCTGGGATTGATCGCCCTGGCGCCGCGCGCGGTCGCCTGGGGCTGGTTCGCGACGCGCCGGAACTGATTGCTGGTTTTCTCTTGCTGCGCTGCAGAGCGACCGAATGTCGCAGCCTTGCTAGGCTCGGCGCTGGTTCGGAGGGGACCTGCCATGAGCGAATTGATCGAAACACCGCCGGAAGACGCCCGGCCGTTTGTCGTACCGTGCCGCCAGTTGGCGCCCGATGCGCCCCTGCGCTGGTTGAAACAGGGATGGCAGGACGTCCGCGCCGAACCGCGCCTGACCCTGATCTTTGGTGGGGTGATCCTGCTGGTCAGCGTGCTGGTGTCGGCATTGGCCTGGGCGCTTGGGCGGTTTGCCTTGCTGGCGACCCTGCTGTCGGGCTTCGTGTTCATCGCCCCCTTGATCGGTGTCGGCCTCTACTGCGTGGCGCGGGAGCGTGAGGCGGGACGGGTACCCAGCATCAGCCATTCGTTCACGCTCGCGTGTCGGGTTGCGGGACAGGCGGGTGTGTTTGCGCTCGCGCAGTTGGTTGTGCTGCTGCTCTGGTCGCGCGCGGGCATGATGGTCGGCGCCTTCATTCCGGTCATGGAAGGCAATCTGCACGACCTCGCGCAGTATCTTCTGGTCGGCTCGGCGGCGGGTTCCATTTTCGCCACACTCACCTTTGCCAGCATGGCGTTTTCACTGCCGATGATTGCGGACCGCGATGTCGATATGGTCACCGCCATCGTCTCTTCCATCCATGCGGTGCTGCGCAACAAGCTCACCATGCTGGTCTGGGCTGGCCTGATCGTCCTGCTTACGCTGCTTGGATTCGCGACCGCCTACCTCGGACTGGTCATCATCATGCCGTGGCTCGCGTACTCGGCATGGCACGCCTATACCGAAACGCTGGAAGTCTCGGACTGGCCGAAGCTGGAAGGTGACTGTCTGGATCGTGGCTGAGCCTCGCGGACGAACGAGCTGCGTGGCGTTCAGGCCGAATGAACGGCCAGAAATTCGAGCAACGTCGCCTCGTCCCAGACCGGAATGCCCAAACTGCGTGCCTTGTCGAGCTTGCTGCCTGCGGCTTCACCGGCGACGACGAAGCTGGTTTTTTTCGAGACACTGCCAGCGAGTTTGGCGCCGAGCGCTTCCAATCGAGCGCCTGCCTGATCGCGGGTCATTCCGCTCAGACTGCCGGTCAGCACGACGGTCTGGCCGCTGAGTGGACCGCTGGCGACCGTCGCGTCCGGTGCCGCGGCACGCAGGTTGTCTGCCACGCATTCGGCAGCCAGCAGGCGCTCGCCCCAATGCGGATCGCGCAGCAGGCGCAACACGCCTTCCGCTGCGCTGGCGGGCAAGCCGAGACGAGTGAGTTGCGAACCGTCATGGCTCATCAAACTGCGCAGTGCGATCGATTGCTCGCCGAGGCGACCGAGCGAGGTGTCGCCAATGCCCTCGAGCGGCGCGCCGAGCGCCTTGGCCGCACGCAGCAGATGCGCACCATCAAGGGTAGCGGTGAACTCCGCACTGGGTTGCCCGCGCTCCTGCGGTGCGACACCTTCGTTCAGTAGCGCATCGATGACCTGCTGGTTGTGGGCTTCGGAGAAAAACGCCGCGATGCTGTGGGCAACCTTGGGGCCGACATCCGGAACCGCCAGTAGCAGCAGGGCATCCGCGTGGCGGATGGCATGCAGACTGCCGAAGGCGCGCGCGAGTGCCTTGGCGGTTTCCTCGCCGATCTGCAGGATGCCCAACGCGAACAACAGACGTTCGAGTGGCATCGTTCGGCTGCGCTGGATCGCTTCAAGCAGGTTTTCCGCCCAGCGCGTGGCAATCTTTCCCGACTTCGCTGTTTCCGGCGTCTGTCCATCGCGCAGGTCGGCCTGCTGCTTCATTCGCAACAGATCGTCCAGCGTCAGTCGATACAGGTCTGCGACATCGTGGACAACGCCGAGATCGACCAGGTCCTCGACCATTCGATCACCCAGGCCTTCGATATCCATCGCACGCCGCGAGGCGAAATGCAGGATGGCCTGCTTGCGCTGTGCGGGACAGAACAGCCCGCCGGTACAGCGGATCACCGCTTCGCCTTCGACGCGCTCAGTGGCGGAGTCGCAGGCAGGACAGCGGGACGGGAACTGGTAGGGCTGCGCCGCCGACGTGCGTCGCTCCAGCAGAACGGAAACGACCTCGGGAATCACGTCCCCCGCACGCCGCACGATCACCGTATCACCGACGCGAACATCGAGGCGGGCGATCTGATCGGCGTTGTGCAGTGTGGCATTGGTAACGACCACGCCGGCGACGCTGACCGGCGCCAGCCGAGCGACCGGCGTCAGTGCGCCGGTGCGTCCGACCTGCACGTCGATGGCTTCGACCGTGGTGAGTTCTTCCTGCGCCGGAAACTTGTGCGCGATGGCCCAGCGTGGTGCGCGGGCGACGAAACCCATGCGCTCCTGCAAGTCGTAGCGATCCAGCTTGTAGACCACGCCGTCGATGTCGAAGGGCAGGGCATCACGCTTCGCACCGATGTCGCGGTAGTAGTCCAGCAGGCCACGCAAGCCTTGCGCGGTACGGGCCTGTTCCGCGACCGGGAATCCGAGCGTGCGCAGCCATTGCAGACTTTGCGAATGCGTGGCGGGCAGCACGATGCCTTCCGATACGCCCAAGGCATAGGCGAAGAAGGCTAACGGGCGTTGCGCGGTGACGCGCGGATCGAGCTGACGCAGCGAACCGGCCGCGCCGTTGCGTGGGTTCGCCAGCGTTTTCTCGCCGCGTTGCAGGGCGGTTGCATTGAAGGCGGCAAAACCGGCCCTGGGCATGAACACCTCGCCACGCACCTCCAGTACGGCAGGTGCGTGCTTACCGCGCAGCCGCAGTGGAATGCTGCGGATTGTGCGGACGTTTGCGGTGACATCTTCGCCAACCGTGCCATCACCACGCGTGGCGGCGACGGTCAGCACGCCGTGCTCGTAGCGCAGACTGATCGCGAGCCCGTCCAGCTTGGGTTCGACCGAAAACTCGGGTTCGGCAATGCCGGTTTCGTCGGTGATCCGCCTGACGAAATCGAACACCTCGACGAATCGCTCGGCCTCGGACGTGGCATCCGTGTGGTCGAACGCATTGCCGAGCGACAGCATGGGCCGCGCATGCACGACTTCGGCAAACGCGCGATCGGATTTTGCGCCAATGCGCAGACTCGGTGAGTCGGGCGCGCGGAGTTCGGGATGGCTCTGCTCGATGTCCAGCAACTCGCGTAACCATCGGTCGTACTCGGCATCCGGTACGTTCGGCTCATCCAGCACGTGATAGCGGTAGTTAGCGTCCTCGATCAGCGCGCGCAGTTCGCGTGCGCGTTCGCTGAGCGCCGTCACCATGGGCGCTTGGCCTGACGTTCCTGCGCACGATCCCAGGCACGCAGTTCATCGCGCAGGTAGGCCACGCGCTGCCGACCAAGTGCGTTGCGCTCGTCGTCCAGCAGCACGGCGTCGAGCAGTTCAGCGAATCGCTGTGCGGCGGGCAGCATGGTCTCCCACGCATCCAGCGCCGAGATCGGACCGGGAAGGGTCATGAAAAAGGTTACGCCGGGGGTTTCGACTTCGCTGATCCGGCGCATGTCGAAATTGCCGGGTTTGACGATGTTGGCGACGCTGAAGATTGGCCCGGCGTCATGGCGACCTTCGGCCAGACGATGGAAGATGTTCATGTCGCCAAACACCAGACCCGCCTTCTCGGCAGCCACCACGATGTCCGGGCCCAACAGGGCACTGCCTGCACGCGCGGCCACGATCAGGCTGACAACTTTGTCGAACTGCTCGGTCGGACGCGCGCCGACACCCGAGCGCGGCGATACGGTCGATGGGTCCGCACTGTCCTCTAGCGCTGGTTCGGCGACGGCGCGGCGCAGTTCCTGCTCGAACTCGTCGTCGCTGCGTTCGGGGCGATCACCGGCCAGGGTTTCTTCGAGGCGCTTCAGCTCGGCCTGGATCGCACGATCCAGACTTTGCTGTTCACTGGAGGAAAAGGCCGGGTCCTGTCCGCCCAGGTCGATGCCGTCACGGCGATCCTGCACGCGTTTGCCTTGCGACGGTCGGGCGGGGCGACCCAGAAAATAGATCGCGGCGATCAGCAGCAGGCCGATGACCAAGAGAATGATCCGAAGCTGGGTCGCATCCATGTAGAAGCCCTGCAATGGGAAGTGAGTGCGCGTTGCACGGTCTGGGGCGGAACTTTACCGGAGCCGTTCGGCGTGGTCGAACTCCGCGTCGCGGAGTGTTCATGCGCCCGGCACGTCGGCGCGGACCCGCCGCAGGTATTCGGCGAGACTTCGCTCGGCGGTTGTGGTCACGTTTTCCGGGCAAACGCGGAGGGTCTGGATGCGATCCAAACGAAAATGCCGGAAATCGGCACGCAAATGGCACCAGCCGACCAGGCTCCAGCGGTCGCCCCAGAAAAACAAACCGAGTGGATCGATGCGGCGACGACTGGACTGAGCCTGCGCATCCTGATAGCCGATCTCGATCTGTACGCCGTTGCGCAGCGCGCCGCGCAACTCGCCCAACCAGCGGTTGGCTTCGCCGACATGAAAATCCGGTGCCAGCAGCGGCACAACTCCTGCGCGCCCTGCGACAGGGCGGCAGGCAAGGCGGAAAGAATGCGCTCGCGGGCTTCACCCGCGGCGTTGCGCAGTTCGGGATCACCCCAAGCGCGGGCCATGCTGAGGCCCAGCATCAGGGCTTCAAGCTGTTCGGCGTCGAACTGCATGGACGGCAACTTCCAGCCGGGTCGAAGCTGATAGCCCTCGCCGGGCGTGCCCAGCAACGGCACGCCTGAGGTGGACAGCGCTTCCATGTCCCGATAGATGGTTCGCACCGACACCCCTTCGCTGCTGGCGAGTTGGGCGGCGGTGCGATGCGCATGGATCTGCAACTGGCGAATCAGGCGGAACAAACGATCAGCACGGCGCATGGAATCGGCTGTCAGGGTGAAGGGCAGAGGCTCATCTTGCCTGAGCCTCTGCCATCGTCGAACCGCTCAATGCGATCAGTCCAGTGTCCAGGGACGCCGCAACGCATCCAGAAACGGGGCTTCGGTGGCACATGGCGTGTAGCAGTAAAGCTCCAGCCCGCTGGGATCAAAGGTGGAAAACCCACGATCACCCCAAGGATGGTCCTCCAACGGCAGCCCCATTGGCAGCGCCGCGCGCGCCAGTCGCGCATGCAAGGCATCCACCTGATCGACACGCAGGTTGAGGATCACGCCGGCGCCGCCGAAGCGCGGCTTGACCCGGCCCGGCTCGGGCACCATCAGCGCCAGTTGCGGCGCCTGCGGGCCACCCAGTTGCAACAGGACGTAGGCGGGATGATCGAACACGGCACGCGCATTGAAGTGCTGCTCGTAGAAGGCGCGAACGCGGTCGATTTCGTCAAGCACGAGGGTGAGGCAGGCGTCGCGGACCGGCGCCTGTTCGCTCCATATCGCACGCGGCGCGGGGGCGACGGCGTGCTGCAACTGGATGCTTTGCGGGTCGATCAAGGCGAAGTAGCGCGCCACCTCCGGCAGTTTGGGCAATTCCTGTTCGGCGAGATCGGCGGCGGCCTGCGATGACCAGCGCACCACGTCGATCCACTGGCCGTCGGCGCGCCGTGCGAAATGACGATCCACATAGCCCGTCTGGTGTTCGATGAAGGGTTGCGCCGCCCAGGCGGCCTCGCTCATGGATTGATCTGCGGCTTCGTCGATGGCGCGAAAGATCACGGTTTCAAGGACATCCTGTTGCATGCTCAGCTCCGCTGTGAAGGTGCGCCCAGTCTGAGCAGGGGCTGCTGACAACGTGGTGTCAGCAGTGCTCAAACTGAATGCGCCGACGTCGGGTACTTGAAGGCAGGGCGTCGGCCCTCATTGTGAGGACATCGCCGCTGCGGCGGCTTACCACGATGACAGGTGCAGCTATGCGCATGGACAAACTCACTTCGCGCTTCCAGCAGGCCTTGAGCGACGCTCAGTCGCTGGCGGTTGGTCGCGACCATCAGATGATCGAACCGGCGCATGTGCTGGTGGCCTTGCTGGATCAGCAGGGCGGCAGTACTCGACCGATGCTGCAACAGGCTGGCATCAATGTCGGTGGTCTTCGCACACGGCTCGGTGAGTTGCTGGACAAACTGCCCAAGGTGGCCGGACAGGAAGGCAATCTCAGCGTCGGAAACGACCTCAATCGACTACTCAATCTCACCGACAAGCTGGCCCAGCAACGCGGCGACGCCTTCATTGCCAGTGAGCTGTTCGTGCTGGCCTGCGTCGACGACAAAGGCGAAGTCGGTAACGCACTGCGCGCCTCGGGTGCGGACAAGGCGCGCCTCACGGCCGCCATCGAGACCTTGCGGGGTGGTGAAAAGGTGCAGTCGGAAAATGCCGAAGAGCAGCGTCAGGCGTTGGAGAAGTACTGCATCGATCTGACCGCGCGGGCGGAGCATTCCAAGCTCGATCCAGTCATCGGTCGTGACGAGGAAATCCGCCGCACCATTCAAGTGCTGCAACGTCGCACCAAGAACAATCCGGTGCTGATCGGCGAACCGGGCGTCGGCAAGACCGCCATCGTCGAAGGTCTGGCACAGCGCATCATCAACAACGAAGTGCCGGAAGGCTTGCGCGGCAAGCGCGTGCTCTCGCTGGACATGGGCGCGCTGATCGCCGGTGCCAAGTTTCGCGGCGAGTTCGAGGAGCGCCTGAAAGCGGTACTCAGCGACCTGTCCAAACAGGAAGGCAATGTCATCCTGTTCATCGACGAACTGCACACCATGGTCGGCGCCGGCAAGGCCGATGGCGCGATGGACGCGGGCAACATGCTCAAGCCCGCCCTGGCGCGCGGCGAACTGCATTGCATCGGCGCCACGACGCTGGACGAATACCGCAAGTACGTCGAAAAAGACGCGGCGCTGGAACGGCGTTTCCAGAAGGTGCTGGTCGGTGAGCCCTCGGTGGAAGACACCATCGCGATCCTGCGTGGCCTGAAGGAGCGCTACGCCGTGCATCACGGCGTGGAGATCACCGATCCCGCCATCGTCGCCGCCGCCACGCTGTCGAATCGCTACATCGCGGATCGGCAATTGCCCGACAAGGCGATTGATCTGATGGACGAGGCCGCCTCGCGCATCCGCATGGAGATCGACTCCAAGCCGGAAGAAATGGACCGCATGGAGCGGCGCCTGATCCAGTTGAAGATTCAGCGCGAAGCACTGAAGAAGGAAAAGGACGAGGAGTCCCGCCAGCGCCTGGACGATTTGCAGACCGAAATCGGCAAGCTGGAGCGTGAGTTTTCCGATCTGGAGGAAATCTGGAAGTCGGAGAAAGCGGCGGTTTCCGGAACGACGAAAATCAAGGAGCAGATCGAGCAAGCCAAGCTCGACCTGGAGGCCGCGCACCGGCATCAGGATCTGACCCGCGCCTCCGAGATCCAATACGGGCGACTGCCCGAGTTGGAGCGCCAGCTGCATACCGCCGCCGAAACCGAGCAGAAAGGTTTCAAGCTTTTGCAGCAGAAAGTCACCGCCGAGGAAATCGCCGAAGTGGTTAGCCGCTGGACGGGCATTCCGGTCTCCAAGATGCTCGAAGGCGAGCGCGAAAAGCTGCTGAAGATGGAAGACGTGCTGCGTCAGCGCGTGGTCGGGCAGGGCGAAGCGGTGAAGGCTGTATCGGATGCCATCCGTCGCTCACGCGCCGGGCTGTCAGATCCCAATCGTCCGAATGGCAGCTTCCTGTTCCTCGGCCCGACCGGTGTCGGCAAGACCGAGCTGTGCAAGGCGCTGGCCGAGTTCCTGTTCGACTCGGTGGACGCCATGGTGCGTATCGACATGAGCGAGTTCATGGAGAAGCACAGCGTCGCCCGCCTGATCGGCGCGCCTCCGGGCTATGTCGGTTACGAAGAGGGCGGTTACTTGACCGAAGCTGTGCGGCGTCGGCCTTACTCCGTGCTGCTGCTGGATGAAGTCGAAAAGGCGCACCCGGATGTCTTCAACGTCCTGCTGCAGGTGCTCGACGACGGACGACTGACCGATGGTCAAGGCCGGACGGTCGACTTCCGCAACACCATCATCGTCATGACCTCGAACCTCGGCTCGCAGATGATTCAGGAGCTGGCGGGCGACAGTGACGAGGACTACATGAAGATGAAGGCCGCCGTGATGGGCGTGGTGCAGGCGCACTTCCGTCCCGAGTTCATCAATCGACTCGACGAGCTGGTCGTATTCCATCCGCTCGGCAAAGCGCAGATCCGCGACATCGCTCGCATCCAGACCGCCTATCTCGCCAAGCGTCTGGCCGAACGCCAGTTGCGCATCGAGATCAGCGACGCCGCCCTGGATCTGCTCGGCAACGTCGGCTTCGATCCGGTGTATGGCGCGCGTCCGCTCAAACGCGCGATTCAACAGCAACTGGAAAACCCGCTGGCCACGCGGATTCTGTCCGGCGAGTTTGTGCCGGGGGATTGCATTGAGGTCGAAGTGGCGCAGGGGAGGTTGGTCTTTGCGCGGCGATGATTGCAATCCCGCACCGAGCGCCGCTGCCGTGCCCGCCACGGCAGCAGTTCGATTGGGTTCAGTCCGTAGGGTCTGATGCCGTGTCGCTGAGTAACCCTTCCAACGCCTGCACCCGCGCCTCCAGCGCTTCGATGCGCGCCAGCAGTGCGTCGTTTCGTGAGTCCGGTGTGGCGTTCGCGTTGGGCTCGTTGCGGGTGGCGATGTACTCCGGCTCGCCGCACAGTCGATGGGCGTAGCGGTCTTCGCGTTGGCCTGGCCCGCGTTGCAGTCGCACGACCAAGGGGAGGCTGCGGTCGCTCAGGCGTTCCAGTGTGTGTCGAACAGCGTCGACATCCTCGAAGCGGTGCAGGCGTTCGCTGCGGGTCAGTAGTTCGTTCAGGGTTTGCGGGCCACGTAGCAGTAGCAGCGCGAGCAATGCGGTCTGCGCCTGCGTGAGGTCGTAGCCGCGATCCAGTCGATGCGAATAGCGTTCGGCGCGAGCGCCGAAGTCGTAGTGCACCAAATGGCGGTTTTCCAGTTGGCGCAGGGCATGGCCGATGTCGCCGCTGTTGAATTGCGTCACGGGCTCACGCGCGGTTTTCTGGTTGCAGGCGAGGACCAGATTGTTGAGGGTGAGCGGATACACATCCGGTGTCGTGGCCGCTTTTTCGACGAGGCTGCCAAGAACACGTGCTTCGATGGCGCTGAGTTGGGCTGGCAAGGTGGATTCTGCAGAGGTTTCAGGCGTGTCGTTCATGGCTGCAGGTCGTTTTCGGAAACCGCGCGAGATGCGCAAGGTAGTGATTCTATCGGGCGGATGTTGCGATGCGTGAAATGGCATGTCGGTGCGTTCACGTGGCCCGGTCCTATGATGCGATCGCCTTTCTGCCGAGTTGATCATGTCCCGAGCCCTAATCTGGTTGCGCCGCGATTTGCGGCTGGATGATCTGCCTGCCTTGCAACTCGCACTGCGGCGTGGCGAGGCGCCGATCTTTGTCTACGTGCATGCGCCAGAAGAGGAAGCGCCGTGGTCGCCGGGAGCCGCCAGTCTGGTCTGGCTGGATCGCTCGCTGCGAGCCTTGCAAGGGGATTTGCGCGAACGTGGCAGCGATCTGCTGATTGCACAGGGCGCGACCCTGCCCACCTTGTTGCAGCTCGCGCAGCAGGCCGAAGCGGATAGTGTGTATTGGCAGCGTCGCTACGAACCGGTGGTGATCGCCCGCGATGCCGAGGTCAAGCGCGAATTGCGCGCGGCGGGGTTGCAGGCCGAGAGCGTCAAGGGTGCGGTGTTGTTCGAGCCCTGGGAAGTGCAGACCGGGCAGGGCGGGCCATACAAGGTGTTCACGCCGTTCTGGCGCAATGCCCAGACGCGTTTGCATGACGTGGTCGCGACTACGGCACCGGATCGGTTACCCGCACCGCCTGCGAACTTGTCAGTCAATTCGCTTGCCGTCGACGATTTGGGTCTGAGTCCGACGCCACGCTGGGATCGCGGTTTCTGGGAGCGCTTCGAGCCTGGCGAGCAGGGTGCGCTGCGTGCGCTGGATGCCTTCATCGACGGCGCGGTCGATGGCTACCGCAGCCAGCGCGATCTGCCGGATCGTGCGGGTACCTCGCGGTTGTCGGCGCATCTGCATTTTGGCGAGATCAGTCCGTCGCAGATTGTGGCGCGGCTGCGTTCGATCAGCTGGTCGGCAGCGGCGCAGGCCGATGTCGATGGCTTTGTGCGCGAGCTGGGCTGGCGCGAGTTCTCGCAGCATTTGCTGTATCACTTTCCGCACACCGCCGAGGAAAATCTCAACCCGCAGTTCGCCGCGTTCCCGTGGCAGGAAAATCCGCAGGCGCTCGCTGCGTGGCAGCAGGGTCGGACAGGCGTGCCGATTGTCGATGCGGGCATGCGTGAGCTGTGGCATACGGGCTGGATGCATAACCGCGTGCGCATGCTGGTGGCGAGCTTCCTCACCAAACATCTGCGGCAACACTGGCTGCATGGCGCACGCTGGTTCTGGGACACGCTGGTCGATGCCGATCTCGCCAACAACACGCAAGGCTGGCAATGGACGGCGGGTACCGGCGCTGATGCCGCGCCGTATTTCCGCATTTTCAATCCCGCCACCCAGGCCGAACGATTCGATCCGAAGGGCACCTATGTTCGGCAATGGCTGCCCGAGCTGTCCCGGTTGCCGGACAAGGCCCTGTATGCACCGTGGGAACACAGCGATCTGTTGCGTCGCCTGGCCGCGGACTATCCGCAACGCCCCATCGTGGATTTGCGCGAAGGTCGCGAAGCGGCCTTGGCGGCGTATCAGAGCCTTCCGAAAACGCGTTGACCGTCTGGCAAGCGAGCGGCGTTGAAGGCAGAGTGTCGGCTCACCTCGTCTGTGGAACCGACCATGAGCCCACGCAATCGCCGTATCTATGGCCCCGAACATCCCCCCGTGCGGCGTCGCGAGCTCTGGGCATGGATGATGTTCGACTTCGCCAATTCGGGTTACACCACGGTGGTTATCACTGCGGTGTTCAGTGCGTACTTCGTGAGCACCATCGCGGGCGGCGCCGAATGGGCGACCTTTGCCTGGACGGCCATCCTCTCGGCCTCGTATCTGCTGATCATGCTGGCAGCCCCGTTTCTGGGCGCGTATGCCGACATTCGAGGCAACAAGCGGTCGCTGTTGATGATGACCACGGCGGTGTGTGTGGTGGGCACTGCCGGGTTGGGTTGGACCGGTGTTGGCAGCGTCGGCTTGGCGCTGTGCCTGATCTTCGTTTCCAACACCGCGTTTGGCACTGGTGAGAACCTGATCTCGGCCTTCCTGCCTGAATTGGCTCAGGAACAGGCACTCGGGCGGGTATCCGGTTGGGGTTGGGCGCTGGGGTATGTCGGTGGATTGCTGGTGCTGGCGCTTTGCCTGTGGTGGATTCTGGGTGCGGAGGCACGCGGCGCGGTGACGGCCGATGCGGTGGCACAGTCGATGTGGATTACCGCCGCGTGCTTTGCGCTGGCCTCGCTGCCGACCTTCCTGCTGTTACGCGAACGAGTGACGGCTTCCCACGCCGAGCGCAAGCGCGAGATTGTCGCGCTTGCTTGGCAGCGCCTGCGACAATCGCTGGCAGGGGGCAGTGGCCTGCACGACTTGCGGCGTTTTCTGTGGTGCATCGTCAGCTATCAGGCTGGTGTGGCCACCGTCATCGCCATCGCCGCCATCTTCACCACCGAAGCGCTGGGTTTCACCACGCAGGAAAGCATCCAGTTGATCCTGGTCGTCAACATCACGGCGGCGGTGGGTGCGTTTGCCTTCGGGCAGTTGCAGGATCGCCTCGGTCACGCGCGAACCTTGTCGCTGGCCTTGTGGGGATGGTTGCTGGCGATTGGTCTGTTCTGGTTTGCCGACACGCGCACCTTGGTATGGATCGCGGCCAATCTGGCAGGCGTCTGCATGGGCGCTTCGCAGTCGGCAGGACGTGCCTTGGTCGGCTACCTGTGCCCGCCCAATCGCGAAGCGGAGATCTTCGGCCTGTGGGGACTTGCCGTGAAATTTGCCTCCATCCTCGGCCCGCTCTGCTATGGCATCGTGAGTTGGACAAGCGGCGGCGACCACCGCATCGCGATGCTGGTGACGTCGCTGTTCTTTGTCGCAGGTCTGGCATTGCTTCGACAGGTGGATGTTGCACGCGGACGGATGGCTGCGATTGCTGGCGGAGGCCCAGATTTGTGACGAATCAATCCCCTGGCCTCTTGGGAGCGCGCCAAGCGATGCCGACGGCGACGCTCCACACACTCAGAATGCCGCTAATGAGCAAAAATGCAGCGGTGGTGAGTAGTGCAAATATGGCTTCGGCGTGACGAGCGAAAAGCCACTGAAGAGCCTCCGCGCCGCGAAGCAACCGATAGGCGTCGGGTGAGTCCACCGCGAGTTTCGCAATCTGCCGCGCAGAGTCACGAATACCGTTTCCCAGTATCGGCGGATCGAGGAACAACGGCAGCGCCCAAGCAAAAATGGCGACACTGGCCGCGATTTGGGCGAAGCCCAGCGCGACGAGTAGCGTGTTCCTGACTCGAAGCATCTGATTCTCCTCGGGTCGCTACATTGGGAGCACCGACGCCACTTGATCAAGCAAGACAGGTGCAGGGACCGAACCGTCGGAGATTCGATGGTCGCCGATGCCCGACTACGCGCTTGACAAGCCGGAGCACCAGCAGCAACACGACGGCACCCACGGTCGCTACCAGAATGCTGCCGATCAGTCCGCCACCAGCGGATACACCAAAGGTGCGGAACAGGTACCCGCCGACAAAGGCACCGATGATGCCGACAACGATATCGCCCAGCAGACCGAAGCCGCCGCCTTTGACCAGAACTCCCGCCAACCAGCCAGCAACAGCACCGAGAATCAAGAACCAAAGGAAGCTCATGTCGTACTCCAAGCGATTGAATCTGATGAAAGAGTGACTTGGGACGAGTCGGTTTGACCCCGCATCGCGAGTGTGTGAGCCTACCAAACGCAGCGCCAACGGCAACCGAAGAACCCACGTGCGCGGGTATTGAGGGGTTGCTTGCCCAAGCAGTATTGAATCGTCAGTCTGGGGGGCAAGCTGACGTTGCTCGATTTTCAATCATCAGGAATCGTCGTTTTATGCTCTTCCGTGTCGGTCTTTGGGTATTGGTGATTTCATCGGGACTTGCAGTTCTTGGCACAGGTATGGTGATCGTCGGGGTTCGCTTCGTCGAAGGTGTGCCGATGCCCATCGACACCGTTGTTGCGGGGGGCGCTGCAATGATGCTTGGTTCGCTGGTGTTGTGGTGGGGTATGCGCGCGACGCGACGGTATCCGTTGCGGCGTTTGCCTCTGCGCGAGCTCCTCTTTCATGGCATCGTGAGTATCGGCTGCATCGCGTTGTTGGTGGTGTCGGTGTTGAACTTTCCGCCTGGGCAACGCGGTGTGTTTCTCGGTATCGGATTTGCTATGTTGACTGTGGCGGCGCTCATGGTGGAGCGTGTGCTGACGACGCCGTCGCAAGACCATGAGTGTGGAGATCGCGACTGACACCAGCTTCTCAAGGCGATTATTCGCAGCTTGGCTTCGGTGGATGCCTTGAGTGGTTGATTCGCTCGAATGTGTCGTGGGTTTTTGCGTCCTGAACCTCCACTCCAGTTCAGCTCATTACAATGGCGCACCCGGCTTCACCGGCCCATCAACCTGACAGGTGCCTCATGGATTTCAGTTTCAGCGAAGAACAGTTGATGATTCAGGATGTTGCGCGTCGCATCGCGCAGGAGAAGATCGCCCCGTCGGCGGCGCATTTCGATCAGACCGGCGAGTTCCCGAGCGAGAACATCCGCATCCTTGGCGAGAACGGGCTGATGGGGATCGAAGTTCCGGCCGAATACGGTGGCGCGGGCATGGACCCGATCTCCTACGTGTTGGCGATGATCGAGATTGCCGAGGCCGATTGCGCGCACTCGACCATCGTTTCGGTCAATAACTCGCTGTTCTGCAACGGAATATTGAAGTTCGGCCGTGAGGACCAGAAGCAGAAGTATGTGCGGGCGATTGCCGAGGGCAAGGCGGTTGGTGCCTTCGCGCTGACCGAGCCGCAGTCAGGGTCGGATGCCACCGCGATGCGTTGCCGGGCGGTCAAGCAGGCGGATGGCAGTTTCCTGATCAACGGCAAAAAAAGCTGGATTACCTCCGGGCCGGTGGCCGACTACATCGTGCTGTTCGCGATGAGTGAGCCGGACAAGGGCGCGAAGGGCATCACTGCCTTCATGATCGACACTCGCAAGCCGGGCTTTCATCGCGGCAAGACCGAGCCAAAAATGGGGATCCGCGCTTCGGCGACGTGCGAAATCGAGTTCGCCGACTACGTGGTTCCGGCGGACGAGGTGCTCGGCAAGGAAGGCGAAGGTTTCAAGGTGGCGATGAGTGTGCTGGATGCCGGTCGCATCGGCATTGCCTCGCAGGCGGTTGGTCTGGCCAAGGCGGCCTACAAGGCGGCGCTGGCCTATGTGCAGGAGCGCAAGAGTTTTGGTCAGCCGATTGGCAGCTTCCAGATGATCCAGGCCAAAATCGCCGACATGAAGTGTCGTCTTGATGCGGCGGAAATCCTGACCTTGCGCGCGGCCTGGGCGAAGCAGGAAAGCGAGAAGACTGGCGGACGTTTCAGCACTGAAGCGGCGGTCGCCAAGCTCACCGCGTCGGAAGCGGCAATGTTTGTCACGCACGCCGCACTGCAGATTCACGGTGGCATGGGTTACTCGAAGGAAATGCCGCTGGAGCGCTATTTCCGCGACGCCAAGATCACCGAGATCTACGAGGGCACCAGCGAGATCCAGCGTCTGGTCATCGCGCGCAACGAGACGGGATTGCGTTGACGCGGCATGACCGGCAGCGCGGCGCTGCCGGTCTGTTCCGCGTCGCAACGGTGGAGGGCGCATGCGAAGACTGTGCTTGCTGGTCTGCTTGAGTGTGCTCGTCGGCTGCGATGCCGACCCGGTGGCGATGGATCAAACAGCGTCCTCGCCACAGGGCGCCGCACCGTCGACGCCGGTGTTGCTGGCAGAGACCGCGAGCGAACACGGGGTTGTGCGGGTGGAGCGTCTCGTCACCGGGCTGGTCAATCCCTGGTCGCTTGTCTTTTTGCCCGATGGCAGCGCGCTGATTTCCGAGCGTCCCGGTCGACTGCGGCGCTGGTCCGCGCACGGCGGTTTGTCGACACCGTTGCGCAACGTTCCCGATGTGGTCGCGGAAGGACAGGGTGGTTTGCTCGATGTGGCCATTTCGCCGTCGTTTGTCGACGACGGGCTGATTTTTTTCAGCTATGCGGAAGCGGGCGAGGGCAATCTGGCGGGCACGGCGGTCGCGCGAGGCCGATTGTCGGGCGATCAACTGATCGACGTGCAGGTGATTTTCCGGCAGCAGCCAAAGGTCGTCACGCGTCATCACTTCGGCTCGCGACTGGTGTTCGATGGTGACGGCAATCTGTTCATCACCTTGGGTGAACGCGGGCAGCGGATCGAGGCGCAGAATCTGGCTTCCCATCTGGGCAAGTTGATCCGCATTCACGCCGACGGCAGCGTGCCGAACGACAACCCCTTCGTTTCAAGGTCGGATGCCTTACCGGAAATCTGGTCGTATGGCCATCGAAACATGCAAGGGGCAGCGATCTCGCCCTATAGCGGACGTTTGTGGACAGCCGAGCACGGCCCCAAAGGGGGCGATGAATTGAACCGCCCGGAGGCAGGAAAGAACTACGGTTGGCCCATCATCACCTACGGAATCGACTATTCGGGTGATGAGATTCCCGAGGCCATCGGTCCGGCCAAGGACGGCATGGAGCAACCCCACCACTATTGGCCGGTATCGCCAGCGATCAGTGGCATGGCGTTTTACGACGATGCGCGATTCCCTGCCTGGCGGCACAGTCTGTTCGTCGGGTCGCTGGTGCAGCGCGGCCTGATTCGATTGTCGTTGCGCGGCGAGGCCGTGGTCGCGGAGGAGCGTCTGCTCGAGAATCTGGGTTGGCGCATCCGTGATGTACGGGTGGGGCCGGACGGGGCGCTCTATGTGCTGACTGATGAGGCCGACGGGCAATTGCTGCGGATTTCATTGGTGGGCCTGCCGCACTGAGTTAGCACAGGCTTTGCATTCGATGGCATTGGTCCACGGACGGTGTTCGGCCGAACGCCGGATTGATGACGATGACCACTGATCGAAGGAGTCTCGAATGGCCTCGCCAGTCCGTTCGCCGCTACGCGCCTGGATTTGGCGCGCGTTTCTGCACAGCTCGCTGATTCCGCTGATATTGGTGGAGTCGGTTCTGATTGCGGCCTATCTGCTGACCAATGTCGCGATACGCGATGCACAGATCGGCTATCTGGAGGCCTCCGCGATTCACGAACTGGGGTCGGCGGTAAGGCGCGAAGCGGCCATCGTTGATAGTCGCCTGAATGCGATCGAGATGCAGACCCGACTGTATCGCGACGCCACGGCGCACGCGTTGTTCGATACCCGCTTCGTTCCCGACGAGATCGAAGTGGCGCGTCACGCCGAGACGGAAGATGGCGTGTTCTACACACGCACAGATGACGGGCGTGCGGCCTCGTTCTACCCCAACTCCACGCCGCGCGAAAAGCAGGATCGCGCCAAGGCTTTGCGTTTGTCGCAGGCTGATCCGCTGATGCGCTCGTTGAAGGAAGCCAATCCGCTGATCGGCGCGCTCTATTTCAATACCTTCGACAGCTACAACCGCATCTATCCGTTCTTCATGACGCCGGATCAGTATCCGCACGACATGGTGATCCCCGACTACAACTTCTATTACCTGGCGGACGCCAAGAACAATCCGGAGCGCAAGGTGGTCTGGACCGACGTGTATCTCGATCCTGCGGGCTTGGGATGGATGATGTCGGCCATTGCGCCGGTGTATCGCGAGGACTTTCTGGAGGGCGTGGTCGGTCTCGATATCACGGTCAGCGGCATGCTGAAGGAGATCGCCGACCTGCAGGTGCCATGGAACGGCTACGCCATGTTGGTCAGCCGCGACAACAACATCATGGCGCTGCCACCCGCCGGGGAGCGCGACTTCAGGCTCAGCGAGTTAACCGAGTTTTCCTACGAGGAGGCTGTCGCGCGCGACGTGCTGAAACCGGAAGATTTCAAACTGGATCGTCAGGAAGGCATGGCTGACCTGTTGAACGCCATGTCCCAGCCAGACGGCGTTGGTGAGGCGCAGTTGAACGGTCGCGGGCAATTGGTGGCCTGGAGCCGGATTCCGCAAACCGGCTGGCGCTTGCTGATGGTGGTGAATGAGGAAGAGGTGTTCGCAGACACCGAACAGTTGGCTAACCGTTACCGCAATATTGGCTACTTGCTGATCGCCGGTCTGGTGGCTTTCTACGTCGTGTTCTTCTTCTGGATGTGGGCACGATCGCGTCGATTGAGCGGCGATCTGGCGACCCCGATGGCCGGAATCGTCAGCATGATGAGCCGAATCGGTCGGGGTGACTTCCATCCGCAGGCGCCTGCCAGCAATGTGGAGGAATTGCACGAAATGGGGACCGCTCTGCTGCACACCGGCGAGCAGCTGGAGACCGCAGAGGCGGCCAAATTGGCTGCCTTGCGGCGCTTGGAGATCGTGCTGGAAGGTACTACCGAGAGTCTGTGGGAGTACGACGTCACGGTGGGCAGCATGGCGATCAATGGCCGATTTGTGCAGGCATTTGGCCTGAAGGGCGATTTGATGTCGTTGACCGAGTTCAATGAACGCGTCCATCCCGAAGACTTGCCGGAACTGGAACGCCGCCGAGCGCAGTTCCTGCAGCAAGGTGGCGAGCGCTTCGAGGCGGAATATCGCTTCGCCAATGCGCAGGGGCGTTACGCCTGGTTGCTCAGTCGAGGTCAAACTTTGGACCGCGATGCCGATGGAAGGGTGACCCGCGCAGCGGGTACATACATCGACATCACGCGAATCAAGGAAGTGGAACAGAGTCTGCGCAAGGCAACCCGTGATGCCGAGGCCGCCAACGTCGCCAAGAGCCGCTTTCTCGCCAGCGTCAGTCACGAACTGAGAACGCCGTTGAATGCCATCTACGGCTTTGCGCAGTTGCTTCCCAACGACTCCGAGGAACAGCGCGAATCGAGCGGTGAGATCCTGCGCGCCAGCAAACAACTGACCGCACTGGTTGACGACATTCTCGATCTGTCTGGACTGGAATCGGGTGAGCAGCGCTTGGTGTTGGGACCGGTACCCGTCTGGCCACTGCTGCAAGAGTGCGCCGAGACGGTGCGCAGCGATCTGGGAAAACTGCAACTGCACTTCGATTTGCGTGCGGTGGAGGCGTCGGTGCAGGTGATCGCCGATGAACGTCGACTGCGTCAGGTGTTGCTGAATCTGCTGTCCAATGCGATCAAGTACAACCGCGAAGGTGGCTTGGTTGCGTTGGGCGCGGAAGTCTACCCACAGCGGGTTCGGATCTGGGTTGACGACACCGGACTGGGATTGAGTCACGAGCAACAGGCCCAACTGTTCCAGCCGTTCCAGCGATTGGGACGGGAGAACTCCAATATTCCTGGCTCCGGAATCGGTCTGGTGCTCTGTCGCGAGCTCGCCGATGTCATGCAGGGTGAAATGGGACTGAGCAGCACGCCCGGAACGGGAAGTCGATTCTGGATTGATCTGCCACGCAAGGTGGGTGAATCGGACGACGTTATGCCCAGTGCCCCGTCGACGACAGGAGAGAGCGGAATCCTTGCAACGGCGGTGGTGCTGTCGACGCATGCCGAAATTGTGACGACGTTGAACGCCCTGTTCGGCCCGACGGTAGAGCTGCGCCACGTGCAGCACCTGGGTGAGTTGTTTCATGCGCTGGAGCGCAACATTCCCGATCTGTTGCTTGCCGACCTTGATGCGGGGCGCGATGTGGTTTCCACGATTACTCATCTGCGCGAAGATCTTGGTGTCACGCGCGCGGAACTGGCGGTCCATGTGTGGACCGACCAGATGGATAGCTTGCGGCAGATCACGGGCGAGGGTGTCGATAGCGCTGTTCTCCGCGAGCGCATCGACGCACAATGGGTACAACGGATTCGGAAGCAGTTGAGCGAGAAGACGCCGCAATGATGGATATGCAAGACATTCTTCGCCAGGCAAGGGTGGTCGTGATTGACGATTTCATCGCCAATCTTCGCTTGCTGGAGCGTGTTTTGCGGCAGATGGGCATCGAGCAGGTGGATGTGTTTCTGGATCCTCAGCAGGGACTGGAGCATCTGCTGACGCAGCCTTGGGACGTGTTGCTGCTCGATCTGGACATGCCCGTGCTGGATGGCTTCGCGATTCTCGCCCGACTGAAGGAAATGGATCGGGTTTCCCCGGTCATCGTCGTCAGCGCATTGACGGACATCGCCAGCCGGCATCGTGGCTTGGGCGAGGGTGCCAGTGATTACATCGGCAAGCCTTTCGATCTCGTCGAGTTGCAGTTGAAGGTGAAGAACGCGCTGAAGCTCAGCTTGGCGAACCGGCAACTGGAGGCGCAGCGCGAGACGCTCATCGGTGCTATCAAAAGCCGAACGGATGAGTTGAGCGAGAGCTATTACGCAGTGATTCGCGCGTTGACCCGAACCCTCGAGTTTCGCGACACCGATACCGGTCAGCACGTTGAACGCGTGGGTGCCTCGGCGGCAATGTTGGCTCAACGGTTGGGGCAGTCGCCGGAGTATGTCGAGCACATCCGGCTGGCCGCGATGATGCACGATGTCGGCAAAGTGGGTATTCCCGATCACATTCTGTTGAAGCGAGAACGCCTGGACGCCAGCGAACTGGAAGTGATGAAGACGCACACAGAGATGGGATTTCGGATTTTGCGTGAGGCGGGCGATACACCCTTGGTCAACATGGCGACCGAGATCGCACTGGCGCATCACGAAAATTGGGATGGTTCCGGGTATCCGCGTGGTCTGAGTGGTGAGGCCATCCCGCTGTCAGCGCGAATCACATCGGTAAGTGACGTGTATGACTCGCTGCGCTGTGGAAGACCCTACAAGCAGTGCTGGACCGCCGACTCTGCGCGTGACTACCTGATCGAGCAACGCGGCAGGATGTTTCAGTCGGAAATTGTGGATGCCTTTTTGGGCATGCAGCCGGAGGTGGAGGCGATGCGAACCCAGTGGCTCAGCTTTCACGCGAATATCGATCATCGGACCGAAGTCTCTTC
The DNA here is from genome assembly GCA_041395245.1 of Lysobacteraceae bacterium. Classification (GTDB taxonomy): domain Bacteria; phylum Pseudomonadota; class Gammaproteobacteria; order Xanthomonadales; family Xanthomonadaceae; genus Aquimonas. Next base: position 179,490 of record JAWLAY010000005.1, read on the forward strand.
TCCGACCTCGGTCACGTGAACCCGGCGTCAGTGTGGCGTCGTGCCCTTTGGCATGTGACCTGCATCCGGTTGTTCAGCCGCATCCTTTGAACGCATGCGGCGGGATCGATTGACTTGGAGCAAGGCCGATGAACCACGATGACGAAACCCTACTCAAACGCCAGCGTCAGTTCATGCAGTTGATAGAGCAGGATATTCGTACCGCAAACCGCGATGCCATGCAGAAGGCCATTCCGGAGCTGACCAAGGAGTCGTTCATGGCTCTGGCCCGCGTCGTTGCCGATCATCGGGCCAAGTATCTGAAAGCGGCTGTGTTGCTCAGCAAGCAGACACCTGGCACCGAGGAGGAAACGAAGGTGCTTTCCAGTCTGCCTGCACTCAGCAAGGCCTATGACGTGTCCCGCGATGCGCTGGCCGCCTTGGAGCGCGCCATCGAGCGCGGCTACGTCGACATCGGTCATCACTGACGGCCCCGAGCCCTGCGCGGGTAGCTCGGGGCGTATCACCTCAACCGCTCTTGCGCTGGGATACCCAGTGAAAGCCCAGCATGCCTAGTCCAGCGGCGATGATCACGATGCCGAAGGTGGCGGGGCGATCTGCAGCCAAGGACAGCGCGTCGATCAATAGGAACGCACCGCCCGTCACGCTAAGCACCACGCCCCACTTCAGCGCCGACATGCGGCGGTTCTGCTCGTCCGCAAGCAGGATGGCACGGACCAGTTCCTCACTGGAGTGCGACTCGACCATGCGGCGTCGGACGCGCGCATCGACGATGGTCTTGATGGCGAGCGTGATGCAAATGAAAAGAACGATGGGAATAAAGATCGCAAGATCCATGGGAGAGCCCTCTGTGGTTGTCCGCCCAAGGTGAGGGCGTACGACAATGGAGACGGCCAAGACCGATGAGGTTGCATCGGATCGGTCGCGCCCTCATGTCGAACTGTTCCGGTGCAGTGACATTGCGGTGATCTGTATCTCGCGACAGATGCAACCGTGACCGCCTTTGCTGTATCCATTGCACCATGCATGCGGATCAGACTCTCGTGGAAGCGGTACTCGCGCGTCGGAATGGCGCGTTTGAGCGTTTGGTGCAGCAGCATCAACGGCTCGTCTGGCATGTCGTGCAGCGTATGGTGATGGATGCCGAAGACACGCGGGAACTGAGTCAGGAGGTCTTTCTTCGGGTCTACCAGAAGCTGCACCAGTTCCGCTTTGATTGCTCGCTCGCCAGTTGGATCGGTCGTATCGCATTCAGTATCGCGACCCGGCACCTGCAGCGGCGGCGCATTCCGATGGAAGAGTGCCGTGATGGCGACGATGCGTCCAGCGTGTTGGATGGGGTTGCCGATGACGTCGATCTGGAGGCCGAGTTTGAGCGAGCAGACACGCTGCGACATGTCCAATCGGCGATGCAGTGTCTGTCGCCTGTCCAACGTACCCTGTTGACGCTCTATCATGCGGATGAATTGCCGATTGCCGAGATTGTGAACATCACCGGTCAGCCCGAAGGAACCGTCAAGAACAGCTTGTTCCGCGCACGGCAACGCCTTCGCATGGCCTTGCAACGATTGATCGAGGTGCCCGTATGAATCGAAGCCGGTTGAGTACGATGAACGAGACGACGGCGTCGTTTGATCGCCTGATTGATACGGCGATCAAACAGTACGACCCCTTGCCCTTACCCGCGGAGTTTGCGGCGGAAACGGCGGCCATGGTCACGCAACGCGAACGGGCCGACAGACAGGAATGGTGGCTGTTGTTGGGCAGTGTGCTGATCGCCATCGTCTTTGCTGTCTGGTTCGATAAAACCTGGATCAATGAGCTCGGCGTGATCCAGGCGGCGTTGGCGCCCTTCGGTGGCGGACAGTCGTGGGTGTTGGCGGCGATGTCTCTTGGCACGGCCTGGGCGGTGGATCAGTGGTTGGCGCGGCGTGGCAATTCGAACCCCGTATGAAGCCACCCTGCCGTGTGACCGCGATGTTGGACGCGTGTCGGGCAGTCGATTGATTTTTCACGGGTGCCTGCAGTCGCCTATACTGTGCCGCCCTGATCGAGATCTGCCGCATTGAGCCATCCCGCCGAACAATCGCCGATTACCCCTCCCAGCACCGAGCAACTGCTCACTGCAGTGCGGCATGCGCTGGATGAGCTCAAGGCCAAGGATGTGCGCGAGTTGGATGTGCGCGGCAGAACCGGATTCACCGACTACATGTTTTTTGCCTCGGGTACCTCGTCGCGACACGTGAAGTCAATTGCCGACGAAGTGCAGAAGCAGGTCAAGGCGGTGGGCTTGATGCCTCTGGGCGTCGAGGGCGAACGCGATGGCGAATGGGTGCTGGTCGATCTGGGCGAAATCGTGGTGCATGTGTTCCTACCGCGAGTGCGTGAGTTCTACGGTCTGGAGCGTCTGTGGACCGTTGGCCCCGATCCGGACGAGCGGCCGCCGGCACCCAGCCCCAATGTGGAACGCGGCTTCGACGACGACGAAGACTGAGCGCACGGGCGACGCCCTTCGATGATGCGCGAGACCCTGCAGTGAAGGCGTGGCTGATTGCCGTCGGTACGGGCATGCCTGCGTGGGTTCAGGATGGCTTTGCGGAGTACGCCAAACGTCTGGCGCACAGTTTGCCTCTGCAACTGATTGAACTGGTGCCGGGCGAACGCAGTAAATCGCGTGATCCGCAGCGCGCCATTGACGATGAAGCCAAGCGACTGCTTGCGGCCGTTCCGAAAGGGGCGGGCGTGGTCTTGCTTGATGGCCGTGGCAAGCCGCACAGCAGTGAGGCGCTCAGCGAACGACTGCAGCAATGGCGCATGCAAGGGCGCGATCTGGCATTCCTGATCGGTGGGCCGGATGGCTTCGCGCAAAGCGTACGGGACGCGGCCAGCGAGTCCTGGTCGCTGGGGCCCATGACCTTGCCGCACCCGTTGGTTCGGGTGATCGTCGCCGAGCAGTTGTTCCGCGCCGTCAGCATCCTGGCGAATCATCCTTACCACCGCGGTGGTTGAAACGCGAATTGCCATCCACATCCGTTGTGGAAAAGCCTGTTGAGCAGATGCGGACGGTGGTCCCAACGGATTGGCGAGGCACGGGTTTTTGCGGTGTGGACGCTTTTTGCCCAGGTGTGGATCGGTGTGGTTGATCCCGGCCGGATCGACAACGCCGCAGCAAGAAGTGCGTCCAATCACGGCGTGAGCTGGGTATCCTTTTCGTGATGCGTGGTCGGCAGGGTCGTGGTCCTGTTGTGCAGAATCCACATCCGTTGTGGAAAAGCCTGTTGAGCGGGTGCGGATGTGCGCTTCAAGTGCTTGTCGAACAATGATCTTTTCTTACTGGTCGATTCTTGCTCAGTCATTTTCAAGGAGCCTCAGCGATGTCACAACGCGACACGCAGGAACTGATTTCTCGCTACTACGCCGCGTTCAACCGCGGTGATTGGGAAACCATGCTGGCCTTGCTGCATGAGGATGTCGTGCATGATCTCAATCAGAGCCATCGCGAAGCCGGACGTGAGGCTTTTCGAGCCTTTCTGGCGCGCATGAACCGTTGTTACCGCGAACAGTTGGCCGACATTCGCATTCTGGTGGGTGCCGATGGATCGCATGCAGCGGCGGAGTACGTGGTACACGGCGAGTACCTGCAGGCCGATGAGGGTCTGCCTGCGGCACACGGTCAGCGCTACGTACTGCCAGGCGGTGCATTTTTTGATGTGCGTGGCGGACGCATCGCGCGGGTGAGCAACTACTACAACCTGCAGGACTGGCTGGATCAGGTCGGGGCTTGAGTCGCGCATGACAAGCGTGCAGATACGCGTTCTGGTCGGTGGGCAGAGTCGGCAGTGTCTCGATGCAGTAGCCGCATTGCGCATCGCCGTGTTTCGCCACTATCCCTATCTCTACGATGGCGACCTGGCCTACGAGGCGAGCTATCTGCGCGTCTATGCCGAGTCGGCGCGCAGCGTGTTCGTGCTCGCGCAGGATGGGGATCGAATCGTCGGCGCCTCCACCGGCATTCCCTTGCAGGACGACAGCGCGGCGTTTCAGCAGCCGTTTCTGCGGCGAGGCATGGACGTTTCGCGCGTGTTCTATTTTGGCGAGTCGGTGTTGTTGCCGAATTATCGGGGGCGCGGCATCGGTCATGCGTTCTTCGACGCGCGCGAGGCGCACGCGCGTGGCTTGCAGTGTTTCGACTGGACGACGTTCGCGGCGGTGGAGCGATCACCGGATGATCCTCGGCGTCCGGCCGGGCATCGCGACAATGACACGTTCTGGATCAAGCGCGGCTACCAGCCGCAGGCTGGCATGCGCATGCATCTGGCCTGGAAAGAGGTGGATGAAGCGCAGGAAAGCGAGAAATCCCTGCAGTTCTGGTTACGTCGAATGGAGACAGACTGATGCGCGTCGCGGTGTGTCGTTATCCATTGCAAACCTTGTCAGGCTTCGATGCCTTTGCCGACAAGCAGGCGACGCTGCTTGAAGCGTCGGTCGATCAAGGCGTGACGCTGGTGGTGTTGCCCGAGTATCTCTCCATGGAGATCGCGGGTGGCTTTGCGGACTCCGTTCGTGGCGATCTCGTGGCTTCACTGGCGGCGCTGCAGCCGTTGTTCGGCGCATGGCAGCAGTGCTATCAGAACCTCGCCGATCGGCTTGGTATCTGCATCCAGGCGGGCACGTTTCTGCTGGCCACGACCGCAGGGCGCTACCGCAACCGGGCGTTTCTGTTCCGCCCCAAGGCGGCGCCCTTGTGGCAGGACAAGCTGCAGCTCACCGGTTTCGAGAAACAGTGCGGACTCATTGAGGCAGGTGATTCCCTGCATGTGTTCGACGTGCAGGGACAGCGCTGTGGAATGGCGGTTTGCTACGACAGCGAATTTCCGTTGCCGGTCAGGGCGCAACGCGAGGCGGGTGCGCGTCTGCTGTTGGTGCCGAGCTGCACCGATACCGAGGCGGGGGCGACACGGGTGCGTATAGGCTGTCAGGCGCGCGCGCTGGAAAATCGCATGCTGGTGGCTTGCGCGGTGACGGCGGGCGAGTTGCCGTGGAGTCCGGCGCTGGACAGCAATACCGGCGAGGCGGCGATCTACGCGCCGATGGACATCGGTCTGCCGGCTGACGGCGTGCTGTGTCAAACGAGCGGTGGCAGTGTTTGGGCGGTCCACGATGTCGATCTCGCCGACCTTGCGGACCCGACGCGACCGGCGCAGGTGGCCAATGCCCGTGACTGGGTGGCCCAGCAACGACCAAGCATTCGGCGCGCGCGCCATATCTGATCTGGCGCGGCGCGTGCGGAGCGGCGCAAGCATCAGCAATTGCGCGCGTCGGGATTAACACGTCTGACCTTTGTTGTATTGCGGCATTAACTCCCGCACGGGACAATGACCTGCTGATTCGCGCAAGTGTCCGCGGTTGTCCGTTGTCGACGAGCGGCCCGCTGACTGGCGTGATCCGCCTCACCGCCATCACACGGGATACGACCATGCTGACCAGCTATCGCCAACACGTTGCCGAGCGCGCCGCGCTGGGCATTCCCCCGCTGCCGCTGACAGCGCAGCAGACCGCCGCAGTGATCGAACTGCTGAAGGCCCCGCCTGCGGGCGAAGCGGAGTTTCTGGTTGAACTGCTGACCCATCGTGTGCCTGCCGGTGTCGACGATGCGGCCAAGGTCAAGGCGTCCTATCTGGCCGCGCTGGCACACGGCACGGAAGCCTCCTCCCTGATTTCGCCGGAGCGTGCGACCGAGCTGCTCGGCACCATGCTGGGCGGCTACAACGTTCACCCCTTGATCGAGTTGCTCGATAATCCGGCTCTGGGTGCAGTGGCTGCCGACGGCTTGAAGAACACACTGCTGGTGTTCGACGCGTTTCACGACATCGAGGAGAAGGCCAAGTCTGGCAACGCGCACGCGCAGGGCGTGTTGCAGAGTTGGGCGGATGCGGAGTGGTTCACCAGTCGGCCGGAAGTGCCGCAAAGCCTGACGATCACCGTGTTCAAGGTGCCGGGCGAGACCAATACCGACGATCTGTCGCCCGCACCGGATGCCACCACGCGCCCCGATATTCCGATGCACGCCCTGGCGATGTTGAAGAACAAGCGTCCCGACGCGCCATTCGTGCCGGAAGACGATGGCAAACGCGGACCGATCCAGGCCATTCTCGACCTCAAGGCCAAGGGGCATCTGGTGGCCTATGTCGGCGATGTGGTCGGCACCGGTTCCTCGCGCAAATCGGCCACCAACAGCGTGTTGTGGTGGACTGGCGAGGACATTCCCTTCATTCCCAACAAGCGCTTTGGTGGTGTTTGCCTGGGCAGCAAGATCGCGCCGATCTTCTACAACACCATGGAAGATGCGGGTGCGCTGCCGATCGAGCTGGATGTGTCGAAGATGGAACACGGCGATGTCATCGAGTTGCAGCCCTACGCGGGCAAGGCGCTCAAGAATGGCGCCGTCATCGCCGAGTTCGAGGTCAAGTCCGAAGTGCTGTTCGACGAAGTTCGCGCGGGCGGACGCATTCCGCTGATCATTGGTCGCGGGCTGACGACCAAGGCGCGGGAATCGCTTGGTCTGGCCCCGTCCACGCTGTTCCGGCTGCCGCAGGCGCCTGCCGACAGCGGCAAGGGTTTCACGCTGGCGCAGAAGATGGTCGGTCGCGCCTGCGGACTCCAGGAAGGGAAGGGCGTTCGTCCCGGCACGTATTGCGAACCCAAGATGACCACCGTCGGCTCGCAGGACACCACCGGCCCGATGACGCGAGATGAACTGAAGGATCTGGCCTGCCTCGGATTTTCGGCCGATCTGGTGATGCAGAGCTTCTGCCACACCGCTGCCTATCCGAAGCCGGTCGACGTCAAGACCCATCACACGCTGCCCGAGTTCATTTCCACGCGCGGCGGTGTCAGCCTGCGTCCGGGCGACGGCATCATCCACAGCTGGCTCAATCGCATGCTGTTGCCGGACACTGTCGGCACCGGCGGCGACTCGCACACGCGCTTCCCGATCGGCATCAGCTTCCCGGCGGGTTCAGGTCTCGTGGCTTTCGCTGCCGCCACCGGCGTCATGCCGCTGGACATGCCGGAGTCGGTATTGGTGCGCTTTAAGGGCGAACTGCAACCCGGCGTCACCCTACGTGATCTGGTGCACGCGATCCCGCTGTACGCCATCAAGGCCGGACTGCTGACGGTCGAGAAGAAGGGCAAGAAGAACATCTTCTCCGGCCGCATTCTCGAGATCGAAGGCTTGCCCAATCTGAAGATCGAACAGGCCTTCGAACTGGCCGATGCCTCCGCCGAGCGCTCCGCTGCGGGTTGCACCGTGCGTCTGGACAAGGCACCCATCATCGAATACCTGAACAGCAACATCACCTTGCTGAAGTGGATGATCGCGGAGGGCTACAAAGACGCCCGTACGCTGGCACGCCGTATCAGCAAGATGGAAGCCTGGTTGGCCAATCCGCAACTGCTGGAGCCCGATGCCGATGCCGAATACGCCGCGGTCATCGACATCGACCTGCAGGATATTGTCGAGCCGATTGTCTGCTGCCCGAACGATCCGGATGACGCCAAGACCCTGTCAGATGTCGCCGGCGCGAAGATCGACGAGGTTTTCATCGGCTCCTGCATGACCAACATCGGTCACTTCCGCGCGGCAGCCAAGTTGCTGGAGGGCAAGCGCGACATTCCGACCCGTCTATGGGTCGCCCCGCCGACCAAGATGGATGCTGCTGAGCTGACCAAGGAAGGCCACTACGGCACCTTCGGCACCGCCGGTGCGCGCATGGAAATGCCGGGGTGTTCGCTGTGCATGGGCAACCAGGCGCAGATCCGCGAGGGCGCGACGGCGATGTCCACCTCGACCCGCAACTTCCCCAATCGCCTGGGTCGCAACACCGACGTTTACCTCGGGTCGGCCGAACTCGCCGCCATCTGCTCCCGTCTGGGTCGCATTCCCACCCGCGAGGAATACATGGCCGATATCGGTGTGATCAACGCCAACGGCGACAAGATCTACCGCTACATGAACTTCGATCAGATCGAGGACTACGCCGAGGTCGCCAAGACGGTGGCTTGATGGCTTGATCAGGTGCCAAAGGGAACATCAAGAGCCTACCTCTGTGTAGGCTTTTGGTTGTGCGCGATCGAGGTTTGACTCCGTCTCAACTACAGCGCCATCGTGACTGGTGCGTCTAATCCGACTCGTCGCTTACGGTCGCAAAGTCGGTGCCCTTGGGTAGGTAGGCGCGAACCAGCCCGTTGCCGTTCTCGTTCGTGCCGCGCTGCGATGACGCATAAGGTTTGGCGAAGTAGAAGTCCGTCTTGCAGGCGATCGCGATCAATTCGTGCTCGGCGAACTCTTTGCCATTGTCTGCGGTGAGCGTGTGCAAGGAGCCACCCCGCCGATGATCCGCCGCAATGTGCAGGTAGATGCGCTCATGACCGGCCACAAGGAGCTTGGCCTAGCTAACGAGATTCTGAAACTGGCCAGCGCTTTTTTCGCCCAGTCGGAGTTCGACCGCCGTCTCAATTCCTGAGGGATTTCGTCGACACCCATCGCGGCACCCACGGAGCCGAGTCGATCTGCTAGATCCTGCGTATCGCTCCGTGAGGATATCGGCAGCCACGCTGCGCGGCAGCGCGATCCGTAACGACGTTGCAGGTGAGCCCAGCGCGACGAAGCGCTGACACCGCAGATCGGGCGTGTCTGAGAGAAGAACATGCGGGTCTACAGTGCCTATAGGGCCTCGCGGCAGCTTAAGCGATGGCATCACTGTTGCGCTGCACGGTGGAGCGACTGGTGCGACGATAAGGCCTGCGTGGTGCCATGCGGGGCGAGATGGTGCATACGACCCGCACCGACAGCGCCGTGCCGTGCACGCTGGACAAGGTCAACCGGCGGTTCCAGGCCGATTCACCGCCGAGTACCGTGTGGAAAACGAGCGAAGCCGTCGAGCTGGCAACACTGGAATGGGTGCCTTGGGTCAACACTTGGCGACTGCTCGAACCCATGAGTTACATCCCTCCGGTAGAAGCTGAGACAAACTACTACTGGGAACTCGCCAGTCCTTATGCATTGGCAACCTGACTTAAAGCAAACAGTCTCCACGAAAGCCTTGGTGGCTCAATGGTGGAGGAATAATTGGTTGATATTACGAGGGCAAAAATGGGTGAAAATCAATGGACAACTTGAGGGAAATCTAATGGTGCGCTTGACTGACACCTCTTGTGAAAAAAAAGAGCCCGGCAATGCCGGGCTCTTTTACCTGTGGCCACACTTCAATAGATGTCGTTTGAGTGGCCCGTGTTGGGCAATTGGGCGTCAACTTAACGCCGACGTACCCAAACCGTTACCAAGGTTAGACAAGCCAACAACAACAGGGCCCAAGGGGCGTTGCCTGGAACCATGATCGAAAGGAAGAATCCGGTTGCGTCACCAGGTGCTGTCGTAGTTGGATTATCCGTTACGGTACTCGATTCGTTTGTGCCATTACCGTCTGCGTCGAAGTTGGCGGTACCTTGGTTGACAATCGAAGTGCTTGCGTTCGAAGTGATCGTCGCAATGATGGTGATAGTCACTGAGTTGCCTGCGGCGATTGACCCATTCCATGTCACAGGCATTGGAAACTGCGGGCGGATTCAACTCCGAATCGCAACACGGTTGTTGAGGGCTTCAGCGAAGACCTCGTAAAGTTCGCCAGCCTAACGTTTTTTCTCCGGTCGGCTGTTGATCCTGCGCTCGATCTCCCGCAGCCGCTCGTCGCTCACGGTCGCAAAGTCGGTGCCCTTGGGCGAATTAGGCGCGAACCAGCCCGTTGCCGTTCTCGTTCGTGCCGCGCTGCCGCGGCCTTGCTACGGCGAGTAGAGAGATCCCGCCTTGCAGCGTCCGCGCGATCAATTCATTGCTCGGCGGGCTTTCCTTGCCGTTGTCTGCGGTGAGCGTGTGCACCACATGCTTGATGGGTGCCAGCGTGCCGATGATGGCTCGACTCACGGCCTCTGCGGTCCGCTGCGACGCCGGATCAGGTGCAGGCGTGAACGCCGCTCTGTCAGCGTCACCAGGGCCTGTCCGCCGTGGGCCTTGACCATGGTGTCCAGTTCCCAGTCGCCGATGCGGCTGCGTTCGTCCACCACGGGCGGACGGGCGCTGATGTCGCGACGGTGCTTGATCTGGCCGCGCGACGATCCGGACGGCAACGGCGCTTCCGGCGTGGCTTGCTCTGCCGCAGCAGCGTATGCAGGGTGCCACCTCGTCGATGATCCGCCGCAATGTGCTGGTAGATGCGCTCATGGCTGGCCAGACCCGTCGCCTGGCAATCTGCTCAGGAGCTGTGATCCTCGCGCAGCAGCGCCTCAATACGAGGCCAGTGCGATGGGTTGATCCGGGCGCGACGACTGGCGCCGACGCCGATGCCGTGCCCGCACATGGGCCGGATCGGGGAATATCCCGTTGGGCATCGGTTGCGCTTGAATTCACGACAGATCGTGCTGGCGGATCGGTCTATTCGTCTGCCCGATCGCGCGCAAGCTCAAACCCGCTTCGCGCAGCGTGAGCCTGATATCGTTCTGCTTGGGTCAGGTGACCTCTGGACATGGGCAACTCCACTTGCAGGTAGAGGCGCTCAGGCTACGTCACTGGTCCTCTACGCTCCCGTTAGGGTGTTGCGATTCAGAGTTGAGACGCCCACTGTACTTCCAGAAATCGAGCGCTACTTCGACACTGCCCATGCGGAATGGTTTGCGCGATTCCTCCTCCGATTTCCGACGGCGGCATCAATCCGACGCGTCCCCTATGACGAGTTTCTCGAGGCGGCATGGGAATTGGTGGGCCGAAAGGTCAACAAGAAGGCGTGGCTGCAGGAGCTTTACGAGGTCGCTTGCAGAAGCATCGGGTTGCCGGCGGATGATGAGTCAATCGAAGTTCAAAGCTTCCGCCTGCAGTTGCGGCGCTACCAGGAGCTCATCCAGCAGCGCGATCAGCTCGCTGAGCAGGCTGATAGGTTGCTCGTTGGACGCCCTGACTACGAGTCACTTCGCTCGCTGCCTGGCATTGGGCCGGTGCTTGCGCTGACGATTCTCGCTGAAGGCGGCGATCTCCGGCGTTTTGCTCATCACCGTCAATTTCTGAAGTACTGCGGGCTTGACTTGGCGAAATGCCAGTCAGGCCAGTACCGCGGACAGGAGCGGCTCTCCAAGCGCGGGAATGCGCGGCTACGCTTCGCTTTCTGGTTCGCTGCAACTGTAGCCATCAGAATGCGCGAGAACAGCTTTCGGGAGAAGTATGAGCGTTACATACAGAACGATCCGCTGAATGCCGATCGGAAGCGAAAAGCCCTGACCGCCGTCGCAGCAAAAATGGCTCGCGTGGCGTATGGACTTGTCAAACAACAGACGCAATACCGCAGCTACTTCGAAAAGGCTTTACCCCGTGGATCGATCCCTTTCATTAGGGCCGTCGGGACCTCATAGGATCCTGTAGATAATGCTCGGACCTTCCACGGGACTCCATGCTGTTTTAGGCACGTTCGAGGCCTTCTAGGACCTCGTGTTCACTATGGTTAGATCAGGAGACCTTGAAGACGTGGAAGCCCGCGGGACCTGCTGCGCGCGTTGAAATGCATTGCCCGACCGGCCGTCCTTGACGACCGCGGTCCTGCGCACATCAACACATCGCTTGACACCAGAGTTAGCACGTTGTCTGCGGTGAGCGTGTGCACCACATGCTTGATGGGTGCCAGCGTGCCGATGATGGCTCGACTCACGGCCTCTGCGGTCCGCTGCGACACACGCCGGATCAGGTGCAGGCGTGAACGCCGCTCTGTCAGCGTCACCAGGGCCTGTCCGCCGTGGGCCTTGACCATGGTGTCCAGTTCCCAGTCGCCGATGCGGCTGCGTTCGTCCACCACGGGCGGACGGGCGCTGATGTCGCGACGGTGCTTGATCTGGCCGCGACGATCCGGACGGCAACGGCGCTTCCGGCGTGAACGCTCTGCCGCAGCAGCGTATGCAAGGTGCCACCTCGTCGATGATCCGCCGCAATGTGCTGGTAGATGCGCTCATGGCTGGCCAGACCCGTCGCACCGGCAATCTGCTCGGAGCTGTGATCCTCGCGCAGCAGCGCCTCAATACGAGGCCAATTGCGATGGGTTGATCCGGGCGCGACGACTGGCTTGCGACGCCGATGCCGTGCCCGCACATGGGCCGGATCGGGGGAATATCCCGTTGGGCATCGGTTGCGCTTGAATTCACGACAGATCGTGCTGGCGGATCGGTCTATTCGTCTGCCGATCGCACGCAAGCAAACCCACTTCGCGCAGCACGTGAGCCTGATATCGTTCGCCAGGTCAGGCCTCTGGACATGGGCAACTCCACTTGCAGGTAGAGGCGCTCCAGGCTACGTCACCTGGTCCTCTACGCTCCGTTGGGGTGTTGCGATTCAGAGTTGAGACCGCGCTGGTAAAGCGTCAATGCACTTTCGTCGTCTCCCAATTGTGCGAGCGCTTGTGCCGCGAAATAGGCCGCGTGGCCATCCTTTGGGTCTGCGTCAGTCACCGCGCGCAAACGGGGCGCGGCCGCTTCGACGCGACCAAGATAGAGCTCCGCCAAGCCTGCGACATAGCGTGGTCGAATCGCTCCCGAATCCATGGCCAACGCCTGTTCGGCAATGCCAAGCGCGTGCTCTTCGTCACCATCCTGTTGTCGATTGAGCGTGGCAATAGCTAGATCGGTCCGCAGCACGACGCTGGTAGGATGCCGATCGACAAGGTCGCTCAGCAACTGCCTGGCATCTTCGTTGCGGTACTGTCCCATCAGGCCCACGGCACGGTTATGCTGGGCGACATCGGCGTCGCTCATTGTGTCTGGTTCAGGCGAACACCCCAGCAATCCAGACAGCAACACAAGCAAGGCCAGGCCGGCACAACGGTGTTGCCTCATTTCAGGTTTTCCTTCGCGGCAAGAATTCGCCGTCGCAACGTCTCTATCCCAATCGACGACGCGCCCGCAGGCGCCAAGTACTCGTTGAATGCATAACCATGAATGGACGAACGCAGATGAGCGCGTGTGTCGTGCCCAAGCCGTCGGGCGCGCTCGCGGCGAAGGCGAGTCAGATCAATAGGGGCGATCACTACCTTTTCACCACAACCTGGTTCGGCCTGAGCCAGAATTCGTCCGTCGAAATCGACAACCATGCTGCCGCCCGGCCAACTGAAGGGCGGATAGTGCGCCATTGACGCACCCTGGTTTGCAGCGACGACATAAGCAGTGTTCTCAAGTGCGCGGGTGCGGTTGATGAGGGTCCACCAGTTCATTGGTTCGGCAGTACCCCACGGATCCATGTATGCAGACACCCGAACCATCACTTCTGCACCGCGGAACGCCAGCTCGCGAATGGTTTCGGGGAATAGCCAGTCGTAGCATATTGCAACGGCTAGTTTGCCCAGCTCTGTGTCGACGACTGGGAACGGGTCGTCCGGGTAGTCTGGGAGGTCATGCGGGCTGCAGTGCACTTCCCAAGGAATCCACGTATTCACCTTTCGATAGCGCGCCAGAACACCTGTCGGACCGATTAGACAGGTGCTGTTGAACACCCGCCCGGGAAATCGCTCATCGCGCTCGAGGAACGAGCCTGTCTGGATGTAGCAGCCGTACTTACGAGCAACCCGGCTATACGCCTCGGTATGCTCGTTTGGCAATTCAACCGCCAACTCTGCCAGTAGTCGCTCAGGCGTTTCGTATATCGGAACAGCATGCGAGAACTCCGGAAATGCCAGTAGTCGAACATCGAAGAAGGGCTCGTACCCAACGATTGTTTGTTCGATGATCTCGATCATGCGTTCGGTGCGCAACGCAATCTCGCTCCGATGGCGAGGGGCGGGAAAGTCGGTCTGGCAGGCTGCGGCGTAGTACATTGGCATCAACTCGTGGGCAAGGAGCGAATCCGCCCCGTGTAAGCGCTCGCTCATTCATCGGACAGTCTAGCCCGAACGGTTACCGCGCTGTCGCTTCGGTGTCTCGTCGACGGCAGCTCCGGATTCCTTGCGAAGCTGCGAAGACTTGGCAGGCTGTCGAAAATCGCTCGCGTGCCGTCGGCGACGTGCCAGTAGAACCGACAAGCAATATTTGTCACTCGCCTTGTCGGGCTTGGAAGCGGAATCCGCCCTTTACCGTCGACAAATTCGGCCACGTCATACCCTTTGTCCGTGCCCAGCGTGGCGGGTTTGGTCAGTGTGCGCGCCACCATGGTCTTGGCCGCGTCCCGTTCCGCCGTGCCGCTCGCCAGCGTGGTTTCGACATCCACCGCCAGACCATGCCGGTTCCCCATCAATGCATGGCCCAGGTAGCACAGTCGGGATTTGTCGCCGTCGCTCTTCTTGTACAGGCGCGCATCAGGATCGGTCGTCGAGGCATGGGTGTCGTTCGAGCGCGGCTCGCCTTTGAAGATCACCGTCCGGTTGCGGCCGCCGTCTTCCGGCGGGGGGCGGAGGGCCGTCCTTCTTCACGAAGGACTTCATCGAGGCCCAGGCTTCGATCAGGGTGCCATCCACCGAGAAGTGCTCGTCGGAGACCAAGCCTTGCCATTCGGCCAGGCCAAGCACCTTGGCAAAGAATGAGCGGGCGATCGTCTCATTGAGCAGGCGATCCCGGTTGGCGCTGAAGGTGGAGTGGTTCCACGGCTTCGTCCATGCCGAGGCCGACTAACCCGCGGTAAACCAGGTTGTCGTCGATTTGGGTGACCCGTTGCCGTTCGGAGCGGATCGAGAACAGCGTCTGGATCAGGCTGGCGCGCAGAAGGCGTTCGGGCAGAATCGCGGCGCGGCCCGTCGGCGCGTACAGGGCACCACGCTCGGCATCCATGTTCGCCAGCATCGCGTCGACGACGACGCGAAACTTGCGCAGCGGGTGGTTCTTCGGGATGCGCTGTTCCAGCGTCCGGCAACTGAACAGGTCGGCTTGGGTGTTGGCTCGACGCATGGGCGTCGCTGCCTGTCCGGCGATGACGCCAATTTCTCACGATGGTCCGCTTGGTTGGGCGGTTGGGGCGAATGTCAGCAGGTCGGAAAAGCCAAAAGGCCGACCTCAGGGTCGGCTTTTTGCTGCTTGCTTGCCTGTCTCGCTGGTGTGAAAAACAAAAAAGCCCGCAATCAAATTGCGGGCTTTTGGATATGGTGGTGGAGTCAGGGTGTTGTTTTGACGCTCCTCTTGCAAGCCTGAGCGTATCGGCGCGGATGCTGATGGCAGCGGGCGAATGCGAGGGGGCCTCCTTGCTTGCCGCGCACTTCCGCACCTGCGAAAAAACGTTGTTGCAGTGGGGGGAATCCGCGTGCGGGTGTATCAGTGGATGACGTCCGTCAATCCTTGTGCATCCAGCTCCTCATCCCGCAGGCGGAATTCGACCATACAGCCTATGCCCGGAATCCAATGGCCGTACCGTCCTGATCCGTCATCAAATTGTTGCCGCCGCTTCGCCATGCGCCCCGAAAGCAAATCAGGGAGGGCGACCAGCGGGTGATGGCACGCACCAGTTGATCGGCTTGTTCAATCGATTCTGGCGTTGGCTCGATCCAGTAGAAGCGGAAGTTCGACGCATGTTCCAGGTCGTCATCACCCAAGGGACGTCCAATGAGGGGTAGCGCTTCGGTAGCGCTTTCGCAAGTCGAGTTACGAATCCAATGCGCAACGACCCAGGCTTCGGGGCCGTTGGCTTCCAGGAAAGGATCGAGGGGTTCGCCTCGGGGTTCAATGTATTGAGCTTCCTTGACGTCGACTACGACCAGTACGCCCTTGCGTAGCTGTTCTTCGGTAGATTCCCATTGGGCTGCGATCTTGGTTGCGGCGTGCCAGTGAGGAAGGCCGTGCTGTACGGCGATGCGATCAAGGGCCTCCTGATGGCTGAGGCTTTCAGCTTTCTTGATCGCACGAGCCTCCTGCTTGAGCTTATCCAGTTCAACAGAAGTGATGACGATGATGGGGTTCGACATGGGACTGATCCTTTTCGCGGGATCGATACTCGGTGCCCACAGCCGACCTCGATCACAAAAAGGTCAGGGTTCAACGCGGTAGAACTGTCGTCCCATGCGGGTTCGCCAAGGTGGGCAGCGGGCCGCGACACGGCCTGAAGTGATGATAGCAGCCGTGTGGCCAAGCGCGCGACAGGTAGTATTCGGTTCCAGGCATCCAAACCCTATCGCTCATGCCGCTTCGCGCCATCCAGCCAGACGGTACTGCTGTTCAGGCTTTCGACCTCGATGAGGCGGCTTGGGCTTGCGTTCGGGATTCAATCCGCCTGCAGCGAGGTCAGTGGCGGTTACCCTGCTGCGATAGCGAGGTTGTTGCCAAGACGTCGAAGCTTGGAACTCACTTTTTCGCGCACCGCGCTCGTGGTGGATGCGAGTGGGCTGGCGAAACCGAGCATCACATACGGTTGAAGTCGTTGGCGGTTCTGGTCGCGCGACGTCATGGTTGGAATGCAGATACAGAGGTCACGGGTCAGGCACCTGATGGTGCCGTATGGAAAGCTGATGTACTGGCCACCCGTGGACAAACACGGGTCGCAGTGGAAGTTCAGTGGTCGCCTCAGACCGATGATGAATTGCTGCGGCGGCAACAGCGCTATGAGAGCGCGGGTGTTCGCGCGCTTTGGCTCATTCGGAGCACGGGCTTCCCTGTCACAAAGCAAATTCCCGCTGTGGTTGTAAGAGAAGGTGGGCGCGGAAGGTACGTAGTGCGAATTCCTGCGGTCACCGGTGCCCGCCTTCGGAACGAGCATAGTTGGGCATATGAAGGCATTTCTGCCGAGACATTGCTGGATGCAGCATTCGCAGGGCATCTGCGCTGGGGTGTGAAGACCGGTGAGCCCTTGAAGTGGTCGGTTGAAGCTGCGACGACCAAGTGCTGGAGATGCGGTGAACGAACCGCGCCCGTGACGGGGATTGCCGTCGACGTATCGGCCACGACCATACTCCTGTCAATCGATGATTTCGACGCTGACGTCGCGCTGCTGCGTGAGATTCTGCCGGTGGAGATTTGCCGCGATCATCGAATTGGCCATATCAAGACGCGTTTCAGCAAGACGGAGGGGCGCTCTTACCTATCAAATGGATGTTTCGCCTGCGGGATACTTCAGGGTCGCTTTTTCGAGCACGAATACGTTAACAACTCGACTGTCCGGCACCGTGGGGCTTCAGGCGCTGATGATCGTTGGAAGCGTTTGCTCGAACCACGACTTTCCCGGCACTGGCGCTTGCTTGGGGTGAAGCCGACCAGATCGGCGTGTGATCTGGATGGTTTCATTGGCGATGAGGAGGATGACGAACGTTGATGCGCGAGATTGGATCAAAGGCGGTGGCAGCAGGCGTTTGCGAGGGCGTTTTGAGCTTGCCGCGCACTTCCGCACACGTATGTGGATGAAGGCGCTATGAGTCCACACTCGTCATATCGGCCTTGTTCCACGGTATGCGGGTAACTTTGGATCACTCTTATGGGGGGGCGAGGATTGATGCGCTACTTCACGATTCTCAGGTGCTGTCGAGGCTGCGCCGATTCGCTCATGGCATAGATCTGCGTTAGCTCCGCTGGCAGAAGGTGCAGGGTTTGGCTCATGTCTTCAATCGTGTAGCCCAGGGTTTGCAGGTGGTATTGCAGCATCGTGTTCAGAAGCTTTGGCCGATCTTGTTCAACAGAAATTTCTACCGGCTCAACCTTGCGGAACCCAGCCATACTCATCTGACGCCAGAGGTACTGGCTCTGGTTATCTGAGATAAAGCCCAGCGTCTTGGCGCGGTACAGCAATGAGCCCATCGACGAGCGCCATATCGGCTTCAGGAAGGCGAGGCGTTCCAAGGTCATCGGGCCTGACAAGTCTCCTGCGATGTCCCTTCGAGGCATCAGGAAGGCGGCGGCGAATTCGTCCGCTTCCTCTTCCATCGTCGGACTGGGTTGACGATGCATGATCAGATGCCCAAGTTCATGTGCCAGCGAAAATCGCTGACGATCCACAGGTTGAATTGAGTTGATGAAGATCAGTGCAGGGAGTCCGGGCACACGCAGACTGACGCCATCAACTGCGCCGCTCTTGAGTTGAGTGGACACGACGATGCAGCCCGAACGCTCGATGACGTCCACAAGCGAAGGTATTGGCCCGGAAGGAACCAGCCACAGGCGTCGAACCGCATCTGCCACAGCCGTGGGCGAATTGTTGAAATCCTCGAGGTCGAGTGCAGGCAGATCGAATTCCGCATGCACATCGACAGACTGCAAGAATCGCCGGATGTGCATGATCCGCAAGTTCAGCTCGGCTTGGAGCTGATCGAGTACGCGCGCGCCCGCAGAGGCGCGCTTGCGGAAGAATTGATGCACGCTCAGTGGCAGACCGTAGACGCGCTCGGACTGCGAAAAAAAAGACAGCGGGAGCGACAATGCTCCCGCCAGACTCGCCGTGATGCTCTCATCCGGCTGGATGAGGCCATTCTCGATCTTAGAAAGTTTGGCCTGCGATACATTCGCCAGCTTGGCCAAACCCTCCTGGCTCATGGCTCGTAGCTGCCGCGCAACTTGCAGCATTCCTGGATTGAAGATGGTTGCCATAGCGCCCCATTATGAATTCTCGCCCCTGGTTTTTTCTTGCTCGGGCGGTTGCTTTTTAACCTTCGGCCGAACCAGAGACTCCACTGGTGTCGGTGCCTTCGGCGTGATCGAGATCACATCTGCCGACGTGCCATCCGCTTCGAGTATGGAATACGACCACAGCACGTTGCAGTCGTGCCGCGCCACCACGGCGATCTCCGTGATCCGTGATGCCCACTGATCGAGTTGGTAGACGACGTCGACGCGGCTGATTCCCGGGCCGCCGAAGAGGTCGCAGTTTTGATCGTTGTATGCCAAGGCACGTTGGGTAGGGTAGTTCCGGCTCAGGCCGTGTTCGTCGCCTTTCTTGAAACGGAACAGCACCGAATTCTTAAAGATGAACTGGACGGTCTGGTGTCCGTTCATGATGAACATGCCAGGCATGGAGTCGAACTCCGGGATGGCACGGTGGATCATCCGTTCGTAGACAACGTTGGCCGAAGTGCGAGCAAACCGCCCTCCGATCCTCGGAGCCATGTCGCGCCAGTCGTCCCATGCGCCCTTGACGATGCGAGTCATCATGGGGTGGAGGGGGAAAAGCAAGCGTTGAACTTCTTCCTGGCTGTGCATGGATCGCAGTTCCTCGAAGGACTTTAGGCTGACAGGACGAGCCTTTACGGCATCCCTGATCAATCTTAGGTGATTTACAATTTTTCTGTCAAATTATTTTGTTTTTATGTTGTCAGTCCGACCTGTTGCGCCGTGTGTTCCAAAAATACGTCTGAAAGTTGCATGTGGAGAATAAATGTAACATGCTATGCGGCATGCAGCTGACCACCCACACACAGCGGATCCTTGATCTGGCCAGCCAGAAGGGTCTGCTACGCGCCAGTGATCTGGATGCCATTGATGCACCCCGGATCGCGCTCGCGCGGATGACAGCATCGGGCCTGCTGGACAAGGTAGGGCGCGGTCTTTACCGGCTGCCGGAACAATCCACATCGGAACACGAGAGTCTAGCCGCTGTGGCTACCCGCGTTCCGCAGGCCGTGTTCTGCCTACTCACGGCGCTCCAGTTTCACGAGCTGACCACACAGCTACCGCGCCAAGTGTGGATCGCCATGCCGCGCGGCAGTCATACGCCCAAGCTCGGCTACCCGCCTGTGAAGATGGTGCAGATGTCAGGCAGCAGCTACACCACGGGCATTGAAGAAGTGGAGCGCGATGGCGTCAATCTGAAGATCTATAGCGTGGCCAAGACGGTGGCCGACTGCTTCAAGCATCGCAACAAGATCGGTCTGGATGTGGCGCTTGAGGCGCTGAAGGAGGCTTGGGCGACGCGCAAGGCGTCGGCGGACGATCTGTGGCGCTACGCCAAGATCAATCGTGTCGCCAACGTGATGCATCCATATCTGGAAGCTGTCGCATGAACAACATTGCAGCCTCGGTACGCGCCCGCCTGCTGAACCTCGCCAAGGTGCAGGGTTCGGATTTCCAGCAGATGTTGGTGCGTTTCGCGCTGGAGCGCTTCCTCTATCGCCTGAGCCAGTCGCCGCACGCAGATCGCTTCCTGCTCAAAGGCGCACTGCTGTTCACGCTTTGGTACGACATGCCGCACCGGGCCACGCGCGATGCAGATCTGCTGGGATTCGGTGCGAGCGATCTGGAGTCGATAACGCAATCCTTCCGCGACATCGCCAGCGTCGCCGTGGACGATGGCATCGTGTTCGATCCAGCATCGGTGACTGCTGAGGAAATCCGCAAGGAAGCAGGGTATGCAGGCGCGCGCATCCTCATCAACGGCGAATTGGCCCGCGCCCGCTGCCGGACGCAGATCGATATTGGTTTCGGTGATGCCGTCACGCCCGGCCCAGTCGAATCCACCTTCCCGGTACTGCTGGCCGATCTGCCTGCGCCGCAATTGCGGACGTATCCGGTATACACCGTCATTGCGGAAAAGCTCCACGCCATCGCCTTGCTCGGCATGGCCAACAGCCGAATGAAGGACTATTTCGATCTGGCGGTGCTGCTGGAGCGAGAAGCACTGGATGCCGACACGTTGGCACGCGCCATTGCTGCCACGTTTGTCCGGCGCGGTATGCCTGTACCTGTGGAATTGCCGGTGGGCCTCACCGACGAGTTCTCCGGCGATGCCTCGCGCCAACTCCAGTGGCAGGTGTTTCTCCGCAAAAATGATCTCGCGCCACAGATGTTGGCCGAGATTGTGACCACGCTCCGCACCCGTCTGGCGACCGCTCTGCAACGGGCATCGGATAGGTAACAGGCGGACGCCATTCCCGGCTTCCATGCGACCTTTGCATGGAGTCACTCCCGATGGGCACCACCCGCTGCGTCCACTGTAGTGCGTCGTTCCAGCCGCACCCGCAGACGCCCAAGCAGACCTTCTGCTCAGCCCCGGCCTGCCAGCGCGCCCGCAAGCGCCAGTGGCAGCAGGCCAAACTCGCCAGCGACCCAGACTATCGCGCCAACCAGCGCTCAGCACAGCGGGCGTGGGCGGCCCGGAATCGCGGCTACTGGCCGCAGTGGCGGCAGGCGCAACGTGCCTCCGTGCCCGTCAATCGCGAGCACTACGCGCGCACGGACGCACCCGCATGGGCGGACACGTCCATTGCTGTCCCTGTAAAGATGGACACGTGGATTCCGCCGCCATCAGGGCTGTTCCAGCTCACGAAACTCCCCAAATTCCCCGGTGAAACCAGCCTCTCGTGGGTCGTGGCCATCGTTCCGGTGGACGTGTCGCCGCCTGTAAAGATGGACGTGTAAAGAGAGGACTTGATCGACGCGTGGCCACAGGTTGGCTACTTTCGCGCGCAGCCGGTACATAACATCCTGTTCTGCCAAGCTTTACGAGGATCGTCAGCCCGGTTCCGCCAGTGGAGTGATCGGGCCGTGCAATCCAACACGACATCGCAAGACGAAGAGAGCAAGCAGCCGGTGCTCCGTGCGGCGCAATACGTGCGGATGTCCACCGAACACCAGCAATACTCCACCGAGAACCAGGGCGACAAAATCCGCGAGTACGCCACGCGGCGAGGCATCGAGATCGTCCGCACCTACGCCGATGAAGGTAAAAGCGGCTTGCGGATTGACGGACGGCAGGCGCTGCAACGGCTGATCCGCGATGTCGAATCCGGCGATGCTGATTTTTCGATCATCCTCGTCTATGACGTGAGCCGCTGGGGTCGGTTTCAAGATGCTGACGAAAGCGCCTACTACGAATACATCTGCAAGCGCGCCGGAATTCAGGTCGCCTACTGCGCCGAGCAGTTCGAGAACGACGGCTCGCCGGTGTCCACCATCGTCAAGGGCGTGAAGCGGGCGATGGCGGGCGAATACAGCCGCGAGCTGTCGGCCAAGGTATTCGCCGGGCAATGCCGCCTGATCGAATTGGGTTTCCGCCAAGGCGGGCCTGCGGGCTTCGGCCTGCGACGCGTGCTGATCGATCAGTCTGGTTCGGTGAAAGGCGAGCTGGCGCGCGGCGAACACAAGAGCCTGCAAACCGACCGCGTGATCCTGATGCCGGGGCCGGATGGGGAAATCGCCACGGTGAACCAGATCTATCGCTGGTTCGTGGACGATAGCCTGCTTGAACACGAAATCGCCGACCGCCTGAACGGCCAAGGTGTCCGCACCGATCTGGGCCGCGACTGGACGCGCGCCACTGTGCGCGAGGTGCTGTCGAACGAGAAATACATCGGTAATAACATCTACAACCGGCGCTCCTTCAAGCTCAAGAAGCTACGGGTCGTAAATCGCCCGGAGATGTGGATCAGGAAGGATGGTGCGTTCGACGCCATCGTGCCGCCGGAACTGTTCTACACGGCACAGGGCATCTTGCGCGCCCGCGCCCACCGCTACACCGACGACGAACTGATCGACAAGCTGCGCCGCCTGTTCCAGCAACACGGCTACCTCTCCGGCCTCATCATCGACGAAGCCGAAGGCATGCCGTCCTCCGCCGCCTACGCCCACCGTTTCGGCAGCCTACTGCGCGCCTATCAATCGGTGGGCTTCACGCCGGATCGGGATTACCAGTATCTGGAAGTGAACCAGTTCCTGCGCCGTCTGCACCCGGAAACCGTCGCGGACACCGAACGCCATATCGCGGCGCTGGGCGGCGTGGTGCTGCGCGATCCGGCCACCGATCTGCTCACGGTCAACCGGGAGTTCACCGCCTCGCTGGTGCTGGCGCGTTGCCAGATTCTGGACAACGGCCGCCGACGCTGGAAGGTGCGCTTCGACACCAGCCTCACGCCCGACATCACCGTCGCCGTCCGCCTGAACGACACCAACGATGCCGCACTCGACTACTACCTGCTGCCCCGCCTCGACTTCGGCCAGCCGCGCATCCATCTGGCCGATCACAACGGCTTCGAATTCGACAGTTACCGCTTCGACACCCTGGACTATCTCTACGGCATGGCCGAGCTACACCTACAACAACCGGATCAACCGCATCTCCACGATTCAGGAACACCACATGCTCCGGCGCGCAGTCGAACGCGGCGTGCCCATCGCCAAGCTCGCCACGGCACTGAACGTGGACACCAGCCACATTCACAAGAAGGTGGGGCTGCTCGAAGGCATCTGCTCAGAAGCGGCGGAACTGCTGAAGGATCAGCAATTCTCTGCCAGCCTGGCCTCAGTGATGCGCAAGATGAAGCCGACGCGCCAGATCGAATGTGTCGAACTGATGATCGCGGCCAACAGCATCACCGTCGCCTACGCCGAAGCCCTGCTTGCGGCCACGCCGCAGCACCTGCTCGTCGGTGGCCAGAAGCCCAAAAAGCTCAACGGCGTCACCGCCGATCAGATGATGAAAATGGAACGCGAGATGGGAAATCTTGAAGGCCAGTTCAAGCTGGCGCAGCAGTCCTACGGACAGGACGTGCTCAACCTCGTGCTGGCCAAGGGCTACCTTTCCAAGCTGCTCGACAACAAGGCAGTGGCGCGATTCCTCTCGCAGCGGCAGCCGGATGTGATGGCGGAGTTTCAGCACATTGTGGAGACGGTGGCGTTGGATAAGGGGTAAACGCAACGCTTGCGCCACGGTATCAATGCAGATCGAGTATTTGCATCGTCGTACCTACTCCTCAACAGGTGTGAATTTTGCGATCAATTTGATGGCATCGGATAATCCGCCCCCCGTCTCCCGGATCTGCGCTTGATGCCATTCCACCTGATCTGCGAACTCGATGACCTGAGACGGCGCTTCCAACTCGGTGATGCGGAAAACCAATACGTGCTGGGCAGTGCCGCCGACTGCGAGCTGCATTTGCCGTTTCCCACGGTGTCGCGCCACCACGCCCGGCTGCACGTTGCCGCCGACGGCATCCATATCGAAGACTTGGGTTCCAGCAACGGCAGTTTCGTCGATGGTCAGCGGCTGGCCGGGCGCTTTCGTATCAGCGCCGATTCCCGAATCCGGTTCGGTTCGATAACGGCGCGCCTGCAACCGATCGCCGCCGATGACGCCTCGCTGGCGGTGGCGCTGCGCATGAGCCGACACGACGGCAATCAAGCCATCCAGAACACCCTGCCATCGATGCGCAGCGACGGTCTGGGCGGCGCTGCCTGGGAACGGTTGATCGCATCGCTGGCACGAGCCGAGTCCCTACTTGCCCGCTCCGGCCACGTCGGTGACGCACTTCTCGGCAGCGGCCTGGCCGATAGCGTGGAAATCATCGACTGCCGTTCCGGCGACGGTGACGATGCCCGCATCCTGCTGCGGCAGGGCGACCCTGCCGCCAGCTCCACCTGCCATGTCGAGCACGGCACGCTGCGCTTGCACGCGAGCGGCGAACGGCTCGATCCTGCCCTGCTGCGCGCCTTGTTGCGACTGCTGGCGTTCGGGCCCGAACCGGCCACGCCGCCGTCCGATGCCGCCCACGTTTCGACGATGGCCGACGATGACTGTGGCCTTGCCGATGCGCGGATGCGCGAGATCTACCGGCGTGCCAGGCGGGTCGCCAGCAGCGACCTGAACGTGCTGATCCGGGGGGAATCGGGTACCGGCAAGGAAGTGTTTGCGCAATTCATCCGGCAACACGCTGGCGATGCGCGACCCTATGTCGCCCTCAACTGCGCCGCGCTGGCCCCGGATCTGATCGACGCGGAACTGTTCGGCATCGAACGCGGCGTGGCCACCGGCGTGGAAGCGCGACCGGGCAAGTTCGAGCAGGCCCATGGCGGCATCGTGTTCCTAGACGAGATTGGCGACATGAGTCCGCCCACCCAGGCTCGCCTGCTGCGCGTGTTGCAGGAAGGCGAGGCCACCCGCATTGGCGGCAGTCGGCCTCGACCGGCACAGGTGCGGGTGATCGCCGCAACCAATCAGGATATCGACACCGCCGTGGCCGAAGGGCGCTTCCGCCTGGATCTGCTGCACCGGATTGCCGACTGGCAGGTCACGTTGCCGCCGCTGCGCGAACGCCCGCAGGACATTGCGCTGCTGGCCGGGCGCTTTCTCGAACAGGCCTGCCGCGCGCGCGGTATCCGAATCAGCGGCATCACCCGAGCTGCCCATGCCGCCCTCATCGCGCACGACTGGCCGGGCAACGTGCGCGAACTGCAACGGGAAATGGCGCGCGCCGCCGTGTTCCTGAGCAATGACGATGCCCTGAGCCAGCTCGACCTGAGTGTCGCGCTGCGCCGTGACCCGACGGAGAGCGGGAAGGATCTGACCTCACAATTGGAAGCTGCCGAACGGCGCATCCTTCGCACCGCCATCGCCGTCGCCGATGGCAACATGAGCGATGCCGCCACGCGGCTGGGCATCGCCCGTTCGACGCTGTACCGACGCATGGAAGCGCTGGGTCTGCGTGAGCGGGATGCCGACTGAGCGCGGCCGTCGTCCTCCGATTCGCCGCCTGACGTATCCTGCGACCGTGTCGCCAGAATCGATCAACCTGCCCGACCAGACCCTGTCGCCGTTGGGCGAAGGTGCGATGGCGCGTGTGTATCGCGCCGAGCATCCGCGTTTCGGGCAGATCGCGATCAAGGTGCTGCGGCACGCCAGTGAGGACGCCTGGCGTCGCCTGCAACGCGAAGCGAGCGCACAGGCACGGCTGAATCATCCGAACATCCTGCGCATCTTCGGCTTCGGCAGTTTCGAAGGGCAGCCGGCAATCCTCATGCAGCGCATCGATGGCCGTCCGCTGGATGTCGTTGCCGCCGAATTGCCGCTGGAAGCGCGCATCGACCTGCTGTTGACCGTCTGCGATGCGGTCGAACACGCCCATGCTGCCGGTTTGATCCACCGCGACCTCAAGCCCGGCAACGTGCTGGTCGAGGAGCGCGACGGGCGCTTGCACCCCTTCGTGCTGGATTTCGGCCTGGTTCACGACACTGCCGCGTGCAGTCTGACCGGCGCGGGCGAACTGCTGGGCACGCCAGCCTACATGTCGCCGGAGCAGGCGCGCGGCGATGCGCGGCACGTCGATCGGCGCTCGGACGTGTTCTCGCTGGGCGCAATCCTGTTCGATCTGCTGACCGGACGGCCGCCGTTCCAGGGGCGTTCGGTGTCCGACGTGCTGGGGCAAATACTCGGCAACGACGCACCGCTGGCACACCGGGTCAGCCGCAGCGTGCCGCTGGCGCTATCGCGCATCTGTGCGCAATGCCTGGAGCGCGATCCGGCCCGCCGGTATCCCTCGGCGGCGGCGCTGCGGCAGGATTTGCAGCACTGGTTGCGCGGGGAATCGCTGCGTGCGCGTTCGATCGGCCTGCGCTACCGTGCCGCGCGCTGGCTGCGCCGCAACCGTGTCGCTGGCTGGTCGCTGGGTGTAGCCTGTCTGATCGTTTTGCTGGCGGCGGGCTGGAGCCTGCATGCCCGTCGCATCGCTGCCGAGCGCGAGGAGCAGGTCGCGCGACTGGCCGAGGGTGGTGAATCGCTGCGCCAGCGAATGCGACTGCTGCGGCTGGCTCCGGCGCAGGATCTGTCTGCCGCCGTCAGCGGCCTGAACGAGGAAATGCGCGCCCTCGAACAGCAGGCCACACGCCTGGGCGAGGCGGGTGCGAAACGCACCCAGCGCGCATTGGCCCAGGCCTGGCTGGATCTGGAGCACCCGGAAAAAGCCATCGCCGCCTTGCAGTCCTGGCTGGCGCATACGCCGCACGATGCCGCCGCGCTGCGACTGCTGGCCGAAGCGCAACTGGCGCACTACCGCGACATCAGCGCCGCGCTGTCGGATCTGTCCAACGAAGAAATCGCCGAGGCGCTGAGTGCGGAAGGGCGGGCCCTGCGCGAGGGTGCACGCGATGCCCTGCAACGCGCCAGCCGGATCGATCCCGCGGCCTCGCCCCGCGCCCGCGCCGAACTGGCACTGCTGGAACGCGATTTCGATGCGGCCCTGCGCGCTGCCGATGACTACCGCCCCAGCGACCTGGCCGACTACGCTGGTCTCGCGTTGCGCGCCACGATCCTCGCCGCACAGGCGCGCGTCATCGACAGCAGCGGCGACCAGCAACAGGCCGCCGCCATCAGCCGTGACGCCTTGCAGCACTTCGAGCGGGCGCGGCAGGTGGGCCGCAGCGATGCCCGGCTGCTCGAAGCCGCCTGTCGCGCGGCCACCCGCGACGTGCGCATCCAGGGCCGCAATGGCGTCAAACCGCCCGCCGCGCCCGGTGCATTCCAGCCCGCCTGCGACGAAGCCATCCATGTCCGCCCGGATCGCGCCGGAAGCTGGTCGGCGCGGGCACTGGCCTGGAGCGCCATCGCTGCGGTGCGCGCCACCGGCAAGGATGCCAGCGGTGAACGCCGGGCGCTGGAATCGATGCGCGAGGACGCCGTGCAGGCGAGCCGACGCGCGGGAGCGCGCCCGGAACCGACGCTGCTGCTGGCACGCGCCCAGATACGCATCGCGCAGTTGCGCCAAAGCGGCTTCGCAGCCAGCCTGGCGGGCTACGATCAGGCCATCGCCACCCTGACCGGCCTGCTCGCACAGCATCCGCGCTACGTTCCGGCCCTGCACGAACTGGGCATTGCCTATCGCCAGCGTGGGCGCCTGCGCGTCAACTTCAAGCAGTCGCCGGGCGAAGACTACGAACTTGCCATCGAGGCACTGGACACGGCACGCCAATTGCAGCCCGACGCCGTGGCCCTGGCCGACGATCTTTCGCTGACCTACGTGTTCGCGTTCTACGACCAGCGCATGCGCGATGCGAAGGCAGCCCGCGCGCTGGGCGAGCGCGCCGTCGCCGTGCTGGACGAACTGCTGGCGCGGCAGCCGGATCACCCCGACGTTCTTGCCACCCAGATCGCCAACCTCGCCGATCTCTGGGCCTTCCTGCGCTCGCTGGCACCGGGCGCTGCGCCGACGTCCGACGCACCGCTGCGCGCGCGCGCGCACCGGCTCGCCGAGCACTTGCGCCAGATCGCACCGCAGCGGCTGGATGGCTACACATCGGCGGCGATGCTGGAAATCACTGCAGCCGAATCAGCGCATGATCGCCACCTGTCTGAAGCCACCGCACTTGAGCGTGCGGGAACCCTGCTGGCCCAGGCCAGATCGGCCGGACTCACCGTGCCGGACGGTATCGATGCCTGGTTCGCCACCGAGCGCCTGCGCGAAACGCTGCTGTCGGCGGACGCACACGCGGAGGCCGCATTGCACGCGGCCAACGCCGCTCTGGCTCCAGCGCTGGCGGACGATGCCGATGTGGACAATCAGATGCTGGCGCAACTCACCGAACTGCAACTGGCCGTGGCCGAGTTGCAATGGCGGCAGCGCAGCGGGCGACCGATCACCGCCGTCATTGCGCGCGGACTGGCGCGCTACCAGGGTCTGCGCGACAGTGATCGCGATGTGGGCACCGCCCACTGCAACGGCGGCGAACTGTTCCTGTCTCGCGCGCGGCTCGCATCGGGACGTGTACGCCAACGCGACGCCGAGCAGGCGTCGGCCGCATTCCGTGCCTGCATCGACGTATCGCCCTTGTCCCACGCCTTCCGCCGCCCCGATCTCGACGCCGCGCAGGCACTGCTGGCTTCCGGCGCATCGCACTGACCCTGGCTTCATTCATGGGCAAATGGGCTTTCCGGCTTCAGGAAAAACATGCCTTCCGCTGTGGGACAGGAGAAATGTCCGGATTTTCGACGGTTTCCTGTTTTTACGGGTACCGCCCGGATTCGGTAGCCATTTCCGTGCCCTTCCAGACCGTTCCCCTCCAAGGAGACACTCATGCGCATTCTCATTCCCGCCCTGATCCTGGTGCTGGCTGGCTGCGGTGAGCAACAGCCTGCGAATCCGTCCTCGCCCGTCGATGCCGTGCGCCAGGCCGCCGAGACCGCCGCCGCCAAGACACCGCCGCAGTCTGCCGCGCTGCAACCGGGGCAAAGCGTGCAGGGCATGATCGAGGCCGATGTCGGGAAGGGTACGCAGTCGTTCCGCTCCCTTTCCACGAAGGTCGCCGACGATCTGGACAAGCAGATCGAAGAAAAGCTGCGGGCCGGCGAGGGCCAGCGCGCCCTGAACGAGGCCAACCGCACGCTGCGCGATTCGGGCGTCAAGCAGGAAGTGAACGCCGATCAGGTGCGGGATTTCATCAGCGGCATGGCCGGCAAGACCTTCCATGATTCGGTGGTGCAGCACATCGGCATGATCCATCAGCTCAATGTCACCCTGGGCGGCACTGCTGCCGACGGCACCAAGCTCTCGCTCGATCTGAACTTCGACGACACCAGCCTGCAACTGAAAGCCGCCAGCCTGACCTATACGCCCGATCCTCGCGCCATGTTCGACAGCTACCGCGCCGATGACGATGCGCCGCCGCAGGTGACGATCGAACGCTTCGAGAAGAACCCCGATGGCAGCTACGCATTGGCCGGCAGTTTCCGCGCCCAGAATGTGCCAGCGTCGCCGATGGCCAGGAAGATCAAGGGCAAGACTCTGGCCAGTGCCGAAGGCCTCTTCGCCTTCGAGGCGCTGCCGTTCCGCGAACTCAACCTTGGCGGCGTGAAACGCTGAAACCTGCCGCACTTTCACCTGACTTTGGAGCATCCCATGCGTCGCACTCCGTTGTTGTGTTCGTTGCTGTTCCTGGCCGCCCCTGCGCTGGCCGACGAAAACGTCATGCTGGTACTGGACGCCTCCGGCTCGATGTGGGGCCAGATCGCGGGTCGCAGCAAGATCGAGATCGCGCGCGAGGCCGCCGACCAGATGGTGTCGAACTGGGATCAGGCCAATCGGATCGGCCTGATCGCCTACGGCCATCGCCGCAAGGGCGACTGTTCCGATATCCAGACCCTGATCCCGCTCGGCCCGCTGCAAGGCGACGTGTTCATGGATACGGTGAACGCGCTCAATCCCAAGGGTATGACACCGCTGTCGCAGGCCGTTATCGATGCCGCGCAGGCGCTCAAGTCCGGCGAGCAGAAGGCTACGGTGATCCTACTCAGCGATGGCGAAGAAACCTGCAAACTCGACCCCTGCACGGTGGGTGCGGAACTGGAACGTAGTGGCGTGGATTTCACCGCGCACGTGATCGGCTTCGACGTGCAGGATCCCGCCCATCAGGCGCAGTTGCGTTGCCTGGCCGAGAACACCGGCGGGCGCTATTTCAACGCCCGCGATGCGCAGGAATTGAGCCGCGCGATGCAGGGTGCGGTGGGCGTCAGCACCCAGCCGCCGCCACCACCGGCCAGTGCCACACTGGCCCCGCAGGGCCAGGCCGTCATCACCCAGCCGTTGGCCGTGACCTGGGCCGGCCCGGCGGATGAGGGCGACTACATCACGGTGGTGGCGCCCGATGCCCCCGATGGCCGTTACCTGACCTACGCCTACGTGCCGGAAATCGAAGGCGATGGCAGCGGTAGCGTCACCTTCCCGATGCCGGCCACGGCGGGCGATTACGAACTGCGCTATGTCAGCCCCAGCCGCGAAAAGCAGGTGCTGGCGCGGGTGGCGCTGACCATCGGCGATCTCGAAGCGGTGATCGACGCCCCGGAAACCGCCGTGGCCGGCACCACGCTGAAGGTGATCGCACGCGGCCCGGTGGCGGGCGAGCACTGGGTCGGTTTCGTCGAACCGGGCAAGGATGCAGCGGCCTACATCAACAATCACTACACACGCCTGGGTGCCAGCGGCGAGCCGCTGGAGATCAAGGTGCCGGGCGAAGTCGGTGAGTACGAATTGCGCTATGTGCTCAACGAAGGCGAGCGCGTGGCCTATTCGCGCCCGATCAAGGTGGTGGCCGCCGAGACGAGGGTCGATGGCCCGGCGGAAGTGATGGCCGGCGATCTGGTCACCATTCAGGCCACCGGCCCGCTCGATGGCAGCCATTGGATCGGTTTTGCTCCGGCCGGCAGCAAGGCCGGGGCCTACATCAACAACGCCTACTACCGCCCCAAAGCGTCCAGCGGCAGCGGCGTTGTCACCGCGCCGTTCGAGCCGGGCGATTACGAATACCGGTACATTCTGTTCGAAGGCCAGACCATTGCCGCCTCCAGGCTGGTGAAGGTGTTGCCGGCGAAAGCGACACTGAGCGTGCCGACCACGGCGTCCGCCGACAGCGAAATCGAAGTCGGCTTCAGCGGCCCACGCCATGGCAGCAACTGGATCGGCATCGTGCCGGTCGGCGGTGACGGCAGTGAATACAAGGGCTGGGAGTACGTCCCTGCGCAAGGCGACCACGTGCGTTTCCGCACGCCCGAGCAGGTCGGCGACTGGGAAGTGGTGTTCATGCAGAACAACCAGGTACTGGCGCGGCAGCCATTGCGGGTGCAGTGAGCATCGGTAAACCATGGCGGCGTTCCTGGAGCCGAGCGTACCCGGCTCCAGGTGAGGCAAGCGGAAGGGTGTTCGATGCAGGGATGCCTCCGCTTCTCGCAGGATGACATGGGCCTCAGGTGGGTGTGTCGCTTATCGCCGAGCCAGCGCCTCGCGGGATGTCAGCGCATGGTCGAGAAAGGCTTCGAGACTGTCCGCTGTATCGGCGTCGGTGCGCAGTCGGATGCGCAGGTGGTTTGGCCCGGCAATCAGGATCGGAAACGCCTTCTCGTCGCGATGCGTGCCAAGCCAGTTTTTCAGCGGCGGGGTGTAGGCGGCAGTGATTTTGTCCACAGGCGTACCCTCTGTGGCGAAGACGGTTGCGTCGGAGATGTCGGCATCCTTGACGAGTTGAAGATCGCCGACGCTTTCGGCGTCGCCGCCGAGCAGTTTGGACAACAGCATCTGGCTGAGCCCGCCACCGAACCGACCGAACAGCATGGCGGCGGCTTCGGCTTCCTTTTCGGGGATGGCGGGGCCGATGACCACCATCGCGTCGGACAGATTGGCGGCTGGATCGATGAACTCGGTTTTCCGTACATGGCCGCCCTTCCCGGTGTTCCGATAGCGCGTCACCTCGCACGACCAGTTCGATCCGTCTGTGGGGCGAATCTCGATGCGATAGCCACGCCCACCGGACGCCATCTTGCGTTCCACGCTCCAGCCACGCCGTTTGGCCAGTTTCCGAAGCGATTCGGAGTCCAGCGTGTTGGGCCGGCCGACGAAGAAGTAGAGACCCACCATCGCGGCAAGGATCAGGGCAAGGATCACGAATGCCTGGATCATGCCCAAAGGTGCAAACGTCGCGTCGATCACTTCACCAATCACCTTCATTCATGCCTCTCCTGCGCACCGAAAAAACATTCTCATGTCCATGTAATCGTGATCCGCGATGGCGCGTCCGAGCCATGCGTGCGCAGCCAGCGGTAGCGTCGCCAGCCGAGGAACGCTGGAAGCAGGGAGAGCGGCAAACAGGCCAATGCGATCCAGCCGAAGACATGGGCCGTCGCCACTGCGCGGGCGAGATAGCCGCTGCGGAACGCCTCGAAACTGCCGTAGGCGATTACCCGCGTCGCATTCAATGCGCTGTGCGTTTCACCGCGGTCGATGGCGCGCAGTTCACCGGGATCGGCCCAGATGACGACGGGATCGCCCTCCCGCAAGCAGTGCTGGAAGGCATATGGGCCGCAGTCCGGCCAGTTGCTCGCCTGTATTCTCCGGGCGACGCCCTGAACCCTTATTTCCGCGCCATCGGCCATTCGCATTACGTAGGAAGAAGGTAGATGCGTGGCGAAGTCGCTGGAGAAGCCGACAGCCCGATGCCCGTTGTAATAGGCGAGGTAGTCTCCGCCTTCGGTGGTCTGGCGTTTGGCGGGATCACCGATGCGGCCAGCGGCGAAGATGCCGTTGTAGCGCGTGCCCCAGGGTTGTTTCCACAGTGCAGCGATCTCCGTGCCCGTCGTGGCGATGGCATGATTCGGCAGCGCGTTGATATCGACGGCCTTGAGCCAGGCACCGAGGCTGCACGCCAGCAGTGCGAAGGAAAGCGCGCAGCACAACAGAAGGATCGGCAGCGCCGCATGTTTCGCTGTCGTCTTTGGAAAGACAACGCGAACCAGCAGCCACACCAGCAGCCAGACGAATGCCGCCCCAATGGCTAAGGCCATGAACTCCTCGAAGATCGGGCCGTTCGCGTCCGGCGAGGTCAGGAAGACGGCAACGAGCGCAACTGAGGACAGCGCGACGATGACAGGTGGCCGCCACAGGCTTTCCCGATAATTCCACAGAAGGAAAGCCGCCAAAGCGACGATGGCGGCAACGAGAATCAGCCGCAGATGGTCGCTGTCGGCGCGGCCGCTCAGCCATGCAAGCATACCGGCCACGACGAGCATGAGGCCGAGATTGGCGAACTCCCGCAGTCTTGCCGTCACCAGCCCACCTCCTGGCGCGCGACGATGACGTCGTAGCCGGTCGCAACCGTCACCACGATCTTCCAGACAGCGAAGGTGCCGGTGAAGCCTTGCACCAGGGTGAAATAGGTGAGCGTCACATGGCCGCGCCGGGTGGTGATCGCGGGCGGATGGACCGCAGCCGGCGGCTCGAAGCCCGAACTGCGCATCACATCATCGTCGAACAGGAACTCGGCCCGATCCGTGCGGTTGAGGCAGAAGGTCACCCTGCGGACGATATCGTCGAGCGGCATTCGGTTCGGTGGATCGAGAACATGCATCGCGCGCATCAGCGCCGACAGGCCGCCGGGGCGACCGATGCCGCCCTTGTAACCCTCGAAGGCGATCTGGATGCCCGGGCCCGGCCCGGCAAAGCCGTTGACGAGTGGCCTCAGATTGGCATCGAGGGCGGTCCACGCATGAAGTGGGCCAGTCTTCAGTGCGGCAAGGGAGCTGATGTTTTCCACTCCGGTGAGCGGATGAACCTCGAAGCTGCCGGGCACCAGTCCCAGCGAATCGACAAGGCTGCGTGCGAAGATTTCGCGGGCGATGTCCGCGCTGCGCTTCGTGCCGGGTGCCTGCGCCATGACGCGCCCTGCCCACAGGACAGTGCCCGCGAGTCCGGCCAGCATTTCGCGGCGGCGCATCAGTGCGTCAACCCGCACATCATCACGATGGTGCAAACGCATGGCGGCAGATGGTCGGCGGGGTTCATGCTCATTGCAGGAGGCTCTCGGTGAAGCGTGGTGGATTGTCTGGCGCAAGCACGAAATCAGCGCGGTAAACGCTGACGAGTCCGGTGTGGCCGCCGCGCTCGACGAACCAGGTGGCGCGGATCGTGCCATTGGCGTCTTGCGCTACCACAGAGGTCGTCACCTGCGTGTGCTGCGGGTGCCAGTCGATCAGGCGATTGCCCGTGCCGGGTTGGTAGAGCCACATCAGTCTCCGCACGATGGCATCTGTCGGAACCGGCGATTGCTGCACGCCAGCCGCTTCGAGCAAGTGGCGGATGGCATCGGGGAATCGGGCTGTGACGACGCAACCGTCTGCCGTCGCAAAGCCGCGCGGGCCGGGGTCCACCTCCGGCCAGTCCGCCCTCAACGCGAAGAAGGGGGGCGTTGCCAAAGGATCGAAAGGATTGTCCGGTAGGCCTGGATGTTGTGGCTGGACGACAATTTTCTCGATATCGATCCCGTAAACCGCGGCCAGTGCCTGCGCGAACGCTTCGCGCGCGGAGGCCAATGGCTCGATTGCGTGGCATGTCGTCGTCTGGAGCATGAGCAGCAGGCAGAAAAGGGCGCGCTTCATTGGCTTCATCGAGCTGGTTTGCGGGCAGGAGGATGGGCGCAGCCAATATTCGCGCGCCCCGTTTTTGAACGGAATCGATCAATGCAAGCCGTCTTTAGAGCAGTTTTTCAAGCCGATCTATTGCCACAGATCGCCCCATTGGCCGGCATCCCATTGCAGAAAACTCCCGCACTGGACGACGACGCTGTCGATGGGCGCATGGCCCATGCTGCCGCTGGCGTTGCTGATCTGGCAGCCCGGGCCGCTTGATGGCTGAGTCTGGATACTGACGCTCCAGGCCACGCCGAAACCCAGCGGCGTAGTGAAGCGCCAGGGGCCGTTGCTGGGGATGGACAGGTTCTCGCTCACGGCACCTGCGGCCAGGTGCAGCACCAGACCGCTACCCGCCAATCCGGACGCCGTGCCGCCCACGGTACAGCAGGCTTCGAAGCCATCGTGGAAGATCGCGTCCTCCGCGCCCTTGGGCGCGGCGACGGCGGGCGATGCCAGCACGGTGGCGAGCAGGGCCGATACGAGGAAATCGCGCATGTCAGTAGTTCTCGAACAGGCTGCCGGCCCGCCAATCGTCCAGGCCCGTCGCCGAGCGATTGGTGCCGCCGCTGACCGAGGCGCCGTTGCCGCTGGCCGTGTTGGCATTGCCGCCGCTGACCGAGGCGCGCAGGCCGCTGGCCGTATTGGATTCCCCGCCACTGACGACGGCTTGACCGCCGCTTGCCTTGTTGAAGAGACCACCGCTGACAGCGGCCGTATCTCCGCTGGCGATGTTGGCGCTGCCACCGCTGACCGAGGCATAGATGCCGTTGACGATGTTGTTGAAACCGGCCACAAGGCCGCCAAAGCCGGTGTAGCCGTTCCTGTTGCCCAATATCAGGTTGTGCGAGCCGCTGCGCTGGTTGGCGGCCCAGGTTCCGCCATTGGATACGCAGGTCGTATAGTTGGTGTTGTATTCACCAAGCGAACAGAATTGCGCGAGTCCGGGGAGTTCGTTGTAACCGATGATCAGGTTGCCAACGCCGTTGCGGGTTGGGGTGGTGCCTTCGCCATTGACCACCTGCACATTGACCCCGGAAAAGCGTGCGGTGGATTGGCCGGTGCGGGGATCAATGGTCAGCTCCAGCACCTCATCGAGATCCAATACGGTGTTGGCCTGCACGGCGCTCATGTTCGATTGCAATGTGGCGATGGTCGTGGCCTGAGCCGTGATCGTGTTCTGCATGCTCGCGATCTGGCCTTGCGCAACCGCCAGGTTGCCTTGCAGTGTCGTCAATGCCGCTTCCAGTGCAGCGATGCGGGTGTCGTTGTCGTCCACGGCCGTCTTGGTGGCGCTGAAATTCGCATTCACCTGAGCCGCCACCGCAGGCGTGTTGGCGCTGAAGCTGTGGGGAATGACGAGTTCCCCGGCGCGACTTGTGCCGCAGGCCAAGGCAAAGGGCGCGGTAAGCAGAAAAAGACGGATGAAGCGGATCATGCTGGATCTCCTCGGAAACGGCTGAAACCTGTCGCCTGCCCAGCAATCGCCATGCCATTCGATCAAATCCTTGAAAATCAATTATTTAATAAAATTTCCGACAAGCACCGCCTGCCGACTGTCGCAAATGCGGGACAGCCGTCGTCCCGTCATCAGGACAGTCGCTTGGGACGAACCTGGCGACACCGCGACTGTAGCGGCGATTGATCGCATCCAGCGTCGCCGTCCGCTTGTCGTCGCCTACCGTGGATGGTGAGAACAGTTCACCTTACATATCTCGTGGGCGTGCAAGGTCGATGAGCCAGAGTCCGGCTTTCCTGCTTTGTGCAAGCTCCACGCCATCCAGCCACAGGAACATCTACAAGCCAAGAGAATGACGCGCAGCCCCGAAGTTTGGCGCGTATTCCATGCCGAGCGCATCGAACTCGGCGCGCAAGTTCGAGTGCAGTTTTTTTGCCTGATCCTGATAGTCGGTCGTGTTCGATGAAAGGAAAACGACCGGCGTGGACAGCCCGCCTTGCCGCAATCTGTGGATGGCCTCGAAATAGGTTTCGATGACGATGCAATCCTTGAGCGAATCCTTGGCTCGCTGCGCGGGAGCAATTGCGCGATACACGCGATCAAAGGCGCGGTCACGGATTTTCGGTGACTGCGGTGCAGGCTCGCTTGCGTCAAGCAAACGCTGCGACACGGCACGCGCGCGGGCAGGATGCCCCTGCATATGGCCGATTGTCGTGGTGCCGTTGGCTCCGAAATGCTTGGCTATCTCGTCGATGCGCCGAATATTCTCGTCGAATTTCTGCAAATTCTTGCCGCACTCCGCTGCAATGTGGTCGACGTGCTCGGCGAACTCTATCCGGGTCTGCTCGCACACCAACGCAACTAGTGTTTTCTGGACTTCGATGCGATCCACCAGATCGAGCGCCACCATCAAGTCTTGTGGCGAAGCGGTGTCGCGCGTGGTGTCGCGCATGATGTCGAGGATCGAGCAGGTGTCGAGACACAGCACAGGCAAATTCGCCTGCACGATGCGCGCAACGTCGGCGGCTTGCAGCCCCATGTTCAGTACCGCTGCTGTTCGTATTGGAGCAACAATTCCAATCCATACTCGTATTCGATGATCAGATCGACCGCCCGTTCCGGGTGCCAATGCTCTACGTCGATCAGCCATTGCTTGATGCGATCCGTGGCCTGTACCTGCTCCTTGTGGGCGGCGATGATGAAGGCGAACCAGCGCGCGCGATCAGACGGGTGCGAGGAGCCAGTGGATTTGTTGGCCATCGCCGAAAAGCGTCGCAGCAGATCAGCGGTACCGGAAGACATCCAATCCGTCAGCGTTTCCCATTGCTTGGTGAGCACGATCTTGAGGCCGAGGTGCGATGCCACGGGGTCGGCGATCAACGTCTTGAACTCCGTCAGGGCGCGGTTGTATTGCTGGATGCTCAATTGCCCGGAAGTGATGGGAACGAGGTTGGTGACGCGCAGTTCGTTGCGCTCTTTCCACAGCACCAAGCCGATTTTCGGCAAGTCATCCTGCTTCTGCCGCTCGAACGCGAAGTATTCGCCTTCGTCCTGATGTGCTTCCTGTTGCTCGCGTTCCGGTGCGTGTCGCCACGGCGCAGCGGCTTGGGCGGCGAGCGCGTCCCGTACGTCGTTCGACGTGTGCTGACCAAGCCATAGCGTCAGGTCTTGGAATACTTCGATGTTTGGCGGGGTATCGGTGGTCATTGGTTTTTCCTCAATGCCCTTGAATGGAGCAGAGGCTATAAGAGTAACGCCGCCTCCGTCGCCCTTCGCGTCACCAACCCCGGCAGCACCCGCCCGCCGCCATACACCCAGCGCCTCAGCTCCCGCGCTGCTTCGACCCAATCGCGCTGGTTCACCCGTCGTCGCAGGGTGGATGTTTGCAAACGTCCACCGCCAAGGTTGAAGGTGAAATCCACAATGCTAGCCAGCCGCGATTCCGGTTCGCTGGCCAGCACCGGGCAGCAGCGCAAAGTGGAGGCCAGCGCCGACCGCAGGTCGGCGGCGAGGTAGACTTCGGCCTGTGCCTGCGTGATCGGCGGATGGTCTTGCGGGCACAGATGCCCGTAACCGATTGTCCAAAAACCTGCGGGGCACAGATAAGGATACGCGCGCCCCGGATCAGTCCGGGGCACGCGGTGGAAGCCTTCGAAGCGTTTGGCCATTTCAATGGCCTGCGGCGGGAGGGCAATGGCGCTCATGGCTTCACCCGCTCGAACACGCGACCGAGGAACCAGAAGTTCAGCACGCCCGACCACAGCGCCTGATCGGCGTCCGTCCATGCGGCGATGACGGCTTGGCCCCAATCGGCTCCGGCGTTGAGTGCCGCCGTGAACGCAGCGGTTTTTGCCACGCAGTAGAGCGCCATGAACCAGTAGGTGATGATCGGGCGCACCGTGATCGACAGCGCGTCGGCCCACTTCACGTCGGTGATGCGGCTCTGGCCTGCGATGGATTCTTTCAGGGCTTCGAGTGCACCGGTGTTCCACGCCGCATCCGCCGCCGCGCCGATCTCGGCCATCTTCTGCGCGCCGCGCAGCTTCTCGAACTCCAGCGCCTTGTCCTGCATCGCCAGTTCGTGGCCACGCTCGCCCTTGCGGTCGATCCACTTCAACACTTCCGGCGCGAGGCGGAACAGGCCGCCGAGGAGGCTGCCCAACAGCGTCTCGATCATTGGGCACCTCCGATCAGCTTGAACTTGATCGCCGCACCGACCAGCAGCGCCGCGAGCAGGCCGGTAGTGGCGACCTTGACGGCGGTTTGCCACGCGGTGCGTCGCGCGTCGCGCCACGCATCGAGCAGGTCGCGCAGTTCGCGGATGTCGCGCGCGGCGTGGCCGTTTTCCAGACCAAGATGTGCGAGGCAACGCTCGGCTCCTCGCTCGGCAGCACGGTCGAGCAGTTCGTCGAAGTCCTCGCGCGGGAGGGTGATGTGCGCGATTTCGCGTTGAGTGGCAGTGGTTTCGTCGGTCATGGCGGTACTCCTTGCGATGGGCAACAAAAAACCCGCACGCGGCGGGTTTCGGGGAAACGGATTTGGATGGAACGATCAGAGATCAATGACTTCCAGCGGCAGCGCAGGCGCGTCGCCTTCGAGCACGCCGTCGCGGACGAACACGGTTGCGCCGACGCTGGCCTCGCCACGCGCGCGGAGCAGTCCGCCGCCGGGCAAGGCGATGAGCGCATCGCCTACGCCGGTTTCGATCACGATGCCCGCTTGCAGCGGTGGTTCGGGGATGAGCTGGCGGAACTGCTGGTAGAGGTTATGCATGGCACTCGACGCCGAGGGTTTGCCAGACTTCCGGCAGTCCGGCTTCGATGCGCGTGGAGCGCACCAACCCGATCCGTGCCACGCTGCCGTCCTGGTATTCGATGAAAGTTCCGGGCTCGACGATGCCGGTTTCGGGCAGCACCGGTAAGCGCAATCCGACCTCGAATTGCTTTCCGGTATCGGCCAGCACCGCCAGCCCACGCTGCCGTGCGGCGGCGGCTTCGGTGATCAGCGGATCGACGATCATCGGCGCAATCAAATTGCCCGCCGTGCCGTTGCGCGTGACCTGACCCAGCACGCCCGCGTTCTGGCCGGAGACGAACACGCGGTTGTAGGCGGGCTTTTCCAGCCAGCGCAGCGATTCACGCGAGGCGGCATCCACTGGCAGCACCAGATCGGGCGTGACCTGCGACCAGTCCCACGGCGCGAACGGATAGCGATGGCGCACGCGCAACACTGCGTCATTCGGATGCGGCATCACATAGCCGCCCGCTGCCGCCGCAATTGCGGCTACGGCTTCGATCCATGTGCCTTGTTGCGCGAACACGCCCGCAGGCACGTTCCAGTCCACCAAGCCCCAATCCACGTCCCAGCCCAGCGGCACACCGTTGACGGTGAGCACGTCGTCCATCAATTGCCGCGCCGTGCGCGGGTTCGGGTTGGAAAAGTTCAGCACTGGCGCGAAGGGCGCGGCCAGCACCGCGTTGCGCCCGCGCCCGGACACGCGCAGGCTGGCTTCGCCGAAGGCGCGCTCGCGCGACAGGCTTTCGGCCAGCACGCGGAAATCCGTGCCGTTGACGTGCGCCACCAGTTCCACCGGCGTCGCGCCATCGGCGGGCTCGACCATCGATTCGGCGATGGCAGGCAAGGACGCCTCGAAGCCCCACGTCCACGAGGCGGCATCCAGCGACAGCGACAGCGTGAACACGGGCACCGCCGCGCCATCCGGCCAGCGGTGCAAGGTGACGTGATTCAGCACGACATAGACCCGTCGAATCGGTACGACTACCGTCCCGCCCTGGCCGGGTGCGGGATGGTTTTCGCAGAGGAAGATGAGATGCGCGTCGGTGGCGGCGCGCAGGGAAAACAGCAGGTTCGGGTTCGGCGTGTAGCAGGGATCGAACGGCGGTTCCTCGCCGTCATCGACGGGAATCACCGGATGGCGACCGGGCGGCGGGCGCATCGCGTCCTGCCAGCGCGTGCGCCAGTCGCGGTGCAGTTCGCGCGCGGACTGGATGATTTCCGTCAGGGTGCGACCGGCGTGCGGAACGGCCTCCTGAAAGCGCGACGTGAACTCACGGCGGCGGTCGCGCAGTCCTTCCTGATGGCGCACTTCGGCGCGCACGGCAGGCAGTCGAACGGCTTCGGCGAACGTGGAAACCCGCGCCGCCCGCAGATGCACGCCGTCCTGATGTGACGCGCGAATGACGCCCGTTGCAAGTCGCCACGCCGCACCGAAGCGCACCGTGGCCAGCACGTCGCACCGCGCCAGCACCGCTGCGCGCCGCGATTCCACGCCTGCGATCTGCGACTGTGCCGCCTGCCAGCGCGTTCCCGCACCGAACACGAATTGCTGCGTGGATTCCACGCGCTCCTGTGCGCCAGCCAGAAACCCCGTCGCGTGCTGCCAGCCCGACGACACGCTGCCGACCACAGGCCGCGCCGCGCGCGAGCGGTATTCGCCCGTGGTGGCCAGTGTCATGGCCGGAAGCGTGGCCGCGAATGTGGCCGACGCATTCGGGATAGCCCGTGCCGAGAACACCAGCGCAGGCAGCGATCCCGAAAACCGACCATCCACTGGAGGGGTGTCGTTTCCAACGTCGGCACCCAGCACGAACGACGCGCCGCCCGGCGGTTGGGCGAAGCGCAGATCGGTTGCCATGCACAATCACCCCAAGGTTCCCGACAAAATCCGCGTGGTGCCGCCTGCATAAAGCATGGTCGTCGGCAGTTGCAGCTCGCCGCCGCCGTCGATTTCCGACACATCGCAATCCCACGCCAACACGCCATTGCCGTTTACGATGCGCGCCCACGACGCGACGCCGGTGACGAGGATCAGTGCCTCGTTGGTCGGTGTCAGCGTCAGGATTCCGGCATCCACGGTGCCGAGTGGTTTCTCCAGCACGATGGAGGCGAGCAGCGGCCCTGGCGGTGTCTCGCCGAAGGCCGGACGCTCGCCCGCGAACACCTGCGCACGCGCCTGCTCAAAACCCAGTGATAGGAAGGCGATGACGCCTTGCAGTCGGTATCCGTTGAGATCGGCAGAAATCTGGATCACGGCGGCATCGGTTCCGCACGCAGGTTGTCGGCGATCACGGCGCGGAAGTTGTGCTTGTAGTCGTAGGCAACCACGACATAACGCGGTTCGGGATTGATCTCGTCGAAGCAATACGCGCCCGTCACCGGATCACTCCACGTTTCGCGCACGAGCACATGGCGGCGCTCGTCGAACAGGAATACACGGCGCGACACGGGGCGGTCATTCGGCACGGCCTTTTCCTTCACCGTGCCGGTGATGCGGTGATTGCCGTGGTAGTAGTGATTGCGAAAGCCGAGCAGCTTCGGAAAGCCGCGCGCGATGTAGTGGGTGGCCTGCGCGGTCGGCAAGTCGAGGATGCGGTGGCCGAGGATGGGCGACAGCAGGCGCGGTGTGACATCGGCGGGTGGATCGGGCAGCGCGCTGGGCGTATTACCTGCCACCCGAAACAGGCGCATGGTCAGCCCGTAGCCGTAGATGCAAGGTCGCAGGCTGGTGTAGCCGCGTTTGTAATCGCGCCAGACCACCTCGCCGTTGTCGGTGATCTGCATCATCCAGACATCGAAGGCGATGCGCTTCACATCAAACCGAACCGTGCGCCGCGCGCCGATCACCGCCCACAACGCAGGCTCCAGTTCGACCTGCTCGTACTGCGATCCATTGACCGCCCACCAGCAGTGATGCCAGATCTGCTTCCACGCGATGAGGCGGTGGCCGCTGTAACCCTCGCCTGCCCAGAACCATGCCCCCGCCGCGACGGTGTCATAGGTACGTTGCAAGCTCTCGAACTCAAACTCGAACCAGAAATCATCGGCAGCCTGCGCCGCGTGGATGATCCAGAAACACTGGTTCTGCTGAAAGCTGAGATCAACCGCCTGTTCGGCCTCGTTCCATGTTGCCGTGACGCCACCGGAGCCACTGGCACCGCAAAGCCAGCCGGAATGCCTGCCTCGAAGGATTCATTGAGGGGATAGGCCATTTCAGGGACGCCACGGGCCGGTGATGTCGAAGGCAAAGGCGCTGGTGTTGCCTTCGTGGGCGTAGTCCATCGTCACGATCAGGAACTTCCTGCCCGGATAGCCGATGACATTCTCCAGAATCGTGAGGTGCGGATAGGGCTGGTTCTGATGAATCCAGAACACGCCCGGCAGGACGCCACGCAGGTGCCCGGTGCTTTCGCGCAGGTAGATCGGATGGAGGATGAAGCCGTAGTCCGGCCCGTTCGGGAAGGGGATGTTGGCTGAGCGCCCAGACACGGTCTGGCTGTTGCCGCAGTTGAGCGAGAACAGGCCCAGCCGCACATTGCCGCCCACATGGGTGAAGTCGCGCATGCAGATCTTGCCGGTCGTCTCCAGCGAGTAGGTCGGATACAGGTCTTGGTTCGGGTAGTTGTTGGGATAGTCATAGACCTCCCGATACCGCTCCGACGCGGTGAGCATCGAGTCGTAGTTGT
The DNA here is from genome assembly GCA_041395245.1 of Lysobacteraceae bacterium. Lineage (GTDB taxonomy): Bacteria > Pseudomonadota > Gammaproteobacteria > Xanthomonadales > Xanthomonadaceae > Aquimonas. The sequence continues at coordinate 222,559 of JAWLAY010000005.1, forward strand.
CGCCGGGTTTGTAGCTGTCAAAGTCCGTGAAGCTGTAGAGCAGGCGTTTGTCGCCGCCCCAACCGGAGGAGTTGGACAGAAAGAATCCTCGGTCATCACCGACGAGCACCCAACTGCGCGCCCAGTTGCCGTTGTCGCCATCGGTTTCGCGCGTGGCGTTGCGGGCGAAGTACCACTTGAACCAGCCCGCGTACATCGCATTCCCGCTGCCTGATGGCACTTCGTTCTTGGTTGGCAAGGCGTTGTCGTAGGGCGCGCGTGCGCCGACGAAGGTGTCGATATCGACCATGTCCTCGGCCAGGGTGACGCGACCGTACTTCGCCCAGCTTGCCCCGTAGCCTTCTGGCTGGCTGTCATCCACGCGCAGGAACGGGCGATTGGAGAGGGGATTGGGACTGCGGTAGGCGCGTTTGTTCTCGGCGCTGAAGGCGATCTCGAACCCAAGCGGTGCCACCTTGGCCGTGATGCCAGCGGATGTGGTGGCGGGCGTGGTGGGTGTGTTCGCCACCGTGTAGCGGATGGAATCCAATGTCACCGCGACAATGGTGAAATCGCCGTTGTACTCAGGCTGATCGCAGCCTTCGATACGGATCACCTGATCGACCATGAAGCCGTGGCCGGAACCGATCCGCGCGGTGGCGGTATCGCCGTCGCGGGTAATGTCCAGCACGGGTTTGAGGTTGAAGCCGTTGACCAGCAGTGCATCGAGCAGCGCGGTGAGACTGCCCCAGTTGTTGGTCAGCACCGGCGCGCCCGCCATACCGTTGTGCATCCATTTGACCTTGTTGCTCATGGGTTCCTCTGGCTCAGGGACGATCCACGTCGCCGCGCACGAGCAACGTGAAAGCATCCGAAGTGGCGGTTTCCGGCCCTTGCTGGATGGTGCGGACGACCCACACCGGGAACAGCGCACCGATGGTGTTGAAACGCAGCACGTTGCCTGCCGCCCAGCCCGAACCCCAACCGAGCGCACGCAACGTGAAATAGGGTTTGCCGGTGGCCGGATTGATCGGCGCGATATCGTTGGCGGTGGTTCCCGTGGCGATGATGCCGACGTGTTCGCCAATCACCTGAAAGGCGGTCGTATTGGTGAACTGAATCGCCCAGCGTTCGGTGATCGCACCCGCATTCGTCACCGTGATCGGGGCGAGCACATCGTTGTAGGTGGCGGTCGCGGCATTGCCGACGAGGCCATCGTTGAACGCGCCGTTCCACGTCGCCTGATCGAACAGGGTGCTGACGTAGGCGCGCAGATCGCCCGACACCAGTGCGGAGGACACATGCGAGCCTGTGGGGTAGTCGTGCGTGATCTGGCGGGTAAAGCCCAAGCGCCCGGAGATCTGCACATCCGACACCTGCACCATGTCCTCGATGCGGTGTTCGACGAGTACCGGCTGGGCGATGCCGTTCACGTCCACGAAACTGACAATGCCCGCTTCCAGATCGACGGTGTATCCGGCGGTGACGACGGCCAGGTTCCCGTCCAGCACGCGCACGCGAGACAGCCGCACCCGGTTGCAGTTGACCGTCATGCCATTGCTGGCGGTGAACGGCCCGACGCGCCCGGTGTGGCCGATGACGGCAAAATCGCCGACCCGGAATATCGGCACGCGCCCGTCCTGCGGCAAACGCACCGGATCAAGGCCAATCAGGTCGGCATCCAGCGGCAGGTAGGAATAGGCGACCGCGTTGTATTTGATGGTGTCGGCGAAGACCGGCGAGGGCTTGAACACCGACGCCACCCCGCCCATCGTCACCACGCCACCCGGATCGAACCAGATTTCGTCCTCGTTCCCGGCGGCGGGCACCCACGCGCCGAAGCGCACACGCACGACGCCGGTTTCATAGTCGATCCGACCTGTGATGCCGTCGCCCGCGATGATGCCGCTACTGTCGGCACTGACATTGAGCGTGCCGCCAGTGAGCTTGGTGGCGAGGATTTGCAGGCTGGAGGGGCGCACCGGTGAGGCCGGGACGCGGAACGTGGCCTCATCGACCGGCGTGCCATCCAGACTCGTCAGCAGCGAGCGCAACGCCACGGTGTTGGGCTGCCCTGGCGTCCACGCGGTCACGGCCACCGCGCCCGTGGAGTAATTGATCGTCCCGGCCAGCGTCGCCGCGCCGTTCACCGGATTGAGGTTGTAGTAAAGGCTGCCGAGCCGGTCGAAGTAGATTTTTCCGCCGAGCGAGAAATTGACGCTGCCCGGCACGATGGGCTCGGCGAAGCTGGGCGTCAGATCAATCTCCAGCGCACCTGCCGTGAAGGCATCGGTGACCGAGTTCGATGTGCCAGCGGCGCGATAGCGCACCTTGGCATACCCGGTTTCATCAATCGGCATCGACGCCCCGGCGGGGATGTAGAGCCAGTGCGAGAACAGGTTGCGATAGACGGGCGTGGTCGAACCGTCGGGATTGCGCGTGAAGCCGATGCGGGTGACGGAATAGCGTGCGGTCGGGATGTGGATCGTGGTGTCGGGGATGAACCAGACCACGCCGGTGCTGTAATTGACCGTGCCGAAGAACGCGCCGGTGGCGTCCTTCAGGGTGCCTGCGCCATCGTCTCGGATGATCTTGATCGGATCGACGGGGCGGTAAAACTGGAGTTCGGCGGGGGTGGTCGAGATGTAGTCATACGGCTCGATCAGCAGGTTCCACTCCAGTTCGACCGTGCCCGGAATCAGCCCATTGAAGTCCAGTTCCAGCGAGATGGCACCGGAGCCATCTCGCAGCGGCGCATGAAACTCCTCCTCGGAGGGCGGGCCCCAGGTATAGGCGACGGTGTAGGTCTGGCCGCCCGCAGGCAGATTGGTCGGCGTGAGTGCGATCAGTCCGGTCTGGTAATTGATCGACCCTGTGGCATGGCCGGTGATTTTGCCCTTGCCATCGTCCGTGGCTGTGCGTGCGGTGCCATCGTTCCATGTGATCTGAACGGAACCGGGCGTGATGCCGGTGTTCGCCAGTTGGAACGACACCGATGGCGGCGCAATGCTCTGGTCGGCGCGGTTGAAGTAATTGGACGCGCCGCCCCACGCAAACACGATCTCCGAGCCGACATCGGGCAGCGCGCCAACCGTCACCTGCACCGTGCCGGACATGTAATTGACCGTGCCGACGCCGTATTCCTGCGACGAACCCTTCAGCGCGCCGGAGCCGTTGTCGTGCAGGTCATACCACTTGCCTTGCGCGCGGTAGCTCACCTGCAAGGAACCGGGCGCAGGCGCAGGGACGATGGTGAGGACGTAGTTGTAGCTGCGGTTTTCGATCTCGACGCGAATGCCAGCGGTATCCGCCACCCGGATCGGTGCGACCGCTGGCCGGAAGGTGATGACCTTGTTGGCGTTGTAGGCCAGCCCCGCGTTGAGGCGGATTTCCCCGCGCGGGTAATCGACGGTGCCGATGACGGTTGCGCCATCGACCAGTTGCCCGCCGTTGTCGGTGAAGGTGCTGCCGCTGACCGCCATCGAGAACGATCCGGGCAGGATCGCGTTGCCGACCGACATCACCGTGGTGGCATTGAAGGCTGCGTTGGTCTGGTACGTGACCGTGCCGTTGGCGCAGTCGATCAGGGTTTGCGAGGTGCCACCGGCGGTGAGGTCGAGCAGCGGCGTCTCGGTCTGGGCCGAGGGCACGAGCTGGGTGAAGATGCTGCTGACGGAGGCTGCGACATCGCCGATCTGGATCGGCTGGGTGGTTGGCACCACGCCGCAATACTTGGCGGCATCGGCCACCACCGTGTCGCGGGTTCGGGTCTTGTTGGTTTCCTGCGTGAACAGGCGGTTTGGTGGGGAACCGGGGAAGTCGTAGCGCAGGGCATCGGACAGGTCACAAGTGACGACGACAGCGTGGTAATCGGTGATCCCGCTGCCACCGTTGTACGAATACGTCCGCAGTTCCGACTGCACGCGGGTGACGCGGATGTACTGGGCGACTTCGGTGGACAGCCCTTCGTTCTGGACGAGGTGCAGGGTTTTGCCAATCGGTGGCAGTTCCGCGCCTTCGCGCTGGAACAGCTGGATCGAGCGTTGGCCTGCGATGTGGTTTTCCAGCAGATACCCGTTCCACATCGAACCTTTGTTGAGGAAGGCCTCGATGCGGTCGCGTGCGTGGGTACGGCGGTCAAACACTTCCTGCGTGGAGAAGATCGTCACTGCCACGCGCGGATCGGCAGGCGCATCGGCCACGATCACGTTGCCGCCCAGATAGGTGTCGGTGGTGTCGGTCTGGACGGAGGCGAACACCTTGCGCAGGTTCACGCGGCCACCCGCGCGATCCATTTCGCTGATGTCGTTGAATAACGAGTTGCTCGCGCCATCGACGATGACCGTGGACGTGGGCGCGCCGCCGCCTTCGGGCACGTCGTCCATGACTTGACTGGCGACGAGCTTCACGTCGCCCACGAGAATTGGCATGGGGTTCCTGTGGAGTAAAAGTCAGAGCTGCATCAGGCGCAGCGTCAGTCGGTAGAAATCGCCGTCGCGCCGTGCGGGCACGCCCAGCACGGGTTCGGCTTCGACGCACACCTCCGCGTGCCGAAAGGCCACGGTGAAGGCGCGCGCATCGGCCAGTCGCAGCTCGAATCGGCCATCGGTATCGGTGAGGGGAATCGCCGCCCACGCATGCAGCGTGTTCACCGTGGCGCGCGTCACCCACGCCATGTCGGCGGGGCCGACGAGGGTGATCGGGCGACCGGCTTGGCGCGTGGCCGACTGCACCAGCAGCGCGCCGGTGATGAGGTAACTGGTCGTCGCCACAGCAGGCGACCACGCATGTTCATCGGCCCACAGCAGATCGTCGGGCAAGGCCAAGGCCTCCCCGCTGGCGAGGTGGATCAGTTGCATGGTTCAGAGGGAGGCGTCTGTATAGCAATGGTTGAACGGGGGAGGCGGGATACACTTCCGGCCTGCACTCCCAAGGCATCCGTGACGATGGCGACGATGTTGGCGAACAACGGTGATGCCCGAATCGCACTGGATCGCAATGCGGCTGGGCAATTCACTCTGTCGGTGACCAATCCCATCGCTGCCGTCCGCGCGTTTCTGGATGGGAACGACGAGGACGAACTTCGAGATCTGTCGAACTTTCTTGGCATACTTTCTCAACAGCGCCAGCCGTGGGATGAGGCGTTGGACCTTCACACCGCCGATGGGACGTTGGCGGTGGAAATGACCTGCGATGTGACCGGCCACGTTACGGTTACCGTCTCGATCCAGTCCCACGCGACATCCTTCGAGACCACGATGACCACCGCACTGGGTCAGGCCATCAACTTCGGACGTGAAGGTGCTGCGCTGCTGGATTCACAGTGAACGTGACCGTGCGTCATCAAGAAGCTGCAACAGGCGCGATTCGTCACGCGCATCCAGCGTGGCCGTGACCTTCTGCCCGCCCGCCGCCAGTTCCACGCGCACGGTGCGCGTGGGTGTGCCGTCGGCCACCAGTGCCGGGCGCGGAATAGATATGCCAGCCGGTTGCACGAACCCGCCCGTGGCAAAACCCTGGACACCCGCTTGCGTGCGCCCGGCCAGCGCCTTGGCCGGAGCGGCCATCCGGTTGATCGCCTCGAAGAAACCAACCCCCAACCGCTGCACCGTGGCGCGGTTGACCACGTATTCGCCAGGGGTGAGCAGCGCCGGAACCGTGTCTGAGGCCGCCACGCCACCACGCGCGAAGAACTGGCCGTCGAGGCTTTCCATATAGGAAATCAGCTCGCGTTCGAGGTCTTTGCCGGTGAGCAGGGCTTGCGCCATCGCGCTACGCCAGCGGTTCTTGATGAGGCCCACCGTGCTTTGTTCGATGCCAGTCAGCGTCTTGGTGGATTCCAGCGGGCGCAGGTATTCGGTATCGACGCCCTTCTGCTTGCCGTAGTGGCGTTCGGTGTTGAAGCGGAACGAAGGACTGAACGCCAGTCCGTTGTGCGCGAGCTGGTAGGAGACGTAGCTCATCATGCCCTGATAGCCCAGCTCGACCAGTTTCAGGGCTTCGACCACATCCTTGTTGCGCTTGGGCGGTTCGTAGCCTTTTTGCCACGGTAATTTCGGCGGTGTGCCCTCCGAAGCACTGCCTTGCAGGGTGGGGCCACCCTCCGCAAAGCGGGCAACCTTTCCGAGCCGCGTCAGCGCGCCGATGCCGTATTTGCGAACCGCTGCCTTGCGAATCACGAAGGCACCGGCATCCAGCGCACGCGGCACGGTGTCGCCATCGCCGGAGCCGGGCACCGTGCCGCCCGTCATGCGCGGGAAGCGCAGAGAGGCCAGCGGTGAGGCGACATTGCCACCGTCCGCGAATCGCGCCACGCCCGCGCCGACCACGCCGCCGGTGGCATTGGTTTCGACCTTGGTGACGTAGATGGTGTGCGTACTGGAGGTGTTCGCACCGTTGAGGCTCATCACCTGCGCCCGTGCCGCATCGGCGTTGTGTTCGACCAGATGCCGCGATTGGGTTTGCAGGTCGTTGAGCGATGCAATCTGCCGCTCCACGTTGGTGACGGCGGCTTCGGCTTTTTCCGTGGACACCTTCAGATCGAACTGCGAGTGCTCCACGGCATAGGCTTTGAGGCGGTCGAGCGCCTGTTGCGCCTGCGTGAAATCCGCATCGACCGGCAGGGTCTTGCCCTCCTTCAGGAGCAGCTCGTACTCGCGCAGGCGGGTTTCGGCTTCCTCTATATCCGCCTGAATCTGGATCAGGTATTCCTTTTCCCGCAGCGAGGCGTCGAGCGCATCCAGCGCCTTGTCGAGGCGTTCGGTATTGGCATCCAGCGTGATCCTGAACCCGTCGCGCAGCTTTGCGGTGAGGTCGTCGATCTGCGATTGCGTGTCGGAAAGGGTGCGCTGGATGGCATTGCGCGCCGAGGTAGCGGTATCGGCGGCGGTGCGGTGGGCGCGGGCTTCGGCATCGAGCGCGTCGTTGAGCAGCCCTTCCGATTCCCGGATTTCGTCGATGGACTGACGCACGCCGTTCTTGCCGTCCCGAATCTGCCGGTCGGCTTCACGCGCCTTGCTGGCCATCTGCGCACGCAGGTCGCCCGCCTGTTGCAACAGTTGCGCCTCGGTGTCGAACTCGCGGCGGTGGTTGGCCTGCCGGGCTTGGGATTCCAGTTGCACAATTTGGCTGAACGTCTGTTCGGACTGCTGCCGCGCCTGTTCGCCGCGCTTGGCCTCGCTGGACTGCGTGTTGGCAACCTGTACCGCCAAGTCCATCGCCTTCTGCGCGAACTGGCGCGACTGCTCGAACTCGCCTGCGGCCAGCGCCGTACGCGCCTTCTGCTGCAATTCGGCGATCTGGCGCTTGCGGTCTTCCGTGGCCTCAAAGTCGGACATGGTCTGGCGGCGGATATCGCGGATGCGCTCCTCCGTCGTCATCGTCAGTTGCCGCTTGGCGTTTTCGATGCGCTGGATTTCGGCCAGATGGCGATTGGCCTCGGCGTTCAGCGCATCGATGTGCTGGCGGTAATCGCCGAGCGCCTGCGTCAGGGTTTGGCGCTTGGCCGCGAGGATGTCGTTTTCCACACGCTGCACGTTGGCGCGGCGCTCCTCCTCGGTCGCACCCTGACTTGTCGCTGCGTCGCGCCGAGCCTGGGATTCCTGATCGATGAGGGAAAGCACCTGCGTCGTGGCCTGCTGGCGCAAGCTCGCCTGCTGTTTCAGGGCGTCCGTGAGCAGCTGCGTGCCTTGCGTCATCCGGTCACGCTCGGACTGGCGCGTGGTGGTCAGTTCGGCCTGTTCGGCGGCATAGCGCGCCTTGACCGCCGCAATCTGTGTTTGCAGTTCGGCTCCGATCAGGCCGGAAAGCCCCTTGTAGGCCTCGCCCATCTTCGCCACGGCATCGTTGACCGTGCCGGAGGCCTTGCCTGCGGCCTGCTCGACTTCGCCAAGGCGCGATTTGAGTTTCTCGACCGCGCTGTGGACGGCCTCGATGCCGCGCCCGAACGCTTCCTGCGTCCCCTGACGTACCGCTTCCATGCGGCGGGCGATTTCTTCGGCAGCGGTCGCCACCGTGTTCATTGCGGCCTTCGCGCCTTCTGTGCCCTGCTGAGCGTCGGCGTACATCTCGGCGAAGATCTGGTTCATCTCGGTGAGGCGCTGGCGATGCCGCTCCGAGGCCGCTGCCATCGTGTCGGAAGTAAAAATCGCGGCGAAGGATTCCCACTGGTATTGCAGTTCCTCGATGCCGCGCATCAGCACATGCACCATCACCACGCCTGCCACGCGCACGATGGCGAATTTTTCCCTCAACCACGTCCCGATCTCCCAGCCGATCACGGCAGCGGCCAGCACCGCAAAGGCTACGCGCAGCTTGCCGACTGTGGCGATGGCATCGGACAAGGACAGATTCGCCGCCGCCCACGCTGCGCTGGTGGTGGTCGCCGCCGTGACGGCAGCAGCACCGGCGGTTTGCCACGCGATGATCAGTGCCGGGATCATCCGGTAGATCAGGATGGCAAGGCCCACTTCGGCCAGCCGGGTCAACCACTGCATCACCGTGTCGAGGTTTTCCGACAGCCACGTCAGGGCTTCGGCCAGCTTCTTGGTGAAGCCGGTGGACTCGTCCACGCGGCTGATCCACTGGCCAAAGGCGTTCGACAGGCGGGTGAAGGCGGCACTGACGGTCTGCGGCAGTTGCGAGTACTCGGCGGCCAGCACATCCTTCTGGCTCATCAGCGCGTCGATCACCACATCGGCGGTGAGTCGGCCTTCCTCGGCCAGTTTCCGCAAGCGACCAATCGGCACGTTCAGGCCGTCCGCGAGGGCTTTTGCCAAGCGCGGCGAATTCTCGACGACGGAGTTGAATTCTTCGCCGCGCAACACGCCCGCCGACAGCGCCTGCCCGAACTGCAACAGTGCCGACTGCGATTCCGAGGCGGATGCGCCGGAAATCCGCAGGGCTTGGGAAATCGACTCGGTGAGGTCGAGGGCTTCCTGCTGCTCGCCGCCCAGTTGCCGTACCGCCTGCTGCAGCTTGCCGTAGAGCGTAGCGGTTTCGTTGATCGGCACGCCGATGCGCTGGGCGATGGCGAACAGTTCGCGCTGCGCGGTGGTGTATTCGTTGGAACCGGCGGTGGCCAGCTTCAGGCGCGCGGACATCATCGCCCAGGCATCGGCCACCTGTATCAGCTCGCGCACCTTGTCCGCCGCCCACGAAATCGTGAGGAAGGCGAGTAGCTGGGTCTTGGCGCTGCTGATCGAGTCTTTGAAGGCATTCATGCCTGCCTTCATCTCGGCCATGCCCGCCGCCGCCTTGTCGCCTGCGGTCTTGGCGCTGGACGACAGCTCGCCCAGACTGCGCTCGGCAGAGGAAATCGCGCGCTTGAGTCCGTCGTCTGCGCCATCAAGCGCGACGAGGATGGAGATGCGTTTGGCCACGGGAGATCAGTCGAGGGTGTCGAGGTGTTTCTGGATCGACGCCGCCAAGCGCGGGATGCGGCTGGCGACGAGCTTTTCGATGTCGAGGCGCTTTTTCACGGAGACGCGCGTCACCAGCACGGCGATGGGAATGTCCGCAACACGCTTGAGTTTCTTGATGCCGGAATCCTTGCGGTAACGGCGCTTGAAGCCGGACAGCACCCGGTCGTTCTCAGCGATGTTTTCGGCCATCAGCACGATGTTTCCGCGCTGGTTCTTGATGAAGTAGGCGTTGCCCGAACGGATCAGTTCGGCGATCTGCCGCTTGAACAGTTTTCGCCCCACGCGCCCGTGCAGCGGAATCAGCATCCGCCCTTGGATCGTGCCGCCTTTCTCGTGCATGCCTGCCCACGCAATGCCCGAACCTACATACAGTGCGGGCATCCGCTTCTTGTCCTTGTCCAGCACCTTGGCAGTGAAGCCCTTCACGAAGGATTTCTTCGCCACGGTGAGCTTGCTGCCCACATGCGTGCGCACATCGGCTTTCAGTTCGGCGGCTTCTTCCTTGATGCCGCGCGCCGCCGCCTTGTGCGCCTTCTCCCGAATCTCGCCACCCCAACGGCGCAGGTGTGCCAACGCCGCAGGACTATCGAGGCGGATCGAGATGCGCATGGGAGGAGAGCCGGTCGAGGGTTGTGTCGAGGTGGCGGGCGTCGCCGCGTGTGCCCAGTGCAATCAGGGACAGCAGCCGCGCATCGTGGGCAGCATCCTCGCGCCCGGCAGCGGCGAGATAGCCGCGCACCTGCGCCAGGGTGTAGCCCGCGATGTCGGCATGGCGGTGGCCGTGGCCGATCAGGGTTTGGAGGACGTCGAACCAGCCGGTGTCGCGTGTTCGATCTGGGCGAACAGGCCGGACAGCTTCGGCATCACGCTCCGGGTAAAAAAATCGGCGTTGACCTCGATCACCTTGGCGGCGAGCAAGACCGCCTCGTCCGGGTTCAGGTCATCCACCCAATCGCGCGGTTTGCCGACCGCAATGGCGATGGCCGACAGCAGCGCGCCACCGTGTTCGCCGAACACGGTGAGCCAGTCGATGTCGCCGGACAGGTGCGGCATCACCGGGGAAATCGCCCGCAGGAAGGTGGGCAGCTGCCCGACCTTCAAGGGTTTCACGGTGAGGGCTTCGCCCGCGACCGACAGATCCGCGCCTTGCGGAAAGACGGATTCAAGATCGTTCATGGTCGGCCTCACAACTGCACGATGCGGCCAAACTGGCCGAGCACCGCATCAAAGGGCTTGGTGGTGTCGGCCAAGAGCGAACCTTCCAGCTCGAACTTGTTGTACTCGTCCGAGATGAAGGAGATTTCCTTCAGGGGATCGAAGGCGACGCGGTACAGCTCGACCAGCACCTTGGCGTTGTTCTGCGCGGTATTGATGCCTTCCAGTCGCAGGAATCGTTCCGGCAAGGCCTGCGTGAAGATGCCGATTTCCGTTGCCGTGCCGAAGGTGTAGCTGGCCTTGAACGGCGCAATGAAACCGGACACATCCAGAAACTGCACCGCCCCGAAATCCGTATCGACCGTGTAGTGCATGCCGAGCGTGAGCGTGGCGGGTGTGCCAGCGGAGTCGGTCAGCACCAGCGCATCCACCTTCGGGTGCGCGAGGAAGTGGCGATCACCGACCGTAGGCACTGCGCCGCCGAGCGGCTCGTCGGTGACCGAGCCGCCTGCCCCGGTGACGTGGTTGCCGTAGAGGGCGAGTGCGAGGTTTTCCTTGGTGAACTCCTCGATGGTGAGGTTCACGGTGGCGGACTTCTGCTTGACCATGCGGTGGTCGAGCGAGCGTTGGCCGGTTTGCGACTCGAAGTGTTCGAGCACATCGGTTTTCAGCGAGAGCTTCAGTTCTGCGACGTTGCCGGGCGAGCGCACTTCCTGCGGGTTGCCGCCCGCATCGCGCTTGCCCAGATAGACGCGGCCCTGGAACGAGGCGTAGGTACTCATGGTTTGGTGTCCTTGATGTGACGTTGTGTGGTGCTGGTTTTGGGCGAGGGCGTGGTGACATCGGTGCCACCGTCCTCATGGCGTTGGCGTGCATCGGACGAAGGCGCGTCGTCAGCAGGACGCGCAATGCCGTGGTCGATCAGCCAGTGCGCGGTCGGTGTGGGCAAGTCGAGCCGGTCACCGGTGGAATACGCCTTGCCCGCATGGGTATGGGGGCGCAGCAGGATCAGTGGTTTCATGGATTCAGCCTTGTTGGGAAAGGTCGTTTGCGTAGGTTCGGTAGGTGATGGCGTAGCGCGCCGGGAGCGTGGCGACGAGCTCGTCGGCCTCCTCGATCTCGAAATCACAGTCCAGTTCGCGGATACCCAGTGCCAGTCCGCCGAGCGTCACGTCGGCCATCAGCGCCGCGTGGGCGGCGGTGAGAATCCGGTCGGCCTCGCCTTCCGGTGTGGCCGGAGGCATGGCGCGGGCGAGTGCGGTGAGCCGGATCGTGAGCAGGCGCGACACCCGGTCGTTGGCGCGTTCGGTGATGGCATCGGTTTCGGGGAACACGACCAGCGCCGGGCACTGCTCGCGGGCGAGCGCGACGGTGGGTGAGCGGTGCAAACTCGCGCCCACGCCGGTGGCGGCATCGCGCACGGCAGCGAGCACCGCGAGCAGAATCCGCTCACGCAGGGAATGGGCCGACATGGATCACACCCGCGAAAGCCGCGCGCGACGTTCGGAACCGTCACCGACGGCGCGCAGATCACGCACCTGAAACATCACGCCGCCGATCTCCACGCCGTCGCGCATCGCGATGCCAGTAAACACCGAGGCCGGAAACGCCATCTCGAAATCCGTACCCACGGCCAAGCCATCGAGCAGGGTGTTGTCCGGCGCGGTGAATCCGACGTGTGCCTGTACCGGAGCAGCCCCATTCGAGGGTTGCCAGCGGGCAAGTTTCAGCAGGCCCGCATTCGCAGCAGCAGCGTAGATCGCTTCCACGTAACCCATCGTCAGGCCGATGTGAGCTTGATCAGCACGCCCGGACGGTGGCACATCGGCAGCGGATTGGACTGCGTGTGCAAATCGGTGCCCCGGTCAAACTTGCGCGGCTCCTGCTTGGCATAGAGCGGCTGGCCGAGCGTGTTGACCGTCTCGTTGAAGTCGGCAGGCGCGAAGTAGGTGGCGAAGGTGTCAATGGTGCCGGTCGGAAAAACACGCCAAAACACTACGGCGTAAAAACCCTCACTGATCTTCGTCGAGGGCAGCTGGCAAGTCGCGTGCGCCGTGCAGAACCCGCACGATTTCGACCACATCGGGAAACACGTCGAAGAAGATCACGTAGTTGCCGTGCGCGCAGGAGCGCAGACCCGGTGACAGTTCGGGGTGCTCGCGGTAGCCGAGCGGATTGTTAGCGATGCGCTGGCAGTGATCGCGCAGCTCGCGCACGAAGGTGACGGCACGCGCGGGATTGTCGCGGGCGATGTAGTCGCCTATGGCTTCGAGGTCTTGCTCGGCCAGCGGCTTGATGACCAACTGCATCAGCGCGCCTTGGCCATCGCGGTGTATTTGGCTTCGAGCCGGTCGAAGACCTCAGCGGCAGGCTTACCCTTACCGCTGTTGCGGCCCGCGACGATTTCCGACCGCAGGGCTTCCAGTGCGAGCTGCTTGCGCTGCTCGTCGTCTTCGAGCAGGCGCAGGCCCGCGCGTACGACTTCGCTGGCGTTGTTGAAGCGCCCGCTCTGCACCTGATCGCGGACGAAGGTTTCGAAGTGGGGGCCAAGGGCGACGCTGGTCGGCATGAGGATGCTCCTACCTATTACTAACAGTTATTATCCCCATGCCGCCCGCCGGGTCAAATCGCGGTGCCGTTGAGCCGCGCAACGACGACGCCCAACGCCGCCTGCCATCGCCGCCATGCGGTGCTGCGGTCGCAGGCGAAGCGGATCGTGATGTCGCGCCAGCCGTAGCGCTTGGCGCGCATCCACACCAGATGCCGCTGCTCCTCCTCCAGCCACGCGACCCAGCGCATCGTTTCGAGCATTCGGTCGATGGCATCGGGCGATGGCGGAAACGGTTTGTAGATCTTCTCGTCGGCGGCGAAGGCTTCCCACTCGCGCCGCACGAAGGCGGGCCAGGTGTTGAAGTAGCCAGTGACGCGCACCGGCGGCAGGCGGCGTCCGGTGCTGGCGGCTTCCTCGAAGCGCGCAGCCACGGTTTCGATTGTCCAAGCCCGATCAGCCACGGTTGCGCCCTCCGTAGAGGCGCTCGCCGATGGCGCGGATGAACTCGCGCTCGATCATGTCGAGGCGGGTGTCATCGTCCTTCACGACGAGAATGTGCTGGTCACGCCAGCCATTGCGCTTCATCGCTTCCAGATCGGTGATGTTCGGTTGCAGCCGCCCCAGTGGGCAGCGGTACTGCGGCAGGGAAACTTTCATCTCAAGCCTCCTGCGTCGCGTGCTGTTCGAGTGCCCAGCGCATCAGCGCCAGCGCATCGGCCTCGTTGTCGTCGGCGGGCGCGAAGCCTGCCGCGCGGATCGCGGCGAGGACGTCGTCCTTGCTGGCATTGCCCTTGCCGGTGGCGTGCTTCTTGATCGTGCCGACCGGCACGCCGGAGTACGGGATGCCGTGGCGTTCGCACCACGCGGTGAGCGTGGCGAGGAAGCCGCCGTAGGCGTGTGAGGCGTCGGTGGAGACGTGGCGGCGCACTTCCTCGAAGTAGAGCGTGCCGATGCCGTTGGCGTGGTCGCGCAGTTCTTCCAGCCAGCGTTTGAAGCGAAGGAAGCGCATCCCGCCACCCTCGAAGCGTTGTGGCCGGAAGCATTCGCTGCCGCTGGTGGTGGAGCCGTCCGACGCGTGCAGCGCCCAGCCGGTGGTGGTGCCCAAGTCCAGGGCGAGGAGGGTGTGGGTGATGGTCATGGCAATCCTTGGGTTTGGGTCGCCTGACGCAGTTGCCTTAGCAGATCGAACTTGTTCCATATCCGCGCGTACACGCGCGTATAAGACACTTACGATGTTGAGAGACAACTGCGTCAGAACGATGCGTCAGTCGTCGATGTAGGGGGAATAAGAGGAAGTGGGCGGGGCTTTGAGGCCGATGCCCTGAAAGCCGCGAAGGCCACACGAGTTGCGCCATTTGTCGACGCCGCGATGGAGCAAGGTGTCGGAGAAGCGCCGCTGTGTTCCTACGAATTCCCCTGCGGCATCCGCCCAGCGTTTCCAATCGGAGAAGAGTTCCGCCGTCAGTGATTTGGCCGAGGGAGAGCGCACGCAGGATTCTTCGATCCAGCGCCCAACGGCATCTTCGGCTTCGAAATATTCACCGGTGGCATCCACGACGCTGGCAGGCGGTTTGAGTCCGGACTGCTGCCACGCCAGACAGCCGTCCAGCATCCACGCGAGGATGCCGTCACGTTCTGCCAGCAGCTTGGCGGGAAGCTGGCCATCGCGTCGGTCTTCGGGAATCGTCACGGTGAACGGAATGAGGTGCAGACGGCGCTTCATCGCTTCGTCCACATTGCGCAGAGCGGGTTTGTGGTTGCCTGCGATCAGCAACTTGAACTGTGGCCAGTATTCGAAGAAGTCCTGGTACATGAAGCGTGCTGCGACCTTGTCACCGCCGGTCAGGTTCTTGACCTTGGATTCCGCCCAGCGGCGTCCCTGTTCGGTTTCGATGGAGGACACGAAGCGTGCGCCACGCAGTCCGGCCAGATCGGTGGGGTGCCGGTCTGAGCGGGTTTCCATGAAGGTGTCGATGGGCGCGTTGGTGGCGTAATCACCGAGGATCGAAGCCAACGTGTTCAAGAACACGGATTTTCCGTTTGCGCCGGTTCCGTACAGGAAAAACAACGCGTGCTCGCGCGTGGAGCCGGTGAGGCAATAGCCCGCCATGCGTTGCAGGTAGTCCTGCAAGCTGCGGTCGCCACCGGTGACCTCGATCAAGAACTTGCGCCACGTCGGACAATCCCCGCCCGGTGTGGCCGTCGTCACCTTCGTCATGTGGTCGGCACGGTCGTGCGAACGCATCCGTCCGGTTTTCAGATCCACCACGCCGCCGGGCGTGTTGAGTAGCCAGGAATTGGCATCCCACTCGCCCGTGGTCGCTGCGTGACGTCGGTCGGTGCGCGCCTGCCTTTCCATCGCATTGAGCGCACTGGTGGACGACAATCGCACCGAAAGCCGATCCGAAGTGGCCTTGAGCGCCATCTCGCGGCAGATGCCACGCATCATGTGCAGCACCAATTCGGTGTCGTCGTTTTTCCAGCGACGGCCTTCCCAATGCATCCACTTGCCCCAGACCGCGCAGTAGCGCCAGTCGCTGGCAAATCGTCGGGTGAAGTCGAGCGCAAGCGAATCGTCCGTGCCCCAGACCGCGTTTTCCGGTGGTGTTGATGCGGCTGGTTTCACGCTGGCGCGCGGCCCCTCAGCGAGAAATGCACTCACATCGAAACCCGCCGCGGTGGCGTCTGCTGCATCCCAACCTTCGGCTTCGTCGGAGGGCGGAATCAGCACGTCGCAACTCGTCGCTCCGGCGGCGAGCAACGCCTGTGCCGCCGCCAAGGCGTACTCGCGTCCGGGATTGTCATGATCGGGCCAGATCAGCACGGCCTTGCCGGACAGCGGCGACCAGTCGGTTTTCTCGACCGGCGCATTCGCCCCGTGCATCGCCGTGGTGGCGGTGATGCCCAGACCGATCAGCGCCTGTGCGCATTTCTCGCCTTCGACCAGCACCACGTGCGAGGCGGCGGCGATGCCTGGCTGGTTGTAGAGCGGGCGCGGATCGGGCGGCGTCATCTTGCGGCGACGCGCGTCCCACGGGCGAAACTCCTTCCTGCCGCCCGGTGGGTCGTAGCGGTACACGACCGCCAGCAATTTGCCGCTGGCATCAAGGTAATCCCACTTCGCGGTGGCCGGGCCAAGATCATCGACCGGCGCTTCCTTGCGCGATTTCTTCGGCGTAATCACCGTCGCACGTCCGAGGAGATCGGATGCCGCATCAAGTACACGCGGAAAATCGGTGTGGGCATTGATGCCACGCGCGGCGGCGATGAGATCGAAGATGTCGCCACCATCGCCGGTGGCGCGATCCGTCCACAGCCCGATCTTCTCGCCATCGAGCACAACTTCCAGACTGTCGCCCGGCGAGCCAAGCACGTCGCCGATCAGGAACAGTTCTTTGCGTTTCCTGCCTGCCGGAAACAGCGTGGTCAACACGCCGTCCAGTTTGGCGATCAGTGCAGTACGGATTTCATCGCGCTGCGCCGAACGATCCGGTTCAGGAACTGGTGCGGTGTCGTTGAAATCAAGCATGGCCCGCCTCCGATCCATCCGTCGACGGCTGTTTGGATTCCATCCACAGCGCCAGATCACTGGCCTTGAATCGGATCAGCGATCCAATGCGGTAGTACGGAATGCCACGACGGTGGCGCTCTTGCAGGTTGACGAACCAGTGCAACGGCAGGTTGAACTGGTTGGAGGCTTGGCGAGAATCGATCATGCGTTCGCCCACGATGTTCGGGTCGTAATTCATGCCATCACCCTCCAGCACCGGTCTTGCCACGCGCACATCCGGCACTCGAAGTGGGTTGGATCGTGGAACGCACGCGGCAGTTGTTCGCCTGCCTCCGTGGCGGTGATGACTTTCACCGCACGGTCGGTCATGCGTTGGGCCAGCGCCGCGTCGAACGGCACGCGCTCCACGTAGATCTCCATCGTGTCGGCATTGATCGCGGTGAACAGCGCCGGGTGTTCGTGCAGTTCCAGATGCGCCTGATACAAAGCGATCTGTGCGGCATAGACCGGCTTGCTGACGGCAACACCCTTCGATGCCACATCGCGCCACGACTTCGCGCCGAGGCACTTGTTCTCCCACAGTGCCGGATACGCAAAGCCATCCGATCCCGCGACGATCACGCCATCGACATGACCTTTGAGCCTGCCGTTGGCATCGGAAAACCCGAACTGCTCGCCGTTGGCCTTGCGGGTGCGAAGGTCGAAGCCCGCGCCGCGCAGCCACGCCACCATGCAGTCCTCGACCACATGGCCGCGCTGGAAGATGCGCAGCATCCGGCCTTCGACATCGCGCCCGTAGTCCACCGGCGCTTTCGCGTACTCATATTGCAGCGCGCGCTCGCATTCCACGCCAAGGCGGGATGCGCCGAGGTAATCCCTCGGCGTTTCCTTGGCGCGCGCGATCTGCAATCCCCGGTCGATCAGCGCCGTGACCTGGCCGCTAACACTCGAACCGAAATTGAAATCCAGACTCATCGGTTGTCCCTCCAGAATTCCTTGTCTTCGAGGTCGTCGAAGCGCGGCACGAGCGGATCGGGCGTTTCCGGCAGGCCACGCATCGGCGGGTACTTGCTCATCTCGTGGTGCGCGGCCATCGCGTTGGTGAAGCAGGTGACGATGGCGTCTATCACCGCGAGGGCTTCGTCCTCGGCGTAGTCGCCGAGGGGTTTGTCGAAGCCGATGGATTCCGCCGCCGCACCGAAGGCCTTGAGGCACTTCTTCAGGCAGGCGCGTTCGATCTCAGAGGCGTTGACCATCTCGGCCTCCGGTATCGGCGTGCTGCGTTCCTGCGCGGTTTTCCAGTGGCCGTACAGCGCGTGGAAGATGTCCTGGCATCGTTTGGAGCAGAACACCCAGTCCAGAACGTGATGGCGCGGGTCGTTGACCTTGAAGCGCGTGTCGGTGTGGCCGAAGCCACGCGCGTGGCGTTTGCAGATCCAACATCTCATCTGCCCTCCGTGCTTGCGTACCCTTGTTTCCCTTGACAGGACAACGGCTTAGCCGCGAATTGGCGCGACATTCCGGCTATTTGCGTACCCATGACGATCACCTCACTGTGCCCATGCGGGTTTGGCCGACACCGGCGCACGGCTGGGCGCGGCGGGGCTGGGTGCAGGAGAGGCCGCAGTCACGGTGCCCGTGCGCGCCGTGGGCGCTGACGGTGCGACGGGTGCGCGTTGCGGCACGCCCATGAGCCGTGCGTAGTCGGGGTGGTCGGGTTCCACCGCGAGCTTTACCACGTTGCGGTCGAAGCCCTTGGCGTCCTTCTCGATATCCACGCGCGCCAGAAACTCCAGACCATCGAGTTCATGGAACCCGGCGATGCGGCGCGCGTTGGTGGCGGGCGGCGAGTTGTCTGCCGGATGCACGTTACGGGCGGAATTGAGCGCGCCCCGAATGAAGCTGCGCCCCATCTGCCCCCATGTCGGGCCTTTGCTGGAATAGAGGCCGATGTTCGACCAGAGCTTGCGCTTGGAAAAATCACCACCGGTGACGATGAACTCGGCGGACAGATACACCGCGCCCGTCTCGAACGACTGCGTGGCATAGCCGCCTGTCCATCCCTGATTCGGATCATCGAAGCCACCAGGCTTGATGGTCATGCGGACGGGCAGGATCGTGCCCTTGGGGATCAGCTCGAAGGCACCTTGCTGCGAATCGGCATCGTTGAAGTCCGACCAGGACGGCGAAGAAACATGCGTGTTCATGGATTACTCCTTGGAATCGGGGGAAGAAGGAACCGGCGCGGCGACGTGGCCTGCGCACTTGGCGATCAGCGCGCCCAAGTCGGGTGGTTCGAGCAGGTCGAGGCGACCAGAGCGGTCTTTGGCCGGGAAGCCGTAGGGATTGAGCGTGTGCGAGACGAAGGCGCGGTAGGACGAGCCGTCCTCGGCCTTGATCTCGGCCAGCGTCACCACTTCATCGACGATGCCGGGCATCTGCAGGCCGGTCTTGCTGCCTTCGATCTGCGGCTCGAACACCTTGCGACCGAAGTCATCAAGGCGTTCATCGAGGATCGCCACGAACACGACGTTTTTGCCGCGTGCGTGCTGGAGGTGCGTGAGCGCCGCCACCATTTCCTGCCCGAGCAGGCCGTAGGCCGCCCGCAGATCAGCCTTGCCGGAACGATCCGACACAGCACCGGGTTGCGATTTGCACCACGTGAAGCACAGCCGCGACATCTGCGTGATCGAATCCACGAAGAAGGTCGCGTAGCGGTCGAGCTGCGCTGGATCGCCGAACTGGCCGATGACGTGGTCGTAGTGCGCGACGGAGAACGGTGCTTCCGGCGGCAGCGAACGATCTGGCCCTGAGAGGAACACGAACAGGTCACGGCACTCCGGCCATGAAGCCGGGCGAATGGTGTCGCCCGGCCAGTCCGCGACGGAAAGGTCGCCCGCCTCGATGTCGATGAACAAGGTCGATGGTGGATCAAGATCACGAATTCGTGTGGTCTTGCCGATGCCCGACTTGCCGAGCATCAGGAGCTTCACTCCCTTGCGTTCGGCCATGCGCTGCGCGGCGCTGATGATGGGAAGGTTCATCACGCCACCTCGCGCAGGTGATCGACCACTGCCGGGTTCCAGAGAATCTGGTAACCGCTATGGCCGTTGCGGTTGTAGGGCATCGCCTCGGCCCAGCGTTCGCCTTCCTCGGTCAATTCCCATTCGTCGCGCTCGTTGCGGAATTGCAGACCGTTGTCGGCCAGCAGCCGATTGGTCTCCTTGGCGCTGGTGCCGAGCAGCTTCCCGATGGCGGTGGCATTGTGCGAACACACGGATTCTTCCAGCACCGGCAGGGCGCGGCGCAGAACTTCCGTGGTGAGGCCGGTGTTCTCCTGAATGCAGGTGAGCGTCGCGGCAGCGGCGATGCCAGCCTTCACGCCGGGCACCTTGGCGATGGCCTCGCCGATCAGCAGGATGGCCGAAACACGATCCTGCGTGGGCGCGGGCAGTGCCGCTTGCGAACCGGGTACGGCGTAGCTGCCGGTCTTGCGGATCGCGGGCAACACCTCGCTGGTTACCCACCGCTTGAAGCGTTTGGCGGTGTCCTTGGTGCTGCCGAGGATCAGGGCATACAGGCCGGATTCGTTGACGTGATTGGCGCGCTGCTTCCGGCCAAGGCTGTCGATGACCTCCATTTTTTGGAGGTCATCGGAATAGACGTGCGATTTGATCGCTTGAGAAGGATTGCCCAATTCCAGGGCATCACAAACGTCGTTGGTGTTGAACCACGGCTGGCCAACATCGTCCAGTTGAACACGGACGGCATGCGATTCAAAGCTGAAAGGGATGATCTTGCTCATGGCTCAGTCCTCGTGGCGCAGGGAGAGGCGGAAACTCGGCTTGCCGGGTTTCGCGGTACGGGCGGGTTCGAATTGCTCGCGCCATGCAGACGGCAGCGCGTTGAAGCGGGATTCGGGAATCGAGAACTCGACGTCGATGTAGTCCTCGACGCGCTCACCGGCAGCGGCGATGCGGCGGGCGATCTCACCGAGGGTTTTCTGATCCCACGACACCCGCTTGGGGATGTCGCAGGTGACCCGCAGGATTCCGTCGCAGATGTGCGCAGTGCCGAAGTCCTTTCCTGCGTCGGCGCGCGCTGCCTTGAGTTGCTCGGCATAGGCCAGTTCGACGGCGGCATCGAATTTCGCCTTTGCCTTCTTGACGACATCGAGGGCTTCTTCGATCTGGCGAGACAGATCGAGTTTGCGGTCGGATGTGAGGGCAGCGATCTCGGCAACGGACAGTTCGAGAGTCCGCGACTGGGTGATGGGAGCGAGGTTCATATTCATGCCCTCACGCCATTGCCAGCTGGCTGGTGGATTCGTGAAGAATCCGGCACTCGAAATCAAGGATGGCTTCGAGCGGATACCCGACGCGCTTGGACAATTTCAGGTATTTCGGTCCGCGTCCTTCATTCCTCCAACGCTGAAGCGTCTTGGGACTCATGCCCCAGCGATTGGCGACCTCGATCTCGTTCAGCACACGGCGGTCGCCGGGTGCCAGTCCGCCGATGGGCGGGGTGTTGCGGGCTTGCGGGTGCATCGTGACCTCCAATGAAACGGCGTCGTGCCGTGGAGGTCATTTCAGTTTTTCAGTGGCGAACTTCCGATGGACGCACTGGCGAACATTTCCGACCACAGGATGTTCGCCAGTGAATTCGCCGACCTGAAACGCGAACGGCGAGCACGAGGCTCGCCGTTGTCGGGGATCAGGGCATTGAGGGGTCAGACGTCGGGGAATCCGAAAAGGCGACGCTGCTCGCCCCAGTCGCGGGGAATGCCGCCGACGCGACCGCGCAGCAGGTGCAGGTTGAGTTGGCGTGGCTGTCGGCCTTCAAGAATCGCCGCCACGATGTCCGGCGCAAGCGTGGTCATGCGGATCACTTCCGCTGCCCAGCCTTGCTCCATCTTCAGTGCCTCGCTCAATTGGGCAATCGTGGCGAACTTGCCGTCGTCGATCAGGCGCTGCCAGTGGAAGGCGCGCGCCAGCATGCGGATCATGGGTTCGTCGAAGCCGCCGATGTGCTCGTTGCCCGGCGAGGGTGTCGGCGGAATCATGAGTTTTCGGTTGTGGCGACGTGTGATGGTCAGTGGCACCGTGGTGACGCGCTGACCATCGGCGACATAGTCGCGCGCCGGGTCGCCGGACGCGACGGTGATGGTGTGGCGGCGGGACGTCGGCGTCATGCGGTAGCCTCCAGTTCACGGCATTCATCGACGAAGGCATGGGTGCAGACTTCCTTGCCCAGACCCAGCCAGCCGTCCTCGCGCCAGAGAATGTCCAATCCCTGATCGTGTAGTTGCACGCGTTCGATCAGGAGCCGAAGAATCCGCTGTTGCTCGATGGGGAACAGCTGCTCCCATACCTCGCCGATCCGGCGCATGCCCACGACAACCTGTGCTTCCTCAAGCTGCGCGCCTTCTGGATGGCGCTGGCACGCACGCCACACGCCGATCAGTACCTCCGGCGAAGTGAGCGCGGCGTGGACTTGGGCCAGCACCGCGTTCTCGATTTCGGCAGCGGGCAGATGGCCGATGTCTGACTTGC
Organism: Lysobacteraceae bacterium; assembly: GCA_041395245.1. Lineage (GTDB taxonomy): Bacteria > Pseudomonadota > Gammaproteobacteria > Xanthomonadales > Xanthomonadaceae > Aquimonas. Next base: position 244,729 of record JAWLAY010000005.1, read on the forward strand.
CGGGTTCGGCCACCGTGCCTGCGGCGTTGCGCTTGTGCAGGTAGGGCACGTAGTAGCGATAGTGGCGACCGTTCTTCTTGCGGGTGTAGGAATGCAGCATCTTCTGGCCGTCCGGTGCAAACAGCAGCCCCGCCAGCAAGGCGGCGTGCTGGGTCTTGCGTTCGCGCGGAGCCTGCTTGCGCCGTTCGACGAAGGCGTGTGCGGCATTCCACGCGGTTGGTGACACGATGGCTTCGTGCTGGCCATCGAACCAACGGCCTTTGAGCGAGATTTCGCCAAGGTAGATGCGGTTGCGCAGCAGGACGAACAGGTACTGTTGGTCGATGGTGCGTCCCTCGCGCTGCTTGCCGGTTTGCGTCGTCCACGCCTTGGTGGTGTGGCCTTCGTGTTCCAGTTCGCGCACCAGCCGCGCAGCCGATCCGTGTTCGCCGTAGCGCCGAAAGATGTCGCGCACCAGTTTGGCTTCGGCCTCGTTCACGATCAGCTTCCGATCCACCACGTCGTAGCCCAGGGGCGGTACGCCACCCATCCACATCCCTTTGGCCTTGCTGGCCGCAAACTTGTCGCGGATGCGCTCGCTGGTGACCTCGCGCTCGAACTGCGCGAAGGAGAGCAAGATGTTCAGGGTCAACCGTCCCATCGAGGTGGTGGTGTTGAACTGCTGCGTGACCGAAACGAAGGACACACCGTTGCGGTCGAACACATCGACCAGCTTGGCAAAATCCGCAAGGCTGCGCGTGAGGCGGTCGATCTTGTAAACCACCACGATGTCCACGCGTTTGGCCTCGATATCAGCCAGCAGGCGGCGCAGGCCGGGGCGGTCGATGTTGCCGCCGGAGAATCCGCCATCGTCGTAGCTGCCATCCAGTGCGATCCAGCCTTCGTGGCGCTGACTGGCGATGTAGGACATGCCAGCGTCGCGTTGGGCTTCGAGGCTGTTGTATTCCTGATCCAGGCCTTCGTCGGTGGACTTGCGCGTGTAGACCGCGCAGCGCTTTTTTGCCACGACCGGTGTGGGTGGCTCGAAGGTGGGGCGTTGCGGTTTCATGCGCGCTCCTTGGTGGTGAGGCCAAAGAACGCCGGGCCAGACCAGCGCGTGCCGGTGATGTGGCAGGCAATGGCGGTGAGGCTGGTGTAGCGCCTGCCTTCGTACTCGAAATCGTCCGGCCCCTTCACCAGCACTCGGTGATCGACGTTGTCGAAGGTGCGCATCAGCATGGTGCCGGGCAGGAGTCGGTTGGCGTCGCGGCGCATGGCCTTGGGCAACAGGCCGGTTGCACCGATCTCCTCCAGTTGCGCACGCACTGACGGTTTCACGCCACCGAACGCACGCTCCTGAATCCGGTAGGCCAAGCGCGATTCCAGCCATGTGCGCTGATGGTGGGGAGGGCGCTCATCGAAGTGGTCGTCCCACATCGCCCACAGCTGTTCCATCGTCAGGTGCGGCAGGTGGGCGACGCGCGCGGCGACCGAGATTGCATCGGGTGAGGATGAGGGTGTCATTGGCAAACTCCTTTCCGTTGAGAGGGGTTTGCATGGACGCGCTGGTGGTGGCCAAAGCCAAGGTCAACTTCGCCCTCGTTGGCACGGGCTTTTTTCCGCAGGCGCAGGAAGGCGGCGGCGAGAAGATCGACGATCTCCTGATGCGGATGGCGCGGATCGTCAGAAGTGGAGACAGGTTCGTGATGTGGCATGGTCTGCGTTCGATAGGAGAACGCTCCTCATGCTAGGCATCGGGGGTGTTGTCGTAACGGAATGCAGCGGATGTGAGCGGTGGGCGTGTTGAAGCTGCGCAATTCCGCGTAGAGGAATCAATGAACCGGGAACTGTCCGCTGGCGCGAAAGCGTTCGCTGGTGTCCTGTTCGTGTTCGTCCTCGTGTGTGCGGTCGCCGAAGCGCGGCTCCATGCTTTCGAGGATCAACAAGGTGAGCATGCGCTCGCGCTCCACATGGGTGTGCTTGCACTCGCGCAACGACATGTACGTCCGTTCTTCCGGACACCACATCCTGGCGGTCTGCTTCACGCCTTCCAAGCATTGCAGCGTGAGGGGATCACCAGACACCGAGCCTGGCACTGGCTCTTGCATGGTGTTTGGAACCTTGAAGCGCGCGCGAGAGAGGACGGCCTTCTTGCTGCGCGCCTCGTATTCGAGGATGCCACTGTCCCAGCGCAGCAGGATGGCGCGCTGATTGGTGAGTTCGACGAAGCGCAGGCACGCAGCCTCCATCGAGACGCCGAAGCGTTGCGCCAAACTGCCAATCACCCGCAGATCGACCTTGCGCTGATCGCCCAAGCCGTCGCGGAACAGGTCGGCGGGCATGAGCAGATTGCTGGCGAAGGCGTTGGCCTCCTTCTCGATCTGCTTGTCGGCATCTTGTCCGTTGTTCACGCCACGCATTTCGCAGCGGAACTCACTCACGCGTTCACGGTGCAGGACGAAGTGCCCCATCTCGTGGGCGATGGTGAACCGTTGACGTTCCCGGCACCTGGGGTGGGGCTTGTAGAAAATGCCCCAATCATCAGTGCCGGGGTTGCGAACCAGTGCGCCCTCGAATCCGCGTATTTCAAGTTCCCTCGGAAGCCGCAGCGTTGCGCCCTTGGCGAAGGCTTTTTCATTGAGCAGTTGCACCATGACGCCGAGGTCGACCGCATCGGGCAAGTTTGCGCCGAACGCTGAGCGCAGCAATGTGTAAATGCGTGCGACAGCAGCAGTGGGTGTGAGCGGGGTAGGACTCAAGGCTGCGGCTCGGCGTCGCTGTTCTTGCCGAACATCAAGTCCAGCGCCTGACGGAAGCGTTTCTTGTCGTCATCGGCCATGCCGGAGTACTCGCGGAAGAAAGCTACGTCCTTGAACTCGACATCGGGCAGGCCGCGTGGTTGGTCTTCCATCAGGTCTTCCATCGTGACGCCGAAGACCTTGGACAAGGCCAGTACACGTTCCGCCGTTGGCCTCTGGCCGTCTTTCATTTCCAGTTCCCAGATATAGGCCTTGGTGCAACCAACCTCATCGGCCAGTTGTTGCAGGCTCATGCCCTTGGCTTCGCGCAACTGGCGAAGCCGGATGCCAAATGGTGTGGCCATCGGAATGCCTATGGGGAGTCAGGTAGAGAGACGCGGAAGTATAGTCAAAAGATACGATGTAGGAACAGGTGGGAATCCATGATTGACGGGCGGAAATGGGCGCACTAGTCTGGCGACCGGCAAGTGACACTTTACGATTTAACGATTGCGGACGTGTTTCCTTGCCGAAATGCCCCGGAACCGTGAAGTGCATCTCACATCTCTCCCGACCCAAGGAACCCCCTGTATGAAAAAGACTTTCATCGATGTGTTGTTCGAGTTGCCGGTCGATCAGACCATGCAGCAGTTTTTTACCGACCATGCAGTACCGGTTCCGCTGGGGTTCGTATGGGCCGACACGCAGGACACCCGGCGGGCGTTGCTGGACTGCATCCGTCAATGGCAGGACATCCCCGCCAAGGACAAGCTGGTCGCAGAACTGGGTGCCTGCCTGCCGTTGGCTGATGCGCAGGGCGCGTTGTCGATCCGGGCGGTTGCTGCGTCCAACGTCATGGCATCCACAGGATTGCTGGGCTGCCAAGGCGATGTGCATCGCGCGTTCTGGCTTTACCGTCACCATCCGGATCTGTTCGCTCAGGCACTGAATTCGGACTTTCTGGATCGCCGCGTTCCGCAAGCGCAGTCGCACGCGCTGGGCATCAAGCGGCATCCGAACACGTCTCCGGCTGCCGTGGCTGCATTCAGTCAGTCCATCTCGAACTTCTATCAGAAGAAGCTGCAATGCGGCGATGGGGTGGAAAGTACGATCTTCCAGCGCAGCCCTGGCGTGTTCCTCGTGACCAGCCATGTCAAAGGCATGGCGATGATGCAGCTGGAATTCCAGGGTACGAACTTGACCCGGCGCGTTGGCAATCCGTCGCTGCACAGCGTGCTGGAGTATTCGGAGCGCACGGGCGCGGTGAGGACGCTGATCCGGGGCGGCGCGGATTTCCACCGGATGCTGGCCGGCGAGTTCTCTACGCACATTCTTGGACAGGTGGTGGATGCCAAGCGCCTCATGCCGGAGAAGATCGACCTCACTCGCATGCGCGCCGGGATCGCCAACCTGCAAACGGCCAAGAACAAGTTCACCTATGCGCAACTCAAGGAATACACCATCGAGAGCGCAACGGGGCAGCTGAAGCTGGTGTGTACGGCGACCGCCGATGCCGGGCGCAAATCGGTGACGGAGTTGCTGAAGGAGGAACTGCCGACCGCGCTGGAGGAGGGTTGGTCGGTGCTGGCGGTGCAGATCAACATCTACTACCCCGGCGAGAGAGGACGGCTGCGCAGCATTCCCGTCGAGATCACCAGCAATGGCCGGTTCCGTATTCCGGTACGCGATCCGGAACTGAAGGCTCGGGTTGAGCAGATGCTGGTGGAAGCAGGCGTGCTGGCGCTTGGCCAGACCCTTGATGCCGAGTACACCGACATCACCGAACTGCCTCAACCGCTGGTCGAGAAGTGACCGATGGCAACGCATGCAGGTTGGCACCTGATCTGCCGGATGTTTGCCTCGGGTGCGCCAGTGCTGCGACTTCGAATGACGCCGGGCGAGATCGGCGCGTTGCCGGATGTCGCCAAGGCAGTGAAACCGGCGATGACGGATCGTACGAATACGGTCTGTCCGTATTGTTGCCAGCGTCGCGGAGAGGTGCGCGTCGATGGAAATGGCGAGTGGGAATGCTGTTGCCCGGACTGCGGTGCGGTGCCGGTGGCTGCGGACGATCTCGCGGCCTTCGCGCTCGACGATCAGTGGCTTCATCGGAAGCTGCGTTCGGCGCATGACATCCACAGTGACGGCGGTGCCAAGCAACTGACCGACGGTGTCTGGATGCTCGGTCGCACGAAGAAGATGCCAGTGGTGCTGGCGCGCGACATTCACCGGTTGTGGCGCGAGCCGGGTTTGCTTGATCGTGTTCGCACCGACAACGGCACTGTTCGCGTGATCGCGCCGGTGAATCAGATCGCGCGGGGCGCACCACCGGATGCCGGTGTGCAGTGGGTGGGTTTGGAGGAGAAGTTCCAGCTGCGCGGGGAAAACATCACGTTCGCGGGCGATGTCGAGTCTGTTCCGTCACGCCGCAGGAACAATCCCTTCGTGCCCGTGCATGGGCTGTTCTCGGCGGATTTTCGCTGGGTGCATGTGGATGGGGAAGGTGCCGAGCCGATCCGGCTCACCAAGGCGCAGGCAGCGGTGTTTCGTGTGTTGTGGGAGGTCGAGGGCAAGGCGCTCAACGCCGAGCAAGTGATGCTTCGCGCGAATCTCAAGAGTGCCAAGCCCATCGACGTGTTCAAGAACCATCCCAAACCGAAGCGTGCCTACGTGGCGTTGGTCAAAACGAACCAGAAGGAAGGGCTGTACTGGCTACCACGCACGCAGGCGTGAAAGTCCGTCTGCGTTCTCTCGAAACCCGATTGCATCTCCATCACATGACATGAACTGCTCTCATCGACACAGGCATAACCCCGCGTTTTGCAAAGGGTTTTGCCCGTGCCACGGACAGGTGGTTCATGCTATTGAGCGGAGAAGAGAGAGGAAAACGGAATCGAACCGGGGCGTTTTGGGGTGCGGAACGCCGTTGGCGTGGCACGGGCAGAATGGGCCGAAATGGCGCAGTGGTGCGGGATTTCGCCCAACAAAAAACCAGCCGCGAGGGCTGGTTTTTTGTATGTAGATGGTGGCCAGGGAGGGAATCGAACCCCCGACACGGGGATTTTCAATCCCCTGCTCTACCAACTGAGCTACCTAGCCATGTTCTCCGCGTATGGCGGCGAAGAGCTGCGCATTAAACCGTTGATGATGTCGTTCGTCAAGAGTCTGTAGGGATAAACCTGCGGTGAACTCGCGCCTGTCGCGCTGCGACGGGCGCTCGTTGACGCTCGTCTTCGGTCTGCGCGAGATCGCAGGCTTCTGCTTGTATGCGGCATCATCGGCGTCGACTGCGCATTCGCGCGCATATCGTGTGGAAGTCAACCTATCCTGTCGGGAGAGTGCCAAATGAGTAAGCGAATTTTGTTGCTGGTCTTGATGACGGTGTTGGCCTCCTGCGCCGCTGGCCCTGGGCCACGTGAGCGGATGTCGGCGCAGTACGAGCGCTACAGTCGTTTTGCCGGTGAGCCGGTGGCGAGTTTCCCGTTCTTCACGATGCAGAACTGGGTTCTGCTTGGTCAGTATCGTCTGGCGGTCTACACCAAGGTCAACGAGGCATGGCTGATCGAGGTGAGTCCGCCGTGTTCCGATCTGGAGTTCGCCCAGGCCATTGCGTTGACGTCCTCGGTGTCGCGCGTGTCGGCGCGCTTCGATCATGTGCTGGTGGGCAGGGATCGTTGCCAGATCAAGGAGATCCGTCCGGTGGATGTGCGTGCCATGAAACGCGAGCGCAAGGCGGAGCAGGGCGCCGAGTAGGGATTCGCGTCGGGCGCGGCGGCGGGATGACATCGCGCGCGGTTATGCTTGCCGTTGATCCAATCGTGGCGGAACGTGCATGCGCATGCTGTTGCTCGGGGCAAGTGGGCAGGTCGGATTCGAGTTGGCACGCAGCGTCGTGCCGCTCGGAGACGTGATCCTCGCCAGTCGTGATGAGAATGACGTTCGTGCGGGGGCTGTCCGTGCGGACTTGAGTGATACGGCGGCACTCTGCGCCACGTTGGATCGCGTGCGCCCCGACGTGATCCTCAACGCGGCGGCCTATACCGCGGTGGATCGGGCCGAGGACGATGAAGACGCAGCGATGCGCATCAATGCGCACGCCGTCGAGGCGATGGCGGAATACTGCGCACGCGCGGGCGCATTGCTGGTGCATTACTCCACCGATTACGTCTTCGATGGCAGCGCGTCGCAGCCATGGCGTGAAGACGATCCGACAGCACCGCTCGGTGTCTATGGCCGGAGCAAGCTGGCTGGCGAGATCGCCATTCGCCAGTCCGATTGCGCGCATCTCATTCTGCGTACGTCGTGGGTTTACGCGGCGCGCGGGCAGAACTTCCTGCGCACGATGTTGCGGGTTGGTGCCGAACGCGAACACCTTAGTGTGGTCGATGACCAGATCGGCGCGCCCACGCCTGCGCGCTGGATCGCCAATACCACAGCGCTGATTCTGGCTCGACTTGGCAAGCCGCAGGCGGCTCGCGAGACCATGCATCTCACGGCAGCGGGAGAGGTGTCATGGCACGGATTTGCACAGCAGATTTTTCAGTTGGCAGGCGAGCAGGGCATCCTCAGCCGAATCCCGCGATTGGATCCGATTCCCTCTGATCAATACCCGACTCGCGCCAAGCGGCCAGCCTATTCGCGACTTGACAACGAGCGCTTGCGCGAGCGCTTCGGCATTGCGCTGCCGGATTGGCGAAACGGTGTCCAGCAGGTCATTCGGGAACTCGCGCCCACCTGAGCCTGGCGCCTTGCGTTGACGCGGGTTGGGCGGCAACGCAAGGCCGGGAATTTGGCACAACGCGTCTATTCGACCTGCAGCAAATGTCTGGCCAGAATTTTCCCGTCGACCACGTAGGCGAGCTCCCAGCTGCCTGCCTCGTCAGGGGCGTTCAATTCCAGGGAGTCACCGGTTTCCGGCAGGTAGGACCAACCGCGGTACTCGGTGCCATCGCCGCCGACGGGAATGACGCCGATCCAATGGCTGCTGTCGCGTGGTCCGGAGAAATTCACCTGGAACAATTGCCCCACTGACAGACGGGCGGGTGCGGTCAGTGTCGCGTGCGGCGCGATCACGCGGATCGGCTGCGAAGCGGCGATTTCCTCACCTTCGAAGAGCACGTAGCGCAGTTCGTAGTCACCTGGTTCCAGAGGCGCTCGGATGCGGAGCGTTGATGTGTCACCCGTGGGGCGTGCATAGCTTCCGCCGACGTAGGCTCCCGCGTCCGTGCCTGCCGGTGCGTAGCCGATCCAATGGCTTTCATTCATCGGACCTGCGGCGTCGACGGTCGTTGCATCGCCTGCCATCACCTCACGCGGTCCGCGAACGTAGCTAGACGCCGCGTCAACCCGAACCGGGCGGGCAGCCAGCACGCGCTCGCCTTCGTTAAGTACATAGCGGATTTCGTAGTCGCCGGGTTTGGCCGGAACCCTCAATTCCAGCTCCGATTTGGCGCCTGTGGGGCGAGCGTAGTGTCCGTTCAGATACGCGCCCGCATCGGACCCGACCGGTGCGAAGCCAATCCAATGCGATTGGCTTTCGGGACCTTCTGCGACAATGCGAACCGTGCTTCCGGCCGTTGCGCTGGCCGGGGCTTCGATGCTGGCTTCGCTATCACCAATGATCAGTGCGGTGCGGGCCAGAACGGACGGTTCGCGGCGCGGACTGACGTAGCGCAGTTCGTAGTTTCCTGCGATGGCGGGCATGTTGAAGGTCACCACACCCTGATCGCCGTCGCCTTGCGCATCGACATAGGCATAGGTGAGGTAGGCGCCGTCCGCCGTATCGGGCTTCACCACGGTGATGAAGTCGCCCTCGTCCGCCGGGCCAGTCCAGTTGACCGTCAGTGGCGACGTGATTCGTGCGGAACCGTGTGCCATGACGCTGGCTGAGGCGGGCGGCAGTGCAGGTTGGGTGCTGGCTTGCACCGCGCCACCCAGCGCGATCTCCAGTTCGTGTGCGTCACGAGCGTTGAAGTAGCGCCCGCCGGTGTTTTCCGCGAGGCAACGTAATTGCGCCTGATGCTGCGCTTGCGACACATCGAAACCGATCACGTGCGCGGTGAAGTCAATGCCCTCGCGCTCCAGCGAGCGACCGATTTCGCAGGGATCAAGATTGCAGGTTTCCTCGCCGTCGCTGACCAGAATCACGGTGGCTTTCTGCTCACTCGAACGCAGCGCCGCCGCCGCGTCGATCACGGCCTGGGACAGCGGTGTCATGCCTTTCGGATTGAGCGCGTTGACGGTGGCAAGGTACTGCGCGGCATCGAGGGGACCAACGTCGATCAGGGCTTCGATGTCGGCGCAGTCGCCTTTGCGACGATGTCCGTAGACCATCAGGCCCAGCGCATCCTCTGTGCGCCAACGTGCGGTTAGTCCTGCCACCGCTTCGCGTGCGATCTCGATCTTGCTGCGGCCTTCGATCTGGCCCCACATCGAACCGGAGGCATCGAGCACCAGCATCACGTTTTCTTTGGCATGACAAACCGGAATCGCGGCGCTGCCCAGCAGGATGGCGAACAAGGCCCGGCGCGCAGAATGACTTGGCATGGGTGGCTCCGTATTGAATCAGAAAAGGGACATACGTCGCCGTTGACACGATTCGGACATTCGGTGGCCGCAACGCCCATGCCGCAGGCCTTCAATCCGACAGGTAGACCTCCACGGTCGACACCGAGCGCACCTTCTTGATGTGTGGCGTGCTTCGATCGCGCGGTTCGATGCTGAATTGCCCGTGGCTGGCGCTGCGGATCTTGCCGAGTGGGCTGCCGGAGTCCTGGGAAAACTGTTGGCGACTTCGCGTGCGGCTTGCGTGGCCTCTTGCGCCATTGCCGGTTTCAGCTCATCGAGGCGGGTGAACAGGTATTCGGTTTGTGGATGTTCCTGGCCCGAAAAGACGATGCCCGAGCGTCCCCGTTCGGCCATGTCGCCCAGCAGTGCACGCACCAGATCGACTTGGCGTGCGGAATCAATGCGCTTTGGCGGTCTGCCGTGCCCGCATGGCGCGTCCCGATTTGCTGGCGGACACACGTCCAAGCTGTGCACTGATCCATTCGCCCGTCTCTGCCAATGCGGCAAGATCAACGCCATGCGTCAGACCCAGGCCGTCGAGCAGATAGACCACGTCTTCGGTGGCGACATTGCCGCTGGCACCTGCGGCGTAGGGACAGCCGCCCAGCCCGGCGACGGCACTGTCAACGATGCGCACCCCGGCTTCCAGACAGGCGTGGATGTTCGCGATGGCCTGGCCCCAGGTGTCGTGGAAATGCACGGCCAGGGCGCTCATGGGGATTTCGCTGGCGACTGCCTGCAACATGGCGCGCGCCTTGCGCGGTGTGCCGACGCCGATGGTGTCGCCGAGTGAAATTTCGTAGCACCCGGCCTGGTAAAGCTGTTTGGCGACGCGAACCACGTCTGCCAGCTCAACTTCGCCCTGATACGGGCAGCCCAACACGGTGGAGACATAGCCTCGAACGGACACGCCAGCTTCGCTGGCCTTGTCCATGAGCGGGGCGAAGCGTTGCAGGCTTTCCGCAATGCTGGCGTTGATGTTGCGTTGACTGAATGCTTCCGAAGCGGCGGCAAATACCGCGACTTCCTGCACGCCCACAGCCAGTGCGCGTTCGAGTCCTTGCAGGTTGGGGACCAGCACGGGGTAGCGAACCTCGGGTTGCTTGGGAATACCCGCGAACACCTCGGCGGCATCGGCCAATTGCGGTACCCATTTGGGACTGACAAAACTGGTGGCCTCCACGCTGCGCAGACCGCAGGCAACCAGACGCTCGATCAGCTCAATCTTGACCGCCGCCGGAATGCTACGGGCTTCGTTCTGCAAGCCATCGCGCGGGCCGACCTCAACGATCCTGACGGCGTCGCTCATGGTGACTTCTCGCGCATTGCCTGTTCGAGTGTCACGTGACGGCGGCGCAAGACGCTGGTGGCCTTGCGCTCGAACAGATCGGGCGTGTCGAGCGCCTGCAGAATCTGCTCGCGCGTCCCGCGAACATAAACATGCAGTTCGTCCAGCGTCGACGAGATGGTGCCTTCCAGTGTGCCATCCAGAATGGCGTGCCCAGCGGCGCGGTCGTCGACGTTGAACAAACGCAGACGATCACCGCGGACGTCATAGCGGACGATGAAGAAATTCCGCTTTGGCACCGGATTGACGCCATGGATCGATGGCAGCTCGATCAACCCCTTCAGTGCTTCATCGGCGACCACGACGTAGTGCTTGCCGCGGTGATGGACAAAGTTCACAGGAACTTGAATCGCCTGTGCGGGCCCGCCTGCTTCGGTGCGGGTCAATATCCGGGTACGGCATTCTGCATCGATGTCGAAGCCATCCAGTTCGCCGGGTTTGGAATCGACGGCCAGCCACAGGCCGCGAAGGTTCGTATCACAGCGTTCGATGTTTTGCCCTGGCGGCGATTCGAAGCGGGTTTCCGTGCAACCGGCAAGCGAGAACAGACAGGCGATCAGGCCAAATACGGTGAGTCGTTTCATGTCACGGGCTCCAGTTTGATCAGAACGGCATCCGCTTCCACAAAATCGCCTGCCTGCGCTTGCAGGGATGCGATCACGCCGGCGCGCGGCGCTCGCAGCGTGAGTTCCATCTTCATCGCTTCCATGACCATCAGCTCGTCGCCTTCTGCCACGGTGTCGCCGACCTGAATGCGCAGCAGAACGATGCGGCCTGGCATCGGTGCCTTGATCCGATCACTGTCCTCGCGTCCAAGTTGACCTTCGAACTGGAACGCAGGCAAGCGCTCGAAGCGCCAGCGGCGCTGGCCGTCATGCATCTGCACGTGCGCGGCGTCCAGTTGGCAGCGTAGCGCCAACAGGCGACCGTCCAGTCGTAGGCTGAGCCGGTCGGCGATCCAGCAGGCGTCGCGGACGTCGTGCAGCACGCTGCCAATTTGGATCTGATACTGACCTTGCGTGCTTCTGAGCAAAATCTCGTGACGTTGCTCGCGTTCCCGCAACACCAGCATACGGTGTCCGGCGCCGCCCAGACGCCAACTGTCGGCCAGCGTCCAGGGTGAGTCCGGCTCCGCGCCACGCAGCGCTTCCGCATGAACTTCATCGCGGTCAGCCAGGGCACAGGCCATGGCGGCTGCCGCCAGCAGTTCGCTGCGGGCATCGGGGGGCGTTTGCAGCACCTGATCCAGATGGCGATCCAGATAGCCGGTGTCGATGCTGGCGTTGACGACCGAGGGATGGCGGATCAAGGCTTCGAGAAACTCGATGTTGGACTTTGTACCTTCAATCCGGCACTGGGCGAGGGCGTCGCCAAGCTTTGCCAAGGCCTGCGGTCGATCCGCGGCATGGACGATCAATTTGGCGATCATCGGGTCGTAGAACACGCTGACCACATCGCCTTCAATGACGCCCGAGTCGATCCGCACGCCGTCAGTCTGGGCGGGCAATCGCAGCCGCTGGATGCGACCCGAGCCCGGCAGGAATCCCGCCTCCGGGTCTTCGGCGTACAGCCGCACTTCGATGGCATGCCCCTGATGCGTCACGCTCCCGCTTGGCAATGACTCTCCGGCGGCGACGCGCAACTGGCATTCGACCAGATCGAGTCCGGTGACCATTTCGGTGACCGGGTGTTCGACCTGCAGTCGGGTGTTGATTTCCATGAAATAGAAGTCGCCCGCAGGCCCGACGATGAACTCGACCGTCCCCGCATTCACGTAGTCGATCGCCTTGCCTGCAGCGACTGCGGCAGCGCCCATCGCCGCCCGCGTTTCGGCGGTCAGGAAGGGCGAAGGCGACTCTTCGATGACCTTCTGATAGCGGCGCTGTGCCGAGCACTCGCGTTCACCCAGATGGATGATCTGGCCATGCCGGTCGCCGAAGATCTGCATCTCGATGTGGCGCGGCGTTTCGACATAGCGCTCCAGCAGCACGCGGTCACGCCCGAATGCATTGGCGGCTTCGCGTTGACACGACTGCAGGGCGGCCGCGAACTCGCTGGCCGCGCGCACGATGCGCATGCCTTTGCCGCCGCCGCCATGCGCAGCCTTGATCATCAACGGATAGCCGATACGATCGGCTTCCCGTTGCAGGCGCTCCGCATTCTGATCGTCACCGGTGTATCCAGGCACCACCGGTACCTTGGCGGCGGCCATCAGATCTTTGGCGCCCGCTTTCGAGCCCATCTTGCGCATGCTGGCGCCGGATGGACCGATGAAGACCAGTCCTGCGGCGGCCACGGCATCGGCGAAATCGGCGTTCTCAGACAGAAAGCCGTAGCCGGGATGGATGGCGTCGGCGCCGTTGTCGAGCGCGGCGGCAATGATCACATCACCGCGCAGATAGGAGTCTCGCGGGGCAGAGCCACCAATCGGGATGGCAAGATCGGCGAGCCGTGCGTGTTGCGAATCGGCATCGGCGTCCGAATACACCGCGATCGTGCGAATGCCCAGACGTCGACAGGTGCGGATGACGCGGCAGGCGATTTCGCCGCGATTGGCGATCAGTACGGTGGAAAACGGCATCGGGGGCTTCCGTTCGGTAATGGATGGGGCGATCACGTCGTCACGGCATAGTGTCGGGGATCAACCGCCGACTGTCATGCCGCGCGACCACGCGGGTCGGTGACGGCAGGGTAACGACGGCTGGACAGGCACGCTCTGGCTTCGCACACTGCGCGCATGTCCGACGCCTCTCTACCGCCCGAGGATGTTGTCCGGGTTCAACGCGAAGCCATGCCCGATGCGGCGCAGTCGAGCATCCCGAAACTGGGTCCCTTGCGTTGGGTGTGGTTGAGTTTTGCGTTGATGGCATTGGGATTGGGCATCGTCGGGATCTTCGTGCCCGGCTTGCCGACGGTTCCTTTTGTGTTGCTGGCATCGTTCTTTGCGGCGCGCGGCTCGCATCGTTTGCATGCCTGGCTGCACCGGCACGCGGTTTTCGGCCCGATGATTCGCGACTGGGAGCGAGAGGGCGCGGTCAGTCGGCGGGCGAAACGTATTGCGCTGGCGAGCATGGTGATGGCCTCGCTGATCATGGCAGTGTTCGCGCCGATCTGGGGATGGGTGATTGGCAGCGTCAGTATGGCGCTGGTGGCGGTCTGGCTTTGGCGTCGGCCAGAGCCTTCGATTCATTGAATGACTGACTTTTGACGAGAGGATGCGCATGACTTCGACGGAATCTTCCGGCGTGGAGATCGGTACGCCAGGGTCTTCGGGCGCTTGCCGCGTCCTGTTGCTGGGCTCGGGCGAATTGGGCAAGGAGGTCGCCATCGAGTTGCATCGATTTGGCGTGGAGGTGATTGCGGCGGATCGCTATGCGGGCGCGCCGGCCATGCAGGTGGCGCACCGTAGCCACGTTCTGGATATGCTTGATCCCGCAGCGTTACGCGAGCTGATTGCCCGGGAGCGCCCACAACTGGTGGTGCCGGAAATTGAAGCGATTCACACCCAGACCTTGATCGAGCTGGAGCGCGATCAGGGACTTCGGGTCATTCCGACCGCGCGCGCCGCGTGGCTGACCATGAACCGCGAGGATATTCGCCGTCTCGCAGCGGAAGACCTGGGACTGCCAACGTCGGCCTACCGATTTGTCGATTCGCTGGAGGATTGCCGCGCGGCGGCGCTGGCGCTGGGCTTTCCTTGTGTCATCAAGCCGGTCATGTCGTCGTCCGGCAAGGGACAAAGCGTGCTGCGTCATGCCGATCAGGTCGACGCGGCGTGGGCTTACGCACAGGAAGGTGGGCGCGCCGGAAAGGGGCGCTGCATCGTCGAAGGATTCATCGCGTTCGACTACGAAATCACCTTGCTGACCGTGCGTCACGTGGGCGGCACGACCTTCTGCGCGCCCATCGGTCACCTGCAGATCGACGGTGACTACCGCGAGAGTTGGCAGCCACAAGCGATGTCGGCAGTGGCGCTGCAACGTGCCCAGTCGATTGCCCATCGCATCACCGAGGCGCTGGGTGGCTACGGTTTGTTTGGCGTCGAATTGTTCGTTCGTGGTGATGAGGTTTGGTTTTCGGAGGTCAGCCCTCGGCCGCACGATACGGGCCTGGTGACGCTTGCCTCACAAACCTTGTCCGAGTTCTCGCTGCACGCGCGCGCGATTCTGGGCCTGCCGATTCACGAAATCGCGTTGCTGGCGCCATCGGCGTCCGTGGCCATCGTTGCCGAGGGCGAGGGCGTGCCGCGTTTCCAGGGTGTGGACGCGGTATTGGAAGATCCCGATGTGGACCTGCGTCTGTTCGGCAAACCTCGCGTGTCGGGAAAGCGGCGTGTGGCCGTGGTGCTCGCGCGTGGCGTGGACGTCGACGCGGCGCGCGAACGTGCGCGGCAGGCGGCGGCCCGTTTGCGCGTGGTTCTGGACTGAACGGGTCAGGCGGACTTGCTGTCAGTGGTACCGACCACTGCCTGCGCGGCGCGATTGCGTCCGTTGTGCTTGGCGATGTACAGCGCTCGGTCCGCCAGGGCAATCAGGCGGTCCGGAGTATGCGTGGCGACCGGGACACGTGTCGCCACTCCCAGGCTGATCGTGACCTGCTGCAGGGGCGAGTGGGCGTGCGGCATGTTCAGGGCGGCGACCGCCTCCCGTGCGCGTTCGGCAATCATCAACGCCATATCCGGTCCAGTGTTGGGCAACAGGATGGCGAACTCTTCACCGCCATAGCGTGCCGCCAGATCCTTCGGACCTTTCAGGGCCTGATGCAAGGCATTGGCGACTTGTCGCAGGCACTCATCGCCTTGCGGATGACCATAGCTGTCGTTGTATAGCTTGAAGAAATCGACATCACACATCAGCAGTGACAACGGCTGTTTCTGCGCCTGGCCCCACATCCATTCGTTCTGCAGCGTGTAGTCGAACTGGCGACGATTGGCGAGGCCAGTCAGACCGTCCACTGACGAGAGTCGACGCAGCTCGCGATTGGCCGCGTCCAGCTCGCGCCGCATCAGGACGATGCGCTGCATGGCGCGCAACTTGGCGGCCAGCACCACCGGGTTGATCGGCTTGGCCAGATAGTCGTCACCACCGGCCTCGATGCCTGCTTCCAGGTCGGCGTCGGCAGTTCGGGCAGTCAGAAAAATGATCGGCGTCCACTCGCCCGGGCGTTCAGCGCGACGGATGCGCCGCGCCACCTCCAAGCCATCGATGTCGGGCAGGATGATATCCAGCAAGACGAGATCGGGGCTCTCCTGATGAAACAGATCGACGCCGCTGAGGCCATCCAAGGCACAGACAGATTCGATTTCCAGTTCTGCAAGCAGAGTCTGGATATAGGCTTGGCTCGTTTGTGAGTCTTCAACGATCAGTGCACGCACGGACGCGACGCCTCCCCAACCCGACGGCGGTGTTTCACAGGTGTATGCAAAGCGCAGGCCGCGCCTGACGACGGCATCTATCATGTGTCCGGTGCACTGGACGGTAGGCGGAAGCGTCGCCTCGCGAGACAATAGGGCTTCACTCCAGCCGAGATCCCGCTGTGTCCGAAATTTCCGTGCCCGTTTCCTTCGGCGAACTGCTCGACAAGATCGCCATTCTCGAAATCAAGTCCGAGCGCATCGCCGATGCGGCCAAACTGGTCAACATTCGTCGTGAGCTCGATGCCCTGAATCGCACCTGGAGCGCACATCCGGCAGCGGCGGTGGATATCGCGGGTCTGCGTGCCGCGTTGAAAGCAGTAAACGAACGCCTATGGGTGATCGAGGACGACATCCGACTGCAGGAAAAGGCGCAGAACTTTGGCGCTGAATTCATCCGGCTGGCGCGCAGCGTGTATTTCGAGAATGACGAGCGCGCCCGCATCAAGCGCGACATCAACCTCGAACTGGGCTCGGCCTACGTCGAAGAAAAGAGCTACGAGGACTACCGCGCCAAATCGGCGACCTGAACTTGCCGCTTTCCGGCGCGATGGGCGACCACGCGCTCGAAGGCATCGATCACCTCGGTCGTCTGGATCAACGACATCACCCCATCGAACTCGATCCGTTTGCCCCAAGGCAGACGGTCGACCGGCTTGCGCAGGAACTGCTCCGCCGCCTCGGCGTAGTGGTCGACACAGAACTGGCGGTCCGAGTAGGGGCCGCTGCGCCAGCTTGCCGTGGCGGCGTGCAAGCCGATGACGGGCGTACCCACCGCATTGGCGAGATGCATGGGCCCGGAATCCGGCGTGAGCAGCGCATCGGCACGCTGCAGCAGCGCCAGTAGGCTAGGCAAGGTGTCGCGACCGATCAGATCGAGGATCGGCACGCCCGCCTGTTGCAAGATGGCTGTACCGACTTCGCGTTCCAGCGCGCTGGGACCTCCGCAGAGCGCCACGCGCCAGCCGCGTTCGTTGACCGCGTGGCGTGCGACCGCCGCATAGCCGTCGACGTGCCAATTGCGCAGGCGATGGCTGGAACAAGGACTGATGAGCAGGGTGGCCTGATTGCCGGGCAGTTCGCTTTCAGCAAAGGCGTTCGCCTCGGCGGGAATCGGGAAATCCCAGCAGGGCGAACCGGGTTGTAGTCCCAAGGGCTGCACAAAGCTGCACAGGGCATCCAGCACATGCTGGCGCGGCTGGTAGGCAATCCGCTTGTTGATCACCAAGCCATGCAGTTCCTTGCTGCGTTCGGCATCGAATCCAATGCGCTGGTCCGCCTTTACCCAGGCCGCGAGCAAATTGGCACGCAGCGCCAGTTGCATGTGCAGCAAGGCGTCGAAACGTCGGCGCGCGAGTTGTTCGCGTAGTTGGCGAACCGCGTCCCAACCTTGCCTCTTGTCGAACACGATGAACTCGATGTCGGGAATCAGCTGCATCAGCCGATGTTCGAACTTGCCGATGATCCAGGTCAGGCGGGTTTGTGGCCAGGTGCGTTGCAACTGGCGAACGAGAGGCAGCACATGGCTGACGTCGCCCAGAGCGGATAGCCGCAATAGACAAAGGGATTCGGGTGCGGAGGCATTCATTGCACTTGCTACACTCGTGTTCATGACAGAAACCCGCCGTCCACCAGAGTCACCACAGAGCAAGGCCGAATCGGCGACCTTCGTGCGTCTGGCGGATGCGCACGGTGCGATGTGTTTCGATAGCGCTGCGCTGCATAGCATTCTGGGTGAGTCGTGTGGGCTGGCACAAGCGCAGACCGATGCCTGCACTTCGAGGGCGCGCGCCTTGCTGGAAGGCATCGCCGAACAGCGATTCGAAACGGTCACCCAGCGCGGCGGTCGCGGGGCGGTGCGTTTTTTCGATAGCGCGCTGGGTAGTCTGGTGCTGCGCAGCTACCGTCGCGGTGGCTTGGTCGGACGCTGGGTGCGTCGCCATTACCTCTGGACCGGCGAATCGCGAACGCGCTGCTTTCGCGAGTTCCATCTGCTGCAACGCCTTGCCGCGCTGGATCTTCCGGTTCCGGCGGTGGTGGCGGCAGGCTACGTGCGGAATGGTGTGGGCTATCGCGCCGAGCTGCTGATGCGCGCCATTCCGGACAGTCGCCCGCTGGCGCAGTATCTGGCCGGTTTGGACGTCGCGCAGTCTCGCTCTCTCGCGTCCGATCTGGGTCGGCTGATCGCGCGCTTTCACCAGCACGGGGTTTATCACGCCGATCTGAACGCGTTCAACGTGATGGTCGATGGTCACGGCAAACTCTGGCTGATCGACTTTGATCGCGGCGAATTGCGTCGCCCGCATTCCACTTGGCAGCGCGCCAACTTGCAGCGCCTGCATCGGTCTTTGCTGAAGACCGCCCCACAATGGGTGACACCAACCGGCATCGGTGTCGAGGCGTTCTACGCGGTGATGGTGGAGGCCTATCACGTCGCGTGCCGGTGACTGGTCTCGGACATTCCAACTGACGCGAATCGCTGACCGCAGGCTTCCGGGGTGTGGATCACCGGGTGCTTGCCATCGATCGCTGGACAGGCACGTTCCGCTTCCGCAAGTGGCCGGTTTTTCGACGGTTTTTTTGTTCCACAGGCGTTGTGGATAACTCTGTGGGTTGGTTTTGGAGCGGCGACGCAACTGCTTGACTACGCTTTGCTTTTTGCAGCGTGCGCAAAAAACCGCCATCAATAAATAACCCATTAAAATCAACATGATACGTGTGTTGGTGAGGATTGCGAAGTTCTTCCCCGTTGATGTCGCGCGTGAACGGGTTCTGCTGCAGTGCCATGTGGACAGCGTTGTTGCAATGCTTCGCCAGACGGGGCGGGAGAGAGCGTTGATGGCGACGTTTGTCAATGGGGTTTTCGGCCGCGCGGCGCGACCGATCCCACTTCGTGACACGCCAGGAGCGCAGCGTGCACCGCCTGCCGGAGGGATAATGCGCACCTGATCCGTTGCCGAGCCCCGTTCCGAATGCCCTTTCTCATTCGCGGCACCCGTCACCTGCTGGATGGTTTCCCACTGCAGCGTTTGCTGCCGCACCGTGAGCATCGGCGCGTTGGACCCTTCCTGTTGCTCGATACCTTCGGGCCGCATCAATTCCAGCCGGGTGAGGGCATGCAGGTGCCGCCCCATCCGCATATCGGATTGGCGACGCTCACGTTTCTGTTCGAGGGTGAGTTGATGCATCGAGACAGTCTGGGCTCGGCGCAGTGTCTGTCTCCCGGTGCCTTGAACTGGATTTGCGCGGGGCGGGGCATTGTCCATTCCGAACGTTCACCGTCGCATCTGGCGGCCCAGTCGCACACGATGCGGGGACTGCAACTGTGGATCGCGCTACCCGATGCGTTGAGCGAATGCGAACCGGGCTTCGTGCACGTTGCCGCCGACAAGGTGCCGTGCGTAGCGATGCAGGACGCTCAGGTCCGCGTTCTCGCGGGCACGGGTTGGGGTCTGCAGAGTGCCGTTCCGTCGACGTCTCCCTTGGTGGTCACGATGATTGATCTGCCTGCGGGCGGTTCGCTGCAGTTGCCGCGGGAGTATGCCGAGCGCGCGCTTCTGCTCATCGATGGTGATGTCGATCTGCAGCACATGCCCTTGCCCGAGAGCACGCTGGTGGTGATCGATCACGGAAATGCCTTGCACCTGCAGGCACATCGCGATGCGCGACTGCTCTATCTGGGCGGGGACGCGGTCGGTCCGCGCTACCTGTGGTGGAACTTCGTCGCGCGTGAGCGCGAGCGCATCGAACAGGCCAAGTCGGACTGGGCTGCGGGGAATTTTGGTCGAATCGCCGGTGAATCCGAGCCTGTGGCCTTGCCGGAGCGATGACGTTGACGCCGACAATCAGCTGGAAACCTGCGGCGTCGATGGCCGCGCTGCGCTTGCGGGCGCAGGTCAATGCCGCGATACGCGCCCATTTCGCAGCAACAGGCGCGCTGGAGGTCGAGACGCCCATTCTTTCGGCGAGCGCCAATACCGAGCCGAACATCCAGAGCTTCCACACACGCTTTCGCGGTCCTGTTCTCGGCGGCGCAGCGGAACGCTATCTGCGCACCTCGCCAGAGTTCGCATTGAAACGCTTGCTGGCCGCGGGTGTGGGCGACTGCTACGAACTGGGGCGGGTGTTCCGCGATGGCGAGGCGGGAGGCCGCCACAACCCCGAGTTCACCATGCTGGAGTGGTATCGGCTGGGATGGGATCTTGGCGCATTGATGGATGAAGTCGCCGATCTGCTGCAGTGTCTTGCCAGCCTCGTCAACCAGCGACTGAATGTTCGACGGGTCAGCTACGACGCCTTGTATCGCCAATATCTGGGCCTTGATTGGCGGCGCGACCCGTTGACCGCATTGCAGGCACCGATGGCGCGTTTCGGCATCGACCCTCAGGACCTGGGGCGAGACGATTGGCTGGATCTGCTGATGACCCACCTGATTCAGCCTAGTCTTGCCGCGGATCAGTTGCTATTCGTGTTTGATTTTCCTCCGACCCAATGTGCGCTGGCACGCGTTGACGGATACGGTGATCAGGCCGTGGCAAAACGCTTCGAGGCGTATTGGGGACGCTGGGAAATAGCCAACGGCTATCACGAGTTGAGCGATTCCGATGAACAGGCCGAGCGCTTTGCCAACGACAATCAGCGCCGCAGGCTGCGAGGCCTATCGGAGTTGCCCGTCGACGGTGCCTTGCTGGCGGCCTTGCAACAGGGTTTGCCGGATTGCTCGGGTGTTGCGGTCGGCCTCGATCGTGTGCTGATGGCCATGACAGGTAGCGAGCAAATTGCCGACGTGCTGGCCTTCGACTTCGCGCGGGCCTGATTGATTCAGACCCACGCGTCTAACATGGTCGATGTCAGGCAGCGGACGCTTGTGTGGTCGACGCACCGGCAATGTTCGCTTCCGGAACTTCGATTAGACGCCCGCTACGTACATCGTAGATATAGCCATAGATTGGGATATCACCCGGCACGAGTGGATGTTCCCGTATGCGACGTACATCGTCGATCACACTTCGATTGCGGTCGGCGATGGTCAGCCATTTGACGAATAGGCCAGCGCTTGAGCCCGGTCCGCGGCCGACATCCTGGAAACCGGTGGGGGTGAGGTTGGCCGTTTGCAGGCTGCTTTCCAGCAGATCCCCCATGAGGTCATCCGTGAAGAACTCCATGCCGCAGTCCGTGTGATGAATCACGAACCATTCGCGCGTCCCGAGCAATTTGTAGGAGATCACCAGTGAGCGAATCGCATCGTCGCTGGCGCGGCCTCCCGCGTTGCGTATGACGTGTGCATCGCCTTCCGACAGGCCCGCGTACTTGGCCGGGTCCAGGCGCGCATCCATGCACGTAAGGATCGCGAATCGCCGTGCAGGCGGCAGGGCGAGTTCCGCCTTCGCGCCGAAGTCGGCGACGTAGCGCTCGTTGGCGCTGAGAACCTGGTTCAGAATCTGACTCACGACTAACTCCTGTTCTGGGGCATTCGTTGGTGGCTGAAGTGCCGTCGAACTTAGGGCGAAGTGGCGGCGCTGAGAAACGGTCAGTCGTGGCATGCTTATTTCGGTTTGGAATAGCTGGCGTGCGGCGCGCTCTGGCATACCGCCTGGTTTGTCGCTCGGAATGCTGATGCGGTGTTGCTCGGCCGAGGCGAGCTCACGTTTCCTTCGCGGTCGGAATGGAGTTGTCGGATGGATTTCTTGATTGGGCCGATCATTGCCGTTGGTCTCGCCGCAGCCTGCGGTTTTCGGGTGTTTCTGCCTCTGTTGGGCTTGTCGCTCGCTGGCATGAGTGGACACCTGACGCTGGCACCGTCGCTGAGCTGGCTCGCCACCTGGCCTGCGCTCAGCGTATTGGCGATCGCGACCGTGCTCGAGGTGGCTGCCTATTACGTTCCCTGGGTAGACAACTTGCTTGATACGGTGGCGACGCCGATGGCGATTGCGGCGGGCACGCTTGCATCGGCAACCCAGTTGGGAGACATGTCGCCGTTGTTGCAATGGTCGCTGGCAGCGATCACCGGTGGGGGCGTCAGTGGCGTTGTTCAGACCGGTAGCGTGGCAGTGCGTTCTCTGTCCAGCGGCTTGACCGGCGGTATCGGCAATGTCGTCGTGTCGAGCGCGGAACTGCTGGGCGCTGTCATGGCGACTGTTCTAGCGATCTTTTTGCCGGTGGTGGCGTTCATCCTGGTGCTGGTATTGCTGTTCTGGGTTATTCGTGTTCTGGCGCGTCGCCGGATATCCGTGGCCGGTGTCGAGGCGGGCTGATGCCGTTATAGCCAACGTGGTAGCCAATGCGATTGGCTTGATCGTTCAGATGACCGATGTAAACTGGCTTGGCTTTCGCGCGAAATGCTCCGACTGAGCGGATCGGCGAAAGGCGGCGCGTCCATGGCGGGCTGCGGTGAGCGATCACCCTGCAACACTTATTCGTCCAAACATCCCTCTCAAAGGAGCTTTTCGTGTCGAAAGGTCAATCCCTGCAAGACCCATTTTTGAACGCGTTGCGTCGCGAGCGTGTTCCGGTCTCGATCTACCTGGTCAACGGCATCAAGCTCCAAGGCACCATCGAGTCCTTCGATCAATTCGTCGTGCTGTTGCGCAATACGGTGTCGCAGATGGTTTACAAGCACGCCATTTCCACCGTCGTTCCAGCGCGCAATGTGCGTATCGGTCCGGGCGGCACCAGCACCGTGGGCGACGGTGACGAGGACGAGGGCGGTCCCGTTTGAGACGGTGCTCATGGGGCATCGCGTTAAGTGGGAACGTACATGTTTGAGCGTTCCAAACGGGGTGAACAGGCACTGCTGATTCAGCCTTTCGCGGCGGGCCAGAACGATTCCGATGTACTCGACGAGTTCGCCGAACTGGCGCGCTCGGCGGGTGCCGCCGTGGTCGGTAGTCTCACCGCGCGCGTGGACCGACCCTCGCCGTCGCTCTACATCGGTAGTGGCAAGGCCGACGAGGCGCGGCTCATGTGCGAGGCGCTCGGGGCCGATCTGGTGTTGGTCAATCAGACGCTCAGTCCGGTTCAGGAGCGCAATCTTGAGCGGCATCTTGAGCGCCGTGTGGTGGATCGGACCGGCCTGATTCTGGATATCTTCGCGCAGCGTGCGCGCTCCTTCGAGGGCAAGCTGCAGGTCGAACTGGCGCAGTTGAAACACATGGCCACGCGCTTGGTTCGTGGGTGGACCCATCTGGAGCGTCAGCGCGGTGGCTCGATCGGGCTGCGTGGTCCAGGCGAAACTCAATTGGAAACCGACCGTCGGCTATTGGCAGAGCGCGTCAAGATTCTCAGTCGACGACTCGACAAGGTCGAAGTGCAACGCCATCAGGCACGTCGGGCGCGGATGCGCAGTGAGTTGCCGCGTGTGGCATTGGTCGGTTACACCAACGCAGGCAAGTCGACACTGTTCAACGCCTTGACCGGCGCGGAAGCCTACGCGGCCGATCAGTTATTTGCCACGCTTGATCCGACCGTGCGCCGACTGGATGGGCTGGCGTGCGGGGAAATCGTGCTGTCGGACACGGTGGGATTCGTTCGTGATCTGCCGCACGACCTGGTGGCGGCATTTCGCTCGACCTTGTCGGAAGCGCGCGAGGCCGACTTGTTGTTGCACGTCATCGATGCGTCCGACCCGAATGTGCGTGACCGGATAGCCCAGGTGAACGAAGTGCTGGGAGAAATCGGTGCGGCGGATATTCCGCAGATCCAGGTGTTCAACAAGCTTGATCGGCTGCCGGATGTGGCGCCGCGAAGCGAGTGGTTGGACGGTGGGCAAACGGAACGGATATGGGTTTCGGCGCGAGATTCGCTGGGACTGTCATTGTTGCGCGATGCCTTGGGCTCGCGCTTTGCGGAATCGAGGCTGCGGGTCAACTTGCACCTGCCGGTCGAGGCGGGGCGACTGCGTGCGCGCCTGTATGCATGGAAGCTGGTTGTCGATGAGCAGGTCGCGGACGACGGCTGTTCAATGTCGCTCGACATGTCGCGTGCGCAGGCGGAAAAACTCGCCGCCGAAGATCCCTGGATCGAGACAGCGCTGCGACCGTACCTGATGCGCGAGCCGGAAGCGTGGGAACTGCCAGGATGAGACCGGCTTCGTTGCCTTGCACTGCGCGGACAACACGTTCGGTGAAAACGGGATGCTTCGGATTATTCTTCACGCCTTGTAAAACACATCGCGTGGTCCCATAGGAAACGTTCGGCGTTGCTGCGGCAGCGTACCGGAAGCAGAACTGAAAAATTGGAGCAGACATGGCCTGGAACCAACCTGGCGGCGGAAACAAGGATCCCTGGAATGGCAAGGACCCGGGGGCAGACGTTGAGGCGTTTCTGAACAAGCTGAAGGGCAGCCTCAACCGGGTCTTCGGCGGATCGGGCGGTGACTCAGGGCCTGCCAACGGCGATGCGGATCCTGGCATGCGCGGCTTGGCTTTGATCGTGTTGCTGGCTCTGTTGGCTTGGGCGCTGTTTGATTCGGTCGTGCTGGTGGATGAACGCGAACGTGGCGTGGTGATGCGATTCGGCAAGGTCGAGCGATTGATGTCGCCGGGACCGAACTTCAAATGGCCGCGTCCGATCGAAACCGTCCGCAAGCTAAACGTTACCGACGTGCGTAGCGCGTCCGACCAGGTTCGCCTGCTGACGCGTGACGAGAACATTGTGCAGATCGATTTCGGCGTGCAGTACCTGATCAGCGATCCCGAGCAGTACATGTTCGGTTCGCGCGATCCGGACGACGCCTTGCGGCAGGCGGCGGAAAGCGCCATCCGCGATGTGATCGGCGGCAGCACCATGGACGTCATTCTGACCGGCGAGCGTGCGCAGTTGGCGGCGGAAGCACAGGCGCTGCTGCAAAAGGCGCTTGAGGAGTACCGCACCGGGTTGCAGGTCACGGTGCTGAACATCTCGAATGCGCGCCCCCCGCAAGAAGTCCGTCAGGCCTTCGACGATGCGATCAGTGCGCGTGAGGACAAGGAACGCATCGAGAGCGAGGCGCGTGCCTACGAAAGCAAGGTCATTCCCGAGGCGCGCGGTGAAGCGGCGCGCATCCGTGCCGAGGCGGAGGGCTATCGCGAATCGACGATCACCCGCGCGAAGGGCTCGGCTGATCGTTTTGCCCTGCTGCTCGAGGAGTATCGCAAGGCACCCGAAGTCACCCGTCGTCGGCTCTACCTGGAGACCATGCAGGTGGTGCTTGGCAACAATCGCAAGGTGTATGCCGGTGACGGCGGCAACGTGCTTTACCTGCCACTCTCGCCGACGCAAGGAAATACTGCGCCGG
The DNA here is from genome assembly GCA_041395245.1 of Lysobacteraceae bacterium. GTDB lineage: Bacteria > Pseudomonadota > Gammaproteobacteria > Xanthomonadales > Xanthomonadaceae > Aquimonas. Next base: position 270,048 of record JAWLAY010000005.1, read on the forward strand.
GTGCCAGCATGCCGACCATGCTCCCACCCGTCACAGGAACCCTGAATACGCAAGCGGAAGACCGCGCTGTGGAGCGGACCGCGCGCCCTGAAACCCGTCCCGGACGTACTTCGCGAGGGGAGACACGCTGATGAAACCGTCCATTTTGATTGCTTTGGCCGCCCTGCTGCTGATCGGTAGCGGGTCGATGTACAAGGTTGACGAAAGTAACGTCGCGATCCGCTTCCAGTTTGGCCGCGTGGTCGAAAGTGATATCGGTCCGGGGCTGCATTTCAAGCTGCCACTGGTCCAGACCGTACTGGCGTTCGACCGCCGCATTCTCAGTCTGGATTCGCAGCCGGAACGCTACCTGACCTTCGAAAAGAAGGACGTCAACGTCGATTTCTTCGTCAAGTGGCAGATCGACAACGTGCGCAGTTTCTACACCGCCACCGGCGGTATCGAGGCGCAGGCGATGCAGCGGCTGCGCCCGATTGTGACCGAGGTCATCCGCAACGAAATCGCGCAGCGCAAGCTGCAGGACGTGGTGTCGGGTGAGCGTGGCGCGCTGGCCGAGCGCTTTGTGGAGCTGGCGAATCAACGCCTGCAGAATCTCGGGGTCAAGGTCATCGATGTGCGCATCAAGCGGATCGATCTGCCAGAAGACAGCGAGGTGATCGCGTCGGTATTCCAGCGCATGCGGGCGGAACGCAAGAAGGTCGCCAATCAGTTGCGCGCCGAGGGCGAGGAGATTTCCGAAACGATCCGTTCCGATGCCGACCGCCAACGCGTTGTGCTGGTGGCCGAAGCCGAGCGCGACGCGCAGCGCATGCGAGGCGAGGGCGATGCACAAGCGGCGGCGCTATTTGCGGAGGCGTTTGGCAAGGACGAGGAGTTCTTCAATTTTCACCGAAGCATGGAGGCCTATCGTGAGGTCTTCGGCAAGGGCGAAAACGTCATGGTTTTGGACAAGAACAGCGAGTTCCTTCGCTATCTCGAGGATGGCGGGCGATAAGTCCGCCCGAACTTCGACGCATGTGGATTGAGCTTGGTTCGGCCCTCTGCCTGGTGATGGTTCTGGAGGGTCTGATGCTGTTCGCGGCGCCGGAGGCGTGGAAGCGCGCCGCGGCCCAGCTTGTCGACCTGCCTTCCGAGTTGCTGCGTCGTTTGGGTGGCGTGTTCATCGTGATCGGGTTGCTGAGTCTGTTCTGGGTGCGCGGTTTCTGACCGCCTACTTGGCTCCGGGAAGTCGGTGCACGATCAAGACGGAAGCATGTCCCCCACAGGTCTGCACATCCGCGCACAAATCAGGGATAATTTCGCAAAGCCGGGGCATGCCCCGGCTTTAGTTGTTTTTGTGTACCGGAATCGCGCCCGTTCGCGAACATGTTCATGCCCGAGGCAGGAGCCGAGGGCCGGGTGAATGGCGAGGCCCGGATGGCCGAGCGTAGTCACCGACGTCGTCCCACGGCGGGATGGCACCGCAAGTTCAAACTCAAGTGGAGTGATGGATCATGGGTCAGTCAGTGGTGGTTCTTGGTGCACAGTGGGGCGACGAAGGCAAAGGCAAGATCGTCGATCTGCTGACCGAGCGCGTCGGTGGTGTGGTGCGCTTCCAGGGCGGACATAACGCGGGTCACACGCTGGTCATCGGTGGCAAGAAGACCGTGCTGCACCTGATTCCGTCCGGCATTCTGCACCCCGGCGTGCTATGCATGATCGGCAACGGCGTGGTGCTTTCACCTGCCGCGTTGCAGAAGGAAATCGCTGAACTGGAAGAAACCGGGCTGGATGTCCGCTCGCGTTTGAAAATCAGCCCGGCCACGCCGCTGATCATGCCGTACCACATCGCATTGGATCAGGCTCGCGAAAAGGCTGCCGGTGGCAAAGCCATTGGCACCACCGGACGTGGGATCGGGCCTGCCTATGAGGACAAGGTGGCGCGTCGTGGTGTGCGGGTGGCCGATCTGCACTATCCGGCCGAACTGGCCGAGAAGCTGCGCAATGTGCTCGATTATCACAACTTCGTGCTGACCAAATATTTGGGCGTCGAAGCGGTGGACTTCCAGAAGACGCTGGACGAGGCGCTGGCCTTTGGTGAATACGTCGATCCGATGAAGGCAGACGTGGCTGGCCTGCTGCATGAGCTGCGCAAGCAGGGCAAGCGCGTGTTGTTTGAGGGCGCGCAGGGCTCCTTGCTGGATATCGATCACGGTACGTATCCCTATGTCACCTCCAGCAACACCACGACGGGCGGTGCGCTGGCCGGAACCGGCGTGGGCGCAGACGCCATCGACTACGTGCTGGGGATCGCCAAAGCCTATGCCACGCGTGTCGGTGGTGGTCCGTTCCCGACCGAGCTGAACGATGATCTGGGTGAGGACATCCGGCGTCGCGGCCAGGAATTTGGTGCCACCACGGGCCGTCCGCGGCGTTGCGGCTGGATCGATATCGTGGCGCTCAAGCGGGCGGTGGCGATCAACGGCATCAACGGCTTGTGCGTGACCAAGCTGGATGTGCTGGATGGTCTGCCCAGTCTCAAGATGTGTATCGCTTACCGCTATCGCGGCAAGGAAACCGAATACGCGCCGCTGGATGCAGCCGGTTGGAACGAGTGCGAACCGGTCTATCTGGAGTTCCCGGGCTGGACGGAATCCACCCATGGCATCACCGATTGGGACAAATTGCCTCCCGCCGCACGCGCCTACCTACGTGCACTGGAAGAGTTGGTCGGCTGTCCGTTGGCGATGGTCTCCACCGGTCCGGACCGCAACGCCAACATCATCCTGAAGGACGCCTTCGCCTAAGCGCGATGGCGGCCATGAACGACAGTCCGGCCTTGCGCGAACGTCTGCGCGTCGATCTGCAGACGTTCGCCGCAACGCATCCCGAGATGGCGCTTGTGGCGAGTGAGTTCCTGCGTCTGTTGGCGGATCCTGCCGCCTTCCTGCGCGAGCGACTCGCCGGGCACTTTACCGGTTCGGTCTGGCTGGTATCTGCCGATGGTGCGCGCGTGCTGCTGATGCATCACCGCAAGCTGGATCGCTGGCTGCAACCGGGCGGCCACGCCGATGGCGATGCGGATCTTGCCGCCGTGGCGCTGCGCGAGGCCGAGGAAGAAACCGGCCTGCGTGACTTGCACGTCGAGTCCGGCATTTTCGACATCGACGCGCATCGCATTCCAGGGCGCGGCGATGTGCCCGAACACACGCACTACGACGTGCGATATGTCATCCGCGCGCACGGCGGCGAAGTCCCAAAAGGCAACGCGGAATCGCTGGCGCTGGCTTGGGTTGATATCGACGCGTTGCGTGACGATCCGGCGATCGATCCGTCGATTCGACGGATGGCTCGCCGATTCAAGGAATGACCTGCGCTCGTCGAATCAATCCGCCCGTCCCGAAAACTCGCCGGTCACCGTGCTCACCCAGATGCGTTCGCCGTTGGTTATGTACTCGGGCACCTGAATCTCGATGCCGGTATTGAGCTTGGCGGGTTTCGGGCGTTTGGTGGCGGTGGCGCCTTTCATTTCGGGCGCGGTTTCGATCACCTGCAAGATGACGCTGGCGGGCATTTGCAAGGCCACCGGTTGATCATCGATGACTTGCACGTAGCAGCCTTCGAGTCCGTCGGTGATGTAGCCCGCCATGTCGCCGACAACATCGGCGTCGAGCATGTAGGAGGTGTAATCCTCGCTGTCGAGGAACACGAAGGCTTCGCCGTCCTTGTACGAGAAACTCGCCTGTCGGCGCACGAGATCGAGTTCCTTCAGATCGTCGTCGGCGCGCAGGCTGAGGTCGAACTTGCTGCCACCCGGAATGCTGTACAGGGTGAAGCGGAAGGTCACATTGCCGCCGCGCGCGGTGGGGGCACTGCGCTCGATGTCGCGTACCTGATAGACCGTGTTGTTGTGCTCGACAACGGTACCTTTTCTGACGTCACTGGCTTTCATGGCGGGGTCCAAGATGGGTAAACCGCTATTGTCGCCGATCAGAATGGCAATCGCAGCAAGGGTGCGGGCAGGCGCTCGGAGGTCACCCAGATGGCGCGTTCATGGGCATCAAAGCAAAGCGCCTCGGCTTGCGGCAACCAGCCGAAATCGATTCGACGTGGATCACGTTGCACCGCATCGGCCCACTCTTCACCGTTGTGCCGCTCGTAGAGATAAACGCGTTGATAGGTCAGCACGGCAAGCCAGCGCCCGCTGGGATCGATGTCGACGGCGGTCACCTGGGCACGATAGCGTCCGCTGGGCGTTGCTGAAGACAGCGCCTCGACCGTCGGTTGTTCGATTCCAGCCAGGGTGGCGATCCGCCGTGGTTCGGTCCTGTCGATTCGAGGCGCGTTCCAGTCCGGCAAGGGTAGTGACCAGAGTTCTGCGGGTACGCGCTTTTTGCTGATCAGCAGGATTTGGCGATGCGGCGCGTCGACGGCAAGGGCTTCGACATCGCGCGGGCCATCAGGCCAATTGAACGTCCTTTGCCATGCGACGGGCAGGGTTGCCGTATCGTCGAAGGACGCCGGTTCGCGGACTGCGACCAGACTGACGTCACGGCGCGTGCCGCCATTGTCGCCGGTATCCGCAATCAACAGGCCCGCGACCCCATCGAGAACGAAGCTCGCCATGTCCTCCCAGTCGCGCGGTGTGGCGCCAGTGATGAGGACACTTCCCACCAACTGACCTTCTGGCGTGATCCGGAACAGTTGCGCGCCGCTGCCGCTGTCGTTGTGCAGCCAGAATGACTCCCGGTCGCCGCGATGGGCGCGGGCCATTCCGCTGATTTCCTGCAGTGACTCCTGCTGGATCAAGGCGCGCAGTTCCGCCGCATACGTCGCTCCCCACGTTGCACCGTACAGGGCGAGCATTCCCAGCATGCGGCAGATTGTTTGGCGAGCGAATCGCATTCCGATCAGGGCGTTCATCGAAGTTTTCAATGCTGACGTATCATCCCACACGGCTTGGAGCGGACACATGAGCGAAAGCGCGAGTGGGCAAACGCGAGAGGAACTGACACGCTGGTTGCGTGCCTGGAGTGCCGGGGACGAGTCCGCTGCCGAGCGCGTTCTCGAAATGGTCTATGGCCGTGTGCGGCAGTTGGCCGCGCACAGGCTTCGTCTGGCTGCCGGTGGCGGTGGAATCGAGCCGACCGAGTTGGCCAACGAACTGGTGATCAATCTTCTGCAAAGCGACGTAGATTGGGTTGACCGCGTGCACTTTTTTCGCACCGTCGCGGTGGCGATGCGAAATCTGCTTTCTGACATGGGCCGACGCTCGCTTGCAGACAAGCACGGAGGCGGACAGGTGAGGGTCACGCTCAGTGCTGCCGAATCCGAACCGGCGCCGCACAATCAGGATGCCGACGTCCTGCATGAAGCACTGACCGAGCTGCGTCGCAATGATCCCCGCAAGGCCGATGTCGTCGAGCTGACCTATCTGGTCGGCCTGGATCACGAACAGGTGGCCAAGGTGCTCGATGTTTCATTGGCCACCGTCAACCGCGACCTGCGTTTTGCCCGTGCCTTCCTGCGTGATCGTCTTGAGGACGGATGAGCGCGGCGCTCTGTTGACCGTCGATTCGCTCAGCGTTTGAAGCGCGGCCGCATCTCGTGTTCGAGGTAGCCGATAACGTCGTAGGCATTCACCACATCGATCACTTCGTTCATGCCTGCATTGGCGAGCTTGGCGATCTCGTGCAGCGGCATCAATCCGCGCATCATGACCGAGGACACGCGGAACGCGACAGGGTAGTCGCGTGCCAGTTCCAGATAGCGTGTCAGACGGAAACTGCCGCCGGGATCGAGCTGCGCACTAAGTTGGCCGCCCGAGCCGAGGTAACGAATCAGCCAACGCAGGCGGGCCAGCGGTTTGGCGGGATACATTTCGCGATAGCGCCCGAGATCCATGCGGGTCACGGATTTGAACTGGTTGCGTGGCAGTCGCTGCAATGCGTAGAGCTCCAGCCCGGACAGATCGGCCGGTGAGTGATAGACCTTTTCCACCGGGTCGATCACCAGCAGCGGCAGACCGCTCCATTCAATGACTTCCGCTGCGCCGAGCAGCGGGCCATCGAGATAGTCCGACAGCGGATAGCTTCGATCATCCGCGACGGCCTGTCGCCGCAGCGTCGGGTCGATGTTTGGATCGCCCAACTGGGTCTTGCGCAACAGCACCCGGTCTTCCGTCAGGTCGATCTTGGCGTGCGTGCGGGCGGTCGGGCTGTCGGTGTATTCGATGGACGTGTGCGTATCCAGCGCGTGCGGGACGATGGCCTCTACCGTGTTGGCCATGGGGTCACGCTTGAACAGGGCGTCGTAGTCTTCCTGTATCTGGCGCGGTGTCGATGCCGTTCCGCCAGACGCGAACGCGCTGGCGGCGCCGGGTATGTGTGCGTCATTGAGGTCGAGGTCGAAGAAGCTCTCGCCCTGCGACACGATGACGGGCGCCGGCTTGGTGCTCGGCACGGCTGTCTCGGCGGGCACCAGGGTATTCAGCATTCGCACCAGCGCATCCAGCTTGATCGGCCGTCGCAATGCCCAGTCCGGCCCGTCCTCCACACCGAGATCCACCACACTGATGAACACCTGCTGTGCTTCCAGTGCGGCATCGCGCGCGGCTCGACCCAACGAGGTTTCCGGATCCACCAGCAGCACATCGGGTGGCTCGGAGTCGCTGATTCGCCAGCGTGACTTTAGTTTTCCGCCCGCCATGCGCAGCAGCAATCGCAAGCGCGCGGTTTCGTCCTCACTGCCACCGATGTAGTCGATAATCCGTTCGCTCATGCGCGCATGCCCGTCCAGGGTTGGCGGAAACTGTGATGCAGTTCTGCTATCTAACACAGTCCTTTCAAGATTCGCACCAACCCGAATGCAATCCCCCGTTGGGACACCATTGTTTACCAGATGACCAGAACCGAGCTCCCCCGATCTCAACTGATAGCCGATGCAAAACGCGCGTTGACGGATTCACCTCGCGTGGCCATTGCGATGGCCGAACAGCTCCTGCGGCGAAGTCCTGCCGACGACGAGGCTTGGCTGATTCTGGGCAATGCCGGATTGCAGGCTGGCGAGTTAGATCGCTCGGTTCGCGCCTTCCAGACGTTGCATGATCGGCATCCCGAAGCGGAGCCGCTGCGGCGTGGACTGGGCATGGCACTCAATTCGCGTGGTGTACAGCGGCGCAAGACCGGCGATGAGCACAACGCGCTGCTGGACTTTGCGGCCGCGATCCAGGTTTTTCCCGCTCATCCGCAGGCGGCATTCAATGCCGCGCTGTGTTCGACCGCGTTGGGCAATCGCAGCGAATCACGGCGCTGGCTCGATCATCATCTGGTTCATCAGCCCGAGGATCGGGAAGCACAGTGGCTGTGGTTTGACAGCGTCGACACGGCGAGGCTGGATACGGCGCAACTGCAACGCTGGCAGCATCTGTTGCGTCAGCCATTCGATGGCGTGGACGGTGCCCTGCGTGCCCGCGTATTGGCGCGATTTGGAACGCTCGATCAGGTGCTGGATGCGTGGGCGACGTGTGATGCGCCGCAACGGTCGCGCATTGGCTTTGGGGTGGGTGATCAACTTCGGCAACGCAACGAAACCGATGCGGCGCGCCGCATTTTTGCCGCCACCGCTGCCAGTGCCGAAAAGCCGAGCGTAAGAACGCTGCTCGCGGCGGCGATGACGATGCCGGTGCTGCCGGATTCGGCCGCCCAGATTGCCGAGTGCAGGGCGGCGGCAGGGCATGCGCTGGGCGAGTTAAGTGAGCGATTTGGTGATCACGATGTGCGCGACCTGCGCTTGCAGGATCTCGCTTGGAGCAATTTCTACCTCGCTTACCACGGCGCGGACGATCTGCCGTTGCAGTCGGCGTATGCGCGACTGTTGCAGGACCTGACAGCACGCGCGTGGCCGGCCTGGCAACAGGCTCCGAAAGTCCGCCGGGCTCGCAAGGTGGTGCTGCTGTCCTCGTTCTGGCGCGACTGCACGGTGGGCGCGTATTTCGCTGGATGGATCGACTGGCTGCGTGCGGCAGACTTCGAGGTTGTGGTTTATCAGCTTGGCCCACAACGTGACGAGATGACCGAGCGGACGTTTGCACGCGCCAGTCGCGGGGTGTTCTGGGACGAATCGCAGAGTCTGGAGTCCCTGGTCGAAGCGATTCGTGATGAACAGGCCACGTTGCTGATCTATCCCGAATTGGGCATGGATGGCCGAATTTTCCCTTTGGCTGCGCTGCGTCTGGCACGCAAACAGGTGGTCGCGTGGGGGCATCCGGTGACGACGGGATTCCAGACGCTGGACGGCTACTTCACCTGCGCCGACATGGAGCCGGAACACGCGTCGACACACTACAGCGAGCGCCTGCTGCCGCTGCCCGGGCTGGGTGTCGCGTATTCGCGTCCGTCGATGCCGACCGCGCTGACTCGGGAGTCGCTGGGCTTGCCGATCGACGAGCCGCTCCTGCTGATGCCGCAGTCGTTGTTCAAAGTGCACCCGGAGATGGACGCCGTGTTGGCCGATGCCTTGCTGGCCAGTCCACGGGCGCGTCTGGTTCTGTTTGATTTGTTGCCAGCGTTCCGTCAGCCATTCGAGGGCCGACTGCGGCGCGCATTTGATGCGCGCGAAGTCGATCCGGAGCGCGTGCTCTGGCTTCCGGGCTGTGATCGTTCCCGCTACCTGCAGGTCAACATGGCGTGTGATCTCATGCTGGACAGCCTGCACTTTTCCGGCGGCAACACGAGTCTGGATGCCTTGCAGGCGGGTTTGCCCGTGCTCAGTTCCGAAGGGCGTTTCATGCGAGGTCGGCAAACGGCGGCCATGTTGCGCAGGCTGGGCGTGGCCGATCAGGGCTGGCTGGCGGAGTCCGATTCGTGGGCGACGCGCTTGCCCGAGCTGTTGAGACCTGATTGCCTGCAGGCCGCGCGCGGGCAGGTGGCATTGCACCTGGATGGCCTGTTTGATGCGGAGCCCGCGCGACGCGCCTGGTTGAACTGGATTGAACTGCTTTGCGAGGACTCAACGTGACCAAGCTGTCTGATGCGATCATTCGACCGATCTGCCGTGATGACGACATCGCCGTCGCCCGGCTCATCCGGTGCGTGATGCCGGAGTTCGGTGCAGACGGCCCCGGTTTTGCGATTCACGATCCCGAGGTCGATCACATGAGCGCTGCCTACGGGAATCCGGGTTGCGCCTACTACGTCGTTGAACAGGACGGGCGCATCGTTGGCGGTGCGGGCATCGCACCCTTGCAGGGCAGTAGCGATGCCATCTGCGAACTGCGCAAGATGTATTTCCTGCCCGAAGCCCGAGGTCGTGGCATCGGTGCGGCGATGATGGAGGCGTGCCTGAAGGCCGCTCGTACGATGGGCTATCAGCGCTGCTATCTGGAGACGCTGACCGGCATGGATGCGGCGCAGCGTCTATACGAGCGCAGTGGTTTCCAGCGCCTGTGCGCGGCCATGGGAGAAACCGGCCATTTCGGCTGCAACCGTTTCTACATCAAGGAGTTGTCGTCGTGAGTGGCGCCGACCTCCAGCTTCTGGACAACGCACGAATCGTCACCCTGCAGCCGACCACGGGCTACGGGTTGATTGATGACGGCGCCTTGCTGGTTCGCGGCGAAACCATCGCTTGGGTCGGTCGTCGCGATGAATTGCCTCGGGAAATCGTCGGCGATGCGCAGCGGATCGATTGCAGCGGACGCTTGCTGACACCGGCATTGATCGATTGCCACACGCATCTCGTCTATGCGGGTGATCGTGCCAACGAATTCGAATGGCGACTGCAGGGCCGCAGCTATGCAGAGATTGCTCGATCCGGCGGCGGCATCCTCTCCAGTGTGCGGGCAACGCGTGCGGCCAGTGACGAGATGCTGTTGCAGGCGGCGTTGCAACGGTTACAGCAGTGGCTGGTCGACGGTGTTGGAACGCTTGAGATCAAATCCGGCTACGGGCTGGATCGGGACAATGAACTGCGCATGTTGCGGGTGGCGCGGCGACTGGCCGAATGCAGCGGTTTGCAGATTCACACCACGCTGCTCGCGGCGCATGCCCTGCCACCGGAGTATGTGGATCGGGCGGACGACTACATCGAGCTGGTTTGTGGCGAGATTTTGCCCGCCGCCGTGGCGGAAGGTCTGGCCGATGCGGTGGATGCCTTCTGTGAGGGCATCGGTTTCAGTCTGGCGCAGACGCGACGGGTGTTTGAAGCGGCGAAACAGCTTGGGCTGCCGGTCAAGCTGCATGCCGAGCAGTTGTCGGATCAAGGTGGTACCGGTTTGGTGGCGGAGTTTGGCGGCCTGTCTGCCGATCACATTGAATACAGTCGAGCCGAGCAACTCGCGGCTCTCGCGGCCTCGGGTGGAGTGGGGGTTCTGCTACCCGCGGCGTTCCTGTGCCTGCGCGAAACCCGCGTGCCCGACATCGCTGCGATGCGTGCCTGCGGACTGCCGATGGCGGTGGCCACGGATCACAATCCAGGCACGTCGCCCTGTCTGTCGTTGCGCTATGCGATGAATCTGGCCTGCACGCTGTTTCGTCTGACGCCGGAGGAAGCGTTGCGTGGCGTCACGGTGCATGCCGCCAAGGCCTTGGGTCTGACTGATCGTGGTCAGTTGCGTGCAGGACTGCGTGCGGATCTGGCGTTGTGGGATCTGCAGCATCCCGCCGAGCTGAGCTATTGGATGGCCGCCGCGCCGGTGCATCAACTTTGGGTGGGTGGACGCCGTTTGCGCTGAGCGGGTGCGTGGTTCACCAGGCGTCGAAGTCGCCCAGTGCCTGAATCAGTCGGCGAGCGCGTTTGTCGGGCTTGCTGGCGGGTGGCTGGTAGCCCGCCCGTGCGGCGGCGCGTTCGGCCATCGCTTGCATTCTTTTCGCACGCGCTTCGTCGGCTTCGTGGTACAGCGTTTGTGCCACGCTGGCCGAACCACGCTTGTCCGCGAGGCCGCGCACTTCCACCTCAAACACTTCGTCGCCGCGTTGAATACGCAACGCATCGCCGACGCGAATGGATCGCGAGGCTTTGCAGGCTTGCCCGCCGACCATTACGCGGTGCGATTCGATTTGCAGTTTCGCCAGCGAGCGCGTCTTGAAAAAGCGCGCCGCCCATAGCCAGACATCCAGACGGATGCTGGCCACGGACGCGCTCTCCTGGCCCGAATTCACGCGGCCTTTAGCAACAGTGCGTTGACGCGCTTGATGAAGCCCGCCGGATCATCCAGCGGCGCGCCTTCGGCAAGCTGCGCCTGTTCGAACAGCACCAGCGCCAGCGATTCGCGCTCGACATCATCGGTCAATGCATCGAAGCGCTTCAGCAACGGATGGCCGGGATTGATTTCCAGGCTTGGCTTGGCAGTCGGAACCTCGTGCCCCGCTGCACGCATCAGTCTCTGCATGTGCAGGGCCATGTCGTATTCCTCCAGCACCAGGCAGGAGGGTGAGTCGGTCAGGCGACTGGACACGCGTACATCGTTGACCTTGTCACCCAGCGCGGACTTGAGCGCTTCGATCGTGCTTGCCGCCGCCTTCACCGCCTCGTCGTGCTTGGCTTTGACCTCGGCAGCGTCCGGCAGGTCGCCGAGATCGAGATCGCCTTTGGCGATGTTCTTCCACGGCTTGCCATCGAACTCGCGCAGATAGCCCGCCATCCATTCGTCAATCCGCTCGTGCAACAGGATGACCTCGATATCGCGTGCCTTGAGTGCTTCCAGTTGCGGGCTGTTGGCCGCCGCATTCCAACCATCGGCGCTAAGGAAGTAGATCGCTTTCTGGCCGGTCTTCATGCGGGAGACATAGTCTTCCAACGAGAAGCGTTCCTCGGCGTTACCGCTACGGGTGGTGGCAAAGCGCAGCAATTTGGCGATGCGTTCCTGATTGCTGAAGTCTTCCGCCGCGCCTTCTTTCAGGACATTCCCGAAGGCGGCCCAGAACTGCGCGTACTTGTCCTTGTCCTCGCGTGCCAGTTTGTCGAGCAGGTCGAGCACGCGGCGGGTGAGGGCAGATTTCAGTTTCTCGACCTGACGGTTGTTCTGCAGCAGTTCGCGACTGACGTTCAATGGCAGATCGTCGGAATCCACCACGCCGCGCACGAAGCGCAGGTAGGCGGGCAGCATCTGTTCGGCCGCATCCATGATGAAGACGCGCTTGACGTAGAGCTTCAGTCCTTTGCGCTGATCGCGATCGAACGCGAAATCCAGTGGCGCCTTGGCAGGCAGGAACAGCAGGCTGGTGAAGTTCTGATTGCCCTCGACGCGGTTGTGGGTCCAGCTCAGCGCCTCGCCGAAGTCATGGCTGATGTGCTTGTAGAAGGCCTGGTATTCCTCGTCCTTGATGTCGTTCTTGGGCAAGGTCCAGAGTGCAGCGGCCTGATTGACGGTTTCCATCTCGCCGCTGCCTTCGGCACTGTCGTCGTCCGCATCCTTGGCGGGTTTGGGCAGACGGATCGGAAAGCCGATGTGGTCGGAGTATCGCCGGATCAGGCTGCGAAGGGTCCAGTCATTGAGGAATTCGGACTCGTCTTCCTTCAGGTGCAGGATGATGCTGGTACCGCGTTCCGCGCGTTCGGCCGGTTCCAGCGTGTAGGCATCACTGCCGGTGGAGGCCCAGCACCAGGCCTCGCTGCTGCCGGCGCGACGACTGATGACTTCGATGCGGTCGGCGACGATGAAGCCCGAATAGAAGCCAACGCCGAACTGACCAATCAGCTGGGCGTCACCTTTCTGCGCTTCGCTGAGTGCCGCCATGAACTGCTTGGTGCCGGACCGCGCAATGGTGCCGAGGTTGTCGATCAGCTCCTGTCGGCTCATGCCAATGCCCAGGTCGCGAATTTCCAGGGTGCGGGCGTCCTTGTTGGGGATCACATCGATGCGCGGATCACCATCGACGCCCAGCAGGTCGACGTTCTGCAGTGCTTCGAAGCGCAGCTTGTCACAGGCATCCGAGGCATTGGAGATCAATTCGCGCAGGAAGATCTCCTTGTGCGAATACAGCGAATGGATCACCAGCTTGAGAACTTCACTGGTTTCGGCTTGAAAACGATGGGTTTCGGTCTGGCTCATGGGCGTTTGTCCGAGGCATGAAGTGGAGACAGGCGCTGTGCGCGCGTGGCCGGACAGATGGAGTTCGAAGCAGGACTTTTCAAGCTGCCGTTGCCCGCTTTTCGTGTTCCATGCAGTGAAACGTTGCAGCGTGATGTCGTCTGGAAGATGGGAAGTCGCTACATCGAACGGCAACCTGCATGGCGCGGTGGTCGTTTCGCAGCGTGTGTTGCGGCAGTCTGGCCTCAAAAGCGCGCTGGTGGCGGCGCGCTGGCTTTGGCCGTGGTCAGGAGCCTGCGCGGCAGAAACCGAACGGTCTGCAAAGGCGTCTGCGAGGTCCATTATTTCCGCCGATTCTCGGCCCATAGCCGTGCTATGGGCCGGCGAACCGTCGAAAATCTGTCCTCGCGCAGCCGACTTTTCGCCTCGATCGTTTCTGCCGCGCAGACGCCTAGCGACGGCGGTCGTTCTGAAACGCGCTTGCAACAGGATCGCCGCTCACCTGGCAGCTCAAAAATTCGCTCGATCAATTCCGGCGCGATGTTGGCGCGTGTGTGCCGTAAGGCGGTGTGACTTGCGGCGCTTGCTGTGGGTTCGCTCGTCGACAACAGTTTCTCTCCAAGTCGCCGAGATTTGTTCGGCAAGCCAGAGGAGGGGGCACTTGAACTTGCTGCGTGGATTCTTGCTTGCGTTGGGTATGGTGTTGGCCGCCACGTCGATTGGTGCGCAAGACCGGCCTTCTTTCCGTCAGGTCAGTGCCGAGACACGACTGGTCGCCGATCCCTATTTTGCCGCCTACATCGCGCGTGACTGGGACCGCTTGGAGCCCTACCTGGCCGAGGAGGGTGGATTTTCTGATCCCACCGCGACGCTTGTTTTCGGGGCTGTCAAGTTCGATGGCAAGGCCGCCACGATGAAGAATTTCCGTGAGGGCTATGCCGCGATAGAGCATATGGCCTTCCACCCGATGCGCGCTTTCGTATCGGGCGAATATGCGATTTACGAAGGCACCTTGGACTGGACCCTCGACCTGGGCGACGGAAAGCAGGCGGTCACCGACGGCATGCCGTTCATGACCGTGTTGCGGGTCGTGCAAGGTCGTGTGCAAGAACATCGTGACTTTGCGGACTACACGCCATTTCTTGCCGCGATGCGTGCAGCGCGGGATGCACCGTAGCGAACGCCTTGTGTGTAGTCGGGGCTCATGCCGGAGCACGTTCCGCGCGGAGCGTCGGGGCTCCGCATAACCCCGTTCGCATGCCGGGCTTCAGACGCCGCTGTGAAAGAAGCCCAGATGCGCCGCAAGATGCATCGCATGGGCTGCTTCATAGTCCGGTTTCGAGAGTGCGCCGTAGGCGAAGTGCGGTTGCAGTGGTCCTGGGTGCGACTGAAATTGGTTGATCGATTGAAGCACGCGCTCGAGTGCGGTGGCTGCATCGATGTCGTCCGTCAGCGCCGGGGCACCGGGAATCGGTTCGGCGAGACTGTGATGCATCCTACCCTGCAGGGCGAACAGTGCGAAGGCAGCGGCGCCAACGGTGTGCTGGAACAGGGCCGACTTCATTTGCGGGAAGCCTTGCATCGAGTACTCGATGCTCTGTGCGCAATGCACCAGCGTTTGCGTCCAGTCCCAGTCCGTGAATGATTGCCGTTGTGGCGCGATAGAGAGGCGTTCGATCTCGGTTTTTGCCTCGTCGAGATTCGCAAAGCGTAGGTTGCGGTCATTCGGATCGACGTGATGCAGGCGGTATGTGCCAGCACCCAATCCAAAAACGGCGAGGGCGCTTGACCCAATCAGCAGGCGGCGGCGCAGGAGAGACGTCTTGATCGTGGCGGGCTTGGGTGTCATCGATGTGTTGTCAGCCATCGGGGGTTGTTGTGAACAGCGCTTTCGCGCCGAGCCATCAGACAAGCGTATGCAGCCGGACTGGAGCAGGAAATCCGCAGTGCTCTGATACCGGATTGGCGGCCCGCTTCGCTGTGGTGCTTGCGGTGCACTGCCGTTTCATAGCCTGTAAGCGAATTTGGCATGATGCGGCCTGCCGAAACGGAAGTTGGGGGTGGTTCGATGGCGTCAAGCACCGCAATCTCAGCCGGTGGTCAGCGTCTGTTCTGGGTGGTTCTGGCGTGTTCTGCGCTGACAACCCTGGTTGCGTTCGGATTCATTCTGGTCGGGTTGGCGGATGGCTCGGTGTCGGTCTTCAATCTCGCGCTCTGGATAGTGTTGCTTGGCGTTCTGTTCCTCAGCCTTTGGGGTGGTCGGTTGCTGTTTCGACGTTCGCGGCTGATATTGGCCCTGCTGGTGCTTTCCATCTCGGCCTTGCCCGGCGTGCTGGGAGCGCTGTTTGTGGGAATGCTGCTGTTGACCAACCCGCATTGGAACTGAGATCAAACGCTCAGGTCTGGGGATTCGCGTTCCGTATGTCGACGTCGATAGACGAAACCTTGCCGCTCGACTCGGCACTGTTGCGGATGTGTTCGTACTCGACGTCGACGCAACCAATTGTTCCGTGTGGGGTTTGGCAAGGAACCCTGTAACTAGTGTGCTTGAACTAGAGTTGGATCCGGTAGACCTTTTCTGCCATCGGAACACCTTTTCGGTCGGTGGCGTGGGTGTGCAGGCACTCGACGGATCGGGCGTTGCGGAAGCGTTGGCGAATTTCTGCTTCGTCGACCATGAAAGGGGGACCGCTATCGCCGAGTTGCTGTGATTCCATGCTGATCAATAGCACTTCGCAGCCGCTGGGCAACACAGCCAGCATGTGCTCGACATAACGTTGGCGCAGGGCGGGAGGCAGGGCGACAAGTGCGGCGCGGTCGTAGACGGCGCGCACCTCAGTACAGTCTGCCGCACTGAGGTGGAAGAAGTCGCCGCACAGCAGGGTCATGTCAGGCAGGTCATAGCCGCAATAGTGCGCGTGCTGGACGGGCAGGGCGTCCAGCCGGTGTTCGTCGATGAATTCGCGCAGGGCGATTTCCGATAGTTCGACACCAAGCACGGCATGCCCTTGCTGGCGCAGCCAAAGCATGTCCTTGCTCTTGCCGCACAGCGGTACCAGCACTTCACTGCCGTGCGTCAGGTTGAGCGTGGGCCAGAAGTGCTGCAGCAGCGGATGTACGTCGGTCTGATGAAAGCCAATCTGTCGCTGTTGCCAGCGCTTGTGCCAGAACTCGGGTTCCATGCGGGCTTGCCTGTTGTGCGCGGTGACGGAGGCGAAGTATCGCTTGGTCCGATTGTGCGCGTCGCGGTGCGGCCGACCCACATCGCTGGCGCGCACGACGACGAGGCGAGTTGACTTGGGCAGAAAAGCCATCGCGATATCCTGCTGGCGTCGACTAGTCTTCGAAGCCGTGACGGAACAGGGATTCGCTGAATTCGACCGCGCCGATGTCGCAGCGCAGCTCGCCACCAAAAAAGCCGACCTGCGGTCGTGCTGTGTTGCGGGCGTCGATTGGCGGGCAGCGGTCAGGACTGCTGCCGCCCACATTCGCCGGACTACCCGCATTGATCAGCGCACTCTGCCGCTGCGGGATCAAGGTTTCCACGTAGCCCGAGAACAGAGCGACGCCCAAGCCGAAATCGGCCGGGGCAAGTTGGGCATTGCTGTTGGTTTGCATCAGGTTGGCGCAACTGCTGTCGGCACTGCGGTTGTAGCCATCACCCACAAATTGGAAGTTGTTGGCGTAGAAGAAACAGGCCGTGCCCGCGTCGCGAACTTCGGCCAGCGCGTTATTGGCGAATCGCGTAACCGTCGGCGTGCCGTTGACCGCCAGATGCCCACCTTGTCGGCCAAAGCCGGTCGACAACGCGGTGTTGTGCTTGAAGGTGTTCGACACCAGGGCCAGTGTGCGTGCGCTGGATTCGGCATACGCAAATATCGCGCCGCCGAGCGCCGCCTCATTGCCATAGAAGGTCGTGTTGATGGCAGACAGGCTGGCCTGCGTCGCGAGGATGGCACCACCGACGTTCTGGCTGCTGTTGTTGCCGAAGTAGGATTGCTCGATGACACACTGGCTGTTCTGGGCGCAGTAAAGGCCGCCGCCGCTCGCCTCCGAGCCCAAGGTGTGATTGTTGATCACGCGTACCCGGCGCAGTTCGGCGCTGCTGGCATAGGTGTAGATGCCGCCGCCATCCGAGAACTGACTGCTGCCGACCTCGACCCGGTTGTTCTCGAAGGTGGTGTCTTCGATCAGCAAGCTGCCGCTGCCATGGTAGAGACCGCCGCCGGCCTGATTGCCGCCGCTGCCGTTACCCTTAGCCAGATTGTTGGCGAAATAGCTGAGCCGAACCACGCTGTCGCCGATCAGGGTCGCGCCGCCGCCATACGCGTTGGATGACGTCGCGCCAGCGCGACAGTCGGTCACCTGCACACGTTCCAGAATGCCGCCGTTGCGAAACGCGATGCAGCCGCTGTCACCGCCGCCAGCGCCATTGCGCAGACCAATGTTCCGCAGCTCGACTGGGGAACTGCTACTGAAGATGCTGAACTGCGCGTTGCCGTCGATGATCACGAAGTTGCCGCTGATGGTGATTCGCGTGCCGCGCAGGACGGGCAGCGAGGATTGCAGCGTCAATACACCAAACGGGCTGGTGATCAGGATCGTGTTGTCCTGGTCGGTCGGCAGGCTGCTGATCGCGGCGCGAAGCGAGCCGACGCCCGAGTCGTTGAGATTGCTGACGGTCAGCGTGGCGGCATGGCTCGCATCGAGCATCAACACACTGCCCAGTGCCAGTGACAGTGCCAGGACGCGATGCGGAATCATGCCTGCGGGGGGGGCAAGCAAGTGCGAAAGGCGGACATGGGCGATCCTCGAAGTCATCATGGGGCGGCCTTGGGGCCGCCAGCGATGCCGATGCAAGGTGTCTCGCCTCGGCTCGGATGTGACAACGGATTTCAGCGCGGCGACGTATCACGTCGGGTGCGGAGATCGGGAATCAGTCGGGAAGACGTTCCGCTGCGTGCAGACGCCGATACAAGGTCGAACGACTCACGCCCAGGTCGCGCGCGGCGGCGCTCATATTGCCCTGGTGTCGGGCCAGCGTATCGGCGATCAGTTGCTCGGTGCGGTCGCGAATCGATCCGCTGGCGGTGGCGGCGCCCTGAACTTGCGACTCGTTTGTTGAACCGGGTCGACAATAGCGCGGCAGGTCGTCAATTCCAGGCACTTCGCCGTGCGCGCAGAGCACGGCCAATCCACGCAACACACTGACCAGTTGACGCAAATTGCCTGGCCAGTGGTAAGCCGCCAGCGCGCCATGCAGATCGCTCGGCAGATCGTCGAGGGGGTTGCCTAAACCCGCCCAGAGTTGCGCGATCAAGGCGTGGCGATCCGGGTAGTCGGCCACGCGCGGCAGGTGCACTTCGTGCTGATTGATGCGATAGAACAGGTCGGCACGGAACTCGGCACGTTCGACGGCGGCTTCCAGATCGCGATGGGTGGCACAGATCAGCACGAAATCCACCGGCACCGGTTTGCCACCGCCGAGCGGTTGCACGGCGCGCTCCTGCAGAACACGCAACAGACGCGCTTGCAGGCTGAGCGGCATGTCACCGATTTCGTCGAGAAACAACACACCGCCATCGGCCTGACGCAGCAGTCCGGGATTGCCTTGGCGGCGCGCGCCGGTAAAGGCACCTTCGGTGTAGCCGAACAGCTCGGCTTCGATCAGCGCCTCGGGTAACGCGGCACAGTTCACCGCGACCCACGGTGCATCGTGGCGCGCGCAGTGTCGATGGAGCGCGCGTGCGAAGACTTCCTTGCCCGTGCCGGTTTCGCCGCGAATCATCACGCCCAGTCCTGCGTCCAGCAGACGCGCCGCGCGCAGCAATTGGCGCTGTTGCTCGGGCAGGCGAATTTCGCTGTCGCAAAGCGGCCGGACCTGGCGTGTGCGCTGCGGCTCCTGGACTGGATTTGCCGCGCTTCGCGGTTTGCGTTCGCGCTGACCATCCAGACTGGCGATGAACCGCTCGCCTGACCAGTCGTGCAGTTCGCCACGCTGATGGACGCGGGCGACGGGTTCGGCAAACAGCTCGTCGAAACGGGTCCGTCCCAGACTCGCCCACTCGAAGCCAAAGGCTTGCTGCGCCTGACGATTGGCGGCGTGCAGACGGCCATCACGGAATACAAGAATGGCCTCGGCCGGCGTGCCCAGCAGCGCGGCGTCACGGTGCAATCGGATCACTACGTCGTCCGGGAAGCGCTCGGCAAAGGCGCGATGCTCGATTTGCCGTGCGGCCATCTGCACCAACCCCAGTGCGTGCAGGTGCTGCGTGCGTGCATCGCCGGAGAGATCGAGCACACCGGCCAGTTGGCCGAAGGGGTCGAGCAGCGGCGTGGCAGCGCAGCTGAGAATGCGGTGGCGGTCGAAGTAGTGTTCGGCACCTCGCACTTCGATGGCGCGACGTTCGTGGATGGCGGTCCCAATCGCGTTGGTGCCGGTGCTGATCTCCTGCCAGCGAACACCCGGACGCAAGGCCACGCGCGCGGCACGATCCAGAAAATCGGTATGTCCTACTGCGTCGAGAATCAGTCCCTCGGGATCGGTGAGGATGACGATGCAACCCGTCGAGCGCGCCTGTTCGTGCAGCGCTTCCAGTTCGGGACGAGCGTGTTGGCGCAACAGCAAATGCTGATCACGCGCTTGGGTCAGATCACCCACGGGGCAGGCCGACCAATCGGGCTGCGAACCGGCGTTCAAACCACTGCTCAGACAGCGTCGCCAGGATTGTGCAATCTCGTTGGGCAGCAATTGGTCCGGCAGTTCGCCTGCCGCAAAGAACCGTCGCCGGATGTCGGACAGATCAAGGCCAGGACGGGGATAGTGGCGCGACATGGCGTGCTCCAGGTGTTGCAAAACGGGACAGTGTCCCGTGTCGATGTCTCGATACAGGCCACAGCCAGCCTCGCAATGCAAGTGCTTGTTGCCAATGAAGTTTGCTGCGTTGCGCAAGGAATGCGCGTTAAATGCTTTGTAGTTGCCAATTCGTCGGTTGTTCGGTGCAGCAAGCCGCCGTGTTGGCACGATCTCTGCGATGCAAACGGGGCGGGGCGATGTCGCCCCCAACACGATGCGCACGCCACGTTCGGCGGCGCTTCCGTTAACCCATGCATCCGAGGGAGAGGTCATGAGTCAGAGCAAAGATCCATCGAACGTTTTCAAGCAGCGCTACGGCAATTTCATCGGTGGCGAGTGGGTCGCGCCCGTGAATGGTCGCTATTTCGACAACACCAGTCCGGTCAACAATCAGGTGCTGTGTGAGGTCGCGCGCTCGGACGCTGCCGACATCGAGCGTGCCCTGGACGCCGCGCACAAGGCCAAGCACGCCTGGGGCAAGACGTCGGTGGCGGAGCGCGCCAATCGACTGAACAAGATCGCCGACCGGATGGAGGCCAACGCGGAGTTACTGGCGGTGGCCGAAACCTGGGACAACGGCAAGCCGATCCGCGAAACCCGCGCCGCGGACGTGGCGCTGGCCATCGACCATTTCCGCTATTTCGCCGGTTGTATTCGTGCGCAGGAAGGCTCGCTTGCCGAGATCGACGCGGACACAGTGGCTTATCACTTTCACGAACCGCTGGGTGTGGTCGGGCAGATCATTCCGTGGAACTTCCCACTGTTGATGGCGTGCTGGAAGCTGGCCCCGGCGCTGGCGGCAGGCAACTGCATCGTTCTCAAGCCTGCCGAGCAGACGCCTGCCAGCATCCTGGTTTGGGCGGAGCTGGTCGGCGATCTGCTGCCTCCCGGCGTGCTGAACATCGTCAATGGCTTCGGTCTGGAGGCGGGCAAACCGCTGGCGTCCAGCAACCGAATTGCCAAGATTGCCTTCACCGGTGAAACCACCACGGGTCGTCTGATCATGCAGTACGCCAGTCAGAACCTGATTCCGGTCACGCTGGAGCTGGGCGGCAAGTCGCCGAACATCTTCTTCGCCGATGTGCTGAACGAAGACGATGCCTTCTTCGACAAGGCCATCGAGGGTTTCGTGATGTTTGCCCTGAACCAGGGCGAAGTGTGTACCTGCCCCTCGCGCGCGCTGATCCAGGAGTCGATCTACGACCGCTTCATGGAGCGTGCGCTCAAGCGCGTGGCGCAGATCAAGCAAGGCAATCCGCTGGACGACAGCACGATGATCGGCGCGCAGGCGTCGAGCGAGCAGTTGGAAAAAATCCTGTCCTACTGCGACATCGGTCGTCAGGAAGGCGCCAAAGTCCTCGCTGGAGGCGGCCGAGCGCATTTGGGCGGCGATCTGGAGAGCGGCTTCTACATGCAGCCGACCGTCTTCGAAGGTCATAACCGCATGCGGATTTTCCAGGAAGAAATCTTCGGGCCGGTCGTGTCGGTCACCACCTTCAAGACCGAAGCCGAGGCGCTGGCGATTGCCAACGACACCCTGTACGGCCTGGGTGCAGGCGTATGGAGTCGCGATGGGGCCATCTGCTACCGCATGGGACGCGAAATCCAGGCCGGTCGGGTCTGGACCAATTGCTACCACGCCTATCCCGCGCACGCGGCGTTTGGTGGCTACAAGCAATCGGGTATCGGGCGTGAGACGCACCGCATGATGCTCGACCACTACCAACAGACCAAGAACCTGCTGGTCAGCTACAGCGGCAGTGCGCTGGGCTTCTTCTGAGGCAACACGGCTGGCTCACTGGCGCGCGATGGCGCCAGTGAGCTGGCGCGGAGAAATAGCATGAGTGAAGTCGACGCCGTGCCCATCCGCGTGCTGGCTACCGAGGCCTGTCTACTACTGCTGGCAAAACTGGTCGCCAAACATGGTCCGGTGATGTTTCACCAGTCGGGAGGTTGTTGCGATGGTTCCGCGCCCATGTGCTACGCCCAAGGCGAATTTCTGATCGGTGACCACGATGTGCGCTTGGGCGAGATCGCGGGTGCGCCGTTCTACATGACCCGTGCGCAGTTCGATTACTGGAAGCACACTCAACTCATCATCGATGTGGTGCCGGGACGCGGCGGAATGTTCTCCCTCGAAGGTGGCGAAGGTGTGCGATTCCTGACCCGATCACGGCTGTTCTCGGACTGTGAACTGGCGCTACTCGTGGAGGGTGAGCGAGACGAGGGGCCTGTCTGACTTGAAACAACAGCGGCTGCAACGCCGTCTGCACTGCCGATTTTTCGCCGCCTCGTTATGAATTCGCTCACTTATCCTGATCGGCGCGATGTGTCAGCTAGCCGAACGTCAGCCCCAATCTCCTTGCGTGATTGGGTAACTGACCCATCGGGCCAAACAGGTCAACCAGTGCCCAGCGAAATTGGCACAGGCGGTTCACGCCCGGGCGAACTTTTGCTTCGATTCCTTGGGCCGGCAGGTGCCTGGTCTCGTTGCTTTGGCTGCCTTGAACGGCGATGGCATACGCGTGCTGCGGCCAACGCCATGTAGTACGCCTGCAGTCAATCGGTTTGCGGCGCTTCCGTCTCCGGCGCAGGAGGGAAATAGACCGCATATTCGGCAGCCATTGCGGCAACACGGGCATCGGCTTGAATCTGGGTTGCGAACTGTTCGACGGTGGTCAGCAGCCACGCATAACCTTCCTTGCCCAAGCCGTAGGTGCCGTCATCTTTGGTCGACCACATGTTCGTCGCTCGAGTCAGTTTGCGCTCGAATGAGAAGGACGCCACTTCTTCGCCGTTGGCCCAAATCTCATAGCTGATGACCATGTTGTTACTGTCCACCAGCGGTATCAAGCCCAGCGTTCCGCCCGCCAGAACAGCAGTCAGCGCACCTGCTGCCTGACCTCCCGGTGTGGGTTTGGTCGAATGTGTGATCAGTAGATTGATTGGGCTGCCATATAGGTCATCGTCGATGTTTGCCAACGAGGGATGTTTTTTAATCTCTTCCAACAGCGGCTCACTCGCTATCGAACTCATGAACCGCATCGGCGGAAGCGTCGAGTCGGCGGTCGCGACCATGGGAAGCAGCAAGGCAAGAAGGATGGATAGGCGCATGATGATTTTACTCGTAGCATTTAATTCGAATGACTGAGCCAAGGGCTGCCTCGTTAGCAATCTCCATTGATCCGTTACCGAGAGGCTTTGGTTTTGTCACTGGCGCGGCACCATTGTGGCTAAGGAACTGCGAAACGAGTCGTGCTTCCAATGCAAAATTGACGTTCTGAGGCAGTACGCCGCGCTCGACAAGACTGCTGATGTTCATGGTTCCGACTGTCACTCCAAGCAGTTCTCCGTGGTCTGACACCACGGGCCCGCCGCTTGATCCAGGCTGGATGGGAGCTGAAAACTGCATTACACCCATGCTGCCCTGAAGTCCCGCCCTGGCGCTGATGTTCCCCCGAGTGATGTTCGGAGTAGGCGCCATCACTCCCTGAAGCGGGTAGCCAACGTTGGTGACTGCCTCGCCGAGCGTAATGTCGTGGCCCTCACGGAAGGTAAGGTGTTGCGTGCTGGGAAGCCCAGAACGGAGTAGCGCCAGGTCGAGGATCGCACTACTGGCAACCGGCGTGAGGGTGAAGGTCTTCCCATCGCGGAATCCCTCCAGCAGAGGGCAGTCGCGGGCAACATGAGCCGCCGTAAGGACCGAACCCTCTGCGTCGACGAAGAATCCCGTGCCGGATTTCACCGGCTCGGACATGTCCACCAGTGTTTCTATGGGGATTTCGTCGATGTGTCCGGTGGCTGGAAACTGCACCGGGTCGGGGCGCAGTACGGTCAACACGTCGACCATCAGGTTCTGCATGGCTTGTAGGGCAGCATTGGAAATTCCGCCACCCGGTCCACCCGCATCGAATCTTTCTGAATGTGTTTGCTTGCCGCTGTGGACGGTTTCACCCTTGGTGTTCCGAAGAACATAATCCAGCGTCAGTATTACCCGGCCACGATCCGCGTCCCACTCGGGGTCGATGTCAAGAACGAGTCCGTATTGTTCTGACGCGCCCGGCGTGACGGGGTGGAATGTTGAAAACAATCGTGCGCCGATCTGATCTCGTGCGCTCGACAATGCCTCGCCAAGTTCCACCCATACTCCCGGGTTTGGCAAGTAAAAGCGCGCATTGAGTTGATTGGGTGGAATGTAGATGGCGAGTTCGGTTTGATTTGGAACCGTTACGCCTTTGGGTATTTTGATTTTTCGCTCGCGGGCGTCAATGGTCGCGCAAAACAATAAAATCAGTAACGAAAAAATCTGCAGAATGCGCTGTGCCATAGCGTGTCCAATTCGGTTCAATCGGCTCAGGCGCGAGCGGCTGAGGTCTTGCCAGAAGGCTGGGGCGACATCTTAGGCGACGAGACCCGATGTGACAATCAAGTACCGTGATTGAACTCGGGTATCCCGCTTTTGGCCTGTGCTCAATGCAGCGGCGGTACTAAATGGATGGGTGGTGCTCGTGAAGGCCGCCTTCGCGACGGTGTGACCATTTGACATGCTGCGGACTGATGGCGTGCTTGCGAGCGTCAGGACGCGGCCCGCTCACGACCAGATGTCCCCTTTACAGCGCTGTGGATTCCAGCCGTCCGGGTCCATATTCGATGACGTGTCTATTCGAGCGGAAAATGTTCACGGTTGTGATGGTGCGCGTCTGTCAATGGATGACTCTGGGCGAGTATTTGATCGGTGACCATGGCGTGCGCATAGGCGAGATCGCGGGCGCGCCTTTCTACATGAGCCGCGCGCAGTTCGATTACTGGAAGGACACCCAACTCATCATCGATGTGGTGCCGGGATGGGGCGGAATGTTCTCCCACGAGGGCGGCAAAGGTGTGCGATTCCTGACCCGATCCCGCCTGTTCACGGATGACGAACTGGCTACACGTTCGCGCGGCTGATCTGTCCGTTGGGTGTTCGTCCGTGATCCGCCGATCGCGCGAGCAATATGACGTTTCGATAGCGGAAAATTGACAATGAATCCTTTGCGGGCGGGGTTGAAGAACAACTAACGCCGCTTGGCATTCGGGACGGAGCGGTTCAAGGTCGACGGTTGTCGCAAAATCGTCATTTTGTGGGTTGACCATACCGCCGTTGATGCGCTTGCCCTCAAGCGCGGCGCATCCGGTATATCTCCTTTCCAGGACGACACCATGTTTTCTCTGCAAACCATCTTTGGCAAAGGCACGCGCTTCTACCAACTTCTTGAACGCGCCGCCACGGGTGCGGAAGACGCCACCAAGGCGCTGCACGCGCTGGTTTCCAATGACACTGGTGAACCCACGTTGGAAGACTTCAAGCTGGCTCGGCAGCGCGAGCGCGAAGTGGCGGAGGAAATCAGCAACGAATTGGTTCAAACCTTTGTGACCCCGCTGGAGCGGGAGGACATTGAGGCACTGGGGAGCGCCCTCTACAAAATCCCCAAGCAGGTGGAGAAATTCGCCGACCGATACGTTCACGCGAAGCAACATTTGCACGGCATCGACTTTTCTCCGCGCGCCGCCATGTTGGCCGAGGCCGCTGGCGTCGTGGTCGAGATGGTTGCAGGTCTGCGCAAGATGAACCTTGACCACATGAAGTTGCTCAGCGACAAGCTGCGTGCGATCGAGTCCGAGGCGGATCGTCTGATTCTTGAGCTTTACCGAGATCTGTACTCGGGCAAGTACGACGGCTTGCAGGTGCTGCTGATCAAGGACTTCTTCGAAATTCTGGAAAAAGCCATTGACCGGTGCCGCGAAGCGGGTGTGGTTACGTATCAGATTGTTCTGAAGAACTCCTGAGCACGCGCCATGGAGTTGACCATCCTCTTGCTGTTCATCCTGACAGCGTTGGTTTTTGAGTTCATCAATGGATTTCACGACACCGCGAACTCAATCGCGACGGTCGTTGCGACCAAAGTCCTTAGTCCCAATCAGGCGATTCTGTTGGCGGCGGGCACCAATCTGTTTGGTGCGCTCGTGGGCGAGGCGGTCGCCAAGACCATTTCCTCGGGTTTGATTGACGCCAACGTGCTGACGGTAACGTCCGAGATATTGATGTGCGGGCTGATCGGTGGAATCGCGTGGAATCTGTTGACGTGGTGGCTTGGCTTACCGTCCTCGTCAAGCCACGCGATGATCGGGGGACTATGCGGTGCCGCAGTCGGTGCGACGGACACCAATTGGTCAGTACTGATCTGGGCCCAATCCGCAGATCCCTGGTACAAGGGTGGCGGCCTCTTGTACAAGGTGGTCTTGCCGATGATCAGCTCGCCAGTGATCGGATTCCTTCTTGGCGTGATGATCATGGGTCTGCTGTTTTTTCTCATTGCTTGGCTTGGGCGACGACCCGGCTGGTTAGGAGGACTCGCTAGACCTCGCTGGGTCAACGCATTTTTTGGTAAGGCGCAGCTGGTGTCTGCAGCCTACATGGGATTCGCTCACGGGCTGAACGATGCACAAAAGACGATGGGCTTGATTGCGCTGGCGATCGTGGGCGCCCATTCGGTCGGGCACCTCCAAAATCTGCCTCCCTACCTCGAATTTCTGCGCCCAGATGGCGATGGGATTGATACATGGATCAAGGTCACATGTGCGCTGGTGATGGCATCGGGAACGGCCGTGGGCGGCTGGCGGATAATCAGGACGCTGGGTCACAAGATGGTGAAGCTGCATCCCGTGCATGGCTTCGCCGCGGAAACTGCCTCGGCGACGATTCTGTCCGGCGCCGCCATGCTCGGGATGCCGGTATCCACCACGCACAGCATTTCGACCGCGATCATGGGCGTTGGCTTTGCCAAGAGCTCGCGCGCGCTGAAGTGGGGTGTTATTGAGCGAATTCTCTGGGCCTGGATTCTGACCTTGCCGGTTACCGGCCTGATGGGTTACCTGCTGGTTCGCGTCTTGAAGGGATTTGGCGTGCTCTGAGCAAAACTCGAACGTCGTGGTAAAGCGACGACAGCGTGGGTCTGTCGCCGTTTTTTGCGTGTTGCTCAGGATTGCGACAAGTCGGTTGGCCTCATTTCGATGCAATCGACCGGGCAGGGCGGCAGGCAGAGGTCGCAGCCGGTGCAGAGATCCGCGATGACGGTGTGCATGCGCTTGCTGGCCCCAACGATGGCATCGACCGGACAGGCTTGAATGCACTTGGTGCAGCCGATGCAGGTTTCCTCCAGGATGAACGCGACGCGAGATGGCTTTTGTTCGCCGTTTTCGGCATTGAGCGGAAGCGGCTCGCGCCCCAGCAGGTCGGCCAGCGCACGAATGGTCTCGTCGCCGCCGGGAGGGCATTGATTGATGTTCGCCTCACCGCGGGCAATCGCCTCCGCGTAGGGGCGGCAACCGGGATACTGGCACTGCGCGCACTGAGTCTGCGGCAGCAAGGCGTTGATGCGATCTGCCATCGGATCGCCTTCGACCCGAAAGCGCCGTGCCGACCACACCAGCAACAGCCCCAGCAGCAAGGCCAGCGATCCGATCAGCAGACTGCCCAGCAGCAGGTTCACCGATCCATGCCCGCAAAGCCCATGAAGGCCAGCGCCATCAGACCCGCCGTGATCAGGGCGATGGGTGTGCCACGGAAACTGGCCGGTGTTTGAGCCGCCTCCAGCCGTTCGCGCATCGCGGCAAACAGGATCAACACCAGCGAAAAGCCCAGCGCCGCGCCAAAGCCGTACAACAAGGCATGCATAAAGCGGTGCTGGGTTTGCGCGTTCAGCAGCGCGACGCCGAGCACCGCGCAATTGGTGGTTATCAGCGGCAAATAGATGCCGAGCACGCGGTACAAGGCGGGTGCCTGACGTTTCATCACGGTCTCGGTGAACTGCACGACAGCGGCGATCAGCAGGATGAAGCCGAGGGTACGCAGATGGTCCAGTTGCAGCGGCTGCAGCAGCCAGGTCTGCAACATCCACGACAGTCCAGCCGAAAGCGTCAGCACAAAGGCGGTCGCCAGCGCCATGCCGTAGGCGGCATCGAGCCGTCGTGACACGCCCATGAATGGGCATAGCCCAAGAAACTTGGCCAGCACGAAGTTGTTGACGAACACCGTGCCGATCAGGATCAGCGCCACTTCGCTCATGGCCGCCGCGTTCCGGCCTATTTCACGCTGGAGCCAGCCTGCGCACCGCTGTCGACATCCAGCAGGAACAGGTCATCGCCGCCGCTGCCCGCGGACAGGATCATGCCCTCCGAAATACCGAAGCGCATTTTGCGAGGGGCCAGATTGGCGATGAAAACGACCTTGCGTCCGACCAGCTTGGCTGGCTCGGCGTAGGCGGCGCGGATGCCCGAGAAAATCTGACGTTCGCCAAGTTCCCCGGCATCCAGCTTGAAGCGCAGCAGTTTGTCGCTGCCCTCGACGACATCGCATTCCAGAACATGGCCGATGCGCAGGTCGAGTTTGGCGAAGTCGGCGATGTCGATCGTGGCGGGCGCGGTGCTCTCGCTGGTCGCGGCTGGCGCGTTGCTTGCTTTGCTGACGGGTTTGGCCGCGGCCTCGGTGGCTTGAACCGGTGTCAGGCTTTCCTTGCTCTGTTCGATCATGGCTTCGATGTGTTTGGGGTCGATGCGGGTGGCGAGGGCTTCGTAAGGGCGGATGAGGTGATTCAGCAGCGGCTGCGCAACGGCATCGAAACTCGCCAGCGGGTTGTCGAGGAACTGTTCGATGCGCGACGTAGTGGCGGGCAGAATCGGCGCGAGGTAGGTGGCGAGCAGGCGGAACATGTTGATTGCCAGTGTGCAGACATCGTGCAGCTGGGGGCTTGCGCCCTGCTTCGCCATCGCCCACGGGGCCTTGTTGGCGATCAGTTCGTTGGTGGCGTCGGCTTCCGCCATGATGCTGCGCAACGCGGCATTGAAATCGCCGCGCGCAAATCCGCCCGAGGTGCCAAGACAGGCCTCAGCCAAGCGCGTCTGTGCCGACAAGTAGAAGCCCAGTGACTCATCGTCCAGTTCGGGCGCCAGTCGTCCCTCGAAATGTTTGTGAATGAAGCCCGCACAGCGACTGGCGATGTTGACGAACTTGCCGACGATGTCAGCGTTCACCCGCTGCGCGAAGTCTTCGAGATTGAGGTCGAGGTCGTCCACGCCGCCTGAGGACTTGGCGGCGTAGTAGTAGCGCAGGTATTCGGGCTGCAAACCGACATCCAGATAGGTACGGGCCTGGATGAAGGTGCCGCGCGATTTGGACATCTTGGCGCCATTGACGGTCAGATAGCCGTTGACGTGCAGGTGCGTCGGCACGTTGATCCCCGCGCCGTGCAGCATTGCTGGCCAGAACAGGCCGTGGAAATTGACGATGTCCTTGCCGATGAAATGATGCATGCGGGTGGTGGTGCCCGCCCGGATGTTCGACTCGAAGTCGAGGCCGGTCTTTTCGCAATACGCCTTGAAGCTGCCGAGATAGCCGATCGGCGCATCCAGCCAGACGTAGAAGTATTTGCCTGGCGCGTCCGGAATCGGAAAGCCGAAGTAGGGCGCATCGCGCGAGATGTCCCAGTCGCGCAGTCCGCTGTTCAGCCACTCGGCCAGTTTGGCCTTGACGCCGCTGTCGGCGACATCGCCGCTCAGCCAGTCGCGCAAAAAGGTCTCGAACTTGCCCAGTTCGAAGAAGTAGTGTTCCGAATCGCGCAGCACGGGAACCGCACCCGACACCACGGAACGCGGGTTCTTCAGATCGGTGGGCGCGTAGGCCGCGCCGCAGACTTCGCAGTTATCGCCGTATTGGTCTACCGCACCGCACTTCGGACAGTCGCCCTTGATGTAGCGATCCGGCAGGAACATCTGCTTTTCCGGATCGAACAGTTGCTGGATTGAGCGCTGCGCGATGTAACCGCCTTCCCGCAGGGCCAGATAGATGCGATTGGCCATCGCCTGATTTTCAGGTGTGTGGGTGCTGTGGTAGTGGTCGAAAGCCACGCCGAATTCGGCGAAGTCGCGCTCGTGGCTGGCCTGAATGGCCGCAATGAAGTCTTCCGGGGCTTTGCCCGCTTTCTCGGCCGCCAGCATGATCGGCGTACCGTGCGCGTCGTCAGCGCAGACGAACCACGCCTCGCGCCCTTGCATGCGTTGCGCACGCACCCAGATGTCAGCCTGGATATAGCCGACCAGATGGCCGAGATGCAGATGGCCATTGGCATAGGGCAGGGCGCAGGTCACCAACAGTTTGGCTTGATCGGTCATGGCAGCAATGGCAGAAGCAGGAAGGTCGGCGATTATCCCATGCGATCAGCGCGGACGCTGGAACGCGGCGCGCGCTTGCTCGACTTGCGCACGAAAGTCGCAGGCTGCCATGTGATCGTTGACCATGCCGACCGACTGCATGAACGCATACATCGTCGTTGGACCGACAAACGCCCATCCGCGTTTCTTCAGCGCCTTGGACAGTGCCAGCGAGCTGGGTGACTGGGTCATCGCACACAGGCTGGGGCGATCAAACTGCTTCGGGCGTTCGGCGCTGTCGGGTTCGTAACGCCAGAAGAAGGCCGCCAGCGAGCCCGCTTCGTCGCGCAGTGCCAAGGCACGACGGGCGTTGTTGAGCACCGCCTCGATCTTGCCGCGGTGGCGCACGATGCCCGCATCCTGCAGCAAGCGGGCGACGTCCTGTTCACCGAACCGCGCCATCTGCTCGATGTCGAAACCGGCGAATGCAGCGCGGAAATGCTCACGTTTGCGCAGGATGGTCAGCCAGGACAGGCCGGATTGAAAGCCTTCGAGGCAGACCTTTTCGAATAGACGGCGGTCATCGGCGACCGGACGGCCCCATTCGTGATCGTGGTAGTGCGCGTAGTCGGGTAGACCGCCATGCCACCAACAGCGGAAACAGCCATCGCTGCCGGGAATGACGCCATCCACTTCGGGGCTGAACGAGGGTGTGCTCATGGCGGCGCTCGGTGCGGGGGAAAGGCACGTTTATACTGCACGGCCCAGACCGATTGACCCTGCCATGAGTAGTGAACTTTCCACCATCATCGATTTCATCCGCTTTGGCGCCAGTCGTTTCGGTGCGGCCGGGCTGACGTTTGGTCACAGCTACGACAATGCTCTGGATGAGTCGACCCAGCTGGTGTTGCACGCCCTGCATCTGCCGCATGATCTGAATCCGACCTTCGGGCAGGCCCGGCTGACGGCCGAGGAAAAACTCGACGTGCTGCAGTTGTTCGAACGTCGCATCGAGGAGCGCATTCCGGCCTGTTATCTGACCGGAGAAGCCTGGTTCGCCGGGCTCAGCTTCCTCAGTGACCCGCGCGCACTGGTGCCGCGTTCGCCGATTGCCGAGTTGATCGAGGCGGGCTACGAACCGTGGCTGGGTGGTCGCGAGGTCACTCGTGTGCTGGATCTGTGCACCGGGTCGGGCTGCATCGGCATTGCGACCGCGGTCTACCAGCCGAACTGGCAGGTTGATCTGGTCGACCTGAGCGAGGATGCACTGGCTCTGGCGAACGAGAACATCGAACGGTTCCAGGTGGGTGAGCGCGTGCAGGCCATCCAGTCGAATCTGTTTACCGCGCTGGAAGGACAGCGGTATGACCTGATCGTCAGCAATCCACCCTACGTCACCCATGACGAAGTGGCCGCCCTGCCGCAGGAATATGCCTACGAGCCCGAGTTGGGCCTGCGCGCTGGCGAGGATGGCCTGGATCTGGCACTGCGGATTTTGCGTGATGCGCCGGACTATCTCAGTGACAACGGTCTGCTGATCTGCGAAGTGGGTGAATCCGAGCGGGCGCTGGTGCAGTTGTTGCCGGAAGTGCCGTTCGCCTGGGTCGAGTTCAAAGTCGGACAAATGGGCATATTTGTCGTTGAGCGCGGTGATCTCGTGGCACACGCCGCTACGATCAAGGCGCTGGCAGACGCGCGTGATTGAGCCTGCTTCGCGCCTCCCTCTGACTTCGGCGAAACGGCATGTCTGACAATACCTTTGGCACCTTGTTGCGTGTCACCACCTTCGGTGAAAGCCATGGCCCTGCGATCGGCGGTGTCATTGACGGCTTGCCGCCAGGAATCGCGATCGCGCCGGAGGACTTTCGGCACGACATCGAACGCCGTGCCACAGGGCGCAGTCGACACACATCACAACGTCGTGAAGCTGACGAAGTCGAGATCCTTTCCGGCGTGTTTGAGGGTGTTACCACGGGTACGCCGGTCGCCTTGCTGATCCGCAATACCGATGCGCGCAGCAAGGATTACGGCAACTTGGCCGAGGTATTCCGTCCGGCACATGCGGACTACACCTACTGGCACAAATACGGTATCCGCGATCATCGCGGTGGCGGGCGCTCGTCGGCGCGCGAGACCACCGTGCGGGTGGCCGCCGGTGTGATTGCCAAGAAATGGCTGGCGCAGCGCTTCGGGATTCGCGTGCGGGGCTACCTGTCACAGCTCGGACCGCACTGTCCGCAGCAGTTCGATTGGGACGTGGTCGAGGAAAACCCCTTCTTCTGGCCGGACGCCAGCATGCTGGACACGCTGGAAAACTACATGGATGCGCTGCGCAAGTCGGGCGATTCGGTGGGTGCCAAGGTGACCGTTGTGGCCGAAGGTGTGCCGGTCGGTTGGGGCGCGCCGCTGTATGGCAAGCTCGATGCCGAGTTGGCGGCAGCGATGATGAGCATCAACGCGGTCAAGGGTGTGGAGATCGGTGATGGCATGGCCGTGGCGGGCCAGTTGGGCACTGAACACCGCGATGAAATCAGCCCGAACGGTTTTCTCAGCAACCATTCCGGCGGCATTCTCGGCGGCATCAGCAGTGGCCAGGATGTGATTTGCTCGCTGGCGCTCAAACCCACGTCGAGTCTTCGCCTGCCCGGTCGAAGCATCGACAAATCCGGCGCGGAGGCGGAGGTCGTGACGCATGGTCGGCACGATCCCTGTGTCGGCATTCGTGCCACGCCGATTGCCGAAGCGATGATGGCGCTGGTCCTGATGGATCAGGCATTGCGTCACCGTGCGCAGTGCGGCGACGTGCAGGTCGCGACCCCGGCGGTGGGCTGATAACTTTTTCGCATGCCGCGTCGTCGTGCGGCGCAGCAATCATGCTTTGCGGTAGATTGCGTGTGAGCCACGGCGTCGATGCACGTTTCGCGGCGTCACCCCCGAATGTCTGGAACTCGAACATGAAGAAGCCTGTGACTGTCGCAATGGTCGGTGCCACCGGTGCCGTCGGTGAAACCCTGTTGGAAATCCTCGGTGAGCGCGGATTTCCCATGAAGGACTTCATCCCGCTGGCCAGCGAGCGTTCGGCGGGCGACAGCGTCCGATGCGCGGGGCGCAGCTACACGGTTCGCAACTTGGCTGATTTTGATTTCAAGGGCGTGGACATCGCGTTTTTTTCGGCTGGCGGCAGCGTCAGTCGTGATCACGCACCGAGGGCGGCGGCAGCCGGTGCAGTGGTCATCGACAACACCTCGCACTTTCGCTACGACGATGACGTTCCCTTGGTGGTTTCCGAGGTGAACCCGGAAGCGATCCGGAACCGCCCGCGCGGCATCATCGCCAATCCGAATTGCTCGACCATGCAGATGTTGGTGGCACTGGCGCCGATCCATCGCGCCGTCGGCATCACGCGCATCAATGTCGCGACTTACCAGTCGGTGTCGGGTGCGGGTCGCTCGGCGTTGGAAGAACTGGGCAAGCAGACCGCGGCCATGCTGGCCTTCCAATCGCCGGAATGCGTGCGCTTTCCGGTCCAGATCGCCTTCAACCTGATTCCGCATATCGATGACTTCCTGGACAACGGCTATACCAAGGAAGAGATGAAGCTGGTCTGGGAAACCCGCAAGATTCTGGGTGATGATCGCATTGAGGTGAATCCGACCGCCGTTCGCGTACCGGTGTTCTACGGGCACGCGGAAGCGGTGCATATCGAGACCCGCGAAAAGCTCACCCTGGCGCACGCGCGGGAATTACTGTCCAAGGCGCCGGGCCTGCAGATCGTCGATGAGCGCCGCCCGGGTGGCTATCCGACACCGGTTACCCACGCCGCAGGCAAGGATCCAGTCAGTGTGGGACGCCTGCGCGAGGACATTTCCCATCCCTTGGGATTCAACTTCTGGATCGTTGCCGACAATATCCGCAAGGGGGCCGCGTTGAACGCCGTGCAGATCGCCGAATTGCTATTGGCCGAGGGCAACTGAAGTCGCATCGGCACGAGTCGCTGCTTATTTGTGATCCGGGCCACGCTTTGGAAGCGATTTTGCCGCTGCAAAACTTTGTGACTGTTGGTAAAAAGCCCAAGCTCACTTATAGTTAGCTCAGCGATGTCATGTGGATTCTAGTTTCCGAGTCCCTGTGACGGCTTTCCGACCAAGCACACATCCGTTCAGGATGGGGGACAGTCTCAAATGAGAAAGATGATTCGACTGCCGATGGCATTGGCGCTCGCCCTGGGAACCTCTCCCATCTTTGCGATGGGGTTCGGGCAGATCCAGGTCAAATCCAATCTGAACGAGCCTTTGCTGGCGGAGATCCCGATTCTCAGCGCCAGTGCGGCAGAAGTCGCCGAGTTGTCGGTGAAGCTGGCACCGCGCGAGGCCTTCGAGCGTATTGGCCTCGACCGACCGAACGCCGCCCTGTTGGATGATCTGGTGTTTGAGGTTGTCGAAACCTCGGATGGTTCAGCGGTGGTGCGCATTCGCAGCAGTGGACGCATCAACGAGCCCTTCATTTCCTTGCTACTGGAAGCGGAATGGGCGCGCGGCAAGTTGCTGCGCGAATACACCATGCTGATTGATCCGCCGTTGATGGCGCGTGGCGCCCCGGCGCAGGTCATGCCGCTGGCGGAGGCACCCGTTGCGCCCGCCGAAGTTACCGAAACACCCTTGGACACGCCGCCGCCGATCACGGCCGCCGCTGCCAACACCGCGCCCGCGACGCCTTCGGTGCCTCGCTACGTGGCAGGCGAAAGCTATGGTCCAGTTGGCGATGGTCAGGCACTGTGGAACATCGCGCTGGAAACCCGACCGGATTCGGGTGTCGACGTCAATCAAATGATGCTGGCCTTGCTTCGGGCCAATCCCGATGCCTTCATCAACGGCAATGTCAATCGATTGCGTAAAGGTGCGGTTCTGCGCATTCCGTCGCGAGATGACATCGTTTCAGTCAGTGCGGCACAGGCCGCCATGCAGGTTCGCGAACAGACCGGGGCTGCCTCGGTCAGCACAACGAGTACCGTCCAGCCCGCCGACAGTGCCGCGTCGATCACGGCAGATTCGCCGCCCGTCGAGCGCGCCGAGTCACGTCTGGCGCTGGTGCCGCCGAGTGGTAGCAACGAAGCGACCGGCGCCCAGTCGGGTGCCAGCAATGCCGGTGGCGGTGCTGAGTTGCGCGCGGAGCTCAGTCGTTCGAAGGAACAGGTGGAAACACTTGACCAGGAAAACAGCGAATTGCGCTCGCGCGTTCAAGAGCTCGAGAAAATTCGCGAAGACAGCGAGCGTCTGCTGAGCATGCGTGATAGCGAGCTGCAGGCGCTTCAGCAGCGTTTGGCGGAGTTGGAAGCGCAGCGCGTCGAGGCGGCAAACGCGGCGAGCGGCGCGAGCAGTTCGACGGATGCAGCGTCAACGCCCCCCGCGTCTGAAGAGGCCAGCACCGTTTTGCCGGTGGATCCGCCCGTGACGGAACCCATTGCGACCGATGCGGCCGTCGCCACCGATGGCACTGCGACGGACGCGGACGTCACAACCGACACAATGACCACAACCGACGACATGGATGAGCCGTTGGCCGATACCAGCGCCCAGACACCGACGGCGACGGAAAGCCCCGCGCAGCAACCCGCCGTGACGCCGAGCGCGGAAACGCCTACCGAGCCGGTCGCTCAGGCCTGGTATCAGAACTATGCCGTGCTCGGTGGCGGTGCCGCGGTGCTGCTTGCCCTGATTGCGCTGATTGCGCGTCGTAAACGCGGTGGTAGTGGCACCGCAGGCAATGCGTCTCGCCTGGACGTCAGTGCGCTGGGGCTGCCCGGCAACGAAAACGAGCAAGCGGCGGATTCGGATGATCTGATTTCCGATCGCGAGAATGAATTGCTGCAGCAGCTTGCCGAGCAACCCGACGACCTGACCCGGCATCTGGAGCTGGTTCGCTACTACTTCGAACGCGCGGATGCACAGCACTTCGAAGGTGCGGCCGAAGCGATGTACGCCCAGGTTTACGACTCGGAAGATCCGGCCTGGCAGGAGACGCTTGCCATGGGACGTGAGTTGTTGCCGGATCATCCGCTGTTCGTGGTGTATGGCGGCGCTTCACTGGTGTCAGCGTCGGAAGCGGACGACCATGTGGACGTGGTTGACAGCAGTGAGGTCAAGACCGCAGAAATTTCCTTCCCGGATGACTTTGCCGATGCCTCCGCACCGGCTGTCACTGCCCCCGCGTTCGAGGCTCCGTCCTTGCACGAGAACGATGCGACGTCGCCCCCCTCGTTCGATGCAGAATTGTCCTTGGCTGACGACGCGCATCTGGACTCGTTGTCTGCGGGTCTGGATTTCGATCAGGAAGCCCAGGAGTTCGGTGACCGTTTGCGCTCTGCCGAACTGACGGTCGGAACCATCGACCTGGCCGATGCCTCGCTGGATATGCCTGATTTCTCCCGCGACTCTCTGTCTATTGAGCCCACAACCAGCAGCCAGTCTGGTGACGCCGTCGACGCCGTCGATCAGTCCGATGATCTCGGTATCGACCTGGGTAATGAGGATGCCGCCGCCACCAAACTGGAACTGGCGCGTGCCTATCTGGACATGGGCGACGTGGAAGGTGCGCGTGGCATGCTTGAAGAAGTTACCGGTGAGGGTAGTCCGGCACAGCGAGCCGAGGCGCGCGGCTTGCTCGACAGCATTCGCTGACACCACACTTGGCTTGGCTGACAAAGGGCGCCGATGGCGCCCTTTGTTTTTGAACGGCGCACCCTGTTGTGCTGCCGGTTGTCCGACCACTTGAGAGGAAGTCCGGAGCATGCGTTTTGCGGCGGGTGTTGAATACGACGGCAGCGGGTTTCTTGGATGGCAGCGGTTGCCGCATGGCGAAACCGTGCAGGGCGCCGTCGAGCGTGCCCTGAGCAAAGTGGCCGATGCGCCGGTCAGCGTCACCTGTTCCGGACGGACCGACAGTGGTGTGCACGCGCGTTGTCAGGTGATCCATTTCGATATCGATGTGGAGCGGAGTCCACGCGCCTTGTTGCTGGGTGGCAATTCCAATCTGCCGGATGCTGTGGCCCTGCGTTGGGTGCAGCCGGTAGAAGCCAGTTTTCACGCCCGATTTGCCGCCCGTGCGCGGCGCTATCGCTATCACATCCTCAATCGTCTGGCTCGCCCTGCGCTGGACCGCCTTCAGTACAGTTGGGTTCGCGAGACGCTCGATGTCGACAGCATGCATGCTGCCGCGCAGCACCTGGTTGGCGAGCATGACTTCACCGCATTTCGAACCCTTGCCTGCCAGGCACCCAATCCCTTTCGCACGCTGCACAGTCTGTCCGTCGCGCGCGACGCGGATCGCGTGATCATCGACGTCCAGGCGAATGCATTCCTGCACCACATGGTTCGCAACATCGTCGGCAGCCTCATCCCGGTCGGGCGTGGTGAGCGACAACCGGCGTGGCTGGCTGAACTGCTTCGCGGGCGTGATCGCGCGGTGGCGGGTCCGACCGCGCCAGCGCAGGGACTGGTGTTTCTTGGGCCGTTGTATCCGCGTTGGTTTCACCTGCCGGAGGAAGTCAGCTTTTCCTTGCAGGCTTCGGAGGAATTGGCCTCTACACCTGCATTAGACGCCGATGATGGAGACGATGCGGCAGAATGAGACGGTGAACATCGACTCGCCGACGCGCACCCACATCAAGTTTTGCGGCATGACGCGGGTCGACGACGTGCGCCTTGCGCAGGATCTGGGTGTCGATGCCATCGGAATGATTTTTGCGCCGAAAAGTCCGCGCTGTATCGATCTGACGCAGGCGCTGCGACTGCGCGAGAGCCTGTCTGCAGGCCTGCCGATGCCGCGTGTCGTTGCTCTGGTGGTCGATGCCGATGCGGCGCAGCTTGCGGAACTGGCAAGTGTTCTCAAGCCCGATCTGATCCAGTTTCATGGCAGTGAGTCAGCCCCGTTCTGCGAGCACGCTGAGTTGGCCTACCTACGAGCGGTGCCGATGCGTGGCATGACGAATCTCGCCGCGTGGTTGTCGGACTATCCGCATGCGGTGGGATTCGTGTTCGACAGTCATGCGCCGGGCGGCAGCGGTGGGTCAGGGCAGGTGTTCGACTGGGATCAACTGCCGCAGGATCGAAGCAAGGTCTGGCTTGCCGGTGGTCTGAGCCCCGACAATGTCGGTATGGCGGTGCGTCGGGTGCGCCCATGCGCCGTCGATGTGTCCAGTGGAATTGAGAGTGCTCCGGGCATCAAATGCGCGGAGAAAATGCAGCGTTTCGTGGAAGAGGTCAGACGCGCCGATGTCGCAGCTTGAAGTCAGTGATTTTTACCAGTACCCCGATGCTCGCGGGCACTTTGGTCAGTTTGGCGGCAGCTTCGTTGCCGAGACCCTGATCGAGCCGCTACGCGAGCTTGCGGACGCCTACGACCACTACCGGAACGATCCGGAGTTTCTCGCCGAGCTGGCCTACGACCTCAAGCACTACGTTGGGCGTCCGTCGCCCATCTATGCCGCCGAGCGTTTGTCGAAACATGTGGGCGGAGCGCAGATTCTGCTCAAGCGCGAAGACCTCAATCACACCGGTGCGCACAAGATCAACAACACCATCGGCCAGGCGATGCTGGCCAAGCGCATGGGCAAGACCCGAATCATTGCCGAGACCGGCGCGGGTCAACACGGCGTCGCCTCGGCGACGGTGGCCGCGCGTCTGGGACTGGAGTGCGTCGTCTACATGGGCGAGACCGACATCGAGCGTCAGGCGATCAACGTCTTCCGCATGAAGCTGCTCGGTGCCAAGGTGGTCGCTGTCAGCTCCGGCTCGAAAACCCTCAAGGACGCGCTCAACGAGGCAATGCGCGATTGGGTCAGCAATGTGCACGACACGTTCTACATCATCGGTACGGTAGCTGGACCCAGCCCGTATCCGCGCATGGTGCGTGATTTCAATGCGGTGGTTGGCCAGGAGGCGAGGGCGCAGATGCTGGAACAGTATGGCCGCCTTCCCGACGCGCTGACCGCGTGCGTGGGCGGCGGCAGCAATGCCATCGGTCTGTTTCATGCGTTCCTCAATGACCGTGAGGTCGCCATCTACGGTGCCGAAGCGGCGGGTGACGGCATCGAAACTGGCCGTCACGCGGCCTCGCTGGCTGCTGGGCGCCCTGGCGTACTGCACGGCAATCGCACCTATCTGCTGTGCGATGACGATGGCCAGATCATCGAAACCCATTCGATTTCGGCAGGACTGGATTATCCGGGCGTCGGCCCCGAGCATGCGTTCCTGAAAGACAGTGGTCGTGCCATCT
This sequence comes from Lysobacteraceae bacterium, assembly GCA_041395245.1. Taxonomy (GTDB): domain Bacteria; phylum Pseudomonadota; class Gammaproteobacteria; order Xanthomonadales; family Xanthomonadaceae; genus Aquimonas. Next base: position 309,371 of record JAWLAY010000005.1, read on the forward strand.
ACGAAGGTGTGACTGACGCCGAGGCGATGGAGGCGTTCCATCTGCTGGCGCGCACCGAAGGCATTCTGGCCGCACTAGAATCCAGTCATGCCGTCGCCATGGCCATCAAGCAGGCGCAGCGCATGCCGAAAGACGCAATGATCCTGTGCAATCTGTCCGGACGTGGCGACAAGGACATTTACACCATCGCCCGGCGCGAAGGTATTTCGCTTTGATGCAACATCGCAGCGCGCCGCGCGCCTGCCTCTGGAAAATCGGATATGCACACACGAATTGATCGTTGTCTCGACTCGCTGGCGGCCTTGCACCGTGCTGCCTTGATCCCCTTCATTACCGCGGGTGATCCCTCCGTTGAGTCGACCGTGCCGGTGATGCATGCATTGGTTGCTGCAGGTGCGGACATCATCGAATTGGGCGTGCCGTTTTCCGATCCGATGGCGGATGGCCCAGTCATTCAGCAGAGCAGCGAGCGCGCGCTGGCGCGCAAAGTCGGGCTGCGAACCGTGCTGGGTATGGTCAAGACGTTTCGCGAGTCCGACGACCGCACGCCCGTCGTGCTGATGGGTTACCTCAATCCCGTCGAAATGTTCGGCCTTGATCGATTTGCCGAAGCCGCGGCGCAGGCCGGTGTGGATGGCGTGCTGCTGGTGGATTGTCCGCCCGAGGAGTCGGCGCCGGTGCGCGCGGCCTTGAACGCACAACAGCTCGCACTGGTGCCTCTGGCCGCGCCGACCAGCACCGGTGACCGTCTGAAGCAACTGGCTGACGGCGCACAGGGATATCTGTATTACGTGTCGTTTGCGGGGGTTACCGGCGCTGGAAAGCTAGATCTGGCCGATGTGCAAACCCGCGTCGCCGCGATTCGCAGTGTTTCGTCCTCACGGATCGCCGTTGGCTTCGGCGTTCGCGATGCCGACAGCGCGAAACGAATTGCGGATTTCGCGGACGCCGTCGTCATTGGCAGCGCCTTGGTCAGCACCTTGGCCAGCGCTGAATCACCGGACATCGCCTGCGAGCGCGCCGCCAGCTTTCTTCGTCCGATCGCCGAGGCCTTGCGAAAGGCCTGAGTCCAGTTTGGTGTTGCGCGCCAGCCGGTGCGGATTCTCGCCACGTTTCGCCTAGGAGCCTGTCGGACTTGAAGAATCGAAGCGAAAATTCGGCTGGGCGAGGACAGTTTTTGCCGGTTTCGCTGGGCAATAGTTGAACTATTGCCCAAGGAAGCGGCGAATAATGGACCGCCCAGACGGATTTGCAGCCGATTCCCTTTCAAGTCCGACAGGCTCCTAGCGAAGCACAACGCGGACGCGGCCTAGTCGCGTTCGAGCGGGATGCCGTTCCTCATCCTTTGCGCACAGTCATGCGCTAGCCTTGCCGTTCCCACCGCCACCGAAGCACGCCGATGAAGTTCCAGGGTACCGAGCGCTATGTCGCCACCGAGGCATTGATGTTGGCGGTGAACGCCGCGATCACCTTGCAGCGACCTCTACTGATCAAAGGTGAGCCGGGCACCGGCAAGACCATGCTGGCGGAAGAAGTCGCCGAGGCGATGGGAGTGCCCTTGCTGGCCTGGCATGTGAAGTCGACCACCAAGGCGCAGCAGGGCTTGTACGAGTACGACGCGGTGAGCCGACTGCGCGACTCGCAGCTCGGCGACCCGCGCGTTCACGATGTGCGGCACTACATCCGGCGCGGCAAGTTGTGGGAAGCGTTCGAGCAGGATCAACGTGTGGTGCTGCTGATCGACGAAATCGACAAGGCGGACATCGAGTTTCCCAACGATCTGCTGCAGGAACTCGACCACATGGAGTTCCACGTCTACGAAACCGGCGATACGGTGCGTGCGCGGCATCGGCCGATCATCATCATCACCTCCAACAACGAGAAGGAACTGCCGGATGCCTTCCTGCGCCGCTGCTTCTTTCACTACATCGCCTTTCCGGATCGCCCGACGCTGGAGCAAATCGTCGCCGTGCACTTTCCGGAGATCGAAAATCAGATGGTCCAACGCGCGCTGGATGCCTTTTTCGAACTGCGCGACGTGCCTGGCCTGAAGAAGAAGCCTTCGACCTCCGAACTCATCGACTGGCTGAAGCTGCTTCTGGCAGATCGAATCCCGGCCGTGGCGCTGCATAACCCCGATGCCAGCAAGGCGATTCCGCCTCTGTATGGTGCCTTGATCAAGAACGAGCAGGACGTGCAGTTGCTGGAGCGACTGGCCTTCCTGCATCGTCGCCAGCAGCGCTGACCCAACATGCTGCTCGGGCTGTTCGATGCCTTGCGGGCGGAAAAGCTGCCGGTGAGCCTGCGCGAGTGGCTGGATTTGATGGCGGCACTGCAGGCCGATCTGGCCTTCGCCGACATCGAGCAGTTTCACGCGTTGGCGCGCGCCGTGCTGGTCAAGGACGAGCGTCATTTTGATCGCTTCGACCGTGCGTTCGGGCGATTCTGGCAAGGTGCCTCCCGAGTGCCGGACGAGACATTTGCAGCCATTCCGGAACACTGGCTGCGTCGCGAGTTCGAGCGCACCTTCACGGACGAAGAGAAGGCGCAGATCCAACGGCTTGGCGGTCTGGAAGAACTGATGCGGCGCTTTCGTGAACGCTTGGCCGAACAGAAGGAACGCCATCACGGCGGTAACCGCTGGATCGGCAGCAACGGCACCAGTCCGTTTGGTTCCGGTGGATATCATCCAGGCGGCATTCGCGTCGGTCCGCACGGCGGCGGACGCATGGCCGCCAAGGTGTGGGAACGGCGCGAGTACCGCAATCTGGATGGGGACGCCGAGTTGTCCTCACGCAACTTCAAGACCGCCTTGCGCCAACTGCGGCGCTTTGCGCGTGAAGGCGCGGCGGAAGAACTCGATCTGCCGGGCACCATCGCGGCCACCGCCAGAGAGGGTGGTTTGCTTGATGTGAAATTGCGCCCTGAACGGCGCAACGCCGTGAAGGTGCTGCTGTTCCTCGATATTGGCGGCTCGATGGACGATCACGTTGCGGTGTGCGAAGCGTTGTTCGGTGCGGCGCGCAGCGAGTTCAAACGCCTCGCGCATTTCTACTTTCACAACTTCATCTACGACCACGTCTGGACCGACAACCAGCGGCGCGGCAGCAGCAAGATTCCGCTTTCCGACCTGCTGGCCCGCTACAACCCCGATTACAAAATCGTCTTTGTCGGTGACGCCGCCATGGGCCCCTACGAAATCACCCATTCCGGCGGCAGCGTCGAGCATTGGAACGCCGAACCCGGTGAAGCCAGCTTTCGCCGACTGCGTGATCACTTCCGCAAACTGGTCTGGATCAATCCGGTACCGGTGGATCGCTGGCGTTACCCGATGTCCACCCAGTTGGTGCGCGAGTTGGTCGAAGACCGGATGTTTGCATTGACGCCGGACGGCCTGCAGGCCGCAATGCGGAGTTTGATGTAGCCCCTGCGTTCTGCCTGACGGGTGATTCGGTCAGGCAGAGCGCATTCGCGGGCTGTGGTCGCCGACGTGCTCAGTCCTCGATCTGCGACTTGGCAAACTCGGCGTCGAGTTTCTCCATCGCGTCCTTGGGTTTGAGTTTGGCGGCTTTGGCGTAGGCTTCGGCGGCATCGTCCTCGCGCTTGTCGCCGTACAACAGCATCAGACCGTTGCCGTATTCGATCCACGCGATGGGTGAGTCGGGAGTCAGTTCCAGCGCGGTCTGCAGGTGTTTTTCGCCGGTGGCAGCCTTGGCGCCATAGGTGAGACCGCCCAGCATGCCGCCGACCTTGTTGATGATTTCGGCGTGGTAGAGGCCGAGTGCGGTGTGCGCTTCGGCGTGTTTGGGGGCGAGCTTGAGGGTGGCGTCGAGGCTTTCCTTGACCTTGCCGGCCAGCCCTTGGGTCAGTGCCTTGGCAATCGAGATGCTCTGGCTGTAGCGGCCTAGCGCAAAGGCCCGCCGATAGTGGCTGTTGGCGAGTTTGGGCAGCGCATCGACGGCGCCTTCCGCCAGGCCGACCAATTGTTCGTAGCGTTGCAATTGCTGCTTGTCGTTGTCGAGCAGATAGGTGGCATGAATGCCGCCCGCTTTGCAGGCTACCGAGGCGCCCAGCGGGCCCAGCGCCTCGCCGAGTTCAAAGGCAGACTGGAAGTCACCGGCGTGAAAGGCCCGCCAGGCGTCTTGCAGTTGGCTGGCAGTTTCCGCCGCATCGAGCTTGCCCAGCGACTTGTTCGACTTCAGCCAGCCCGCAACCGCGTCCGTATCCGGGAATGGCTCCTGATCGCCCGCATGCAACTTGGGCCAGGCTTTTTCCAGTTTGCTGTCCGGGTAGTCGAAGCCTTTGCTGTCATGCGGAAAGGGGGTCCAGGCTTTGCTGCGTGCCATGAGCGGCTCCTTGGCGGCGGGTTGCAGGGGCGAATGTCGCCGCATTGTGCGACAGCGCGGCAGATTCGCCATGTTGCAGTGCTTTTCGCTGCTCGACGCATCCGGCATCATGCGCGTCTCGCCGCCTTTGACGCCCCGCCCGCATGAAATCCAGTAACGACATCCGCCAGGATTTTCTTCAGTTCTTCCAGTCCAAGGGTCACCAGATTGTCGCCTCCAGTTCGCTGGTGCCGGGCAACGATCCGACCCTGTTGTTCACCAACGCGGGCATGGTGCAGTTCAAGGACGTGTTTTTGGGGGGTGACAAGCGCAGCTACAAGCGTGCCGTTTCCAGTCAGCGTTGCGTGCGTGCCGGTGGCAAGCACAACGATCTCGACCAGGTTGGCTATACCGCGCGGCATCACACCTTTTTTGAAATGCTGGGCAATTTCAGCTTCGGCGACTACTTCAAGAAAGACGCCATCTGCTGGGCCTGGGAACTGCTGACCGAGGTCTGGAAGCTGCCCAAGGATCGCCTGCTGGTCACGATCTATCACACCGATGACGAAGCCTTCGACATCTGGCACAAGGATGTCGGCATTCCGATCGAGCGCATCATCCGCATCGGCGACAACAAGGGTGCGCCGTATGCCTCGGATAACTTCTGGCAGATGGCCGACACCGGTCCGTGCGGGCCGTGCACCGAGATTTTTTACGACCACGGTGCCCACATCGCGGGTGGCCCGCCCGGTAGCCCGGATGAAGACGGCGACCGCTTCATCGAAATCTGGAACAACGTGTTCATGCAGTTTGACCGTCAACCGGACGGCAGCCTGGTGCCGCTGCCCGCGCCGTGTGTGGATACCGGCATGGGCCTGGAGCGCGTGTCCGCCGTGTTGCAGCACGTGCATTCCAACTACGAGATCGATCTGTTCCAGGCACTGATCAAGGCCGCCGCGGCACTGACCGCGACCAGCGATCTGGAAAACAAATCGCTGCGCGTGATTGCCGATCACATCCGCGCCTGCAGCTTCCTGATCGTCGACGGCGTGCTGCCCAGTAACGAAGGTCGTGGCTACGTACTGCGTCGGATCATCCGTCGTGCCCTGCGTCACGGCTGGATGCTCGGCGTCCGCGAGTCCTTCTTCTTCCGCATGGTCGCCGCGCTGGTCGAACAGATGGGCGAGGCCTATCCCGAACTGCGCCAGAAGCAGGCCATGGTGGAGGCAGCGCTGAAAGCGGAGGAGGAGCGCTTTGCCGAGACGCTGGATCAGGGCATGCGGATTTTTGACGACATTGCTGCACGTTGTGGTGCGGAGATTCCTGGCGCGGACGCGTTCCGCCTTTACGACACCTATGGCTTCCCGGTCGATCTGACCGCCGATATGGCACGCGAGCGCGGTCTGAGTGTCGATATGGCGGGCTTCGACGCCGCCATGGCGCAGCAGCGCGAGCAGGCCAGGGCGGCTAGCAAGTTCGCGGGCAGCAGCAGTCTGTCGGCGGAATTGGTGGCCACGCTCAGTCCCACCGTGTTCCTCGGCTACGAAAGCCTGCAGAGTGCGGGACTGAAAGTGTTGGCGATCGTGCGTGACGGTCAGTCCGTCAACCAGTTGCAGGCAGGCGAATCGGCGACTTTGATCCTGGATCGCACCCCGTTCTATGCGGAAAGCGGCGGACAGGTGGGCGATCACGGGCGGCTGCTGGGTGCCGCCGCGCAGTTCGATGTCTCCGACACACAGAAGCTGGCCGGGGTGTATTTCGGTCATGTCGGCACGTTGGCGCAGGGCAGCCTGAGGTCGGGGGATGTGCTGAGCGCCGAGGTCGATTCGGCGCGTCGTCAGGCCATCGTGCTCAACCACAGCGCGACCCATCTGTTGCACGCCGCATTGCGCGAGGTGCTGGGCGATCACGTGGCGCAGAAGGGCTCGCAGGTCGCTCCCGAGCGCCTGCGTTTCGACTTCTCGCATTTCCAGCCGATGAGCGCATTGGAACTGTCCCGCGTGGAAGCGCTGGTCAATGCCGAGATCCGCCGCAACGTGGCCGTCGAAGTTCATCACATGGGCATGCAGGAAGCGCTGGATTTCGGCGCGATGGCGCTGTTCGGCGAGAAGTACGGCGAAGAGGTGCGGGTGCTGAAGATGGGCGCGTTCTCCACCGAGTTGTGTGGCGGTACGCATGCCAGCCGGACCGGCGACATCGGCGTCTTCAAGATCGTCTCCGAAGGCGGCGTGGCTTCGGGGGTTCGCCGTATCGAAGCGGTTTCCGGCGCGGGCGCGCTGGCCTTCATTCGGGAAGAAGAATCGCGACTGGATGAAGTCGCCGATCTGCTCGGCGCGAGTGCCGCCGATGTGGCTGGCAAGCTGCGCCAACTGCTGGATCGTCAACGCCAACTGGAAAAGACCGTCGAACAGTTCAAGGCCAAGTCGGCGGCGGGTGCGGCGGCGGATCTCGCGGGCAATGCCACCGATGTGGGCGGGTTCAAGCTGGTTGCCGCACGGCTCGATGGCCTGGATGTGAAGGGTCTGCGTGATGCGGTCGACAACCTCAAGCAGAAGTTGCCGGACGCCGTGATCCTTCTTGCCAGCGGCCATGAGGGCAAGGCCTCGCTGATCGCCGGTGTCAACGGCGCCGCCTTAGGCAAGATCAAGGCCGGTGACGTGGTCGGCTTCGTCGCCGGACAGATCAATGGCAAGGGCGGTGGACGTCCCGACATGGCGCAGGGCGGTGGCGAGGATGGTCCGGCATTGCTGGCTGCCTTGCAGGCCTTGCCTGCTTGGATCGTCGCGCGTCAGGGCTGACGCGAGCGGGTTCACCACGTCCGCCAGCATCCTGAATGTGGGCCATTTTTGGGTGCGCCGATTGACCATCGATGAGCCTGAGACAGCGCGGCGCGCACACAGGTGTGTCGCGCGCCGCCTTAACGTGGGCTTGCGTAAAGTACGGGCGACGTTTGTCCAGTCTGTTCGCTGCCGCTCTGCTCGGCTATAAGGTTGGCACAGCCATTCGGGTGTTATCGCGTGTCCGAAGAAATCCTCATCAATGTCACCCCGCGCGAGACCCGCGTCGCCGTCGTCGAGAACGGCATGCTGCAGGAAGTGCACATCGAGCGTGCGTCGCGTCGCGGCTATGTCGGCAATATCTACAAGGGCAAAGTGTTGCGGGTGATGCCGGGCATGCAGGCGGCATTCGTGGAAATCGGCTTGCAACGGGCCGCGTTCCTGCATGCGTCGGACATCGTCCGGCCCGCGAGTTCGATGTTTCCGGAAGGCGATTCGCCGCCTGCGACGCCTACGCCGCCGATCACCGAGCTGCTGCGCGAAGGGCAGGACGTGGTGGTACAGGTCGTCAAAGACCCGATCGGCAGCAAGGGCGCACGACTGACCACGCAGTTATCGATTCCCTCGCGCTATGTCGTCCTGCTGCCGTACAGCAAAGTGCTGGGCGTGTCGGCGCGAATCGAAGACGAAGTCGAACGGGCGCGATTGAAGGCCGCACTACAAGCCCAGAGTGATGCAACCGGCTTGGGTTACATCGTCCGCACCAACGCCGATGGGCATGCGCCGGAAGCCTTGCTGGAAGACCTCGACTATCTGGGACGGCTGTGGTCGGCGATCCAGCAGAGCGTGCAGCAGCAGAAGGTGGGCGCGTGCATCTATGAGGACCTCGCCTTGCCCGTGCGTGCCTTGCGCGATCTGTTGCACGATGACGTGGAAAAGGTGCGCGTGGACTCGCGCGAAACCTTCGAGCGCATGCAGCGCTTTGCTTCGCAGTTCATCCCACAGTTGGCCGACCGCATCGAGCACTATCCCGGCGAGCGGCCGATCTTCGACCTGTACGGGGTCGAGGACGAAATCCAGAAGGCCATGCAGAAGGAAGTTCCGCTCAAGTCGGGCGGTTATCTGGTCATCGATCAGACCGAGGCGATGACCACGGTCGACGTCAACACCGGTGCATTCCTTGGCACGCGCAACCTGGAGGAGACGGTCTACCGCACCAATCTGGAAGCGGCTCAGGCCGTCGCGAGGCAACTGCGGCTGCGCAATCTGGGCGGCATCATCATCATCGACTTTATCGATATGGGCGATGTCGAGCATCGACGGCAGGTGATGCGGCAGCTCGAAAAGGCGCTGTTGAATGATCATGCCAAGACCACGGTTTACGACTTTTCGCCCTTGGGTCTAGTTGAAATGACCCGCAAACGCACCACGGAAAGTCTGGAGCATCAACTTTGCGAGTTGTGTCCGGCGTGTGGAGGGCGGGGCACGGTGAAGACCGCCGAGACGCTGACCTATGAGATTTTCCGCGAGATCACGCGGGCGGTGCGTCAGTTCGATGCCGAAAAGCTGCTGGTGCTCGCGTCGCCGAAGGTGGTCGGTCGCATTCTTGAGGAAGAGTCGGCGGGCGTGGCCGAGCTGGAAGAGTTCATCGGCAAGACGATCCGCTTCCAGCCGGACGAGCACTACGCCATCGAGCAGTACGACGTGGTTCTGCTGTGATATCCCGTTCCCGTCGTTGGCTGCGCAAACTGCGCCGCTGGCTAGCGGGTGGTATCGCCGTATCACTGGTGTTGATGGCGACGCTGGTCGCGCTGGTCAGCCAATTGCTGCCCTTGTTGAATCAACATCCGCAGCAGGTCGCGCAATGGTTGCAGCAACAGATCGGGCAACCGGTATCGATCAGCGCGGTGGATGCGCGCTGGAGCCGCAGTGGCCCCCTGCTGCGTCTGCAAGGCCTGAAGATTGGCGCGGACGCGGGGCATTCGGGACTTGAGCTGTCGGAGGCCGAGTTGCTGGTTCGCGCCTACGCCGGATGGTGGCCTGGTCAACCGCTGTTGAGTCTGCGTCTGCGCAAACTCGACCTCGCGCTGCAACGTCAGCGGGATGGACGTTGGGAATTGCAGGGCCTCGGTCCTGCGCGTCCCGGTGGCCTGCAGGCATTGCTTGCGCAAATCGAGCAGTTGGGCGAATTGCGCGTGGAAGAAGCCCGTCTGGGCATCAGCGATCTCGGCACCGGTCGGCATCTGGCCCTGCCGCGTATCGACGCGCGCCTGCGCACGGTCGGCGGGCGAGTGCGATTGGGTGTGCGGGTGTATGTGGCCGACTCGCCACCACTGCAATGGATCGCCAATCTCGACCCTGGTCTGCAGGCGGGCGAGATCTACATCGGCAGTTCGACCATGGCGCTGGACCACTGGCTTGCGGACTCGCTCGACTTGCCGGTCCATGTACTCAGTGGCAGTGGCGAGGTCGCTTTGTGGATGACGTTGCGTGAGGGCGCCGTGCAGGACGCCACCCTGCAGGCACGTTTGACCGGACTATCGTTGCGCGGTGGCAAAGGGTCCTCCGCCTCGCCGAGCGCATCGACGTCAGGCACCGCCCCGGATGCCAGTGATGCAGAGGAGGGCATGGCGGCCGCGACCGACGGAAGACGCTGGGATGCCGATGAGTGGGAGCTCATGGCCCGCGCATGGCGGGAGGACGACACGCTTCGCGTGGTGGTGCCGGGAATGCGAGTTCGGCAGGGCGACACCGAGCGCCAGATCGGGCGGCTCGAATGGGGACGCAGTCCTGCCGGGTCGGCCCTGTTCGTCGAGGCCGTCGATTTGCAGCCGCTGTTCGACTGGTTGCCGATGCTGGGCGGCGATTTGCCGCCCTTGCCGGGCTGGTTGCGTGATGCCGTGCCCGGTGGACGCGTGGAATCCCTGCAACTGGCGTGGACCGCTGAGCGGATCGTGCAGGCGGGCGCGAGCTTGCGAGACATTCATTGGCAGGCGGTTGGCACCCTTCCTGGCGTGACGGGCTTGAGCCTGCAGGTGAACGGCAACTCCGACCATCTCCAATTGCAGTTGGATTCGCCAGGTTTTGCGCTGGATGCCCCCGTGTCGCTGGCTGAACCGATCAGCGCGGCTTTGCAGGGAAGTCTCGATATCTACCCGCAAGGGCAGGGCTGGGCGCTGGAAGCCGCCCCGCTGCAGGTGAAAGCAACCGACTACGCGGCAACGATTGAAGGCAGCGTGTGGTGGCAGAACGACGGCAGTCGACCTTTTGTTGATTTGCGTGGCGAAGGCGTTGCGGGCATCTCCGTCAGCGCGGCAAAGCATTTCTGGGTGCTCAACAAGATGCCGCCGAAGACCGTGGAATGGCTGAATCGCGCCTTGGTCGATGGCCATTTGAACGTGGCCACCGCGCTGGTGCATGGCGACCTCGACGACTGGCCATTCGACGGCGGGCAGGGGCGGTTCGAGGCCTTTGGCGAAGTCGATGGCGTGACGCTCGACTACTTGCCGGGCTGGCCGCGCGGTGAGCAACTGTCCGGCTGGGTGCGTTTTCTGAACATGCGCATGGATGCCGAAGTCAGCGGTTCCGTGCTTGGCAATCGCGTGGCGAAGGCGAGCGGAACCTTCGAGGATCTGCGCAGACCGATTCTTGAGCTGGACCTGCAGGGTTCTGGCACGGGGCCATCGCTGTTGAGCTTGATACGTCGCAGTCCTTTGCAACAACGCTTCGGTAGCGCCATCGAAGGTTTGTCCGTCGGAGGCAAGGCGGATGTGAGTGTGACCATGCATGTGCCATTGAAAAAGGAACTCGGACACTTCGAGTTGGAGGGGCATGCTGATTTGCATGAAGCCGATCTGGCCGACAGCCGTTGGGGCTTGCAATTCGAGGCGGCCAACGGGCGCTTGCAGTTCAGTGAGTCAGGTTTCAGTGCCGATGAATTGAGCGTGCTGTTTGCCGATCAGTTGACCAGCCTCAGTCTGTCGGTGGGGCAGTTCACATCCACCGCTCGTCATCTGGTCGAAGGTTCCCTGCGTGGTCGCGTGAGTGTGGATTCCCTGCTGGCGTTGCGACCGGAAATGGACTGGCTGCGTCCACATGTCGAAGGGGTTTCCGATTGGGCGGCTCGCGTCACCGTGCCGCGCTCGGATGGATCGACCTCGACCGTCAGCGTGCGTCTGCAGTCGGACCTGCAAGGTACGGCGCTGCAACTCCCTGCGCCGCTTCGGAAGGCCGCCGAGGAAAGGTTGCCCGCCGACGTCGAGTTGCTGCTGCCTTCGTCATCCGGCCGGATCGACCTGCAGTTGGGCGGGCTTCTGCATTTGCGTGGACGTCTGGCCGAGCGGGCCAGCGAATTTCGCGGTATTGCCGCCTTCGGCGTCGGCGAGTTGAACGAGTCGCCCAGCGAGTCCGGTCTGGAGGTGGTGGGTAGTGTGCCGGTTCTGGATGGCAATGGCTGGGTGGGGGCAACGCTGTCGGGCCTGGGTCAAGGTGCGCAGGTCCGTCGGATCGATCTGTCGGCCGGAATTCTGCAGTTGGGCGGCCGCGACTTTTCCGAATCCCGCGTGCAGGTCGAGCGGCAGGACGATGGCGCTGGTCTGGTTCGTTTCGAGGGTGAGCAGTTGCAAGGTGAGTTGCGCTGGCCGAAACAGTGGTTGGGAGCGGCCTTGGTGGGGCGGTTTGATCGTTTGCATTGGCCGTCGTCGAATGATCCCGATGCGCCGGTGCCGGAGGACGATGTCGATCCTGCCTGGCTGCCAGCGCTGGATTTCGATATCGATGATGCACAGTTGGGCGATGCGCGCCTGGGCTCTGTCCAGCTACGAACCCGGCAGACACCGGATGGCATGTTGCTGGAACACTTTGCTGCCCGCAGCGACGACTTGAGCCTCGATGCCAGCGGCGACTGGTCGCGCCGCATTGAGGGTTCGGAAAGTCGTTTCAAATTCGTGTTTGCGGGCCAGGATCTTGGCCGGATGATGGGCCGTCTGGGCTTCTCGCCACTGGTCGAGGGCGGTTCAACGGATGCCGTGGCCGACGTCAATTGGCGCGGTGGTCCGGCGCAGTTCGAGATGGCCAGACTGGAAGGACAGTTGCAGATCAAGGTCGGCAAAGGTCGCGTGCCGCATGTGGAGCCTGGTGCGGGTCGCATCATCGGCTTGTTGAGCCTGACCGAGATTCCGCGCCGTCTGACGCTGGATTTCAGCGATTTCTTTGCCAGCGGCTTTGCCTTCAATTCGATCCGAGGGGACTTTCGCTTTGCGGGCGGCAATGCGACCACCGACAACCTGTTGATCGAAAGTCCTTCGGCGCAGATCCGCATTCAGGGGCGAACCGGGTTGGCGCAGCGTGACTACGATCAGACCATGGAAGTGCTGCCGCGCACCAACAACGTGCTGCCCGCCATCGGTGCCTTGAGTGCCGGTCCTGCGGGAGCGGCCATCGGTGCCGTGGCGCAGGCGGTGTTTCAGCAGCCCATGCGACAGATGGCGCGCACGCTGTATCACGTTGGTGGCAGTTGGGAAAAGTCCGACATTACCGTGCTTGAACGCGGCCCACGTCAGCCAGTGTCCGACGGACCACCGGATAACCGGCCCTGACAGCGCGAGTCCATTCCGCCGACCGCCAATGGTCAGCATGACTTGATGCAGATGTGCGAGCCGCCATGAGCGCTACCATGCGCACATGTTGCAAAACCTCAACCCACTTCAGTTGTTGCGCTACGCCGGTTTGTTCACCTGGGCGTTCATGGGTGCACCACTGTTGCTGGAATTTTTCCCTGAAGGACTGAGTCGCAACGATGTGCTGCTCTGGCGCGGAGCGTATTTCAGTTTCGGACTCTCCTATTGGCTGCTGACCCAGCCGCGCCGGTTGGCGTCGCGCCGTCGCTGGATGGAATGGGGTCTGCTCGCCTGGCTTACGGTCTCGGCGATTGGCATCGGTCATTTTTCCAGCTCAGGCCTGTCTGGCGCGTTTCTGATGATCGTGGCCGGACTGTTGCCGTGGTTCATGCCGGTGTGGGTAGGCGTCATCTGGTTGCTGTTCCAGCATGCCGCTCTGGTGCCGGTGTTCAGCCAGGTCGGTTTCAGTTGGATCGAGGCGGGCCTGCAGGCAGTACTTTTTTTTGGCTATTCGAGTTTCGTCTTCATTACCAGTGTGGTGGCCCTGCGGCAGATGATGGCGCGCGACGAACAACGTCGACTCAATTCCGAGCTGCGCGCCACCCGAATGCTGCTGGCCGAGAGTTCGCGGCTGAGCGAGCGCATGCGCATTTCGCGTGAGCTGCATGATTTGCTCGGTCACCATTTGACCGCGCTCAGCCTCAACCTCGAAGTCGCGGCCCATCTGTCCGAAGGTCGGGCTCAGAACCATGTTCGACAGTCGCAGACGCTGGCCAAGCTGCTGCTGGCCGATGTTCGTGAAGCGGTCAGCAAGCTGCGTGACGACGATGCGCTGGATCTGCAAACCGCGATGCGAACCCTGATCGAAGGGGTGCCGTCCTTGCAGGTCACCCTGGACATGGATCCGGCCTTGCGTATCTCTCTGCCCGCGCATGCGCAGATACTGCTGCGCTGCGCGCAGGAAATCATCACCAATGCCGTCCGTCACGGTGCGGCGAGCAGCCTGAGCTTGCGTCTGTATCAGGATCAGCAGACCGCCTGTCTGGAGGCGCAGGACGACGGACGAGGTGCAGACAGTCTCACCTTGGGCAACGGCTTACGCGGCATGCGTGAGCGTTTGGCCGAGTTCAATGGCAGTATCCGTTTCAACACCGCACCGGGCGCGGGCTTTGCGCTCAGTCTGCGCTTGCCGCTGGAGGAAAACGCATGATTCGGGTTTGTCTGGTTGATGATCAAACGCTGGTGCGCCAGGGCGTGCGCTCGCTTCTCGAGTTGTCCGAGAACATCCGCGTGGTGGCGGAGGCTGCCGATGGCAAACAGGCGCTGGACTTGATCCCCCAGATCCAGCCTGACGTGGTGTTGATGGACATGCGTATGCCGGTGATGTCGGGGCTGGAAGCACTGCAGACGTTGGCAACTCGCGGCGACATGCCACCGACCATCATTCTGACCACCTTCGATGATGATCAACTGGTGCTGGCCGGGATTAAGGCCGGTGCGCGCGGTTATCTGCTCAAGGACGTTTCGCTGGAACAACTGGTCGAGGCCATCGAACGCGTGGCGGCCGGTGGATCTCTGGTACAGCCGGTGATGACCCAGCGTCTGCTCTCTGGCTTGGAACGCATGCAGAACGATTTCGTCAGTCTGGATCGTCCCGACCCGTTGACGGATCGGGAGACCGAAATCCTGCGCTTGATGGCAGGTGGATACAGCAACAAGGAAATCGCCAATTCGCTGGGCGTGGCCGAGGGGACGATCAAGAATCACGTCTCGAACATTCTCTCCAAACTCGGCGTGCGGGATCGCACCCGCGCCGTATTGAAGGCGTTCGAACTGCAACTAGTGTGAGCGGTCGCGCGAAACTCAATGCACGCCGCTGTCGACGAGGCCCCGGCGTGTGGCTTCCAGGGTCGCTTCGGCGCGCGATGAAATGCTGAGTTTTCGGTAGATGTCTTTCACGTAACCCGCAGTAGTGTGGGGGGAAAGGCTCAACGAAGCGGCCACCTGGGCTACCGTGAAACCCTTCGCAATCAGACGTAGGACATCGGTTTCACGCGGAGTTAGCGTCTCGGTAGACGGCGCGCTCTGCGGCAGGCTGGGCTGGAAATGCTTCAGCAAACGGCGTGCGACGGCGGGAGACAAGGGTGGTTGGCCACTCAGGATGCCGCGCAGGATTTCCGCCAGTTGTTCGGCCGCCTGATCCTTGAGGACATAGCCCTGAGCACCGGCCCGCAATGCCGGAAACAGATGGGCATCGTCGTCGAACACCGTGCTGACCACGCAAAGAACACCGCTCCAGCGGCGCTGCATGGCCTCAATCAATTGCGTGCCGGACCCGTCGGGAAGGCCGAGGTCGATCAAGGCGATGTCGGGGGCGGACGTTGTCGACGCGTCGAGCCATTGCATCGCCGCCGCAAGGCAATCGGCCGTGCGGATCTCGATATCGGGAAAGGCTCGGGTCAGCGCATCGCTGACCCAGGCGCGCGCATGCGGCAGGTCTTCGACAATCCAGGCGAGGCGTGGTGCTTCAGTCATCGAATCAGGACTCCGCCGTGACGGGTTGTGTCAGGCGTATGGGCATGGTCAGAAGAATCTTGGTCCCACCGGTGGTGCCAGGCGTCCAGTCGATTTGGCCATGCAATTCCGCGGCCCGCTGCTGCATGTTCTGCATGCCGCGACCCGGTTGGGCGAGTGGCAGATGGATTCCACTACCGTCATCGGTGATGTCCAGCAGCAATTGCTGCTGTTGATGGCGTACACGGACACGCAGTCGCTTGGCTTCGGCGTGCCGAATGGCGTTGCTGATGCCTTCTCTGACGATGCGGAACAGGTGCAATGCCTCGCCCTGATCGAGTGGCGGGTCCGGCAAATCCTCGGCGCTGTCCCAGACTAGTTCTGCCTTGACGGCCGCGAGCCGCTGGCGAGCTTCAGCCTCGATTTGCGCGAGCACATCGCCCAATGTGCCTGGCTCGCCGCGTGAGCGCGTCACGACATCACGCAGGTCCTGCAGGATGGCCCGCGCCAGATCGGCCTGGACGGGTGACTGGGCGTTGTAGATGAGGCTCAGCAACTTGGCGCCGAGGTCATCATGCAGGTCGGCATAGATTCGCTCGCGCTCGTCGGCGGCGACCTGCAGACGCAGCTGACGCTGCTCTTCGACGCGCTGGCGCGCAAGTCGGGCAGCCAGTGTTCGCAGTTCGCGTCGGGTTTGCGTCAGACGCCAGCCCAACCAGACGATCAACAGAAGCAGCAGGCCGGGCAAGACGGTGGATAGCGCGCTCATGGGTTTGGCTTCTCCAGCGCGGCCCGACGCTCGCGGGCAGTGCGGGTGCGATCGTGCTCGCTGCCGAGCGCTTTCTCCAGCGACACGATCGCCTCTTCCAGTTCTGTTTTCGCTTGGTCGGTCTGACCGTCTGCGGCCAGACACAGACCGAAATTGCTTTGAAACATGGCGTAGTACGGATGATCGCGCCCAAGTTGTTGTTCGACAATCGGGAGAAGCTCGCGAAGCTGATCGATTGCCGCCGCGTCGTGACCCAACTTGTGCAGCAGCATCGCGTAGTTGTTGCGTACGCTCAGCGCCTCGGTGTGCACGGAACCCGCTGCGCGTTGCACCTCAATCAAACTCGAGTAGGTGTCGAGGGCGAGCTCAAACTGCCCGGTGTCTTCATACGCCCATGCCAGAGAGATCATGGCAACCTGGGTCTGTGTATTGGAAATACCAAAAATGTGCTCGAAGCCCTCGGTTGCGCGTTTGGCAAACGGCAGCGCCTCTTCTGCACGTTTCAGTCGAAGAAGGCTATTGGCAAGAATTTGCGCCGCCTTGAGGCTGTCGGGGTGTTGTTTACCAAGGATCACTTCACGTTCTTGCAAGACGTCGCGCGCTGCTTTGGCCGAGGCATCGAACTGTCCCAGGGACTCCAGGACACTGGCGCGATTGAGTCGTGCCTGCAGGGTTCGTTGGTCAAATTCCCCTGTCATTTCGGTGCGAGTGGCAATCAGTTCGTCGAGCAGGGATAGCGCCTCCTTGAGTCGTCCTTGGCGTCGCCAGTGGTTGGCGAGACTGATCTTTGCCGATTCCACGTCGATGTCGTCCGACGGTAGTCCGTGCGCTACCTCGAGAAAACGTTGAAGCATTTCCGCGCCGAGCTCCGCATCATCTTGCGTGCTTTTCAACATCGCTTCGGTGTAAATCAGCCGGGTCTGCAACTCGTTGGCATTTTCAGGGGTTAGTTCCGCCAACATGGCACGTAGCGGAGCGATCGATGCTCCCGCCTCGTCGTGTCGACCCGCCGCGAGAAGAACACGAATCCGGTCATGCATCAGTTCACCGGCAAGCGGACTACCCGAAATGCCCAGCTTGGACTGCACCGTGATCGCACGTTGAATCATGGCCAGCGCGGCGTCGTGACGACCAAGCGCCTGATAGGTCCTCGATAGCGTCCGCGCTGCACGTACCAGGACAGTCGGTTCCTTTTCTAGGCTGCCCAGCGTGCGTGCACTGGCATCCAGCATCGATAGCACAGTGACATCGCCTCCTTTTGATTGTTCGGGGTTGGCGGCGGCCAACATGTCGTCCAGAAAGTTGACGGTTGCTTCGGCTTCGGCAGCGCGTTGCGCCGCGAGATCACGGGCCTGCGCGGCGTTGATGGCAAACCGCACTGACACGATAGTGGCCGCAACAAGAACGAGCGCGATGCTGAGCATTGCGAAGGTCAAGGCCCGGTGGCGTCGGGCAAAGCGGGACAAGACGTAACTCGCACTCGGCGCGCGGGCCTCGATGGGGCGATGCGAAAGTACGCGTTGCAGATCATCCGCGAATGCTTGCGCGCTGGCGTAACGGCGCTCCGGTTCGGTGGCCAGGGCAGTCATCACGACAGTGGCCAGATCACCGCGTGTCGCCCGATTCAGTTGCTGCAACGGAACCGGAATTTCATCACGAACGATGCTCAACGCCTCGAACAGGGTTGAGGTCTTCAGGCGCGGGTGAGGCAGTTGTCCGCTCAACAGTTCGTAGGCCACCGCGCCGAGTGCGTAGACATCGCTGCGTACGTCGTCGGCAGATGGCGATCCGCTGAGCTGTTCCGGGCTCATGTAAGGCAAGGTACCCAAGACCTGTCCAGCTTGGGTCAGATTCCCATGCTCGGATTGCTTCAGGCGTGCGATGCCGAAGTCCAACACCTTCGGTTGACCATTCGTGTCGACCAGAATGTTGGCAGGCTTGAGGTCGCGATGCAGTACACCACGGCTGTGGGCATAGCTCACTGCCTCGCAAACCCGGATCAACATGGCAACACGAACGGACAGCGGTGTCTGCTGCTGTTGGCAATGGGTTGCGAGGTCTTCGCCCTGTATGCGCTCCATCGAGAACCATGCTTGCCCGCTGACGCCATCAACGCCTGCGCCATAGAGGCGCGCAATGCCAACGTGTTCGAGTTGCGCCAGGGTTTCCACTTCGCGCTGAAAGCGTTCGAACGCGTGCCGCGAGTGGGCGCTGACCACCTTCAGTGCAACCTCGCGCGGTGGATTGGCCTCGCGCGCCAGGTACACCCGGCCCATCGCGCCTTCACCCAGCAGGCCAAGGATCGCGAAGGTGCCGATGTGGGACGGTAAGGACACGGCGTCCACAGGGGAAGCCATGCCTGGATTGGCGTCGTCAGTGGAATCGGGATTGCGCATGACTCATGCCGGTCCGCTCAACGACGTTTGCCGACGACCAGCAACAACGTCCCGGCACCGATGACTGCCCAAGCCACCCACGGTGGAATGGCGACCTGTTCGCGGTCAGAGACGGTCAGCTCCAACGGGCCCACTTTCAACGGAGTGCGCTCTTGCGTGTAACTGAACTCGCGGTAGCCCAGACCCAAGGCACCCAGAATGATCAACAGAACACCGGCTATGCTGGTTGCGCGCACGAAATACCCCCCCGGAAGTGAAGGTGACAGCATGCCGCACTTCCGCGCGCTTGGCATCCGACCTTGGCTGGGGGCCTGTGCGGCAGAAACAAAAACGCCTGCACTGGGCAGGCGTAGAAGCGTTCGAACTGTCTGGTACCGAAGGTGGGACTCGAACCCACACTGTGTCACCACAACCGGATTTTGAGTCCGGCGCGTCTACCATTCCGCCACTTCGGCAAGGAACGCAGACAACTCGAATCGACTCGTCGATGGTGGGCGGTGCAGGGATCGAACCTGCGACCCTTGCCGTGTGAAGGCAATGCTCTACCGCTGAGCTAACCGCCCAAACGAACGAGCCGCGTATTCTGCACATCCGAGGCGGGTTCGGCAAGCACGAATTACCGATCACGGTCGCCGATCAGCGGCCGCTGCACCCGCTTGTCGCCACGCTGGCAGCAGCGCAAAGCCGGCGCAGAGTGCCGCCAGCAAAAACGCGAGCTGTCCTGATCCAATGCCCCATGCCCATCCGGCCAGAGCCGCCCCCAGAACACCCCCGACACCGGAGCCGATGCTGTAGTTGAGGCTTTGACCATTGACGCGATCCGCCGCCGAGAACAGTTCCACCAGACGTTGGGTGCTGGCGATATGGAACAGTCCGAAGCTGACCGCGTGCGACAGCTGCATCACGATCATCAGCCAAAGCGAGTCCGGCAGCAGCGCGACACATACCCATCGGAAAGCGGTGGTGAGGATCGCCAGACGCATCCAGAATATGGCCGTGGCACGCGCCAGGATGCGACCGGCGTAGATGAACAACACAATTTCCGCCAATACCCCGACGCCCCAGAGTGCGCCGACGACATTGGTGTCGTGGCCTGCCTGTTCCAGATGCAGGGTGTAGAACAGATAGAACGCGCCGAAGCTCAACTGCATCAGCAGGGTCGTCAGCAAGAAGCGCTGGATCGGGCGGCGGCGCAGTAACGCGGTCAGCGACTGGCGCGTGGGAGAGTGATCGGTTTCTGTGTGGTCGAAGAACGGCGTGTTGGTGGGTGATCCCACGGGCAAGCGGGTCGCCACCAAGGTTGTGACGAGCATGGCTGCCAGCATCGTGATCGCGAGGTCGGGCGCCATTCGGCGCTGCAATAGCTCGCCGTATACCACCGCCAGAATGATGAAGCCCAAGGAGCCCCACAATCGAATCCGGCCATAGTCGTGCTTGCGGTCAGCGAGTGCACTCAGCGTCAATGCCTCCAGCTGCGGCATGACGGCGTTGTAGAACAGACTGAACAGCCCCATTGACAGCGCCAGCCAGAACAACGAATCCGGCAGAAAAAAGCCGAAGAAGCCCACGCAGGACAAGGCCAATCCGGCGATCAACCAGGTTCGGGGCGTTTGGCTGTGGCGGGCAAGATGAGCGAACAGGGGCGGCCCGATGATGCGGGTGGCGTACCACAGCGACATCAGCGCGGACGCGGCCTGGGCGCTGTGGCCCAGTGTGGTGACCCAGCGGACGAAATAGGGCGTGAACACGCCAACGGCGGCGTAGTAACAGAAGTAGATGGCGGACAATCGCCAGTAGGGAAGTGGCTGCATGCCGCCATTATCAACTCAGAAAGCAGCGCGCCCGTGCGGGATCAACGACCGATGCGACGTTGATGTGGATCGCCGACGGCCGCTCCGGGTTGACTTGTCAGGGTGTTGAAAAACGCCCTGACAAGAAGCGTCAAGGTCGACTGGCACGAAGATCAAGCGGCCCAGGTGCTTGATCGGCGCAACCTGTCGCGGGTGTTTGCGGTGACGGGGGGAATTGCTCTAGGAGCCTGTCGAACTTGAAGAGTCGAAGCGAAAATTCGGCTGGGCGAGGCCAGTTTTTGCCGGTTTCGCAGGGCAATCGTTGAACTATTGGCCAAGCAAGCGGCGAAAAATGGACCGTCCAGACGGATTTGCAGCCGATTCCCTTTCAAGTCCGACAGACTCCTCGCAGCAAAGTCTGCGTTGAAACCCGGTCAGAATCGCCCTTCAAACAGTTCTCGACCGATAAGCATGCGACGAATCTCGTTGGTTCCAGCACCGATCGCATAGAGCTTGGCGTCCCGCAGCAGGCGACCCGTGGCGTACTCGTTGATGTAGCCATTGCCGCCCAGCGTCTGGATGGCCTCCAGCGTGACCTGCACGGCCGCTTCGGAAGCATGCAGCAGGCAGGACGCGGCATCGACGCGCGAACGCACGCCACGGTCATACTCGCGCGCCACCTGATAGGCGAAGGCGCGTGCGGATTGCAGCGCGGTATACATGTCGGCGATCTTGGCCTGCATGATCCCGAAGCGACCGATCTCGGTATCAAACTGACGCCGCTCGCGGACGTAGGGCAAGGCGATGTCCATCGCCGCCTGCATCAAGCCGATCGGGCCGCCGGACAACACCAGTCGCTCGCTGTTCAGGCCCGTCATCAGCACGCGCACGCCGTGATTGACCTCGCCAAGCACATTGCTGGCGGGAATCTCGCAGTTCTCGAACACCAGCTCGCAGGTGTTGGAACCGCGCATGCCCAACTTGTCGAGCTTTTGCGCAGTGCGGAAGCCGGGCATGCCCTTCTCGATCAGAAACGCGGTCATGGCACGCGAGCCTTCACTGCGCTCGGCGGTGCGCATGTAGACGATCAGGACATCGGCGTCGGGACCGTTGGTGATCCACATCTTGTTGCCGTTGGCAATCCACACCTCGCCGCGAAGCTCTGCGCGACAGGCCATCGATCCAACGACATCGGAGCCCGCGCCGGGCTCGCTCATGGCCAATGCGCCGACATATTCGCCACTACACAGCTTTGGCAGGAACCGCTCGCGTTGTTCGGGCGTGCCGTGATTGAACAGGTTCTGTACGCACAGGTTGGAGTGGGCACCATATGACAGGCCCACAGAGCCGGAAGCACGACTTATTTCCTCCATCGCTACCAGATGGGCCAGGTAGCCCATGTCGGCGCCGCCCAGTTCGTGCGGAAGCGTGATGCCGAGCAGGCCCATGTCGCCGAGTTTTCGCCATAGATCGGCCGGAAAAGCATTTTCCTGATCGATCTGCGCGGCGCGCGGAGCGATTTCGGTTTGAGCGAAGCGGGAGACGGCCTGGCGCAACGAATCGATATCGTCGCCGAGTTCAAATGCTCGCATGGGAAAGTCCTGCTGAAGAGGTCAGCCGCGGGGGCGGGGTCGCGTATGGTAACCAGCAATGCTTGCCGCCTCACGGCACGCTGCAATGTGACGGACGGATGTCTGATTCACGCACCGTTTTGCGTTCTGCAGAACACGACGTTTTTTGCTCAAGGAGAATCACGATGTTTCGAGTAATCGGTCTGCTGTTGCTTTCTATCAGTGCGGTGCCGACGGCACTCGCTGCGCCGCGTGAAGCGGTGCTGGCCGCCTTCGATGCGGTGCTTGCTGCGGGACATTATCGGGTCGAGGTCACAACCGTCACCGGCAAGCGCGAACACGTGATGCAACTGGACGTGGCGTTTCCAAACCGCTTTCATCTGCGCAGCCCCGATAGCGAGATGATCCTGTTGCCTGGTGGAACATGGATGCGTGTCGAGCAGGATTGGATGCGCATGCCTGTCGACATGTCGAAAACCGTCGAGGCGTACACAGATCGCGCAATCCAGCAGGCTCGCACGTCGATCGCGGACGTGACATTGGTTGCGGATGGCGAGGTCGCAGGCTGCGATGCGCTCACCTACGCCTACCGCCAGACGGGCGAATTCCTCGGCAAGCATTCCGACAGTCAGGTCGAGATGTCGATTTGCAAGGAGACGGGCTTGCCAAGCCAGATCGTCACCCGCAGTGGGACGGAACGTAAGCCCACCGTGGTCACGTCTGTTTACGACTTTAACGCCGAGATCCGTATTGAGGCGCCCTGAGCCTTCCGCAATGCAGCGCGTGACGCGGGTGGGACAATGCAGACTCGCGTCGAGAAACGCAGCTGGGGGGCTGACTCAACGCACGGAGTGCAGCGCCGCCACCGAGCCGTGCCGCGAGGATGACGGCACCGATGCGCTTACACGACCCTATCGGTCGGCGAATTCGCGGTCCAGTGTCTGTTCGATTTCGCGTTCGATGCTGCCGCGAAACGCGCCCATCAGAAACCCCAGCTCCACCGACACCACGAGCAAGCCCTTGCTGACCTTGATGTGTCCGCTGACGCCACTGCGGTGGAAATCCAGGGTGTTGCCGGACCACTCCCATTCGATGTCGAAGCGCTCGGACAGCTTTTCTGCGACATGCGAAACAGCGGCGCGTGCATCCTTGATGGAAAGTGGATGCTTGCGTTCGATGAAGATATTGGCCATGCAGAGTGTCCGTACGCAGAGTCGCTTGATCATGCCGCAAGCCGTGTTCGCGCGCACGTGGCGGGCGCAGCATCGCCTGGCATGCGAGTGTCACCAGAGGGGCGTGTCTCCGTGTTCGGGCGTGGCATCTCGTCGCGCGTCGGCAAACTGGTAGGATTTGGTATGCGTTTGATTGTTCGACATACCCAACCGATTGAGCTGACGCTGACGCTGGCGCAGGGCAGCGTCAGCATCGGCTCGGCAGCCGACGACAGTGCCTGCATCGTCGATGCCGGCCTGAAGCCTGCGCATGCGGTGATTGGCTGGGGTTTCGATGGCCGTTTGCTGGTGATCAAACTGGCGGCGGGTGCGCGCGCCCATGTCAATGGCCGCCCGATTGCCGAAATGGCGATTCTGCGCGCCGGGGATTCGGTCATGCTGCAGCAACTGCGTGTCGACTTGTGCGCCGATCAAGCCAATCTGCTTGAACTGCAAGCCGCACTGGCGGCACGTTCACACGTGCCCGCCGGTGTGAAAATCGTTCTTCGCTGCGTCGCCGGCCCCCTGTTTGGCCAGAGTCTCTCGCTTCGCGAGCCGGTTTCGCTTCTGGGCGGGAACCGTGTGCAATTCGGCCCCTGCGACATCACCTCGGCGGTGATGCTGTACTGGCTGGCCGACCATGCATTGGTATTGGCGGGTGCTGACGCAACGGATATCGAATTAAATGGCTACCAAGGCAGGGCGGGTAGCCTGCATTCCGGTGATCAGTTGCGCATGGGTGACTCGCGCTTCGTGCTGGAAGCGCCGGGGGTTGTCAGCCGCCGAGCAGGCCAACACGACGTGGTTACCCCTGTTTATGGTCAGAAAGTATTGGAGCTGCCGACCGCTGCCGCATCGACCTTGCAACTCGAGGGTTCCAACACCGCCAAGCGAGGCTTGCTGGTCACGCTGGCCATGGCAGGCTTGATAGCGGTGATCTTGCTGGCGCTACTGCTTTTCGTGCCGCATTGATCTGGAGCCTGCGGTGGTCAGTCGCAGGCTTGCCATCAGCCGCGCCAGCAGGAGGATCAACAACCAAGGCGCTTGCCAGCTGGCGTTGCCGAATCCCGCCTTCTCTTGCCAGATGGCGTGCGCAAGGGCGAGCGGCGCGGCGATGAAGACCAGTCGATGCAGTGACTTCCAGTGCTTGCCAAGCCTGCGCACCGACGCTTTGGTTGACGTTGCGGCCAGCGCCAGCAACAGTAGCCAGACTAGGGCACCGAGTGTGATGTAGGGGCGCTTGAGCAGATCTTCAGCGAGTTGGGGCCAATAGCCACCCAGATCCAGCACCACGTAGACAAGGACGTGAAGACTTGCCCAGACAAAGGCCCAGAGGCCCAGCATGCGTCGCAGACGCAACGGCCACTGCCAGTGGGTGAGCATTCGCAGCGGACGCGCCGACAGACTCAGCAGCAGGAAGATGATTGCGGCCTGGCCGCTGTAAAGGGTGAGTTCGGCGACCGGATCGGCGCCGAGTGCTTCGTTGAAGACGGCATGGCTCAGCCAAAGTAGGGGCACTAGTGCCACGCTATGGGCGAGCAGCGCCGTTCCTGTCTCCTTGCGGAATCGCATCAGAACCACGTTCGCAAATCCATGTCGCGATAAAGATGGGCAACCTGGGCTGCGTATCCATTGAACGGCAGCGTCGGCACACGTGGCGCAAAGGCGCGATTGCCATCACCTGCCAGGCGCCGCTCCGAACGCTGGCTCCAACGCGGATGATCGACCTCTGGATTGACGTTGGCGTAGAAGCCGTATTCGGAAGGCTGCATCCGGTTCCACGAGGTCTCTGGTTGCTCGCTCGTAAAGCGAATGCGGGTGATCGACTTGATGCTCTTGAAGCCGTACTTCCAGGGCACGACCAAGCGGACGGGCGCGCCATTCTGAGCCGGGAGATCACGGCGATACATGCCGGTCGCCAGCAGCGTCAACGGGTGCATCGCCTCGTCCATTCGCAGTCCTTCCGTATACGGCCAGTCCAGTATCGACGTCCTGACACCGGGCATCTGGTTTGGATCGGCGAGCGACTCGAAGGCGACGAAGCGTGCTTCGGCAGTTGGTTTGCAGCGTGCGATGACCTGCGCAAGGGGAACGCCCAACCAGGGGATCACCATGGACCAGGCTTCCACGCAACGAAGTCGGTAGATCCGCTCGACTCGTTCCTCATTAGGCACCAGCTCCTGTAGTGAAAAGGTGCGCGCATTTTCAACCAGGCCCGTGACCTCGATGTCCCACGGCGACGTGCGCAACTGCCCGGCGTAGCGCCTGGGGTCCGCCTTGCCGGTGCCGAATTCGTAGAAGTTGTTGTATGAGGTGGCGTCTTCGAATCGCGTCATCGCGTCATCGGCGAAGAATGGATCCGCATCGACAGGTCCAAGTGAAGTGGTGGTGGTCTCACTCTCCGGTGCGCGTTCCGCGCAGGCCACGAGTGGCCAGGCGCTGGCACTCAGGCCCAGCATTCGCAGGTAGCGACGTCTCTCCACGTAAATAGTTTCGGGTGTGACGGCCTCTTGGGTGTCGCGGGTTACTGGTGGCATGTCGCATCCCTCTCGCTGACGGTATGGCAGAGAGAGTAGGGCAAGGCGCGAAACGATTCGCGAAGGCGTTGTCATGAGTGCGGATCAGCCAGCTTGGCATGAGCGTAGTCACGCGCTTTCGTGCTGCGTTGCCGCATGCTAGTGTCCGGTGTTTCGCCAGTTGGATCGACGGAGCAGGCATGTCGCGCGCATTCAATTTCAGTGCTGGCCCCGCCGCGTTGCCGGAGAGCGTGTTGCAACAGGCGCGCGAGGAGTGCCTTGAATGGCAAGGCGCACGCGCATCGGTGATGGAGATCAGTCATCGCGGCAAGGATTTCATGCGAATCGCCGCGCAGGCCGAACAAGACCTTCGCGAACTATTGAAGGTGCCCGACAACTACCGCGTGCTGTTCCTGCAAGGTGGCGCGACCCAACACTTTGCGCAGATTCCGATGAATCTCTGCACGCCGGACCAGAGCGCCGACTACATCGTCACTGGTGCATGGGGACAAAAGGCTGTGTCAGAAGCGGCGCCGTACGTGAACCCTCGCGTGGCGGTCGACATGAAAGCCTGCGCCTACACCGATGTGCCCACCAGCGTGGGTGAGGTCATCGATCCGGCGGCGGCCTACGTCCACTACACCCCCAACGAAACCATCCATGGCGTCGAGTTCCATTCGATCCCCGATGTGGGTGATGTTCCTTTGATCGGGGACTTCTCATCGACCATCCTGTCGCGACCGCTGGACGTGTCACGTTTCGGCCTGATCTATGCGGGCGCGCAAAAAAACATCGGGCCATCCGGGCTGGTGCTGGTCATCGCGCGCGATGACCTGTTGCAGAATGCGAAGCCGAGAACCGCCAAAGTCCTGAGCTATGCCGCGCAGGCCGCCAATGACTCGATGCTCAACACCCCGCCGACATTCGCCTGGTATCTGGCAGGGCTGGTTTTCAAGTGGTTGCGGGAACTCGGCGGTCTGGAGGTGATCGAGCAGCGCAATATCGCGAAAGCCGAAATGCTGTACGCCTGTATCGATGAGTCAGGTGGTTTTTTTCGCAATCCGGTTGCGCGGTGTGCACGCTCGCGAATGAACGTGCCATTTACCTTGCACGAAAGTCGGCTGGATGGGCTGTTTCTGCAGGAGTCGGAGGCGGCAGGATTGCTGGCGTTGAAGGGGCACAAGGCGGTCGGTGGCATGCGGGCGTCGATCTATAACGCGATGCCCGTCGAAGGGGTCGCCGTACTTACTGCCTTCATGCGCGAGTTTGTCCGGCGCCACGGATGAAGGTCGAACTGTCCTAATCTCCGCATGCCTCTGCCCGTGACGCATTCCGCGTGGCATCGTGCGCACCGAACCGAGTGAATCCGAGCATGAGCAAGAAAAAGTCCACCCCCATCAAATCCCCCGCTGACGTTGGCAAGTCCCCCCGTGGTGGTGCGCAGAAGCCTTCCGCAGCGCGAAAAAAGACCGTGGTTGATGTCCCGACGTCATCGGCGTTGCCGCAGGCCTTGGCCGAGGCGCGCGAGCATATCGATTCGATTGACCGGACCATCCAGGATCTGATCGCCGAGCGTGCGCGCTGGGCGCACAAGGTCGGACGGGCGAAGGGCCCTCTGAAGGCCGCGGTCGACTACTACCGGCCTGAGCGCGAAGCGCAGGTACTTAGGCGCGTGGTGGATCGCAACGAAGGCCCGCTGCATGATGAGACGCTGGTCCGCCTTTTTCGCGAAATCATGTCTGCGTGTCTGGCCCAACAGGAACCACTGCGAATCGGTTTCCTTGGCCCAGAAGGCACGTTCTCGCAGCAGGCGGTGCACAAGCACTTTGGACACTCGGCGGTGGGTATGCCGCTGTCGAGCATCGAGGAAGTGTTCCTCGAGGTCGAGAACAAAAATGCCGACTTCGGTGTGGTGCCGGTCGAAAACTCCGGTCAAGGCACGATCCAGTCGACCCTGGACATGTTTCTGACATCGAAGTTGAAGATCTGCGGTGAAGTGGAGCTGCGCGTGCATCAGCATCTGCTGTCGCGCTCGGGTCGCTTGGAAGACATTGAGCGCGTGTATTCGCACCCTCAGTCGCTGGGACAGTGCAAGACCTGGCTGCGGCAGTATCTGCCCAAAGTCGAAAAGGTTCCGGTGTCCAGCAATGCCGAAGCGGCACGGCGCGCACGAACGGCGGACGATGCGGCGGCCATTGCGGGCGAATCTGCCGCCCACGTGTACGGTCTGAAAATTGTCGCGGGGCCAATCGAGGATCGCCCCGACAACACCACGCGTTTCCTGGTGATCGGACGGGAATTGTTCCCACCGTCGGGGCATGATCGCACCTCACTGCTGGTGTTCGTGCGCGATCAGCCGGGTGCGCTCTACAACGTGCTCAGTCCGCTGGCGCGGCATGGCGTCAGCATGAACCGTATCGAGTCCCGACCCTCGCATGAGGGTAAGTGGCAATACGCGTTCTTCATCGATATCGCGGGCCATGTCGATGATGAACCGGTGCGCGCTGCATTGGGTGAACTGGGTGAATTTGCCTCACAGGTTCGGGTGCTGGGAAGTTATCCGGTGGCGGTGCTGTGAGTTCAGCCAATACGTTCATTTGCGGCAAGGCCGCTGGACCCTTGCGTGGCCAGCTGCGCGTGCCGGGTGACAAGTCGGTCTCTCATCGGGCCATCATGCTGGCTGCGCTGGCGGACGGTGAGTCGCGTATTGACGGCTTTCTCGAGGGCGAGGACACACGCGCTACGGCCCGTGCGTTTGCCTCGATGGGCGTACGGATCGAACAACCGGAAGACTGTGTGCGTGTGGTTCATGGCGTCGGCATGCGCGGCCTGCGCGCGCCGCATCAACCGATTGACTGCGGCAATGCCGGTACTGGGATGCGCCTGCT
Source organism: Lysobacteraceae bacterium (assembly GCA_041395245.1). Lineage (GTDB taxonomy): Bacteria > Pseudomonadota > Gammaproteobacteria > Xanthomonadales > Xanthomonadaceae > Aquimonas. The sequence goes on from JAWLAY010000005.1 coordinate 337,746, forward strand.
TTGCGGCTTGCTTTCGGCGCAGGGCTTTGATTCGGTGCTCGTGGGCGACGAGTCCTTGAGCAAACGGCCGATGTTGCGTGTGGTCGAGCCGTTGCGACAGATGGGCGCGTCAATCGATACCGCATCCAATGGATGGCCGCCAATCCGTGTTCGGGGAGGACAGGCCCTGCATGGCATCCACTATGCGCTTCCCGTGGCGAGTGCGCAGGTGAAGTCGGCGCTTCTGCTGGCTGGAATGTATGCGGATGGCGAGACCGTGGTGCTTGAGCCGCATCCAACCCGCGATTACACCGAAAGCATGCTCTCCGCCTTCGGCTTGCAGATCGAGTACCGCCCCGGGATGGCGCGACTTGTTGGCGGGCAATCGCTGCGCGCGACCCAGATCAAGGTTCCCGCCGATTTTTCGTCCGCCGCATTCTTCATCACGGCGGCATGCCTCGTTCCCGGTTCGGACCTGACGCTGGACGGTGTGGGCATCAATCCTCGACGCACGGGATTGCTGCACGCCTTGCGCCTCATGGGGGCAAATATCGAGCTGTCGAACGAGCGGATCAGCGGTGGCGAGCGGGTCGCGGATATCCGCGTCCGCGCAGCGCGCTTGCATGGGGCGGACATTCCCGAATCCATCGTCCCCGACATGATCGACGAGTTTCCCGCCTTGTTTGCGGCTGCCGCCTCTGCGGAGGGTCTCACGCGCGTGAGCGGTGCTGCGGAGTTGCGGGTGAAGGAGTCTGACCGCCTCGCATCGATGTCGAGTGGCTTGCGTTCGGCGGGCATTGCCGTTGAAGAAACGCCGGACGGCGCCGCGATTCGCGGTGGTGTATTGCAATCCGCGTTGATCGAGAGTCACGGCGACCATCGCATATCGATGGCTTTCGCTGTTGCGGCGCAGGTTGCTGCAGGGGAAATCAGGATTCAGGACTGCGCCAACGTGGCCACGTCCTTCCCGGACTTCGACCGCCTTGCTCAGGCAACAGGCATGAACATCCAGGTTCGCGATTGATCAAAGTCGGTTCGGCACTGCACGGGTTCACTGCTAAACTGTGCGGATGACTGTTGACGACCAATTGGCACCGGTGCTCACGATTGATGGCCCTTCCGGATCTGGCAAGGGGACCGTGGCACGCGCGGTCGCACACAAGCTGGGCTGGCATTTTCTTGACTCCGGCGCACTTTACCGTGCGGTAGGGTTGTCGGCTGGCTGGGCGGATCTGGATTTTTCCGATGCCGAGGCACTGGCACGATGTGCTGCGGAAACCCAGGTCGAGTTCAGGTCCGGCTGTATTGGGGACGAGCCACGTGTGCTCGTTAACGGCGTCGACGTGACAGATGAGTTGCGTACCGAAACCGCCGGTGCGGCCGCGTCTGCCATCGCGGCCATTCCCGCGGTGAGAGAAGCCTTGTTCGCAAAGCAAAGGGCCTTTCGCGTTGCGCCCGGTCTGGTTGCGGACGGACGAGATATGGGGACGGTGATTTTCCCTGACGCCCAATACAAGGTTTTCCTTACCGCCAGTGCTGAGGAACGCGCGTCCAGGCGTCATAAGCAGTTGAGCGAAAAGGGACTTGCGGTTAACATTGACGGTCTGTTGCGTGAAATTCGCGCCCGCGATGCGCGCGATGCGGAGCGGACCGTGGCGCCGCTTCGGCCGGCCAAGGAAGCGCTTCTGCTCGATTCGACCGGCGTTTCGATCGACGAGGTGGTTGAGCGCGTGCTTGGCTTGGCGACCGCGAAGCCCTGAAATCCGCTCAGGGTTTCAGGCTGGCCCAATCGTTTCAAAGAGGCTGCGCGTGCGCGCCTCATAGCGTTTGCGTCGTGAATCCTCACGCCGCGAGCAAGGCCCTGCCGATGGATATGGCAGGTTTTTCATTGGTGCCATTCGATGGCACCACACAGAAGGTGGGCCGCTACGGTGGTCCGTGTGTTCAACCTGGAACTCAATCCAATGACCGAAAGTTTTGCTGAACTGTTCGAGCAGAGCGAAAAGCTCTCCAAGCTCAAGCCTGGCGCCATCGTGCTCGGCGTCATCGTCGAAATTCGCTCCGATGTGGTGGTGATCAATGCCGGACTGAAATCCGAAGGCATCGTGCCGCTTGAGCAGTTCAAGAACGACGACGGCACCTATTCCATTTCCGTGGGTGATGAGGTCAAGGTCGCACTCGATTCGCTCGAGAATGGCTTTGGCGAAACCGTACTCTCGCGCGAGAAAGCCAAGCGCTCTCTGGTGTGGGACGAACTCGAAGAAGCCCTGGAAGCCAACGCCACGATCACTGGCCGCATCAGCGGCAAGGTCAAGGGCGGTTTCACTGTCGATATCAAGGACGTCCGCGCGTTCCTTCCTGGTTCGCTGGTTGATGTGCGTCCGGTGCGTGATCCGATCTATCTCGAAGGCAAGGACGTCGAGTTCAAGATCATCAAGCTTGATCGCAAGCGTAACAATGTCGTCGTTTCCCGCCGTGCGGTGGTCGAGAGCGAGCACTCGGAAGAGCGCGAGCAGATGCTCGACCGCCTGCAGGAAGGCGCAGTGGTCAAGGGTACGGTCAAGAACCTCACCGATTACGGCGCGTTCGTGGACTTGGGCGGCATCGACGGCCTGCTGCACATCACCGACATGGCGTGGAAGCGCGTACGTCATCCGTCCGAAGTGGTCAACGTTGGCGACGAGCTCGACGTTCGCGTGCTGAAGTTCGACCGCGAGCGCAATCGTGTCTCGCTGGGCCTGAAGCAGCTGGGCGAAGATCCGTGGGACAACATTGCTCGCCGCTATCCGGCTGGCTCGCGCATCGTCGGCAAGGTCAGCAACGTCACCGATTACGGTTGTTTCGTTGAGATCGAAGCCGGCGTCGAAGGCTTGGTCCACGTATCCGAGATGGATTGGACCAACAAGAACGTCAACCCGGGCAAGATGGTCCAGGTGGGCGACGAAGCCGAAGTCATGGTGCTGGATGTCGACGAAGAGCGTCGCCGCATTTCCTTGGGCATGAAGCAGTGCACATCGAATCCGTGGGAAGCATTCGCTGCCATGCACAAGAAGGGCGACAAGGTGTCGGGTCAGATCAAGTCGATCACCGATTTCGGCATCTTCATCGGTCTGGATGGCGGTATCGACGGTCTGGTGCACCTGTCCGACATTTCCTGGAATGCCACAGGCGAAGACATCGTCCGCAACTTCAAGAAGGGTGAAAACCTGGAAGCGGTTGTGTTGGCGGTTGATCCGGAACGTGAACGCATCTCGCTGGGCATCAAGCAGCTCGAACAGGATCCGTTTGGCCAGTACATGGCCGCCAATCCGAAGGGCAGCATCCTTACCGGGACGGTGCGTGAAGTTGACGCCCGTGGTGCCACCATCGATCTGGCAGACGGCATCGAGGGTTACCTGCGTGCCTCCGACATCGCCAAGGAACGCATCGAAGATGCTACTCAGCATCTGAAGGTGGGTGATTCGGTTGAAGCCAAGTTCATTGGCATGGATCGCAAGGGGCGTACTCTGCAACTGTCGATTCGCGCCAAGGAAGAGGCCGATCTGCAGGACGTGCTGGACGAGTACCAGAGCGCCTCCGGTGGTACGACCAAGCTCGGCGCGCTGCTGCGTGAGCAAATGAGCGGCAAGTCGGAGTAATCCGTTCGTGACCACCGGTGCACTGCGCGCCGGTGGTCATTTTTTGCGATGCGCGGGCAAATAGGTCTGCACAGCGCAGGATTCAATTAGATCAAACAATCATGACCAAGTCTGAACTCATTGAACTGTTGGCACGCAAGCAAGCCCACCTCAAGGCCGAGGACGTGGACTTGGCGGTGAAGTCAGTCCTTGAGCAGATGAGTTCCGCTTTGGCGGGCGGAGACCGCATCGAGATTCGCGGATTTGGCAGTTTTTCCCTGCACTTCCGGCCCGCGCGGGTGGGTCGCAATCCCAAGACCGGTGATTCGGTCACTCTTTCCGGCAAGTATGTGCCGCACTTCAAACCCGGCAAGGAACTCCGCGAGCGCGTCAACCTAGTTGACTCGCCGGAATTTTCCTGAAGCAGGACAATGACCATCGTCGATAGGCGATAAGCGATCGACGATCTCCTGGCGTTTGCTGAGGAAACCCTGTGGAAGAACTGAGCCTGCTGTTCCTGTTGCTACCCGTGGCCGCGCTTTCCGGGTGGTGGACAGGTCGACGAACGGCCTTGCGCAGCGGTGGCCGCCGCATGACGCGTCTGTCTAGTAGCTACTTCCGTGGTCTGAATTACCTCCTGAACGAGCAGCCGGATAAGGCCATCGAAGTCTTCCTGCAGATCGCCGATATCGACCGCGATACGGTCGAAACGCATTTTGCGCTGGGCAATCTGTTCCGTCGTCGCGGGGAAGTCGAGCGCGCCATACGGATTCATCAAAACCTGATTGAGCGAACCAGCCTGAGTGATGAGCACCGGACTCTTGCGCTGCTGGAGCTTGGCGAAGACTACATGCGGGCGGGGTTGTTGGATCGCGCCGAAATCCTGTTTTCCGACCTGGTCAAGGAAGGGACACTGGCACCGAAGGCCCTGCGTCATCTGATCTCCATTTATCAGCAGGAGCGCGACTGGGAAAAGGCCATCGAACACGCGAACAAACTTGAGCGCGCGACGGGCGAGCCCATGGGGCGGCTAATCGCCCAGTTCGAGTGCGAGTTGGCCGAGTTGCAGTGCGCAAGCGGCGACCTTGATGCGGCGAGGAAGCATCTGAGAAACGCCTACGCCAACGAGGCCAACTCGGTTCGTGCGGGCTTGATCGAAGCGCGGCTCGCGGCGGCGCGCGGTGATGCCTTGCTGGCCATGCGCTCGTTCGAACGCGTGGCGCGGCACGATCCCGATATCCTCATCGAAGTCATGCGTCCGCTGCTGGATCTCTACGCGAGCCTTGGCGAACGCCAGCGGGCGCACGATTTCCTTCGTGAAATGATCGACCGCTACGCCGGTGTGGCGCCACTGCTGGCTAAATCACGACTGATCCAGCAGGAGCAAGGCGCGGTGGCAGCGGGTGAGTTCCTGATGAGCGAGTTGCTGGAGCGTCCCTCCATCAAGGGGCAAAGCGCGCTGATTGCCTTGTGCATGAGCAACGAGGGTGCTGTAACGCCCGAGCATGCCCATCGTCTGTTGACTGGGCTCGGTCAGATCAATCAGCGACTGGTCTCCAGTGCACCGACCTACCGTTGCAACCGTTGTGGCTTTGGGGCACGCGCTCATCATTGGCAATGCCCCAGTTGCAAGAGCTGGGCAAGCATTAAGCCGATCCATAACGCGGCGGGCGAATAGGCTGTGTTGAGCGACGTCTCCGCGCTCGTCATCGTCTTCGGTCTGGCGCTCGCGTTGTCGGGCATTCTGACGATCAGCATCCTCTGGTATGCGCGCCGGATGCATCTGCTGGATCAGCCGGGCCGCCGACGCTCGCATAGCGTACCAACGCCGCGAGGCGGAGGCGTCTCATTCGTGCTGGTGCAACTCGGTTTCATTGCTTGGGCTGTTGCTCAGGGTTTTGCCTGGACAGGGATGTTATTGGGACTCGCAGGTATCGCGGTCGTCGGTTTCGCGGATGACCATCGTCCCATGTCGGCATCGGTTCGCCTGTTTGTGCATGTGCTTGGGGCCGCCCTCACGCTGCTGCTTCTTGAGTCGCCGCCTGCGTCGGCAGTCTGGTTCGCGCTGTCGATGCTCTGGATAGTGGCGATGACCAATGCCTGGAATTTCATGGATGGCATCAATGGCCTCGCCAGCTTCAATGCGATGCTGGGTTTTGTCGCCTACGCGCTGCTGGCCTTCCTTGATGGTCGCCCTGAGGTAGTGGTCCTCGCGGTGGTGGCCGCGGGTGCCACGACGGGATTCGTGCCGTTCAATTTCCCCAGAGCGAAGATTTTCATGGGGGATGTTGGCAGTGGCAGTCTTGGATTTTTGCTCGCCGCGATTGCGGTGCTTTTATGGACGGGTGATTCCGCCGGGATCGTGCTCTTGTTCCCGGTCTTCAGCATGGTGGCGGACGCGGGTTTGACCTTGGCGTCGCGCGTCGGGCGCGGCCGCCGTTGGTATGCTCCGCATCGCGAGCATCTTTATCAATGGCTGGTGCGCAGCGGCTATTCGCATGCGCAAGTTGTGCTCGGTTTTGTCGCCTTCAATGTACTCATCGTCTTACCCCACATGCTCATTGCCCGGACCTATCCCGCCTTGTCTATTTTCGCATTGTTCTCGGCCATCGCATTGGCAACGGTCCTGTGGGTTGGTGGCAAACGCTACTGTCTGTCACGTATTCGGTGTTTGAAGACATGACGCGCACGGTCGCACGCTTGATTGGCTCGATCCATCCGCGCCTGGCAGTGGTGCTTCATGATCTTCTGATGGTGTGGATGTCCTGGCTTCTCGCCTTGCGTCTGCGGTACAGCTTTGTCGCTCATCCCCCCGCATTTGAATGGATACCCGTCGAAATCGGGATTGTCCTGATCGCGCAGGGTGTTGTGCTTTGGTGGACCGGTTTGTATCGGGGTCTGTGGCGATTTGCCAGCCTACCGGACCTCTGGAATATCGCTCGGGCCGCTGCATTGGGCGCGATGGCAATTTTCGGCGGACTGTTCCTGTTTAACCGGCTTGAGGGTATCCCGAGGTCGGTACTGCTCAGCTATCCAGCGGTTTTGGTGCTGGCGCTGGGGGCTCCACGCTGGCTGTATCGCTACTGGAAAGACAGTCGCTATGGCAGTGTTCCGCGCGCGAGCGCCAATGCTGTTCGTGTGCTTATTCTCGGCGCGGGACGCGCTGGCGAGGCCCTGGCGCGGGATTTGCGGCGTGAGGGCCACTATCGACCGGTGGGCTTCATCGATGACAACCGGGCATTGCGCGGCGCAAAGGTCCATGGCGTTCCGGTGCTGGGCGAACTGCAACAGTTGCAGGCACTGGCCAAGGAGGTGGCTGCAGAGATGCTGCTGATTGCGATGCCATCCGCGAACAATCAGCAAATGCAGCGTGTCGTGGAGCAGTGTGAGCGCACCGGCTTGCCGTTCCGAACCGTGCCGCGCTTGCAGGACATCATTGACGGACGCCTCAATTTCAACCAATTGAAGGAGGTGGCCATCGAGGATCTGTTGGGTCGCGACCCGATCAGTCTGGACTGGACTGCGATCAGAACGGGGTTGAACGGCAAACGCGTGATGATCACAGGCGGCGGTGGTTCGATCGGCTCCGAGCTGTGTCGCCAAGTAGCCCGACTGGGAATCGACACGTTAATCATCGTTGATCTCAGTGAGTTCAACCTTTATCGCATCGATCAAGAACTGCGCGCGGAGTTTCCGGCGTTGACACTGCACAGCCTGCTTGGGGATTGCGGGGATCAACCACTGGTGAATCGCATTCTGGCTGATCACGCGCCGCAAATCATTTTTCATGCGGCGGCCTACAAACATGTGCCACTGCTGGAAACCCAGGCGCGTCAGGCGGTGCGCAACAACGTCCTCGCAACCTCTTGTCTAGCACAAGCGGCACAGTCACATGGCGTCTCCTCCTTCCTGTTGATCTCCAGCGATAAGGCAGTCAATCCTGCCAATGTGATGGGTGCCACCAAGCGGGTGGCGGAAATGATCTGCCAGCGTTTGGCGCAGACCGGAGATACGCGCTACCTGACGGTGCGGTTCGGTAACGTTCTGGATTCCGCCGGCAGTGTCGTTCCCTTGTTTCGTGAGCAGATACAGCGTGGCGGTCCGGTGACCGTCACGCATCCCGACATCACACGCTACTTCATGACCATTCCCGAGGCCTGCCAATTGATACTGCAGGCACTGATGCTTGGCGAGGGGGACGAAGTATTTGCACTGGACATGGGGGAGCCGGTTCGAATCCGCTACCTCGCTGAACAGATGATCCGTTTGACGGGCAAGCAGCCCGATCAAGACATCGAGATCACCTATACCGGACTTCGCCCCGGAGAAAAGCTGTTCGAGGAGTTGTTTCATCCGCTCGAAGGTTATCGGCCGACCCGTCACAGCAAGATCATGCAGGCGAGCCATCGTTTACCGGACGACTGTTTGGACGACGTCCTTGAGGCGATGCGTTTGGCGTGTCAGGAAGTGGACAATCAGGCACTGATGACGGCACTCGGCAGGCTGGTCCCCGAGTTTGAATCGACAAAATCCGACGAGGTTGTTAGCTAGTATGCGAATTCGCATTGCGGTTTTCCCGGTGGCGGGATTGGGTACCCGGTTTCTTCCTGCGACGAAGACCGTGCCGAAGGAAATGCTACCGATCGTTGACAAGCCACTGATCCAGTACGCCGTGGATGAAGCCATCGAGGCGGGTTGCGACACGCTTGTATTCATCACCAACCGATACAAGCATGCGGTGGCTGACTACTTCGACAAGGCCTATGAGCTGGAAGAAAAGCTCGCCAAGTCCGGCAAACAGGAGCTCCTCGACGTCGTTCGCGGAGTGCTTCCGCCGCATGTCAGGGCGATTTTCGTCACCCAGGCAGAAGCCCTGGGGTTGGGGCATGCCGTCCTGTGTGCCGAACCCGTGGTCGGCAACCAACCGTTTGCCGTTCTGCTGCCGGATGACCTGATCTGGAATCCCGACGGGGCGGGCGCACTGTCGCAGATGGCCGACCTTGCCGAGGCGGAACACGCGAGTGTAGTGGCCGTCCAAGATGTGCCGCGGGCGCAGACCTCAAGCTACGGCATCGTGGCGACCGGGAGTTTTTCCGACGGCGCAGGCCGTATCCACGCCATGGTGGAAAAGCCGCAACCGGAAGAGGCGCCCAGCACGCTGGGCGTGGTCGGACGCTACATACTGCAACCAGGGATATTTGACGCGTTGCGCGCAACGGAGCGCGGGTCCGGTGGTGAAATTCAGCTAACCGACGCGATTGCCAGTGAACTGGCGCGCCAGAAGACACTGGCTTACCGCTTTCAAGGAACGCGATTCGACTGCGGCAGCCATCTCGGCCTTATCCAGGCCACGATCCGATTTGCGCTGGATCACGAAAAGCTCAGCGCTGCCGCGAGCAGTTACATGCAGAAGGTGCTGGACGAGCTTTCGCACGACGACGGTCCGCTGCAATAGCGGCGAAGGCGGGTTCGGCGCACTGGCACCGAACCCGCAAAGCATTACAGAGACTCGAAGATCCCCGCCGCCCCCATGCCGGTGCCGATACACATCGTCACCATGCCGTACTTTTGTTGACGACGCTTCATGCCGTGCACCAGCGTTGCGGTACGAATCGCGCCGGTGGCGCCCAGCGGATGGCCCAGCGCAATGGCACCGCCTAGCGGGTTAATTCGGGTCGGGTCCAGTCCCAGATCCTTGATGACCGCCAGTGCTTGCGCCGCAAACGCTTCATTGAGCTCGATCCAGTCGAGTTGGTCCTGGCGCAATCCGGCCTGGCGCAACACCTTGGGGATGGCCTCTTTCGGACCGATGCCCATCACATCCGGTTTGACACCGGCGACAGCGAAGCCGACAAAGCGCGCCAACGGCGTCAATCCAAACTCCTTGATGGCCTTCTCCGAGGCGAGCATCACCGCCCCAGCGCCATCGGACATCTGCGAACTGTTGCCTGCGGTCACTGAGCCACCTGCGCGGAATACCGGGCGCAGTTTGGCGAGGACATCCAGTGTGGTATCGGCACGCGGGCCTTCATCATTGACAACCAGCGTCTTCTTGACCCGAACCAGATTGCCCACAAGGTCGGGTTGCTGCGAGACGACTTCGTACGGGGAAATCTCACTCTGGAACTCACCGGCCGCAATCGCCGCGATGGCTTTTTGATGAGAGGCGAGGGCAAACGCATCCTGCTCGTCTCGGCTGACTTGCCATTGGCTGGCCACGTTCTCTGCAGTGATGCCCATGCCATAGGCGATGCCGATGTTCTCGTCCTGAAAGATCGCCGGGTTCATGGCGATCTTGTGACCCATCATCGGCACCATGCTCATGGTCTCGGTGCCCGCACCGATCATCAGATCCGCTTCGCCCAGACGGATGCGATCCGCGGCCAGCGCAATGGCCTGCAGACCGGAAGAACAGAAGCGATTGACGGTTTGTGCCGACACCCCGATCGGCAGACCGGCCAGCAGGGCGGCGATTCGACCGACATTCATGCCTTGCTCGGCTTCCGGCATGGCGCAGCCGACGACGACATCGTCGATGCGCTGGGCGTCGAGCCCAGGCGTTTGTGCAAGAAGCTGACGCAGCGCGTGGGCCAGCAGATCATCGGGTCGGGTGTTGCGGAACACGCCCTTGGGCGCCTTGCCAACCGGTGTACGGGTGGCGGCGACGATGTAGGCGTCCTGGATTTGACGGTTGGACATGAATCAGGTCCTCAATAGGGAAGTGTCTGGAAGATGGCGGCCAATGCGCGAAGTCAGTTGCGCAGGGGTTTTCCCGTGCTCAACGTGTGCGCAATTCGTTCCTGGGTCTTCGGCATCTGCGCCAATGCAAAGAAATGTTCGCGTTCCAGCTTCAGCAGCCAGTCTTCGCTGACCAAGGCCCCGCGGTCTACCGAACCACCGCACAGCACAGTCGCAATGCGCGTCGAGACTTCCATGTCGTGTTCACTGATGAAACGCCCCGACAACATGTTCACCAGCTGCGACTTGAACGTGGCGATGCCGATGTCGCCAGCGGCCGAGAGCTGCCGGACCGGCAGACTGGGGCGGTATCCACTTTCCGCCAGGCCACGAACTTGCGCCTTGGCAACGTGCAGCAGTTCGAACGGGTTGAAGACAATCACGTCATCAGGACGCAGCAGGCCCATCTCCTTGGCCTCCAAGGCCGAGCTGGAGGTCTTACCCATCGCGGTGATTTCAAATGCCTTCTTCAATTGCGCGAACACATCGCCACCCGCGCCCGCGGCCTGACCGGCACGAACCGCCAGTTCCTTGAGACCACCGCCTGCCGGCAACAGTCCCACGCCCGCCTCAACAAGCCCGATGTAGCTCTCCAACGCGGCCACGGTTCGGGCAGTGTGCATCTGAAACTCGCAACCGCCACCCAGTGCCATACCGCGAACGGCAGCCACCACGGGAACCAACGCGTACTTGATGCGTTGGCTGGTCATCTGGAAATTCGCGATCATCGACTCCAGAGCGGCGATATTGCCGGCCTGCACGAATCCGCTCATGCCCTTGAGATCGGCACCGTAGGAGAATGGCTCGGCGGTCTGCCAGATGACCAATCCCGCGAAATCCTTTTCGGCGCGCAGGATCGATTCCTGCATGCCTTCGAGAACCGCGTCGCTGACCGTGTTTCCCTTGGTCAGGAACGACACCACAGCGACATCGTCGCCCGCGTGCCATAGCCGCACACCGGCGTTTTCGAAGACCGTCGTACCCGCGCGCGACGACTCGCCCAACAAAGGGTCGGGGAACAACTGACGCCGGTATACCGGATGCGATGAACGTGCCACCACCGAGCGTGATGCCGCCGAGAACGAGCCTGCATCCGTATGCACACCGTCGCGCCCGTCAAACACCCACTCCGGCAACGGGGTCGAGCTCATGGTCTTGCCAGCGGCAATATCCTCCTTGATCCAAGCGGCAACCTGCTGCCAGCCTGCGGCCTGCCAACTCTCGAACGGGCCCTGTTTCCATCCATACCCCCAACGCATCGCGAAATCGACTTCGCGTGCGCTGTCGGCGATGTCCGCCAGATGGACGGCTGCGTAGTGGAACAGGTCGCGCTGGATGGCCCACAGGAACTGCGCCTGCGGATCGTTGCTGTCGCGCAGTTTGCCCAGACGCTCGCCCGCATCCTTGATCTTGAGAATCGCATTGACCTCGTCGGAGGTCGGTTGCCCACTGGCGCGGTATTCACCTGTGGCGATATCCAGTACCAGAATGTCCTTGCCCTGCTTGCGGTAGAAGCCCGCGCCGGATTTCTGGCCTAGTGCGCCTTTTTCGACCAAGGCGGTCAACGCCGCTGGGACCACATAGTGGGGATGCCAGGGGTCGTCGGGCAGGTAGTTGGTCAGGGTGCGAATAACATGGCCCAACGTGTCAAGGCCGACCACATCGCCCAGACGATAGGTTCCGCTCTTGGGACGACCAATCGCCGGACCGGTGAGCGCGTCGACGACATCCAGCCCAAGACCGAGCCGAGCGGTGTGGTGGAAGGTCGAGATCATCGCGAACGTACCGACGCGATTGGCAATGAAATTTGGTGTGTCCTTGGTCCGTACGACACCCTTGCCGAGCGTTGTTGTCAGGAAGCCCTCGAGGCCATCCAGAACCGCGGCATCCGTTTGCTTGCAGGGAATCAGCTCGGCCAGATGCATGTAGCGCGGCGGGTTGAAGAAATGCACACCGCAGAATCGATGGTGCAGCTCTTCCGGCAGTACCTCGGCCAATGCATTGACCGAGAGTCCGGATGTGTTGGTGGCGAGGATCGTGTGCTGGGAGACGTGCGGAGCGATCCTGGCGTAGAGATCCTTTTTCCAGTCTATGCGTTCGGCGATGGCTTCAATGATCAGGTCACAGTCCTGCAGCAAGTCCAGATGCTGATCGTAGTTGGCCGGCGTCAGCGCCGCTGCACGCGACGGCAGGGCGAGCGGGGCGGGCGACAGCTTGCCGAGGTTGGCAATCGCCTTGTTGGCGATGCCGCTCGGATCGCCCTCTTTGGACGGCAGGTCAAACAGCACGGTATCGACGTTGGCGTTGACAAGATGCGCAGCAATCTGCGCTCCCATCACACCAGCACCCAGGACAGCGACCTTGCGGATGCGAAGCGTGGTAGACATGGGTTTCCTCTGAAGGGGTGGCGGTGAAAGGTTCAAGGGGTGGTGAGACCGGCAACGGCAAAACGGAGCAGCTTTTCTGCGGTGAGGCGGCAATGATCCTGTTCGCTGACATTGGCCTGTCGACGTATCAGGCCGAAGTCCGCCATCGCGTAGGTCAGCGAACCGGCGATGAAGTCGAGTCGCCAATACAGTTCCTGGCGCTCCAGTTGCGGCACGCAGGTATGGATGGCACGCGCGAACTCGCGCAGCACATGCCCGTAGTTGTCGGACAGGAACTGACGCAGGCGTTCGTTCTTTTCAGCGTAGGCACGCGCCAGTACGCGAACGAAGGCGCTGCCGCCTTCGTGTTCGATTGAAATCTCGAGCGCGGGCTGGATAAAGGCGGCCAATACCTGTTCCAGAGAGACGCTGCTTGCTGACTGCGCCTCTTGGAGCGCGCGCATCCGGCGTTGGCTCAGATCATCCAGACGGCGACGGAACACCTCGTTGATCAGGTTGTCCTTGGAGCCAAAGTGATAGTTGACTGCAGCGATATTGACGTCGGCGAGCGCCGTCAACTGACGAAGCGACGTCGAGGCGAAACCGTGCTCCGCGAACAATTGTTCAGCGCAGTTGAGCAGACGGTCTTTGGTGGAAAAGGCGACGCTGACCAAGGCATGAGTCCGAGTCAAACAAGCGTTTGAAAGACTACGCGCTGACCTTGCTGCGGTCAATCAAGAGCCTCTTCCAACGACACATGAGCCTGGGGGGGAGGCGGTGATTCCAACGACACATGAGCCTGAGCGGTCATCCTTGGAGGATGATCGTGACGCTGAATACTTCTACCTTGCGTACGCTGGATCAGGTGCGCGCCTTTTTGGATGGCTCGACGGCGGTGAGTTTCGAGCCGCCGGCCTCGGCGGATCGTTATGGCTGGCTGGAGGTCACCCTTCGGCAGTTCGGCTACGACCGCTTGAAGCGGGCCGACAAGGGGCTCCTGCAGGCCTTCCTGCTCAAAGTCACCGGCTACTCCAAAGCGCAGCTGACGCGATTGCTGGCGCAGTGGCGGACGGGGCGCTGCATTCAAGATCACCGTGGTCCACCGACGCGGCCCTTTGCGCGTCGCTACGGGGACGCTGAGGTGCGCTTGTTGGCGCAATTGGATCGGCTTCATGGGCAACTCTCGGGTCCGGCCACCAAGAAGCTGGCCGAGCGCGCGGTGCAGGTGTTCGGTCAGCGTGAGTTCGAAACCTTGGCGCGTATCTCCGTGGCGCATCTCTACAACCTGCGCGCCAGTGCGGGCTATCAGCGCCAGCGTGGTCACCACACCGTCACCCAGGCGCGCAGTGTGGCGATCGGTGAGCGTCGCCGACCCCAGCCTGACGGTCTGCCCGGCTATTTGCGCGTGGACTCGGTACACCAGGGCGATTGGGATGGCGTCAAAGGTCTGTACGTCATCAATCTTGTCGATGCCATCACCCAGTTCGAGGTGGTTGTCGCCGTCGAGCGCATCAGCGAGCAGTATCTGATCCCCGCGCTCAATCAGGCCTTGGCGAGCTTTCCCTTCGTCATCCGGGGCTTCCACTCCGACAACGGCTCGGAATACATCAATCACCGCTTGGCCGAACTGCTCACCAAGTTGCACATCGAGTTCACCAAGTCCCGCGCTCGCCGCAGTAACGACAATGCGCTGGTCGAGAGCAAGAACGCCGCAGTCGTGCGCAAGCACCTGGGCTACAGCCACATTCCCAGCCACCACGCCAACACCGTCAACGGCTTCCTGCGCGATCAGCTCACGCCCTACCTCAACTATCACCGGCCGTGCTTCTTCCCCGAGACCGTCGTCGATGCCAAAGGTCGCCAACGACGCCGCTACCGGTACGCTCAGATGACCACGCCGTATGAACGATTCAAGGCCATCCCCGACGCCGCGCAACACCTCACCTCAGGCATCTCATTCGAAGACCTCGATCACATCGCTTACGCCATGACCGATAACCAAGCCGCCGAGCAGCTCAACCGAGAGCGCGAAAAGCTCTTCAAACTCATCCGGCTGAAAAAGACCGCATAAACCCAAAATCCGACTCGCTCAGGCTCATTTCACTTTTGGAATGTGCTCAGCACGCGCATGATCGGGGTTTTTGATAGGTGCACCGCCGCATCTTGGTAAACCGCTATCAACCGCAGCTATCGATAAGGCCATATTGCGGCGATTCCGGCGGGTTTTTCTGCCAGCGCACTACACAGGCTGATCTCAATGCCGTCCAGACAATGTTCTTTTTTATCTGATGGTTAAACGCCATTTCTGAGAATCGACATTCAATCCGCGCAGTCCGGCCACCAGCAGGGATTGTTGCGACCGAAATCAAGTAGGGTCTGCTGCTTGGCGGTGTTCGGTTCATCGAGAAACTCCACCGCGCCCCAGGAACCCCATTTGCTGTAGTCGCCAGAAGCAGTGAAGTGCACGAACAGCTCGCCGCCCAGCGCTTTCCATTGCGCCAGATAAGTGGCGTATGCCTGGCCCATGCGCGGATCGCGATTAGCGCTGGTCAACAGGTCGGTGATGGCGTTGTTGTTTTCCACGCCGAAGATGCCCGCCAGATGCTGGCCGCCTTCGTAGGCAATCAGCGACAGCGAACGCGCGTTCGCGGCGCTGCGATGGCTGGCGATCCAGCCTGCGGTTTCGGCTATCGCGCCGCCGCTGGGTCCACCGCTGAGCTGTCCACCGCTGGTGATCTCGCTGAACAGGTCATCGAGCGTCCACGCTTGCACCACCGTCTGATGTTCGGGTCCACCGATGTAGCCGCCGAAGTAGGGCGCGATGGCGACCGCGTCCAGTCCGTGTCCGGTGCAAGGTTGTCCGGCGGTCCACATCGGGCAGTCGGCCGCCTGCGTCTGCGTGTAGGCGTTCGCCGCTTGCGCGCCCAGTACACAGACCACCCGATCCGCCGCCGTTCCCCAGGCTGCCTTCCACAGATCGCACATCTGCGCGGTCCGCAGGCCATGCCAGTTCAACCGTCGGTCAAAACCCGAACCTTGCGAGCCAAACATCGCCGTTCCCTGCGCTTCAATGTAGTTGCCTTGGCTGAACTGACCGTTCCAGACCTCATTGGAGTATTCGACGTAGACCTTGCGATCCGCACGCAACAGGCTCTTAACCAACGTGGCGAACTGCGTCATGTAGTCATCGGTGGCGCGGTGCGGCATGTTGAACCAGGGATCGGCGTTGACGCGATTGGCCAGATCGACCATTACTTCGATGGGCATTTGCCCTTCCGTCCAACGCACGTCATCAACCTGAGGCCGATCCACGAAGTGCTCGGCGGAAGAACCGTTGGTGCCCATCCAGTCCATGAAGCGCAACACGCGGTTGTGCTCAACCAACGCCAGAAAATCGGGATGAAAACGCTGCGCCGGACCGTTGCTCTCGTCAAAGCCTGGCATCCACACATGCATGTTGCGCGGATGATTGCCTGCGGTGATCGCGTTGATGCGCATCATCCAGCCACCGTTGGCGGCGTTCACGTCCAACACATCACGGCCTGGCACCGACAACGCGAGATTCTTGGTCGCCGCGAAGTGATAGCTGATATCGCCCTGACCTTCGTAGGTGACGACATATCTTCCGGATGGGTAGTGCCCCTGCAAATCACCAAACGAGAATAATGTCGCTACGGCGTTGTAGTTGGGTGAAGCACAGTCCGCCAGCGGCGTCATTGACTGCACATACCCCTGCGCATCCAGATCCAGACAATTGGCGTCTTCGGTATCGAAGATGCCGTCCTGCGTGTTCTGCGTAATCCAGCGCCGCGACTGCTTCATCGCATCGACGAAGTTGTAGCTACTGGCGTAGTCCGCCACCCCATCGAGGTTGTTGCCGAGCGGCGAGGAGCGATTCGAGGTGCCTTCAAAACCATTGCCGAAAAGGCTCTGCGCAGGCGCATCGGAGACTGCTATCAGCAGACACAGAAAAGTCCAGACGTGCATACCGTTCTGCCTGACCAAGACTCACCCCAGTTGTTTCACCGCACCCCAGTGGTGCTTGAACAATTACCCGATTCGCCATCATGACCCGCCAGCTCTGGCAGCAACGCGTCGTCGCGCATGAACGGCAACAGGTGCCGCTCGGCCCAACGCACTGCCGAAGCGATCTCGGACCGATATTCGCCAAGCAACCAGGTCGCCTCCTGTTGCTGCACATCCACGCCATAGGCACGCGTCGGAGCCTTGGCGTGGACGCCTGCACAGGCGTGAACGTGCTCCCGCAAGGCGAATTCAGGTAGATCTAGTTGCAACCACGCGGCTGCATTGTTTGCTGCGGCCAGCAGGTCTCCCCTCACCTGTTCCCAATGCAGCACTCGTATCCTCGACCGATCCTGCAGCAACCAGTCAGCGATGACCTCACGTTGCGCAGCCCACTGCAGCGCGGCGCCACACAAAGGGTCGGGCGGTGCCAATGCTGCGGCCGGTATGCGCGAAACAAACGCGGATGCACGCAAGGCGCGGTCGGCAAGCAGGGGAATCTTCTGCAGTGTCTCCGGCGTCTTCTTCAGGTGCGACAACAGAAAATCCTGCAACGAGGACACCAGAAGGAGACCGCGAGCGGCGGGGTACACCGCCATCATCTCGGAGGCGATATTCAATGCCGCGTGCGTCGGCTTGATCAACACTTTGCCGTTGGGAGACCACGGACGGCTCAGCCAAGGCAGCAAGGCCCGCTGGAATGCCTGTGTTGCCAGACCAGCTCGGCAGGCGTCGGACCAACGCCGCAGCAACAACGGCTCTCGCAAGGACACAGAGTACGGTGTCAGATGAAGCATCCTCGCCAATAGGGTCGAGCCACAGAACGAGGTGTGCCACAGCCAGACCGGTGTGGGCAGTGAGGGAAGTGCAGGCAACGCATCCAGCGGGACAACATCCGCGGTAGAAAAGTCCACCTGCAATCGACTGTCGATGAAGGGCGATTGCTCGACCAGCGCTTCCGTCACCTTCAGGAAGTGCACCTCCCGCCGATACACATCGAAATCCACCGGAAACCAGCTTGGGTCCAAGGCTCGCTCGACGTTCTCCATCGCGGCGCGTGCGTGATTGCTCAAACCGTCAATCGCTGCAGTGCCTCCGCGTACTTGGCGCGGGTCGCTTCAATGATCTCGGCAGGTACGTCGGGGCCGGGCGCGGTCTTGTTCCAGTCCAGCGTCTCCAGATAGTCGCGGACGAACTGCTTGTCATAGCTGGGCGGACTGATCCCCACCTGGTACTCGTCGGCGGGCCAGAAGCGCGAGGAATCCGGCGTCAGCATTTCGTCCATTACGATCAGCTTGCCATGGGCATCGAGGCCGAACTCCAGCTTGGTGTCCGCGATCAGGATTCCGCGCTCGGCGGCAAAACCGGCGGCGAATCGATAGATCGCCAGGGTCGCTGCGCGCACCGCCTCCGCCAGCTCGCCACCTAGCAGTTCGACGCAACGATCAAAGCCGATGTTTTCGTCATGCGCGCCCACGGCGGCCTTGGTCGAGGGCGTGAAAATCGGCGTCGGCAACTGTTCGGCCTGACGCAAACCTGGTGGCAAGGCGATGCCGCAGACCGCACCCGTGCGCTGGTAGTCCTTCCAGCCCGAGCCGATCAGATAGCCGCGCGCGATGGCCTCTACCGGCAAGCCGCGCAGACGTTGCGCGACCACCGAACGTTTTTCGTACAAGGCAAAGTCCGCGCTCTCGGGCAAGACCTCGCGCAGCGGGGTAGCGCTGAGATGATTGGCCTGCACATGCGCGGTCTTTTCGAACCAGAAATTCGACATCTGGGTCAGGATTTCGCCCTTGCCCGGAATCGGGTCTGGCAACACCACATCAAACGCCGACAGGCGATCCGTCGCCACGATCAGCAATTCGTCGTGTGGCAGGGTATATACATCGCGCACCTTACCCTGATGGATCAGCGGCAGACCGGATAACTGGGACTGATGCAGAGTGGTGCTCACGAGCGGCCTACCGGCGAAAGGGGCGCACAGTTTAACGGACCGGATGCCGCCAGCCCCAAGCATCATGGGCCGCATATGCGCGGTCGCCCAAGGATACTGCCGCACTAATAACTTCGTGCCATCTGACAAACCTCTCGACGGAGCCCACCATGAGCGCCCTGTTCAGCTCGTTCCAACTTAAAGACGCGCGCCTGCGCAATCGCATCGCCGTACCGCCGATGTGCCAGTACCAGGCCATCGACGGCTTTGTCAGCGACTGGCATCTGCCGCATTACGCAGGACTGGCCCGCGGCGGCGCGGGGCTGGTGATCGTGGAAGCCACGGCGGTGTCACCGGAAGGACGTATCTCACCGGCCTGTCTGGGCCTGTGGCGAGATGAACAGCAAACCGGGCTGGCGCAGATTGCCGCCGCGATCAAAGCGGCCGGCGCCGTGCCCGGCATTCAGATCGGCCATGCCGGCCGCAAGGCCAGTGCGCATCGCCCATGGGAAGGCGACAACCACATCGGTGAGGACGATCCCGCCGGTTGGGCCACAATATCGCCCTCGGCCATCGCCTTCGGTGGCGGACTATCTCGGGTGCCACGAGCGATGACGCGGGATGACATCGCCCGCGTACAGGGCGATTTCGTCGCTGCCGCAAAACGCGCGCTCGCCGCCGGATTCGAGTGGCTGGAACTGCACTTCGCGCACGGCTACCTGGCGCAGAGCTTTCTGTCGGTGCACGCGAACCAGCGCGATGACGCCTATGGCGGCAGTCCGGAAAAGCGAGGGCGATTCCTCCGCGAGTGCGTGGCGGCCGTGCGCAAGGTCTGGCCGGAAAGCCGGCCACTGACCGCGCGACTCGGCGTCATCGAGTACGACGGCCGCGACGAAGAGACACTTTCCGAAGCCATCACGCTGGTCCGACACCTGCGCGCCGAAGGTTTGGATTTACTGAACGTCAGCATGGGATTCTCAACACCCGAAGCCAACATTCCCTGGGCTCCGGCCCTGCTCGCCCCCGTCACACAACGCGTCCGCCGCGAAACCGAATTGCCAGTCGCGGCATCGTGGGGAATCGATGCCCCCGAACTGGCTGAACGCATGGTCGCTGAGGAGATGATGGATCTGGTGATGGTGGGTCGTGCCCATCTCGCCAATCCGCATTGGCCCTATGCCACTGCGCTGGCGCTCGGCGTCACCGACGCACCCTGGTTATTGCCCGCGTCCTACGCACATTGGCTTGCCCGCTATCGTCCAGCAGCGGGCAAGTAACGGCGTCGATTTATTCCGCCGAATTTACCCGAACCGGTTTTTAAAAAATGCAGCACGGGGTTGGCGCTAATCAGAGCTCCGTCGGTGCGCAAGAAATGTGGCTTTCCTGCCCGCTCACCCCCGTTGCAGCGGCGCTGATCTCAGCAGCGATTCTCTGATTGTTCAACTGTGCCGAGAATCGCGGACGGGTCGCAGTGTGTGTTCTCGTTCAATTGATGTCGTTATTGCGACGTCGAGTAGTCATTTGATTTAGATGTCGCAAAAGCAAACGGCCCACCGATTGGTGGGCCGTTTTCGTAAAAGACCTTGGCGATGACCTACTCTCGCATGGCTTGAGCCACACTACCATCGGCGCAGCTGCGTTTCACTTCCGAGTTCGGGATGGGATCGGGTGGTACCACAGCGCTATGGTCGCCAAGGAGACGGTGGAGTGTCGCGAGCTCGTGAGAGCCGCGCCGTCTCGCATGGGGACTTGGGACGTAACAAAGTTTGGGATCAAGTCTCGACGTGTGTCGAGGCTGAAGCGACTTGAGGTTATAT
>JAWLAY010000006.1:0-349261 GCA_041395245.1 Lysobacteraceae bacterium
CTGGCGACAGCCCAACGCAGCGCGTCGACAGCCGAAGCATGGCTACCCTCCGTTGACGACCATTCGCCGGATGCGCAACGCATCGCGCCGTTGTTGAATCGCTATCAAACCGACCTGTACGCCCTGCAGCACGTCCACGACATCGAATGGGGGCCTGAACGCTTCGCCACACTGGATGCGTTCTTCCAGGCCTGGCAGCAACGTCTGCAAGGCCTAGATTTTGAAACATTGGGTCTGGAAGACCGCATCGACTGGACACTGTGGCGCGATGAGCTGCGCAATCAGCGACGCCTGCTGGCATTCCAGCAGCAACGGATGCAGCAAGTCGCGGGTCTGCTGCCCAACATCGACGCGCTGTTGCAGATGTTGGAAGCACGCCGCGCACTGCATCAGGCAGATGGCAAGCAAAGCGCCGATATACTCGAAGCGACGCAGCGAGCAATCCGGTCACTGCAGGACGCATTGCAGGCGTCTGACGCCAAGCTGCCCTACTCGCCCGCGCAGGCGCAGCGCGCCGTGCGGATCCTGCAAAACACGCTTGTCGCAATGCGCGAGTGGCATGCACACCAGGATGGCTTCGATCCGGAATTCAGTTACTGGACCCGCAAGCCCTTCGATGCCTATGTGGCCGCCACCGAGGCACTGATCCACGACATTCAGACCCGCCTTGCGCATAGCGATGACCCGGAGGTCATCATCGGTGATCCGATCGGGCGCGAGGCACTGCTGGCCGAGCTGTCAGCGGCGCGAACCCCCTATTCCCCGGAACAGATTCTGGAGATCGCCGAGCGTGAACTGGCCTGGTGCCGAGTCGAGATGCAGGACGCTGCCAAAGCAATGGGATTTGCGCGTTGGCAGGATGCCTTGGAGGCGGTCAAACAGCATGCGCCCGCACCCGGCAAGCAGCCGGATCTGGTGGTCGAACTGGCCGATGAAGCCATCAACTACGTCAGCGACCATCAGTTGGTGACCGTCCCCGCGCTCGCACGCCGCGACTGGCGCATGAACATGCTCAGTCCGCAGGCACAACTCGAAGCGCCGTTTTTTCTGGGCGGCGAGGACGTGTGGGTTTCCTATCCGCATGACAGCATGCCGCAGGACAAGAAGCGCATGGCGATGCGCGGCAACAACCGGCACTTCTCGCGCGCTGTCGTCCATCACGAGTTGATTCCCGGCCATCACCTGCAGCACTTCTACAACAGTCGCTATCAGGCACACCGACAACTGTTCGCCACACCGTTCTGGACCGAGGGTTGGGCGCTGTATTGGGAAATGTTCCTGTACCAGCGCGGATTCGCGCAGTCGCCGGAGGACCGCATCGGCATGCTGTTCTGGCGCAGCCATCGCGCGGCGCGCATCCAGTTCAGTCTGGCCTTCCATCTTGGCAAGATGAGTCCGCAGCAGGCGGTGGATTTTCTGGTCGAGGAAGTGGGTCACGAACGCGAGAACGCGGCGGCGGAAGTGCGCCGGTCATTCAATGGCGACTGGTCACCGCTCTACCAGGCGGCCTACATGCTCGGCGGACTGCAGTTCATCGCCTTGCGCAAGGAGCTGGTGGACAGCGGCCAACTGAGCGACCTGCAGTTTCACGATCAGATCCTGCGTGGCGGACCGATGCCTGTCGATCTGGTCCGCGCACGACTGCGGGGACAACTCACCGACCCCGACGCACAGTGGCGCTTTGACGATCGCTGACATCGCGGATCACCCGCACCGTTGTGCAAACAAAAAGGCACGCGCCATGGCGTGGCGCGTGCCTGATGTCAGGCCCCGCAATGAGGGCTGTTGACGACCTTTCAGTCGCCCATCATTTTCTGACGGTGCTCGTAGCGCTCCTGCGCGTCCAGGCAAAGCGTTGCAATGGGACGCGCTTCCAGTCGTTCGAGACCGATTTCCTCACCGGTTTCCTCGCAGTAACCGTACTCGCCTTCATCGATGCGCTTGATCGCCTTTTCGATCTTGTTGATCAACTTGCGATAACGATCACGGGTCCGCAACTCCAGCGAGTTTTCGGTTTCACGGGTTGCCCGTTCCGCCTCGTCACCGACATCACGCACTTCTTCGCGAAGGTTGTCGATGGTCTGCTTGGACTCTTCCACCAGCTCTGCACGCCAATTGATGAGCTTTTGGCGGAAATACTCCAGATGGAGCGGATTCATATATTCCTCGCCTCGCGAGGGACGATACCCCGCGGGCAAGTCGACGCGCACCACCTTGACCGCGGTCAACGGCGCCTGAACTGCCAAGGGTTTGGCGCTCTTGACTCCAACGGCCCGTCCTCCGGTCGCGGCCACACTGGATTTGCCCGGGGGCGTGCTGCGGGTACCACTCGATTTCATTGAATTACCTGTTTCGTTCGGAATGCCCGACGAAGGCAAGGGCGCCTTCGCTGCGGGAGGTGATGCCTTGCTGACGGTCGCATTGGTCTTGCTCGGTCGCTGCGCAGCGATAGGAGGTGCCGTCGCGGCCGCCTTTGCGTTTGCCGCCACAGCGGGCTGGGGCAGCTTTTTGGACTTGGACGGCACCGAGGGCGCCGGTGCCGGTTTCGCGGCTCGCGAAGTCGACGTTGGCTTCGCCGCCACTTTCGGGGCCGAATCCGCCTTGCCCCGCCCAGCACTACCAACCACCTTCGCGATGGCACGCGTGGCCGACTTCACCATGCTCAACACGGATGACGCGCCACGACTCGGCGTCGGCTTGCGAGGTGACGCGGCAGCGCTCTTGACAACCTTGCCGGGCTTGCTGGTCTTGGCAACCGACTTCGCGACAGGCTGCTTCGATACTGGCTTCTTCGCCGCCTTAGCGATTGCCTTCACCGGCGTCTTGCTGCTTGCCTTTGTCGCCAAGGACTTCGCTGGCGGCTTGGCAATCGCTTTCGCCGCCTGCTTGTTGGGCTTGGCCGCCAACTTGCCCGCCTTGGCGACAGCCAACTTCGCAGCAGGCTTGGATGCCGGCTTGCCTACCCTAGCCTTGTCTGCGGCACGTGCTGCAGGTTTAGCCGCGAGCTTGCCCTTGGCAACGGGCGGCTTTGCCGCAGAAGTCTTGCGCACCGCCGGTGACACCTTGGCCGCCGCTTTCGCGACAGTCTTGGCTGCCGCCGCTTTCGCCACGGTCTTGGCTGGTGCCTTCGCCACGGTCTTGGTGGGTGACTTTGCAGGCTTGGCCTTGCTTGCTTTAGAGACTGCCACACTGGTCGCGCGCTTGACCGGCGATGGAGTCTTGGCGCTTGACTTGCTCGATGTCGCGGAGGTTTTTGACTTCGCTGCCACGTTAAGCCCTTCCCTGTTGGATTGCTTGAGCCACGGCGGGCGCGTTTTATAGCCTACGCGCCCCGTAGCAGCAAGCTGAGAATGATCACTTCCCCAGCCAGACACCCACGCAGACTTACCACCGCACCCTGTCGGCACCCAACGCTGGTCCCTGCCCGGCCTCTGCTTCGAAACCGCTCACGGCGATCAGTCGATCCGATCACCGTGCCCCACAACCCGGTGCAGACGCGCAAGTCGCTACTGCAGGCCCGGATCGCTTTTTCAACGCGCTCTTATACCGCTATCCTTGCCAGCCCGCGATGATCCTGATTCGGATATCGTGATTTCTATACAGGTAGGCACATTCGTGCGTCGGATACTGATCGCGCTGCTGCGTCTCTACAAACGCTTCATCAGCCCATTGCTTGGCCAGCATTGTCGATTCCATCCCAGCTGCTCGGAATACGCCATGCAGGCGCTCGAAATCCACGGCGTCCTCAGGGGAAGCTGGTTAACGATCAAGCGTCTCGCGCGTTGCCAGCCCTTCTGTGAGGGCGGGCTCGACCCGGTTCCTCCGCGACACGCCGACTGCTGTCAGCCTCGCAACCCCAAATCAGATCAGCACACCCATTGAGCCCAAGGAGCCCGCATGCCTTCGTTTGACGTCGTTTCCGAAATCGACAAGCACGAACTTACCAATGCCATCGACCAAGCCAACCGGGAGTTGACCAACCGCTTCGACTTTCGCGGTACCAGTGCGCGTTTCGAGCTTGATGACGCGGTGGTCTCGATGAGCGCACCCAGCGAGTTCCAGCTGCAACAGATGATGGATATCCTGCGACAACGACTGACCGCCAGATCCATTGATGTCCGCTGTCTTGACCTGGGTGCGGTGGAAAGCAACCTGGCTGGCGCGCGCCAGAAAGTGACGGTCAAACAGGGTATCGAACAGGCACTGGCCAAGAAGATCGTGGCGCGACTGAAGGACGCCAAACTGAAAGTCGAGGCGCAGATCAATGGCGACAAGCTTCGCGTCAACGGCAAGAAGCGCGATGACCTGCAGGCCGCCATTGCCGAGTTGCGCAAGGCGGAATTTGAATTCCCCCTGCAATTCAACAATTTCCGCGATTGATGTCCAACGCGACAACGCCTGTTCATGCCTGAATCGGACAAGCTGAGAGCTGGTGCGGTGTTGCTTACTCGGGACCACTGACCGACAGCAGGCTGGGGCTCATAGTAGGGAAATACGTCTACCTGCCTCGTGCCAACCATTGTTCGAGGAACTGCGCTGGTGGAAGGGCCTTCGCGAACAGGAAGCCCTGCGCCAGCGCACAACCAGACGCCAGCAATATCTGACGTTGCGATTCGCGCTCAACGCCTTCGACCGTCAACTCCAGTCCCAACTCCTGCGCAAAACGGGCGATCGTCCTCACAATTGCCAGATGCCTGTTGTTGCTGTCGATGTCCTTGACCAGACCGCGGTCAATCTTGATCGCATCAAACGGTGACGCGGCGAAGCTGTCGAGCGAGGAATAGCCCGTACCAAAATCATCGACCACCAAACCGACACCCAGCATCTTCAGGTTCTGCAAGCGCAGATTGGTTGCTTCGATGTCCTCGCGGAAGATGGTTTCGGTCACTTCCAGGCGCAGGCTTTCGGGCGGCAATCCCGTGTGCGCCAGCACTTCGGCCAACTGGAACGGCAATCGACTCGAGGCCAGTTGGCGGGCATCCACGTTGACGTTCAAAGTCAGTGGTGTCGCATCGACACCCCGCGCCCACTCTGCAACCTGGCGGACCGCTTCGGAAAGTACCCAGGTATCCAACTGCGAAATAAACCCGGTATCTTCAGCGCTCTGCAGGAATTCGCCGGGAAACAGCAGACCCCGTTTCGGATGCTGCCATCGCAGAAGGGCTTCGCAACCCAGCCAGCGCCCATCCTGCAGCGAAACCACCGGTTGGTAGTGAACGCGGAACTCGCCCCGCTCCAGCGCACCGCGCATGTCCGACTGCAGCTCGAAGCGTTGTCGCGCCTCAGCGTGCATCTGCTCATCGAACACAACGTGCTTGCCCTTGCCAGCCGCTTTGGCGCGATACATGGCAGTGTCGGCGTCACGCAACATCTGCTCGGGACGCTCGTAATCCGAATGCCCCAGAACGATGCCGATGCTCGCCCCCGAGTAAACCGCTTGCCCATCGATGTCGAATGCCTGTTCGAACGCCGCCGTCACGTCGTCGGCCAGTTGTTCGGCGAGCATGCGGTCAACCGACTGTGAGGGCAGAACCGTGAACTCATCGCCGCCGTAGCGCGCCAGGGAAGCGCGCCCGGCAAGGCAAGCAGACAGTCTCGCGGCAATCGCAACCAGCAGGCGATCACCGGCGCCATGCCCCAAGCCGTCATTAATCCACTTGAAGCCATCCAGATCGAGAAACAATACGGCATAGTCGGTGCGGGCTGCGGATCTTGCCTGCTTCAGACGTGTGGCCAACTGCTGCTCGAAAAGCCGACGATTGGGCAATCCGGTCAAGGGATCACGCGTCGCGAGTTCAATCAGTTTTTCCTCGGCCGCAATCTGCGGGGTGATGTCTTGCACGGACCCAGCCATCTGGACACCCCCTTCGGTGTCCTCGATTCGCTGAACGTTGGCGTTGACCCAGATCATGCTTCCATCGCGCCGCCGCAGGCCCATCACCTTGTCAACCACCACACCCTGTTCCTGAATGGCGCGCAGGATGCCTGCGCGCTCTTCCGGTCGCGCGTAGAGATCGATGATGTTGTGCACTTCCGCACGCGCCGTCGCCTTGTCCGGATAACCGAGGATATGGGCCATTCGCGAGTTGAAATTCACGATCACGCCGCGAGCGTCGCTGCGATACAGCCCTACTGGCGACTGCTCGAACAACTCGCGATAGCGCTTTTCCGCCAATCGCAAAGCCATATGCTGCTGGTGCTCGTCGGTGATGTCGCGAATGACCCCGGCTGACGCAATCGCGCCAAGATGATTCACCGCGTCGGCAACCACTTGGCAGACCACCGTTCTGCCACTGACATGACGAAGCGCAATCTGATAACGCTGAACTTCCGTCGAACCGTCTTCCCGCAGACGGCGGCGCTCCGACTGCGGGGCTAGATCGCGCTCTGCAACCATATCCATGTAGCTTCGCCCAACCAGATCCGAGGGCGCATAACCCAACATTTCGGCAAGGGCCGGATTCACGAACAGCAAGCGTCCCTGCTGGATCAGAAACACGCCGTCGCGACAATTGTCGACCAGCGAACGATACAGACCTTCCGACTCGCGCAGCGCCGACTCGGTTGCAGCCTGCTCGGTCACGTCGGTCATCGATCCCTCGAAAAACAACAGCGTGCCCTCGGCGTCCCGCACGGCCCGGGCGTTTTCCGAGACCACCCGCATGCTGCCATCCAGCCGTCGAATCCTTGCCCGTATCCCGCTGAGCGAATCGTTGGCACGGAGGGCTGCCCGCAAGGCCAAGACTTCCTCAACATCGGCGTAAATGCGGCTGGCATCATCATGGAACACCTGCAGCATGTGCTCCGGGTTGTCCGCTCCCACCAGACGCGCCATGGCGGGATTGACGTCGACGAAACCACCTGCGGGCAGGCTTCGATACATTCCCTCGGTGGCTTCCAGATACAGTGAACGGTAACTGCTGTCGTGGACGGCACCGCCCGCATTGGCGGACGGCTCGTCGGGCAGCGGCGTGAAGTCACAGCAAGCCACTGCCGGTCCGTCGCGAACTTGTCGCTGGCAATCCATCCTGCAGCGGATCCGGCTTCCGTCCCTTGCACGCAAGGAAACCTGCAGCGCGGTCGGTTCGGCACGACCAAGCATGGCCGTCCATACCGCCAGACGCGAATCATGATCAAACCAGAACTCGGTGATCACCCGCCCAAGCAAACTGGCCGGTGCATACCCCAAGCGCTCGGCAAACGCCGGATCGAGATTGACGATACGGGCATTGGACAAATCCAGCACCACGGTCGCGAACGACGATAGGCGTATGGCCGGATCAAGCGGATTGGTCACTAGTCCTGGCTCCCGGTGCGTGCGACAAATCGCAAGGCAGCCGAGTTGATGCAATATCGAAGCCCGGTCGGTGCCGGACCATCTGCAAACAGGTGACCCAAGTGACTGGCGCAGCGGGCGCATGTCACCTCGATCCGCACCATGCCGTGCGAGTGATCGACACGTTGGGCAAGCGCCGACGGTTGAATCGGGGCAAAGAAACTGGGCCAGCCGGAACCCGAGTCGAACTTGGCATTGGCGTCGAATAGCGCGAGACCGCACGCGACGCAGTGATATTCGCCGTCGGCATGATGATTCCAGAATGCGCCGGAAAACGGCGCCTCGGTTGCCGAGCACCGACACACTGCGTATTGCTCTGGCGTCAAACGGGCACGCCAGCCTGCGTCTTCCTCGGGGATTTCAGTGTCATGGTGCATGCGATGCCTCCGCCCGGTTTGCCGCCATCGCGTCCATGCTGCAAGCTAGGAACATCCTGAAAGTGCGGCAATCCCCTGCCGTGTGGCGCGCAATCAAGCACATATCGAAATGAACCATCCCCTTTCCCCCGTCCTGCGTTCGCGTATCTCGCGTCACCCATTGGCGGTCGCACTGACTTGCGGCCTCGGATCTTTCAGCGCTCACGCCGATGTGGTGGGAACGGATGATCCTTGGCTGCTCTGCCCACAGCAAGAGCTGTTCTCGACGTATCGCGAAGGACTGCCGACAACAGGTGACCGGGAAACCGCTTCGACCGACGCCTCGGCAACGACGTTCCACGTCAACGACAAACAGGTCTACGAGCTTTCTGGCGCGGTGGAAATCCAGCGTGCCGATCAACTCCTGCAAGCACCGCGCCTGCGCTTTTCGAAAACCGATCAGACCTACGAAAGCCCGGACGGCATGAGCTATCAGGACCGTGGTTTCCTGTTGCAGGCGGATCACGCCGAAGGCGACCTCGCTGCCGACCGTTCGACGCTACGTGGCGTCGACTATTTCCTGCTCAACCGACGTGGCAACGGTCGAGCCGAGCTCGCTGAACTGAGCGGCGAGCAGGCCGCGCTGCAGCAGGTCAGCTATACCACCTGCGACCCGGCGTCGAACGGCTGGCGTTTCCAGGCCGAACACATCGACCTCGACAACAAGCTGGGCGTCGGTGTCGCGCACAATGCGCGCCTGCACTTGGGCAGTGTGCCGGTCTTCTATCTGCCCTATGTCAGTTTTCCGACCGATGACCGGCGCCGTTCCGGCTTCCTGTATCCCATCATCGGCACAGGCAGCAACACCGGACTGGATATTCGGCAACCGTACTATCTCAATCTCGCACCCAACTACGACGCCACGATCACGCCGCGCTCGCTGGGACGTCGCGGCTTCATGATCGGTGGCGAATTCCGATATCTGGGTGAAGGTTACTCCGGTAACGTCGAGGCGGAATGGCTGCCGGATGACGATATCAGGCAGCGTGATCGCGGTTCGTTTCGTTATCGCCACATCGGCCAGCTGGACAGCAACTGGCAGGTCAGAGCTGATCTGTACCGGGTCTCCGACGACCGCTTTTTCGAAGATCTGGGCGACTCGCTGACCAGCATTTCCACCACGCTGCTTGAAAGCAGCACGGGCGTCTACGGACGAGGAAAGCGCTGGACTGCCAGCGCGCTGTTGCGTGACTTCCAGTTGGTGGACCCGCTGATCGACAATTCGGCGACGCCGTTCAGGCAAGTTCCACAACTTCGCTTCGATACGTTGACACCGACTGGCTTCCGCTCGGTCCAGGTGGGTTTGCGTTCGGAACTGGTCGGATTCGACCACACCGTCCGCGCCGCGGGCCAACGGCTGGACCTGTATCCCTATCTGCGCGCGCCGATCGAACGATCCTGGGGTTTCTTCCGACCCGAGCTGGGCTATCGCTATACCCGTTATGCGCTGGATCGGGAGTTGGCTAACGACGACCAGTCCCCATCACGCGGCACGCCCATCGCCAGCCTGGACACAGGGTTGTTGTTTGAACGTCCCGCTCGTTTGTTCAGTCGAGATCTGTTGCAGACCCTGGAACCCCGCTTGTATTACCTGCGCGTGCCCTATCGCGAGCAGGATGACTTGCCGCTCTTCGATACACAGGAACTCAGCTTCAGTTATGCCCAACTGTTTCGCAGTAACCGCTTTACCGGTGCGGATCGCCAGATGGATGCGAACCAGCTCACCGCCGCCATCAGTACGCGCTTCTTCAACGCTGAAACCGGCGAGGAACGTGCTTCTGTCACGTTTGGTCAGATTCACTACTTCGACCCGCAGCGTGTGCAGCTCGATCCGCTTTCCACACCCAGTGTCCTCGACGGATCACCCTACATCGCCGACCTTCAGTTCAACCTGACCAATCGGCTGAGCGGCGGCATTTCGACGCAGTGGGACGGCGACAATCACCAGACTCAACTCAGCTCGGTGCGTGGCCAATATCGCTTCGGCCAGGAAGGCGTCGCCAATCTGGCCTACCGCTTCCGACGCACGGCCGTCGACCCGGTGGAGCAGATCGATGCGACGGCGCTGATTCCGGTATCGGAACGCTGGCGTCTGGTGGGCCGCTGGAACTACTCGCTGACGGATCGAACCAGTCTGGAAGCGTTTGGCGGTCTGCAGTGGGAAAGCTGCTGCATGGCGATTCGATTGCTTGGCCGCCACTACGTGCGAAACCGCGAAGGCGACAAGAACAACGCGCTCTACGTGGAAATCGAACTGAAGGGCCTTGGCCGCTTCGGGCGAACCTCAGAGGAGCTGCTGCAGCGTGCTATTCTCGGATACACGCGCTGAAGCATGAACTATCGCAAGAAAACGACCATTTAACCTCGGTCAAACGCTCACGTGTCACGCTGGTACACGCAACATTCGTCGCCGCCGCTGCGACCCCGTACTGACCTGTTTCGAGAACCCATTGCGCATGAAATCGCTTCTTCTCTCCGCTGTATTCCGCTTGTCCGTCTCAGTGGCTGCGGTACTTCCCTCCTTTCTGAGCCCAACTGCGCACGCGCAGCTGCTAGCCCAAAACCAGCCGGTCGATAGCATCGTCGCGGTCGTCGAGGACGATGTCATCCTGCGCAGCGAGCTCAATCGCGCGGTGTCGAATATCCTCGCGCAGTACGCTGACCGTCGCAGTGAGCTGCCACCGGAAAACGTCCTGCAAAAGCAGGTTCTGGAACGTTTGATTCTGGTTCGCCTGCAGGTCCAGCGCGCCGGCGAAAGTGGTGTGCGCGTTACCGACCCCGAAATCGAATCGGCGCTGCAGGGCATCGCGCAGAACAACCGCCTCAGCCTAGACCAGATGCGGGCGCAACTGGAAAACGACGGCATCCCCTTCATGGAGTTCGCCCGCTCACTGCGCGACGAGATGATCGTGCAGCGCCTGCGGCAATCCGTCGTGCAGAGTCGTGTCCAGGTCAGCGTTACCGAAGTGGACATTCTGCTGGCCAGCAACAGTCTGAAGACCGGCCAGGTGCACGCCGCAAATATTCTCGTCGGTCTTCCCGATGGGGCCACCGCAGAGCAGATTGAAACCGCCCGAGGCAAGATCGAAGGCGTTCGCGAGCTGATCGAGAAGGGTGAAATCGAGTTTTCCGCGGCAGCCATCCGTTACTCCGACGCACCCAATGCACTGGAGGGCGGCGACCTTGGATGGCGCAGCTACGATGAGGTGCCCGCGATGTTTGCCAGCATGCTGCAAGGAATGCAGCCCGGTGATGTCTCGCCAGCGGTTCGTGGCCCCAGCGGGTTCCACATGCTGAAACTGCTGGAAGTGCGCAACGACGATGCGCAGCGGATCACCGAGTTCAATGCCCGTCACATCATGATCCGAATTGACGATGTCACCTCAACCCAAGACGCCAGAGCCAAAATCGACCTCATCAAGTCACGCCTCGATGCGGGAGAAGACTTCGACAAGGTCGCTCGCGAAGCGTCCGAGGACGCAATGTCGCGCAATCAGGGCGGAGATCTCGGCTGGTTTGCGCCGTATGCCTACGGTCAGGGCATCGGTGATGCGCTGCTTGCGCTGTCTGACGGACAAACCTCTGCGCCGGTCCTGAGCGACGCGGGTTGGCATATCGTTCAACGCTTGGGCACACGCGAGCAGGACATCACCGAGCAGGTCAAGCGGGATCGCGCCCGGGAAACCCTCGGTCGTCGCAAGTCGGAAGAAGAATACGAGCGCTTCCTGCGTCAGTTGCGCGAAGAATCCTATGTGGAGTCGCGGTTGAACTGATGACCCGGCAGGAGAGTCGCGAAGCCAGCTCCCGCGCCCGCCTCGGGCTGATCGTCGGCGAACCGGCGGGTGTCGGACCCGAGTTGGCGGTCAGACTGGCGCAGCAGACGCGAGACTGCGATCTGGTCGCCTTTGCTGATCCAGACGTATTGACCGAGGCGGCAAGCCGCCTTGGTCTGCCCCTGGCCTTGCATCGCGCGAACCAGACCGATGGAGATTCCCGCGCTGCGGGCCATCTGGTGGTCGCTCCCCATCGCACCGCCGAACCCGTGGTGCCGGGAAGGTTGGATATCCGCAATGCGCAACATGTGCTCGACTGCATGCACGAAGCCAGTCGACTCTGCCTTGCTGGCGCGCTGGATGGGCTGGTCACCGGCCCGGTTCACAAGGGCATTCTCTGCGATGCGGGTGTCGCGTTTTCCGGCATGACCGGATTCCTCGCCACGCAGGCGGGCCTGCGCGAATCGGACGTGGTGATGATGCTGGCCAATCCGCAGATGCGGGTCGCGCTGGTGACCACACATCTGCCGCTGCGCGCGGTGGCCGATTCGATCAATGCGGAGCTACTGGAACGCGTCACCACGGTCCTGCACGACAGCCTGCAGCGCGACTTCGGGATCGCGCGTCCGCGAATTGCGGTGCTCGGATTGAACCCGCACGCCGGTGAGGATGGTCACCTCGGCACCGAGGAACGCGACATCTTTCTGCCCTGGCTGACGCGGATGCGGGCGCGCGACTTCGACTTGATCGGCCCCTTGCCCGCGGACACGGCTTTCCTGCCGCAGCGATTGACGGCGTTTGATGCCGTGTTGGCGATGTATCACGACCAGGGTCTGCCCGTGCTCAAGTTCAGCGGATTCCAGCATGCCGTCAATATCAGCCTCGGTCTGCCCTATGTTCGCGTGGCCGTCGACCACGGCACGGCGCTGGATCTGGCAGGTCGCGGACTGGCCGATCCCTCCAGTCTGCTGGCAGCACTGCGCCACGCGGAGCACTTCGTGCAGCACCGACGCGAGCATTGCGCATGAGTTATCAAACCAAGAAATCGCTGGGCCAGCATTTTCTGCATTCGCCGGGAATCATCGACAAGATTCTGCTCGCCATTGCGCCGCAGCCGGGTGATCAACTGATTGAAATCGGACCCGGTGCCGGTGCCATCACGGCACCGCTGTTGTCGCAACACAGGCAACTGACGGTGATCGAATTCGACCGCGACCTGATCGAGCCGCTGCGCCGAATGGGGGAACGACTCGGCGAACTGCAGATTGTCCACGCCGACATTCTTAGTGTGGATCTGACTGCGCTGGCTGCGGGCCGATCGATCCGGCTGATCGGCAATCTGCCCTACAACATCTCTTCGCCGATCCTGTTTCATGCTATCGCGCATCTGGCCTGCATCAAGGACATGCACTTCATGCTGCAGAAGGAAGTGGTTGACCGCATGGCAGCCAGTCCCGGCAGCAAGGTCTATGGCCGCTTGTCGGTGATGTTGCAGGCGCGATGCCGGGTTCAACCCCTCTTTATGGTTCCGCCTGGGGCGTTCAGCCCGCCGCCGAAGGTCGATTCCGCCGTCGTGCGCCTGCTGCCGCGCGCGCAGGATGAATTCGCCATCCACGAACCGCGCCTGTTTTCCCAATTGGTTCGCGCCGCTTTCGCGCAACGCAGAAAAACGCTGCGCAACGCCTTGGGGGACTTCTGTGGCGAGGCCGACCTGTTGGCGGTGGGTATCTCGCCGGGTGCGCGCGCTGAAACCATCGCGGTAGGCAAGTATGTCGAGCTCAGCAACGCCTTGCATGCGAAGGGAATGACCGTTTCAGGGACCTTGCCGCCCGACAGCGATTCCGATTGACCCCGTTCAGCGCTGGCCTCGGGCACATCGTCCCTCCCGTTCGGCTGGGCATTTGACGGGGCTTCCCGCTGAATAGGCTGCTCACGCCTTGCGTGGCATTCGACCCGGAATCCGCGGCCTGAAAATCGCTTCGGGGAACCGGCCCAGCGGCTGCTAAAATGCGCTCATGTCGACCGCCACACCTGCCATCGAAGTCTCGGTGACCACACGCTACCTGCGCGATCAATCCGCGCCGGAACAGGCGCGCTACGCCTTTTCCTACACCATTACGCTGCGCAATGTCGGCAACGTCGCTGCGCGTCTGCTCACTCGCCAGTGGATCGTGCGCGATGCCAGCGGGCATAGCGAAGAAGTCCGTGGCGATGGCGTCGTTGGTCAGCATCCGCACCTGCAACCCGGTGAATCCTTTCAGTACAGCTCGGGGGCGGTGATCGCCACGCCAGTCGGAACGATGCAGGGGAGCTACCGCTGGCAGCTTGATGGCGGACGCGAATTCGATACCGCCATCCCGGAGTTCACCCTTAGCGGCCCCAGGACACTGCACTGATGGCCGTCTACGCGATCGGCGATGTGCAGGGTTGTCTTGAACCGCTGCAGCGATTGCTCGACAAGCTGCGCTTTGATCCGGCTGCCGATCATCTTTGGTTCTGCGGTGATCTGGTCAATCGGGGCGGCCAGTCGCTGGAAGTCCTGCGACTGATCAAATCGCTCGATATCCACTCGCACGTGGTCCTCGGCAACCACGATCTCTCGCTGCTGGCGATTTCCATGCGGCGCGAGGACGAGCAGCGCAAGGTCAACGCCGAGCTTCAGCGCGTACTGTTTGCCGAAGATCGAGAAGACTTGCTGGACTGGTTGCGCAAACGTCCGCTGATGCATGTCGATGCGGCGCGCGGCTGGGCGATGGTTCATGCCGGCCTGGCGCCGAAGTGGACCATCCGTCTGGCCCGACAGCGCGCACACGAGGTCGAAGCGCGGCTGCACAGTCCAGACTATCGAAAACTGCTACGCGGCATGTTCGGTAATCAACCCGATACCTGGTCGCCAAAACTCAATGGCGTGGACCGCATGCGCGCCATCATCAACGTCTTCACGCGGATGCGCTTTTGCAGTCCGAAGGGCAGTATCGCGTTCGATGCCAAGGGTCGTCCCGGAACTCAGAAGCCGGGTCTGTACCCTTGGTTCGATGTACCGGGTCACGCCCAGCGTGAACTGCGCATCGTGTGCGGACATTGGTCCACGCTGGGGCTCAGCATGACCAACCAGGTCTTTTCCATCGATACGGGCTGTGTCTGGGGCGGTCCTCTGACTGCGTTACAGCTGGATGCGGAATGGCCGCGTGTCATTCAGGTGCCAGGGAAGGCGAGCGCAAAGCCCGGCCAGATCGAGGACTGACGACAGTGATTCGCCATGGCAGCCGACCGCAACGCCAGCCGTAATAGTTCTGCATCAATGATGAGGAGAGATCGGATGAAATCGTGGTTGATGATGGGCGCCGTGGCACTGGGACTTTCCGGATCGATTCTGGCCGAGGAAATGCTGGAGAAAGAGTCGCCCCAGCCGGACAAACGGCTGATCGAAGCACTGGAGTCAGAAAGCCTGAAGTACGAGGTGCTGGAGACCGGTGAGTTGTCGGTCCTGATCGAATGGACCGACGAGAACCGCAGCCAGATCGTGCGTCTGCAGTCGAAGACATTCCGCTTCCAGCAACATGAGTATCGCGACATCTACTCGCTGGGCTACGAGGTCAAGGAGGGCGAGCAACTGCCGCTCGCACTGGCAACCCGATTGCTGACCGAAAGCAACACGTCAAAGCTCGGTTTCTGGGCCTTGCAGGACCATCAGGTCTACAACATCGCCCGAATGGCGTCGCGCTCGACACCGAGCCAGATTCGTGAAGCGATCTTCTATGTCGCGCAGTACGCCGACGATCTTGAAAAGGAATTGCTCGGCACCGACGATTTCTGAGCTCAGACCTGTCGCAAAAACAGAAAACGCCCCGCTTGGGGCGTTTTCTGTTCAGGATCACTCAATCCTCGGCGCCATCCGGCGTGACGCTGACGAAACTCGTCTGCTCACCGCGCCGGATCAACAACATCACCGGTTTACCCACCGCTCCTTTCGCGACCGCCTCATCAAACGCGGCCACGCTGCCGATCTTGCTGCGTCCCACCATCAGCACCACGTCACCGGGCTGAAGGTTGGCGCGGCGCGCCGAACTGCCGGTGACGGAGGAAATCACCACGCCCTCGCCCGCGGCCAGACCCAGTGCTTCGCGCTGATCCGGAAGTCAAGGACTCAACGCTAAAACCGAGCGGTCCCGTCTGATCAGACTTCGCACCCGTCTTGGCAAGGTCGCCACCATCACGGGGCAGCTCACCAATCACTACGTCGATGTCGCGAGTGCGGCCATCTCGGAAAACCGAAAGCGTGACCTTGGAACCGGGCTTGGCCGCGCCCACCAACGGCGGCAATTCACTGGAGCGACCAATTTCGAGTCCGTCGAACTTGAGGATGACATCGCCGATCTCCACACCCGCTTTTTCCGCTGCACTGTTCGGACTGAAGCCGTTGACCAAGGCCCCACCGGGTTTCTCCAGACCCAGTCCGGCGGCGGCGTCGCGAGCGACGTCCTGAATGGTCACGCCGAGCAATCCACGCGCAACGAAACCCTTCTCCTTGAGTTGATCGGCCGAGTTCATTGCCACCTGGATGGGGATCGCAAACGACACACCCATGTATCCACCGGTATTGGAGAAGATCTGCGAGTTGATGCCGACCACTTCGCCGTCCATGTTGATCAGGGGGCCACCTGAGTTGCCACGGTTGATCGGCACGTCGGTCTGAATGAAGGGCACATACTGCTGACCGGTCATCTGCGAACTGCGGCCCACGGCGCTGACAATTCCCGCCGTCACCGAGTGCTCGAAGCCGAATGGCGAACCGATTGCCAGCACCCACTGACCGGGCTTCAGTTCCTTGGCCTCACCCAGTCGAACTGTCGGCAAGCGCTCGGCATCCAGCTTGAGCAGGGCCACGTCACTCTGCTCGTCACTGCCAACGACCTTGGCCTCCAGCTCGCGACGATCCCGCAAACGCACGATGACCTCATCCGCGCCGTCAATCACGTGGTGATTGGTGAGCACGTAGCCATCGGAAGAAATGATGAAACCGGTACCCATGGACGTGCGGTCGCGCGGCATCTGCGGCATGCCGGGCATCCCGGGCATCCCGAAAAAGCGTCGCAACTCTTCCGGAATCTCGCTTTCGTCCATGCCCTTGGCGCCACCGCGCGCCGCTGCTTCGGCCGTGCGGGTCGCCTCGATATTGACGACCGCAGGACCGACCTGCTCGACCAGACCGGTGAAGTCCGGCAGGTTCTGCGAGCACGCCGCAGTGCTGAACAGGGCGCCCGCCAGCAGGCAGAGTGCGCCCATCCGTTTACGCAAACTCAAGCTCATCGGAGGTTCTCCAGATTGATGACAACGAAATCCTTCATTCGCCAGCGTCGTCAAGCAGATGAAGACGGGGTCTCGCCTGCCCGCGAGCACGAGCGAGCCGCTTGGAAAGACACAGCGCAAGCAAAGTTCCTGCAACGGCACCCATGACCGATGGCAGGTTTCCAATCGGGTTCAGCATCCATGCACCGCACAACATGCCAAGCAACGGCAAGCCATAGCCGCGCCAAGCCTGGCGCAGCAGACCCGCTTCATTCATCTGCAATTCGATGCGCTGACCCGGCCTCAGGTCCGGATCATCCGAGCGCCGCTCAAGTCGCAACTCGACCTGCCCGGACAAAGATCCCAATACTTCACAACGCCCTCCGCAGCCACCGCAGCCCGTGCAAACGGGAGCCAGCCGGAGCACCCAGAAATGCGGATCGGTATCGACAACGAATGCGTGGCGACTTCGAAAAACTACCGTGGACTCAGCGCGATCCGGCATCACGCAATGGTGGCTGGATGGGCTGCAACGCCGCGGGCATCAAGGGCGACAACGGCTGTTTTTCGAACATCGGCGGATTCTGACCGGACTGCAGCGGCAGATAGATCAACTGCGACTGCCCGTTGGCATTCGCGACCCACATCGGCATCAGCGGTTGCGAACGCCGGGTTGACGACACGGTATGCGCGGCGCGGGACAGATCAGGACGCAGATCCTGTTCACGCAGGCCTGTTGGCTTCACCTCGGAGTGACTGACCTGAACCGTCTGCAGTCCGTCCGTCGTGACGCCCACTGGCGGTACGGGTGTCGCCATCATCAGCGCGGCCACGGCCACCGAGGCCGCCACGGCGGTTCCACCGGTCCAGCGCAGCGCACGCCCGAGCCAAGCAGAGCGCGGAGTGGAAACAGCCGCCTCTTCATCGATCCGCGCCCAGATCGCCTCGGCGAAATTCTTGTCCAATGGCGGACAGGCTTCGCCGCGCAGACAGTTTCCAATCAGGTGATAGCACGCCCATGTCTCGGACAAGGCGGGGTCGTTGCCGACGCGCCGCGCCAGAAAACGCGCCGGTTCTGCTTCGAGCTCGCCATCGGCGAGGGCAGAAATCTGCTCATTCAATTCGCTGTTCATGGTCTTACACGCTCCGCACCCATCAAGGGACGCAACTTCTGATCGATGGCATCACGCGCGCGGAAAATGCGCGAACGCACCGTACCGATGGGACAGCCCATCGCTTCGGATATTTCTTCGTAGCTCAGGCCGTCGACCTCACGCAAGGTGATCGCGGTGCGCAGCTCGTCCGGCAAGGCCGCAACGGTATCGGTCACGATGCGCTCCATTTCCTGACGCGCCAGCTCCTGCTCCGGCGTATCGACATCGCGCAACAGCACGCCACCGTCGTACTGCACCGCATCCCCCGCATCGACGTCGTCGGTCGGAGGGCGTCGCCCTTTGGCGACCAGATGGTTCTTCGCCGTATTGACGCCGATCTTGTAGAGCCAGGTGTAGAACTGCGCGTCGCCGCGGAAATTCCCCAGCGCCCGGTAGGCGCGGATGAAGCTCTCCTGTGCCACATCCTGACATTCGGCCCAGTCGTGAATGTAACGCGAGATCACGCTGGTCAACTTGTGCTGATACTTGCGAACCAACAGGTCGAAGGCACGCTTGTCGCCGGCCTGAACGCGCTGCACCAGCGCCAAATCCACATTGGGTTCCTGCTCGACCATCCCGGGTCGTGCTCCTGTGTCCGTGCGCTCCGACCCAAGGCTGACCACGGCGTGCGGATTCTGGGTTGTCGACGAGGTATTGATGGCTGCGATCACATTGCGCAAGCGCAGTGGCGAAGGCGACAGCATAGACGCATCCATGTAGGCAACGCTCATTCTGATGACCTGATTTGCTCCAAATCGGCGTGTGGGACCGACCGGCAAACAAAAAGTTCACTCGCCACGCAACGATCCGACGCAGCATGCATCGCCGAACACCGTCACCACCGGCGTACCGGAGGTATCCATACGGCAGCGGATTGACCATTTACTCGGACGCCTTGGATCATAGTCCGGCATTGCCTGCTGCCCGATCATTCCTTATCGCACCCGGAGACACGCTGATGTTTGATGGCCTGAGATTCGCCCACTGGCATACCGAAGTCCGCGCTGACGGCATCGTGATTCTGACGCTGGATCGCCAGGGCCAGTCGGTGAATGCGCTGGCGCAGGCGGTGTTGGGCGAGCTGGAACAGATTGTCGAGCGCATCGCCATCGAGAAGCCCAAGGGTGTCGTGATCCGCTCGGCGAAGTCGGCGGGCTTCATCGCCGGAGCCGATATTGCCGAGTTTAAGACCTTCGACGAGCGTGGCACGGTATTCGAGTCGATCCGCTTCGGTCAGAACGTGCTGCAAAAGCTCGCTGACTTGCCCTGCCCCACCGTCGCCGCGATCCATGGTCACTGCATGGGCGGCGGGACCGAACTTGCGCTGGCCTGCCGCTATCGCGTCGCAACCACCGACGACAGTACGCGTATCGCCTTGCCCGAAGTGAAGCTGGGCATCTATCCCGGCTGGGGTGGCAGCGTGCGTTTACCGGATCTGATCGGCGCACCGGCGGCATTCGACATGATGTTGACCGGTCGCGGATTGTCCGCCTCGGCGGCGCGTGGCGTTGGTCTGCTCGACAAGACCTGCGAAGCCGCTCTGCTGCTGGATACGGCATTGCAGGTGCTGCAACGCGGCGTCAACCGTCCATTCAAACAGCGCGCCACCGCATGGCTGACCACATCGTGGCTGGGTCGTCAGGTGCTCTCGCCGTTGCTGGTCAAACAAGTCGCACGCAAAGCCAGAAAAGCGCACTATCCGGCGCCGTTCGCCCTGATCGAAACCTGGCGCCGTAGCAGCGGCAGCATTGAAAATCGACTACTTGCGGAAGCCAAGTCCGTCACCAAGTTGGCGCAAACACCCACCGCACGCAATCTGGTCCGGGTGTTTTTCCTGCAGGAGCGCCTGAAAAACCTCGGCGGCAAGGACAGTCAGGGCGCCGCAATGCCCGCACTGCAGCGAGTACATGTGATTGGTGCGGGCGTGATGGGCGGCGACATCGCGGCCTGGTGTGCTTTGCGTGGTTTCGAAACCAGCCTGCAGGATCGTTCGATGGAGCAAGTGCAGCCAGCGATGGACCGCGCGCATGCGTTCTACGGCAAGAAAATCAAGCAGGAGGCCAAACGCGCGGCAGCCATCACCCGCCTCAAGGCCGACGTGGAAGGCAACGAGGTCGCCAACGCCGATCTGGTCATCGAAGCCATCTTCGAAAACAGCGAGGCCAAGCGGGCGCTGTATGCCAAGGTCGAGGAAAGCCTGCCGGAGGGCAGTCTGCTGACCTCCAATACCTCGTCCATTCCGTTGACCGACCTGCGCAGCGATCTGAAGCACCCGGCGCAATTCGCGGGTCTGCATTTCTTCAATCCGGTGGCGATGATGCCGCTGGTCGAAATCGTCCGCCACGATGCGATGGACGCGGTTACCGAGCGCCGTCTGGCAGCGTTCTGTCGTGCCATCGACAAGCTGCCCGTGCCGGTTGCCGGCTCGCCCGGATTTCTGGTCAACCGCATCCTGATGCCCTATCTGCTGGAAGCCATGACCTGCTACAGCGAGGGCATTCCCGGACCGGTGATCGACAAGGCGG
Source organism: Lysobacteraceae bacterium (assembly GCA_041395245.1). Lineage (GTDB taxonomy): Bacteria > Pseudomonadota > Gammaproteobacteria > Xanthomonadales > Xanthomonadaceae > Aquimonas. The sequence goes on from JAWLAY010000006.1 coordinate 20,494, forward strand.
CGCTGGCCTTTGGCATGCCGATGGGGCCGATCGAACTGGCCGATACCGTCGGTCTCGACGTCGCTGCCAGCGTGGGCAAGTTGCTGGCCGACTTCCTCAATCTGCCGATTCCCAGTGGACTGGACGGCCTGCTCGCCGGTGGCAAACGGGGCCGCAAAGATGGTCAGGGCTTCTATACCTGGACCGATGGCCGTGCGCAGAAGCCCGAGGTTCCGAAGGACTACCGCGCGCCCGAGGATCTGACTGACCGATTGATCCTGCCTTTCCTCAATGAAGCGGTGGCCTGTCTGCACGAAGGCGTGGTCGCGGACGAAGATCTGCTTGATGCAGGCGTGATTTTCGGCACCGGCTTCGCACCATTCCGCGGCGGTCCGATCACCCATATCCGGGCCGAAGGCGCTGCCAAGCTCAAGGCACGCCTGCAACAGTTGGCGGATCGCCATGGGCCGCGCTTCACGCCGCGTCCCGGCTGGGATGCCCTGATCGACGCGTAAGCGTGGTGAGCCAACCGCGTCCGGAATCACCAAACCGCCGAAACCGTGGCCAAGGAGGGCCATCGTCCCCGCTCTTCCGCCGCGAAGCCGGATTGGTCTGATTTATGTCAAATTCCGGCCGCCGCGCAATGCCTATGCTGGCTCCGTCTTGAGGGAGGACTGCACATGGTCGAGCACAGCGAATACGACATCATCATCGTCGGCGCCGGACCTGCCGGACTGTGTTTTGCACGCTCACTCGCCGATTCGGGTCTGCGACTCGCCATCGTCGAGCCGCAATCTGAAGCGGTGCTGGAAGACCCCGCATTTGATGGCCGTGAAATCGCCCTGACTCACCAGAGCGTTCATCTGCTCGAAGCCATGGGCATCTGGCAACACATCCCCGCAGCGCAGATCCACGCGCTGCGCGATGCCAAGGTCATGGATGGCGAACGCGACATCCAGCAGTTCACGATCGACCACAGCGAAGGCAAGGCGAGCCAGCTCGGCTATCTGGTCGCCAACCACCTGATCCGTCGCGCGGCCTTTGCCGCAACCAGGACGCAAGACAATCTGACGCTGTATGCGGGTTTGCGCTCGATTGCGGCGGAGACGGACGCTTCGCGCGCCGAAGTCCAGCTGTCGGATGGGCGCGTACTGCGTGCCAGTCTGCTGGTCGCGGCAGACAGCCGCTTTTCCGAAACCCGCCGCGCGATGGGCATCGGAGCCAGCATGGAGGACTTCGGCAAGACCATGCTGGTCTGCCGGATGCGCCACGAAGGACGCCACGAGCACGTCGCCTGGGAATGGTTTGGCCGTGCGCAGACGCTGGCCTTGCTGCCGCTGGGCGAGCACGAATCGTCGGTGGTACTCACCCTGTCGCACGCGCACATTCAACGTCTGGTCGACGCGGATGAGGCGCAGTTCAATGCTGAACTGAGTGAACGCTTCGAACATCGCCTGGGCGCCATGCAGTTGAGCAGCACCCGACATGCCTACCCGCTGGTCGGCGTCTATCCGCAGAAGTTCACCGGCAACCGTTTTGCTCTGGTCGGCGATGCCGCTGTCGGCATGCATCCAGTGACCGCGCATGGCTTCAATTTCGGTCTGCTGGGTCAGGACTTGCTGAGCCAGGCGATCATCGATGCGCATCGTCGCGGCATGAACATCAGTGGAGATGGCCTGCTGGCGCAATACGAACGGCGCCTGTGGCGCGCCACTCGCCCGCTGTATCTGGCGACCCGGACCATCATCCGGCTCTATACCAACGACAGCCCGCCGGCGCGCCTGGCGCGCAAGGCAGGACTGGCGCTGGGTGCGCGGATTTCGCCCTTCCGTCGCCTGCTCGCCGCAGGATTGACACAGAAAGGCAGCAGTCTCAGCAGCACGCGCCCCGTAACTTCCGCATTGAAGGCACTGGTTTCGCGCTGATCGCGACGCGCTGCGGCTTGCAATGGTTGCCTGACAAAGGCGACCTTGACTCGCCGCTTGATCCACCTCAACCACCGTTCGCGACAAGACGTTACCCTGTCGTCTTTCTCGTCGTGGCCGAACCCTGATGTCCGAACAATCCCGTGCCTGGTTTCGCGAGCCCATGGTCTGGCTGATCATCGCGCTGCCACTGTCCGCCGTCGTGGCCGGCGTCATCACCTTGATGATCGCGGTACGCTCAGGCTCAGCTGATGCCGTGCCGGATGTCGTCAAACGCACCGCGCAGATCCAGGAATCCGACATGGATGCGGATCGACATGCGATAGAACTGGGATTGCGCGGCGAACTGGTGCTTGACCCGCAAAGCGGTGCGATCACGGTCCGCTTGCTCGGGCACACCACGCCGGACAACACCTTGACCTTAAACCTGCTGCATGCCGGACGCGCGAGCGCCGATCAGGAAATCCGTCTGATCCGCGGCAACGATGCCTGGCTGGGACGTGCAGAAGGTCTCGCGGGTCAAGTCTGGAATGTGGAAGTCGTCGGCGAACAAAGTGCTTGGCGACTGGGCGGCAGACTCGATCTGGATGCGACGCGCAGCGAGCTGCAACCCATGTTGTCGACGGGTGACTGAGTCGTCGCGCATGGCGTTATCGGGCTGGCGATGGCCGTACAGGGGCATGCCATGACGGAAAGCACTCAGCGGGGTGCCTGCCATCACTGCGGCGAAGCCCTGCCCACGACACCGGTCATCCGTACCACGAAAGGCGAATCGCAGGCCTATTGCTGCACTGGCTGCGCGGGTGCAGCCCAGTTCATCAGCGATGCGGGCCTCGGCGACTATTACCAGCTGCGAGCCGAACAAGGTCAGCGAGTCGGCGAGGAGCCGATCGATTTCAGTGCCTTCGACCGCGATGACGTGCAGCGCGAACACAGCCGACAGGTTTCGCCCGACTGCCGCGAAATCACACTGGTCGTCGAAGGCATGCGCTGCGCCGCGTGTTCATGGCTGATCGACCGCGCCATCACGCAGATCGACGGTATCGAGGATGTCCAGTCCAATGCCATGAGTGGCCGTGTTCAGCTGCGTTGGCAACCGGCCAGGACGCCTTTGTCGACAGCCCTGAAGCGACTGGCATCGCTCGGCTACACGCCGCATCTTGCCCCCGGCGAAGCACTCGAAAAGGCCCGCATCAAAGAACGCAATACGCTGCTGATGCGCCTTGGCGTGGCCGGAATCGGCGCGCTGCAGACGATGATGTTTGCCGAGGCGCTGTATCTCGACACCGCTGGCGAAATGTCCGATCCCACCCGCGATTTTTTCCGCTGGATCGCGTTTGCGGTGGCGGCACCGGTCGTCTTCTATTCCGGCTGGCCGTTTCTGGTCGGCATGTGGCGAGAACTGCAGCATCGCCGCTTCGGCATGGACACACTGGTCGCCAGTTCCGTGCTGCTGGCCTACGTCGCCAGTCTTTACGAAACCGTTCGCGGTGGTCGACATGTGTGGTTCGACGCGGCGGTGATGTTCGTATTCCTGCTGCTGGCCGCGCGCTACATCGAGCACATGGCGCGCCAGCGTGCCAACGCGGCGGTGGACGCACTGGCACGCGCCAGACCCGCGCTGGCCTGGCGCGTCCAGCCGGACGGTGGCAGCGAACAGGTGCCGGTGGCGCAACTGCAAGCCGAAGACCATGTCCGCGTCGGCGTCGGCGAGATCATCCCCACCGATGGCGATCTGCTGGATGGCATTGGCGAAGTCGACGAAGCGCTGCTGTCTGGCGAGTCGCGGCCGGTCGAAAAGCAGATTGGCGATGCCTTGTTTGCGGGCAGCACGGTGCGCCGTGTGCCTTTGCAGATGCGGGTCACGCGAACCGGGCAGGACACGCGCTTGTCGCATCTGGTGCAACTGGTCGAACGCGCGCAGAACAGCCGCCCGAAGATCGCCCAGCTTGCCGACCGGATCTCGGCCCACTTTGTCGCCGCGCTCGCCGTCATTGCACTCGGCGTCTATTGGGTGTGGAGTCTCTACACGCCGGAACGCGCCTTCGAAGTTGCGCTCGCCGTGCTGGTGGTCAGTTGTCCCTGCGCCCTGTCGCTGGCACTTCCCGCCGCCTTGGCGACTGCCGCAGGCGCCTTGACGCGTCTTGGCGCACTGCCGCTGAAGCCGGATGCGCTGACCGAACTGGCCGAAGTCGATACGGTGATTTTTGACAAGACTGGCACCCTGACGCGCGGTCGCCCCGAAATTCGCGACACCCGACTGCTGCCTGCTGCCTCCGCACAGGGCTGGCACGTCGCTGATGCATGGCGGGTGGCTGCAGCGCTCGAGCGCGAGTCGGGCCATCCGCTTGCGCAGGCGTTTGCGCTCATCGACAGTCCGGCTGCCGAGCAGGTTCGCGTCGAGCCGGGCGCAGGCGTGGAGGGAACCCTCGATGGCCAACGCTGGCGTCTGGGCAAGCAGGCCTGGGCCTGCGGTCTGCACGACCCTGGCGCGGACGACGATCACGGCATCTGGCTCGGCGACGGACAACGCGGCTGGGCACGATTCGAGCTGCAGGATGCGTTGCGCGACGACGCCGCCAACGCCATCTCGCGTCTGCGCGCGCTCGGCCTGCAAATCGAGATACTCAGCGGCGACGCGGCGCAAGCCGTCGAAGCCACCGCCAGCGCGCTGGGCGTCAGCCTGTGGCATGCACGGCAATCACCCGAAGACAAACTCGCCTGGGTGCGTCAACGGCAGTTCGAAGGTCACCGCGTGGCGATGCTGGGCGATGGTATCAACGACGCCCCCGTGCTGGCCGGTGCCAACGTCTCGATTGCGCTGGGCGGCGGCGCGTCGATGGCGCACCGCGCGGCGGATCTGGTGCTTACGGCCGAATCGCTTTTGCGCGTCCCTGAATTGTTTGCACTAGCCCGTCGCACGCGTCGGGTCATCCGCGAAAATCTCGCCTGGGCCTTGGCCTATAACCTGCTTGCCCTGCCCTTCACAGCACTGGGCTGGGTCACCCCGTGGATGGCTGCACTGGGCATGGCATGCTCCTCACTGCTGGTGACCTTGAATGCGCTGCGACTGAGCCGAGTGATCGGGCAAGCGCCCACCCCAACCTCCAAGGATTCCCGATGAGCGTATTGATCTATCTGGTGCCTGTGAGCCTGGTTCTGTTGGGTCTGGCCTTCTGGGCGTTTTGGTGGGCGGTCAAACGCGGCCAGTTCGACAACCTCGACACGCCGGCCATCGACATTCTCACCACCGATGAGCGCGAAGCACCGCTACGTGACCCGCGCCACGACGCCACCAACAGCGAGTCGGCGAAACGTGCCGATTGACTGGATCGCCGTCGGCGCCGCCCTGCTCAGCGGACTGTTGGGCGGCGTGCACTGTGTCGCCATGTGTGGCGGCGTGGCAGCGGGCGTTGCCGTCGGCGCGCAACCGCGCGACAAGCGCGACGCACTGCATGCCGCCTTGTTCAGTAACCTCGGACGCGTGCTTGGCTACACGCTCGCGGGACTGCTGGTCGGCGGATTTGGCGCAGGATTGATCCAGCTTTTCCGTCTCGACAGCCTGCTGTTCGGCATGCGCATGGCGGTCGGACTGATGTTGATTCTGATCGCGCTGAAGCTGATGTTCCCTGGTCGTGGTGGGAACCTGCTTGGCAAACCGGGCATCGCGCTGTGGCAAAAAATCGCCCCCCTGCAACGGCATCTGCTACCCGCCAACACGCCCACCCGACAACTCGCGCTGGGCATGCTGTGGGGATGGTTGCCTTGCGGACTGAGCCTCAGCCTGCTGACCGCCGCCTGGCTGACCGCGAACGCGGTGCAGGCGGGCTTGATGATGGCCGCGTTCGGCATTGGCACCTTGCCATTGATGCTGCCACTCACCTACAGCGGCGCGCGCGCCGCGCGTTGGCTCAATCAGGGGCACACCCGCCGCTGGGCCGCCGCCATCGTCCTGCTGGCGGGTGCGCTGACCATCGCCGCACCCTGGCTGGCCCATCTGCCAGTGGTGCACGGCGCACTGCAGGCATTGGGCTGCGCGACGTTGCCAGCTTGACATCACGACCATGAGCACTCTGCAGCAGGGCATGCTCGACCTGACCCGTTTGTGGTTGCGCGGTCTGCGCGGCGATGCCGGGCTGGCCGCTGTACCTGGCGCGCTGGCGCTGCTGTGGTGGCCGCCGACCGCCGTCAACGCACTGCTGCAGCACATCGCCGACGCCTTCCAGACCGTTGATCCGCAAGGACGTTCCGCGCTGGGCGTGGTGGTCGCCCGGATCAGCGCAGGCGATTTGGGGATCGGACTGTGCTGGCTGCTGGTCGCGCTGGGCTGTCACACCATGATCATCCGCCGTCAGTGGCGTTTGCTGGATGTCGACGGCCTGATGGTGATCGACACCGGCCTGCACGCCACACTTCGCGCGATGGCATCGTCAGGTGTGGCGAGCGTGCTCTACCTGTCCGTCTGCCTGGCGAGCTTCACGCTGACGCCGTGGCTGATTTCGGTTCTCGCCAGTCTGCAGATTGCGCTGCTCATGAAGGTGTTTGCGGCCTTGCTGTTCCTCAGCATCGCGGCGATTCCTGCAGTTTGGCTTTCGATCCGCCTGCTGCCGCTGCCCTATCTCGCCGCACTGCGCGGCGATTCGCCGCTCGGTCTGCTGTGGTGGAGTTGGCGACTGATGCGCGGACGCTGGTGGATCAGCAGTCTGTACACCTCTATCCCCGGCACGCTCTACAGCAGTGCACTGCTATTGGTCCCGTTTGTGGTGCTGATCCTGAACTTCTGGTGGCTGGGCGGGCAGAACCTGGATGGCTCCGAAATCGATCAATTGGGCTGGTTAGGCAGCACGATCAGCATCTCGCGCTGGTTGTTGTGGCCTTTTGACGCCCTGCTGCTGCCGATGATCCATGCCAGTTGCCTGGTCGCGCTGCGGCAGGCGCTTCATGCCTCACACTCATTCCCTGCGCCAGACACTACGCCCCGGCCCACGTGAGTGCCTTGACCAGCAGTGCGGCGACAAAACCACTCAGAAAAAACAGGTAGGACAGTCGCAGATAGCGGTATTTGTGGCGTGCCAGATAGAGGCCGAGACTGTAGAGATCATGGCTCTGGGCCGCATAGACGGCGGCATCAGTGCGCATGCGCTGCGCAATTTCGCGTTGGAATCGATCCTGATCGAGTTCGGCAAAGTGACCGAAGAACAGCACATTGAATACGCCGGGCAAGGGCGCTTCCGGATGCGACAAGCGCAGTGGCCGATACTTGGGCAGCACGGCCAGCACCGCCAGAAACAGCGCCGCGAGGGTGAACCCTGCCAATACCCAGGCAGCGTGCTTGAACTCCGGCGTCGCCAGCTCGCGCAGGCTCAAGGTGAGCACGATCGACGACACCGTGATCAGGATATTGGCCTTCATGTCCGCCATGGTGGAAAGCTGCACATGATGCTGCTGCGCGGTTCGCAACAGGTTGTCCGAGGTGTTGCGACCCGCGATGCCAACGAAGTGCCCGATGCCGACCGGATCGGCAACCGACGATGCAGGTTGCTGGGACATGCACTACTCCTGGGGTGAAAGGGTGGATAGCGCCTGATTCAGCAGGCGCTGCAAGATGACACGCAAACGTCCGGCACGCAGCGCGTCGTAACGCACGGTCTGCTCGTCCATGTAGGTGAGTTGGGCCAGTTCCAGTTGCACCGCGTGGATACCTTGCGCGGGTTGGCCATAGTGCCGGGTGATGTAGCCGCCCTTGAAGCGACCGTCGATCACCCAGCTGAACTCGGACTGCGTGCGCAGACAGTCGATCAACGCCTGCCGCAACGTCGTGCCACAACTCGCGCCGTCAGCGGTGCCCAGATTGAGATCAGGCAACCGTCCTTCGAACAACATCGGCACCTCACTGCGGATCGAGTGCGCTTCCCACAACAAAACCTGGCCGTGCAAGGCCTGCAGGCGCGCAAGTTCATCACGCAGGGCGGCGTGATACGGCCGCCAGTAGCGATCACAGCGAGCCGCCACCGACTGCGCGTCCGGTTCGCGCCCGGCACGGTAGAGCGGTTCTCCGGCAAAACTGAAAATCGGGCACAGCCCGGTTTCGACACGTCCGGGATACAGCGCACTGCCGTCGGCGGGACGGTTCAGATCGACCACGTAGCGCGAATAACCGGGCACCAGTAGCGAGGCGCCCAGCGTCGCGGCGAAGTCGTACAGGGTGGAGATATGCCAGTCGGTATCCGGCACGTTGCGGGCGCTGTCGCGGAAGTCCTCGCGCAAGTCGGCGGGAATGGCCGTGCCGTCGTGCGGCATGCTGATCAGCAGCGGCAGGCTGCCCTCGTGCAGCCGGAAAACCGGGGGTTCAGCGGGCATGGACATTCCTCCGGGACAAAGCGCTGCCTAGGAGTCTGTCGGACTTGAAAGGGAATCGGCCGCAAATCCGTCTGGACGGTCCACTGTTTCGCCGCTTCCTTGGGCAATAGTTCGACTATTGCCCTGCGAAACCGGCAAAAACTGTCCTCGCCCGGCCGAATTTTCGCTTCGATTCTTCAAGTCCGACAGGCTCCTAGCGAGCAAACCGCGCTGGATTGTACGGTGCGGGATCAACCACCGGCGTGCGGCCGCAGATCAGGTCCGCGAGCAGATGTCCGGTCACTGCCGACATGCTGACCCCCATCATGCCGTGGCCGCAGGCCAGCCACAGTCCGCGACTGCCGGGCACGGCACCCAGCAAGGGCAGATCGTCCCAGGTCATCGGTCGCCAGCCAAACCACTCTTCGCGCTTCTCCTCACCCACCGGCACATGCAGGTACTCGGCGGCACCACGCACCAGGGCATCGAGCCGGACCCGGTTGAGGGAATCGTCATAGCCGCTGAATTCCATCGTGCTGCCCAACCGGAACCCGCTATCCCAGGCCGTGACGCAGACCGAGCGTTCCTTCAGCACCAAGGGGCGACTCGGCACCCGCGCGGGGCGCGACCAGGTGATCGAATAGCCCTTGCCGGGCTGGATCGGCAAACGCATGCCGACCGAACGCGCAAGCATCGGCGACCACGCACCCGTCGCCAGCACCACATCGCGCGCTTCGCGACGTCCCTGAGACGTTTGCAATGCGGTGACGCGCCCGCCGTCTGAGGCCAGCCCTTGCACTGCCACATCGGTTTCGATCTCGCCGCCCAGAGCGACGACGCAACGCTGCAGTTCGGTGAGATAGCGATCAGGCCGCAAATGGCAGTCGTCGGGGAACACGATGCCGCCCGCCACACCGGACTTGAGCGCGGGCTCCTGCGCTTCGAGCCGGGCGCCATCGACCACTTCCGCAGCAATGCCAAGCGCCTGCAAGGCGGGCAATTCGGCAACGTAGTCCTGCAACAAACCGGCATCACGAAACACGTAGGTCAGGCCGCTTTGCGCGTATTCGCATTGCAGACCCTCGCGTGCGATCAGCTCGCGCAACAGGCTTTGCGAGGCATTCAACAGCACCGCCCGATGCTGCGTGGACGCCTGCCAGTCGCGCGCATTACAACGTGCCGCGAAGTGCAACAGCCACGCCCACAGCGCCGGGTCCAGACGCGGGCGGATGTAGAGCGGCGCATCCGGTTTCAACATCCAGCGCAAGCCTTTGCGCAACACGCCCGGTGCCGCCAGCGGCGGCGCATGACTCGGGGTCAGTGTGCCGCAGTTGCCATGCGACGCACCGGCGCCGATGTGGCTGCGCTCCAGAACACGCACGGACCGTCCTGCGCGCAGCAGCGCCAGCGCGACCGACAAGCCGATCACGCCACCGCCCACCACCAGCACTTCATCGCGTTCAGTCGGGCCTGTCTGCACGAACCTTCCCCCAACTCAATCGATGGCTTGCACGCGTTCGACCGCAAGCCCCTGTTTCTGCAACAAGGAAACCAGACCGCTGTCGCCGAGCAGATGCAGCGCGCCGACAATCACCAAATGGTTCTGATCGGTCGCCAGCATGGCCTGAACCTGCGGCAGCCATTTCTGGTTGCGCTCGTCCGCCAGCAGGCGCGCGCTGACCGGCGTGTGTTCATTCATTTCGCGCACCATTTCCTGCTCAACCGCGGTGGCATCGCCATCGCGCCAAGCCTGATAAAGGGTGTCGAACTTCTCGCGCATTTCGGCGGCGGGCTTGAGCGCTTCGTCAAGCGCATAGATCTGTTCTTCCATCGGCGCACCCGCCAGTGCCGCCAGTTGATCATCGATGGTTTCCAGCCCGCTGGTCGGCTTTTCATCCGCCTGCGCACGCTGCATGAAGTGCATGTCCAACCCGAGATTGGGATCGAAACCGGCCTGCACCACCATCATCACCGACATGTTCAGGGCCAGATACCAGGGCTGCAAACTGTCCGAGCCCGCCACCGCCGCCTCACTGCCCATGAAGGCGGCCAATTTCTTCTCAACCTCGTCGGGCAACACCTCACGCAAGGTACGACCATCGCTGAACTTGGCCGCCTGCAGGAACTTAGCCTGCACGCCGGGATCCTGCATCGCCTCGGGTGGCAACTCGAAGACCATCACGTCGGCATCCGCATAGGCCGCTTCCACTGCCGTATCCAGCGGGTAGTCCTGCGCTTTCAGCATGTGAAACGAACCGAGCAAATAGACGCTGCTGTCGGCATCACTCAGCTTCCAGAGCATGGGCACCGGCGGCTTGGCAATCGCAACGCAGGACATCAGCCACAGGCCCAGCAGACCCACCACACGCCAACTACGCATTCGAGCACTCTCCAGAAATCGGCAGGGTTCGCTGCCTTCGGCGCATTGTCGGCGATGCGTGCGCGAAACTCACGCGAAGTCGATCTGCGCGCGAGCGCCGCTTGAGTTTCTGCTGCAGCGCCACCAATCTGGTGTCTTCGCGTCAACACGCCCGTCGAATTTGCCCGCCATGAGCGAGACACCCAAGTCCCAACGCGGCAGCCTCAGTACCGCCGCGCCGCTCAAACGCCTGTGGCCGTTCATTCGACCCTATCGTGGTCTGGTCGCCTTGTGGCTGGGATTTCTGGCGCTGTCCAGCACGGCGACCTTGAGCCTGCCGGTCGCGGTTCGTTCCATGATCGATCACGGGTTCGGCGGCAACGATCCTACCGCCGTGGATCGCTGGTTTATCGGGCTGATGGCGGTCGCGGTATTGCTCGGGCTGGCCACCGCTGGGCGGTTCTACTTCGTCAGCCTGTTGGGCGAAAAGGTCATCGCCGATCTGCGCAAGACGCTCTACTCGCATCTGCTGCGACTCGACATGGCTTTCTTCGAGCGCACTCGCGCTGGCGAGTTGGTGTCGCGCCTTTCCGCCGACACCGAACTGCTGCGCAGCGTGGTCGGCAGTTCCGCCTCGGTGGCGTTGCGCAGCGTGATCACCCTGCTCGGTAGCGCCGCCGCGCTGGCCTGGACCAGCCCGCGTCTAGCCGGTTTCGCACTGATCGGCATTCCGCTGATCGTGCTGCCCATCGTGGTGTTCGGACGCGGCGTGGCAAGGCGCTCGCGTGCCAGTCAGGATCGGGTCGCGGATGCCAATGCACGCGCCAGCGAAACCCTCGGTGCCATCCATACCGTGCAGAGCTATGCGCGCGAGCGCCACGAGTCGAACCGCTTCGCCGACGCAGTGAATATCGCCTTGGACGCTGCGCGCTCGCGCATCGGCATGCAGGCCACGCTCACGGCGACCGTGATCGTGGTCATCTTCGGTGCGATCACCGCCGTGCTCTGGGTCGGTGCCAAGGACGTCATCGCGGGCACGATGACGGCGGGCGCGCTCAGTCAGTTCGTGCTCTACGCCATGCTGGGTGCGGGCTCTGCCGGAGCACTGAGCGAAGTCTGGAGCGAAGTGCAGCGCGCCGCAGGCGGCATGCAGCGCATCGAAGAACTGCTGGCCGAAACGCCGCGCATCACCGCACCCGAACAACCTGCGCAACTGACTCTGCCCGTTCGTGGCGAAATTCGTTTCGATGCAGTGCGCTTTCACTATCCCTCGCGCCCCGACCAGGCCGCATTGAGCGATTTCTCGCTACACATCCGACCCGGAGAAACGGTCGCTTTGGTCGGCCCTTCCGGCGCAGGGAAAAGCACCGTCCTGCAAATGTTGCTGCGCTTCCACGACCCCGAGTCCGGCCGCATCGCCATTGACGACACCGACCTGCGCACACTGGACCCAGCCACTCTGCGCGAGCAGATTGCACTGGTGCCGCAGGATCCCCTGCTGTTCGCTGCGGATGCGCTGGACAACCTGCGCTACGGGCGCCTGCAGGCCAGCGAGGCAGAAGTCACCACGGCGGCGCGCAGTGCCGAAGCACATGATTTTCTCAGCGCGCTGCCCGAGGGCTATCACAGTTTCCTGGGTGAACGCGGCGTCCGCCTCTCGGGTGGGCAGCAGCAACGCCTGGTGATTGCCCGCGCCCTGTTGAAAGACGCACCCATCCTGCTGCTGGATGAAGCCACCAGCGCGCTCGATGCACAAAGCGAACGCGCCATCCAGCAAGCGCTGGAGCGCCTGATGCAAGGCCGCACCACCCTGGTAATCGCACACCGACTCGCCACGGTACGCCGCGCCGACCGCATCATCGTGATGGACCATGGTCGCATCGTCGCGCAGGGCACGCACGATGCCCTGATGGCCGAAGGCGGCCTGTATGCAGAACTGGCAAGGCTGCAGTTTGCGTAACGCTGCAAAATTGATACCGCGACGCAATTGCCGTTACACTCTTGACGGGGAAATTGTCGATTTCACACGACTTTCGTCTTTTCACTACCTCCACAAAGAAGGGGATCTCCATGTCTGTTCGCCCGCTCTTCGCTGCACTTCTTTCGCTTCCGATCAGCGTTGCCGCCATCGCTCAGTCTGCTGATGTCGTCACCTCCACCGAGGTGGTCGAGTCCATCGCCCAACCGCTGAATCCCAACGCGGGCCAGATCCCGGAGGGAATCACTTGTGGTTCCGTCATCGTTGACAACGGATCGGCTGTGAATTCGGTCGGGACAGGCGCTGGCGGTGCGGATGAAAGCGTGCTGCAAGACACCAGTCTGGCGATGGGGACGTTCGGATTTGCGCACGCACCTTCCGGCACGTTCCGGGTTGCCGATCAGTTCACGTTGGCTTCCGCTGCCACATTGAACTGCATCTCGCTGTATGCATATCAAACTGGCTCAACCACAACGTCAACGATTACCGACGTCAACCTGCAGATTTGGGATGGAGTCCCTGGCGCGATGGGTAGCACCGTGGTGTTTGGCGACACCACCACCAACCGTTTGCTGGCCTCGCAGTGGTCGAATGCCTACCGAACCCAGGAGTCGGCACCTGGCGCGACGAATCGTCCCATCATGGAACAAATCGTGAATCTTGGCGGCCTGTCGCTGCCCGCGGGGACATACTGGATCGACTGGCAGACGGGTGGCTCTTTGGCCTCGGGTCCTTGGGCACCGCCGATCACGATCACTGGACAAGCAGTCACTGGCGACGCATTGCAATTCGACGGTACCGCGTGGGGCGCATTGCTTGATGACGTCAACCAGCAGGGCCTTCCATTCCAGGTATGGGGAGCCTCCGGCTCGGTATTGCCGGACCCCGTCCCGCAACCTAGCGTCATCCCGTCCACGACCACCACGGGTTTGACGCTGCTTGCACTGCTCGCTGGTATGGTTGCCGTCCTGCAGTTCCGTAGCCGACGCTAAGCTGACCGCGACGGACCGTTTAGACGCCCGGCCCATTGAGGCCGGGCGTTTTGCATTCTGGGATGATGTACTCGTGTTACGAGCTACGGCACGCGGTGCCGACCGGACCGCGCACGTGACACCACACATCATTGACCGACGCTTCCCATCACGCCGGAGTCTCGATTGGCGCGACAACATCCCTGGCCTCGCCATCTTGTCCTCGCCGTCAGCGCCGCAGCGCTGATCGTCACCTTGAGCATGGGTGTGCGGCAGAGCTTCGGCTTGCTGATGCAGCCGATTGGCCGCGACCTCGACATTGCGCGCGAGTCGTTCGGTTTTGCGATTGCGTTGCAGAACCTGCTGTTCGGCTTGGCGCAACCCTTCATAGGCGGCTTGTCGGATCGTTTCGGCACTCGACCGACGCTGTTTGCTGGCGCCGTGGTTTACGCGATTGGTCTGGCAGCGGCCGCGCTCGCTACCGACGGCCACAGTCTGATGGTGTCGCTCGGTGTGCTGGTGGGGCTGGCGCTGAGCGGCACAACCTTCGTTGTGGTGTTGAGTGCGGTCGGACGCATTGCCAGTCCCGAGCAACGCAGTGTCGCCTTCGGCATCGTCACCGCCGGTGGTTCGCTTGGCCAGTTTGCGGTGGTGCCCCTGTCGCAGGCACTCATTTCGGCCCTGCAGTGGCGCGGTGCGTTATGGGCGCTGTGCGCGCTGATTCTCGTCATCGTGCTGGCCGCCTTCGGCCTGCCCGGTCGGCAACGAAAAGACGCCGACAACGCGGCACCGTCATCCGAAGACAGATTGACGCTCGGCTGCGCGCTGCGCATGGCCAGTCGGCATCGGCACTACTGGCTGTTGAACGGCGGATTTTTCGTCTGCGGATTCCACGTCGCGTTTGTTGGCACCCATCTGCCCGCGTTTCTGGTCGATCAGGGGCTCGAAGCCCACATCGGCGCCTGGTCGCTCGCCCTCATCGGCTTGTTCAATATTCTCGGCAGCTATCTGTTCGGCTTTTGGGGTGGCCGTCACTCACGTCCCTGGTTGCTGAGCGCGCTGTACGCCAGCCGAGGTGTCGCGATGGTGATTTTTCTGGCCTTGCCGCTAAGCCCGCTCACCGCGCTGGCTTTCGCCGCCACCTTCGGCTTTCTCTGGTTGGGGACGGTGCCGCTGACCAGTGGTGCGGTCGCGTCGATGTTCGGCATGAGCCAGCTTTCGACCCTGTATGGCATCGTCTTTCTCAGCCATCAGCTGGGCGCATTTCTGGGTGCCTGGTGGGCTGGCCGCCTGTTCGACCAGACCGGCAGCTATCAACTGATCTGGGTCATCAGCATCGGACTTGCTGTGCTGGCTTCGCTGCTCAGCGCGCTGACTCGCGATCACCGTGTGCCGGTTGACCCACTGCGGCACAGTGCCGAGGCCAAGGCATGAAACGCGGGGTCTGGCAGATCGGCGTGATCGTCCTGCTGCTTGCCGCGCTGATTGGCTGGCTGTGGGCCCGCTATGGCAGCGAGGTCTTCCTCAACAGTGTCAATGCACTACTCTGCGCCTGAACGGCAAGGCTCAGCGCAAGCCAAGCAAACGGCGATGATCGACCAGGATGCAGCGGTCCTGAACCACCTCGATACCGGCCTGCCGCAAACGCTCCGAAAATTCGTCATTGCGTATGCCAAGCTGCAGCCAGACCAGCGCAGGCCGAGCAACGAGGATGTCATCCAGATGCGGCATCAGGTCGTTGCTGCGGCGGAAGACATTGAGGATGTCGATTCCCCCGGCCACGTCCTGAACCCGGCGCACGACCGGCTCACCGAGTATCTGTTGCGCTTCCGGGTAGTAGATCGGCACGGGCAACACGCGGTAGCCCACCTGCTGCAAGTAGCGCGGCACGTCATACGCAGCTTGACCCGCAGCGGCCTCGGTCTTGATGCCCAGCACGGCAATGCGGCGTGCCCGCGCCAGACGTTCACTCAGCCATGCATCATCACCGCTCAGCGGATGCATCCTTGTTCTCCCATCACGTCCTGATTCCAAGACTCCCGGTCCACGATTCTGCGCTTGCGTCTGTATAGCGGATGTCGTTCATTGGTCCAGTGGCGCGCTCCACAATCTTGGCGATGTCTCGCGCCAGGACACCACAGTCGATACACCCTCAGCACTGACGCGCACGCTGACCATGCCCGTTTCCGCCGTATTGATCACCTGCGCGCCCTGCGCCGACCACGCCGACACCACCGTCGCCCGTGGGTGCTCGAAGCGGTTGAGATAGCCCGCCGAGACGACCGCGAAGGTCGGCTGAACCGTCTCGATGAACGCGCTGGACGAGGAGGACGCACTGCCATGATGCGGCACCAGAATCAGCTCGGACTGCAGTGCCTTGCCGTACTCGCGCTGCAGGCGCGATTCAATCTGCGCCGAGATGTCGCCGGGCAGCAATACCGCGGTGTCGCCCACCCTGACCTGCAGCACGCAGGAACTCTCGTTGCGCAGGTAAGGGAAATGTTCCGGCGGATGCAGCACGGCGAACTCGACGCCGTCCCACCGCCATGTTTCACCGCGTTCACAGGCTCTCGCCTCCGGTATCTGCTGTGTCGCGGAGCTGCTCACATCGGCGGGAAAGGCGCGCAGGACAGCCGCCATGCCACCCGCATGATCGGCGTCGCCGTGTGAGACCAGGAGGCGATCAAGGCGCTGCAAGCCAAGCGCGCGCATCGCGGGCACCACCGCGGCCTCACCCATGTCCAGACCGCTGCCGAATCGTGGCCCGGTGTCGTACAGCAGGCTGTGATTGGCTGTCTGCAGCAGGACCGCGAGTCCCTGACCCACATCCAGCACATGGACATCGAGCTGCCCCGGCGGCGGTGACTCGATACGCGGCCAGAATAGCGGCAACAGCAGGAATGCGCCCAGCCACCGACCTGGAACACCACGCGGCAGCAGCAGAACGGCAGCGCCCAGCACCGCAAGCAGCATTCCGATTCGATCCGGCTCGGGCAGAAACAATCTGGCCATTGGCCAGCGTGGTGCGTCCGCCAGCCACTGCATCGGCGTATTCATCGCCCAGGCCGCGACGCGCAACAGCGGCTCGGCCAACCACGACTGCTGCATCAACAGGGCAGCTGTGGCCGCCAAATCCAGCGGCACGACCAGTAAGGTCACCCACGGCACGGCCAGCAGATTGACGGCGAATCCCAACAATGAGGCCTGTCCGAAAAACCACACGGTCAGCGGCAACAAGGCCAGAGTCGCCACCCATTGCACCTGCAACCACGTTCGCCAGCGGGGCACCACGATCTCGCGCCCGGGCAGGCACCAGAGCAACCAGCCCACACCGGCAAAGGAAAGCCAGAACCCCGCGCCGAGAATCCCCAGCGGGTCGAGCAACAGCAGCACCAGTATGGCCAGCGCATACGCTTGCCAGGGTGACTGCGCGCGACGCGCCAATACCGCCACGACGACGACAGCCAGCATCGCGACCGTCCGCAGGGTCGGCAGACCGAATCCCGCGAGTGCCGCGTAGGCGGTTGCAGCGCACAGTGCCGCCGTCGCCGCACTGATCGGCAACGGCAGACGTAAGCCGAGACGGGGAAATCCCCTGTACAGCAGTCGTACCAGCAGCGCCGCGAATCCGGCTACCAGGCCCACATGCAGCCCGGAAATGGCGATCAGATGACTGAGACCGGTGGCGCGCAGCACCTCCCAGTCACGCTCGTCAAGTCCGCGCGTGTCGGCGACTGCCAGTGCGCGTAGATAGCGTGACTCGTGATGCAAGGGCCCATTGCCGCCGAGCGCGGTCCAGATCGACGCAGAGAGGTCCGCGCGCAAGGCATCCACGCCGGTCGCCGCATGCCGCATCTGGTTGACGGACGACTCGCGCACGTAGCCGGTTGCCGCCACACCACGCTGCAAGGCCCAGCGTTCGAAGTCGAACCCACCCGGATTGCGAACCCCGCGCGGTGGCTTGAGGCGCAGCAGCAAATGCCACTCGCTGCCCGCTTCGATGACCTGCGTGCTGCGATACCAAGCCACGCGCAGCAGTTGTCCGCGCAACAGGCTGGCTTCGGGCGGCGCATCGCTCACGCGAAAATCGAAGCGCATCAGCTCCGGTTCCAGCTCCGGCAAGCCTTCCACCCGTCCGCTCAATGGCAGATCCTGCCCCGCCATGCTCGAAGGCAATCGCGCATCCAAACGTGCCTGGGCCGCCCACAGCAGCCAACTTGCGCCAAGCAGGAATCCGCCAAGCCATCGCAGCCGCTCCGACATGACCAGCAACACACCCGTCGCAGCGGCGATCAGCAGTGCGCCGATGCTCGGCATCTCCGGCAAACCCGCGCCTGCCACCGCACCCGCCAACAGGGAAAAAACCAGCCCCGGACTGACCGTCGGCAGGCTGAGTCGACTCATCGGCGGACCACCCGATGCTCGCCGCGCTCAGACCGCAGCGAGCGGACGAAGCACGCCACCGACCAGTTCCATCGCACGGTCCATGGTGCGCGCCAAGGCACGGTCATGCGTCACCAGCACGAAACTGGTGCCGATCTCGCGGTTGAGTTCGAGCATCAACTGGTAGACCACGGCGGCGGTTTTTTCGTCCAGATTGCCGGTCGGCTCATCGCCCAGCACACAGGCCGGACGCGTCACCAAGGCGCGTGCCACGGCGCAGCGTTGGCGTTCGCCGCCGGACAGCTCGCCCGGCTTGTGGCGCAACCGATGCTGCAGACCCACGCGGCTCAGCAAGGCCTCCGCACGCGCCTCGGCCTCGGACACGGCACTGCCACGGATCAGCAAAGGCATGGCGACGTTTTCCACCGCGGTGAACTCAGGCAACAGATGATGGAACTGATAGATGAATCCCAAGGCCTGATTGCGCAGGACACCGCGTTCGCGATCACTCAATCGACTCATCGGCTGGCCGACCACCTCGACCTCGCCGGCATTCGGTGTATCCAGGCCACCCAACAAGTGCAGCAAGGTCGACTTGCCCGCACCGGAGGCACCCACGATGGCCACCGTTTCGCCGTGCCTCACCTGCAAGTCGACGTCGGCGAACACCGGCGTGGACAGATCCCCCTCGGCATAGGTCTTGGCGAGCCCGCGGCAACTCAGAACCATCGAATCAGTCATGTCAGGCTCACTCATAACGAAGTGCCGCAGCGGGCTCGGTGCGCGCGGCACGCCAGGCCGGATACAGCGTGGCAAGCATGCTCATGCACAGCGCCACGAAGGTGATCTGCACCACATCCCATTGCCGCAGTTCGGTCGGCACACCGGTGATGTAGTAGACATCCGCAGGCATCAACTCGGTGCCCAGCAAACTCTCGATCGCCTTGACCACCCATTGCAGATTCAGGGTAAGACTTACGCCGCCGATCAGACCCAGTATCACGCCCACCACACCGATCAGACTGCCCTGCACCACGAACACTGCCATGACCGAGCGCGGTGACATGCCCAAAGTACGCAAGATGGCAATGTCGGCCTGCTTGTCGGTGACCAGCATCACCAGCGAGGACACCAGATTGAAGGCTGCCACGCCGATGATCAGCGACAGGATGATGAACATCACCGTCTTTTCCATGCGAATCGCGCGGAAGAAGTTGGCGTGGTCGGCACTCCAGTCGCGGATGCGATAGAAGCTGCCCAGATGGTCGGAAAGATCGCGCGCGACTTTCCAGCCATCGAACATGTCGCGCAGCTTCAGGCGCACGCCGGTGACGCCCTCGCCCATGCGCAGCAGACGCTGACCATCACCGATGTGGATCACCGCCAACTGCCGGTCGTACTCCTGCATGCCCGCGGTGAACAAGCCGACCACCGTAAAGCGCTTCATCTGCGGCATCACCCCAACCGGCGTGCTGCGGAACTCGGGGACGAACACCGTGACCTGATCGCCCACGTCCACACCCAGCCACAGCGCGAGCTCGGAGCCGAGCAGGATATTGAATGCACCGGGCTGCAGGGCACCGAACTCGCCCTTGACCATCTTGGCGTTCAACTCCGACACCTCGGGCTCCTGCGCCGGATCGATGCCGCGCAGCAAGGCACCTTGGGTGCGACCGCCTTGCAACATGGCCTCACGCTCGATGTAGGGCGCAGCACCGACCACGCGCGGGTCCTTCCGCGCAGTCTCGATAGCGATCGACCAGTCCGCCATCGGCTGTCCGGCACCGCTGATGGTCGCGTGCGCCACCATGCCCAGGATGCGTTGTCGCAACTCCCCTTCAAAGCCGTTCATCACCGAGATCACCGTGATCAGCGCGGTGACGCCGATGGCAATGCCCAGCATCGAGGCGAGCGAAATGAAGCTGATGAAGTGGTTGCGCCGTTTGGCGCGGGTGTAACGCAGGCCGATCGCCAGCTCGATGGGACGGAACACGATTACCTCGACAGTTCGAAAACCGCAGACACGGCATGCGCCTGCAACCACAATCGCAAACGCCGACACACGGCACCCGGCAGCGTATCAGGCGCCGCGCACCAGACGCGCCTGTGGTCGGCGACGCGAAAGCGTAGGACCGCCAACGGTCCGCGACGTTGCAGGACAAGTTGGTCAACGATCACGGGCTCGACCACCACGGACGGACCGCCACTTTGCTCGGACGCGGGAGTCCAGAGCGCCACGCCATCGCCGTGCAAGACTAGGTGGCCGCGCGGCTGCGCGCGCAGTTGCCAGTCACTGAGCGCCCACAGCAGTACTGGCCATGCCAGGTTCCACATTGACACGCGCGAGCGCAGCACCGCGAACAGGGCAAGCCCGGCCAGCACGATCAAAGCCAGTCGCAACCATCGCGATGGGCGCAGCTCAAGTCGCAGGGAGGTTGACGATGACATCGACGATGCTCGCGATCTGCGGATCGGATGGACGCTCACGACCGATGAACCAGCGCCACAGTGCGTCATCCTCACAGACCAGAAGCGCCTCAAACGCCGCCAGATCGAAGCGCTCCGGCGCGACGCTGGCCAGATCGAGATAGCGCGTGAACAGCTGATCCAGCTCCCGCATGCCACGCCGCGAACGCCAGCGCAAGCGACTGAGCTCAGCGACAGAAAGACTCACAGGGCATGCACCAGCAGAACGCCCCACATCGCCCACAACGCCATGCCGCCGAGGACATACGCGGCAAACCGGTGCATGACCTTGTTGTAACTGCAGTGAATACCACTGTGCGCCATACGCAGCACAACAAAGGTCCATGCCAGCCACCACAGCAACGGACTGTTGACCGCTTGTAACTGTGCAAACAGCAGGGCCGCGTAGAACAACACCGGCAACTCGAAGAGATTGCGGAAATTGTCCGCAGCGCGCGTATCGGCGAGACGCGAATACATCTGCACGGAACTGGCGACCGCCTGTGGATGAATGCGGTTTTTCCGCATCTGCGACAGTCGCTCGACGTACATCCGCAGCCACACGACCAGCGTCAAACCCACCATCGCCAGCATCGGCCAGATCCACTGACTTTGCATCCGCTCCTCTCCAGATACGACAACGGCCTGCCGTCGAATGACGACAGGCCGTCCGGAACACGCATGTTACAGACCGCGACGCTGAACCATCAGTTTCTTGATCTCGGCAATCGCCTTGGCGGGGTTAAGCCCCTTGGGACAAGTGCGCGCGCAGTTCATGATGGTGTGACAGCGATACAGGCGGAACGGATCTTCCAGATCGTCGAGTCGGGCACCGGTGTCTTCGTCACGCGAGTCGATGATCCAGCGATAGGCCTGCAAGAGGATTGCCGGGCCGAGATAACGCTCGCCATTCCACCAGTAGCTCGGGCAGGACGTCGAGCAGCAAGCGCACAGGATGCACTCGTAAAGTCCATCGAGCTTGGCGCGGTCTTCCTTCGATTGCAGTCGCTCGCGATCCGGTGGAGGCGCACTCTGGGTCCGCAGCCAAGGGCGAATCGACGCGTACTGCGCATAAAAATGGGTGAGGTCAGGCACCAGATCCTTGATCACCGGCATATGCGGCAGCGGATAGATCGGCACGTCCTTGCCACCGTCGCAATCGCAGATCGCCTTGGTGCACGCCAGCGTGTTGGTACCGTCGATGTTCATCGCACACGAACCGCAGATGCCTTCGCGGCAGGAGCGCCGGAAGGTCAGCGTCGGATCAACTTCATTCTTGATCTTGATGAGGGCGTCCAACACCATCGGACCACACGCATCCAGATCCAGATCGTAGGTATCGACCCGCGGATTGGCGTCATCATCCGGGCTCCAACGGTACACCTTGAAGGTCCGCACGTTCTTTGCCCCCGCAGGCGCCGGGAAATGCTTGCCCTTGGTCACCTGGGAGTTTTTCGGCAACTTGAATTCAGCCATGACGCGATCCTGTGTTCGCAGGTACGGGGTGATTTACAGAAGATCCATTCATCGTCGGCGCAAGCGCAGGCTTGGCGAGCAGAAAGGCAATCAGACCAAGCCAAGAGCCCAACAGCGCAACCAGCACCCAGAGTGCCTTTTCAGTACCAGTGACACGCGGCGACATCGCAACGATCAAGGTTGGCAACAGCATCGAAACGATGAATAGCAAGGCGATGATCGAGCCGAACGTGGTCATGTTGATGTCCAATCAATGCTCCTCCCAGCTACCGCAAACCAGATGAATTGACACCGACACGTGTCCAGTCAGGTTGCTCATCAGTAGGTTCGCGCCTTCGGCGGCACGGGCTCGATTTCGTTGGTCAGGGTGTACATGTGGACCGGCCGATAATCGAGCGTGGTATTGCCCTTGTCATCGACCCAGCACAGCGTGTGCTTGTGCCACTGGACATCATCGCGCTCGGGGAAATCCTCGTGCGCATGCGCGCCGCGTGATTCCTTGCGATTTTCCGCCGACACCATGGTCGCCACCGCCTGACCCAACAGGTTCTGCAACTCCAGCGTTTCGATCAGATCGGAGTTCCAGACCAGCGAGCGGTCCTGAATGCCGACATGCTCAAAGCTGTCGTGAACCTTGCGAATCTTTTCGACGCCCTGCGCGAGCGTGGCACTGGTGCGGAACACCGCGGCATCGGCCTGCATCGTGCGTTGCATGTCGAGACGGATCTTCGCGGTCGGCAACTCGCCCTTGGCGTAGCGAATGCGGTCCAGATTGGCCAATGCCTTGTCGCAGGCCGACGCTGGCAGCGCCTTGTGGCGCGAGCCCGACTTGATCGTTTCCGCGCAACGGTTGGCCACCGCGCGACCAAACACCACGAGGTCCAGCAGCGAGTTGGAACCCAGCCGATTGGCGCCATGAACCGATACGCAGGCCGCCTCGCCAATGGCGTACAAGCCGGGCACCACGGTATCCGGATTGCCATTCCTGAGGGTCACCACCTCACCGTGGTAGTTGGTCTGCAAGCCACCCATGTTGTAGTGCACGGTCGGCAGCACCGGGATCGGCTGCTTGGTCACGTCGACACCCGCGAAAATCTTCGCGGTTTCGGAGATTCCCGGCAGTTTCTCGTGAATCACTTCCGGCCCGAGGTGCATCAGGTTGAGGTGGATGTGATCCGCATCCTTGCCGACGCCGCGACCTTCGCGGATTTCCACCGTCATCGAGCGGCTGACCACGTCGCGCGAGGCGAGATCCTTGGCGTTGGGCGCATAGCGCTCCATGAAACGTTCGCCCTTGGCATTGGTGAGATACCCACCTTCGCCGCGCACGCCTTCGGTGATCAGGCAGCCCGCACCATAAATACCAGTCGGATGAAACTGTACAAACTCCATGTCCTGCAGCGGCAAGCCCGCACGCAAGGCCATGCCGCCGCCATCGCCGGTGCAGGTATGCGCCGACGTTGCCGAAAAGTAGGCGCGTCCATAGCCGCCGGTCGCCAGCACCACGCCCTGAGCGCGGAAAAGATGCAGGTCGCCGGTCGCCATTTCCAGCGCCAACACACCACGGCAGGCGCCTTCGTCGTCCATGATCAGGTCGAGCGCGAAAAACTCGATATAGAAGCGCGCGTCATGCGCCAGCGACTGCTGGTACAGCGTATGCAGGATCGCGTGACCGGTGCGGTCCGCCGCCGCGCAGGTGCGCTGTGCGGTGCCCTTGCCGTAATGCGTGGTCATGCCGCCGAACGGGCGCTGATAGATCTTGCCGTCCTCGGTGCGCGAAAACGGCACGCCGTAGTGCTCGAGCTCGATGATCGCCGGAATTGCTTCGCGGCACATGTACTCGATGGCGTCCTGGTCACCCAGCCAATCCGAACCCTTGATGGTGTCGTAGAAATGGAATCGCCAGTCGTCCTCGCCCATGTTGCCCAGCGCGGCCGAAATCCCGCCTTGCGCCGCCACGGTATGCGAGCGGGTGGGAAAAACCTTGGTCAGACAGGCGGTCTTCAGTCCCTTCTGGGCCAGACCGAAGGTGGCACGCAATCCGGCACCGCCGGCACCGACAACCACCATGTCGTACTTGTGTTCGATGATCTTGTAGGCAGACGTCATGACGACCTCAGGCGGCGAAAAGAATGCGACCAATCGCCAGCAGCGAAATCAGCGCACCCAAGGAACAGCAGAAAAGGGTCAGGATCTGCGCAATGACGCCCAGACCGTGGTGATGCACGTAGTCCTCGATGACCACCTGCAGGCCCAAGCGGGAATGCCAGAACAGCGCCATCAGAAACGACAGCAGCAGAATGGCGTGCAGCGGATTCGACAGCGTGGCACGAACCGTTGCGTAGTCGGCCGGAATCAAGGTCACCAGCAACCACAACAACCACGGTGTGAGGCCTGCCAAAATCACCGCACTGATCCGCTGCAGGATGAAATGCTCTGTGCCATGCCGCGCCGAACCATGCCCGCGCACGCGCGCCAGAGGATCGCGAAGACCCGGCTTCAAAAGACTCATGCCGCACCTCCCGCGCTAAAGCCGAAGAACCAAAGCAAGGCCGTACAGACGGACGTCAATGCGATCACCATCCAGCCGCCGCGATACAGGCCAGCCATGCTGAAGCCGTGGCCCAGATCCCAAGCCAGGTGGCGCAGGCCATTGAAAAGGTGATACATCAGCGAGAACGACACGCCCGCCCAGATCACCTTGCCGACGAGCGAACCCGCATAGGCGGAAAACAACGCATATGCATCGGGGCCCAGCGACACGGAAGCAAGCCAAGCGGTAAGGAAGAAAGCCCCCACCGACAGCACAACACCGGTAATGCGGTGCAGGATGGACATGACCGACGTGATTTGAGGCCGGTAGTACGGCCCGATCATGAACGGTGACAGCGGACGCTCGCGCTGAGACATGGACGCACTCTCATGAGTAGAAACACACGGACTGAAGTTCCGCCCTGCCCGACTCGCGCAACGGTTCAAAAATCGATACAGCGACCGTTTTTTTCCCAATCGCCGTAGCGAGTGGGCTCCAGCCCGGGACGACCACCCACCTCACGCGGAAGCGGTGCTTCGCATGACGTGTTCACAAGCGTTTCCTGCGGCACTGCACAGGAGGCTTCGGCGGGCTCGGGGGCTGGCTGCACTTGGCCTATCATGGCGGGACTGAACCACTCGAAGGGTACTCTTTCGATGTAGGTGCCGCAAGCAAAACCATGGTCGAAGAATATGCAGCAAGCCGCGTCAGATAGCCATTTTCAGCCAATTCCGGGCACGTCGATGCTGCGCATCGACGGCACGGACGCGATCGATTTCGCGCAGTCCCAATTCGCCAATGACGTTCGCGCACTGAGCGTGAACACATGGCAGTGGAATGCCTGGTTGAACGCCCGAGGGCGTGTCCGTGCGCTGTTCATGCTGCTGCGCAGCGGCGAACAGGAACTTCGCCTGGTCAGCGCCGATGCCCCGGCGGAGGCACTCGCCGACGAACTCAAACGCATGGTGTTCCGACGCAAGCTCAGCCTGAGCGTCGACTCGGCCGGCGGCTTCCAAGGGCGTTTTCTCGCCGATACCGCGCCGGCCTCCTCGATGCATCCGTTTTTGTCGGAGGGCGAACAGCAGTGGCGTGGACATATGGACGACGCCAGCGGACGCGAATGGCGGATTGCGCCATCCGCGCCGACTTCCGCAACCACGACGGACTTTTCGTTGGCATGGCGAATCGCCGATTTGCGATGCGGCGTGGTCCACTTGCCCCCACAGGGCAGCGACCTCACCGCGCACCAGTTGGGTCTGCACCGGCTACCCGCGTTGAGTCTGTCGAAGGGCTGCTATCCGGGCCAGGAAATCGTCGCGCGGACACACTATCTGGGCAAGAGTCATCGCCAACTGACGCGCGTGGGTTCGTCTTCGCCGTTGCACGACGGCGCGAGCTTGCGGGTCGATGGTCGCGAGACAGCACTTTTGATGAACGCGATCCAGATCAGCCCAGACCACTGGGAGGCACTTGCCGCCCTGCCCGACGCGGGTGAGGACTCCGAGTCCATGCTGACCAGTGCCGACGGCGCGCCGGTGCAGCGACTGCCCTTCATCACGCCTGACTGAATCCGCCCCGCGCACGCAACCTAACGCGGCTACCGCATCGCACAATGGACCCGACGCGGTCAATCTGCTATCACCTGCATTCTGCGTGCGATGACCCACCACGGCACGTTCACAAACGAATTGATCCAACGCAGAGACCGCACGCCGACCATCCCGCACAGTTTCAAGTCTTCAACCAGCCGTCCTCAGGGGGACCGCATGTCTTCATACCAATGCCCGCGCGTTTTCGCAGGCAAACTGGGCGGTCTGCTGGCCGCGCTGATGCTTCTTATCTCGTCGTCGTCGCAAGCGGCCAACTACAGCCTGACCGTTGAGCCCGTCTACACGCCCGAGCGCGCTGCTGAGGTCTACCAGCCCTTGCTGGACTATTTGCAGCAAGCCACCGGCCATACCTTCACCTTGGTTGCGCCACGTAACCATCACTTTTTCTGGCGTGACCTGCGCCAGAACATCGCCACCGATTTCGTCTTCGAGGAAGCGCAGTTCGTGGACTATCGCGTGCAGCGATTCAAGTTCATCCCGATTGCCCGCACCGTCGAGGACAGTCGCTATTCGCTGATTGCGCTACCAGAGGTGGCCGAGCGCGGCCTTGACGGCCTGATCGGCCGCCCGGTGATCTGCATGCCCTCGCCCAGTCTGGGTTTTGCCTTGCTGGCCGAGATGTTCACCAATCCGGTCGCGCAACCCGATATTCGCTCCGAAGCCGCGTCCTGGCGGGATGGCGTGGAGATGATTTTCGGCGACGAAGCCGATGCCGCGATGGTGCCGCGTTACATCGCCGATCTGTATCCGAATCTGGTCGAGATCGCACAAAGCCCGACTCTGCCGGGTCCGGCGATCAGTGCTGCCGCCAGTGTTCCGGAAGCCGATCGGACCGCCGTGCGTGACGCCTTGCTGAAACTGCACGAGAGCGCTGCCGCCTCGCAGGTACTGGCCGAACTCGGCATCAGTGGCTTCAAGACTACGAGCGCAGCCGACTACGCTGGTCACGAAGCCATCCTGAAGGGGTTCTTCGGCTATCAGTGAGATCCGCCGCGCAGAACGACGCTGACGGCGCCGTTCGCCGTGCCCTCAACGGACGGTGGGCGGTTCCGAAAACGCCGCTGCCATGTCGCGATAGACCTCGCGCTGGCGCTCTCCCTTCGGCGCAGGGACATGCACTTCGAGGATGACAATCTGGTCTCCCGCGACACCGCCACTGCTGGTTGAGGGCAGCCCGCGCTCACGCAGACGCAGGCGCTTACCGGTATCGCTATCCGGCGGAATCCGCAGGTCAACCGTACCCGCCAGCGTCGGCACACTGACGGTGCCGCCCAAGGCAGCCTGCCATGGCATCACCGCAAGGCGATGAAGGATGTTCTGGCCGTCCACGTCGAATTTCGGGTGCGCCCGGTATACCACTTCCAGCAACAGATCGCGGCCCTGCCCACCCTGACCAGCCAGGCGAATCTGCTGCCCGACCTGCACGCCGGCGGGAATCTTCACCTCCAGTGTGCGGCCGTCCACTTCGATGCGCTGTTTGCCGCCCGAGAACACCAGCTCCAGATCAAGCTCCAGTTTGGCGCGACGCTCGGTCTTTGGCGGCGGCGGCGCGCCACGTCCGGGCCGCGCGCGCTGAGCACCGAACAACGACTCGAAGAAGTCACTGAACCCGCCGCCACCGACGTTGTACTCGAAACCGCCCTGATCGCCCCATCCCGGCGGCGGGCGGAAGTCCTCACCGCCACGATAGCCGCCCGCCTTGAGTTGGTCATAAGCGTTGCGCTTACCGTGGTCCTTGAGCACTTCGTAGGCTTCGTTGACGGCCTTGAACTTGTCTTCCGCGCCCGCCTCCTTGCTGACATCCGGATGGAATTTGCGGGCCAGCCGACGATACGCCGACTTGATCTCGGCATCGCTGGCGGTGGGCTCGACGCCCAGTGTCTTGTAGTAATCCTTGAACTGCATGGCACTGCCCTTGAGCGGATCCGGCCGAGATCAGCTCCCGGCCGGTGCGCGCGTTGCTTCAATTGGTGTTGATGGTGATGCGCCGCGGCGTGGTTTCGGGCTTTTTTGGAATGCTGATTTCCAGCACGCCGTGATGGCCCCGCGCCTCGATGGCATCCGGATTGGCGCTGTCAGGCAACGCGAACCGGCGGTAGAAGGTGCCACGCGAGCGTTCGATACGCGAGTACTTTTCGCCCTCTTCGCGGAATTCGGTGGCGCGTTCACCGCGGATGGTGAGGATGCCCTTGTCCATGTGGATTTCGATCTGCTGCGGATCCACGCCGGGAATGTCGGCGAAAATCACGAAGCGCTGCGCTTCTTCCTTGATATCCACGCGCGGCGTCCATTGGCTGGTCACCACATTGGACTGGTCGGCATCGGCCTCGCCGAAAAAGCGCTCGAAGGCCTGCTTCAACTCGGACTGCAGGCCGTTCTGCAAGGCCCACGGATTCTGCGTGGTGCCGGGAAAGCGAGTGTTGCTCATGGTCGTTCTCCTGCGATACGCCACCACCACGGCGGCTTCTGGCAAGGAAAATGGTGATCAGAAGGTGGCGATTTCAAGAGCGCCGCGCGATACCGCATCCGCCGTCGAACCGGGGTTCAGACTGCCACCGGAGCGCGGCGACGATAGTCGCGAACCACAAACCCATGTGCATTTCGTGCATCGGCCGGATACGTTTCGACATCCACACCCAGCCAGTCCTCGGCCCGCCATGTGGGGAACCAGGCATCCGCATCGTCCACCACGGTATCGACATGGCTCAGCACCATCCGCTGCGCCATCGGCAGCGTCATGGCATACACCTCGGCGCCACCGATGACCATGAGTTCCGGACCGTCAGCGCGCTGCAGAGCCATGTCCAGGGAACGCACCGGCTGCATTCCCGCGAATGGTGCTTGCTCCTGTCGGGTGAGCACCATGTTCAATCGTCCGGGCAATGCCCGTCCAAGCGATTCCGCGGTCTTGCGCCCCATCAGTACCGGTTTGCCAAGGGTCAGCGCCTTGAAATGTTTCAAATCCGCCGGCAGCGACCACGGCAAGGCGTTTCTTACCCCGATCGCGCGCTGGCGATCCAAGGCAGCCACCAGAGTCAGCATCGCCGGCATCACACCGCCACCGGCGCCTTGATCGCCGAATGTGGATGGTAATCGTCGATACGAATGTCCTCGAAGCGGAACGCGAACACGTCCCGCACTTCGGGATTGAGCCACAGCCTCGGCAAGGCTCGCGCCTCGCGACTCAATTGCTCTCGCGCCTGTTCGACGTGGTTGCTGTAGAGGTGTGCATCGCCCAACGTATGAACGAAATCGCCCACCTGCAGATCGCAGGCCTGTGCGACCAGATGGGTCAGCAAGGCGTAACTGGCGATGTTGAAGGGCACGCCAAGAAAAATGTCGGCGCTGCGTTGATACAACTGGCAACTCAGGCGCCCGTTGGCTACGTAGAACTGGAACAAGGCGTGACAAGGCATCAGCGCCATCTTGTCCAACTCGCCGACATTCCAGGCCGACACGATCAGTCGCCGCGAATCCGGATTGCGCTTGATCTCGTCGATCACCCAGCGCAACTGGTCGATGTGGCGACCATCCGGCGCGATCCAATCCCGCCATTGCTTGCCGTAGACCGGACCGAGATGGCCTTCGGCGTCCGCCCATTCGTCCCAGATGCTGACACCATTCGCCTTCAGGTAGGCCGTGTTGGTATCCCCGGCGATGAACCACAACAATTCATGGATGATCGAGCGCAGATGCAGTTTCTTGGTCGTCAGCAAGGGAAAGCCCTGCTGCAGGTCGAAACGCATCTGCCAACCGAACACCGATCGCGTCCCCGTCCCCGTGCGATCGGACTTTTCCGCACCGTGTTCCAACACATGTCGCAATAGGTCGAGGTAGGTCTTCATGGCGCAGACGACTCGGCGCTCGCCCGCGGCAGGGTCGGCGAACGATGTGACATCCACAACAGCAACAACCCGACGGCGACCAGCGGCAGACTGAGCAGCATGCCCATGGTCAGCCAATCGAACGCGATGAAGCCGATGTGGGCATCCGGCTCACGCAGGAACTCGACGGCAAAGCGGAACACGCCATACAGCAGCGCAAACATCCCGGCCACCGCGTAGCGTGGACGCGGACGGTTCGAGAACCACCACAGCAGCAGAAACATCGTCACGCCCTCGAGCCCGGCTTCGTACAACTGGGTGGGATGCCGCGCCAAACCGTCCAGCGCACCGCTGGCCTGCATGTCTCTCAGCACCTCGATGGAATGCTGTTGCGGTAGAGCGTTGGGGAAGATCATCGCCCACGGAACGTCACTGATTCGCCCCCAGAGTTCGCCGCCGACAAAATTGCCGATCCGCACCGAAAACAAGCCCGTCGGCACCAGCGGCGCGACGAAGTCGAGCGTGTCGAAGACATGCAAACGGTGCTTTCTGGACCACCACCAGGTGGCCAGCATCACGCCGAGCAATCCACCATGAAAGCTCATCCCGCCTTCCCAGACGCGGAAGAACGAGAGCGGGTCAGCGATCAACTTGGCGTAGCCGTAGAACAGCATGTAGCCGATGCGCCCACCGGCCACGACGCCGACCATGCCGTAGAACATCAAATCGGAGAAGGCCTGCTCGGAAACCGGCAGACGCCCGGCACGCAGGCGCCGCGTGCCGAGCCAGTAGGCCAAGGCAAACGCGATCAGATAGGTCAGACCATACCAATGGATCGCCAGCGGCCCCAACTGGAGCGCGATCGGATCGATGTCGTGCAGGTAGTGCATGGACTCAGGCCGGAAGAACGCGACCGATGTACCCCTTCAGGTAATCCGTCTCGGGAATGGCCGCATGGACCGGATGGTCCTGCGCCTGCTGCAGCTGGCACAGCACCTGGACTTGTCGATCAAGATGGCGCGCCCCGCCCTGGATCGCTTCCAGTAAGGCCGCGCGCCCCATGTGATGACTGCAACTGGCACTGACCAGAATGCCGTCACGCGCCAGCACCTGCATCGCCATTTCATTGATGCGCCGATAGGCCAGCGCGCCCTCCTTGAAATCCTTGCGGCGCTTGATGAACGCTGGCGGATCAAGGATCACCACATCCCAATGGCGTTTTTCCGCGCGTGCCGCACGCAGGAACTCGAAGGCATCGGCGCGCACGGCGGAGACGCGATCTTGCAGACCGTTCAGACGCGCATTGGCTTCGATCTGCGCTACTGCCGCCGCCGACGCATCCACGCAGGTGACTTCAGCGGCACCAAAGCCCGCCGCACGAATGCCCCAGGCACCGACGTAACTGAACAGATCCAGCACGCGCAGGTCTCTCACATAGGGCTGCAACCGATCCCGATTGTCGTGCTGATCGTAAAACCAGCCGGTCTTCTGCCCCTGCAGCACATCGACCTCGAAGGCCAATCCACCTTCCAGCACGCGAACCCGTTCCGGGACCGTGCCAAATGCGACGTCGACCTGCTCCGGCAACCCTTCCAGCGCACGCGCGGAACTGTCGTTCTTCCAGACCAGCGCGGACGGCTTCAGCACCTTTTCGATGGCCGCCTGAATCTCGTCCTTCATGACCTGCATCCCAGCCGTATTCAGTTGCACGGCAACGAGATCATCGAAGCGGTCAATTACCAGGCCCGGCAAACCGTCACTCTCGCCAAATACCAGTCGATAGTGCGGGGACGTTCGAATGCGCTCACGCAAGGACAGCGCCACGTTCAAGCGATGCGTAATCAGCGAGCGATCCAGCGCACGCCCGCTACGATCCATCAGTCGCGCACAGATCAGCGTCGAAGGATTGGCATAGCCGGTGCCAAGCGGCTTACCGCTCGCATCCAAGATCCACACTGGACCGCCGACCGGAAATTCGGGCAAGGGCGACTTTGCGGTATCGACCTCGTTGCTGAACACCCACAGATGCCCTGCGCGCAATCGCTTGTCTTCACCGCGCTTCAGATACAGGGCGGGATATTCCGGACCACTCATGTCGTTTCCTTTTTGCGAGCCTGGCGACGCCTGGCTGCCATGTTGAGCATCTCGACCATCGCCGAAAACGCCATCGCGAAGTACAGATAGGCGCGCGGAATATGGAACTCCAACCCGTCGGCGATCAGTGCCATGCCGACCAGGATCAGGAAGGACAGCGCGAGCATCTTGACGGTGGGATGTCGGTCGATGAAGTTGCCGATCGGATCACTGGCAAAAATCATCACGCCGACGGCAATGATGATCGCTGCGGCCATCACCGGGATGTTGTCGACCATGCCGACGGCGGTGATTACCGAGTCGAGCGAAAACACGATGTCGATCACCGCGATCTGCGCGATCACCATGCCGAACACGGCAGAAGGTTTACTGCCTGCGGAGTCGGCTTCTTCACCGCCCTCCACCGCATCATGTATTTCCATGGTGCCCTTGATCAGCAGAAACAAACCACCACCAATCAATACCAGATCGCGAATCGAGAACTCCTGCCCGAACAGACTGAACAGCGAGGCCTGCATGCGGGCCAGAAATACCAGCGACACCAGCAGCATGATGCGCGTGACGCAGGCCAGGGCGAGTCCGAACTTGCGCGCCCAGGGACGCTGCTCGGGCGGCAACTTGCTGACAGCGATCGACACAAAAACGAGATTGTCGATACCCAGCACAATCTCTAGCGTGGAGAGGGTCAGCAGCGCCAACCAGATCTCCGTATTGAATATCCAATCCAAGGTTTGATTCCCGCACACAATCGTGAAGCAAGGCTTCACTCCAACTACCCGGCTGCTCAATTCAACAGCAGCAAACTCCAGCAAACCACCACATTCACCATCAGCATGAATACCGCCGCCGAACCCATGTCTTTGGCGCGCCCGACCAACTCGTGACGCTCAGGTCCGAAACGATCCACTGCCGCCTCCAGCGCCGAATTGAGCAGCTCGCCCACCAGCACCAGCAAGACGCTGCCGATCATCAGCACGCGCTCGACAGCATCACTGCCGAACCACAACCCGGCTGGCACCATCAGAATCGCGAGATAGACCTCCAGCCGAAACGACGACTCCACCCGCCATGCCGCGCGCAGCCCCAGCAAGGACCAGCGCATCGCCCGAAGCACTCCGCCGGGACCACGCGGAATCGCACTGCCACTACTATCTGCCATGCCTGCGCATTCTCGTTGGGATGCAAGAACCCAGTGCCCTTCGACACGTTCGATCAGGCCGTCGCGCCCTTGCCTTAAAGCTGTCTGCCACACGACGAAGGCTTGACCTCAAACCCGTATGATGCCCGACCGGGCGATGCGCACCAACTGGCAAGCTGGCTTCTTCTTGCCCGACGGTCCGTATCTGTCGCACGGAATGACCGGTCACAAGGGGCTGAAAACTGCGTCCGGGCAGGTTCCGCAATCAGCCAAACGCCGACGGGAGATCGACACATGTTTGATGCACAAAGACTGTTGGGGCAGATGCTAGGCAGTGGCATGGATGGCCTGCTGGGCGGCAGCCAGGGTAAAAAACGACGGCGCAGCGACTCTTTGCTTGGTGGCCTGTCCACCGGCACGAAGGCCCAACTGGGTCTGGGCATTGTGGGCATCGCCATGGCGGCATTCGAGCACTATCAGCAACAATCCAAAGCCAGCGCACCCGTCGCGCCCTCGGCCGCGGTCCCGCCACCACCACCGATGGCCACGCCGGTCATTCCCGTGCCGCCTACTTCCCCCCCACCGCACCTGCCCACGCTCGATGCGAGCAGCCTGCCTCCCGAACAGGCCGCGGCACTGGTCATGGTACGCAGCATGATCGCCGCGGCGGCGGCTGACGGCCTGATCGACGGCGACGAGCGGGAGCGCATTCTGCAGCACGCGCAGCAAGCGGGATTCGATGCCGACGATCAGGCGGTGCTGAGCGCGGAACTGTTGCGCCCATTGTCGATTCCCGAACTTGCCGGACAGACCCGTCCCGATCAAGCGATCGAGGTGTACGCGGCGGCACTGTTGTCGGTCGATGTCGATACCGACAAGGAACGTACCTGGCTGCAACGTCTTGGCGATGCGCTGAACCTGAGTGTGCAACAGCGTCAGCAGATCGAGCAGCACATGTCGGGCCAACGCGCCGAATCCTGATTCCCCCATCACTGCGGAGCAAGCGATGAGCACCTGGTATCTGAGTTACAACGGACAGCAAACCGGCCCCTTCGATCTCGCCGCGGCGGCCGCGCAGGCCAAGGCCAACCCGGAAGGCTATTGCTGGCGCGCCGGCATGAATGAGTGGTTGCCAATACGTGCCTGCGCGGAATTGCAGAGCGGCGCACTGCCCGTTCCGGTACCGCCACCGGCAGCAGCAGGGCGCGGCGCGGATGTGATCGACTACCGCATCTACGGCGAGGACATGCAGTTCGTCGAGATCGAGTTGGACCCCGGTGAAAGTGCGGTCGCGGAAGCGGGCGCTCTGATGTTCAAGGAGTCGGTCGTGCAAATGGAGACCGTCTTCGGCGATGGCAGTCACAGCGGTCAGGGTGGCGGCTTCATGGACAAGCTGCTCGGCGCGGGCAAACGCATCATCACCGGCGAGAGTCTGTTCATCACCATGTTCTCGAACGCCGGCAACAGCGGCAAAGCCAAGGTCGCCTTTGCGGCGCCCTACCCCGGCACCATCATTCCGCTCAGCCTCAATAACTACCGCGGTCGCATCATCTGTCAGAAGGACAGTTTCCTGTGTGCCGCGCGGGGCGTGACCATGGGCATCTTCTTCCAGAAAAAGGTGATGACCGCGCTGTTCGGTGGCGAAGGTTTCATCATGCAAAAGCTCGAAGGCGACGGCATGGTCTTCATGCACGCCGGCGGCACGGTGATCGAACGCGAACTGCAGCCGGGCGAACGTCTAGATGTCGATACCGGTTGCGTGGTGGCACTGACCGACAGCGTCGGCTTCGATGTCAAACCGGTGGGTGGCATCAAGTCCATGCTGTTCGGTGGAGAGGGCGTGTTCCTCGCCCAATTGACCGGTCCGGGGCATGTCTGGCTGCAGTCACTGCCGTTCTCGCGCATGGCAGGACGGATGTTCGCGGCAGCCTACCAGAAGGGCGGTAGCCGCGACGAGGGCTCGGTGCTGGGCGGCCTCGGCAATATCCTGTCCGGTGATCGAAACTTCTAAGCGAGTTTCTCGCCTGCAGCCAGTCGCTGGCTGCAGGCCCCACCGGAATCAATCGATCACGGAGTCGGCAAGCGCCGGTGCTTCGTTTGGGCTGGTGACCACTTGCAGTTTGCCGTCACGCACATCGACGCTGACGCGACCACCGTCAACCAGATCGCCAAACAACAACTCGTCGGCCAACGGTCGCTTGACCTGATCCTGGATCACCCGCGCCATCGGGCGCGCACCCATCTGCGGATCGAAACCGTTTTGCGCCAGCCAGCGACGCGCTTCGGGTTCGACGCCCAGGACGACGTGCTTCTCCTGCAGTTGCGCCTCCAGTTCGATGATGAACTTGTCGACCACGCGCAGAATGTGGTCGAAGTCGAGCCCGCCGAACTGCACCACGGCATCGAGGCGATTGCGGAACTCGGGAGTGAAGCTCTTGCGGATGACTTCCATCGCATCGGTGGCGTGATTCTGCTCGACAAAGCCGATCGTCCGTCGTGCAGCCTGCGCCGCACCGGCATTGGTCGTCATCACCACAATGACATTGCGGAAGTTCGCTTCACGTCCATTGGTGTCGGTCAGCGTGCCGCGATCCATGACCTGCAGCAGGATATTGAACACGTCGGGATGCGCCTTTTCGATCTCGTCCAGCAACAGCACGCAATGCGGTGTCTTGACGATCTTTTCGGTCAGCAAACCGCCCTGATCGAAACCGACATAACCCGGCGGCGCGCCAATCAGGCGACTGACCGAATGGGCTTCCATGTATTCCGACATGTCGAAGCGCACCAGTTCGATGCCCAACTGCATCGCCAGCTGGCGTGTCACTTCGGTCTTGCCGACACCGGTCGGACCGGCAAACAGGAAGCTGCCGATGGGCTTGTCGGGATTGGCCAGACCCGAACGCGCCATCTTGATCGCCGAGGTCAACATGTCGATGGCCTGATCCTGGCCGAACACCACCATCTTCAGATTGCGGTCCAGATTGCGCAGCACATCGCGATCCGAGGCGGACACCTGTTTGGCCGGAATTCGCGCCATGCGCGCCACGATCAGTTCGATTTCCGCCACATCGATCAGTGATTTGCGCTGCTCGTTCGGCAGCAAACGCTGGCGCGCACCGGCCTCGTCGATCACGTCAATGGCCTTGTCCGGCAACAGGCGATCACCGATGTGCTTGACCGACAGATCCACCGCCGCCTGCAGCGCGTCGCTGGCGTACTCGACGTGATGGTGCTCCTCGAATCGGGTCTTCAATCCGTTGAGGATGGCCACCGCTTCGGCAACCGAAGGTTCCGTCACGTCGATCTTCTGGAAACGCCGTGCCAGCGCGCGATCCTTCTCGAACACGCCGCGGTATTCTTGGAACGTCGTCGAGCCGATGCAGCGCAGCTCGCCCGAGGCGAGCACCGGCTTGATCAGGTTGGAGGCATCCATCGTTCCACCGCTGGCTGACCCGGCACCGATGATGGTGTGAATCTCATCGATGAACAGAATGGCGTGGGCTTCCTTCTTGAGCTGCGCAATCACGGCCTTCAGGCGCTTCTCGAAGTCACCGCGATATTTGGTGCCCGCCACCAGCGCACCAAGATCCAGCGCGTAAATGGTCGACTCGGCCAGCACCTCCGGCACCTCGCCATCGACGATGCGCTTGGCCAGACCTTCCGCCAGCGCGGTCTTGCCCACACCGGCCTCACCGACCAGTAGCGGATTGTTCTTGCGCCGCCTGCACAGCACCTGGATGGTGCGCTCGATTTCCTCAGCACGACCGATCAAGGGGTCGATCTTGCCCTGACGCGCCAGCTCGTTGAGATTGGCGGCGTACTCCGCCAGCGGATTGGCCTTGGGCTCCTCGCCTTCTGCGTCTTTGCCCTGCTCCGATTCGGCCGCCTTGGGCGCGGCATCGTTACCAAGCTTGGCGACACCGTGCGAAATGAAATTAACCACGTCGAGCCGGGTGATCTCCTGTTGACCCAGGAAATACACCGCGTGGCTGTCCTTCTCACCGAAGATCGCCACCAGCACATTCGCGCCGGTCACTTCCTTTCGACCCGAGGACTGCACGTGATAGACCGCGCGCTGCAGAACTCGCTGGAAGCCCAGAGTCGGCTGGGTGTCGCGGGTATCGTCCGGCGACAGCACCGGCACGGTCTCGCTGATGATGTTGCGCAACTCGTCGGTCAGACGAGCCAGATCCGCGCCACAGGCGCGCAGTACGCCTGCCGCCGACGGATTTTCCAGCAGGGTGAGCAGCAGATGCTCCACCGTCATGAACTCATGACGCGCCTCGCGGGCCTGCTTGTAGCAGTGGCCGATGCTGAACTCGAGATCTTTGCTGAACATGGGTTTTCCTTGCTGACGCCCTGCCTTGCGGCTCAGGCCTTTTCCATACTGCACATCAACGGGTGTTGATGCTCGCGTGAATAGTCGTTGACGAGCTGGACCTTGGTTTCGGCCACTTCACGGGTGTAGACCCCGCAGAGCCCCTTGCCGCGTGTATGCACCTGCATCATCACCTGGGTGGCGCGCTCATGATCCATGGCAAAAAAAATCTTGAGCACACCCACCACGAAATCCATCGGGGTGAAATCGTCGTTCAACAGCAGCACCTGCCACATTGGCGGCGGGCCGACGCGAGTCTTTACCGGCTCCAGCACCAGACTGTGCGAGGCGCGTCCGGCCTCATCGGCACCGTCCTCATCACCGCCATTGCGCGGCACCTTGGGTTGGGATGGGTCATGGATCGTGAAATGCATGAGCGCTATATGAAACCTGCGCGCCCGACTTGCAAGGGGTCGGCGGCAGATTTCGCCCGGTCGGCTTCTGCCGCGCAAGCTCCTTGGGCACCGTTTGCGCGTGCTGTAACCTTCACGACTGGTAAATTCGGCAATGCCCTGTGCCCAAGTCCACGCCCCACTTCAATCCCGACATCACGGTCGCCACGGTGCTGGTGCAGGACGGGCGCTTCCTGCTGGTCGAGGAAAGCGTGCGCGGGCGACTGGTGCTGAACCAACCCGCCGGACACCTGGAACCCAACGAGAGCCTGCTGGATGCCGCGGTCCGCGAGGTGCGCGAGGAAACCGCCTGGGAAGCTCGCCTGCAGCACTTCATCGGCACCTACCGCTGGGTCGCTGAAGAAACCGGCAAGACTTACCTGCGCTTCGGTTTTTTCGCCGAAGCGGTGCGGCACTGGCCGGATAGTCCCTTGGACACGGGCATCGAACGCGCACTATGGCTGAGCCTGGACGACATTCGCGCGCAGCGCGAGCGCTTGCGCAGTCCGCTGGTTCTGGCCTTGATCGAGGACTATCTGGCGGGGCGGCGCTACCCGCTGCATTTGTTGCGGGAACTGGTCTGATGAGCGTGTCAGGCAAGGTCATCGTCGGCATGTCCGGCGGCGTGGACTCATCCGTTGCCGCGCTGCTGCTGCAGGCACAAGGCGTGGCGATCGAAGGTCTGTTCATGCAGAACTGGGAAGAGGACGAGCGCCAGGGCCCGTGCCGCGCCGAAGCGGACCGTAAGGATGCGCTCGCCGTATGTGGCCGCCTGGGCATCCGTTTTCACAGTCGCAATTTCGCGGCGCAGTACTGGCAGGACGTGTTCACCCATTTCGTGGCCGAGTACCGTGCCGGGCGCACGCCGAACCCGGACATCCTCTGCAATCGCGAAATCAAGTTCCGGACCTTTCTCGATCATGCGCGCGAACTCGGTGCCAGCCACATCGCGACCGGTCACTACGCGCGCATCCGCTCTCGCGATGGCCGCTACGAGCTGTTGCGCGGCGTCGACCGCAGCAAGGACCAAAGCTATTTCCTCTACACCCTGGGACAGCAGCAACTGGCGCACACCCTGTTTCCCATCGGCGAGCTACCCAAGACCGAGGTCCGCCGTCTGGCCGCCGACGCTGCACTGCCGACCCATGCCAAAAAAGATTCGACCGGGATCTGCTTCATCGGCGAGCGCGACTTCCGTGATTTCCTCGGCCAGTACCTGCCAGCCCGGACCGGCGAACTGGTCGATCCCGCTGGCGTGGTTCTTGGTGAGCATCACGGCGCGTTCTTCTACACCCTCGGCCAGCGCGAAGGCTTGAATCTGGGCGGCGTACGCGGACGCGCACAGGCACCGTGGTTCGTGGTCGGCAAGGATATCGCCCGCAATCGCGTGATCGTCGATCAGGGCCACGACAACACCCTGCTGCAATCCAGTCGGCTGCTGACCGAGGCTCCCGATTGGGTGGCAGGCCTTGCACCCGGCCCCCACTTCCACTGCACCGCCAAGACGCGCTATCGCCAGACCGACCAGCCCTGCGCGGTGACCGTCCAGGACGATGGTCGATTGCAGGTGCGGTTTTCCGAGCCGCAACGTGCGGTCACGCCTGGCCAGTCACTGGTGCTTTATCAGGGCGACGTCTGTCTTGGCGGAGCGGTGATTGATGCCTCCGATGCGCCGCTGGACGCAGGCCGCTCGCGCGTCGAGGAGGCCTTCGCATGAGCACGCCGCAAGCCGAATCGCCCATGCGCGATCGGGTCATCGCGTTGGCCGCGCTGTTGCAGTCGGTCGCTGCCGTTCGCGCGCTTGCCAATGATGGTGCGGTGCCGGGCGCCCTCGTTGAAACACCGCTGTACGCCGTGTTTCAGCGCGATGCGAGCTCGGTCGAGGCGGTATTTGGTGGACTGTCGGGCCTGCGCTCGGGTTTGGGCAACCTGCTTGGCCATCTTGACGGCGTTGCCGGGCGCGATCCCCAGCAGTTGCGTATTGCCGCCACCGTGCTGCATATCGAGCGTCGACTGATCAAGTTGCCGTTGGTGCTGATGCACCTCCGCAAAAGCATCGAAGTCGCCGAACGCCAGCGCGAACACTTCGGCCTGCGTCATCCCACCGTGATGGCGCGGCTGGGCGATCTGTATGCCGAGACCATCAGTCAGCTCAAGCCGCGCGTACTGGTGCAGGGCAATCCGCTGCACCTGTCGCAACCACCGGTGGTCGCGCAGATCCGCGCCCTGCTGCTCGCCGCCGTGCGTGCGGCCGTGTTGTGGCGCCAGTGTGGCGGCAGCTATTGGGACTTGCTACTGCGTCGTCGTGCGCTGGCCGCGTGCGCACGACGTCTGTTGGCGGATTTGCCCGGCGAACCGAACGGATAGTCCACCCGATTTGGCGTTCGCCAGCCTCGTCATATGCCTGCGGTGGCAAGCGGCGCAAAAGTTACGGTATGGTTAAACCGCCGGGTCAGTTGCATGACACACCGTGATCGAGGTCGCCAGCCGCGACCCTGATCGGGCGCGGCAACGTCTCGCCCCCCTCATCTATCGCTCATTGAAGGTCCCACATGAACTCGACGGTTCGCCCGTTCCGCCGCCAGCACCTGGCATTGGCCATTGCCCTCGCCCTGCCCTTTGCCGCCAGCGCGCAGGAATCCAGCTCAGAAGCCACCCAACTCGACGACATCAAGGTCACCGCGCAGCGTCGTGAGGAAGACCCGCAGAAGGTTCCGCTGGCGATCACCCCGGTCAGTGGCGAAAAGCTCGACGTCATCACCTCCAGTGGTGGCGACATCCGCGTTCTGGCCGCGCGTCTGCCCAGCCTCAACATCGAGTCCTCGTTTGGTCGCGCCTTCCCGCGCTTCTATATTCGCGGCCTCGGCAATACCGATTTCGACTTGAACGCCTCGCAGCCGGTCTCGCTGATCTACGACGAAGTGGTGCTGGAAAACCCCCTACTGAAGGGCTTCCCCATCTTCGATCTGGACCGCGTGGAAATGCTGCGCGGACCGCAGGGCACTCTGTTCGGTCGCAACACGCCCGCTGGCGCACTGAAGTTTGAATCCGCCCAACCCTCGCAGGAAGCGGGTGGTTATGCGCAGGTTTCGTATGGCAGCTATGGCACCCTGAACTTCGAAGGCGCCTACGGCGGACCGCTGACCGACGCCTGGTCGGCCCGTTTCTCCGGCATGTATCAGCGTCGCCATGACTGGGTCGACAACACCTTCAGCGGCGAAGACGATGCGCTGGAAGGCTACAAGGAACTGGCCTATCGCGCGCAATTCCTGCACGAAACCGACAGCTCGCGGATGCTGTTCAACGTCCACAAGCGCGAACTGGACGGCACCGCCCGCCTGTTCCGCGCCAACATTTTCGTGCCCGGCACTAACGATCTGGTCAGCGATTTCGACCCGGAGTCCGTGGCCATCGACGGCGTGAACTATCAGGATCTCGATGCCTCGGGCGGCAGTGCCCGGCTGAGTTTCGATCTGGGCAGCGTCACCCTGTTCTCGGTCACCGGCTACGAGACCGTCAACAGCTATTCGCGCGGCGATATCGATGGTGGCTTCGGTGCCAGCTACGCGCCGCCCTACGGTCCCGGCTTTATTCCGTTCGACGCCCAGTCCGCCGATGGCCTGCCGGAACATCGCCAGATCACCCAGGAGTTCCGTGTCGCCTCCAACGAATGGGGCAAGCTCGACTGGCAGGCGGGCGTGTTCTATTTCGATGAAGACCTGACCATCGACAGCTTCAACTACAACACCTTCAGCGGCGAAGAAAACGGCTACGCCTACCAGAACCAGAGCAACAAGGCCTACGCCGCGTTTGCGTCCGCCGATGTGGAACTGAGCGACGCCCTGAAGCTGACCGGCGGTCTGCGTTACACCCGCGACGAGAAGGACTTTGAAGCCCGCCGCATCGTCAGTCCGATTGGTGGCGGCGCATCGGCTCTGCTGACCGCCAATCCCTCGGATTCCAACGTCAGCGGTGACCTCGCCCTGACCTGGTCGCTGAGCGACGATCTAAGCGTCTATGGCCGTTACGCCCGTGGCTTCCGCGCGCCGAGTATCCAAGGGCGTCTGCTGTTCGGCGACAGCCTGTCGATTGCCGACTCCGAAACCGTCGATTCCTTCGAGCTGGGTCTGAAGTCCGAGATTCTGGATGGCCGCGCGCGCGTCAACGCCTCGCTGTTCCGCTACGAGGTCAAAGATCAGCAGCTCACCGCCGTCGGCGGCACCGCCAACTTCAACACCTTGATCAACGCCGAAAAGTCGATCGGTCAGGGTGTGGAAGTCGATGTCGAGGCCTATGTCACCGACCACCTGCTGATGACCTTGGGCTACAGCCTCAATGACACCGAGATTCGCGACCCGAATCTGGCCATCGCGCCCTGCGGTGGCGGCTGCACCGTGCTTGATCCGGCGGGACCGACCGCAGGCACCGTGTCGATCTACGGCAATCCGCTGCCGCAGGCACCCAAGAACGTCGCCAACCTGACCGCGCGCTACGGCATTCCGGTCGGCGACGGCGAGTGGTTCGTCTACACCGACTGGGCCTACCGAAGCGAAGTGAACTTCTTCCTCTACGAGGCCGAGGAGTT
Organism: Lysobacteraceae bacterium; assembly: GCA_041395245.1. Classification (GTDB taxonomy): domain Bacteria; phylum Pseudomonadota; class Gammaproteobacteria; order Xanthomonadales; family Xanthomonadaceae; genus Aquimonas. The sequence continues at coordinate 62,927 of JAWLAY010000006.1, forward strand.
CCGTGGCAAGGCGCTGTTGGAAGGTGGTCTGCGTGCGGGTTACAACTGGAATTACGGCGAGTACGAGATCGCGCTGTTTGGCCGCAACATCACCGACAAGGTGATCGCGGTCGGCGGTATCGATTTCAACAATCTGACCGGCTTCATCAACGAACCGCGCACCTGGGGCGTCGAGTTCACCGCCAACTTCTGATGCAAAAGGCGATGGCGACGGGCTCCTCCCGTCGCCATCCGCCGCCGTATCGGTGCGACCGCACAGCGCGCTGGCTATACTCGCGCTCCCCTTGGCGGTCGTCCCAGCGCGCAATGAATCAGAACTTCCTCGATTTCGAACAGCCCATCGCCGAACTGGACGCCAAAATCCAGGAGCTGCGCCACGCCAGCCAAGGCTCGGCCTTCAATATCGAAGAAGACATCGCCAGCCTGCGCGCCAAACTCAAATCGCGCACCGAGGAAATCTTCAAGGCGCTGACACCCTGGCAAGTCGCCCAACTGGCGCGCCATCCGCAGCGGCCCTATACGCAGGACTACATCGACGCGATCTGCGAGGAATTCGAGGAACTCGCCGGTGATCGCGCCTTCGCCGATGACGCGGCACTGATCTGCGGCATCGGACGTATTGATGGCCGACCTGTCACGATCATCGGACACCAGAAAGGTCGCGACACCAAGTCCAAGATCAAGCGCAACTTCGGCATGCCGCGCCCCGAGGGCTACCGCAAGGCCCTGCGCATCATGAAGCTGGCCGAGCGCTTCCGTTTGCCGCTGCTGACCTTCATCGACACTCCCGGCGCCTATCCCGGTGTCGGCGCGGAAGAACGCGGCCAGTCCGAAGCCATCGCCCGCAATCTGCTGGAAATGGCGGAACTGCGCATTCCCGTGGTCTGCACGGTGATCGGCGAAGGCGGCTCTGGCGGCGCGCTGGCAATCGGTGTCGGTGATCGCACCCTGATGCTCGAATACAGCACCTACTCCGTCATCTCGCCCGAGGGCTGTGCGTCGATTCTTTGGAAGTCCGCTGACAAGGCCCGCGACGCCGCCGAACAAATGGGCATGACCGCGCCGCGTCTGCTGGAGCACGGCCTGATCGACCGCATCATCAAGGAGCCGCTCGGCGGCGCGCATCGCGATCCGTCCGAGATGGCGCAGCGACTCAAGACCGCCGTGCTGGCCGAGGTCGACACACTGCAGCGTCTGGCGGTCAGCGAATTGCTGGAACAACGCTACCAGCGGCTGCGCCGCTACGGTGCCTACGCCGCCTGATTCAAGCCTTACCGACATCCGGAAGTCGACTCGCCAACTTTCAGACAAACGGTTGCAGCCATTCCGCGCCGCGGCACGTGACATGCATCGACGTTTTCGGGCCTTTCGTCCCGGAGATCTGTATGAATCGATTGCTGATCGCTGCCGCCTGCGCCGCAGCCCTGTCCCTGGCATCCACCGCCGATGCCGCCGTCACCATCAGTGGCTTCGGCCAAGTCGTCGTGGGCACGACCGGCGATGATGCTGAACCCTTTCCCGAGCGCAATTTCGACTCGGATGCCGACTTCAAGGAAGAGTCCCTGTTTGCCGTTCAAGTCAGTGCCGATTTGAACGAACACATCGACGTCATCGCGCAAGTACTCGCGCGCGGCGACAAGGACTTCGACGTCGAATTGGCCTGGGCCTACGCCAACATGCGGCTGGGTGACGCCTTCAAATTGAAGGTTGGCCGTCAACGCCTCGGGCTGTTCCGCTATTCGGACTATCTGGACGTGGGTTATGCCTATCCCTTCATTCGTCCGCCGGTGTCGGTCTACAACCTCGGCTTCGCCAATGCCGATGGCCTGAGTCTTTCGCACGATGCACAACTGGGTGACTGGTACTCGCAGGCGCAGTTGTTTGTCGGCGGCTACAGCGGCGACGCGCGCTTTGGTGGCGTTTACCTCGATACCAAGCTGAAATCCCTCATGGGCGCGTCCTGGACGATGGACTACAACGACTGGCTGTCATTGCGAGCCACCTACTACAAGGCCGACGTCGAATATGTCCGCGGCACATCGCTTGACACTCTGGAAGCGTTGTTGACCGGCAACGGGTTCGGCGCGCTGGCCAGCACACTGGTTTACGATGGCGATGCGGGTGTGTTCTGGGGCGTTGGCGCCCAAATTGATCGCGGCAATGTATTGCTGGTTGCAGAATTTACGCGCACCAGTATTGATGACTCCCTTTATGCGACCACGGATGGCTGGTACCTGAGCGGTGGCTACCGATTCGGCAGCGTCATGCCACTCCTGACAATCGGGTCAAAATCCAGCGACGCGAAGTTGGAGCTTCTCGATGGTATTCCCACCCAGAACCCGTTCTATCTGCCCATCCTCGGTGCAGTCAGCAGTCAGGCTGCGGATGAAGACTACGTGGGGATTGGCCTGCGCTGGGACTTCATGAGCAACGTCGCTTTCAAGGCCGACTACACGCGCTATCGCTCCGACATAACAGGCGTCGCGGACAGCGATTTGATCTCGGCCGGCGTCGTGTTCACGTTCTGAGTCATGGCCCGCTCAAACCAATACGAGGAATGGATATGAAAATGCGAATTGCTCTGCTGGGCGGGATCTTGTTGCTTGCCCATGTCGACGCGCAGGCTGGCGCGGTCATCGTGGCCGCCAATTCCGATGCCAGCACGCTGGATCAAGCTCAGGTACAGCAGATCTTCATGGCCAAGGCCAACAAGGTCGGCAGCGCGAATGCCGTGCTGGTCTATCAGAAGCCCGGCACGCCGACGCGCGTGATGTTTGACGACAAGGTGCTCGGCAAACCCGGTCCGCAACTGACCGGCTACTGGTCGAAACTGATCTTCACCGGGCGCGCCAAGGCGCCACTCGAAGAAGCTTCGGATACTGGCGTGGTGGCCAAAGTAGCCAGCACGCCGGGTGCTATCGGCTATGTGGATGACGCGGCGGTCAACGACAGCGTAAAGGTCGTTTTCAGCTTCTGAGATTTGGCAAAAGGAGCGGCTCGCCGGCTTGGCATCCAGCCGCTGGCGGGCCGCTGCCGTGTCCGCAGGCGAAATTTTGGACGATTGGGCGGCACGTCGATTGCAAAGGAAGACCCCCGTAACGACCTTTTGACTGAAGTCGTCTGTCTCTTGGCCGCCGCCGCCCGCTATTGAATTTCGCCCCTGTCAAATCTGCACAATTGGAGAATACGCATGTCAACCAAAGGCAATCTACTTGCGACTGCCGTGTGCCTCGCGTTGCTGGGCACGTCTGCCCAAGCAGCGGTCGATATTTCTGGATTTGGGCAAATCGTTGTTGGACAGGCTGGTGGCGACGCGCCGACCTTCCCCGACACGACCTATGACGACGACATCGACTGGAAGAACGAGTCGATCTTCGGCATTCAGGTGAATGCCTCGCTGAATGACACGATCAGTGCCGTAGCGCAAGTCGTCGCTACAGGCGCGGATGATTTCGACGCGGATTTTGCTTGGGCGTACCTGAACTTCAACTTCGAGAGCGGTTTCGGCATGAAAATAGGTCGGCAACGCTTGGCGTTCTATCGCTATTCGGATTATCTCGATGTCGGATATGCGTATCCATGGGTTCGTCCCCCCAGCTCGGTATATACGGCAGCGCTTCGCAACGTCGATGGAATCAGCGTCAACTACGCCCGCAATTTCGGCAAATGGAACAGCTACGCTCAGATCCTGTATGGCGGATTCGAAGGGGACGTCCGCTATCTTGGCGCGGTCCAACAGCAAAAAACAGAAAACCTGGTCAGCCTGGTCTGGGAGTTGGACTACGACTCCTGGGCGCTTCTGCGGATGAGCTACCACACGCCAACCAACGCGGTGCGTGGAGTCAATCTGGACACCTTGGTCGACGCACTGATTGCCGACGGTCGACCGGAACTCGCCAGCCTTCTGGCGACGGACGGCGATCGCGCCAAGTTCTACCAGATCTCCGGCCAAGTCGATTGGCAAAACTGGTTCGCCCTGGCCGAATTCACCTCGCGCAAACGCGCAAATGCCGCGCATTTCTCCGACAAGAAAGACTGGTACGCGAGCGTCGGCTATCACGCTGGCGCCTGGACGCCGACGCTGACCTACGGACATCGCTCGGGCGATCCAAAACTCGAATTTCTGGACAACTTCGCCACCACAGACCCGTTCTACAACCGGGTTCGTAGCGCGATCCTCAAGGATGAACTGGACGACAGCTACATCAGCGCGGGTCTGCGCTGGGACTTTCTTTCCAACACCGCGCTCAAGCTTGACTACACGCGATTCAGTTCGGATATCAGCACGCGTCTCGACGCGCATCTGATTTCTGCGGGCGTGGTCTTTTCTTTCTGAGGTGTTGCGATGAAAACCCAATTCCCTTCCAGCATCCTTGCGCTGACCATGGCGTTCCTCTTCTCTGCCAATGCCGCGCATGCCGGCGCGGTCATCGTGGCCGCCAATTCCGATGCCAGCACGCTGGATCAAGCTCAGGTACAGCAGATCTTCATGGCCAAGGCCAACAAGGTCGGCAGCGCGAATGCCGTGCTGATCTATCAAAAGCCCGGCGCAGCGACGCGCGTCGTGTTCGACGACAAGGTGCTTGGCAAACCCGGCCCACAACTCACCGGCTATTGGTCAAAGCTGATCTTCACCGGACGCGCCAAGGCACCGCTGGAGGAAGTCAGCGATGCCGCCGTCGTCAACAAGGTCGCCACGACGCCCGGCGGCATCGGCTATGTCGACGATGCCGCCGTCAACGACAGCGTGAAGGTGGTTTTCAACTTCTGATCGAGTCCGGCGCGTAGGGACAATACCTGCGCGCTAGGCTGGTGAGCGAATCATCCGGTCGACGCATCGTCCACTGTTAGCATGTGCCGATGTCCGACGTGTCCTTGCCTTTGCTGTCTGCCTTGCAGGCGGCGCCATCGCGTATCGCGAACGGGGTGCTGCTGGCACTCAGCGGTGGCCTGGACTCCTGCGCGCTGCTGCACGCCTGGCTGGCCTGTCACGGCCCGACGGGATTGCGGGTGATCCACGTCGATCATGGCCTGCAGGCCGACTCCGCCAACTGGGCGCAGCATTGTCGCGATGTCTGCGACGCTCACCGGCTACCGCTGCTCATCGAATCGCTGGCACTCGACTCCGCCTCCAGCAATCTCGAAGCGCTTGCCCGTGAGGCCCGCTACGCGGCGTTCCGTCGGCATCTGCAGACGGGCGAATGCTTGCTCACCGCGCATCATCAGGACGACCAGGCCGAAACCTTTCTGCTGCGCGCCCTGCGCGGCGCAGGACCGGGCGGACTGGCGGCGATGCGCGCTTGGCGTGACTTTGGCGCAGGCCAACACTGGCGGCCCTGGCTGGACATCAGCCGCGACGCGATTCGCGCTTATGCAGCCCGGCATGCCATCGCGTACGTCGAAGACCCGTCGAACGACAATCTGCGTTTCGAGCGCAACTTCCTCCGCCAACAGGTGTTGCCTCTGTTGCGCTCGCGTTGGCCTCAGGCGAGTCGACTTTTTGCCCTATCGGCGCACTGGTGCGCGGAAGCCGACGCGGCACTCAACCAGAACGACGATGCGCTGCTCGCGTCGCTGAGTAACGAATCAGGGTCCATGCTGCGCACGGCAGCCCTGCGTGCGCTGCCTGCCGATACGCGCGCACGTGTCCTGCGTCGTTGGGTGTTGCGCCTCGGCTTACCGCCGTTGCCCTTGGCGACAGCGCGCGCCATCGAACACGCGTTGCTGCCAGCAACACACGACAGCGAAGCGCATTGCGACTGGTCTGGCGCACGAGTCCAGCACTGGCGTGGTCAGCTGTATGCGTTGCGGCTCGCCGACAAGCTCGCTCACGCCTTTGATCTGGATTGGGACGGAGAGGGCTGTCTGCAGTTGCCGGATGGGAGTCATCTTGCGCTGTGCGCCGGACCGTTCGGGGCCGCCAACAACGACAGTCCAAGTACGTGGACACAAACCTTCCGGGTGCGCAGCCGTCTTGGAGGCGAACGCATCCAACTACCCGGTCGTCCACACCGTCACAAGTTGAAACACCTGCTGCAGCAAGCCGACTTGCCGCCATGGCAGCGCGCGCGCGTGCCGCTGTTGTTCGCGCCCGACGGCGAGTTGCTGGCAGCGGGCGACCTCTGCGTGTCCGACCGTCTGCATCGCCTGCTGCAGAGCAGTCATCGCGAACTGCGATGGGTTCGCCCCTAGGAGTCTGTCGGACTTGAAAGGGAATCGGCTGCAAATCCGTCTGGACGGTCCATTTTTCGCCGCTTCCTTGGGCAATAGTTCCACTATTGCCCAGCGAAACCGGCAAAAACTGTCCTCGCGCAGCCGAATTTTCGCTTCGATTCTTCAAGTCCGACAGGCTCCAAGGCATATCTTCCATCCTACAATGACGTATCTACCTGACCGCTGGGCACATCGCACGCATGTCCAAATCCAAGTCCGCCAGCCCCGAAGAATCACCCGTCGCGGGCTTTGAGCGTTCGCTCGACGAACTCGAACAACTGGTGCTGAAAATGGAAAAGGGCGACCTCGGCTTGGATGAGTCGCTGCAGGCCTACGAACGCGGCGTGTCCTTGTATCGCAGCTGTCAGACCGCCCTGGAACAAGCGCAACTGCGGGTTCGCCTGTTGAGCGATATCGACGATCCCGCCACCGCCAAACCCTTCCTGCCCGATGCACCCTGAGTCACTGCTGCGCGACTGGCTGGCACGCTGTGAAGTCGCGCTGGATGCGGCGCTTCCTGCCGCCGACCAGGCACCCTTTCGGCTGCACACCGCGATGCGTTATGCGGTGCTTGGCGGCGGCAAGCGATTCCGCCCCTTACTGGTCTACGCCACCGGTCACAGCCTTGGCACTGCCGCCGATCAGCTCGACGCCGCCGCCACCGCGGTCGAGCTGATTCATGCCTATTCCCTGATTCACGACGATCTGCCAGCGATGGACGACGACGCTCTGCGGCGCGGTCGTCCCACGGTCCACATCGCCTTTGACGAGGCGACCGCCATTCTGGCGGGTGATGCTCTGCAGACCTGCGCATTCGAGACGCTTTGCCGCGCATCCGTGCCCGACAACGTGGCGCGCGCCATGCTGGTCACACTGGCACAGGCATCGGGTGCGGCAGGCATGGCGGGCGGTCAGGCACTGGATATCGACGCCACCGGTCAGCAGCAGTCGCTCGATGCGCTGCAGCACATGCATTCACTCAAGACCGGCGCACTGATCCGCGCCTCGGTTCGCCTCGCCGCACTGGTCGCACAGGCCGATGCGACGACATTGCATGGACTGGACAGTTTCGCCACGGCGTTGGGGCTGGCCTTCCAGATACGCGATGACCTGCTCGACATCGAAGGCGACGCTGCCGAACTCGGCAAGACGGCGGGCAAGGATGTCGCGCAGGGCAAATCCACCTATCCCGCCCTGCTCGGCCAGCAAGGTGCTTACGCGGCCCTACAGGAACAGCGGGAACGCATGAAGCACGCCCTGTCTTCGATTCACGGAGACACCAGCGCACTGGCCGAATTGGCCCGCCGCGCCAGTGACCGGCGCTCCTGACAGCTGACGGCGGAATGAAGGCCCGCCTGCGCTGCATTGCGTATGGCATCCACGGGCTGACCTCACGGCGGAGCGAGCAATGAACGGACGGCAAGGATTTGGAACGGGGCGCAAGAAGCTACTCGCGACGTTGGCAACATTCCTGGTCGCCGGTGGGGCGATCCTGCTGATCGACCAATGGCGACGCGCCGCCGAGCCGGCGCCAGAACCGGAGGTCGAACTGGAACAAATTGCCAACACACTGGGCATGCGGGTTGTCACGCCAGAATCGCAAGCCGCGCGACTTCTACCCGTCCTGCAAGCCATTCCCGCGCTGGCGAATGGTGAGCTCGCGCTGGGCGAAGTGCTGTATCGCGAAGATGACCAACACGCGCTGTGGCTGCTGGAATACCAGATCACCGCCACCCTGTTGCGCAAGCCCACCGGTCCGGTGTTTCGTCGCCATCAGGGTGAACTGACGCGGCTGGCGATCGTGATTTGGCGTCGCGATGCGGCGCTGCCGGACTGGAACGGCGATTCGCGCAGCGGTACGCCAGATGACTGGAATCAGACCGTCGTGGATCGAATCCAACGCATTGAAGACCTCTGGATCAGTACCCGTGGCGAATGGCTGGTTGCGCATGCACGCGGGCTATCCTTTGGCCTGCAGGAAAAAATCCAGCGTCAGCAGAGCGCGGAGTTTTTGCCCGGTCTGCGCAACTCGGCACTGGCCATCGACGCGCAGCGAGTCATCGATGTCGCCAATCTGCTGTCGCCCGCCTTGCCTGCCCTGCCTCGTGTGTATCGCATCGATGTGGATGTGCGTCTGCCGGACGTCCGCAAGCCGGATATCGGGCCGCGCCTGCAGACCATCCGCGAAGAACAGGCTGCCAAGATCGAAGCCATGCGCGCCGACATCGATGCACGCAATGCGCAACTTCGGGAGCGGATGCGCGTCGACGCGGAGGCGCGTCGTCAGCAGCTACAGCAACGCATCAGCGCGTCCGCCGAAGGCGCGCGAGCCACGGCAACGCCGGCGCAACCCGACTCGAACGCAGACGGGCGCATGCAAACGGAAGAAAGCCATCAGGAATGAAGGCCTGAGCGGGCCGCATCGCGTATCGCCAAGCAACTCAGACGTCATCGGCCGAGCCTGCCTGGAGGTTTCACATGACCATTCCCGTGTATCGCTTGATCAATCCCATCAACCTGCCCATGGGCTTGGTGTGGCTTCTGACCAGCGCACTGCTGGCAACGCACTGCGGCAAGTCGGAAGCGGCCACTGAACCGCTCGCCGACATCGTTGGCATCAGCGAAACCTGCGCTTTGGAACGTTCCGGTGACATCTGGTGCTGGGGCTACAACACCGGCGTACACGATCCCCAGCATGCGGGCTATCTGTTCCACCCGGCACGCGTACTGGGCTTGCCCGGACCCACCGTCACGCTGATCTCGAATGGTCTGACCCACTGCAGCATCGACACCCAGCAGGAACTTCGCTGTTGGGGTGCAAACAGCCTTGGGCAGGCGGGCGCCGGGGTCACCAGCACGCAGGCACCGATTGGGTTGGTTGCGGGCATCGGCAACCAGGCGATTCTGCATGCCGCCATGGGCGGTAGCCATGCCTGTGCGGTCAGCGCTACGGGCGCGGTCGGCTGCTGGGGTTACAACGGCTCAGGCGAACTCGGCCTGCCTTTGGATATCAGCCAGAGTCTCACTGCGGTCGGCATCGCGCTGTCACGCCCAGCGTTGCAAGTCAGCGTCGGCTCGGGCTTCAGTTGTGCGCTACTGGACAACAGTGAGGTCTGGTGCTGGGGAAGCAACTGGGCTGGTCAGCTTGGCGATGGAACACTCGATTCCAGCGTGATACCGAAGCGGGCCGGCAGCGGCTTCCAACAAATTGCCAGTAACCAGATGCATACCTGTGCACGAGGCATCAGCAATACGCTGCATTGCTGGGGCAGTTGGATCTACGACCCCGAAAACGACAGCATGACCTACTCCTCGGGGCCACTGGACACGGGGCTGAGCGATGTCGTTGGATTCAGCGTCGCCGAGGAATCCACCTGCGCCGTCAGAACCGGCGGTGAGGCAGTCTGCTGGGGCCGCAATGCCGATGGGGCCTTGGGAACGGGCGATTTTGTCGGCCGCGAACAGCCAACCGCCGTGGAAGGCAACCACACGTTTCTCGCGGTCAGCGGTCGTTGTGGATTGCGCAGCGACGGACAGGTTTGGTGCTGGGGTCGCAACGACATGGGGCAACTCGGTGATGGCAGTCCCAACCGGGTTCCGCAACCGACTGCCGTCAACATCGCCAGCGGGTCGCCGCTGCGGATCGCGCTCGGGCAACACCACAGCTGCGTAGGCGATGATCTCGGTACCGTGCATTGCTGGGGCTCCAATGCGCATGGCGAGCTGGGTACAGGTGACCATCACCAGGCACTGCAACCCGTCCAGAGCCTTCTCGCGGTACCGGTGACAGACCTGCTCGCAGCCAGCTCCAAGACCTGTGCCGTCGTCACCGCGGGCTCGCTGCCGGATGCACTGGGCGGCACCTCCCAATTGCATTGCTGGGGCGGAAACCGTCATGGCGAACTGGGTATGCCCGCGTCTTTTCCGGGCGACCTGCTTTTGCCCGTGCACATCGATTCGGTCAGTTCGCCCGTACACGCTGTCGCGCTGGCGGAACGTCACGCGTGCATCAGCAGCGACGCCAACGCGGCCGTGCAATGCAGCGGCACCAATGACAGCCATCAAGGCTGCCGCGAAGACACTTTCTCGGTCGCCGACAGCTTCACCCACTGCGTCGGCCCGAATGCTGGGGTTCAACAACTGAGCGCCAGCAGCGATCACAGTTGTGCGATCACGACAGATGCGCGTGTTGCGTGTTGGGGCAGCAATTTTGCTGGCCAGTTGGGGACGGGCGAAAGCGGATTTTCCACACCCCTGCGCACGGCCCCCATCGGCCTGGATACCGACATCGCCGAGGTTGCAACGGGTGAGGGCTTCACCTGCATCCGCACCACCAGTGGCGAAGTCTGGTGCTGGGGCAGCAACAGCTACGGTGCGCTCGGCGATGGGACGTCAACCGCCCAGCCGCAGCCACAACGCGTGTTCGGTCTGCCGCCTGCCGCGCAGCTGGTGGCGGCGGGAAACACAGTCTGCGTTCGAAGCACCACCGACATGCTCTATTGCTGGGGACGCAACAGTTCGGGACAACTCGGCGACGGCACCTACGCGCATCGCTATGCGCCCGTGCTGATCAGCGCGGTGGGCAACATCCAACAGGTCGCGCTGAGCGTAGATCACGCCTGCGCCATTCAAAGCGATGGCGATCTGTATTGCTGGGGCGACAACAGCTATGGCGAGTTGGGCATCGGTAGCGCCAATCGGCGCAGCTTTCCCGGCCCGGTAGTTCGGGAAGTTGACGACAACAGTCCCTTTTCTGGGTTTGCCGACGGCTTTGAAAGCAACTGAGCCACTCGCGGAGATATTTCCCGTGCGCGGAACTGCCCGATCACGCACCACGAACCGACAAACTTCCTTTGAGAGCGTGCCACGCGTCCCCATCCAACACGCAGCCGCCACCGTCAACCGCTGTCCTTCGTACTACTGGCCTGCGCGGCATGCCGTCCAACATCCGCGGTCGACGCGGTTGTCCCCTTGAACGACGCCACAGCCGTTTCAGGTCGTGACGCACTTCGGCAAAACGGCGAAGTTTGGTGCAGGGGCGATGCCGTGTTCGGCCAGCTCGGTGACGGCGCGACGGACCGCAGGCAGCAGGCTCGTGTGCTCGCGAGCGCAGGGGAATCGGCGGAAAACCCGTCTGAACGGTCCATTTTCCGCCGATCCCTTGGGCAGTCGTCCAACGCTTGCCCGGCGACAACGGCCACCGTTGTCCCTGCGCAGCCTAATTGTCACTCTGACTCATCAATGCCGACAGACTCCCCGGCGCATCGCCGGGGAGTCGATCAGCCAGTCGGCGACGCTTTCGGGTCCTCACCAAAGCGGTTGCTTCCGGCGTCGCCCGCGAGTATTCCCAACTCCACCAGACCCCAAATCGCGAAGGCCATCGACACCCAAAGGACGACACCGCCGAACAGGCCCGGCACCATTACTTCGCGTCCGGCGACCTCCATCGCCTGCCAGCCGATGCCGGTCGCTTGCAGAAGTTGCGAAAACACGGTTGGGCCATAGAAAAACGCCAGCCACGGCATCGCATCCTTGTTGCGGTCATGCAGCCGCTTGCTGCCCAGCACCAGCATGCCAGCCAGAAACACCAGCGACACGGCAAACAACAGCAGACGGCCCAGCACACCCAGGCCGAGCAAAATCGGCGAAAGCACCGCTGATGCCACCAGCGAGGCCAGCACAATCAACAGAAATCCCTTCCACCAGGTCTTGCGCCGAATGCGCCCGCTGGCGTCGGTAAACAGTTTCTTCATGGCACCCCCAAGGTTCGGGTAGCACCTGCCAAGGCAGATGGAGCCGACCGGATGCCGGACTCTCCGCGCTATACGGGATAAGTGCCGAGGCTGCCTTCAATCGGCACGCTGGGCGGCCATGCGAGCGCTCATCCAATGGCGCAGAAAACGCCAGTCGCGCTCTACCGTGGACAGGGAAATCTGCAAGGCATTGGCCGCCTCTTCGGCGCTGAAACCGAGGAACACCCGCAAGCGAATCAGATCCGCCTTGCGCGGGTCGAGTTGCTCCAGTTCGGCCAGCACCTCGCTGGCGTCTTCGACATCGACGCTCATGCACTGATCCAGCCCACTCAAGCTGACCCGTTGCAGATCACCGCCACGCTTCTGCGCATGACGCGCCCGTTGGTAGTCGATCATCGCCCGCACCATCACCTGCGTGGCGTAGGCGAAAAAATGCCGCCGATTCTCAAAGTTCTGCGGCTGCGCCAGCAACTTCAACAAGGCATCGTTGGCAAACATGGTCGGCTCATGGGTGAGGCCGTGCAAGCCACCCGCATTCAGCGCCGCCAGCTCATGCGTCGCAATCTGCTGTAGCCGTGCAATGACTGCCCGCGCCAGGTCCTCGCGCGCGGCGTTGTCACCCGCCTCGACGCGCGACAATAACCAGGTGATGCCTTGACTCGATGAATCGGCAGCTTGCATACGGGTACCTCCAGTCCGAATGCTAACAGCCAACGCGCGGGCTCCGATGCGGTAGTCGCCGGCCTTCCCCGGATCAGGGCTCGAACCCGTCCGCAAAGATGGCGATGGGCATTGGAACCGCGAGCCACACGTCGGCCAACTGCTGTTCCGCAAACACACCGTAGGGTCGTGGGTCGGCACCGAAGGCGAGGCGCCCGGTGAAGCTGCGTTGATTGGTTTCGGTGTCGGTCAATAACGCTTGATAGTTGATCTCACTGCAGGCCGCATCGCTGCACTGCCACAGTCCTCCCGCGCCAACCGTTCCGCTGACGTACACCGGCGCCCCGCCAGCGGCCAACAACAACTGATTGCTGATGTCGAACGGGTTGGGCAGCGCAACGCGCGTCGCGCTGGAACAGGTGGCATCGTCACAGGTCACCAGATTTCGCGCGCCGGACAAGGTGTTCTCCAGCAGCACCGGGCGATTGTCCGTGCGCAGCGCGATGCCTCCGCCGTTGAAGACCGATTCGCTGCCTACCGAACGCACCGTCGCGGTGTTGCACTCGGCATCGTCGCAGCGCGCCACGCGCAAGTTGCCGGACGACTGACTGACCAGGCCCCATGTCGCGACCGGTCGACCATCTCCGCCGATCGCCAAACCGAGACCGGACAGCGAGGTCGATTGCACCGACGGGTCCGGCTCATCGGTCAGCAAGTGCGACTGCCCGCTGCTGCAGTTCACGTCGGCACACGAGAACAGAAACACCGAGTTCGTGGTGACATTCGCGTACAGCATCACCGGTCGCCCTTCGGCGCGAATCGCCAGCTCGGTGAAACTGCTGGTCGAATTGCCCGAACCGCTGACCTCGCGATGCGTGCCCGTAGTGCAATCGGCATCGGCACAGTCCCAGGCCGAGCTTCCGCCCACATGCGAGTAATAGGCAAACGGTCGTCCATCCGGGCGAATCGCGATGGAAGGTCGTGACCCGTCCGCATTGGCACCGCTGGTATCGCGATACGTCACCGAAGCGCATTGCGCATCGGCACAGACACCGATGCGAGGCCGTCGCTGCTTGGTCCAGATCGCCACCGGTCGACCATCGGCACGCATCGCGATGTTCGGCGCAAAGGCCGGTACGCCATTGGCGATGCGCCGAATGAGGGTGCTGCAGGCCGTCGTCGTACATTGCGTCGAACGCATTTCGGTCAGCACCGTGTCGCCATAGTGGATCAGTGGGCGACCCGACGAATACGACTCCGCGACGCTCAGCGGGCCGTAGCCCGGCCCGGTTTCGAGCTCCAAGCGCTGCGGTGCCGAACACGCCGCATCGTTGCAGACCGTCGCCCGCATCGCGCCCGTGGCGAACTCGTGATGACTTACCAGCAGGTTGCCGTTGGGCAAGTGCGTCGCCGACGGCGAATAACCGCGCCCCGTACCATCCAGCGTACTCTGTCCAGCCGAGCTGCAGTTGGCGTCATTGCAATGCAGGCGCTGCAACGTGCCACCGGGCATGCCGAGAAACACCAGATCGACGAAGCCGCTGGCATCGAGGCTGAGCGAGGCATCGCTGCCGCTGCCCGCAGAAAAGAAGGTGAAATTGGCCGGACCAAACGGAGCAACGCCACGCGCCAACCACACCTCACCCGTTGAGGTGTCGTCGTAAGCGATCCACAGCAGATTGCTCGCAAACGCCATGCTCGGATTGCGCCCACGCATCCCCGTGGCATCCAGCAGAACGCTATTCCCGCTGTCACAGGTCGCGGTCGCACACCGGTAGAGCCGCAGATCGCCATTGGTGGCGTCGTAATAGGCCACGTAAGGCAAGCCGGTCGCCGGGTCCACCGCAGTCGCGGTCCCCAACCCCACGTCATTCGCCGTGTCGAGCACACGCAATGTGGCGGAGCTGCATGAGGAATCGAAACAATCCACTGCCTCCAGATCACCACTGGTGGCGTTGTAATAGGCCGCAAACGGACGCTGCGACAGCGCACTGCGCCGCGCCGCACTGACGAAACGCCCACGATCAGCGCCGCTGGTCAGTCGGTACTCGGGAATACAACCGTCCCCGCAAGAGCCGGCATACAACGCCTGCTCGTTGGCCAGGTAATGAAACCCCGTCCATAGGTCGCTGGTGCCGAAACGCGTGACCGCGAAATGCTCGCCAAAGTCGTCCTGACCATCCAGCAAACGCACCGCGTAACCCGGCGCGGGCTGCGACTGCGCCAACACAGTGAGCGGGACACACAGCATCGACAGCCCGATCCACCGACCCAAGCACCGCCCCACATCGAACCCACGCACGCTCGTCATCACCGCTCACTCCCGAAGGTTTGGGCGCAACACTCACCCATCGAGCACCTGACGAGAAAGCGCTGCGAAACGTATCAATGCACTCACTGAGTCATCCGCGCAACGCCGAAGGCCGGATCAGTGAAGGTTCCCGCACAACGCACCGGCAATCGCCAAGGACGGCCATTCCGCGAACCACGTTCGACCGAACGCGACCGCGTTGAGCGATGGCTTACGCCGCATCCACTCCGCTAGCAGTCGCGTGCGGAGATGGCAGCCCAATCGCTCGCATGCCGGGCACGCGCAGGATGCCTTCAAACACCAGCAGTGGAAGGCTCCAACTCACCCAGAGCAACCCGGCGATGAGCGCGGGCGATGGCGCGATACCGATTGCCATGGCTGCCGGTAGCAGCAAACGGAACGTCACCGGCGCGAGCGTGACGAGATAGTTCCGGATCATCCAGACGCGATGAACGCTCACACGCCGCCGGAGAATGGCGACCAAAGCGATCCCCACCGTCACCACCCAAGCCAGCATCGTCGCCGCAAACGCCACGCGAATCGACGCGGGCGCAGGCGACGTCGCAATCAGGCCCACCGCGCCGACACAGCCAACAACCATGCCCAACACATACACGCGACCCACCCACCGATGCACCGGTCGTGGGAATCGCTGCCGTGTCCATAAAAGTTGAGCCAAGCCAAGAACCAGCGTGAGCGCACCGCCGAACAGGTGCGCGTAAAGCCAGCCTTGCCGACCCAGAAAAAGCTCGAAGCTCGCCGGATCACTGCCCGCGTACTTCCCATACGTGGCGTGCAGAAAATGCGCCGCAAACCAAGCAAACACGGCAAGAATCACCCACCCCCAAATCCGTCGCATCGGACCCCTCCGTCGAATCGGTGTGAAACGGCGATCCAAGGTTACTGCGGATTCACTGCCCCGCGCGTCGTTGATCCGGCCCGCGTTCAAAAGCCCTGCGCTTTCAGCACGGCCATTTCGTAGTCGCCGTCATCCACCAGTCGCTCCCAACCGGGAAACCGTCCAAGCCCCAGCACGCGAGCCATCGAAAGCAGCAAGCTCTGGCCTGCCACCGCGCGATCCGGCTGCAGGCGATAGATCGGATCGGCGAACGCGACTTCCGGGTCCACGAAGGTCCAACCCTGCGCCTGCAAGGCCGACAGCACCTCGTCCAGCCAAAGCGCGTTGATCAGGTTGTGATGCAACAACAGCATCTGCGGAATGTCGCGTCCTTGCAGTTGCTGCGCCAACGCGCGATAGGCCGCCGCGCGTTGCAGCACGTGCGCGACGTACTGCGCCTTGATCGGCTGCACATCGGCATCGGGACGCGCGAGCAGGGTTTCCTGTAGCAATGCGTTGAAACGCCAGTCGCTGGTATCCAGCGTCACATACGCGTTGCGATAACCCTGCTCCTGCAGAAACGCACGCATGCCGTCGCGCTTCTCCGGCGTGTTGCCTTCGCGCAAATAGGTGAAGCGAAACCAGCGGCGATAACCCGGCAAATCGCGGATAACCGCATCGCAATCCAGCAACTCCTGCTGATACGCAGCAAGCGTCGTCTCCGCACTGTTCAGGTCCAGATGACTCAGGGTGTGATTGCCGATGACATGCCCCGCCTCGCCCCAGGCACGCGCCAAGGCCAAGCCCGCAGGCTGATTCGCACCGTTGTTGGCCGTCACAAACAGGAAGGCCTTGGCCTGATGGCGCGCCAAGGCCGCAAGCAAAGCCGCATTGCGCTCCGCTGCCGACAGCATCGGCGTGTCATGCAGATGCGGACCATCATCAAAACTCAGCGCCAGCGTTTGAGCCGCAGCACGCGGCGCACCGAAGACCAAGGCCAACACCAACACACCCAACCCTGCGCACAGCATTTCAGTCAGTCGACAGCGCATACACCTACCCTTGAATGGATCGACGGAACGGCATCAGCACAGTTTGAAGCCACCGCCCGCGAAGCGCTGGATTGATCGAACGAAAAGGCGCCGTGGAGGGCTGCAGAACTATGATCGAAGCGCTGCGATAGACATGGGTGATGATGCGGCTCGCGCGGTCCTTGCCACCGTTTGAACCTGGAACTCGCCTCAATGCTAGACCTCACCCCGCGTCCCGTCGGCTAACAACCGATTGGAGCATCGTCCCGACTAACCGCTTGGACAGGTTTCAACGCCCTCACAAACAACAACGTCGCATAGTCAGCAGGCGCATCACACTCGATGACGCGCCTGTGCCGTTCGATTGTCGCGGTGACCGGTACCGCAACGATGCGCAGGGAATCATTAGAAAGCCGTTCCAACTCCGCTTGGCCAAGCAAACCGTTAACGACATCGCCCGCGTTTTCGACATTGAAGTGACGAACCGACTGGCGCGGCTCCGGGTCGTTCAATGGCGCGGGAAAATGCGTGTCGACTGGTACGAAGCGCGCGCTGAGTTTACTTTCCGTTTCACTTCCCACGCCCATGTTATAGGTCACAAATAGCGTACCTACGACGACATCTGGTTCGTCATTGGCGGCTACACCACTCATTGCCAGCAAACCAACAAGTGTCGCGACGATCAGCGATTTCATTGAACACCTCCGCGAACGCGAATACCTGGATCAGGGAGCATTTGTCGCCGCAACGCCCACAATCCATTGTTCCGGATACGGCCCGCTGGAATGATCCATCCCGTCATTGGGAAGTGTAACTCCCGTCAGTGCTACACCAATGTTCTTAACGCAAATGCGAAGGCAAGAATAGGAACCAAAACAAGCGCAACGGCAATAAGAAAACTAGCCAGGCCCCTCCATGCGGAAAATCCATTGACTTGCCCGATTGCCTTGAAAAACAGGATCATTGCCCAAACCCCAACGCCAAGCTCGAGCATGCCGAGGCCAAGTACAGTAAATGGACTTGCATCCATTCTCGGGGTGCTTGCACTGAATAGCTCTCTTCCGAAAAGCGCCACCTGAGGCAACCAGATCAGCATGCCCCACGCTACCGGGACGCTTGACCACGCAATTGCCGCTCGCGTCTTTTCTGCATTAGCATTTCCGCCGACCCAATGCGCAGAATGCCTGAGCAGAAATCCAAGGATGTAAAGCCCAACAATACCGCTAACGATGCCACCTATTGCGGCGACGAATATCATGGATAGTGGAGCGGTGTCAGCAAGGTTGCTGATGCTTGCTTTATCGAGTGCCCGTGAGACACCGGAAATTGAGGCAAGCAGGAGAACATCTTTCTCCGGATTCGTATCAACAATTGATTGAATTGTCGCCCTCGGGCGCGTCCACATGCTGAGCCAAGGGTTTCCTACCTCTGTTGTCGCGTTCATTCCGGATGATCTTCCTTACGTGGCCAACTTTTGACAGTACCTTACCACTCCGCGGTGAATGCGGAACGCGGTAGTTCGGTCGGGTGATCGCGCGTGGCGATGGGAACGGAGTATTCACTCGTCCCGAGGCGGTCATGGCGATTGAGTGCGTTTGCGTCGATTCTGCCACGAATGTACGCCCATGGCGCAGGTCAAGCGCTAATGCATAATCCGCATCCGGAGCCTCGGACAGCGGTTGCTACGATGATAGACTTGACCCCAACTCGTGAATGATCCGCTTCAGGAGCCGCGGATAGCGGGTTGCTACGATGATAGACCGGACCCCGGCTGTGCGGCTGGGTGTGCGGCTATAAAATTGTATGACTTGCCTATCGAACTGCGACATAAATGCTCTCGCATATCTGTGCCAAGTAGGTCAGCGATTGGTCGACATCTGACTTTGCAATTGGCCACCGCATGTTTGGAAAGCTGGGATCAACGTCTGCCTCATGTGCGATCTTGTTTCGTCGATCCACTATAAGCTTGAGTCGATCTTTGACCTCTTGTTCAGGCATGGACAATTGCAGCGCGACCTGCTGCCAAAGTTTCACGTCAGAGAAGAGACGTATTGCATCTGCGATCTTTTCAGGTTGCTGAAATGAGAGAAAACCGTGTCGCTCGCGAATATCAGATTCAAACCACGCATATCCTGTGGTGCCCGAGAGTACCGAATCCATCGCGACGCGGTACTTCAGAAACGCTGGCGTGCGAGGTCGCCTGCCGTCAAATACAGCAACCATTCCCAGCACTGTAATTTCGTGAACGTAGTAATCGAGAGCACTTACCCCAAGGACAAGCTGAGCCCTAAGTAAATCCGAAGCGTCCACTGCGCTTGTCGTAAGTGACGACAAGGCGTCATGTAGCCCGCCCAGATAGCGAGCGCGGTCCATACTTATTCTGAATTCTTCAATGGCCTTGTTCATAGGACGTGAGAGCCATGATGCGATCTGCCGCTTGTGAGAAAAGCTCGTGAAACTTGAGCATTGATTTCTTGGTGCGCTCTAGGACGACTCCGGTCTGCTCTAGTTGTGCGTCGGTCAGTGCAAATACGGGCACTTTATGTTTCTGAGAGAGGGCAATTAGACTGTTGAAGTCGGACATTTGCAGTAAAGGCTTACCCGGGGGGATGCCGATGCTTTGGTACGCAGAATCGGGCATTAGCATATCGGCGGCCTTTAGCGCAGGAAGCAGTTTTTCTTGGACTCCGCTTTCAATCTCGTCGATCCATTTCTGGAATGCTGCTGAGGGCGTTTGTCCTTCCCTTAGCCGATATTTCTGCACAACCGTACCCAAGAATTTAGGGCTAACAGTGGGGAATGGGTAAGTTGCCTTTTGAAGGACTGCAACGCCCTGAGCCTGCTTAGCCCATGCCCTCCACTTTGGGAGCACGGAAGCAAGGGAGTCGGTTGCCATTACCGAGAAATAGTCAGGCGCCATAGGCACCAAAAAATAGTCGCTCGTCATCAATAGATTTTGGTTGATGGGACCAAGGCTCGGGCTCATATCTACCAAGATATAGTCAATGTTGTAATTCAGCGCAGTTAGTCGGAATAGCTGATGTAACGCCCCAGGCAGATTCTGGAGGGTTACTAGTGAGCCAGAAAGCTCTTGAGCAATACCGAGAGTTACTTCGTATTCAGCCAGTCCGATATGCCCCGGGATGAGATACATGTTTGGCTGGCCATCTATAGGTTCACAGGTTACGGGGTCGATTGGTGCAGGGCGCGATTCAAATGCCGGAGCAAGCCCATCACGGATGTTTCGGACACCTCCAGATTCGTAAATAGATGCGAATTCCTCCGAGCCCTTGAACCCCAAGACCATCCCAGTTAAGTTGCACTGCGGGTCGCAGTCCGCAAGAAGTACTCTCTTTCCTTTTGCGGCCAGCATCCAACCGAGATTGAATGCGGTTGTGGTCTTGCTTACGCCGCCCTTGTGATTAAAGAGGGATATCTGAATAGCCATGCTTGTAAGCTCCTGTAGAAGGGTTATCGGCGTAGAGCGGGACCAATGCGTGGAGAATGAAGGAGGCGGGCTAGAGGCCCAGCGTTCGGCGGGCATATCTGGGCCCAAGTCTATCATCGAAGCACACCGTTATAAATTTGGTGCCAGTATATAAATTGGGGGCCAGGTCTTGTTTTGCCACATAGTCCTCGGACGTTTCTTCCATACTGCCCCCGAGAAGCCCAAACGCACGGGCAAGAAATCCGCCGTCGAAGCTACCCAAACACATGCGGCGAAAAAATGCCTGGCCCCATATGTTCGTTCACTCTTTTGTAGCACTAACTATCTGCCAACCTGTTGCCGTAACCACGGCAAAACCGGATGCAACAAGCTCGTCAGCGACGACAACAATGTCAGCCTCGACGGGGCTGACACAACCTCGCCAATCCACATAACTGCGAATCTTCGCTGCGTCTACAGCTCCCGGTGCATGAAAACGAAGAGCCTCTTTCATCAGCTCAACAAGGTCAATGACGGTGGTTGAGCTCATGGTGGAGGCAGTGGCCTAAAGAATGAAAGGACTTCCTCACCGCGCACCGTCTGCAGCGCTCGGTAGCTCGGCCAAGTGGTCGTGCGTGACGATGGGAAGGGTCTATACATCACTCGTTCCGGAGGCGGTCATGGCGATTGTGTGCTTTGGGATCGATCTTGCCAAGAATGTGTTTGCCATTCATGGCATCGATGAGGTTGGCAGAGCGGCACCCGAATAGAGCGCTCGCGTAGTTCAGCGCATCGTCCATGGCGAGATCACGGAGTGCACTGGCGATATTTCCGACGGAAAATCACCGCTTCGCATCTGCTTTCGCAGGCCAGACGCGAAGTGCGCAATGCTTTGCTGCGTGGGTGAAGTCTTTGTCAGTGGTGAGCAACGTCAGATCGTGCCGGATGGCAAGCTGCGCAAGCAGTGCATCGATGGTGCCGATTTGAACGCCCGCTTGGCGACATGTGTTTCGTAGGGTCGCCGCACCGATGTGATCATCTCGATCAGGCTGCAGCAGCGGCAAGGCAGCGAATCGTTCAATGATCTGGGTCTGTGCTTTCGCACCCGAGAAGCCTTGCAAAAGCTCTTGCAGGACCAAGCCGGTGGTGACGATGACATCGGCTCCAAACAAGGCGTCCTTGAGTTCCTGCACCTCAGGTTCGGTGGCTTCGATATCGCGGCGAAGGGCCAACGACCAAACACTGGTATCAACGAGCAGCGTCATCGGCTGCGCGACCGTTCAGCCTTGTAGTCGAACGACTGATCCCATTCCAGCTTGCCCAGCAAATCGGCTACGCGCCGCTGCTCACGACGTGCGATGAACTCTTGCAAGGCTTTGGTTACCGCCGCCTTCTTCGTGCGCTCGCCGCTGACTTCAAGGGCGCGGTCGAGAAGGCTTGGATCGATTGCGAGATTGGTGGCCATGTGCGACTCCTTGTGCGGGAGTCTACACACTAGCAGGTGTGGGAGCCAACCTGTCGGGTTCAGTCTGTTGTGACCCGTTATCCCTGACGCCGTGGCAAACCGGCACTGGAGCATAGGGCATGGCCCGCGTTGGCGTCCGCGTTGACGGATCGACTGGACCCTATCACCTCCGTGACTCTGGCAAGCCAGACCGAAGCGCCGCGTCATTCAAACCGGATCGGTTTCTCGTCATCCATTCCGCCCTGCCCGTCTCACAAACTGCCCATTTGCAGTTTCAGCAATTGCGCTTGGCGGCGGCTGACTTTGACTTCGCTGCCGTCGATCAGGCGGGCGATGAGGCCGGGTTGGATGTCGGCTTGCAGTTCGATGATGGCGTCCAGGCGGACGATGTCGGCGCGGCTGATGCGGAAGAAATAGGCGGGATCGACGCGTTGTTCGATGCGGCTGAGTGAGCTGAGCAGGAAGGCGCGTCCGTGCGGGGTGTAGACGGCGGCGTGGTTGCCGATGCTTTCGAAGCGGTGGATGTCGCGCAGGCGGACGATGCGGGCGGCTTCGCCGAATTTCAGCAGCAGCGGATGATCCATCGGCAGCGTGGGCGTGTGCGCGGCGGCGTCCTGCGTTTTGACGCGTGCCAGGGTTTGCGCCAGTCGCTCGGGCACCACGGGTTTGACGAGGTAGTCGAGGGCGTTCAGGCCAAAGGCGTCGATGGCGAAGCTGTCGAAGGCGGTGCAAAACACGAACTGGCAGGCGCTGTCGAGTTCCGCTGCCAACTGCAGGCCGTTCATGCCGGGCATCTGGATGTCCAGAAAGGCCAGGTCGGCGCGCTGCTCGCGGATCAGGCTGAGTGCGGTGTCGGCGTCTTCGGCTTCGCCGACGATCTCGACCTGCGGGTGGACGGCCAGCAGGCGGCGCAGTTCGGCGCGGGCCAAGCGTTCGTCGTCGACGATCACCACGCGCAGGCGGCTCATGTCAGCACCGTGCGCGATTCAGGCAAATGCAGGCAGACGCAGAAGCGACCGTCCAGTTGGTCAATCTGCAATCGGGCGCGATCACCGAACCCCAGCGCGAGGCGCTCGCGCAGATTGGCCAGACCGGTTTGGGTGCTGAGCGTGGCCGCTTGCACGCCGACCGTGTTGCTGACTTCGAGTATCCAGCCGTCGGCGGCGGGTCGCGCACGCACCCGCAACTGGCCGGGTTCGCGATTGGGCGCGATGCCGTGCTTGATGGCGTTTTCGACGAGGCAGAGCAGACTCAGGGCGGGCAAGGAGCGCTTCAGGCAGACCGGGTCGAGGTCCACATCGAGGCGCAGGCGCGATTCCAACCGCACGGATTCCAGATCGAGATAGCGCTGCGCCAGTTGCCATTCCTCGGCCAGGGTTTGTTCCTTGCGCAGTTCGTGCTGCAGGTGGAAGCGGAACAGCTCGGACAACTGGGTGACCAGATCGGCGGCGCGTTGCGGGTCTTCAAAGATCAGCGCACGAATGCTGTTGAAGGCGTTGAACAGGAAGTGCGGACTGAGTTGATGGGTGAGCTGGCGCAACCGCGCTTCGCGCACTTGAGCCAGCAGGCGCCGACGCGCCTTGAAGGCGTGCCAGGCCAGATACAGCGCGGCCCACAGAATGAAGGTGATGAACAGGTTGAAGATGGCGACCAGATAAAGATGCGGCCCGACCAGCGCCATGCCGTAGGCGCTGTCGCCCGACTTGAACTCGATGCCGGTGATGTTGGGTGACGGTAGCAAGGCGGAGTGATCCAACAGCCAGCCCGCACCCACCGACAGGGCGGCGGCAAGCAGCAACCACAGCAGCAGGCCCACCCAGACCGGCCACGCGGGCGTGGTGCCGATGAAGAACAGGCGCAA
Source organism: Lysobacteraceae bacterium (assembly GCA_041395245.1). Taxonomy (GTDB): domain Bacteria; phylum Pseudomonadota; class Gammaproteobacteria; order Xanthomonadales; family Xanthomonadaceae; genus Aquimonas. The sequence continues at coordinate 86,486 of JAWLAY010000006.1, forward strand.
GGCGGGACGGACGAGAACATGGGTCATCACGGTGAACAACAGCGCTTCCACCGCGTTGCGCAGCAGAAACACCTGCACGGCGTTTTCACCTGCCTGTTGCACAGGAACGACGCTGCGCAGTGCCACCCAGGCCAGTAACAGCGAGCCAAGAAAAACCAGGGCCTGCACGGCCCAGTAGGCCGGACTGGCCTGCCAAAGGCTGTGCCACCAGCGCCGTGCCAGGGACGCGGATTCAACTGTCGGGATTTCGCCGTCGAGCGCCGTCGTGTTCATGGGCTACTCGTATCGCAGGGCGTCGATGGGATGCAAGCGCGAGGCCTTGATCGCCGGTGCCAGACCAAAGATCACGCCAATCGCGGTGGTGAAGCCGAACGACAGTGCGACCGCCCACCACGGCACGCTGGCACCGGTCATGCCGGGCACGCTGACGCTGATCAGCAAAGCCAGTCCCCACCCCAGCGCCAACCCGACCAGCCCACCGAACAGCGACAACACCAGCGCCTCGACCAGAAACTGGATCAGGATGAATTGCGGTGTCGCGCCCAGCGCCTTGACGATGCCGATTTCGCGGGTTCGCTCGGTCACCGAGACCAGCATGATATTCATGATGCCGATGCCGCCGACGATCAGGCTGATGCCCACCACCGCGCCCGCCACCATCGTCACGCCCTGCACGATGCCATCGAAGTTCTTGCGGGTGCGCTCGGCGGTCTGGAACTGGAACGGATCGGGCGCGTCCTCGGCTAGCGCACGCCGCGAACGCAGCACGTGGCGAAGCTGGGTTTCGATAACGCCCAGATCGGCGCCGGCCTGCGGGCGGAAGTAGATCTGCACGTCTTCCTCCTGCGTCGCGCCCGACAGCGCTTTCAGCGTGGAAAACGGCGCGATGACGAAGTTGTCCTGATCGAACCCGAACAAGGTGCCGCGCGATTCCGCCACGCCGATCACGCGAAACCATTCGCCGCCCAATTGAATGAAGCTGCCGACCGGATTGGCGGGCAGTTCGAGCTTCTTCACCAGCGTGGCGCCGAGCACGGCGACGCGACGACGGCGCAGGTCGTCGCTCTCGGACAGAAAGCGACCCTGATCGGTGTAGACCCGCACCACCTGCTGGTAGTTGGCATTGGTGCCGAGAATCTGCGCCGTGGTGCTGTGTCGTCCCTGCGATACGCGGCCACCGAAGTTCAGCGGCTGCATCATCGCGGTGATGTCCTGGATGCCCTTGACGCGCTCGCGCACGGCGACGAAATCCTCGAACACCAGCCGGTTGCGCAGGCCGATCATGGCTTGCTCGGGCGTCGTTTCGGCACTGACGATCACCATGTCCGAAGCGAGGTCATCGAGCTGGGTGGTGATGGTGCTGGACAGGCCCTGCATCACCGCCACCACGGCGATCACCGCCGCCACGCCGATGATGATGCCCAGCGCGGTCAGCGCGCTGCGCAGCGCGTTGGCACGGATTGCCAGCAACGCGGCGCTGCTGCCTTCGATGACCGCGTGCAGGGTTTTGCCGTCGAGTGCGCTCACGTGCCAGTCCTCGTGCGCTCACGCCGCCGCACATCCTCGACGATGCGCCCATCGACGAGGCGCACCGTGCGATCACAGTGATCCGCGATGTCCTGCTCATGGGTGACCAGCACGATGGTGTGGCCTTCGCCGTGCAGTTCGTCGAACAAGGCCATGATGTCGGCCGTGGTGCGGCTGTCCAGATTGCCGGTGGGCTCGTCGCCGAGCAGGATCGCCGGACGCGTCACCAGCGCCCGCGCAATCGCCACGCGCTGCCGTTGTCCGCCGGACAGCTGGTTCGGTCGATGCTCGGTCTTGTCGGCCAGACCGACACGACGCAGCGCTTCGAGCGCCCGTTCGCGCCGCTCGCGGGCGGGCATCTGCCGATACACCAAGGGCTGCATCACGTTTGCCAGGGCGCTCATGCGCGGCAGCAGATTGAAGCTCTGAAAGATGAAGCCGACCGAGCGATTGCGCTCTTCGGCCAGTTGGGTGTCGTCAAGTTGCGCCACGTCGCGACCGCGCAGCCAGTAGCGGCCAGCGGTGGGCACATCCAGGCAGCCCAGCAGATTCATCAAGGTCGATTTGCCCGAGCCCGATGGCCCGACAATGGCGACATAGTCGCCTTCCGGGATCTGCAGATCGATCCCGTCGAGAGCGAGATAGTCACTGTCGGCCATCGGGTAAGTCTTGCGGATGTCCTGCAAACGGATGACCGCCTGCGCGTCCGCAAGGGACGTCGCACTGGTGCTCACTTGGCCGCTTCCTTTTCGGCATCGCCGGTGGATTCGGCGTCTAGCGGTTTGATCTTCACCTGTGTCCCCGCCTTCAGCGTCGACAGCACGCGGCCCGGACCGGTCACCACCTGATCGCCTTCCTGCAAGGCGCCCTCAACCGCCTGGTCGAGATCATTCGCCATGCCGGGCACGACATCGACACGCTCGACCCGCTGGTCGGCACCGAGCTTCCAGACGTACTGCGTGTCGCCGTCACGACGAATCGCCGCGACCGGCACGTTGAGGCTGGGCTCGCCGGTGGCGGTAAGGATCTCGGCACGACAGCTCATGCCCGGATGCAGGGCCAGTTCGCTGGGTTGCAACTGCACTTTGACGCGGAACGCCAGGCTCTGCGCGGTGCCGAGCTGACGTGCGGAGCTGGCAATGTGGATGACCTCGCCGCTCAGGGCGTCATTCGGCGCGGAGGCGGCAAACACCTTGACCGACTGGCCGAGACGGACCTGCGCGATATCGGCTTCGTCCACCCGCAACTCGGCCAGCAGCACGCTGGGATCGGCCAACACCATCAGATCCGAGCCGACGATGTTCAAGGTCCCGGCAATCACTGTTTCGCCCGGTTTCACGTCCACCGAAATGAGCAGGCCATCGATGGGCGCGGCGAACACGGTGCGCTCCAGACGATCCGCCGCGACATCGCGTTGTGCCTGCGCCTGTCGCAAGGTCTGCGCGCCCGCTCGCACCGCGATGTCGGCGATGCGGGTGTCGTTTTCCAGTTGCTCGAAGGCTTCCCGTCCGACCAATCCACGCCCGACCAGAACCTTCTGGCGCGCGAGCTGACGCTGCAGTTCATCGAGGCGTGCCTGTCGCGATTCGATCTCGATCTCGGCAGCACGCACCGCGGCCGATGCCGCTTCCAGATCGGCCTGGAAAGCGTCCGGATCGAGGCGCATCAGCACCTGTCCCTGCTCAACGCGCTCGCCCTCCTCCACCAGCACCTCGGCGACGCGTCCAGTTACTTCTGAGCGCAATTGAATCTGCTGCGCGTAGATCAAACTACCGGAAGCCAGCGTCGTGTCGGCCAGTGCCGCACGGGTGACGGCAGCAACCGTCACTTCCTGTGTCGCGGCACGGCGTTGCGAGGCGATACCGATCAGGACGGCGAAGCCCAGCAGCAGCGCCAGCCCCACCCAGAGTTTGCGATTGCGCATGCGCGCTGCTCCCGAAATCAGATGAAGAGTGCCCAGATGCCAAAGCTCAGCACGTAAGGCAGACTCGCCAGCGCCAGTGCGCGCGGCCACGCGACGGGTTTGGCGGTGCGGATCGCAATCGCAAACAGCGCGATGGTCCACAGGAAGAACAGACTGAAGGCTTCGGCCCAGCCGTACCACGCATCACCCACGGGCAGGCCAAGCAGCAATTCATTCAACGAGGCCCAGTTCGCCACCGAGAGCGGCTGGTCCGGCGAGGCGGCCAGCAGGCTCAGCACGATCAGACCCAGCGCATTCAGCAGCATCGGCATCTGCGCCCAGATGGTCACCGCATACCACTGGCCATAGCTCTGCCGTGAGGGCACCAGCGCGCGTTCGGCCGCAAACAGAACCAAGGCAACCAGGGCGGATATCACCACCGTGGCGACTGCACCCATCGCCGCACCGATGTGCGCGGTATAGGGCGCCACCTGCAGCATAGTCGCCTTGGCTTGTGCCATCTGGTTCTCGGGGATATCGGCGCTGGCGAGCTGTTGATCGACCAACCACTCTGGCGACATCGGTCCGAAGAACACGTACACGCTGGCGATCTGAAACAGCACCAGCAAACCGAGCGCAATCCACGTCCAGCGACGGTGCGCGGGCAAGGCGGTGAACAAAGCGCGCGGCGCAAGAAAGATATCGACCAGGGCTTGGGCAGCACTGGCGCTGCCGGTGGTGACAGGCGTAGACATGTGGAAAGCCTCCGAAGGGTGTGATGGGCACACTGCCACGGCTCATACGCACACCTGCCACAAATGTGACGAACGGTCCTCTACACCCATGAACGGGCGGTATTCACGACGCCACGCCGCTTTCACTACCAAACTACGTCTACTGACAACGACCCACTACTGGAACCTTGCGATGCGCCGGATAACCACGTTGAGCTTGCTGCTATCGACTGCGCTTTGCCACGGTGTTGAACTGGACCCAAGCTTCTCCGGCGACGGGAAAGCCACCGTCGCGTTTGATCTGGACGCGAGCAAGCGTGATCGCGTCAAGCGGATATTCCCCTACTCGACCGGTGGATACTTGCTGGTTGGCACGGCTACCAACAACACCAACGTCGATGTGGCGTTGGCGTCCATCGCAGACAACGGTTCGCTAAGTACGCTCATCGGCGGCGATGGCCGCTTGAACATCGATCTCGGTACCGGCTTCGATCTGCGCGATGCCGCCGTCGACTCGGCTGGGCGCATCATTTTGGTTGGCGCCTTGCCGGATAGTGCTGGCGTCGGTACACGCATCGGCGTTGCGCGGCTGTTTGCCGATGGCAGCGTGGACAGCAGCTTTGGATTCTTCGGATTGGCGGTATACGACAACGCCACCTACGCGGAACCGATGGCGGTCGTTGTCACACCGAGCGATGCCATCCTGCTCTTCAATCGACAGTCTGCGGACGGTGCAAATTGGGGTGCCTATGCTCAGATTCTGACTTCGCAAGGTGTTTCAGACGATATCGAGTTCGTCGACGCGACATTTGCCGGTCGTGACGGTGTCATGCGCTGGTCGCCTGCACAGAACGCAGCAGTCGTTGCGTTTTCCGCCTCCACCTCGGGTGGTTGCGCGATGCGTAGCCTCCGTGTGCAAATTTCGGGGGCGACACCGATGAGTATCAGTTCGGGCGTGGTCGCCAGCGTCTTATTGCCGGACACACTCGGCGCATGCACGACCATGCGCACCAGTGGCCTTGCGGTCGATGCCCAGTCCGGTGCATTTGCGGTGGTGGGAGAAAACCTTTTCAACCTGATCGGAAGCACCAATCACCGCGGCTGGGTCAGCAAAGTTGACGCCAATGGCGACTTGGACCTCAGCTTCGACGGCGACGGCTTCAAGCAATATGAAGCCCCCTTCCCGGCGACCGACCTGCGATTCCATGCCGTTGTACTTGACTCGCAGGGTGAACTGTTGGTCGGCGGGATAACCGGCAACGCGGATGCAAGCCTGCAACAGTTTGCGCTGTTGAAGATGCAGTCGAATGGCGCGCTGGACACCGATTTCGGAATCAATGGCCTGACCGGCACGACGTTTGCCGGAACGAGTGGCAGTGCCACCTTGAATGTCGTGTCGGACATGCTTACCGATGGCGATCGGGCTGTCTTGGCAGGTTATCGCCACTTTGCAGAGCCAAGCGATGATGATTTCGCGATTGCGGCCTGGTTTCAGACGGCCTCTGGCAACGTCATCTTCGCAAACGGGTTCGAATGATTCAGCGCCTGCAAAATGACAGCGCGCCCCGAAGGGCGCGCTGTCGATCCACAAGTTCAACATCAATTACTGCGGTGGAACCGCTTCAAATCCGTTGTAGAAGATCACATCGGGACCCGGCACAGGCGTGGTCGCCGCCGTTCCGGTCACGCCGAAGCTCAAGCTCGCATCCGGTGCGAGATCGCCCTCTTCGACGAAGTTGACGCGACCGTAGCGACGCGTGGTGACGGCTTCGCTCAGACGAATCGTCATGGTGACCGTCTGGGTCTCGTTGACGTTGCCCGTGAAGCTGAAGCTGGAGGGCACCACGGTCACCGTGACGCCAGCCGGCGCGTCGACTTCGGCGTTCCAGGTGGTCGCCACGCCCAGCGTGTTGCGGAAGGTGCGCACAAACACGCACTCGCCGGGGCAATTGGTGAACCGCATGCTCGGCAGGTTGAGCGTGCGCGGATTGCCGCCGCTGGCCGGATCGGATGCCAAGAAGTTCGCGAAGGTTTCGTTCATCACCAGACCGGACAGCAGCGCCTTGTTGAGGTCGACGCGACCGTTACCGACATGCTCCGGATTCCACGGTGTGGCAGCATCCGACCAAAGGCCCTCGCGCTTGGCGGTCAACTGCATCGCCGACTTCACTTCCTGCGGGGTCCAGGTCGGATGCGCGGAGCGAATCAGTGCCGCCGAACCTGCCGTATGCGGCGAGGACATCGAGGTTCCGGTCAGGAAGCCAAACTGGGCGTTGCCGCCAGCCGGTGCGATGTCACCAATGGCCGCGTAGATGTTGGTGCCGGGATTGGTGATGTCGGGTTTGGTGACGTCGAAGTCGTCATTCGGGCCCTGCAAGCTGCCCGCGTTGAGGATGTCGGCAAACGACGGATCGGTAATGCGTGCCGCGGGTCCCGTCACGCTGGCCGTGGCTGGCGGGTTGGAAGCCAGGAAATCGCGAATCGCGACACCGGCGCCCTGCGCAATCATCGCGGATGGAATCGTCGTGCCGGAAGCGCTCATCACGATCGGCGGACCGCCCGCATTGTTGTAGATGATCGCCGCCGTAGCGCCCGCCGTCGCCGCATTGTTGATCTTCTCGACGAACGAGCAGGTGCCACGCGAAATCAGCGCGATGTTGCCAGTCAGCGAACCTGCCGGGAAACCGCCGTTCGCGGTACAGCCAATTTCATTGCCCAGCGAGGCTGCAGAAATGATCGTCGCACTGGTCGAGCCGTCCGGATAGGCGATGCCATTACCCGGTTGAGCCGGCACGTTCTGCAGGCTACCGGTGACGTCAAGATCGTAGGCCACCACACGATCATGCGTGGAATTGGCCACTGACATCATCCACGGACCACGGTGATTGACCTGTCCAACCGGGTTAGGGATCGATGTGCTGGTGTTACCCGCCGACGCAGCAACGAAAATATCCGCGTTGACGGCATCCAAGTAAAGCCGATCTGCGTCGCCCCAAGGCGTGCGACCACCGGAGATTGAATAGTTGATGACATCGACCTGATCGATGATCGCTTCCTGAATTGCAGCCGTGATTGCCGTGCCGCTGCAGGAATTGGTCGCGCAAACCTTGTAGGTGCGGACATTGGCGCACGGTGCCACACCGCTGATCGGCATCAACAGGTTGACGCCCTCGACCGTCAGCGGAGGCGTCAGGGCATTGCCTGCGGCAGTGGATGCGGTGTGCACACCATGACCGGTCCCGCTGGGATCGGTGTCTTCCGGGTTACCGCCGACACAGTTTGCCGAGAGGCAATCCTTGGTGCTGATCAGCTTCGGGCTGACTTCGGTGAATCCACAGGTCGGATCAATGCTGCTGGAAAACGACGGGTGATCCGCATTGCTGCCGGAGTCGATGACACCGACGACGACGTTTTCACCGCGAACGCTGTAACCGCCGGGCACCGCAGTGCCATTCCAGACATTGGGGGCGCCGATCAGAGCGGGACCGGCATCGGTATCGAGCTCATACGTGCCACCAAGCTCCACCGAGACCACACCCGGAACCGAGCGCAGGCGCTGTGCCTCGGCCGCGGTCAGATCAAGCGCAACACCGTGGAACATGATGTCGTAGTCATGCTGAGCGGCAATCGGGCGCGAAATCGCGGCCGAGATTTCGACCAGTCGAGTCTCGCGAATTTGCCGCAAATAGTCGCGGTAGGCCAAGGATGCCGGTGACTTGGCATCGAGCTTGCGCAAGCCACTCGACTGCGGGCGGGTGGCACGCATGCCGGGCACGTCGCCCGCGTAGTGCAGCACGCCGGTTTCGCCGAACTTGACGATGTAGCTTTCCAGCGCCGCGGCGCTGGTGGCGGTTTCCGCCTTCTCGACGGACGCCAGTGAAACACTGGACATGGCAAGGCCGGACAGGCCCAGCGCAATGGCTTGGACAAGACGCATAACGAGTACCCCTAGATCAGAGTGATAGGCCCGGCTCCCCCGGGCCGTGGTGATTTATAGCATCGGAAACGATGACAAGGGTCAAAATCCTGCATCCGCTTGAACTTGAGAGATCACTGAATCATCGGGAAGTGCTACGGCACGGCAATGCTCCGCCTACTCACGCTTACTCGCCAAGAACGCTGACGGCGAGACCCAACAGTGCCCGAAAGTTCGCGGATAGCGCCACAGAGGTTCGCTTGCGCGCATGCAAATCGATCAGATCGACGCCAACCACCGCTGCCCCACGTCACTGGTCGCCGTCAGTGTGGCGTTTCTGCCCGCCGATTCGACGGCAAGCTCAACACGCAGATCGCATACGGGCAAGCCGCCCTGCCCTCGCTCCGGCCACTCGATCAGCCACAACCTTGCGCTCGCATGAAGTTCGTCCAGACCGAGAAAACCGAGCTCCTCGGGATCACCGATTCGATACAAATCCAGATGAGCCAGTTCGCCCTGTTCGCTGGGATAGCGCTCGATCAAGGTGTAGGTCGGACTCTTGATGGCACCCGAAACACCCAGTGCTCGCAACATCGCCCGCGCCAGGGTGCTTTTACCCGCACCAAGGTCTCCGTGCAGATAGACGACAGCCCGCGCCGGAAGATGCGCTGCAAGCCGCTGAGCGAGCTGCTGCGTTGCCTCCTCATCGGGCAGGAAAACGCGCATTTCTTTGGCCGACGTCATCGATTGCACCCCGCACGCAGGTACGGCAGCAAATCGCTCGGCACAAGTCCGCGCTGCCCTTGTTGGGCCGCCTCGTCAGCCGCAACGGAATGCAGCAGCGCGCCCCAGCGCGCGGCGTCCAGCAGGCCAAAGCCCTGCACCAGCAAGGCCGCAATTACGCCACTGAGCAGGTCTCCCATACCGCCAACCGCCATGCCCGGGTTGCCCGCGTCGATCCGATAGATCGTCCCTTGCGGGCTGGACACCAGTGTGCCCGCACCCTTGAGTACCACCACCGATCCATAGCGCACGCTCAATCGCTGCACGGCCGAAATGCGATCCGACTGGATGTCTGCCACCTCGCCATCGAGCAGACGGGCGGCTTCGCCCGGGTGCGGCGTCAGTACGGCATTGCTCAAACGACGGGGCGCCTTGGCAAGCAGATTCAATCCATCGGCATCCACCACGCGTGGTCGCGGATCATCCAGAAATCGCCGCGCCAATGCAGTTGCCCACGTATCCCGCCCGAGACCGGGACCCAACACCAGAACGTCTGCGCCACCTTGCCGCACGTCGAATTCGCGCCGCGACAGATCCTGAGCGGCTTCCACGACACAGCCCATGCACTCGGGCTGGCGCATGAGCAAGGCGCGCAGGGTTTCCTGCCGCGAGAATACGGTGACCAATCCCGCCCCGGCGCGCAGCGCGGCCTGGGCCGCAAGAATGATCGCGCCGCCGTAGCCGGTGTTGCCGCCGATCAACCCGATATGGCCGTGATGGCCCTTGTGTGATTCACGCGAACGCGTCGGCCAGATGCCAACGAGATCGACCGCAACGAGCGGCTGTAGCGAGGAATGTGGATTCGCATTGGACATGCGGACAGTGTAGACCCAGCCATCGGATCGCTTGCGAGACGGCGCCGCAACGCAAAAACGGCGTCATCGATGGACACGCTTCGGGTCAGAACAACTCGATGTCGTCGACGCGATGTTTCATGCGCTCCATGAAATTCTGCAAGGCCTGATGCACCGACATGCCGTGGATCAACACCGCCTCGAACATCTCGACTTCTTCCGGCATCGAGTAGCGCGAACGGATCTGCGTCTGCAGGTCTGCCCAACGCGCCGGATCGACCACACCCTGCTCGTCCGAGACCAGTTGCGCCAGGGATTCCAGACTGTGGCTCACGTGCGACAGGCGTTGCACCAGACGGTCGTAGAACTGGAAGGCGATGATGGCCTGCGACACCATCGCCGCCAGGTTGCTGGTCGACGAAATCAATGTCTTTCGCGCACCACTGAGGCGCTCGTCCTCTGGCAAGTCACGGGCCACCTCCGTGATGTGATGCATGTCCTCCGCCATCGTCGTGAAGGTATCGGTCAGCACCTTGACCGAGCTGTCGCTGTCGCGCATGGCAGCCTCGATCTGCCCGACGGCGAGTTCCATCATCAACACGGTCTCCCGCACCCGACTCCAGTCGGTCGCACCGGCAACCACCGCACTGCCCTTGATGCCTGCTGCCTTCGTCATCTGACCTCTCCCTGTGGGCCGCGACCTTCAGCCGCGCGGACGCTCCGACCGCCATTCACAAACGGCGAGTCCTGTCACAGGACGGAAGCAAATGCCGTGCCGCGCGCAGACCGACGCGTTTCGACGCCGGTCTGAACCCATTCAATCCTCGGCGTGGCGACCGATCTCGGCGCTGTGCGCTTTGGTTGCCACCGGGAGGCGCATGCCCAAACTGGCCGCCAGGCGCTCCGCCCGCCAACGATCACGCTGTGTCGGCAGCACCGCTGCCTTCAGCACCGGAATGACCAGCGCCAATTGCGCTCTCGCCTGATCGGCTTGCTGCAGTCGCTGCAGGATGAACGCCCGCTCCAGTCGCGCGATGGCGACATCGAACGCGCGCCCTTCGTCGTCCAACAGGGCATTCAGCGCCCTGTCGTTGACCACCAGCGCCTGCTCATCGTCGCCGCGCAGCATGGCGATGTCGGCGGCATAGCGATCGGCGTAGGCAAACACCACATGGCCTTCCGGCACGATCTGCCGAAACGCCTCCAGTGCTTGTTGCAAGTTCGGCTCCGCCGCATCTGGCCGACCCGCATTGGTTTCCAGCACGGCCAATTGCCACGCGATCGAGGCTTTCTCAAACGGACTACTGTCGTCGGCGTCCGACACCGTTGACCGCAACGATTGCAGCGCCTCGCGCGCCTCGACAAATCGCCCCGCCTGTCCGAGCGCCCGCGCCCGATTGACCTGCAGGGTTCTGACATCGCGGTTATCGGTCTCGATCACTTTGGTTGCATGCAGCTGCAAAGCTTCATCGAACGCCTGCAGTGCACCCGAATAGTCACCCGCGCTCTCTCGTACTGTGGCGATGTTGCCCAATACCTTGGCGAGATCCTGTGCACCAAGGCGCAGACGCCGGTTGATCGCCAGCGTGGCCTCGAAATCCTGCAGCGCCTCCCTGAACCGCCCTGCGTCGTTCAGCACCGTCCCGCGGGCATTGAGGATCAACATGCGCTGATGCGAGTCGGAATCGAACACCCTGTCTTGATAGGAGAGCGCCTGGTCCAGCACTTCAAGCGCACGCGAAAGCTGGTTCTGCCCAGCTAATGCTTCCGCTTGGTGACGCAACACCGCGATGTGCGCAGGTGAGCCTTCACGCTGTGTTCCGGTGATCAATCGCAAGGCTGCCTCGGCGTGCTGCAACGCTTCGTCGTACTCGCCCAGATGAACTTTCACGCCGGCCAGCATGCGATGGTTGTCAGCCAACACATCCACCGGGACAGGCGTCAGTCGTTCCGCGCGTTGAACTGAGGATTCCCATAGCTCCACGGCACCCTCCCAGTCGCCCGCGCAGTAGCGGCCAAAACCCAGGGTGTGCTGAGCGCGCAACTGTTCGACCTCGTCGTCAGGAACGTAGCGCTGACGCAGCAAGCTGGACTGCTCCGCCGCACGCTGCCCGGCTTCGCCCTGTTCCTGCGCACACAATGCCGAGGCCAACGAGTCATAGGCATCCGACAGAACGATCGCGTCCTCCGCAGACGCGGGCTCGGCATCCTTCAAGCCCTCGGTCAGCAACTCGGCGGCACGCACCGGGTTGGACATCGACAGATACATTTTCCCCAGCAGAACCTGAGTAAATCGTCGTAGTTCGGGCTGTGTCGCCAATTGCGAATCGACCCGTTGGTCCAGCGCTTCGAGAAGAGTCTGGATACTGACTGAGGTCGACATCGCCTGCTCGGGCGCCACACTGATCAGGGTGTCGGTCAACAGCTTCAGGGCGGCTCTGGCACTGTCCGCATCGCGTCGCGCGGAATCGCGTGCCAGTTCGGCTTGCTGCTCTGCAAGGACCGCCCGACTGCGCTCGGCTTCTAGTATCAACACGCCGCCCAGCAAGGTCAGGAACAACAGCAAGCCCGCAGCCACTCCGAAACGATGGCGCACGATGAATTTTCGCAAGCGGTACCAACCCGAACGCGTTGCCACTCGTACCGTTCTGCCCTCGCGCCAACGCAACAGGTCGGATCGCAAGGCCTCGACCGTGGGATAGCGTGCCGACACCTCGGCAGCGGCAGCGGCAGCAAGGATGTCGCGCAGATCACGATCCAGCTCGCAGGCTTGAAAGCCCGCTGGTACCGCTGAAAGCTGCGCATGGCCGCGTTCGCCGCAGAGCATCTCGCGCAACAGGATCGCCAAACCGAAGACATCGCTTGCGGTGGTGACCAGCTCCCCGCGTTCCTGCTCCGGGCTGGCATATCCGGGCGTCCACACGCGTGTCGACGTCTGTCTGGAGGCGACACCGTTCTCGGTAACGTCCAGCAACTTGGCGATGCCGAAGTCGAGCAGCTTTGGGACGCCATCCGGCCGCACCAGCACATTGCCCGGCTTGAGATCACGGTGAATCACCAGTCGCTCATGCGCGTGTTGAACCGCCGCCGCAATCTGATCGAACAGGACAAGTCGGGAGCGCAGATCCAGTCCCTTGTGCGCGACATAGTCGAGCAGCCCCAGACCGTCGACATAATCCAGTACGACATAGGGCTGCCCGTCCTGCGTCTCTCCGCCATCCAGCAAACGTGCGATATTGGGGTGATCCAACTGCGCCAAGATCTGCCGTTCCAGACGAAGGCGGCGCTTGACCTCCTCGGTGGGAAACCCACGAATCAGCTTGATCGCCACCTTCTGCGCGTACAGGCCATCGGCGCGTTCGGCCAACAACACCGTGCCCATGCCACCCGAACCGAGCTCGCGAAGCACCCGGTAGGGGCCGATCCGACGTTCGGGATTCGATCCCAGCACACTGGTTTCAACCACACTTTGAGCAACCGATGCGCAGGCCAGGCTGACCGGATCCTCCGCACCAGCGAGCGCCCGTCGATCCGCTCGCAACAGGTTTCGCAGGGATTCCCGCAGGGACTCCGGCGCCTGCAACAGACGGGCTTCCTGTTGCTCGACCGGTAGATCGACCAAGGCATCAAACCAGTCCGAAAGCACCCACCCTTGCTCTGTCACGGCAGCACCCGCAATGGCATCACGGGGATCATTGTCGCGCTCACTTGCGGGACCTGTCTGCTTGCGTCGTTGCACCGTCCGCCACCGCGACGTGTTGGAGCCATCGTCAAACGCCGGACCAGGTCACCTTGAACATCGACTACAGTCGGCCCGAACCCTAATTGCCCCCCCAACGAGCGCCATCACCACAGCGAATCGCCCCCGACACCTGAGGATGTCGGGGGCGATCAATCACTCACTGGACCGGCGCGAAGAAGCTGGTTTTGTGATCGCGCAGGGAGCCTTCAACGTCCAGGTTCTGCACTCGCAGGATCACATCACGTCGACCTTTGATGGTGCCTGCCTCGGCATGCAGGGTAATCGAAAGATTGACGACCTCTTCGGGATTGGTACTGATTTCGACAGGTGCCTCAACCAGCGTGATGCCCTCGGCATCCAGCAGTTGAATCGAATAGCGCGCCGCCTTGGGCAGCTTGTTGATCAACTTCACCGTGTAGGAGTTCTCGATATCGCCATCGTCCAGCGTGCGGTAGAGCGCATTGCGATCACGCAGCACGTCGACAATGAACTCCTGACGATGCAACACGCCCCACATCCAGCCGATGAAGATCGCCGTCAGCAGCAAGCCGTAAACGATGATTCGGGGACGCAGCACCTTGGTGCCTTTGTGGTCGACCGCGTTCTGCGTGGTGTAACGCACCAGGCCACGCGGATAACCCATCTTTCCCATCACGTCGTCACAGGCGTCGATGCACGCGCCACAGGCAATGCATTCGTACTGCAGGCCGTTGCGAATATCGATGCCCACCGGGCAAACCTGCACGCAGATCGTGCAGTCGATGCAGTCACCCAGGTCTTCATTGCCGCGAACTGTCGGCGCAGCACTGACATCCAGCGCATCGACCGCCAGCGCGGTAGTCGCTCGGGCGCTGACTTTGGCATTGCCCGCCGCATTCTCGTGTGCAGCCTTGATCACGGCGGCCGTGGCGGCTTCGTTGCTCAGCAGACCGCGTGCGCGCTCCAGCACACTGACCAAGCCACGCTTGCGTGGCCCGCGCGGCTCGCCGCGTGCCGGGTCATAGCTGATGATCAAGGTGTTGCGGTCGAACATCGCGCTCTGGAAACGCGCATACGGGCACATGTACTTGCAGACCTGTTCGCGCAACACACCGGCGTTGCCCCAGGTTGCCAGCGAATAGAACAGCACCCAAAAGGTCTCCCAGCCACCCCAGGACAGGCTGACCAGCCGTGCACCCAAGTCCGTGATCGGCGTGAAGAAGCCGACGAAGGTGAACCCGGTCCAAAGCGAAAAGAAGCCCCACGTCAGGTACTTGCCGCCCTTGCGAAGAATCTTGTCCTTGTTCCAGGGTGCCGCATCAAGCTTCATCTGCTTGGAGCGGTCGCCTTCGAACCAACGCTCCATCCACACGTAAACCTCGGTCCACACGGTTTGCGGACAGGCATAGCCGCACCAAAGGCGTCCAGCCAGGGCGGTGAAGAAAAACAGCGACAACCCCGCGAGGATCAATAGCAGAGCGAGGAAGATGAAGTCCTGCGGCCAGAAGTTGAACCCGAAGATGTAGAACTTTCGCGCAGGCAGATCGAACAACACCGCCTGCCGCCCGTCCCACCGCAACCACGGGAAAAGGTAATAGATGCCGAGAAGCGCGAACACCGCCAAGTTGCGCAGGCGTGTGAAGCGCCCGCTGGTCTCGCGCGGATAGATCTTGCCCTCGGATTTGTACAGTGAATCGCCGTTCACCACTTCAACCGGAATTTCCTTGCTCATGATTCAACGCTCCGGTGGCAAAGGCTGATTGAAGCGACAGGTCGGGCGCAGCAATATCCAGGTAAACCAGCTGGAGCTCGCTGTGCAGGCCCAGAACGCGAAAAAACCCAAGGTGTAGCCAAGCTCGCGCGTCAACGGCAGATCGGGATAGGTCATCTCACGCAGCACCAAGGGATCGACGTGGGCGAAGAACACCGCATTGGCGACCGCAGCCGCGAAGAAACTGGGCCACAGAATCGCTCCCAAGCGTTGAACCATCGGGCGTGGCGGCGGATCGTTGTTCACAACTTGCATGTCTGACATGGCGTCTGCTTTGCCTCCTCAATGTCAATGTCCGGCTTACCTGTATCGCAAGCGTGACAGATCGGTCCCGGTGCAACCCTGTTCTGGATCAAAAAAGCTAGGAGCCTGCGCGGCAGAAACGATCGAGGCGAAAAGTCGGCTGCGCGAGGACAGATTTTCGGCGATTCGCCGGTCCATAGCACGGCTATGGGCCAAGAATCGGCGGAAATAATGGACCGCGCAGACGGCTTTGCAGACCGGTCGGCTTCTGCCGCGCAGGCTCCTCGCTTGTAACAAGCCTGTAGACGCGCTGTTCGACGTCTGCGCCACCGAAACAAAAACGGGCACCCGAAGGTGCCCGTTTTCGTTCTGCATGTACTTCCGGTTGCCCGACAATTACTGGCTGTTGGTCAGTGAATAAACGTAGGCAGCCACCAGACGCGCACGATCCTTGCCGATGATCGGTTCATGCGGCGGCATCATACCGGCACGACCTTTGATGATCCCTTGCTTGATGGTGTCGATGTCACTGCCATACAGCCAGTCGCCATCGGTCAGATTCGGCGCACCCAACATCGGGTTGCCGGTACCGGTCGGGCCGTGGCAAGCGGTGCATACCATTTCGAAGCGCGGCTTTCCGGCTGCTGCCAATGCGGGGTCGACCTTGATTCCGGACAGGCTCTGCACGTAGGCAGCCGTCTCGGTGATCGCCTGATCGTCGCCAATGACCGCAGCAAAGGAAGGCATCGCTGCCTGCCGACCATTCAACACCGTGTTCAGGATGTCATCCGGCGAGCCACCCCAGTTCCAAGCGGCGTCGGTCAGATTCGGGAAACCCTTGTTGCCCTTCGCATCCGAGCCGTGACACATGGCGCAGTTGTTGGCGAACACCGAATAACCCAACTCGATCGCCTTGTCATTCTTCGCCAACTCGGCGACCGGCATATTGGCGAACTGGGCAAACAGCGGCGCCACCTGCTTTTCCTGCTCTGCCATGTCCGCGTCATGCTGTCCGGCCGATGACCAACCGCCAACGCCCTGAAAGGAACCAATGCCCGGGAAATAGACCAGATATCCAATGGTGAAAATGATGGTCCCGTAGAACAGGTTGACCCACCAGGAAGGCAGGGGCTTGTTGTACTCGGTCAAGGTTTCGTCCCAAACGTGGCCCGTGTCCTCAGGCTTTTGACCTGGAACAGGCTTGCCGGTGACATAAATCATGATGATGCAACCGAGCAGGTTGATGACCACCAACGCTGCGATGAAGATTGTCCAAAATGTGCTCATGGGGTGTTCTCACTTGATTTGGTTTTTTCGCGCTGAGCAACGGACTTCGCTTCTGGATCGTCCTGCAGCGGAAGCTTCGAGGCGAAGTCGAACTCTGCCTTGCGCTTGCTGCTGAAAGCCCAGAACACGCCCACGATGAATGTGACAAACAGGAACACCGTGATCAGTCCGGAAAACGTGCCCTGCGTCATGGAGCGGATTCCGCTTGACCAACGCCAATGGCGCCCAATCGAGGAGCGTGTCTCCCCAGACCCTGCAGGTAGGCAACCACCGCATCCATTTCAGTCTTGCCTTCCACCGCCGCCGCTGCACCGGCAACATCGGCATCGGAATAGGGATCGCCGATGGTTTTCAGTGCCGTCATGTAGGTCGTGATCTGCGCACCATCGACCGGCGCATCCGCCAGCCACGAGTAACGCGGCATGTTGGACTCCGGCACCACGTCACGCGGATTCATCAGATGCGCGCGCTGCCAGTCGTCGGAATAGCGACCGCCGACGCGAGCAAGATCGGGACCGGTACGCTTCGAACCCCACTGGAACGGCCGGTCGTAGACCGACTCGCCCGCCAGCGAGTAGTGACCGTAGCGCTCGGTTTCAAAGCGCAGGGTGCGGATCATCTGTGAGTGGCAGTTGTAACACCCCTCTCGCACATATATCTGCCGTCCGGCGAGCTCCAGGGCGGGATAGGGCTTCACCCCGGGGATTGGTTCGACCGCTTCGGCCTGAAACATCAGCGGGATGATCTGCGACAAACCGCCAGACGCGATCGCCACGGCGATCAGCACGCCCATCAAGCCAACATTCTTTTCGACATTTTGGTGATTCATGTGTTCGGCTCCATTTTGGGACGCACGCTCAACCGTGCGTCCCAGTCATTGATCAGGCGTGGGCGGGCTCGGGGGCAGCAGGCAGAACCGGGCTGTCCGGGATCGTCTTGGCGAGCCGGTAGGTCTGCCACACGTTGTAGGCCATGATCAGCATGCCGGCCAGCACCATCACACCACCCAGCAGTCGGAACAGGTAGTACGGATAGGTGGCCTTCAGCGATTCCACGAAGGTGTAGGTGAGCGTGCCGTCAGCATTGTTGGCGCGCCACATCAGACCTTGCATGACACCGGCAATCCACATTGAGGCGATGTAGAACACCACGCCGATGGTGTGAATCCAGAAGTGCGTGTCGATGAGTTTCACCGAGTACATCGAGCCGAGTCCCCACAGACGCGGCAACAGCGCATAGAGCGAACCCACAGTGATCATTGCCACCCAACCCAAGGCACCGGAGTGAACGTGACCCACGGTCCAGTCGGTGTAGTGCGACAGCGAGTTGACCGTCTTGATCGACATCATCGGTCCCTCGAAGGTGCTTATGCCGTAGAACGACAGAGCCACAATCAGGAATTTGATGATCGGGTCGGTGCGCAGTTTGTGCCATGCACCCGACAGGGTCATCATACCGTTGATCATGCCGCCCCAGGACGGCGCCAGCAGGACCAAGGAGAACACCATGCCCAAGCTCTGTGCCCAGTCCGGCAAAGCCGTATACATCAGGTGATGCGGACCCGCCCACATGTAGATCGCAATCAGTGCCCAGAAGTGCACGATGGACAGGCGGTAAGAAAACACCGGGCGCCCCGCCTGCTTCGGAATGAAGTAGTACATCATCCCCAGGAAGGCCGCGGTCAGGAAGAAGCCCACCGCGTTGTGGCCGTACCACCACTGGGTCATGGCATCGACCGAACCGCTCAGGATGCCGAAGGATTTGGTAGCCGTCACCGGCATCATCAGGTTGTTGCCGATGTGCAGCACGGCGATCGTGATGATGTAGGAAGCGAAAAACCAGTTGGCGACGTAGATATGCTTGACCTTGCGCATCGCAATGGTGCCGAAGAACACCACCGCGTAGACCACCCAAACGACAGTGATCAACCAGTCAATCGGCCATTCAAGCTCGGCGTATTCCTTACCCTGGGTGATCCCCAGCGGCAGGCTGACCGCAGCCAGAACGATGATCAATTGCCAGCCCCAGAACGTGAAGGCCGCCAGGGGACCGCCGAACAGACGTGCGTGCGAGGTGCGCTGCACGATGTAGTAACTGGTAGCAAACAACGCGGAACCACCGAACGCGAAAATCACCGCATTGGTGTGAAGAGGACGCAGTCGACCATAGGACAACCAGGGTATACCTGCCGTCAGGTCGGGCCAGAACAACTGGGCAGCGATGATCACGCCTACCAGCATTCCCACGATGCCCCAGACCACGGTCATGACCGCGAACTGCCGCACCACCTTGTCGTTGTAGAAACTCGATTTATCCATTGCAATCGCCATCGGGGCGTCCCCTTTTATGAGTCGGGCGAATTGTGAGCGGGAGCAAAATGAGCGTGCTTGATCCAAGTCAAAGGGTGCGACCGGATGTCGCAGAGGAGTGCGCCGAGTTCGTCAGGAAGGCCGCGATTAGCCTTGGATTTCAACACCTTGGGATCACATCGGTCGCGCTGGACGAAGACGAAAAACACCTGCTCGCCTGGCTCGACAAAGGTCGCCACGGCGAGATGAGCTACATGGCGAGACATGGCGTGAAGCGCTCACGACCCGATGCGCTGGTGCCCGGAACGATCAGCGTGCTGAGTGTCCGCATGGACTATCTGCCCGAGCACCTCAACGACGCGGAATGCGCGCTCGCTGACACCAACGTGGGCTACATATCACGCTATGCACTGGGCCGCGACTATCACAAGCTGATGCGGCAGCGCCTGCCGAAGCTTGTCGACCTGACGACCGCGAAATTCGGTCAGTTTGGTTTCCGCGTATTCACCGATTCCGCGCCCGTGCTGGAAAAGGCACTGGCGCGCAATGCTCAGGCTGGGCTGGATAGGCAAACACACGAACCTGATCGACAAGCGCAGCGGTTCGTGGTTCTTCCTTGGCGAGATCTACACGAATTTGCCGCTTCCGACCGATCTGCCGAGCAGCGATCACTGTGGAACGTGTACGCGTTGCCTGACGGCGTGTCCGACCCAAGCGATCGTCGCACCCTGTCAGGTCGACGCACGGCGCTGTATCTCCTATCTGGCGATCGAACTGCAAGGGGCCATCCCCGAGGAATTCCGATCAGCGATGGGCAACCGCATTTATGGCTGCGATGATTGCCAGCTGGTTTGCCCCTGGAACAAGTTCGCACGACTGAGCGTCGAGCCGGACTTCCGGATCCGGCACGGACTCGATCAACGATCACTGGTCGAGTTGTTCAACTGGGATGAAGCGACATTCCTCAGCAAGACGGAAGGTTCGGCGATTCGCCGTATCGGCCATGAACGCTGGCTACGCAACGTGGCCATCGCGCTTGGCAATGCTCCATCTAACCCGATGATCCTGAAAGCACTGCAGCAAAGACTGGAGCATCCCTCCGAACTGGTGCGCGAGCACGTCCGTTGGGCCATTGCCCAACACACTTCCGCATCGGACTCTCGGTCGGACTTCCTACCCGCGTAGATCGATTTCTCGCAACAAGCGAACCAGCTCACGACTGATCAGATCACCGGCCTCACTTTCGCCTCGAAGTGCCGGAAGCAGGTCGTTTGCCAGACGTTTTCCGAGTTCCACGCCCCATTGATCGAACGCGTTGATTCCCCACAGCACGGACTGCACGAACACCGAATGCTCGTAGAAGGCCAACAACATCCCCAATGAGTGGGGATTGAGGCTATCGAGCAGTATCAAAGACGATGGCCGCCCACCCGCATAGCTGCGATGCGTATCCTCGGACTGGCTGCCCGCAGCCAGTGCCTCCATCTGCGCCAACAGGTTGGCCAGCAAGGCCTGATGGTTGTTCAGGTGCTGGTGATCCAGGCCGAACGACACCAATGAAGTCCGCCGGCACCACTTCAGTTCCCTGGTGCAACGCCTGGAAGAAGGAGTGCTGGCTACTGGTGCCCGTTCCACCCCATAGCACAGGCACCGTTTCATAGGTGACCGGCGTGCCATCGTGTCGGACTGACTTACCCAGACTCTCCATCACGACCTGCTGAAGATGGTCCGGCAACAGCCCAAGTCGCTCGTCGTACGGCAGGATCGCGTGGGATGCGTAGCCAAGGAAATTGCGGTTCCAGATCGCGAGCAAGGCGTGCAGAACCGGCAGGTTTTGCGAAAGCGGCGACGTCAGCGCGTGCGCATCCATCGACGCTGCACCGTCCAATAAGGCATCCCAGCGCTCGGAGCCCAGCGCCAGTCGCGCCGACCAACCCACCGCCGACCACAGGGAGTAGCGTCCACCCACCCAATCCCACATGGGCAGAATGTGCTCGGGCTTCACACCGATCGCTTCAGCCGCCGTCGGCTTGGCCGTGACGGCAAAGAACCGCGAGTCATCGCCAAGCCACTGACGAAGAATCTGACCATTCAACTGGGTTTCCTGTGTCGTGAAGCTCTTCGATACGAGGATGACCGCCGTACGCGCCGGATCCAGTGTGGGCAGCAACCGATGGGCGCCACTGCCATCGACATTTCCGATGAAATGCACCCGAAAGCGCCCCTCATGGTGCTCGCGCAGTGCCTCCACCACCAGTCTTGGGCCCAGATCGGAACCTCCGATCCCCACGCTGATGACGTCGGTGACATCGCTCTCGACAAGGCGCGAAGTCAATTGCTCCATCCGCGAACGCACCTCAGTGCTGCCTCGCGGGCGGCAAGCGCCGACGCGCCAGTCGCGCTCCGCCAAACCGCAACGCCGAATGCAAGGCAGCCCGCGCCTCCGTCGTATTGACGTGCTCGCCATTCATCAATGCCTGCAATCGCTGCTGCACACTGGATTCTTGCGCCAGCGCCAACAGAGCCTCCAAGACAGCCTGATCCACGCGCTGTCGAGCGAAGACGAAATGGAA
Source organism: Lysobacteraceae bacterium (assembly GCA_041395245.1). Taxonomy (GTDB): domain Bacteria; phylum Pseudomonadota; class Gammaproteobacteria; order Xanthomonadales; family Xanthomonadaceae; genus Aquimonas. Next base: position 108,047 of record JAWLAY010000006.1, read on the forward strand.
GTTGCCCAGCCGCGAGGAAAACGTCCGCGCTCGATCCGGCTGCAAGGCAAGATCGGCCAGAGATGTCGCCTGCAAACGGTCGGCGTGTGCCTTGAGCGAGTCCCAACGATCCAACAGTGCTGCGCTCATGAGCGTCGAGTCCGGTGCGTATGGAAGCCGACACACGAAGTGCCAGATTGACCGGAGCATTCAATAGCAGCGCGTTCGAACCGACACTTTGGCCAAACCGCGCGTTGCAAAAAAGCAACACTCAAAGCTTGGGGCAAAAAACCCCGCAAGATCTCTTGCGGGGATTAAACGGAGTGACGATTACCTGACAGCGCCCTGCTGCAACCGAGTGGTCGCGCCAAAGTCGCGGATCACTCAAGTTGTGGCAATCTTACAACGGCATTTGGAAAAAAACAACACCCCGATTACGGACAGCCACGCACACCTCGGCAGGCTCTGCGGCGTTGACGGGGCCTGGTTTTGCCGGGGCGCCGCAAGTTTGTGGCGGGAAACCGACAAAAGATCGGAAAAATACAAGACGGTCGCAGTCAGCGAGCTCGGCAGACGCGTCACGCGCCAACGCCGCACCGCGACCTCATGGTCAATCCTCGGCCAGCACGAACTCCACGTTGTCGATCAGGCGGGTCGAACCCAGACGCGCCGCCACCAACACCACCCCGTGCATCACGTCAGAGCGCCACTCGGCAAGCGTCTCGGCCTCCCGAAACTCGAAGTAATCGACCTCAAACCCAGCCTGAGCCAAACCCAGGCACGCACTCGAAACGACGGCATCCAGCGCTTGCCCCATCTGTATCGCCGACGCTGCCGTGCGCAACGCCGCAAAGAGCTTCGGCGCAAGCGCTCGCTGCGGTGGTGAAAGGTATTGATTGCGCGAACTCATCGCCAATCCATCAGGCTCCCTGCAGGTGGGCCCCGCGATCACCTCAATGGGCAACAACAGATCACGCACCATGTGCCGCACGATCTGAAGTTGTTGATAGTCCTTGCTCCCGAAGACCGCACAGTCGGCAGGCACACAATGAAGCAGACGCAGGACGACGGTACCGACGCCGGCGAAGTGCCCTGGTCGGTGCGCGCCGCAAAGAATCTGATCCAGTTGCGGAACTTCGACGCGCGTGGCGCACGCAGCGCCGAGCGGGTACAGCGCTTGGACGTCCGGAACGAACATCGCGTCACAGCCGGCAGCCCGCAATCCCTCCTCGTCAGGCCCGAGGGTTCTTGGATAACGCGTGAAGTCCTCATTGGGCCCGAACTGGGTCGGATTGACGAACACGCTGGCCACCACCCGGTCTGCATGGCGCCGCGCCAAGGCGACCAGGCTGAAGTGTCCTGCGTGCAAATTGCCCATGGTCGGAACGAACGCGACCCGCAGTCCATCACGCTGCCAAGCCCGGACCTGTCCAAATATCTCGTTGGGTTGCTGACAGAGGATCATTCGTAGACATGCTCCTGTGCGGGGAAACGTCCATCGCGGACTTCCGACGCATACGCTTTGAATGCCTCTTCGACCGAGTCCCGACCTTGCAGGAAATCCTTGACGAAACGCGGTCGTCGACTGCGCCCCGCCAGGCCCAGTAGATCATGCATCACCAGCACCTGTCCGTCACAATGCGGCCCCGCGCCAATCCCGATGGTCGGGATCGAGAGCATCCGGGTGATCTCACCCGCCAGACCTGCAGGAATACACTCGAGCACCAACATCGAGGCACCCGCGTCTTGAACTTCCTGGGCCTGCCGCCGTAAGCGCTCCGCGGCCGACGCGTCCCTGCCCTGAACCTTGAATCCACCCAACTGCGTGACCGACTGTGGGGTCAAGCCCAGATGCGCGCAGACGGGAATGTCGCGTTCCGCGAGGTAGCGAATACTGTCCAATATGACGCCCGCGCCCTCAAGCTTGACCATCGACGCGCCACCTTCGGCCATCATCAGCGTCGCGGATGCATGCGCTTGCGCGGGCGATGCATAGGTCTGAAACGGCAGGTCGGTCATGAGCAATGTCGCCTTCAAGCCTCTTGCAACCGCCGCACTGTGATAGCAGACATCCCTCAGGTTCACCGGAACCGTCGATGCATGTCCCTGCACAACCATGCCCAGCGAATCACCAACCAGAACGACATCCACACCGGCGCGATCCATCACCCGCGCAAAGCTGGCGTCGTAGGCCGTCACACAGACAATTCTGCGCCCCTCACGTTTCATCTTTTGCAGCTCGGGAACGGTGACCGGCGCACGCGGCTGGGCTTCAGGGCTACTGCTATACATCGTCGAAGAGTCCACGGCAGGGCGGTATTGAATCAGGAAAAACGGTCGCACCGGGTCAAACGTTGTGGCCCCAGTCTCTGAAGGCAGTCACTGATGTTGCCATGACCGGGGATCATGATATCCCCCGCCACCTCGAGCAATGGCACCAAGACAAACGCGCGTTCGTGCATTCTTGGATGCGGAATGATCGGCGCCACCGACGTCCGAAGTAGGTCACCGTGCAGCAGCAGATCCAGGTCAAGCACGCGAGGCCCCCAGCGCTCAAGGCGCTTTCGTCCCGCACGTTGCTCGATGTCCAGCAGACGATCCAGCAACACCTCCGGCCCCATGCTCGTGCGTAACTTCACCACCGCGTTGTAGAAATCGGGCTGATCACGCTTTCCCACCGGTTCCGACTGATACACAGCAGACACCGAAACAAGCTCACTGCATTCGAGTGCGGGCATCTCAGCGATGGCGCGCTCAACCTGTCGGAGCGGGTCGTCGAGATTGCTTCCAATCCCGACAAAAGCCACGTGCATTGATGACATCATGTCGACGGCGCAGCACGCCGACGAGGCTTTCGGCGCCGACCTGAACGAGCCCCACCTTCGCTGTCAGTGGGCGTGCTGCGGCCGGTCTTGGGTTGCAGGCGCTCAACCAGGGCGTCAACCGCCACGGATTGGGCTTCCCGCCACCATGCCACCTCGTCGTTGAGCTCCGGTGCGGCATGGGCGCGCAACTCGAGAAAATCGAACGCTGCACGAAATCGCGGGTGATGCAGCAGGCGCAAGACACGCTTCCGTTGTCGCAGCGGAAACCGCGACTGCAGCCACCAAATTTCGTGCATCGGGACCGTAAACCGCTTTGGAATGGCGAGCCGATCCGTCTGCCGCAAGGTGACGCGGTCCGCCGCACGTTGCTCTGCCACGGCCAATTCCGCACCGGACATCAGCAAACGATGCAACTCCGACGCATAGGCGGGCCACAACAGGGCCGCAAACAAAAACGCGGGCGTAACCGGCTTGTCGGTTGCGACGCGTTCGTCGGTGGTTGCCAACGCCTGCCGCACCATCGAGCGACATTGACCTTGAGGATCGTTGCACAGCGCTTTCGCCAACTCGGGCAGCAGCACGGGCAACAATCCCTGCCCCTCCAGCACATCAAAACTGCGCTGAGCGTGCCCCATCATGAAAAGCTTCAGCGACTCATCAAACAAGCGCGCACTCGATGTTCCTTCCAAGAGAAACGCCAAGTCGGCAATCGGCGCGGCCGTCGCTGATTCAATTTCGAAACCCAGTTTCGCCGACAGTCGCGCGGCGCGCAGCATGCGAACTGGGTCTTCGCGGTAACGGGTAGCCGGATCACCGATCAATCGCAGCCGCCCTGCTTGAACATCCTCGTAGCCGCCGACGAAGTCGCGTACGGAAAAATCACTGATCGCGTAGTACAGCGCATTGGCGGTGAAATCACGACGCACCGCATCGTCCTCGATGCTTCCGTAGACGTTGTCACGAACAAGGACACCGTTCTCGATTTCACGGTCACCCGACCCGTCATCCTCGCCTGCCCGAAAGGTGGCGACCTCGATGATTTCAGGTCCATAAACGACGTGCGCAAGGCGGAACCTGCGACCGATCAAGCGGCAGTTGCGAAACAACGCACGCACCTGATCCGGTGTCGCATCGGTCGCGACGTCAAAATCCTTCGGCGCCCCTCCCACCAACAAATCACGTACCGCACCGCCGACAAGGAACGCGGAAAAACCGGCTTCGTGCAGGCGATAAAGCACTCGGAGCGCATTGGGGCTGATCTGCTTACGCGAGATCCCGTGATCCTCGCGGGGGATCACACGTGGTTGTATACGACTGGAATCCACTCAAATCCATCTACTTGGGGCGGAGGTTCGCCGAACGGCCAGCAACGCGTTTGACCGCATCATACCGAGGCGTGCAATTTGTCTTCACTCAATATTTTGTACCGAGGCGCTGCTATACTATCCGTCTCAGGTGTGACTGAACACCGCGCTCCCTTCGTCTAGTGGCCCAGGACGTCGCCCTCTCACGGCGAAAACACGAGTTCGAACCTCGTAGGGAGCGCCACTTCTTCCCGATCTAGCCGCTAGCTCATTCGCCATGGCCTTTGTCGTCACCGAAAACTGCATCCGTTGCAAGTACACCGATTGCGTTGAAGTCTGCCCTGTGGACTGTTTCCATGAAGGCCCAAACTTTCTGGTGATCGATCCGGACGAGTGCATCGACTGCACGCTTTGTGAGCCTGAGTGCCCAGCCAAGGCGATCTTCCCGGTGGATGACGTTCCTGCTGGCCAAGAACATTTCACCCCGTTGAACGCTGAACTGAGTCGACAATGGCCAGTGATCACGGTGCGTAAGGAACCGCTCCCCGATGCCGCCGAGTGGGATGGTGTCAGAGGCAAGCTTCCGCATCTGCAACGCTAATTGACGACGACCCGCTTTGCGGGTCGCCGTGGATCGCTTGATCAACCGCCCAAGCGAGACTTCAGCTCTCCAAGAACGCGCGCCGCCTCAGCTGTGCTCACAGGGCGAGAATCGCCATCGAGCGCAGCAATGCGACTTCCACCGGCGTCCTCGCTGACGCGCAGCAGGATCTGCTGCCCGCCGACAACAACCGTGTAGGCGTTGATCAACTGCGCGCGCTCCTTGATCTCGACGCCATCCATCCGCTCAAGCGCGAGACCCAGCCTGCGCCAGGTACTTGCCACCTGATCAGCGACGACAAAGTCAGTCGATCGAGCTGCTGCGCTTGACGGTCCTGATGGCGCAACGGAAGGCGACGAGGGAACCCGCATCGCCGAGGTGGTATTCGGCGCATCCAGGTCCGGCGGAATTTCCAACGGCCGGTGCTCCGGGCTTTGCTCGTAACCCGACTTGCCACGAAACCACGAACAACCAGAGCTTGCCACCACCAGCGCCGCAAGCACCGCGACGGCAAGCCGTCGGCGACTTGAAGGCAAACGGATCATCATCATCTTCTCCCGGGTCTCTCGGACCACCCTATTCATGCAGACAAATCGGCCAATTCAGCGGCCGCAGAAAACTCCAACGCAACCAGCGCTGGCAACAACGCATCCAGAGCGGGGCGATGCTCGCCCGACAATGCCGTCAACGGCAGTCGCGGCGACGCGCTTCCCAACCCCTTCGAAGCAAGCAGGGCCTTGAGCGGAATCGGATTCGACTCGACCGCCAGAAACGACAACAGTGGCATCAACGCGTTCATTCGCAAGGCCACCAGCTCGGGATGCCCAGACAGCGCATGATCACAGAGCTTGCGAAACGTTGCCGGAACCACATTGGACGCCACCGAGACAACACCTTGAGCACCGGCAAGCATCCACTGTCCTGCGGTCGCGTCGTCGCCACTCAAGATCGAAAAGCTCGCCGACACCAAAGGCAACAACGCGGCCAAACGATCACCGCCGAGGAAGGCCTCTTTGATTCCAATGATCGATTCAAGACCCGCAAGTCGTGCCACCGTTACAGGACTGAGATCACACCCAGTCCGGGTCGGCACGTTGTAGAGGATTACCGGCAAATTGCCGTGTGTCGCCACTTCCACGTAGTGCCGATATAGGCCATCCTGCGTCGGTCTGACATACGGTGGAGTCACGACCAACGCGGCATGGGCGCCACGCTCGTGCGCGAACCGCGTCATCCGTATGGTCTTGGCGGTGCTGGATGTGCCCGTACCGGCAATGACCTGCATCGAGCCCGCAAAACGCAAGGCAGTGTCGAGCAGCTGAGCGAACTCCGCCTCGTCCAGCGCCTGCCCCTCACCGGTCGATCCCGCAACAACGATGCCAGCCGATCCACCCGAGCGCTGCGCCTCGACCATCCGAATCCACGCATCCATGTCCAACCTAGCGTGATCGTCAAAGGGAGTCGCCAGAGCGGTGTAGCTGCCGGATAGACGCAAGGTGGGTTCCTCGGGCACGTTTCGGTCGTTGCGCAAGCGCAACGCGATGGAAATCAAATCGGATTCCCACTCGACCGGGTCTCACGACGGCCTCGAATGGTAGAACCGTGCACCCCGGTCAGCAAGCGACTTCAGGTCGGCGGCTTGCATCGCCCTCCTCAGCCTTTCCATCGCCGTCTACTCGTACGGTCCGGCAACCGATTGAATCCAATCAAATAACCTGCTTTCGTTGGACATCGCGCCATCAACACCACCGGCGACCAGCGATACCAGGGAACTCAAGCCATCATTCAGGTAGGCCATGTCGGCAGTCGCCTGTGCGAACCGCTTCGCGCAGCCCCGTCCACACGGTAGAGTGAGCGCTGGAAGTCATCTTGTGAGAACTGCGCTTTGAGCGATCTGTCGCAACGCCCCCAGGCCAACGAAAACCATCTATTGATCAACGCGTTCTCGGTACATCCCGAGTCCCCGCTGCTGGCCGTGTCCAGACGGATATCTGACAGTGGTTGCAATCTGGTCGACGCACGACTCGCCACCGTTGGACGCGATGTCTCGGTCCTCGCGTTGGCGGTGGGCTCGTGGGATGCGGTGGCGAAACTCGAATCAGCGCTCGGACGTCTGGAGCGCGACGAAGGGATGCGGCTTGTCTGGTATCGCACCAGCCCCAAGCCATTGCAAAGCAATCTCCTGCCATACATTGTCGAGGTTGTCGCTGCCGACAAACCGGGAATCCTTTATCAGTTGGCAGATTTCTTTGACCGTCAGGGGATCACCATCGAGACGCTGCACAGCACCCGTTACCGTGCGATGCAGACCGGCGCCGACATGTTTTCTGCGCAACTGACGGTCGGCGTCCCATCGAATATGCATATCGCCGCACTGCGCGACGATTTCCTCGAGTTCTGCGATCACTTGAATCTGGACGCCATCCTCGACCCGATGAAGTTCTGACATGAACGATTCAATCTGCTTGCCGACCGGCAAATTTCCGCTTGATGACGGTTCCCTGGTCGATTTGTCTGCACGCGATGGGCGCTGGCTGGTTCTGTACGCCTACCCCAAAGACAGCACGCCGGGTTGCACGCAGGAGGCGGTCGACTTCGCCGAGGTGTATGAGGAAATAGCCGCCGAGGGCGCCGACCTGTTCGGCCTGTCACGCGACTCGATCGCGTCGCATGCGCGCTTTCGCAACAAACAGCAACTACCGTTCCCGCTGATCAGCGATGGCGACGAGGCACTCTCTCGGCATCTCGATCTGATCCAGGAAAAAGTGCTGTATGGAAGACGTTACCTGGGGCTCGTCCGTAGCACCTTCATCTTTGATCCTTCCGGCGCATGTCGCGCACACTGGAGCCAGGTCAAGGTCAAGGGCCACGCACGCGAGGTGCTGGAGCGACTTCGTCAGCTTCGCCAATTGAACGACTGATTTCCCAGCGAGTGGAGCGTTTCGATGATGACTCACGGCAAACGGATCTACGTGCTCGACACCAACGTGCTGATGCACGATCCGACCGCGCTGTTCAAGTTCGAGGAACACGATATCTACCTGCCGATGACCGTGCTCGAAGAGCTCGACTCCGGCAAGAAGGGTGCGTCGGAAGCGGCCCGAAACGCGCGTCAGGTCAGCCGATTCATCAACGAGCTGATCGAGGCACACGGCGCCCGTGACATACACAACGGACTTCGCCTGGTGCGTCCCGATTCACTGAATCTGCGCGGTGTCGGTGAAATCGGACAGCTGTTCTTTCAGACCGACAGCGACGTCGCGCCACATGGGAAACGCGAAGGCGGCGACAATCAGATCCTGTCGTCGATCCAGAGCCTGCGCAAGCAACAGCCCAAGGCCGAAGTCGTGTTGGTCTCGAAAGACATCAACATGCGCATCAAGGCGAGCATTGCCGGGATTCCAGCGGAAGACTACGAGAATGATCGCGCACTCGACGACTTCAGCCTGCTGTACAGCGGTGCCCGTGAACTGCCGGAAGACTTCTGGGATCGCCATGAAGGTGACTTGCGCTCATGGATCGAGCGTGGGCATACACGCTACGAAATTCGCCCGATGGCAGGCGAAGAGTGGCGACCGAACGAGTTTCTCTACCTGCCCGGTGACGACCAGGTCGAACTTCGCGTCATCGAAAGCAATGCAGAACGTTGCATTCTGCAGATGGTCAATAACTACCGAAGCAACAGCCATCAGGTATGGGGAGTCGCGGCCCGCAACCGGGAGCAGAACTTCGCGCTCAATGCGCTGATGGACCCAGATATCGACTTTGTCACGCTGCTTGGCACCGCCGGCACCGGGAAAACGCTGTTGGCACTGGCGGCCGGTCTGACTCAAACGCTGGACCAGCAGCGCTACCGCGAAATCATCATGACACGCGCAACCGTATCGGTCGGCGAAGACATCGGTTTCCTGCCCGGCACCGAGGAAGAAAAAATGACCCCATGGATGGGCGCACTGACCGACAATCTGGAGGTGCTCACATCGCCGCAAGAAGGGGGCTCATGGGGCCGTGCAGCGACCAACGAATTGCTGGCCTCACGGATCAAGATCCGCTCGATGAACTTCATGCGCGGCCGGACCTTCCTCGGGCGCTACGTCATCATTGACGAAGCGCAAAACCTCACGCCGAAGCAAATGAAGACGCTTCTGACCCGTGCCGGCCCAGGGACCAAGATGATCTGCCTCGGAAACGTGGAGCAGATCGATACGCCCTACCTCACCGAAACCACCTCCGGACTGACCTACGCCGTGGATCGATTCCAACATTGGGCGCACAGCGCGCACATCACGCTGCGGCGCGGCGAACGCTCGCGCCTTGCGGATTTCGCGTCGGAAATGCTGTAGCAGCCTCAACAGAGGCGGGCCCACGACGAATCCTGAGGAGTCGTCTGCCGTAAAAAGGCGCGGCAGGAGCACCAGCACCCTGCCGCGTTCAGTCATTGATGATCGGGCTCCGGATCACTGTAGGGCAAGATTGCGGCCTGACTGCGGACAAATCTCCCGTTGCCTGCATTGTCGAAACCGACATTGACATCGACGCGACTTCCTGTGACGCCAGCACCCCCACCGATCAAATCAAGCGTCATACTGCCGATCTTGAACGAGGTCTGTTCTGCAGGCATCGGGCATTCTCTGCAGTAACCATTGACTTGCATGACATCGACGGTGGCGCCCGGAGAGAATGCCAGAGACTGCGCAATGCCCCAGCGAGGCTGACCTTCGGAATCCGGGTAGAAAAGAATGGAAAACAAGCCGTCTCCACCCACGCCATCAAAACTCTGGATCACCAGTCCCCACCCGGCCTCACCGGGATCAGCCCAAGTGCTGCTGAAGTCGGTCTGGACCTGCGCCGGGATCACCACAGGCTGCATGCACCACTGCCCCACCTCACCATTAATTGAGAAGCTCATGATGGCGAGCGATTCATCCATTCGACGCGAAGGATTTCCGTCGGCACATGCGGGGTGAAAACGCGCATCGTTAAAGTCGAGCCGAACTTTCCCGTCGAACCCCGGGTCAGGATCCTCAATCGAGCGGCCATCAGGCGTAAAAACCATCCGCAGAAGACTGTCACCGTTGGCAGAGCGTTTGGGAACAAAGACACCGTCAATAACAGGTCCCGAAGCGATATACCACTCAGGCCTGCCTTGCGAATCATAGGTGTAGAAGCCGAGAAAATACTCGCTCTCCACGCCTACCAACGCCGTTGAAATACGACGGAAATCTATTCCATGCCCATTTCGTGCAGGGTCGTAATACGCGAAGCTTGGCGCATCGGCGAATGCTCTCATTCGACTGCCATCCGCGCGCCAACCAACGTCTTTAAGAACGCCCCTTCCAATACCAAGATCGCGCGGACCACTTGCGATGATACTCGGCAGCATCATCTGCGGTTGCAGTGTATATCGGTTATTTCCGACATGGGAATACGACGAACCTCCCTCAATTGGGCTGGGAGCGTACAGCCAGAGGAAATTTTCCGGCGCTGGCGAGCTACCGAAATTGCTGGCCAAAGCAGCTTCTGCAATTGCATTTTCACCAGAAAAACGCAAATTGACAAACGATGTCAGTGCAGCCAACCTTTGCTCATCCGAAAGCGCGAGAAATGGCAGCCCAGTGGCACCTCCCTCTGCAGTTGTCCAAACGGTATTTGCACCGAAGGCATCATCGTACAAGGGTCCATCAGTCAACAGTCGGATCTTGGAACCCAGCGGCTGGTCTGTGCGAAATCCAGTATTGATCAACCCAACAAATCCGAGGCCATGAGCTATTTCATGCATCGCAACCGTGACAAAACTGGGATCGTTCAAGGCACCCGACTGAGTGAATCCATAGTCAAAGCTGCGCGCGCCCAGACCAAGGGTACCATCCACCGTTGAGTTGAAAGTCGCGTCAACTTCATAGGCTTCCGTACAATTCATCCCGCCCGCGAGGCGACACTGGGTCGTTCCAGCCTGTTGCGCAGCAGCAGCAGCAGCGAACCATGTGTAACCGCGCTCCAAGCCAGGCAGGTGCACAAATGTTCCAGGGTCATCAAGAAAGAAATAGTTTGGCCCCGCCTGCGCCAGAGTCAGACTATTTCCCTCGCCCAGATTCTTCCAGCAAGCGCGCACGCGTGTCGGCACACGAGGTTGTAGTTGCTCCGAAAGCAGACGCGCCGCCTCTTGTGCGGCCAATCGGCGTTGAGCACCAAGTGTCGTTCCCGAATTCCCTCTCACCGGAGACTTGGGCGTCGGATCGTTCCAACCACTAATGTCGCAAGGATCGCTACTGTCTCCAGGATCATCGAAAACCATGCTGATCGGCGCAACGGGCAAATTTGCATCAAGCGTCACCGAGAGCTGCGCAGTCACCGGCGCAACGTGGTAGTTGATCAGGGCAATGTTCCAACGCCCGGGCTTCAGCGCAATAGGATTCCGATCGGTAATCACAACAAACTCATCGCCAGTCGCCGAAACGGAGCGATACTGCGCTTGGTCGAAGAGGAAACTGTCGTCGACGCCATTTTCTGCACGCAGTTCAAAAGGACGACCATAGCGAACAAGGAGGTCGACGTCGTGACTGGAATTTGCAGCCAGCAGTGCGAGGCGCATTGATCGTACGCCTTCCGGGACATCCACAGCGAGACTGGTTGATGCGGCGCCGGCCGGCATGTCGACCTGAAGCGGCGCCCCGGGAACAAGTATGACCGGCCCTTCCTGCGCAACGGCACCCAATGCAGACAAAATAAGGATTAGCGCACCCCATCGAACATGCGTGATCATTGGCGTGCACGCTCACTCGAGACCGTGGTTTCATTGCTTTGGTAGCGCCGGGAAAAATCTGGCCCCGCAGAGTCATCACAGCGTACCAATACCTCCCCGGAACGCTGAAGCTCGGCGTTCAGTTTCATCTCCACCGGCCGGCGCAGAGGGAGCGGACGATCAGGCTTAACGGCCTCCGACTTTCCTGCTCGATGTTGAAGAGGATGCCACTCGACCATCGGCAGAGCGAGGCAAGGCGTCGACGCCAAAAACATCAACACCAGAGCAACAAGGTTCAAATTTCGCATACACATCACACGCGATCAGTTGACAGGCACCAATGGTACCAGTCGCCATCGCAGGCGGTTGTACACGACAACGCGCACCAGCGAGAACGTTCGGGCGCAGCAAGTCGCGCCGGTTCGTACTAAGCGTGATCCGCCTTGAATGCAATGGCATGGTCGAGCACATACAGTTGCCCTCGACCAGGTCGGTACGCGCCGATCAGAGCGGCGTGAACGAACTCAATCGCCACCTGCACCGCCTGAACCAGCCCCTGCCCTTTTGCGAGGTTCGCGGCGATCGCAGACGACAGGCTGCAACCGGTACCGTGCGGCGAAACAGCCAGCCGAGGGTGCTGAAACACGTGAACGCCGTCTCCCACATACAGGCGATCCAGCACAACCCCCTCACCGTCTGAATGCCCACCCTTGAGCAACACACCGGTCGCGCCCAATTCGCGGAGCGCACGCGCCGCACGATCAAAGTCCGGTGCTGATCGAATCGGAAAGCCGACCAGAACTTCCGCCTCCGGCAAATTGGGAGTCAGCAGTGTGGCGCGTGGAAGCAGAGACGCCCTTAGGCAAGCAACCGCCTCATCCGCCAGCAGGCTTGCACCACTGCTGGAAATCATCACCGGATCGAGGACTATCGGAATGCTGACCTCACGCAGCGCCTCGGCGACGGCGTCGATTCGCTGCACATCGGCGAGCATCCCAATCTTGATGGCGCGCACGTCGAAATCATCCAGCAAACACCGGATCTGCTCCCGGATGAACTCCGCGGGAGGCAACCAGACAGCGGTCACGGCACGCGTGTTCTGAGCGGTGAGCGCGGCAACAGCGGTCAGGCCATGCACGCCCATCGCCATGAAAGACTTCAGATCGGCCTGCAACCCAGCGCCACCACCCGAATCCGACCCCGCGATACTGAGCACGGACTGGCAACGAGAGACCAACGGAGACATCGATGACATGGCGCGACAAGGCCGACGAAAAGGACGGGCCGCGGATTGTCGCATTTTTGCCACGAACGTCGCTTGACTATCACTGACCACGCCAACCTTGGCCTAAAGTACGACGTTGCATAAACACCACACCCACTTGACGCGAGTGTTGTTTTTTGGCCAAATATCGACACGACTGCACGGTGTGTCGTGTCGGATCCATCCCCGACCCGATCATCGTTCATGAATCAACACACCCGCCCGCTTTGAGAATTCGCTCTTGAATATGGCTCGATCCTCCTCGCGCTTCATCCTGTTGAGCAGCGCCATCGCGGTGGCGCTGGGCTGCCCTCTGGGCGGCGCGAACGCAGCAAGTGTGGATTGGAAAGCCTACGCCCGGAGTAGTTTGACGCCCAACTTCAGTTGGGCGGTCGATGACGGTCAGGCTCGGGTCGGTGCGGAAGCCGCCCGAAATCCGTTGGTGGATTTGCACGCAGCCGGGTTGCGCTTGGCGTTCAGCATCGAGTCGAGTCAGTTCGATGTCGTGAAACAGCATTTGTCGGGCTCGAGTCTGCCGAGCTACTCACCGCGTGCGGTCTTTTCGCCAAACGCCTGGTCCCCCGCTTCACGTCATTTGCTTGCTGCTAGTTTTGAAGCAAACCAGTTTGCGCCCTCATTGAATGCATCGCTGGCGGGGGTCGTGGATGCCAGTGTTGGCGTTGTAGTCGCCAGCCAACGATTTGCGACGGCGGGATTCGGCCTGTCCTCGTTTGACGCCTACGATCAGGCGATCATCGGCAGTGGCCGATCCGAGCTATCGACGGGCCAAGGTATGCATGTCGGTTTTTCCGGACTTGCTCGCTCCGATTGGCAGTGGGCGCTGAGCGCACAAACTCAGATCGATATGGATGCGTTCAAGTCCTATCGCGGTGTCTACTCCGAACCCGGGGATTTCGATGTCCCGGGACGAGTCAGCGCGCAGATGGCGTGGTCGCCGAGTGGTCGATTCGAGCTCGCTGCCAGCGTGGATCGCGTTTTCTACAGTGATGTTCAGGCGTTCACGTCGGGCGCGTTGCCTGCGCGGTTTCTTGCTCTGCTGGGCGATAGTTCGTCACCGAACTTTGCGTGGCAAGATCTGACCGTGTTCGCACTGGAAGGCACGCTGCGTGATGCGCATGATGGCCAGTGGTCATTGCGCTATACGACGCGTCAGCAGCCATCGCCGACCTCGCAATTGCTGGATCTGGCACTTGCAGAGGACTACACGGATCTCAACCTAGCTGCCGCTTACCGCCGCTCATTCGACGCGTTCGGGCAGCTTGCGCTGGGTGCGAGCTATGCGCCGTCGCAATATTTCCTGGGTGTATCGCCCTACGGTCGCAGCTACCAGCCCGGTCGTCAGCTCGAAGTTGAGTTGAACTGGACGGTGAATTTCTAGTTTCGGGCCACGTCGGCCACTTCCGAAAGAATCAAGTCAGGGCTTGATCTTGCAGGGCTTCCGTCAGGTGGCCCTGTTTTTGTTTGCACTCGCAGAAAAGTCGGGGCAGCCGCGTAGGCCTTGCAACGTCCTCAAACCAGCATCACCGCCACACCCGACAGGGTCAGCGCAATGCCCAACATGGCACGCCGACTGACCGGCTCCTTCAGCCACAGCCACGCCAACAGCACGATGAATGCCGACGCGGATTCGTTCAACACGGCGGACACGGAAGCGGGCGCAAATTTGTAGCCACCCAGCCACATCAGTGTCGACAGGTACTGCCCGACAAACGCGGCTGGCAACAGCAACCGCCAGGGCAACAGCGGAAGTCCGCGAACCACCGAACCCAGCTCACCGCGCCAGATCAGCACGCCACCGAGCACCACCAGCGCCGCGGTCATGCGAATCAACGTAACCCAAAACAATGGGCTTACTTCCAGAACACGTTTGACCATCACGATGGCCACCGCCATCACAGCAATCGACAGTCCTCCCAGGACCATGCCTTTCAGTTGCCCCGCAACCTCCTCGGTGGATGGCGAACGATAGCCAACGAGCAGTACGCCGGACATGACGAGCGCGAAACCAAACGCCTGCTGCATGCCAAAGCGCTCGCCGAGAAACACGAAGGACAAGGCAACCACGAAGGGGCTATAGAGGTTTCCGATGATGCCCATCGCGCCCGCACCGATCATGTTCAGTGCCTTCAGGTACAACACGTCGGCGAGCGCCATGCCAAGCACGCCACTCAGTGCAGTCAGCGCCCATTGCCCGGCAGTCAGAGTTGGCCAAGCGGGCCCGTGAACGACAAGCACGCTCAACACCAGCATGGCCCATACCAGACTGTTCTTGACGAAGGTCAGCGCCAGCGGCGGGATATGCTCGCCCAGTCGCCGATACAGGATGACCCCCACTGCCCACGCCAGCGCGCATCCCACCGAGAGCGCTTCGCCAAGACCCACCACCATCGAACACAACCTTCCAGACAAACACTTCGCGGCGCAGTATGTGCTGCCTGATGCCATTCCGCACGAGTCCGCCCATACCAAGACCTTAGCCGGTCAAGGTCTTCGCGAGGAGCCTGCGCGGCAGTAGCCAATCGGTCTGCAAAGCCGTCTGCGAGGTCCATTATTTGCGTCGATTCTTGGCCCATAGCCGTGCCAAGGACCGGCGAATCGTCGAAAATCCGTCCTCGCGCGGCCGACTTTTCGCCTCGATCATTTCTGCCGCGCAGCCTCCTAGTCAGTAGCGCTAGACTTAATTTCCCAATCAAGGCATGCGGTGACGCACGTGAAAAAATGGTCGCTACTGCTACTGGTCGTTGTCGTGCTCCATCCGCCAAAAATGCTGGCGAGCGACGATGCCAGCCTGCCAACGGTGTCCAGTGGTCGCATCGAGCGCTTGCAGCAGCTCGAATTCCGCGACATCCCGCACCGCGCCGTGGGAGTTTGGACACCGCCAGGTTATCCCGATGCCGCCCCCTACGACACGCTCTACATGCACGATGGACAGATGCTGTTCGATGCTGGGAACAGTTGGAACCACCAGGAATGGCGCGTTGACGAGGTTGCCGCCGAGCTGATGGCCGCAGGCAGCGTACGCCCTTTCATTGTCGTCGCCGTGGCAAACGCGGGCGAAGCGCGTTATGCCGAGTTTTTCCCGCAGCGCGCACTTGAGTTCCTCTCGACTTCGCAACGCGAGCGTCTGTTGGGAATGACCCGTGAATCCGGTGAAGCCTTATTCCCCGTACCGCCGGGTGCGGATGCCTACGCGCGTTTCCTGGTGGAAGAACTTCGCCCGCTTGTCGAGCACGAGTACGCCGTAGCGAAAGGCGGATCGCACGCCTACTTGATGGGCTCCAGCATGGGTGGGCTGATTTCCGTCTACACCTTGTCGCGATATCCCGACGCGTTTGCGGGCGCAGCCTGTCTGTCGACACATTGGCCGGGACTGTTCCGCCTCGAAGACAATCCAGTCCCGGATGCCTTGCTGAATTGGCTGGATGCCGACTTACCTCAGGCGGGTCGGCATCGCCTTTACTTTGACCATGGTGACGCCACACTGGACGCGCTCTATCCCGCACTGCAACCGCGGGTAGATGCCATCGTCGCCGCGCACGGATACCGGCCACAAATCGATTGGCAAACACGCTACTTCCCGGGCGCCGAGCACAGCGAGCAGGCCTGGGCGGAGCGATTGGACCAGCCACTGTTGTTCCTGTTCGGCACATCGACTTCTAGGAACCTGTCGGACTTGAAGAATCGAAGCGAAAATTCGGCTGGGCGAGGACAGTTTTTGCCTGTTTCGCAGGGCAATAGTCGAACTATTGCCCAAGGAAGCGGCGAAAAATGGACCGTCCAGACGGATTTGCAGCCGATTCCCTTTCAAGTCCGACAGACTCCTAGGGAAGACTGATCGCCGATGTTCAATCCCAGGGCCAGACTAAGCCTTCACCCTTTGTTCGGACCGCATTGCGTCGTGATCCTGGACGATGCATTGGCCGAGCCCGAGCGCTGGGTGGAACGTGCCTCGCTTCAATCGCCGGCGTTCGTCGCCTCGCCGCACAATGCGTATCCCGGCATCGAACTCGCCATGCCAGCAGCGATTGTCGAGCGTTTCAGACATCTGTACGACGCATCAATTGCGCCTCATCTTGCTGGAGAGCGCGTATTGCAAAGTCACGCGCGCCTCGCACTGGTGACAAAGCGCTCCAGCGAGCTCGGCCCCCCGCAGTGGATCTGCCATCGTGATCGACTCTTCGTACCCCCAGACCAGTGCGTCGCGGCGTGCGTGACCTATCTGTTCCACGACCCGCAACTGGGCGGTACCTGCTTCTTCCAGCCGAAGGTCGACGCGCAAACGATCAATCAGCTTGTCCACGACAGCGGTGCGCTACCGGCTGCAGACTTCGCTGCACGCTATGGCATCGATCCGGGCTACATGCGCCAGAGCAACGCGTGGTTCAGTCATCTGAGCACCATTCCCCCGCGCTTCAACCGGATGATCTTCTACGACGGCGGGATCTTTCACAGCAGCGACATTCCGAACGACACGCTGCTTTCCGCCGATCCGTCACGGGGACGTCTTACCTTGAATGCGTTTTTCACCTGTAGGCGGCGAACCGCTGCGGGCGGTTCATCATCGTCCCTTGCTTCGAATCGCGCGTTCTGATCAGTCACTCATGGCCTCAGCCAGCTTGGCCAACTCGACCGACGACCGCCGAAGACTGTCTGCCCATGACCAGCCGACGATGCGCATGCCCGTCTGTGCATCGCGGAATACCTCCTCCTGCCCGTCATCCAGCAGGTGTCGATAGTCGATCAGGATTTCCTCGTCCGCAGCGATCTCGCGGGCCGCGAAGACGAAGCCGAGATGCCAAAGCCCATTCGGCTCGAAGCCATGGTTGAGGTAGCACTCGTCAGGCCATTCCGGTGTCACGGTGAAGCGATCTTCAAACCACCGCACGCAGGCTGCCAGGGCCGCTTCGGCGTTCGGCATGGCATGCACATCGGCGATGTGGTGAACACGCGGAATCGCGTCCGGCGCGACGATCACACGCCCTGCAGCGATGCGCTCCGCGGCGAACACACCCTGCCCCGCGCCGGGGATCGGCGAGGGTCCAATTCGGTATTGCGGCAAGATCATGGGCACCTCATAGTCAGATTCGCATCTTCGCAGAACAATGCACTGTCGCGCCCGTCCAATCCCACTCGACTACAGGAACCTGCCATGTTGACTCTGTATTTCTCTCCCGGTGCCGCCAGCCTTTGCGTGCATCACCTGTTGATCGAACTGGGCGTCGAGCATCGAGTACAACGGGTCGACACCAGTCAAGGCGAACAGAAGTCCGAGGCCTATCTCAAACTCAATCCGGGTGGCGTGGTTCCGACTTTGCTGGTCGATGACGTACCAATGGTCGAGTCGGCAGCCATGCTGATGTGGTTGGCTGCCAACGATACGCAGCGACGGTTCGCGCCCGCCGCGGGTAGCGCCGAGGAACGCCTGTATCTGAGCTGGTTCCTGCTGCTGGCCAATGGTCTGCAGCCCGCGTTCCGGCATTGGTTTTATCCGCAGGAAGCGGCCGGTGAAGCGGCGCAGGCCAGTGCAAAAGAATGCGCTCGGGAACGTATCGAGAAACTCTTCCAGCGAATCGACACGCAACTGGCGAGCACCGCTGCGTATCTATGCGGGGCGCAACCGCTGGCCGTGGACTTCTTCCTGTTCATGCTGATGCGCTGGTCACGCAACATGCCTCGCCCTGCAACCAGTTGGCCCGCCTGTGCGGCGTTTGTCGCACGCATGAAGGCGCGACCGAGTTTCACCGAGCTGTATGCCCGCGAGGGCCTGACCGAGTGGGCCTGAGCCTGCGGTAGCACAACGATCCCGCCAGGCTCTTCGCTGGGCGGGATCGTTGTATGGCCAAGGGTCGACTTACTTTGCGCCGCCCAGCACGATCAACTCGCGATTCTTGTCGACCGTGGCAAGACCGATGCCGCGCACTTCGACCAACTGGTCGATCGACTTGAACGGACCGTGCTCGGTGCGATACGCGACGATGGCTTCCGCCTTGGCGGGACCGACGCCATTCAATGCGGCGGCAATCGTGGCGGCATCTGCGGAGTTGATGTCGACCTTGCCCGCCGTGGCGAATGCAGCGCCAACAAAGGCCAGCGACAGGACGAAGGACTTCAGGATCATGGCAAAACGGTTCATGGCAACGCTCCTCAGTGTGGTTTGGGTGGCTGACCGCTGCTCGGCCAGTGGGGACAGTCTCCGGATTTGCCGACATCGCCACGATCAGCGCCAACCCCGACTCGCGGTCCGAACTTCACGCAGCCTGCCGTCGGTTTTTTCTGACGAATCGCCTGCCGCTACGCTGGACAGCAAGTAAACTGAAGCCCTCGCCCCCGGTTCTGGAATGCTCATGGATTCGCAACAGTGCTCCCGCTTCATCTCGCAGCTTTGGGATGACGAAATCGTTCCTCAGTTGGTCGACTACATCCGTATTCCCAACAAGTCACCGATGTTCGACGCCGACTGGGTTGCGCACGGCTACATGGACGACGCCGTCGGACTGATGGAACGCTGGGCACGAACCCAAGCGCTGAAGGGCATGCAGCTTGAAGTGGTCCGCTTGCCGGGCCGCACACCGTTGATCTTCATCGAGATTGCCGGCACCGACGCCAACAACACGGATGCGGTCCTGCTTTATGGGCACCTCGACAAGCAACCCGAAATGACCGGTTGGGCCGATGATCTGGGGCCATGGAAGCCGGTCATCAAAGGCGACAAGTTGTATGGTCGGGGCGGCGCCGATGATGGTTACGCGCTGTTCGGCTCGCTGGCGGCGATCCGCTCGTTGCAGGAACAGAATCTGCCCCATTGCCGCTGCGTGATCCTGATCGAAGCCTGCGAAGAATCGGGCAGTTACGACCTGCCGCACTACGTCGATCATCTGGCCGAACGCATCGGCATGCCGTCGCTGGTGGTCTGCCTTGACTCCGGCTGTGGCAACTACGATCAACTGTGGTGCACCACCTCGCTGCGCGGCTTGGCAGGCGGCAATCTGGTGGTGAAAGTGCTGTCGGAAGGCGTGCATTCGGGTGATGCCTCGGGCGTGGTGCCATCCAGCTTCCGCGTGCTGCGGCAACTGTTGTCGCGGCTGGAAGATGAGACCACCGGCCGCATTCAGGTGAACGAGCTGTTTGTCGACATTCCGGCGGATCGCGCGGATCAGGCGAAGCGTGCGGCTTCGGTGCTTGGCGATGCGATCTGGAACAAGTTCCCCTTCCTGCCCGGCATGCAGCCGATGGCGAACGAACTGCACGAACTCGTGCTGAATCGCACCTGGCGACCGGCACTATCGGTCACCGGCGTGGACGGCATTCCGCCGCTGTCGAATGCGGGCAATGTCCTGCGTCCGCACACCGCAGTGAAACTCTCGTTGCGTCTGCCACCCACACTGGAAGGCGACAAGGCCGGTCAAGTACTACGCAAGCTGCTGTTGGACAACCCGCCGTATGGTGCGATCGTCGAGTTCGAACTGGAGAAAAGCTCGACGGGCTGGAATGCGCCCGCGATGTCGCACTGGCTATCCCACGCCATCGATCACGCCTCGCAGGAAGCCTTCGGGCAATCGGCGGTCTACATGGGCGAAGGCGGCACCATTCCGTTCATGGGTATGCTGGGCGAGAAGTTCCCCGGCGCGCAATTCATGATCACCGGCGTGCTCGGTCCGCACAGCAATGCCCATGGTCCGAACGAGTTTCTGCATATCCCGACCGGGAAACGTGTTACCCAGGCCGTTGCTCGCGTCATCGCCGACCACTTCCATGCCAGCCAACGTGGTGAAACCAACCAGGTTGCGGTCAGCGCGGGAGGTCACGGCTTTGGTGACCACGGTTGCTGCTGAGGAGAACCCAATGCGCGCGTCGTTGATCGTGAGCACCCTGATGATGGTGAGTCTGACCGCCTGCTCGGAAGGCAACGAGGCCCTGCGCCCGGTCAGCAAGCAAAGCCCGCAAGCGGCCGCACAAGGCGATTGGCAACTGACGGCATCCGATCAACTGGATGCCGCCAGCATTGCGCTTGCGCCACCGACATTGCATATCGAGGACACGCGAGTCAGTGGCTTCGATGGCTGCAATCGCTACCTGGGCCAGTTGCAATGGCAATCCGACTCGGCGATTGCCATCAGCGGGATCGCCGCCAGCAAAATGGGTTGCGAGGCCGCCCGCATGGCGGTCGAATCGGCCTACCTGGAGGCCTTGCGTCAGGCCAGCTCGCTGCAGGTCGGCGCCGAGCAACTGCAACTGATCACGTCCAACGGCGAACGCTGGCAATTCGAGCGCGCCACGCCGTCCCCATCGCCATAACAACCTTCTATGCCCGCCCGTATCCAGCAACGACGTTCACGCATCCATGGCAATGGCGTATTTGCCATCGCACCGATCCAGGCCGGTGACAAGGTCATCGAATACAAAGGCCTGCTGCGCACCCACGAAGAAGCCGATGCACTCTACGGAGACAGCATCGACAGCGGGCACACCTTCCTGTTCACGCTGAACGACCACTACCTGATCGATGCGAATGTCCGCGGCAACGTCGCGCGCTGGCTGAATCACAGTTGCGAGCCGAACTGCCAGGCCTTTCTGATCGAGTCCAGCAACGGCGACCCCCGCAAGGATCGCGTGGTGATCGAAGCGCTGCGTGATATCGCACCGGGCGAGGAACTGACCTACAACTACGGCATTCGTCTTTCCGTTCCGCACTCTCCGAGGCTGAAGAAACTCTGGGCCTGTTTGTGCGGCGCTAACCGCTGCAGTGGAACACTGCTGCAACCCAAGCGCTGACGCCGCTTTTCGACGGTGCGCGGAGGCGGCGGGTAAGATGACGCCTCCCCCCGCGCCCGTTGTCTGTCCATGTCGAACACCGTCAGCTATCGCCCGCAGCACAAGATTCGAATCATCACTGCGACCTCCCTGTTTGATGGCCACGACGCATCGATCAACATCATGCGTCGCATCCTGCAATCGATGGGGGCGGAAGTCATTCACCTCGGCCACAACCGCTCGGTGGATGAGATCGTCAATGCCGCGCTGCAAGAGGACGCACACGCGATTGCGGTGACGTCCTACCAGGGCGGACACAACGAGTTCTTTCGCTACATGGTCGATCAGCTTCGCGCACGCGACGCGGCGCATGTCCGCGTGTTTGGCGGCGGCGGAGGGGTGATCGTGCCCGCCGAGATTCGCGAACTGATGGCCTATGGCGTCACGCGCCTGTATTCCCCCGCCGACGGCGCTGCGATGGGGTTGCAGGGCATGATCGCCGACCTGATGCAGTCGGCGGATTTCGACATTTGCCGCCATGCACCGACCGCGGACGAACTGCTCGGGCAATTGCAATCCGGTAACCGTCGCGCGCTGTCGGGTGCGATTTCCGCTATCGAGCAGGGACGCTACGATGCCGCCACGCTGGATGCATTGCGCGCCGCCGCCGCACAGCGGCCCACTCCGCGACTCGGTATCACCGGCACCGGCGGCGCGGGAAAATCGTCGCTAACCGATGAACTCATCCTTCGCCTGCGGCAAGACCAAGCCGATCAGCTCGACATTGCCGTGATATCGATTGACCCCACTCGACGCCGCACCGGTGGCGCGCTGCTGGGTGATCGCATTCGCATGAATGCCATCGAGAGTCCGCGTATTCACATGCGCTCGCTGGCAACACGCGATGCGGGCAGCGAGATCTCCAACTCGCTGAGTGACGTGATCGCCGCCTGCTCGGTCTGCGGTTTCGATCTGATCATCGTCGAGACGTCAGGCATCGGCCAGGGCGATGCGGCCATCGTGCCGTTCGTGGATGTCTCGCTGTACGTGATGACGCCGGAATTCGGCGCGGCATCGCAGTTGGAAAAGATCGACATGCTCGATTTCGCCGATCTCATCGCGATCAACAAGTTCGACCGCAAAGGCGCCGAGGACGCGCTGCGCGATGTGCGCAAGCAAGTCCAGCGCAATCGCGAGCGCTTCGCCGAGCCGCTCGACAACATGCCGGTGTTCGGCACCATGGCAGCGCGCTTCAATGACGATGGCGTCAGCGCCTTGTATCAGGCACTGACACCGCTGCTGAGTGCCCACGGACTGCGCCTGCAACCCGGTCAACTGAGCCCGGTATCGGTCAAGGCGTCCAGCAATCGTCGCGCCGGCGTGCCACCGGAGCGGGTGCGCTATCTGTCAGAAATTGCGGACACGGTCCGCCACTACCACCAGGCGACCGAGCGCCAGGCGCAACTCGCCCAGCAGGCACAGGCACTGCGTCAGGCGCGCGCCTTGTTACCAGACCATGTGGGTTCCGACCCGGCCTGGCAAGCGGCGGCGGAGTGCATCGCGTCCGGCCTGGACGATCACAGCCAGCGCCTGCTTGCCGAATGGCCCGCCTTGGCCGCGCGTTATTCCGCTGACGCCTTCATCACCCAAGTGCGCGATCGCGAACTGCGCACCCAGCTTCGCCATGAAACCCTGTCCGGCAACCGGATCGCCAAAGTGTCGCTGCCTCGCTTGCTGGGAGAAGGCGATCTGTTGCGCTTCCTGCGCCGCGAACACTTGCCCGGCTATTTCCCGTTCACCGCCGGGGTGTTTCCGTTCAAACGCGAGGGCGAAGACCCAACCCGCATGTTTGCGGGCGAAGGCGATGCCTTTCGAACCAACCGGCGCTTCAAGCGCGTGTCCGAAGACATGCCCGCGCATCGCCTTTCGACGGCCTTTGATTCGGTAACGCTCTACGGCTGGGACCCGGATGAGCGACCCGACATCTACGGCAAGATCGGCAACGCAGGCGTGTCGATCTGCAGCCTCGAAGACATGCGCGTGCTGTATGACGGATTCGACCTTTGCGCACCGAGCACGTCGGTATCAATGACCATCAACGGCCCAGCACCGATCGTTCTGGCGATGTTCCTCAACACGGCCATCGACCAGCAGCATGCCCGTTATGTGAGCACCCACGGGCGCGAGCCGGACGAGCCCGAATACGCCGCCCTGAAGGCGCGCACCCTGCAGACTGTCCGCGGCACCGTGCAAGCCGACATCCTGAAGGAAGATCAAGGGCAGAACACCTGCATCTTCAGCACCGAGTTCGCACTGAAGATGATGGGCGACATCCAGTCCTACTTCGTCGAACACAAGGTGCAGAACTTCTATTCGGTGTCGATTTCCGGCTATCACATCGCCGAAGCCGGCGCGAACCCGATCAGCCAACTCGCGTTCACGCTCTCCAACGGGTTTACCTACGTCGAGAGCTATCTCGCACGCGGCATGCACATTGATGATTTCGCGCCTAACCTGAGTTTTTTCTTCAGCAACGGCATGGACCCGGAATACACAGTGATCGGTCGCGTGGCGCGGCGAATCTGGTCCATCGCGATGCGCGACAAATACGGCGCCAACGAACGCAGCCAGAAGTTGAAGTACCACGTGCAAACCTCGGGACGTTCATTGCACGCGCAGGAAATGGACTTCAACGACATCCGCACCACCTTGCAGGCGCTGCTGGCGATCAACGACAACTGCAACAGCCTGCACACCAACGCCTATGACGAAGCCATCACCACGCCCACCGACGAATCGGTGCGTCGCGCCATGGCGATCCAGTTGATCATCAATCGCGAATTTGGCCTGGCGAAAAACGAGAACCCACTGCAGGGCAGCTTCATCATCGATGAACTCACCGACCTGGTTGAGGAAGCCGTGTTGCGCGAGTTCGATGCCATCACCTCACGCGGTGGCGTGCTGGGTGCCATGGAAACCGGCTACCAGCGCGGCAAGATCCAAGACGAATCGATGCTCTACGAGCACCGCAAACACGACGGCAGCCTGCCCATCATCGGCGTCAACACCTTCCTTGGTCCGGATAGCCAGAACATCGACCGACCCATTGAACTGGCGCGTTCAACCGAGGACGAAAAGCACTCGCAACTCGAACGCCTGCGCGACTTCCAGCGACGCCATGCACCACACCGCCCGCAAGCACTAGTACGCGTCCAGCAAGCCGCCCTGCAGGGCGACAATGTCTTCGCCGCGTTGATGGATGCCGTCCGCCACTGCTCGCTCGGCGAGATCACCCAAGTGTTGTTTGCCGCCGGCGGACGCTATCGCCGCAATATGTAGGCTGCGCCCCAAAATGACGAAGGGCGAACCAAACGGCTCGCCCTTCGCAACAACACATCAACACACGCGGACTATTCCCAGCAACGATCCGCCGCCGTGCCGGCGGAATGCGTCCGCACGTTCGCCTGATTGATACCCAAGTTGCCGCACTTGTCATCCACCTGGCCTCCCTGAGCCGTTGCGCTCAGCGTAAAGGTGGTGCGCGTGACGTTGGCAACGGCGAAATCGTACCAATCACCGTCCTTATCATTCACATCACAGGCGTCCGCCGCGTCGAATCCGGTATAGGTGCTGTTCGTCGTGTGAAAGCGCTCGGCACATTGAGTCAACTCCAGCAAGTCGCTCTTTGCCAAGCCACGATTGGATTTACGCACCTGCTCCTGATAGCTCGGGACCGCAATCGCGGTGATGATCGCCACAATCGCCACGACGACCATCAACTCGATCAGGGAGAACCCACCCATCTTGCTTCGTTTGAACATATTCGACTCCGGAGAGAGGCGGACGACTGAACGCCGCACGCACACAAGCTATTGCATCTGGCGCCAGGATTGGCGTCCGCAGGACAAGGTGGCGATACGCCGAATTCCATTACTCAGAACCAGCCCAATGTCGTTGACACAACCCGGACCCGCCGCAGGACTTACCGCATTGCACCCAGCATCACCTGGTGTGCACGCATTACCATCTTCATCCTCATACTGGAGATCACAGCCGGCATCAATACCGGGGCGACAACTACTGGAGGGCGGCGTAAGCACAACAGGCGGCGAGACAGCCGGACTACCCGAGCCTATTACCACGGCACCACAGTCCGGACAATCGCCGACTCCAAGATTAGACGCTCCAGTCAACGCCGCCAGCGAGTAAACACGGTTGGTACCGCCTGGATTGCACACGTCGCCATCAGGCGTAAACGTCGTGAACAGAACTCGCCCCAATTGCACGCGAGGGCGACCGAAAAACTTCTCGCCATATCCGCTGGATGCACCCTGCACCTTCAAATCAATGTACCAACCCTTCTGGGTCAGCCAATTGACTGCATTGGTCGTAATCACACGCGAACGCCCTTCAGCGGTATCAATTTCAGACGTGATCCGCTGTTCAACAAGCGCAGACCGCCCAGAAACAGTCGCACTGTTGTCCCAAATTCCGTAGAACGTTTCCACCTGAGGAGTCGCACCAGGAGCGCTATCCGATGTCGAGAGATACTTACCCGTGCCGAAGTAAACCATCTGACCAGAAAGGTGATGCACAGTCGCAGTTATCGAACCAGTAATGTACTGCGCGTTACCAGAGCCATCCTTCGCAGCATACAGCGGCACACCACCGTTTCCAATCGAAACGCCGCCACTTGAAGCCACAACCAATTTCCACAGTTGTCCGTACATGTCACCCGCATAGATAACGTCGGCCTTCGCATCAAAATCTGTATCAACCGGAACCGCCGACGTTAAGCCATTCGGCTTTGAGAGCGTACCTGACGTCCCCAATTGGATATCGGAAACAATAGAGCCATCCGCCGCATCCAGAACAAACAAATGAGCCTTGTGATCGTTCCCGTTGATTCCGTTAGGAACCAGTACAGACCACTCGCCGTTTTGCAAAAGCGCAGGACGCGGTTGCCCGATGGTATAGCCCAAGTTTGCGTTGGTAAACTCCCAAAGGAAATCATGGGAAACGAATCCAGACGCCGCATCGGTGGCATCCACCGCCAAAACAGAGCGACCACCAACACCGGTCGCAACGGTAACAATTGTCCGCCACGCCCCACCGAAACGAACATCGGATTGGATAGGCGATCCATCGACAAAATAGCGGTGACTGTAGCTCTTCTTAGGAAGCTCACCCAACTTCGACATCACGCTATTGGGGATGATGCTGAACAACTCCCTCCCGCCAGAAGCCGAATTACTGCCGTCAAACGCATGAAGCATACCGTCGTTGGCACCAACGAACAAAACAGGCGTCTTCGAGCGCTTGGCTTCAAGATAGGCCCCATAAGAACCGGTGCCAGAGGCGCCACCGCCGTCTGCCGGCGGCAAATTGATGTAACCCGATGTCGATGCCATGGTGATATCTGGCTGCGAGCCCAAGATATCCCCGATTAGAGACTCTCGATCACGCAACACGCCACCATTCGCCACCTCGAAAGTCTGGTCACCTCGAATGTAGTCAATCACGCGGGCAGCTGGATCAAAGGTATCGCTACCGTAGTCGGGTATATCGTCACTGTCGATACCCAGCTTAACTTGCGCAGCCGTCTCTCCCCCTAAACCAGATACCGTAAACGGAACCAACTGATAACCGCTTGAACCATTTGGAACAGAAGCAAAGATTTTGCGATCGGCAGGATTCACTGTTGCCAGTTTCGAAGCCGCGTCCCAAGAAAGCGTCCCCAATGCACCACTTGCCGTCAACTCGTATGCTCTGACGTTACCTGTCCAGTCCGCACTGGCATATTCTGGTACGTAGACAAGGAAGCCGGACTCGCGACGAGTTCCTGAAGCTGCCACGCCCCCCGCGGGTCGAGCCTTTTCGCCAATGTCCTGCAATACTGAGCGAAAAGCGGCGGTAATTTCCTGCGAGTTCATTGCATTAATGAACTTACCACGAGTATTGACCGTGCCATGCCAGATTGCATCCACGGCGCCAAGATTGCTGTCGGTATCAGCACCCCAAGCGGGCGGATGTAGAAATGGATCGGACGTCGCATCCAAATCAACACCATAAATTATCCCCAACGCACCGAGCGTAACCCCATAGAAATTCATATGCGGATCGACGCGACAATCCAAGCGAGGGTCCGGCGTGGCTGACGCGCATGCGGGAGGAACCCGCATCTTGCCAGCGGAAACAGCAGGCCGAATGTTTTGGATATAATGTTTTGCGGCGACATCCGCTAGCGTTCCACCATACGAGTCCGCAAATGGAGAGCCCATCCCGGAATCATAGTTGGTCGTGTAGGGAGTCCCCCCGTTAGAATACCCATCCGTAAACAGCATACCCGCATTGACTTGGCAGGCTCCACCTAATGAGGGGTTCGTGGGAATAGGAAGACTGTCAGAAGTACCTGTGCGACGGAACTGTTTCCCCAAATGATCGACTGCGTAGCGATTCGGAGTGCCACTATTTCCGTTGATCGCTGTGATAACGCTATACAACGATACTTTATCCGGATTGACGTCAATATCGCCATCACTATCAACATCATACGGCTCCAAATCGTACATCGTCACATTCACGCGGTTATTAATACGAAAAATGCCAACCCGCATGAAACTAACGTCAAGCAACGACTCGGTCAGCGAACCCACCAAAGCCAAATTCCGATTTCGATAATACTGGAACCAATTCGCAAAGTTCTGAATCTGCTTGGCATATGCCGTAGCGGTCATATTTCCCGGTTTAATTTCGTAACGATACAGTGTCGTATCGCGTGGACCACCCGATGCATTCGTAATTTCCAATGGCGTCGCCGTATAACCAGGAAACGAACTGTCGGTCAGATAGAATGTTGCGGGAAAATATGTAATAGCAACATGCTGACAATTTGCACTGGCAGTCTGAACTGAAGACGCCGTATTCCAAACATTCGTCGACCCCGCCAATCCGCTGCATGATGATCCATTTTCCCGATATTCCGTCCCAATCGGAAGCGTCATCCCATTTGCAACGTAGAAGTCGTAATCGTTAGTTGTACTACTCCCACCCCCATAACTGCGCACATCAGACGTCAAATCGAAGGCCGGATTATTGGTTGACACCGACAACCGAGGATCGACGATCGCCGCAGAAGGATTCGCATCTGACCAATGCGGTTCTTCTGCTTTGCGCCAAGGACGGTATTCGCTAAACGGGTTGTAGTACATTGGATTGAATTCGTGCGACCGCGCGAAGCCAAAGTTCGGCGTCGGGGGAACTGCTTTGCGTTTTGTGCCGCGACCGGGGAACGGAAACAACTCAAGATAATCAGTAACGCCACTCGACTGAAGACTCCCGTCGTCTTTAAAAAAGGAATCGTCAGTCGTGTTCCAGACGAGTTCGCCGTCCTGATTTCGAGCCAGGATTTCCCACTGCATTGAACCCGAATCATCTACCGCCATAATAAATGCCGGTTTCACGGGAGCTTGAACATACAACGGCGTATCGGCAATGTCGTAAAGTGCCGCCTGCGCTGGAGCGCTGCCCCCTGCGACAGCGACCAGAATGGCGACAAGCAAACCATTTAAAAGGCCGGAACGATTCATCGAGCACACTCCTTCAGATTTCACGGCACAAAAACCGACTGCACGACCGACCACGAAGAGGCATCTGATACTGTCGTATCCACATCGGCATCTGCCGCGGAGACGCGAAAATATGCACAATCAGTCGATCCCAATGCGGTACCCACCTCAATACTCGACTCGACACCGCTACCCCGCGCAACCTGCCCTCGGATAGCCATGACATGCGTGCCAGGTCCCGTGGGTGCATCGACAACCCAATCCGGTAGTTGAACGCCGTCTGAATTACACAAGCCAAGTTCTGCTTCTTGACGGACCAAGCGCTCCTGTGCGCGCAGTGCCATTTCCGATCGCTCAAACGCTCGCGTATCGGCCCAGTAGGCTGACGCCATCTTTTCCTGCAACGCAGTCACTTGGGATGTAGACAACGCCAGCATCGTCAAAAGAATAAGAATCATCATCGAGACGAACAAAGCTGCGCCAGATTGGTTTGAACTGCGAATTGCTATCAGTCGAGACATGTCAATTCCTCACCCGATTACGAATCGTGATCAAGGTTTCATAGGTTTGTCGAACACGGTTGTCGTCGGGCGGGAGAAAACGCGAATCTGCCGCACGCAACTGCGAGGAGGCGCCAACTTGTGGTACTGACGCAGCATTCGGACTACGAGCCAAAATTCCCAAACGAACTGTTGTGACCAAGCGCCAGCGCCCGGCATCATCTAACCCGGCAGGAACAGCCAAATCATCTACATCACTGGCACTGCCGTAGACATCCACCACGTCGTCCTTGGGAGTACTGTTATCAATACCAAACACAAACTGCAGTGACTCAATCCCTTCCACTAAGACTTCGTTTACACCAAGCTGACTACCGCCGACACCAGCATCAAAGTTTCGCCGCATCAGACTAGGCTGACCCGAGGCAGCGTCGATTCCAACAAAATAGACAATATAGTTATAACGGTGGATATACGTCCCCGGCGATGCATACCCGTCTTCAACAGCGCTCCAAGCGACAGCGTTTAGACCGCCAATCCCTGTGTTCACGATAATTCCCGACGGCCCACTCCGAGCCTGAACAACACTCAAGACACGGCAATTCGTGACACCGTAAACAGCTTGTTCTAAAAAAAATGGGCCGTCGAGTGGATCATTAAACTGAATCTGATTGGCTGCCACATTGACAAATGCGCTGTCTACAAACTCACTACTCAGAAAACGCACAACCAATACATCACTACCTACGACAGCTGAGCTTGCACCACCGATCAGCGCTCCGAGCGCAGCGGGAAGGGGAGGGTCCCAACTTCCGTTTCCTGGCGCAGCTGAAATACCTGCAGTCAGGTCGACGCTTTGCCCCGGATTGGTCCCGACGTAGTTATATCCTTGAATGGGATAGTCAACGCGCAGCGAAAAAGGTGCAGCAGTGAAATTGGTCGAGGGGTTCACAGCATGGTTATAGAGCGCACCGGCATTCGACTGGTAGGCGTTTTCATTCAAGCAGCCCAAATGGCCAGCCATTCGAACATCATGCCGCAAAAACTCCATCGCAAAACGGCCCGCCTCTTGATTTCGAGATGCGCCTTCCGCTGCAGAAAAGGCGGCCCTGGAAGCACCAAATATCTCAACGAGACCAAGCAGCAAGACGACTCCGATGGCGAGCGCCACCATCAACTCAACCAATGACAATCCTCGTGACGCGCCCCACCCACGCGTGCGACTGAAGGCGATATTTTTCATAACTCTGTCACCACAGTGAATTGCGTTTCCGAATTTCGTGTTGTAGTGTCCCCACCACAGTCAGCAGTTACGGCACCGACATCTTCGGCGCCGCGATCGTCGGTCCAGCAGACATCCACCGTCAGTTGCAAGCGCTGCGGATTCCCGCCAACCGCCACCGCCGTCGCACGAATTCTGCCTCCTGGCAAAACTCGACAGACATGGTCGGCAATACGGCGAATATCGCAATTCAACGAATCAGCCATCGCGCCACAATTGTATGCAGGTGCGACAGCAATGTCACACGCCGCAGCTGACCATGCCGGCTGCAGAATATAGCCAAGCTTGTCACCTCCACCGATTGCAATGTATGCTCGCGCGGTGTCGATGTATTCGTATGCAAGGTTGGCCGCTTGAGTTCTGTAATTAGCACTCTGAGTATTCCTTAGCGAAACACCCATCAACGACGCCATACCCAAAAGCCCAATCGATAACACCAACACAGCGACCATCACCTCAATAAGCGAAACGCCACGCGTGTATTTTTTATTCCCAATCTGATCCATGGAATTCCCTGACCATCAAATGCAGTTTGTCTCTGTGCCATGACTTGACACCGATGCCGAACCTGTCGCCGTCACCGATATGACCCTTCGATGCGGCAGTCCAGTTGTGCAATCGTTCGGTTGAATTGCAATGGCGGTGTCGCCAGCCGGACTAATTTTTAGCCCGCGTGCATTGAACTGAATCTGTTGGGCGGCCGCAGCAACTGAATCTTTCTCGCTTACCGCGCCAACTCTGAGCACATCTTGTGCGCCATCCCCGTCCAAATCGACCAAGGCTATCCAGCCGTCTTCCCACGTTCCACTGCATGTGACCTGATCGTCGCTCGCACAGAACGTCGCCGTGCGATTGTTTCGAATAGCTTCTGCACGAGCCAAGCTCATTGCGCCGACCATTTCATTGGCAGTCGACACGATTCGATTGCGCTGCATTGAATTGTTGAAGCTCGGCAGTGCCAGCGAAAGTGTGATCCCGACGATTGCAATGGTGATCATCAGTTCCATCAGGGTCACGCCACGCTGCGCGCCAAGCTTTGTCAGCCTGATCGCTGCTCGCGACATTCTTTGTTTTGCTGGCATGCGCTCCCCCTTTTTTGACGCTCCCACCCTACGCCCGAGCCTTCAGGGACTCCAGTCCAGCCAGATGGTCGGTAGAGTTGAGCCGATAGGCGTCACGTTGCCCCGTCCGCGCAGCGCGCAGGCTATTGTGGCCGCAGATTATGCGTTGTTACTGTGCGTCCGCTTTGATTCGCCTTGCAAGCAGGCGGACCACCGCAGCTTCGCCCTGATGTCCGGCGCCTTCATCCAGACGGATTCGGAGCTCGCTCAGTGTAGCGATCTGCATGGATGCGAAATCTTCGCCCATCAGTTTTGCACTGTAGAGCCAGGCGGGATTTCGCGGTCCGCCGGAGGTCAATCCGAGTTGCTCCGGGGAAAATGCTTCCAACACCAACCAACCTCTCGGTTTAAGGGCGCGTTGGACTTGCGTGTGCACATGCTCCCGCACCGTTGGCGGGAAGTGGGCGAAGATCAGCAAAGCGGCATCAAAGCCCGCAGGCTCTGCCGTCCAGGTGGCGAGGTCCGCTTGCTCGCAGGTGATGGGCAATCCGCTTTGATGTGCGCGGCATTCCAGTTGTTCCAGCGCCACGGCGGAGATATCGACGGCGTGGACCTCACAACCTTGCCTGGCCAGCCACAATGCGTTGCGACCCTGGCCTTCGGCGGCGCACAACACGCGTCCACCGTGGGGAGGCAGGCTGATGGCGCACTCATACAGCCAAGCATTCGGCAGTTGACCGTACAGACTGTCGATTTCCGCGAATCGCGAATCCCAAAATGCGCGCGGATTCGCGTGATTCAGGGTCATTGCTGCGCGACGGCGTGCTCAGCGGGCGTAACGGGACGGAAGCTCGCATGACAGGCGGTGCAGTACTGTCCCGCCTGGGCAAGATGCTGAAGTGCGACATCGATGCGCTGACCGCCTTCGGCCTCGCGCTGAATCGCGGCAAATTCGCCGTGCATCGGGCGAGCCATGCCAAACCATGCTTGCGGCAAGGCGGAGCGGAAGTCGACACCGCGGTGTTGGCCACGTGTGCCCTCCTCGGCGCGTTTGGCCACGGCCGCCCAGTCACCGGCGGCCAAGGCGGCCATGACACCCTGCATGGTTTCCATTCGCCCGCGCATTTCCAAACGCAAGGAGGCACGCTGCTCTTCGCTCATCAGGATCGGGGCGCGTTGGTCTGGTGGGTTCTGTGAAACCGGCTCGGCAGCAGGAGCGATGGGGAATTCGACCCAGAACATGCCACGCAGATCGCCTTCCTTGAAGCCGGTGGCAGTGTCATCGGGGTAATGTTTGTCGATTTCGGCCTTGATCGGCGCCGCCACGTTGTCACCATGGCAGGCAAGGCACGGTGTCTCGGTCGGAATGCTCTGCGCAAAGCGGAAGCGGGCCTGACCGTCGACGACCTCGCTGCTCTGGGTACTCATGCCTGCGGCAGGACTGCCCTGCGCCACCCTGGCAGCAAACTCCGCCAACGCGGCCTGCTGCCATTCGGTCGGGGCGTTTCCCGGGCTGCGATGTCGAACTGCCGTGCGCCCGATCTGCACCTGATGCCGCTCGGCCACTTGCGCAGCGATGACGGGGGCTTGGTCATGGCAGAAGTTGACCGCCGCGACCGGACCTTCCGCCTGCATCGTTGCGACCAGTGCGCCACGCAAGGACTGACCGAGGTCCTTGATTGCCGCCTGAGCTTTGGCGATGTGGGCAGCGTCCGGGTTGACCGCATCCTGCGCCGAGACGGCCGAGCCGATCATCAGCAAACCCAGGGCGATGGCGAGCGTTTTCATTGGCGTAGCTCCATCAGAGAAATTCGATAGCGAACTCATTCACCGTGCAGGACGACCCCGGTCGGATCGACGACGCGCACGTTCACGGCAACGCCGGTGCGCACGCTCTCGGTGACAACACAGAACTGTTCGAACTGGGCAAGGATGCGATCAAGCTGGGCATAGCTGCCCGCCATTTCCGGCAAAGCGATTTCGGCATCGATTCGCTCGACACGCAGTCGCCCTTCCGCGCTGCGGCCGACATGTGCGGTCGCCTTGGTCATCAGCGGTCCCGGCGTGTTCTTGAACTTGCGTAGCGAGAACAACAGGCTGGCGCTCATGCAGTTGGCGACCGCCGCGACCAGCATGCGCGACGGATTGGGGCCACTGCCGCCACCGAGCGGCTCCGGTTCGTCGGTCAGCAGATCGGGGATGCCGGTGTCATCGAAGCGGATTCGAAAGACGTAGTCGGATTCCTGCTCGACGGTCAGTGAAAAGCTGGCCTCGGACATGGCTACAGACCCGCCGCGTAATTCATGAATTGGGTGCGCGCGAAGCGCACGATCTCGCCGACGGGCAAGGCACCGGACTGACGGCCGATCTCCTGGCCGTTGTGAAACAGCGCCAGTGTGGGAATGCTGCGTATACCGAAACGCTGCCCCAGCATCGGCTGTGCTTCGGTGTCCACCTTGGCCAGATGGAACTGGGGTTCCAACTGCGAGGCAGCTTGCGCGAAGGCAGGCGCCATCAATCGACAGGGACCACACCACGGCGCCCAGAAGTCGACCAAGATGGGCAACTGCGAACGTGCCACATGAACATCGAAATTGCTGGCGTCGAGCTCGAACGGTTTGCCCGAGAAAATCGTCGCGCCGCACTTGCCGCAGTGTGGCGCATCCTTCAGGCGTGCCTGCGGCAAACGGTTGAGTCCGTGACAATGCGGACAGGCAATGATCAGTGAATCGGTATCAGTCATGGCTGCGCCTCGCCGGGCTGGCGACGATTGAGAAACACGTAGTAGAGCAAGGGGATCACGACCAGGGTCAGGACCGTGCTCACCAGGATGCCGAAGATCAGCGCAATGGCGAGGCCATTGAAAATGGGGTCATCAAGGATGAACAACGCACCGAGCATCGCCGCCAGCGCCGTTAGAGCAATCGGCTGCGCGCGGACGGCACAGGCGTCGATCACTGCGTCGTCAAGGCGACGACCCGCCGCCAGCTCGCTGTTGATGAAGTCCACCAGCAATATCGAGTTGCGCACGATGATTCCCGCCAACGCGATCATGCCGATCATGCTGGTCGCGGTGAATTGCGCACCGAGCAAGGCGTGGCCGGGCATCACGCCAATCACGGTGAGCGGAATCGGCGCCATGATGATCAGTGGAACGACATAGCTGCGGAACTGCGCCACCACCAGCAGATAGATCAGCACCATGCCCACGCCATAGGCGATTCCCATGTCGCGGAACGTTTCATAGGTGATCTGCCACTCGCCGTCCCATTTGATGCCGAACTCCGCCGTGGACTCCGGCTGAGCAATGAAGTACTGCTTGATGCCGTAGCCAGCGAGCATCTCGTCACCCAACTGGCCGACCACGTCAAACATGCCATAGAGAGGGCTATCCAACGCACCCGCCTCGTCTGCCATGACGTATACGACCGGCAGCAGGTCCTTGTGATAGATCGCATTCTCCCAGGTGACGCGCTGCACCGTAACGACTTCGGACAACGGGATCAGTCGCCCGTCCTGAGTGCGAACTCGAAGCGCCAGCAATTGATCCATGCTGGCTTGATCACCGGCAGGCAAGCGCAAGCGCACCGGCACGGGATACTTCGAAGCGCCGTCTCGCAGGTAGGTCGCGTCATTGCCGGACAAGCCGGTCCGCAAGGCCTGCGCAATGGCCGCCTGACTGACGCCCAACTGGGCTGCACGCGCACGATCCACCAGCACCAGATCGCGCGCTGATTCCGACTCGACCGTGGTATCGATGTCCACCAAGCCCTCGGTCGCCTCGAACTTGCCGACCAGCTCACGCGCCATGGCGCGTGCCGTGGCCTTATCCGGCCCATAGATTTCCGCGACCAGCGGAGACAGAACTGGCGGTCCGGGCGGAACCTCGACGACTTTGACGGATGCGCCGTACTGCTTGCCGATTGCAGCGAGCTGTGGACGCACCGCGCGGGCGATCTCGTGACTCTTGCGATCGCGATCATGCTTGTCGACCAGGTTGACTTGCAGGTCGGCGACGATGGGACCCTGACGCAGGTAGTACTGGCGGACGAGGCCATTGAAATTGACAGGTCCGGAGGTTCCCGCGTAGCCCTGATAATCGCTCACTTCTGGCAGTTCGGCGACCACGCCGGCCAGTTCCTGAAGCAGCGCATTCGTGCGCTCCAGCGTGCTGCCTTCGGGCATGTCGACCACGACCTGGAATTCCGACTTGTTGTCGAACGGCAGCATCTTCAGAACCACCCACTGCACCACGGCCATCCCGGCAGACAGCACCAGTGCCACACCGATACCCGCCCACAACCAGTTTCGACGTCGGCCACCACGTTGGCGGTCGAGGAAGGGCCGCATAATGCGATCAAAAACGCCATGCAGTCGCGCCGCGATGCCCGCACCATGACCATCGGATGTGCCCTGTGCATGCTCGCCAAGGTGGCGCGACAGCAGCTTCAAGGACAGCCAGGGCGTCACGATCAATGCCACCGCCAGCGATAGCAGCATGCCCACCGAGGCATTGATCGGGATCGGCCGCATATAGGGCCCCATCAATCCGGTGACGAAAGCCATTGGCAACAGGGCAGCGATCACGGTGAACGTCGCCAGGATGGTCGGACTGCCGACCTCATCGACCGCCGGAGGGATAGCCTCGAACAAGGTTCGACCACCTTTTGCCATATGCCGATGGATGTTCTCCACCACCACAATGGCATCGTCAACCAAGATACCGATGGAGAAGATCAGAGCAAAAAGTGATACGCGATTGATCGTGAAACCCATCGCCCAACTGGCGAACAGGGTCAGCGCCAGCGTGATGATGACCGCGGCGCCCACCACGATGGCTTCGCGCCAGCCCAGCGCAAACAGCACCAACAAGACCACCGCCATCGTCGCGAACACCAATTTCTGGATCAGCTTGATCGCCTTGTCGTTCGCGGTCTTGCCGTAGTCCCGCGTGACGGTAACTTCCACGCCCTCTGGAATGACACTCCCACGCAAGATCTCGATACGGTGTTCGATGGCCTTGGTGATGTCGGCTGCATTGGCACCCGGCTTCTTGGCGACAGCAATGGTCACCGCCGGCGCGATGCCCTGTTGAGGCCCATGCCGACCCGCGGGCACGCCATGCCACACATATTGCGTTGGCATGTCCGCGCCGCGCCGCACGGTCGCCACATCCGACAGAAACAGGGGTTTGCCATCCCGCAAGCCGATGACCAGCTCGGCAACCTGACGCGCATCCGCGAGATAGGTCCCCGCAGTCACCGGAACTTGTCCTTCTGGGCCGATCCGGTCGCCTGCCTGAGAGACCACATTGCTGGCCAGCAAGGCGTTGGAGAGGTCGGCAACGTCCATACCGTAGGAGGCCAGTTTGGTGGCGTCCAGCTCAACAATCACGGCACGTTCGGGTGCGCCGATTGTATACACATCGCGCGTTCCTGGGATGCGTTTCAATTCGGCCTCAAGAGTGTGCGCAACTTCCGCCACGTCCGTTGCACCGCGTGCTGGATCGTCGGTCCACAAGGTCAGACCCATGACCGGCACGTCATCAATACCCATCGGGCGCACCAGGGGCTGACCAACGCCCAGTCCCTGCGGCGACCAGTCCAGATTCGAATAGATCTGGTTGTACAGCCGCACCAATGCATCTGCGCGTGGCACGCCCACATCAAACTCGACCGTGGTCATCGACACGCAGGGCGCGATACCGAGTAGACGTGTTTTACGCCATCAATCTCCGAAAGCACCTGTTCCAGTGGGACACTGATCAGGTTCTCAACATCATCAACCGGCGCTCCCGGAAACGGCACGGTGACGTTGGCCATGGTCACATCGATCTGCGGCTCTTCCTCGCGCGGCGTGATCATCACCGCAACCATACCGAGAAGGAGACCCGCAATCGCCAGGATGGGCGTCAGCGGATTGGCCTGAAATGCCGCCGCAAGACGGCCGGAAATGCCCATCGCAGGCGCGCCGTCGCGCTCGCTCATTGCGCCAACTCCCGGGCGTGCATGCGGGAGAGGTAGACACCCGCGGCTACCGGATCGGTGGCGACCGCGTCGCCCGCAGAAAGACCTGCCAACACCTCGATTTCATTGCCAAAACGGTGCCCCAGACGAATCTGACGCAAACTGACTTTGCCCTCGCTGACCACGTAAACGGCAGTGACCTCACTGCGTCGAACCAATGCGGATTCAGGCACCAAGAGTCGCTCGGAGGCACCGATTACAAATGCCGCCTTGGCAGTCATCCCCGGTTGCAGACCGGTTTCCGCCTGCGGCAGCTCCAAGCGCACGCTGAAGGTATGCGTCGTTGGGTCTGCATACGGAAACACGATCACCTGTTCTGCGTCGATGCGCTTGCCATCTGCCAGTAGCAGGGAGGCTTTGGCGTGCTCGCGTATGGACGCCATGTCGCTCTGCGGTATTTGCACGTTGACGCGGAGCTTGTCCAGCGACAAACCCGAGATCAACGGCTGACCCGGATTCACTGCCTCGCCTACTTCAACGTGGCGCTGGGTGACGATGCCAGAATACGGCGCGCGGACGACGGTATAGTCAACCTGCTCGTTGGCAGCGCGCACGGCGGCTTGCGCGGACTCATGCTGCGCCTTGGCGGCGTCACGGCGCGCCGTCGCCTGATCCAACTGCGCTTTCGAAACCAACTGCCGTCCAAAGATCTCGCTGATCCGCTTGAAATCGGATTCCGCCTCGTCCAACGCCGCTTTTGCCGCGGCCAACGCGGCTTGCGCCTGACGAATTGCAGACTGTTGCTCGACGTCGGTAAAACGCAGGATGACATCTCCTGCCTTCACATAATCGTTGACGTCGACTAGAACCTCGCGGACCCGGCCACCTGTCTGCGCAGACAAGGTGGCCTGGTTCACCGCTTCGATCACGCCATCCCAGATGCGTTCGCGTTGGGCGGAAACCGGAGAAACCGTCAAGGTGGAGAACGGCAGTTCGCCGCTCGCCACGATTTTGGTCGGCGTGGATTCTCCACCGCAACTCGTCAGGCCAAGAGTCAGTGCGCTGACCAATGCCAGCACACCCAGTTCGGTTCGCATCTGCATGAGGTCGTCCTTACTTGAATGCGCAACCGGCTTTGACGCCGAACTTGCCGAGAATCATGGCCGCCGGGCAAAAACCGGTGAACGCCGACTGCAGCAGGTTCAAGCCAACAAAGGCCGTCAACAGCAGCCAGTACGCCGACACGAAATGCCCCAGCGCCAGGCTCACCAGGATCATCACGCCAGCGAAGGCAAAAATGGCTCGATCAAGATTCATCTACAGTCTCCCGTGTCGTAGTTCGATTACTTCAAACGCATGATGCCCAGCGCCTTGAGCACGTACTTCTCGTACACAGGCTCGTTGTTGCCGGACTTCACTTTGAAAAGGAAATATTTCTCGAACGCGATCTTGGCCAGATGCACCCACTTGCCGACCTTGGCCCAGGTCACGTTGCGCGGCGGAATCTGCGGAAGCGCGACGAACGCAGCACCGGTGTCGCCCATGTCGGCCAAGCAGATGGCATTCCAAGTGGCGACCGCCTCGACGGGCTTGCCAGTCAACTCCGCTTTGATGTTGTCAACGATGGCAGTCACCATCGACTCGATCATGAAACCCGTCTTCGGCGCGCCCGTCGGCACAGGTGTCGGCTCCACAGGAGGAATGGCGACGCACACGCCGGCCGAGTAGACATTGGGATACTTCGGATTGCGCTGGTGCTTGTCGATCAAGACAAAACCACGCGGATTGCACATTTCTGGTGCCGTGCGCACGGCATCCACGCCAGTAAATGCGGGAAGAATCATCGAATATTTGAACGGCACGGTGTGCTCGCGCAACGGCTTGCCGTCGGCATCCATTTCCTGCACGGCCATCTCGCCATCGCGCACTTCGGTGATCTTCGAGTTGACGATCCACTTGATATGGCGCTGTCGGAACTCTCCCTCGAGCAAGCCTTTGGAATCACCGACGCCGCCCAGACCCATGTGCCCGACATAGGGCTCACTGCTGACATAGGTCATCGGCACCTTGTCGCGAATCTTGCGCTTACGCAGATCCGCATCAAGGATCATGATGAACTCGTAGGCGGGACCAAAGCAGCTTGCGCCCTGTGCAGCACCAACGACGATGGGTCCGGGGTTCTTCACGAACTCTTGGTAGGCCATCCAGCCTTCCAACGCGTGCGGCGTCGTGCATAC
This sequence comes from Lysobacteraceae bacterium, assembly GCA_041395245.1. Lineage (GTDB taxonomy): Bacteria > Pseudomonadota > Gammaproteobacteria > Xanthomonadales > Xanthomonadaceae > Aquimonas. Next base: position 148,148 of record JAWLAY010000006.1, read on the forward strand.
CGAGTGCGTATGGCCATCCGGGCCCAAGCCGGGAATTTCGTCAAACGCCAGGCGTGGGCCGGTCGTGATGACGAGGTAGTCATACTCCATGCGGTGCCCATCGCGCAGGATGATGGCGTTCTCAGCAGGCTTCAGTTCCTGCGCACCGACCGGATTGAAGGCAATGCCCTTCTTGGCCAGGTATTGGCCGATATTGACCTGAATGTCGCTGGGCTTACGCCAGCCGACTGCCACCAGAGGATTGGACGGCGTGAACGAAAACAGCGGGGTATCACCCACGACGGAAATGCTGTGTTCCTTGCCGAGCGCCGCGCGCAGCTCATAAGCCATGCTGGTGCCGCCGATGCCGCCACCCAGTACAACGATCTTAGCCATGTGACAAATCTCCCTCTCCCCGGCCGAAATGAGGTGTCACGCCCCTGCCGGTGGGGCGAGCACTGCTGTATATACGCCGATTTCACCGTTCTGACAGGTCGAACGCTAGCCCATCTTTGCGAGAACCGTGTCAGCACCGCGAACGAGCATCCACCGTGGAGTAATCCCGGAGAACGCAGTATGCTTGACGGGCGCCAATTTAGGTTGCACTTATATTAGTGTCAACTCATATTTGAAGGAGAGCACCGATGTCCCTTTCCGCAAGCGATCTGGTCGCTGTCGCCAAGGCCAGAATTACCGAAGTCAGTGTCGATGCCTTTGCCGCGGAAGAGCACCGCGACGATGTGCTGATCGATGTGCGTGAGCCCGCCGAGTTCGAGATGGGCCATCTGGCGGGTGCCATCAATATTCCACGTGGTGTACTGGAGTTCCAAGTCGAAGCCCATCCGGCGATGGCCTGTGCCACCGACCCCGCATTGGCACTGCGCGAGCGCGCCATCACCCTTTACTGCCGTACTGGCGGACGCTCCGCGTTGGCAGCGGATGCACTGCGGCAGATGGGCTTCAGCAAGGTTCGATCGATGGCCGGCGGAATCACCGCCTGGACCGAACGCGGCCACCCGGTCACCACGCGGTAACACCATGAACGTCGAGCAGATCGAACACTCGCGCGCATTGGTTACCACCGAGGCGGCGGAAATGCGCGAGCACGCCACCGATGCCTCGCGTTTGCTGAAGGCCATCGCCAACGACCGGCGACTGATGATCCTGTGCATGCTGGCCGATGGCGAGCAGGCGGTAGGTGACATCAACGCTGGCATGGACCTTTCGCAGTCCGCGCTTTCGCAGCACTTGGCTGTGTTGCGCGAAGAAGGTCTGGTCAAGACTCGACGCAGTGCGCAGACCATTTTCTATTCGCTGGCCGATGGCACGGTACACGACATCATCGCCGTGCTGCATCGCATCTACTGTGGAGGAGGAAGCAAGTCATGACCAACCCGATGGACTGGTTGAAACAGGTGTTTTCCGGCCAGGCGGGCGGCATCGGGCCACGCGAGGCCGAACAGCTCATTGCACGGGGTGTCGCGGTGATCGACGTCCGCGAAGCCAGTGAGGTGGCGGGCGGCATGATCGCGCAGGCCAAACACGTGCCGCTCGGCGAGGTGGATGCCTATGGCTGGAACGCACTGAAAAATGCGGGTATCGCGGTCGATACGCGTGAACTGGTGGTGGTTTGTCGCAGCGGCATGCGCTCGCAACGCGCCATCGCTCGACTGCGCAGCGAGCGCGGTGACGTCACCCTGATCAATCTCGACGGCGGCATGATCGCGTGGTGCAACGAGGGTCTGCCAACCCGACCGGGTTGACAGCACCGACAGCAAACAAAAAGGGCGCAGCCGACCGGCATGCGCCCTTTTTTACATACGATCGTCAACTCAGAACAGATCGCCACCGGCTGAAAAGGCGCGCTCGATCCGGTCGCCCAGCCCACCAATTTCCAGCACCAGCCGATCAATTTCGGCACCGGTCAGCCCTTCGTAGGGACGGTTCTCGCAAAGCTGCAGGTAGGTCAGTCCGTCCAGTTCGGAAATGGCCAGATAGCCGACGCGTTGCTCCCAGTTGAACTTGAGCGCACGGGCCAGATCGATACCCGTGGTGGGCGCGAGTGCCGTACTGACGCGCAGGAACTTGCGTCCATCTTCATCTTCCAGTTCGGTCAGGAACAGCCCCTGGTGGCGCGCGCCCTGATTCAAGGTGAGCTCCAGTCCAATCAGATAGGGCTCACTGCGCACCACCTCATATCGGCTGTCGACATGGGCACGGATTTGTTCGAAGTTCTGCATGATTTAGATCGCCTCGGGTATGCATATCAGCCCGGCAAGCCAGCAGACCTGACTGCCACGGGGCACAATCCTACCAGCGTGCACCCGGACAACGGAAAGCCCGATGCCCAAACCCCGACATGATCTGCCCACCCGCAGCGACTCGACGCATCAGCAAATCCGTGATGCCATCTACGCGATCCCGCGCGGTGAAGTCCGGGCCTATTCCGACATCGCGCTGGCTGCCGGACTGCCGGGGCGCGCGAGGTTAGTCGCGCGCGTGCTCGCCGAATCGGATGCATCCCATGGACTGCCCTGGCATCGCGTTCTGCGCGCCGACGGACGCATCGCCTTCCCACGCGGCTCGGAAGCCTTCGACCTGCAGTGCAAGCGACTGCTGGCGGAAGGCGTCAACGTCCGCGACGGCCGGGTTCGCCTGCAACGCGCTGCCAGTCTGGATGCCGCGCTTTGGCGACCATGACGCGGGCAGAAGTGGTTGCGACCGCACGGGAAGGCGCATTCCCGACAGCCTGCTAAAGTGCCCCCTGTCTGCCAAGAAGAGTCTCCGTATGGATCGGATCCCACCCGCCACCCGCGCGCTGTTGATCATCAACAGCCTGGTATTTTTTGCCCAGCAAGTGTTCGGCGAAGGCTGGCTTGTGGACTTCATGCTCTGGCCGGTCGGCGACTGGCCTGCCGGGTATGCGGACGGACAGCTGATCACGGTCGGTTTCATGCCTTGGCAATTGTTGAGCTACGGGTTCATCCACGGCGGGCTTAGCCACCTGATGTTCAACATGCTGGCGATCTACATGTTCGGCGCCGCACTGGAAATGGTATGGGGCAGCCGTCGCACGATGATCTATGTGCTTGGCTGCATTGCGGGTGCCGGATTGGTGCAGTTGATAGTCGCAACGCATGCCGTGAGCAATGGTGATTTGTATCCCACGGTGGGCGCATCGGGCGGCGTATTCGGCGTCCTGCTGGCCTTTGGCATGATGTTCCCGAACCGGCAAGTGATGCTGCTGATTCCGCCCATCCCCATGAAGGCCAGCACGCTGGTGATCGTCTACGGTGTGCTGGAACTGCTGCTGGGCGTCACCGGCACACAGTCGGGCGTTGCGCATTTTGCCCATCTGGGCGGCATGGCCGCAGGATTCCTGATTCTGCAGAACTGGCGAGGACGCTGGCCATTCCGCAGACGGTGAAGACCGGAGCGAGGCCTCCGTTGGGAGTGACCGCGGAAGTCCTGGGCGACACGGCGTGGATTACACCACCGATGCTGAAACCCGATTGCGGCCCGAATTCTTGGCCGCGTACAGCTGTTCATCCGCGCGAGCCTGCAGCGCGTCCGCCGAGTCACCGTCCCGACGCGATGCCAAGCCGAGTGAGATCGTCAGCTTGAACGCGCCACCCTCACGTGGCCATTCGCTTTGCTCGATACCTGCCCGAAGTTGTTCCGCCAGCACCTGTGCACTCGTCAGGTTGAGGTTGGGCCAGAGAATGGCAAACTCCTCCCCGCCCCACCGGGCGACAAATGGATCACCCCGCCGCTGTGTGCCCGTGGGGGAAATCTGCTCGCTCAATCTTTTCCCCAGCGCAACCAGGACTTCATCACCGGCACCGTGCGAATACTGATCGTTGATCCGCTTGAAGTGATCGACATCCAGCACACCCAGCACCAGCGGCAAACCGTCCTTGAGCAAAACGTCCAAGCGATCTTCAAACGCACGCCGGTTAGGCAGCCCGGTCAGGGCGTCGGTCATCGCCTTGTGCTGGAAGTCCGCCGAGCGCTCAGCCTCGCGCTCATTGAGCTCGCGCAAACGCACATTGGTGGACTGCAACTCGGCAGTCCGCTCTGCGACAAGCCGCGCCAGTGCCTGCTCACGGCGCTTCAGATTGCGGATGCGCATGGCGTAGCCCAATAGCAGCGCCAGCCCACTACCGCCCACCATCAACACCTGAACGTCGGTCCGCTGCCACCAGTGCGGCTGAATCCGGAACATCACGGTCTCGTTGTCGCCCGACCAATGCAGGAAATCGGCGGACGCCTGCGCTTCGAAACGGTAGTCGCCGGGTGGCAAGTTGGTGTACTGAACACGGTCGCCGACCCGGTCCCCGATCACCCAGTCCACATCGAACCCGGTCAAACGGTGCCGGTAGTAGAGGCTTTCCGGCGCCCGGAAGGTCGGACTGACGACGTCAAACTCAACCCGCTGCGTGTCCGCCGACAGTACGACGTCAACAGAATGCGGCACCGGCAAGCCATTGACCTGCATCACCTCGATCATCACACCGCGCGGCAGACTGACGAATCGCATCGCTCGATCCGCCGACACATGCGCAATGCCTGCCGAAGTCGCTGCCCAGATTTCCCCCTCGTGGATGATGCCTGCCTGCCCAGCGGCGCCGTTGCATTGCGACACGGCCATGCCGAAGGACTCGTTTAGCGTGACATTGCCCAATGTAGTCTGACGACCATCCAGCACCGCCTCGGCATTCTCACGCGGAACCAGCGTCATCCCGGAGTTCGAGGTCAACCAGAAATTGCCGCGTGCGTCATCGACCACTTCGAAAAACTTGCTTTCCGGCAGCCCGTGGCGAACATCCAGGTGCTGCGTGCGACCCGCACGGTGACGCCCAAGACCGCGATCCGTGGCTAACCATAGCGTGCCATCCGCATCTTCGAGCACGCTGAAGACTTCGCGCGCCGCGTTCTCGCCCGACACATCGATCGCCTTGAATTCGCCATTCGTGTAACGGGCCAGACCGTCGTTGAATCCGATCCAGATTCCCCCCTCGCGCGATGCCTGCAGCCGCAGGACATAGTCACGCTTCAGGCCAGTCGCCTCGGAAAAATGCGTCAGTCTTTCGCCATCCCAGCGTGCCACGCCCAGGTTGCCACCCAGCCAAAGGTGCCCCTGCTCGTCCTCGGCCAGCGTCCGCGCCTCGAATCCGCCTGGCAGCTGATCGCTCACCGGATGGCGACGCATCACCGCATCGCCTTTCCAGACCACGCCCAGATCACTGCCGACCCAGACATCGCCGTCACGACTGGCGACAAGGCTGAGGATCGTCCCGACCGACGCGACACCCTCCAAGGTCACCGGCTCGGCCAGTCCATCGCGGATTCGATAAAGCCCACCGGTTCCACCCGCCAGCACGCTGCCGTCCGGTCGTGACAGCAAGGTCCGGATGGTCGGATTACGCAGACCATGGTGGGTGCTGATCATGCTGACCGGCAGGTCCGCCAGACGCTGCAGACCATTTCCCGTGCCGATCCACAGATCGCCATCGCGGTCGGTCAGGACCGCATTGACACGCGTACCCAGCAAGCCATCTTCGGCACCGAAGCGCTGCAACTCGCCACGCGGCGACAAGCGCAGAACGCCTTGATCCGTGGTAGCGACGATGACCTCGCCCTGCGGACCAAAATCGAGATCGCGCGCATTGATGCCTTGTAGCTCGCGCGCCAACGGTTGGAAGCGGCCCTCGCGCTCGACATACACGCCGAGTGCCGTCACCACGATCAGGCGTCCATCGCTCGGCGTCCGATGCAGCGCACGGACCGAGACCGCGGGAAAACCGCTGTCCTCATCCAGTGCCTGCACCTGATCGTCCACCACCCGGCGCAGACCGAATGCGCCGGCAATCCACATTGTTCCGGTCGCATCATCTTGCATCGCGAAAACCGGCGAACTGGGCTGATTGGCGATCGGCCTCTTCACGCCGTTGGCTTCAATACGCCACAGACCGCCGTCGCGTTGCGAGACCCATAGCTGCCCCACTGCATCCACCCAGGCACCATCTACCCGGTCGGTGGATGAATTGATGCCTTCTGGTATTGGCAACCACGCACCGGCGCGCCAGCGCGCAATTCCACGCCCGGACGTGACCACCAGCAAGCTGCCGTCCTGCGCCCGCGACAGTCCGATGATCGACGCATCGGGCAGCGCGGGCGTGTTGCTGGGCCGCAGCACGGTGAACTTGGCGCCGTTGAAGCGGACCAGTCCTTCAAACGTACCCACCCACAGCGCGCCATCGGGCGTCTGCACCAAGGCATTGATGTGCTGGTGCGGCAACCCGTCCCGTGCTGTCCAGGCCACTCTGGGGTAGTCGCGAAGCGGTCGCTCGTTGATCGAAGCACTGACCGGCAGAACCCAGAACAGCAGCACAACCAACACCAGTCGCGCCGTCGCGACCACGGCACGAGTGCACCAGCCGCAAGCGGTGCGAGGCCTTCTGGCGCTGGCGAAAGGAGGCATCAATGGCATCTGGACAGTCGGCGTCTCATTCCCGCATCGGCAGAGGCAAGTTTTGTTCCCGGGCGCAATCGATGGCGCTGGAGTAGCCCGCATCCGCGTGACGCATGACGCCGGTTGCCGGGTCGTTCCACAACACCCGCGCGATCCGTTGATCCGCCGCCTCGCTGCCGTCACACACGATCACCACACCCGAATGCTGCGAGTAGCCCATGCCGACACCCCCACCGTGATGCAGGCTGACCCAGGTCGCACCGCCCGCCACATTGAGCATGGCGTTCAGTAACGGCCAATCGGACACCGCATCGGAGCCGTCCCGCATCGCTTCGGTTTCACGGTTGGGACTGGCCACCGAACCCGAATCGAGATGATCTCGCCCGATCACGATCGGCGCCTTCAGTTCGCCGGTGCGAACCATTTCATTGAACGCCAGCCCGAGCCGATGTCGCTGTCCCAGTCCTACCCAGCAGATGCGTGCGGGCAAACCCTGGAACGCGATGCGCTGGCTGGCCATGTCCAGCCAGCGATGAAGATGCGGGTCGTCGGGGATCAATTCCTTCACCTTGGCATCCGTCTTGCGAATGTCGTCGGGGTCGCCCGACAACGCGACCCAACGGAACGGACCGACACCGCGACAGAAAAGGGGACGCACATAGGCTGGAACGAAACCGGGGAAATCGAAGGCATTCGTGCAACCGACATCCTTCGCCATCTGGCGCAGGTTGTTGCCGTAGTCGAACACCGGCACGCCCCTCTGCTGAAACGCCAGCATCGCCTCGACATGCACACGCATGCTTTGCTTGGCGGCCTGGACCACGCTATCGGGCGCGTTCGCCTGTGCTGCCAGCCATTGCTCCAGCGTCCACCCGGTAGGCAAGTAGCCATGCAGGGGATCATGCGCCGAGGTCTGATCGGTCACGGCGTCCGGTCGGACGCCACACCGGACCAATTCCGGCAACACCTCCGCGGCATTGCCAAGCAGAGCAATCGACTTCGCTTCGCCTGCCGCGGTATAGCGCGTCAACCTCGCCAGCGCGTCGTCGATGTCGCGCGCCTGCTCATCGACGTAGCGCGTACGCAGGCGGAAATCGATGCTGCTCTGCCGACACTCGATTGTCAGCGAACAGGCCCCGGCCAGACTCGCCGCCAAAGGTTGTGCGCCCCCCATACCGCCCAGCCCTGCGGTCAGAATCCAGCGGCCACGCAAATCACCGGCGTAATGCTGCCGCCCCATCTCGACGAAGGTTTCGTAGGTACCCTGCACAATGCCCTGCGAACCGATGTAGATCCACGAGCCTGCGGTCATCTGCCCGTACATCATCAGACCGTTGCGATCGAGCTCGTGAAAGTGTTCCCAGGTCGCCCAATGCGGTACCAGATTGGAGTTCGCAATCAGCACACGCGGCGCGTCCGGATGGGAACGGAAAATGCCGACCGGTTTGCCGGACTGAACCAGCAAGGTCTGATCATCGCGCAGGGTCTCAAGCACCCGCGCAATGGCATCGAAGCAGGCCCAGTCGCGCGCGGCGCGACCAATGCCGCCGTATACCACCAGACGACTCGGGTCCTCGGCGACTTCCGGGTCCAGATTGTTGTGCAGCATCCGATAGGCCGCTTCTGTCTGCCAACTCAGACAATGACGCTCCGCACCGCGAGGCGCACGAATCACACGTGCGGGGTCGTGACGCAGACTGCTGGTGGAAGATTCGATGGACATGCAGGAAGACTCCTTTCGGGGGTGGCGCAGTATAGAGACGGCACTGTCACGAAGCGGCAAGACGCGCGCACTAGTCTGCGGCGAAGCCGAAGGAGGACTGGCCTTGATCAGCGTCGAACAACGCTTCTACTCGACCTTCCCTGCGCTTGCCGACGGTGCCGCCCGGACCCTGTCGCAACCGGTCGTCGACCTGCTACGTCGCGTCGTCTGCGAAGACCGCGTCAATCAGACCTTGCACGCGCTGCACGACAGGCGCAATTTCGATTTCGTCGAAGCAGCTCTGGAGCATTTGCAGCAGTCCTACCGGGTTGGCCACCTCGATCGCGCCAACATTCCCTCGGAAGGACGTGTGGTGCTGGTCGCCAATCACCCCTTGGGAGCCATTGACGCACTCGCTTTACTGCATCTGGTGGGCTCGATCCGCCGCGATGTGAAGGTGCTGGCCAACGAGATGCTGCTGAGCCTCGATCCATTGCGAGACCTGCTGCTGCCCGTCGAAGTGTTCGGCGATGGCGAATCCCGCAGCGGGTTGCGCGCCGCCTATCGCGCACTGGAACAGGAACAGGCGGTGATCGTCTTTCCGGCCGGCGAAGTCAGCCGCATCCGTCCCAACGGTGTTCGCGACGGGCGCTGGAGCGCGGGTTTTCTGCGCTTCGCCAAGCGTTCCGGCGCGCCGGTGGTTCCGGTGCATATCGCGGCACACAACTCGGCCCTGTTCTATGGTCTTTCGCTGCTGGCCAAACCCTTGGCAACCCTGTTGCTGCCGCGCGAGATGTTCAACACCGAGCGCCGCGCCCTGACACTAACCGTCGGCGCTCCGATTTCGACCCATGCACTCAATCCACAACGCTTGACTGAACGGCAGGTCGCGCAGCGCATGCGCGCCCACGTCTATCGACTGGCACGGCGCAAGCCGCCGATGTTCGCCACTTCAAGCGCCATCGCCCATCCGCAGCCCGCGTTGCAGGTGCGTGCCGCGCTGCAGGCAGCCGAACGCCTGGGTGCCACACGCGACGGCAAGCAGATCTACTTGCTGGACGCCGCCGCGGACAACAGCGCGCTCAAGGAAATCGGTCGCCTGCGCGAACTGAGTTTCCGCAAAGTCGGCGAAGGCACCGGACTGAAGCGCGACCTCGACCGCTTCGATGCGCATTACCGCCACATCGTCCTCTGGGACGAGGCGGTGATGGAAATCGTCGGCGCCTACCGTGTCGCCGACTGTGCACATCTGCTGGCACGCCAAGGTCTGGCCGGACTCTACTCGCACACCCTGTTCGACTATCAGGACTCGGCCCTGCCATGGCTTCAACAGGGCATTGAGCTCGGACGCAGTTTCGTGCAACCGCGCTACTGGGGCAGCCGCAGTCTGGACTATCTTTGGCAGGGCATCGGCGCCTATCTCCGTCGCCATCCGCAGGTGCGTTACCTGTTCGGCCCGGTCAGCCTGTCGGCCAGCCTGCCCGAGGCGGCGCGCGAGTGGATCGTCGCGACACACGCGGCCTGCTTCGCACCGGACCGCGTGGACGCGACCGCGCGCAGTCCGGTGCCCATCTCCGCCGACGTTGCACGGGAAGCACAGCAACTCGCCGATAATCCCGACCTCGCCCTGCAACGCTTGCGCGAGCGATTGGCCGCGATGAACTGCGCGCTGCCTACGCTCTATCGTCAGTACGTCGACCTTTGTGAAAACGACGGCGTGAATTTTCTGGCCTTCAGCATTGATGCCGATTTCGGCCACTGTATCGATGGCCTGATCCGGATCGACCTGCAGCGCCTGCGTCCTCACAAGCGCGCCCGCTATCTTGGTAGCGACACATCCACCTGATTTTCAAAGAAAATGTCCTTTACCCCAAGACGCAGACCATGACAATCGGATGGCCGGGTTACAAAACTGTCATACGGTGCTGTTAAACTGGAGTTAATGACCATGCGCTCGCGGCGAACGCACCCGGTCAGCCGGAATTCTTCTCGACCGCCCGTCCACCTCGGCCCGGAACACCGGAGGCGGCAGGCATTGCCGCTACGTTTGCGACATCCGGGAACGTCAGGCAGGACGCCGAAGCAGTTTTCTTCGTTCAACTTCAACAGGGATTCATGACATGAATAAGCAGATGCGGGTCAAACGCCTTGCCGGCGCACTGGCACTGGTGCTTGCCACCACCACGCCAGCCTTCGCGCAGAACACCTCCGCTCAGATGACCGGTCGCGTCACCACCGAACAGGGCGAAGCTCTGGCGGGTGCCGATGTTGTGATCGTGCACACCCCGTCCGGCACCACCTCGCGCGCCAGCACCGATGCGCAGGGTCGTTTCAATGCTCGCGGTCTGCGCGTCGGCGGCCCCTACAGCGTCACCGTGATGCGTGACGGCTACCAGGGCGAGACCACCGAAAACGTGTTCGTGAACCTGGGCGATAGCACGCCGGTGATCGTTGATCTGGCCGAAGCCGCTGCGCAGCTGGATGCGGTTGAAGTCGTCGCTTCGGGCGATATCAGCGTGTTCTCGCCGGACAAGATGGGTGCAGGTACCAACGTCAGCCAGGCGCAGATCCGCGCGCTGCCGTCGATTGGCCGCAACATTCAGGACTACGTCCGCCTTGACCCCCGCGTGTCGCAAACCGACAAGCAGCGTGGCGAAATTTCGGTGGGTGGTCAGAACACCCGCTTCAACGCCATCAAGATCGACGGTGTTTCCACCAACGATCCGTTCGGTCTGGAATCGAACAACCTGCCGACCCTGCGTCAGCCGGTCTCCATCGATGCGATCGAAGAAGTGCAGATCGCCATCGCGGAATACGACACCACCCTGACCGGCGCCACCGGCGGCATCATCAACGCGGTTACCAAGTCGGGCACCAACGAGTTCGGCGGTTCGGTCTATTACGTCTACCGCGACAACGACTGGGTGCGTGACAACACCAACGGAACGCCGTTTGCTGGCTTCCAGGACGAAGAGACCTACGGCGTCACCTTTGGCGGCCCGCTGATCAAGGACACGCTGTTCTTCTTCGCCAACTACGAGCAGTTCACCCGCAATGCGCCGGGTCCGGCCTTCGGACCGACCGGCTCCGGTGCTTCCAATGAAGTCGCCATCACCGATGCGCAGATCGCGGAAGTTCAGGACATCGCCAGCAGCGTGTGGGGCTTCGATGCCGGAACGCTCAACATTCCAGACGCTCTGAAGACCGACGTCGAGGAATATGCAATCAAGCTGGACTGGAACATCAACGAAGACCACCGCGCCAGCTACCGTTACAGCAAGACGGAGCAGACCGACCCCGTTTTGCCGGGCTTCGGCAGCCGCTCGCTGTCCTTGAACAGCTACTGGTACAACCAGGTCAAGACCTTCGAAAGCCATGTGGCGCAGGTCTACAGCGATTGGTCGGACACCTTCTCGACCGAATTCAAGGTGTCTCAGCGTTCCTATGACTCGATTGCCGAGACGTTCTCGGATTTGCCGGCTATCGCCGTCCGTATTGGCTCGGCCACACTCAATCTCGGTACCGAGCGGTTCCGTCACCGGAACATTCTGTTGACCGATGAAACCAACTTCTTCGGTGCCGGCACTCTGTATATGGGTGATCATCAGTTCAAGTTTGGTGTCGACTACACCAGCAACGACATCTACAACCTGTTTGGCCGTGATCTGAACGGTGTCTACACCTTCAACAGCATTGCCGACTTCCGTGCCGGTACGCCCAGCGCCTACACCTCGCGTGCAGCCTCCAATGGCGACGTGAACAGCATCGCCGCGGATTGGACCTTCGAGAACCTTGGCGTGTTCGTGCAGGATTCGTGGGCGGTGAGCTACAACCTGAACCTGTTGTTCGGCTTCCGTTACGACACCCCGATGGTGGACGACGCGCCGATCAGCAATCCGCTGGCGCAGACGCTGTATGGACTGGATAACACCCAGACGATCGACGGCAATGGTCTGTTCCAGCCGCGTTTTGGTTTCAACTACACCTTCGACAGCGAGCGCCCGACGCAACTGCGTGGTGGTATTGGTCTGTTCCAAGGTGCGGCAGCGAATGTGTGGCTGTCGAATCCGTTCTCCAATACCGGCCTGAACTATGTGGTTCGCCAGCAGACCTCCGGTTCGCAAGTGGTGTTCTCGCCGGACCCGAACAACCAGCCGGTGCCGGCCGGTACTTCGCTGCGCCAGTTCATCGACATCGTTTCCAGCGACCTGGAACAGCCGAGTGTGTGGAAGGCCAATCTGGCGTTCGAGCATGAACTGCCGTGGTACGGTGTTGTCGCCAGCGCCGAAGCTATCCTGACGCAGAACGAAACGTCGCTCTACTATCAGCGCCTTGACTTCGGCAATCCGACCGCCTCAGGCCAGGATGGCCGCATGCTGTACTGGAACGCTGCGGGCTACAACCCTGGCAACTGGAGCCAGAACAGTTCCGGCTCTTGGGTCGCCGCGTCTTCGGTGCAGAATCGTGCCAACCGCCCGAGCAGCATCGACTCCGTGCAGTACGCGCTGCCCACCAACAAGGGCGAAAGCCAGCAGTTGACCCTGGCATTGAGCAAGCCGATGACCGACAACTGGGGCTGGATGGTGGCCTACACCTACACCAACGCCACCGAAGTCAATCCGCTGACCAGCTCGCAGGCCTCCTCCAACTGGAACAACAACGCGATCTTCCAGGCCAATGAGGAAGTCGCCAGCCAGACCAACTACACCATTCGTGACCGTTTCAGCGCGAACCTCAGCTACCGTCACTACTTCTTCGAGAACTACGCCACCGATTTCGGCCTGTTCTATGAAGGCCGCAGCGGCAAGCCCTACAGCTGGACGTTCCAGAACGACATGAATGGCGACGGTGTGGCGAACGACCTGTTCTACGTGCCTGCCGGCCCCGGCGATGTGCTGTTCGAAAATGCCGATCAGGAAGCAGCATTCTTCGAGTTCCTTGCTGCAACGCCGGAGTTGTCGCGCTATGCCGGTCAGGTGGTCGGTCGCAATACCGAGCATAACCGGTGGGTTAACCAGTTCGACGTGCGTATCAGCCAGGAACTGCCGGGCTTCTTCGGCGACAACAAGGCAGAAATCGCGCTGGACATCCTCAACGTCGGCAACCTGCTCAACAAGGATTGGGGCCGCATCGAGGAAATCGGCTTCCCGTCCAATCGCGGCGTGGCCTACTTCGGCGGTATTGATCCGGCAACCGGCAAGTACGTCTATGGCTTCACCAACGACGTCGACGCCTCTTCACTGCGTGATGTCACCGGTGAATCGCGTTGGGCTGCCCAGCTGACCTTCCGCTATCGCTTCTGATCGCAGCACCAAGCGCATTGCACCGGCAGGTGCAATGCGCGAACCTTTTACGGTCGGCCTTCGGGTCGACCGTTTTTTTTTGGAGAAAGCGATGTCGGAATGGCAAGCAGTCTGCGGCGAACTACAACTTGCGGAAGGTGAGTTCCAGATCCACTGGGCGGGCGACACCGCCATTGCGGTATATCGCACATCGGAAGGTTGGTTCGCGGTCGAGGATGTCTGCACGCATGACGGTGCCGAGCTCGCTGGTGGTGCCATACAAGGTTGCGTAGTCGAGTGCCCGAGGCATGGCGCGCGATTCGACTTGCGCACTGGCGAAGCACTCTGTGCACCGGCGTATGAGCCGATCCATGTGTTCCCGATCAAACTCGACGCCGGTGTGGTCTATGTCCGAGACGACCGGGAGGACTGAGAAATCCGTCGCGCTCTAGGAGTCTGTCGGACTTGAAAGGGAATCGGCTGCAAACCCGTCCGAGCGAAGTTCTGCATCGATTCGTCAAGTTCGACCGGCTCTTAGCGCCGCGCGTTCGGTGACCAGCAGGGCGAGCACGGCCAACGCCGCGTATACGGCATCGATGGCACCCACTCGCGGCCACCAGTGCAGCCACAGCATGCCCAGCGACATTTGCTGCAAGCCGAGCACCGGCGCGACACCGAGCGCGCCAAGCAGCACCATTCCGAAGCTCAACGCCGAGGTCAGTAGAATCGTCAGCACCGCCACCAGCACGATGATGGCAACCCGCGCGGGGCGGGCGGGAAACTGACTCAAACGCAGCAGCAAGGCGGCATCCAGTACCACCACAGGAAGCATCCAGCTGTGGTTGCCGCCAAGCCGCCATTGCAGTCCGCTCCACAGCGCAGCGACACCCACGGTGCCCACCGCACACGTCGCCGTCGCCAACACCCAGGTGCCGAAGGATATCGATGGAAATGTCCGCGCCGCCAATGCCTCATCCTTGACTGCTCGCGTCGTTTTGACGCGGGTGACGACTAGAATACGCAAGTTGATGTTTCGTGGGCCACGCCAGGCGGGTCCACTTGCCCTCCCTGATATCGAGAACCTTCGACGCATGAGCTACAGCCGCACTTCCGAACCGATCAAATTCGAGCGCGACTGTGCTGTGGTGATGGTGCCGCAGGGCGAGGCAGTGACTCTCCCCGCTGGCAGCGTCGGCTACATCACGCAGGCATTGGGTGGCAGCTACACGGTGTTCGTCGAGGGCAATCTGTTCCGCGTTGCGGGACACGACGGCGATGCCATCGGCAAGCCGCCCATTCCGAAACCCGAGCTGCCTGATGGAGCCAGCGACGACGATGTCGAGCTACTGGCATGGAATCAGTTGCGCACCTGCTTCGACCCCGAGATTCCGGTCAACATTGTTGATCTTGGGCTGGTTTATGAATGCCACGTCGAGCATGCCGACGCCGATGCGCGTCGCATCAAGGTGAGGATGACCTTGACCGCGCCCGGCTGTGGCATGGGCGAAGTGCTGGTGCAGGACGTGCGCAGCAAGTTGGAGTTGATCCCCACCGTGGTCGAGGCCGACGTCGAACTCAGCTTCGATCCACCATGGACGCAGGCGATGATGACCGAAGCCGCACGTCTGCAAGTCGGGATGTTCTGAGTCCGGGCAGTCAAGGAAATACCGAAAAAATCCATCCACGGACTTTTTCAGCTCGGCTCACCGCGAAGTAAGTTCGCGCTGGCCTCCGCGGCGCATGGGCTGAAGCCCTTGTCCCGGACAGGAAACGCTGATTTTTTAGTGCGTCCTCAAACACCCGCCTGCGCTTTCGGGTGGCGCACGTCGCGTCCGTCCACGACATAGAACACATACTCGGCGATGTTCTTCGCGTGGTCGCCAATACGCTCCAGTCCCTTGACCACGAAGATAATCTGCACGGCGGCAGGAACCTGCTCCGGCGACTGCATCATCCGTGTCGTCAAACGCCCGAGCAGCGCCTTGTACTCGCGGTCTACCGTTTCGTCATGCTCCAGCACCCAGCGTGCTTGCGACAGATCGAGTCTGGCCAACGCATCCATGGCACCGCGCAGCACCTCGCCGACGACGCGCGCCATGCGCTCGATGTCCTCCAGCAACCGCCTGGACTCATCGCTGTGTTCGTCCCGCCACCCTTGCAACTTCAACGCGACGCGGGCGATTTTCTTGGTTTCGTCACCCACGCGCTCCAGATCGTTGACGGTTTTCGACAGGCCCAGCACGGTGCGCAGATCGATGCCGAGCGGCGTTCGCAGCGCCAGCAACTGAGCGATCTCGCCATCGGCACGCAATTCGAAACGATCCACTTGCCGGTCGCCCTGAATCACACTGTCGGCAATACGCTCGTCGCCACTGGCCAATGCCTGTATGGCCTTTGCCAGTTGGTCCTCCACCACACCCCCCATCTGGATCACCAGGTCGCGCAGCACGCCAAGTTGTTCATCAAACCGTTTGAGCGTGTGTCCGCCCGACAATAACGACATCCTGGGTTCTCCCTGTCTCAACCGAAGCGACCGGTTATGTAGTTCTCAGTCTGCTTCTTTTGCGGGCGGGTGAACATCTGTTCGGTCTCACCGAACTCGATCAGCTCTCCGGCATGCAGGAATGCCGTGTACTTGGATACCCGACCGGCCTGCTGCATGTTGTGGGTCACGAGCAGCACCGTCATGCGCTGTTTCAAGGCCGTGATCAGTTCCTCGATGCTTGCGGTCGCCGCCGGATCCAGCGCCGACGTCGGCTCATCGAACAGCAGCATCTCGGGCTCCGTCGCCAGACTGCGGGCAATGCACAGACGCTGCTGCTGCCCGCCCGACAAGGTCAGCGCGGACGCATGCAGGCGCTCCTTCACCTCGTTCCAGAGCGCCGCCGCGCGAAGCGCCTGTTCAACGCGTTCGGCGAGGACCGTACTGCGCTTTTCGCCCTGCACACGCAGGCCGAACGCGACGTTATCGAAGATCGACTTGGGAAACGGATTGGGCTTCTGAAACACCATGCCAACCCGCAAGCGAGCCTCGATCGGATCGATGGCCGGATCGAGCAGATTGCAACCGTCCGGCTGCAAGCGAATCTCGCCCTGATAACGACTGCCAGGAAAAAGATCGTGCATGCGGTTGAAACAGCGCAGCAACGTGGTCTTGCCGCAACCGGATGGGCCGATCAGAGCGGTGACCTCACGTGATGCCACGCGCAGATCGATGTGCTCGAGCGCGACCACACTCCCGTAGTGGAAGCTCAGATCGCGCACCTCGGCCTTGGCATCGAAAGTCAAATCCATGAACTATCCAAATTGGCGCCTGCGCGCGCGCTGCCGGATGACCAGCGCCAACGCATTCATGGCCAGGTTGAGAACGACCAGTACCACACCTGCCGCCGCCGCGTTGGCGTGGAAATCCGGATTCGGGCGGGAGATCCAGTGAAAGACCTGGATCGGCAACACCGTGAATGGCGAGTAGAGCCAGTCGAGATTCACAAATGGCGGCGTGGCGGAAATCGGCGCGGCAGGCAGAAATGACAGAAAGCTGAGCGCGCCGATCACGATCACCGGCGCGGTTTCGCCGATCGCACGCGACAGGCCGAGAATCACGCCGGTCAGAATACCGGGCATGGCCTGAGGCAAAACGTGATGCCAGACGGTCTGCCAGCGCGACGCCCCCAGAGCCAATGACGCTTCTCTCAGGTCCACGGGCACGGTACGCAGCGCCTCTCGCGTCGACACGATCACCATCGGCAGGATGAGCATGGCCAGCGTCAGTCCCGCGCTGAGGATGCTCTGGCCGAGATGCATTCCCTGCACCAGCAACCCGAGCGCAAGCAGGCCATAAACGATCGATGGCACACCGGCGAGATTGCCAATGCTGATTTCCAGCATCGACGACCACCGCCCGCGCTGGGCGTATTCCTCAAGATAGATACCCGCCGCCACACCCAGCGGCACCGCCGCCATGGCGGTAACGAGGAGTACTAGAACGCTACCCACCCACGCCGCGAGAATGCCGGCCTGATCGGCGTGGCGCGAGGGGTAGTTCAACAGGAAAGCCAGATTCAGATGCTCCGCACCATCGATCACGAGACGCACGAACAGCGCGGCCAGAACCCACATGATCACCAACATCACCAGCAAGCCGACCAGTGAGAACACGGCATCGCGCCGATGCTCACCGCGCAGGATGCGTTGATGGATGTGCGCTGGCGTAGTCATCGCGTCAGCTCACCGAATCGATGCCGAATCCAATACCCAAGGACATTGAACCCCAGCGTCAGCAGGAACAGGCTCAGTCCGACCGCAAACAGACTTTGATAGGCCAGACTGTGGCGCGGCACATCACCCATCGCCACCTGGGCGATGTAGGTTGTCAAGGTGGCCGCGCCATCGCGAGGATCAAGCACCAGACGCGCCTGCTGCCCGGCGGCAATCGCGACCACCATGGTCTCGCCCAGTGCACGGGACAGCGCCAGCACGGCGCTCGCGGTCACCCCGGAGGCGGCGGCAGGCAGCACCACCCAAAGCGCCGTGCGCCATCGCCCTGCGCCCATGCTGAATGCGGCTTCGCGCAGATCCACCGGCACGGCTCGCAGCGCGTCCTCGGACAATGAACTCACGTAGGGCACGATCATCAGTCCAATCACCATACCCGGCGCCAGCAGATTGAAGGTCGGCAGGCCGGGCATCAGTTGCTGCAGCAGCGGCGTCACGAACAGCAAGGCGAAATAACCGAACACGACCGTGGGAATGCTGCTTAGCAATTCCAGCGCAGGCTTGGCCCATTCACGGGTTCGCGGTGACGCGAATTCGCTGAGCCAGACGGCGGTCAAAACCCCCAGCGGCACCGCCACCAGCATGGCAAGCAAGCCCGTCAGCAGGGTCGCCGAGAGCAAGGGCAGAATCCCGAAATGCGCACGCTCGAACAGCGGCGTCCACTCGGTATCGAACAGGAATTCCCCTAAACCAACGACCTGGAAGAACGGCAAAGACTCGACCAGCAAGGTCAGTAGAATGCCGAGCGCAATCAGCACGACGACCGAGGCCGCGGCACCCAGCGCGGATTCAGCCCAGCGTTCGCGTCGCCGCCGACGAGCGAGGAATGCGGCACGGTCGTGGTTCTTCCAGGGACTAGCGGACATCGTTGTGCTGGCTCGACGACAGGGAGGCAACGCGCGCCATTGCGGAATCGTCCGCTGCCCTCAATGCCGCATCGAAATCGCGATAGGCGCGCTGATAGGCCGCCGCATCAAGCGGAATATTGTGAACTTCGTCGATCAGCGGCTCGGCATTCAGCAGAGCGAAATGCACCCATTCCGAAATCGCCTTCTGATCACGCGCATGATCTGTATTGACGTACAGCAACAGCATCCGCGAAAGCGGCTGGTAGTTCCCCTGCATCACCGTCTGACGAGAAGGCAAGACCCCCGGCGTACGGTCATCGCGCCGAATGCGCACCGCCTTCAGTCGACTGGCGTTTTCCTCATAGTAGGCAAACCCGAAGAATCCCAACGCTCCGGTATCGCCCGCAACGCCCGTGACCAGCAGATTGTCATCCTCGCTGGCCGTGTAGTCGCCACGACTGGATCGCGCCTTGCCGACCACCGCCTCGGTGAAGTAGTCAAACGTGCCGGAATCCGCCCCGGCGCCGTAGAGGTGAATCGGAAGATCCGGAAAGCCCGGATCCAGTTGACGCCAGCGCAAGAGGGCACCTTGCGCCCGCGGCTCCCATAGGCGACGCAATTGTTCGACGCTCAACTCTTCAACCCAGGTGTTCGCCGGATGAACGACCACGGTGATGGCATCGTAGGCGAGCGGCAACTCGATGAATCGGACCCCGGATGCCGCGCAACGACTGGCCTCTTCCTTTGCCATGGGCCGTGAAGCCGCAGCGACATCGATGTCACCTCGGCAGAACTTCTTGAATCCACCGCCGGTACCGGAGACACCCACCGTCACGCGGACTTGTCCTGCCTGGGTGCGCATGAATTCTTCGGCGACCGCCTCCATCAACGGATAGGCCGTGCTGGAGCCGTCCACGCGCACAACGCTCCCGGTCGACCGTGGGCCGCCGCACGCGGCAAGCAGACCGACAAGCAGGAACATCGGCAAGGCGCCTCGCATGTGAGACTCCAACAGAGGGATAGGGAAGACCCACGCCATCCACTCGGGCATGGCACGGGTCGCTCGGCAACCTAGAGAAATGCAGTGTGTAAATTATTGCAGCGCCGTGACATCCAGATGACAGCCTTGCCCCGGGAGGCTGTCAGACTTGAAAGGGAGTCGGCTGCAAATCGGTCTGGACAGTCCATCTTTCGCCACTTCCTTGGGCAATAGTTCAACGATTGCCCTGCGAAACCCGCAAAAACGGTCCTCGCCCAGCCGAAATTCGCTTCGATTCTTCAAGTCCGACAGACTCCCAGACCCGGATTGGGTCACGTCGCAAGGTGCGCGACGCCCCGTTCAGACTTCGTGCGACACTCTGTGCGCATGACGACAGAGCAACTCACCACCACCAGTCAGATACTGCATCAACTGGCGCACCGGGACGGTCCGGAGCGGGTTTCCTTCGATGAGCTGCTGCACGCCTTCGGACGTCGTGCCTTTGGCGGCCTGCTGTTCATCGCGGTGTTGCCTTCATTCATTCCGGCACCGGTGGGTGTGGGCGCGATCAGCGGACCACTGGTGAGTCTGCTAGGGCTGCAGATGCTGCTGTTGCTTGGCGAACCCTGGTTGCCGCGTGCGCTCCGTCAGCGCGGCATCGCGCGGCGCAGTCTGGTGAGCTTCACGCAACGATTCGGCCGCGCCATCCAACGGGTCGAAAATCTCTGCCAACCGCGTCTACCGTGGTTGACCGAAGGCAGGACGGCGCTGGCCTTGACAGGGCTTCAACTTCTGTTGCTTGGCGTCTTGCTGGCCCTGCCAATCCCGTTCACGAATTACCCGTTCGGCATACTACTGCTTGGGTATTCGCTCGGGTTGATCGAGCGTGATGGCCGTTTGCTGCTGATCGTTTGGGTGCTGGGAATCGGCATTTTGATGGGCTCGCTGGCGTTTGCCGGGGAGGCCGCCCAGTGGCTCAGTCAATGGATTTAGGTGGACGCGTGTCGCCCTGCCTCAGGGCTTGCCGCCGTCACCGCGTCCCGCCATCGCCCGCGCCTGCTCAAGCTCCACGCGCAGCGTCTTGACCAACTGGTCGCGCGCGACCTCGAACTGCTCCTGTTTGCGCATGTCCTTCACCGACACCACACCGCGGGCCGCTTCGTCGTCACCGAGCATCAACACGAAACGGATTCCCGCGCGATCCGCATACTGGAACTGGCGGGCAATCTTCTTCGCTTCCAACTGCACTTCGGCATTGATCCCGGCGCGACGAAGCTGGGTGGCGAGGGCCAGATACTCGGGCAGACGCGCCTCATCCATCTGGCTGACCAGCACCTCGACACTGCTCTCGGCGCTCTTGATCAATCCCGCCTCGCGCAACTGCCAGAACAGGCGTGTGGCACCAATCGAGATGCCGACGCCCGGCAGATGCGAGCGGGTGTAATGCCCCGCCAGGTTCTCGTAGCGTCCGCCCGAACAGATCGAACCGATCTGCGGGTAGTCGTTCAACGTCGTCTCGTAAACCGTCCCGGTGTAATAGTCCAAGCCGCGCGCAATCGACAGATTGATCGCGTAGTGACTCTCGGGCACACCAAAGGCGCGGACCAGTTCCAGCACTTCGCGCAGCTCGGCCACGCCCGTGTTGAAGGTTTCGCTGCCCTGCCCCAGCGCATCCAGCTTGGCCAGCGCATCGGCATGGCCTGAGGAACGAATCTGCACGACGTCGAGAATCCGCTGCGCCGCCTCGGCACTCAGACCGAATGCCTCGCCCGTCAGGGTCTCGCGCACATACTCCGCGCCACGCTTGTCGAGCTTGTCCACTTCGCGCAACACCAGGCCCTGCTGTTCGGGGTCGCTCACCCCTAGCCCTTCGAAAAATCCCCGCATCAACTTGCGGTTGTTCATCTGGATGGTGAACGGACCAATAGCCAGATCCGTGAACACGGCATTGATGACCGCAGGCAGTTCGGCATCGAAACGTACCGACAACTGATCCTTGCCGATTACATCGATATCGCACTGATAGAACTCACGGAATCGACCGCGTTGAGCGCGCTCGCCCCGGTAGACGCGTTGAATCTGGTAGCGGCGGAACGGAAACGACAGGTCATGCTCGTGTTCGGCGACGTAGCGCGCCAAAGGCACCGTCAGGTCAAAGCGCAGTGCCTGCTCGGGAACCTGCCCGCTTTCGTGTTTCTCCAACGCGCCCGTGCTTTGCACGAAATACACCTGACGCTCGGTTTCGCCGCCTGACTTCGTCAACAGCACCTCGGACAGCTCCATGACCGGCGTTTCGACCGGCAGGAAGCCGAACCGCTCGAAATTGTCGCGCACGATGTCGAGCATGCGCTGAAAGGCAATCTGGTCACGGGGCAAAAGCTCCATGACACCGGGCATGGTACGTGGCTTGATCAAGACAGACTCCGACGGTCTAACGAACCCGACAAGGCTACCAGACGGACGCGCCGCAGACATCGCCAATGCTTGCGAGCGGAATGACAAATCCGTAAGATGCGCGGCTCGCGAAAGCGATTCGGGGTGTAGCTCAGCTTGGTAGAGCGCTACTTTCGGGAAGTAGAGGTCGCAGGTTCGAATCCTGTCTCCCCGACCAATTCCATGGTTCCTGCAACCAAAACAAAAAGCCCCGCAATGCGGGGCTTTTTGTTTTATCTGAGACAGCGTCGATCAGGTGTCGAAGTCGGCCACGAAGATGGGTGCGTCGTCCGCCTTCTTCGCTGCCACGCTGGGCGCCGTCTCGAAGGACAGGTTGCTGATCGACTCGCCGGGCACCGCGTTAACCTGAGCCGACGGCGCGACGTCGGGACTGGAGCGCAGCGAAACCAGCAATGCCGCCGCCGTCAGACTGGCCGCCAATGCCACCCATGCCGGTCGAACACGACGTGCCACGGTTGGCTGATGAAGCTGCTGCACTCCGGAGGACAACGCGGCGGCATCCGGACCCAACGCCACCGCGATACGCATCAACTTCGCATTGAGCGGCGACTCCGCCAGCAAGGCCAGATCGTCGTGACGAAAATCCTGCGAACCACCTGACCCATGCAGGACATCGAGCAGACGGCCAGCATCCCAGACGTGATCGTCGACGCGTTCCTGACGGTACAGTGCGGACATCGATGGCTTAGTCATCAAATTCTCCCAATCCCAACGCACGCAGGCGCTGCTTGGTTTCTTCAAGCCCGCGATAAACCAGTTTGCGGGCCGCATCCAGGGTGAGGTCGGACAGCTCGGCAATCTCCTGCAATGCGTAGCCTTGCAGGTACAACTGCACCGGCACACGTCGCCGCGCGGGCAACGCACTCAGGCACTCACGGATGCGATCCAGATGCTGTGCGTCACCGGCACTGCGATCAGGACTGCGTGTTTCGTGCTGCCAATCCGTCCAACTGTCGTCGCTTTCGGGCAATTGCTCGACCGGCCGCGCCTGCGCGCGTCGGACGGCATCCACCAGAGTGCTGACGACGACCTTCTGCACATAAGACGCAGGAAGTTCGGCTTTTGGGTCACGCTCCAGCGTCTTCCATAGCCGGATGCGAACCTCCTGTTCGATGTCGTCGGCATCGATGCCATGCTGATCCAGCCGATTCGACTCGATCTGCAGTCGGACCTTGCGCGAAAACTGCGCGATCAGCGCTTGCAGGCGTTGTTGGGTGGCGGGGTCCATGAATCAACCAGGGTGCGTGCCGGGTGCACCGGCACCACTGGCGGGCTTGTGTACATCCACCAGATAGAGCGGGCGCTGTTTGGATTCCATGTACAGGCGACCGAGATACTCGCCAATGATGCCCAGAGCCATCAATTGCACGCCGCCGAGAAACAGCATCACACTCATCAACGAGGGATAACCCGCGACCGACTCACCCCACAGCAAGGTCTTGGCGACGATCCACACGCCAAAGGCAAAGGCGGCGAGCGCAGTCAATACGCCGACGTAGGTGGCGATACGCAAAGGCAGGGTGGAAAACGAGGTGATCCCTTCCAGCGCCAGATTCCACAGACGCCAGTAATTGAATTTGCTGCGCCCCGCAAATCGCGGCTCACGCTGATAGATCAGCGCTTCCTGACGGAAGCCCACCCAGGCAAACAGACCTTTCATGAAGCGCTGCCGCTCGCGCAGGGAACGCAGTGCGTCCACCGCGCGCCGCGACATCAGACGGAAGTCTCCGGTATCGCGCGGCACCGGCGTCGCCGCCAGTTGCGCCATCACACGGTAGAACGCGGCGGCGGTCAGACGCTTGAACCACGACTCGCCCTGCCGTTCGAGGCGCTGCCCGGCCACCACGTCCGCACCTTGCTGCCAACGAGCCACGAATTTCGGGATCAGTTCCGGCGGGTCCTGCAGATCCGCATCGAGAATGATCACCGCATCACCTTCGGTGTGATCGAGTCCCGCCGTCAAGGCCAGTTCCTTGCCAAAGTTGCGACTCAACTTCAGCAGCCCAACCCGCTCATCCGCCGCCGCCAGATCACACATGACAGCCCAGGTGTCGTCGCTACTGCCATCATCCACGTACAGAATTCGCGCACGCAGATCCAGCCCATCCAGCACCGGCAGCGTGCGGCGCTGGAACTCGCGCAATCCGTCGCCCTCGTTATAGGCAGGAACGAGAACAGTCAGAGTTGGGGGCACGTAAAACTCCCGAAGCACGGAAGGAAAGGCGCCCATGCTACCAGCCCGTGTTGCCACGCCGATTCGGGTCTAATCCGACAGGCAACAGGACTGCAAATAGGCAGTTCCTCCCAACGCCCGCATCTGCTGTTCGATCCAGCGCACTCTGGCGTTTTGCGCCGGCGTGGGCGCGCTGACCGAGCGCTTTTTAGGGCTCGGCAACAAGGCGGCCAATTGCGCAGACTGGTGCAAGCTCAGGCGCTGCGCGGATATGCCGAAGAAACGCTGCGCCGCCGCCTCCGCGCCGTAGACGCCGTCACCGAACTCGGCGATGTTGAGATAGACCTCCAGCACACGGCGCTTGCTCCAGCTCGACTCGATCAGCACCGTCAGCCCGGCCTCCAGACCCTTGCGCAACCAACTCGCTCCGGACCACAGGAACAGGTTCTTGGCGACCTGCTGGGAGATCGTGCTCGCGCCGCGCTGGCCGCGTCCGTCGGCGCGATCCTTCAGGGCCGACCCGATGGCCTCCACGTCAAAACCCCAATGCGACGGAAAACGCTGGTCCTCGGCCGCCACCACGGCCAAGGCCAACTGTGGCGAGATCGCGTCGAGCGACCGCCAACGCCAGTCGGCACTGCGGCCATGCTCAAGCTGCCAAGCCACGATGAATGCGGTGCCGGGCGGATTGACCCAACGTAAACCGAGCACGATCAGCAAAGGCAGCAGCAACGGCAGTGCAAGCCAGCGCCAGCGTCGGCGGCGGCGTGCAGCTTGCGGTCGCCGTTGAGCGTCCCCATAGTGGCGCGTCCTTTGGTTCATTCCTCGTATTCTGCCCATGTCTTCGACGCTTGACCCGGATTCACCCGATCTGCTCAGCCGTTTCCTGCTGCAACGTTCCGGCCTGCGCGGCGTGCTGGTGCAACTCGGCGAGGCCTGGCGCACGGTGCAATCCCGCGGCAACTACCCCGACGCGCTGCGTGATCTGCTGGGCGAGATACTGGCCGCCGCGCCGCTGTTCACCGGCCACGTCAAGGTGGATGGCCGTCTGTCCATCCAGATGCGCGGCGATGGTGCGATCCGCACCCTTTTCGCCGAGTGCACCGCTGCGGGCACGCTGCGTGGGCTGGCGCGCTGGCAGGCGCCACTGCCTGCGCCGCTGGACCCCAGTCACTTCGGGACCGGCGCGATGATGGTCATCACCATTGAAGGCGAACCGCGACCCGGCCAGGAGCCGCAGCGCTATCAAGGTCTGGTCGGGCTGCAGGCAGATCGCATCGCCACCGCCTTCGAGGACTATTTCACCCAGTCCGAGCAACTCCCGACACGCATCCTGCTGGCAGCGGATAGCCGACATGCCTGCGGCATCATGCTGCAACACCTTCCCGGCGCCAGTGATGATCCAGACGCATGGCGCCGCGCGCATGCCCTGCTCGACACGCTGACGCGCGACGAATTGCTGAACCTGTCTGCCGAAACCTTGCTGTACCGCCTTTTCCACGAGGAACAAGTTGCCCTGGTCGCCCAGAAACCGCTGCAGTTCGGCTGCAGTTGTTCTCGCCAGCGTGTCGGCGGCATGTTGCTGGGACTCGGGCGCGAGGAATGCGATGCAGCCCTCGTGGATGGCCGGATTGAAGTGATCTGCGAGTTCTGCGGGCATCACTACCATTTCGATGCGCTGGACCTGGAGCAACTCTTTGCTGGCGGCGGCAGTGCGACCGGCTCGGGCACGCTGCAGTAGACGGAAACCCCGCCGTTCCCCTAATCGACAAGCCCATCCTGACCGACTCCCCGCAATTCGCGTAGTCAACCGCCATCGCGAATCGCTGATACAACCGCCCGGACTATAGGCGCGGGCAACACTTGTTGCGCCGCTGGTCCGCGTCGCTCAATGCGGCCTCGACCGCAAGGAACTCACCGTGATCTACGACAGCATTCTCGACACCATCGGTCGCACGCCCATCGTGCGTCTGAATCGTCTGGCACCGAAGCACGTGTCGCTCTACGTCAAGATCGAAGCCTTCAACCCGATGTCCTCGGTCAAGGACCGTCTGGCGCTGGCGATCATTCTGGATGCCGAGCAACGCGGCCTGCTCAAACCGGGCCAGACGGTTGTCGAGGCGACCTCGGGCAATACCGGGATTGCGCTGGCGATGGTCTGTGCGGCGCGTGGCTATCCCTTCGTCGCCTTCATGGTGGAGACCTTCTCCATCGAACGACGCAAACTGATCCGCGCACTTGGAGGCAAGGTAGTGCTGACACCCGCCGCCGAACGCGGAACGGGCATGGTCACGGCCGCGCGCGCCTACGCCGAACGATCCGGCGCGTTCTATGCCGAACAATTCGACAACCCCGCCAACCCGGCGTTTCACCGCAACAGTACCGGTCCGGAAATCCTGTCCGACTTTGCCGGCAAGCGGCTGGACTGGTTCGTGACTGGCTGGGGCACGGGCGGCACCCTCACCGGTGCGGGCGAAATGCTCAAGCTGGCGCGACCCGACATCCGCATCTGCACCACCGAACCGGCTGCCGCACCGCTGCTTGCGGGTGGCGAATGGACGCCGCACAAGATTCAGGGCTGGACGCCGAACTTCATCCCCAGCGTACTGAACCGGCAGATTTTCGACCGCAACATCGCCATCACCGACGAGCAGGCGCGCGAAACCTCGCTGGCCCTGGCGCGCAAGGAGGGCATCTTTGTGGGTCTGTCCGCCGGTGCGACGGTCGCTGCCGCGCTGGAAGTCGCCAAGGATGCCGAACCGGGCAGCGTATTGCTGGCGATGCTGCCAGATACCGGCGAGCGCTATCTCTCGACCTTCCTGTTCGAGGGCATCGCAGAAGGCAGCGACACGCTGGAAGACTAAGGACATCGATGGGGCGGAGCCAGTCCGCATACTGTCATCCCCCTCCCGCTAGCGAAGACGCGCTTGCATGCACGCCCCCTCGACGACACCGACACTTGGACTGCGCCAGAACGCGGCGCAGTTTTCCCTGCTCGTACTGGTCAACGCCTTTGTCGGCGCGATGGTGGGGTTGGAACGCAGCATCCTGCCCGCACTCGCCAAGACCGAGTTCGACCTTGCTGCGCGCAGCGCCATCCTGTCATTCATTGCGGTGTTCGGGCTCAGCAAGGCGCTGACCAACTATGTGGCCGGACGCTGGTCCGACCACGTCGGTCGCAAGCCGGTGTTGCTGACCGGATGGCTTCTCGCCGTACCCGTGCCATTCCTGCTGATGTGGGCGCCGACCTGGGGCTGGGTGATTGTTGCCAACTTCCTGCTTGGCGCCAGTCAGGGCCTGACCTGGTCGACCACGGTCATCATGAAGATCGATCTGGTAGGCACGCGGCAACGTGGCCTTGCGATGGGCCTGAATGAATTCGCCGGATATTTCGCCGTCGCCGCGAGCGCGCTGGCGACCGGCTGGCTGGCGTCGACGTATGGGCTTCGTCCGCAGCCATTTTACCTCGGCGTCGGCTATGTGCTTTGCGGCAGCCTGCTGTCCGTGTTCGCCATTCGCGAAACCCATCAGCACGCCGCAACCGAGTCCACGCGTGCGTCGTCAGACTCCGCGATGTTGAGCGCGTCAGCGGTGTTTCACCGCACGACCTGGCGGGATCGCAACCTGTCCAGCGTGACCCAGGCGGGCCTCGTCAACAATCTGAACGACGGCATGGCTTGGGGCTTGTTCCCCTTGTGGTTTGCTGCCGCAGGCATACCGCTGGCGCAGATCGGTGGCTTGGTGGCGATCTATCCGGCGGTCTGGGGATTGAGTCAGATCGGCACCGGCCTGTGGTCGGACCGGATCGGCCGTAAGCCACTGATCGTCTGGGGTATGGTCCTGCAAGCGATGGGCATTGCGGTCACCGCGATGTCGTCGCGCTGGACTGGACTGGCGACGGGTGGCGTGCTGCTGGGCCTCGGCACGGCTTCGGTCTACCCGACCCTGCTCGCCACCATCGGCGATGTGGCCCATCCCAGCTGGCGCGCCAGCGCTGTCGGGGTTTACCGGCTTTGGCGCGATATGGGCTACGTGCTGGGTGCCCTGCTGGCGGGCAGCATCGCCGACGTATTCGGCCTTCGCACCGCCTTATGGACCGTCGCGGCGCTGACCCTTGCGTCCGGGCTGTGGGCGCAGCAACGGATGCGCGAAACGCTGCACCCAGAATGACCATCAGCCACTCCCAAGCCAGTCCAAAACGTCATTTGCTGCGGGCACAAATACAGACATATCTTTTCATCGCGATGAATACAAAGACCCACACCACCACCCGTTCGATTTGTCGCTGCATGTGCTGCCGCATGTGCTGCTGTGCGCACGCGCACGGGTTCGCTGGATAGGTCCACCCTCTCTCGATCCCGCTGCGGCCTGGCCGAACGGGAATCTCGTCGCTCAGGTCGCCACCCCACACCCAAGGAGCCAGACCATGAGCCAGAGCCACCGTTTCGAAACCCTGCAAGTCCACGCCGGTCAAGCCCCCGCGCCGGGCACCAACGCGCGCGCCGTGCCGATTTACCAGACCACGTCCTACACCTTCGACAGCTCGGAGCACGGTGCCAACCTGTTCGCGCTGAAGCAGTTCGGCAATATCTACAGCCGGATCATGAATCCGACGGTGGATGTGTTCGAGCAACGCATCGCGGCGCTGGAAGGTGGTGTGGCTGCCGTGGCCACCAGCTCGGGGCAGGCAGCACAGTTTCTGGCCATCACCAATCTCGCCCAGGCAGGCGACAACATCGTCAGCACAAGTTCGCTCTACGGTGGCACCTACAACCAGTTCAAGGTGACCTTGCCGCGCCTCGGCATCGGCGTGAAGTTCGTGCAGGGCGACAACCCGCTGGATTTCGAACGCGCCATCGACGCCAATACCAAGGCGATCTACGTCGAGACCATCGGCAACCCGAGCTTCAACATTCCCGACTTCGAAGCGCTGGCGAAGATCGCCCACGCCAACGGCATCCCCTTGATTGTCGACAACACCTTCGGTGCTGGCGGTTATCTGAGCCGCCCAATCGACTTTGGTGCCGACGTCGTCGTCGAAAGCGCCACCAAGTGGATCGGTGGTCACGGCACCAGCATCGGTGGCGTGATCGTTGACGCCGGCACGTTCAACTGGGGCAATGGCAAGTTCCCGTTGTTCTCCGAGCCGTCGCCCGGCTATCACGGCCTAAACTTCTGGGAAGTGTTCGGCAGCAATGGTCCGTTCGGCAACATCGCCTTCGCCATCCGCGCCCGCGTCGAAGGCTTGCGCGATATCGGTGCCAGTCAGTCGCCCTTCAATGCCTTCCTGCTGCTGCAAGGTCTGGAGACGCTCAGCCTGCGCGTGCAGCGTCATGTCGACAATGCCCTCGCACTGGCGCAATGGCTGCAGACGCAACCGCAAGTCAGCTGGGTCAGCTACCCGGGTCTCGCCGACCACCCCCATCACGAACTGGCGAAGAAATACCTGCGCCACGGCTTTGGTGGCGTGCTGACCTTCGGCGTCAAGGGCGGTGCGAGCGCGGCGACGCGAGTCATCGATGGCCTCAAGCTCGCCAGCCATCTGGCCAATGTGGGCGACGCCAAGACGCTGGTCATCCATCCGGCAGGCACTACCCACCAGCAGTTGAGCGAAGCCGAACAGCGCGCCTCGGGCGTTACCCCGGATCTGATTCGCGTCTCGGTCGGGATCGAGCATATCGACGACATCAAGGACGACTTCGCCCAAGCGCTGGCACAGGTTGCGCAATGAACGCAGATGGCCTTCGCTTCTGGCGCAGTCAACAGCCCTTGTCGCTGGACAACGGCGCCACGCTGGACGGCTTTGAGCTGAGTTTCCGCAGTTGGGGCCAACTCAATGCGCAGGCCAACAACGCGGTGGTGGTTTGCCACGCCCTGACCGGCGATCCGCATGCGGATCGTTGGTGGGCGCCCTTGTTCGGCCCCGGCAAGGCGCTCGACCCGGAGCGCGATTTCATTGTCTGCGCCAACGCGCTGGGCAGTTGCTATGGCAGCTCAGGCCCCGCCTCCCGCGATGACGAGGGACGACGCCTGGCGACGCGCTTTCCGCGCGTCAGCATCCGCGATCAGGTGCGCGCCCAGATTCGTCTGCTGGATGCTCTCGGCGTGCGCCAGATCGCCTGGGTACTTGGCGGCTCGATGGGAGGATTGCAGGCCATCGAATGGGCTTTGCTCGATCCGACACGGGTGCAAGCGATCAGCTCGGTGGCGGCGTCGGCCAAGCACTCCGCGTGGTGTATCGCCTGGAGTGAAGCGCAACGCATCGCGCTTCGAGCCGATGCGCACTTTGCCAACGGCGACTACACCGATACGCAGCCGCCATTGGCTGGACTCGCCGCGGCTCGGGCGATCGCCATGACGACCTATCGAAGCGCGGGCTCGTTCGAAGACCGCTTTGGCCGGCGCGAGGGCGACGAGGTGTTCGGCGACAAGGTGTCAACGCACCCCGCCGAAGAACGCGACTTCGCCGTCGCCCATTGGCTCAGGCATCACGGCGACCTGCTCAATGCGCGTTTTGACGCGAACTGCTACGACACCCTGCTGGCCGCGTTGGACAGTCACGATGTCGGGCGTGATCGGGGCGGCGTCGATAAGGCACTCGGGCAGGTTGACATCCCGGTGCAGGTGGTCTCGATTCCAGCCGATGCGCTGTATGTGCCCGCCGACCAGTTCGCCATGGTCGAAGCCTTGCCCCACGGCGAACTGAGTGTTCTGCGTTCGGAACACGGGCACGACGGCTTCTTGGTCGATGCGGATCGGCTGGAACCGATCCTGCGACGCTTCCGCCTGCAAAAGGCGAAAGCGCCCGTTCAACTTACGGCAGCATGAAACCGCGAATGGTGTAGTACAGGAACGCGGATATCAGCGCCGATGCCGGCACGGTGATGATCCAGGCCGCTATGACACGCACGACCAGGGCACGCTTCACCAGGTTTTCCTTGTGAACCTTGCCCAGCCCCTTGCGTTCGGCCTTGCTGAACTGGCTCTCGCCGCGCTTGCCGCGTGCCTTCAACTCCTTGAGCATCAGGCTCTTCTGCTCGACGGGTGCGACCTCGAACTGAGCCATGAAGAGGCGAACCGATTCCTCGTCCGCGCCTTGATCGCGGTGGTGCAGAATGATGTCTTCGATGGCGCGCTGGTAGTTCGCCTTCAGGTACTCGCGCAAAAAGCCGACACCGAACACCGCACCAATCGCGATGTGCGTGGTGCTGACCGGCAAGCCCAGCTTCGACGCCACGATGACCGTCACCGCCGCCGCCATCGCGATGCAGTAGGCGCGCATTTCGTCCATCTCGGTGATTTCGCTGCCGACGGTACGGATCAGCTTCGGTCCATACAGCGCCAAACCGATGGAAAGACCCAGGGCACCCATCCACATGACCCAAGCAGGAATCGACGCCTTGCCATGAATGCCCGCCCCCATCAGCGCATCGTTGATCGCCGCCAACGGTCCGATGGCATTGGCCACATCATTCGAACCATGCGCGAAGCTCAGTAGCGCGGCAGAAAACACCAGCGGAATGACGAACAACTTGTTGACCGCGTTCTTGTCGCTTTCCAGTCGATGCGAAACCGCCTTCAGGCGCAGACGTACCAGCACCAGCACCACCGCACCGAGCACCAGACCAATCACCAGTGCCGGCCAGAACTCCACCACGATCAGCTGTTTGAGTCCTTTCAGAATCAGATACGTCGAGAACATCCAGACCATTAAACCGACCAGCACTGGCACCATCTGCACGGCGGCCGCGCGCAAATCGCTGCGATAGGTGATGGTGCGCTTGATCAGGTAAAGGAACGCCGCCGCGATGACACCACCGAGCACCGGCGAAATGACCCAACTGGCGACGATCTGACCGACCTTGGCCCAATTGGCGATGTCCACACCCGCTGCGGCGATGCCTGCACCCAGTACCGCACCAACGATGGAATGGGTGGTCGAGACGGGTGCGCCCGACGCGGTCGCGACGTTGAGCCACAACGCCGCTGCCAGCAGCGCCGCCATCATCAACCAGATGAATGTCTGGGTGTCAGCGAGCTTGGCCGGATCGATGATGCCGTCCTTGATCGTACTGACGACTTCGCCACCCGCGATGATCGCGCCAGCCGCCTCAAATACCGCCGCGATCAGGATCGCGGTGAGCATGCTCATCGCTCGCGAGCCCACCGCAGGGCCGACATTGTTGGCGACATCATTGGCACCGATGTTCATTGCCATGTAGGCACCGAACACCGCCGCCATCATCAGGGTCAGGCTGGCATGGCCAACCGTGTAGTAGGTGTAGGCACCCACGCCGACGACAAAGGCCAGGGCAGCGACAATGCGTGACAGATCGGAGGCGCCCGAGGGCTTCGCGGAAAGAGTCGGTTGGGAAGTCATGGGTTCTGATGGCTGAGGACGAGGTGATCCGGCACGAGGCGCACACCGCACTATGATGCGTCAGTCAGATGTCATCCGTGTGACAGAACTGCAATACAAATGTCATATATCTCCAAACATCGCCGTCAAATCAGTGACATATCCGATTGAGACGATGAGCATCCGTTTGCATGGAGCGTGACCGATGCGCACCCTTGGCGTCACGTCCGCCGCGTGGCTTGTGGCAACGTTCTTTTGTGCAGGAATTCCGTGCGCCCACGCCGAAATGGCCATCCAGGTCGGTCCGCGCCCTGCCTATCTGATCGATCAACTCGCTCCCGGCCCGCTCCGGACGAAGCTCGAACGCTGCCTGGACGAACCGGTCCAGCGCAGTCGCTTTTCCATCGCGCATCGCGGCGCACCGCTGCAGTTCCCGGAACACACGCGCGAATCCTATCTGGCTGCGGCGCGCATGGGCGCAGGCATGATCGAGTGCGATGTGACCTTTACCAAGGATCGCCAACTGGTCTGCCGTCATGACCAATGCGATCTGCATGCCACCACCAATATCCTGTCGATTCCGTCACTCGCGGCGAAATGCAGCGCCGCTTTCACACCCTTTGATCCCACCACCGGCACCCCCGCCTCGGCGCGCTGCTGTACCAGCGATCTGAGCCTTGCCGAGTTCAAACAACTGCGCGGCAAGATGGACGGCGTCGATCCACAGGCGCGCACGGTCGAGGCGTTCATGCAGGGCACGCCCGCATGGCGGACAGAACTGTATGCGTCGAGCGGTACGCTGATGACACACCGCGAAGCGATTGCGCTGTTTCAGCAGCTTGGCGTCGCCATGACACCCGAGCTGAAGACGCCCGTGGTCGAGATGCCGTTTGCGGGCGACTACACCCAGGAAGACTTCGCAGAGCAAATGTTGAATGACTATGTCGAGGCGGGCATCGATCCTTCGCAGGTTCGTGCGCAGACCTTCCGCATCGCGGATATCCAGCATTGGCAGCGTAGTCATCCCGCATTCGCTGAGCGTGCGATTGCCCTGTTCGATCTTGCCGATCTACCCGCCGCAGAGCCATTGCGCCACCGTTTGCCCGAGCTGAAGCAGCAAGGCATCCGCACCCTGGCGCCACCGCTGTGGGCGCTGCTGCAGCGTGACGAGCAGGGCGCGCTGCACGCCTCACCGTTGGCGATTGAGGCCCGCCAACAAGGCTTTGAACTGATCACCTGGACGCTGGAGCGTTCGGGCACATTGCAGGACGACAACGACTACTACCTGCAAGGCATCGGCAATGCCATCAACGGACCGGGCGACGTCTGGCACCTGCTCGCGGCGCTGGACCAGCAGGTTGGCGTCACGGGCGTGTTTTCCGACTGGCCAGCGACGACGAGCTACTACGCCAGTTGTATGCATCGCTGATGCGCCCTGCCGCGTCGACTGCCATACTCGATCGCATGTCCCGTCTTGTCCTGTTTGCCTTCCTGTGCACGCTGATCGGTGCCTGCAGCACACCGAAGCGCGCCGATCCCGCCGAATCACCGGCTCCGGTGCTGCTGATCTCGATCGACGGCTTCCGACCGGATTATCTGTTCCGCGGCAATACGCCGACGCTGGATCGTCTGGCCCGCGAGGGCGCCTACAGCGCGGGAATGCAGGCGTCCTATCCGTCGCTGACCTTTCCCAATCACTACACGCTCGTCACCGGTCTGCATCCGGACCGCCATGGCATCGTCAACAACAGCATGCGTGACGCCCGGCTGGGCCCGTTCTCAATGCAACAACGCGATGCGGTGCAGGATGGTCGCTGGTGGCAGGGCGAACCGATCTGGTTGACTGCGAAACGCGCAGGCCTGCGCACGGCAACCCTGTTCTGGCCGGGTGCGGAAGCCAACATCCAGGGCGAACATCCCGCGGAATGGCGTCCTTACGACGCCAGCCTCGACTACGCGCAACGTCTGCAGGTGATCGAAGCTTGGCTGCGGCGACCAACCGCTCAACGCCCGCATTTCATGACCCTGTATTTCGAGTCGGTCGACACGCAAGGTCACTACAACGGCCCCCGACAGGATGCGACCGATGCGGCGATCCGCGATGTCGACAGTCGGCTGGCGCAGGTCGTCGCGATGATCGACCGATACGCGAATGGCGCCGTCAATCTGCTGATTGTTTCTGACCACGGGATGATCGCCGTCGACCCTTCACGCCGCATCCTGCTGGATGAATTGTTGCCCGCAGACAGCTACGAACTCATCAGCCACGGCGCCAGCGCAGGCATCGAACCCCGCCCCGGACGCGAACAGGATGTCGAAGCCGTGTTGTTGTCGCCGCATGCGTCCATGAGTTGCCATCGGCGCGAGGCGCTGCCGACACGCTGGCACTATGGCCAGCATCCGCGTGTCCCGTCGATCATCTGTCAGGCGGTGCCGCCGTGGATCATTGCCAATCGGCGTGCTGTCCTTGCACCGGCCTATGCATTGCAACCCCGTGTGTACCTCGGCGCGCACGGTTTCGATCCGGCACTGCCGGAAATGCAGGCACTGTTCGTCGCGCGAGGACCGGGAATTCGAACCGGCATGACCGCGCACGCCTTGGCCAGCGTCGACATTTACGAACTGATGTGCGCCCTGTTGGACATTTCACCCGCGCCGAATCAGGGTGATCCCGACCACGTTCGTCCACTGCTGCGACACGCACCCTGATGCGGTTCAAGGCCGAATGGCAGCCAGCCCTTCCGCCAGACTGCCCATCGACAATTCGCCCACGCGTGCATGTTGCAGACGGCCCTCAGCGTCGATGAACAAGGTCGTCGGGAAACCACGCACGCCGTAATGCCGTGAGACCTCCGAGCCGGGGTCAAGCAGGACATTCTGCACGTCGAGCGCGGACTGTTCGAGAAAGGCATTGACCTCACTCGCCGCTTCACCCTGATTGGCAAACACGACATCGACATCCGCGTGGGTTCGCTGCGCTTCCGCCAGCACCGGCATTTCACGACGGCATGGCCCGCACCAGGTCGCCCAGACATTGATGATCACGGGTCGACCCCGCCAATCCTGCAGCGACTGCATCCTGCCATCCAGCGCTTGCAGTGGCAGATCCGGCAGCGGCGGATGCAATGCCTGCAGGTAGTGCTGACTGCCAAACAGGGCGAGGCTGAATGCCACCAGCGCCGCACCCCCCGCCGTCACCAACGCACGCGGCGGACCATAGCCACGCCACACCATCCACAGCAGTGCAGCCAGGGCCGACAACACACCACCCCATGCATGGAAGCCGCCATCACGGATGTTCAATACGCTCCATGGCGCAGCCAGATACGCACTCGACCAGGTCAATACATAGACAAGCCTTGCGCCCAGCACGCCCACAATCAGGGTGATGAACAGACCGCGCTCGCCGCGTCGCGCCTGCTCCACCTGCTGAGGATCGACCTCACGCGAATACATCCACTGCGCGGCAAGGCTCGCCAGAAACACCAGTAGCAGGGGCAGAGGAATGGCCAAAGGCCCAAGACTGATGGTGTTCATGCGTGTTCCATTGCGATATCGCGAGCAACCGCCCAGGACCAGTGAATCGAGAGTTTGACGGTGGCGGCAGCGGGCTGGCGCACGCCTCGGCCTGCGTCGCCGCGCACGTCGAGATGCCTTGCTGCGCACCCACCTGCGGGGTAAGGTACGCCACGCTTTGACGGCTCGGAACGGGAGAGTAACCGAGAATCCGGCAGCCGCGACGTGTGCCTGCCAGCCACATCGCGCCACGCCCACTTGGCGTTTCCATGACCCACGCCAAGGACCGCGTCAGCAGCACTGTCTCCGGCGCATGCCGGAGCCCATCACGCAGAAGTGTTTCGGGGGTTTCAATGCAGTTTCATCGGGTAAAGCCGCTAGATCTCATCTTGCAGACCGCGGAGAAAAAGGCACTCAAACGTCAATTGGGCGCCTTGCAACTGACCATGTTGGGCATCGGCGCCATCATCGGCACCGGTATTTTCGTTCTGACCGCCGAAGCCGGTCAGAAGGCCGGTCCCGGCATGATGATCGCGTTCGTCATCGCCGCGGTGGTCTGCGCACTGGCGGCGTTGGCCTATGCCGAACTGGCCTCGATGGTGCCGGTTTCCGGTTCCGCCTACACCTACACCTATGCCGTGCTGGGTGAAGTACTGGCCTGGATTGTCGGCTGGGCCTTGGTGCTGGAGTACGCGGTGGCGGCGGGTGCCGTGGCGGTGGGCTGGTCGGGCTACATGAATGGTCTGCTGATCAGTGCGGGCATGCCGCTGCCTGAGTTCCTGCGTACCGGCCCGATGGATGGCGGAGCATTCAACCTGCTGGCCTTCGTGATTTCGCTGGTGATCACCGGCTTGCTGGTGATTGGCACCTCCAAGAGCGCCAAGGTCAATGCCGTTCTGGTGGCGATCAAGATCGTCGCGCTGACCGCATTTATCTTCGTTGCGCTGCCCGCCGTGAAAGACGCCAACTTCGAGCCATTCCTGCCGGCAGGCTGGGGTAGTCCGCTGGGTGGTATCGGTGTACTGGGAGCGGCGGCATCGATCTTCTTCGCGTACGTCGGCTTTGATGCGGTTTCGACCGCGGCGGAGGAAACCAAGAACCCCAACCGCAATATCCCCATCGGTTTGATTGCCTCACTGGCTGTCTGCACGGTGTTCTACATGCTGGTCAGCTATGGCGCAGTGGGAGCGGTGGGCTCACAGCCAGTGCTGGGACCGGACGGCGTGCCGCTGCATCCGGGCAGTCCGGAATTGGCCGCCGCTTGTGCCGGGTCGGAAGCGCTTGTTTGCAGCAAAGAGCCGCTGGCCCATGTGCTTCGCTTGCTGGGTTTTGCCAGCCTCGGCAACGCCATCGGCCTTGCCGCCGCGCTGGCCCTACCCTCGGTCATCCTGATGATGATCTACGGTCAAACCCGCATTTTCTTCGTGATGTCGCGCGACGGCCTGCTGCCGGAAGCGCTGTCGAAGATCCATCCGACCTTCCACACCCCCCACGTCATCACCCTGATGACCGGCGTATTCGTCTCGCTATTCGCCGCGATGTTCCCGGTCGGCATCCTCGCGGACATTTCCAATTCCGGCACCTTGTTTGCCTTCATCATGGTGGCGATCGGGGTGATGATCCTGCGCGTGCAACAGCCGGATCGCCCGCGTCCGTTCAAAACGCCAATGGTGTGGGTCATCGGTCCCGCGGCAGTAGCGGGATGTCTGCTGCTGTTCCTCAACCTGTCGCTCTATACTTTGGGCATGTTCTTTGGCTGGTCCGCGCTCGGCCTGGTGGTGTACTTCGCCTACGGTCACCGCCACAGTCATCTGGCCCGCAAGTAACACACTGAGTTCACTCATGCAGAAGGCCCGCGCCGCAAGGCGTGGGCCTTCTTTTGCCGGATGGCGATCGATACCTGCTAGAAGCCTGTCGGACCTACGGGTTACCGGCTACAAATCCGCTCGGACAGCCGATTTTCGCGTCGACGCCTCAAGTAGGACAGGATCCTAGCGCTCCTCGCGTTTTTCGATCTTGCGGATCACGATGACCTGTTCATCCCCGTTTGCGTGCGCATCACCTGCCTCGGCGGCAGCCGCTTCCGCCTGCGCCATCAGTTCGGCGATCTCGGCTTCGGTGGCCGGCGCTTCGCCTGCATCACTGAACACCCGAACGACATGGCGGGATTCGCTGCTTGTCTCGCCATCGGCCGTCTCTTCCGTATCGATGTGAATCACCTTCACCTGTTTGGCCGAGCCTGACCCGCCGTCCAGTTCCACCCATTCCACCGCGGGCAGGGCGATTTCCTTGCGTACACCCGCCACCTCGACGATCAGTCCGTCAGCGGTGCGGGTGACGATGGCGGGCAGTCCCGAGGTCGTCGCGAGCTGGCGGGTTTGTCCCTCGGCCAATGCGGTCATGTCGATGTCAACGGTTTGCTCGCTGCCGTTGGCCTGCAGACGCACCGTGGTGACGTCCTTATCAGCCGCCCGTGTGCCAACGGACAGCAACGAAAACAGTGCGAGCACCAATGGCATCGCGAGCTGGCGGTAGGGGGTTGGTGAATCGATTTGCATGGAGGACTCCTTGGTCAAATGAAACGCTCAGCGCAGCGAGAGAACATCGGCTGGCAGGCTGTTTCAGCAGCAAGCGTGCCAACGCGCATTGCAAAGGCGAAAACTGCGCGATCAGGCTGCCAGTGGATCTGCCTGCGCGAAGTGCGGAACCTTGTCTCCCACCGGTCGACGCGGAAGGCGACGGGTTCACAACTCATCAATGCCGCAATTGCGGACCGGAATCCCCAAATCGGGATTTTCTCGTGACGTGCCACCCGATGGTCCGAGAATCGGTCGGACGGGAAGGATCGCCACGAAACTTGGTTTGGCGAGAACAGCTATTGCCAATTCCCCCTCAAGTCCGACAGCCTCCTAGTCAACTCCGCCCAGCGCGTGCTTTTCCAGTCGATACAGAAAGGCCTTGTAGGGCAGTCCGAGCAGCACCGCCGCACGCTTGCGTTGCCCTTGGGTCTGCTGCAAAGCCTGCTGCAGAAGGGAACGCTCCATCGCATCCCAGTCCAGACCCTCGGGCGGCAGGTG
This sequence comes from Lysobacteraceae bacterium, assembly GCA_041395245.1. GTDB lineage: Bacteria > Pseudomonadota > Gammaproteobacteria > Xanthomonadales > Xanthomonadaceae > Aquimonas. Next base: position 187,267 of record JAWLAY010000006.1, read on the forward strand.
GATGCCGCCATCGGAGCGTACGTGACCGGAATCGGGCAGATCGTTGACGCTTGGCTCGCCATCCTCGGCCAGCAACAGCAGACGTTCGACGGTATTCGACAACTCACGCACATTGCCCGGCCATGCACGATCCATCAACGCGCGCAACAGCCCGCGCGGGAAGCGGCAATGCGGCAGTCCATGCTGACGCTCCACCCTTTCGGCGATGTGCGAGACCAGTAACGGGATGTCCTCGCGCCGTTCGCGCAATGGTGGCAACTGCAGGCCAACTACGTTCAGACGCCAATACAGATCCTCGCGAAACCGGCCTTCGGCCACTTCACGTTTCAAATCGCGGTTGGTCGCCGCCAGCAGACGCACGTCGACCGCGATTTCGCGCGAACTGCCGACGCGGGTGACACGCCCTTCCTGCAGAACTCGCAGCAATTTGGGCTGCAACGCCAGGGGCAATTCACCCACTTCGTCAAGGAAAAGCGTGCCGCCATCCGCCTGTTCGAAATGCCCCATGCGCTGCGCCTGGGCACCGGTATAGGCGCCACGCTCAGCGCCGAAGAACTCGGCTTCCAACAAGCCTTCTGGAATCGCCGCGCAGTTCACCGCAACGAAGGGGCGCAGGGAACGACGCGACAACTTGTGCAGGGCGCGTGCAACCAACTCCTTGCCGGTACCCGACTCGCCCTCGACCAGCACCGTTGCATCCGTCACGGCAAGGCGTTCGATTTGCCGGTAAAGGCGCTGCATCGCTGGTGCCCGTCCAATCAGATCCACCAGTTGCTCACGTTCGCCCAAGGCCTGGTTGAGACGTCGGTTTTCCTCGCGCAATGCGCCGCTGCGCAGGGCCTTCTGCACAACCAGCAACAAGGCCTGACGTTCGAACGGCTTGGTCAGGTAGTCATCTGCGCCGGCCTGGATCGCCTGAACCGCGTGCTCGACACTGCCATACGCGGTGACCAGCACGAAGCTCAATTCGGCGCGACGCGAGCGCACCTCGCGCAGCAAGGCCAAGCCATCGCCATCGGCCAGTCGAAAGTCCGATATCACCAGTTGCAGATTCGGTTCGGACAGTGCACGTCGCGCTTCTTCCAAACCTGCCGCGCGTTGCACGTGGTAGCCCTGTTGACTGAGCAGGTCGCCGACCAGCAGACGTTGCGCCGGATCATCCTCGACCAGCAGCACCTGAATGGCGGATCGATCAGCGGTCATGATGCAGCTCTCATTTGCCTGATCCCGGCAAGCCGCGCGTGCATGCGCACGATGACCAGAGTTCCTCGTTCATCTGACGGCGATTCGAGGCGGATTTCACCGCGATAACGCTGCCGCACGATCCGTTCACTCAGATACAACCCCATGCCCGCGCCCGTCGGCTTGCTGCTGACATGCGGCTGGAATAGGCGTTCACGTACCGATGAAGGCACACCGTCGCCGCTATCTCGCACCCGAAGCTCAACCCCATCCTCAGTCGTCGACCACTCCACCGACACGACACCGCCCGCCGGACTGGCTTCCACCGCATTCAGGATCAGCGTGTGGAGGACGATACGCAGTTCCGCCAGTACCGCGCAAAGCTGACAGTCCGGCCCCGTCTTGCTAAACGAAACCTGGCCTGCCGCCCGTTGTGCGGCTTCCAACAGCACGTCATCGACCGTCTGCGCAACCGACACCGGGGTGGCGTCCGCATCAGCGCCCGAGGACAAAGCGAGAAATCCGCGCAAGGCTTGATCAATGCGCTGCAACTGCTCGCGACCGAGTGCCGCCAGTTGCAGCGCGCCGGGGTCACTGGCGGACTGCGCCAGCGCATCCACGCTGAGTCCGAGCGCATGCAGGGGATTACGCAGCGAGTGCGCAAGTCCGCGTCCGATGTCGCCCAATTCCGCCAGCTCGCGCTGCGCTCGCGATGCCTCGGCCTCGAGTTGCAAGCGAGCCAGATCCGATGACATCCGGTTGAACGCATGCATGCTGGCGCGCACTTCCGGGGGGCCGGACTCGTCAATCTGGAAGCCCGCCTCACCACGCCCGACCTGCATTGCCGCTTCGGATAGCGAGCGCAAGGGACGCGCGATTCGGCCCGCGATCCACCAGGCCAAAAACAGGCCCAGCAACAACAGCGCCACCGCACCCCAGGCCAGTTGCGAGGCAAATCGCTGCACCGCCGCATCCACCGGCGCGGACGGCAGTGGAATCAGATCGAGCCCTGACGGTCCGAGCACCTTCAGTGCAGGCACCTGCTGGCTGCGCACCACCTCGATCCGGAACTCGTCGTGAGTCTCGTCCGGTTCCGCCGTGGAGCGAACTGTTTTGATGGAGTGCTCGAAGTGCTGCACTTCGGAAGATGACCACTCGGGCAGATTGGCGATCTCCTCCGCACTGAGAACCTTGCCGTTGACGATCACACGGACAGCGCGCGATCCATCCGATGGCGGGCGATTGGCCGCCATGGCAGCCAAGGCTTCGGCGCGCAGCGCCTGCACCGTTTGCGCATCGGACGATGCAGGCGACGCGTCGGGTGCGCCCTGCGCGGTGGCGCGGGTTTCTTCCAGCACGGTGACCATGGATTGTCCGACCCGCGTCGCCGTTTCGCCCACCGCACTCTGCAGGTCGATGGTCAGAGCGCGGACACCCATTGCGGCCAGCAGGGCCAACGACAGCAACAAGGCCATCACACTCAAAGTCAGACGCAGGCGCAGGGACATGGTGTTTCCCGAAGGGTCGATCATCCGCAGTGGCAGGAAGTGTGCCAGCCAACGGGACAAACGAAACAGGCCGGACCCGAAGGTCCGGCCTGTTGGCTTCCTGCCGTGCCGCCCGAAGGCGGACTCAGTAGTAGAAGTTGTAGAGGATGTCGACGATCACGCCGGAGCGCATGTCCACCAGCATCACGTCGTCCCCGACCCGCAACCAGCGACAACCGTAGGGCGGCGGTGCGAGGCCATACGGACGGTAGTCAAGGAAGTAATCCGCGATCAGGAAGGCGAGCGGCAGTTCATAGCCGATTCGCCACGACCGGTAGCTGAAACCACTTGGGTAGTAGTAGCGGTAAGGCGAGCGGTAGCGCGTGCCCGCCCAACCATGCCGCCAACTGCGACGCCAATCGCTGCGGCGCCAATCATCCCGGTGGTTGCCGTAGCGGTAGTCGTAGCGATGATCCTGTCGGTAATCGTGCCGGTACCAGTCGTTCCATGTGTTCCAGCGATGGCTGTCGCGCCGATCTTCCCGGTAGTCGCGACGGTCTTCGCGGCGATCACGCCGATCCTCACGCGCATCTCGGTAGTCCTCGCGACGATCCCTGCGATCTTCACGGCGATCCTGACGATCTTCGCGACGATCCTGGCCGCGCGTCTCGACGTAGCGGCTGTTGCCGCGCGCATCGTCATTCTGCCCCTGCAAGTGCTCGGCCTGACGACGGGAGTAACTGTCCTCGCGACCGCGCCCCCCCTGATCGCTACCGCCACTGCGACCGGGGTTGTAGGACTGCCGTTCAGGCGTCGGCTGTGACTGAAAGACCTGCGGCGACTCACGTCGGGAATCGCGTTGAGAATCCTCGCGCGAACGACGCCCACCATCGGAATCACCGCGACCGCCGCCGCGCGACTCCTCTTTTGATTCACTTCCGCCTTGCGAACCGTAGTCCGCATCCCGGCTGCGCGGCTCGCGCGCATCGATCAGCGCCGACGAAAGGCCCAACGCGACGAGTACTACCCAACGAAGCAACTTCATGACTTCCCACTCCCCGCTAATTGCGGAAACTATCGGCAAACGGCCGACGCGTGAGCATTTCAGCGTGACCAGTCTGTATGGAAAGCATACAGATCAGACCATTCCCCAATCTCGTTCAGGTTCAGGTGAGTTAGATCAATCGTGGCTGAGTCGATTCAAGCTGACGGTGACCGATTTGCCATCGAGATACGTACCCGATCCGCGCTTTGTGTCAGTCTCCATTCCGCAAGATCTTGCGGCGCAACACGTCCGTGCCGCGCGTCACCGGATGCAGCCCGTCACGGTACGGCGGTGCACCGAGAAAGCGCAGCTCGCCCAGCAAGCCGCGCGTAGAGGGTGCGACTGGCTCGCTGTGCCAGCGTTCACCATTGATCTTTGCGGTGTCGCCCGTCCATCGCATGCGCAACGGCTCGCCGCGCCACCGAACCGCAACGCGGCGCAGCGAACCGTCAAGCGCTCGCAACTCCCAGTGCAATTGCCACGGCTCCGAAAAGGGGTGCGAGGCATCGATCTCCCAGCTTTGCGTGCCTGCAAGCTGGTGAATGCGTACGGTGATGAAGTACCCCTCGTCAATGGGCAATTTTGCGTCGACCCGATCCCAGCCCGTGGGAAGAGCGGGACGAAACAATACGCGATCCTCCAATCGTCTCGGCTGATAGCCCAACACATCGGCGATGCTGCTGCGAGTGAGTTCCGCCACGCTCCAAGACTGACTGAAGGTACCCGATGGCGTCACACGCCCCGCACTGTCCGGCCACGCATCCAGCAATTCACTCAGACTTCCCGGCGGGTCCACGTCCAACACCTGCGAAGACAGGTCGCCGAGCCAGCGACCGACGACGTCCTCCGCACCCAGTCGTGCCAGCGCCGAGATCGCAAAGCCGGTATTCCAGACCCACACCGTTCCGTTGTGGTAGGCCGCGTCCTTGTGATGGAAGGCGTCGTTGACGTGCCGGGGATGAAAATCGGCATCCTCCGGGTCGAGCGAGGCCAAACCCCACGGGTAGGCGAGTCGACGAAAGGCATCGCCCGCCGCGCGGGCCTGCTCCTCGGACGTCAACAAGGGTGCGAGTCCGAGATCCTCGCCCTGCAGGGCAAGCGCCAGCAGCACATTGGGGCGCCAGCGCAAATCCGCCTGCCCGTCGGCGCTCACCCGGTCGGCCAAGTGCTGACCATCCCAGAACTGCGCTCGGAATGCGCTGCGCACGCGCCGTGCCAGATAGTCGTAGTGCGCCGCCTGCGCCGGTTCAGCCGCCTGACGCTCGATCCGCGCAGCAATCTGCAACACCGCGTACCACAGCGCCTGCACTTCGACCGCTCGGTTGCCGCGCGGCGACCAGGCTTCGCGTCCCTCGATCCGCGCATCCATCCAGGTGTCCGCATCATCGTGAGTCAGCAGACCCTGCGCATCCACATGATGGCGCAGCGCGCCGGCGACGTAGCGCGCCAGCATCGGTCGTAGCGACAACAGACCATCCCAACGACCGGTGTGTTGGGCCAGACGCCATGCCGCGATGATCAGCCATGGCGTGCCGTCGACGGTGTTGTAGAGGGTGTCCGTGTTGGCCGCGACGCGATTGGGAATGCGCCCCGCGTTGGGGTCTGCAGGGTCGATGCATTGCCGCGCCACGAAGGCATCGATAACCTGTTGTGCAAGCGCGAACTGTCCGCTGGTCAGCAAGGTACCGGGCAAGGCGATGAAGGTGTCGCGACCCCAGGTGTCGCGGAACCACGGCAAGCCTGCCCAAATCCCGGGCCGAATTCGTCGACCACGAAGCCCAGCGCACTCCATTGCGCCCACAGCCGCGCGCGATTGAATTCGGTATCCGAGGTCCACAGCCAGCCTGCCGACAGATCGCGCCAGGCACTTTCCAACAGTTGCGCGGGGACATCCTGCGCCGCCAGCGCACGCGCTCGTCGCAGGGCCGCATCGGAATCGCGGTCGAACACCAGATGCAACTGCAGTTCGGTACTCGCCTCACGCGTCTCCGCGAGCCAGCGCGGCACCACTGCATCGCGCAACACGGGTGGCAGCGCATCCGACGACAGTCTGCGCCAGATGATCGGTTGACTGGCGCTGATCGCCACGACGGTCGGCAACCGCGTATCGGACTGCGCAGGCAGCGGCAACAGCCAGGCTCCCTCCGCAACGGGCACCAACGCTTGAGTCGCCGACGACCAGAGCGGCAACAGACCGAGACGTTGCGCCTGCTCGCTGCGCACGACCAAGGTGATCGCGGTGTCGCCACGATGCAGCCAAAGCGATTCGTTGGCCCGCGCATAACTGGCCTCGTGCCCGAATGGCTGAATGCTGTCCTGCAACGCCTCGGCACGGATCAGCCACTGCGAATCCGTCTGGCTGGCAAAACCGTCGATCAGGCTGACCTCACCGATTCGATAGCCGACACCACGCCGCCAATGATGCGTCCAGCCCTCGTAATAACCGCGACGCTGGTCGGTCGCCACGATCCGCGCCGGATGATCTGCTGTTTGTGGCAATGCCATCAGAGCCGGCAAGGATTGCGACGTGAAGGCATCGCCCAGCGGGTCATGAGCGTGCGCACGCACCAAGGACCCGCACAGCAGAACGACACCGCAAAATACCGCATGCCGTGCCACCTTCTGCCTCACCACACGCCCACATTCGGCATCGACACCCACGGCTCCGCCGGCGCCAGACGCTCGCCCCGCTGGAGCAGTTCGACCGAAATCAAATCAGGACTGCGGACAAAGGCCATGTGACCATCGCGTGGCGGGCGCTGAATCAGCACGCCCATCGATTGCAGGTGCGCACAAGTGGCGTAGATGTCTTCCACAGCGAACGCCAGATGACCGAAATTGCGCGCGCTGCCGTAGTCCTCGTCGTCGTAATTCCAGGTCAGCTCGATCTCGGCCTCGGGATTCTCCGGCGCACCCAGATAGACCAGGGTGAAACGCCCTTGCGGATAGTCCTTGCGGCGGTTCTCGACCAAACCCAAGCCTTCGCACCAGAAGCGCAGCGATGCCTCCAGATCACGCACCCGCACCATCGCATGCAGAAACTTCATTGCCCTCTCCAAACCCTAGAAAACCGCATTTCAACAGATTTGGCGAAGTCGCAGTCGTCGTAACGCGGCAAGGAGACACCTTATTACACGACGGGTCAGCTGGCCGAACGTTAGTGGCTCTCGCCTCCCAGGAAGGGGAGTGCCACGCTCGCAGTGTTTTCCCCTCCCCCAGGCTCAATCTAGCAAGGGAAGAGGGAAGCCAGCGCATTGCGCTAATCAATCCGCCGGTTGGAGCCAAAAAAGAAGGGCGCCTCAAGGGCGCCCTTCTTTGTCACACGTTTAGCTTATGAATCAGCTGCGGCGGAAACCAACCACAGCGATGCCCAGACCAGCCAGCAGGCCAATCAGAGCCAGCTTCGACCACAAGGAGCTGGCCGGAACCACGTTGGGTTGCGGGACCGGATCCGGCAGAGTCTGAGCCACGGAGCTCAGGTTGTAGGTCGGGGTGGTTGCTGCGTTGGTGGTACAGGTCACCGTACCGGTAGCAGCCGGTGCGCCTTCGGCGGGGACTACACAGGCGATATTGATCGTCTGCGAGGCACCAACCGCGAGGCCAGCAGATGAACCACCTGACGTGATACTGAACCCGGCGCCCGCGGCAGTACAGCTAAAGGTCAAAGGACCACCGGTGACAGCATCGCCCGTATTGGTGACGGTGACTGAAGTGGTTTCCGTCGTTCCGGCATCACCATCGCAATTCAACGTGGAACCCGGGAACAGAGCTAAATACGGGTGCCGTCGGATCGCCAGCCGGCAGCTCAGGTCCCAAGTGCGGGTAGACGCTGAACCGTGGTTGGCGTTTCTGTACGCCAAGGTCCCGGTGCGAACCGTCGAACCATAGGAGCAATTCACCGGCACCGTCAGGTCGAGGTCCGGAGTCGGATCACCATTGGCAATGGTAAGGGAAGAGCAGGACAGCCATTACCAAGCGTCAGTCCCACCGGTAACCACACAATTGCTAATAGTGACGCTCTGTCCAGCTGTACCACCCGATACGTCCGCCGTCACGTTTTGAGTGCCTGACGAACCCAAGGCGGAGGCAGGAACACGATTTCGTGCCTACACCATCCGGAACAGGGCTGTAAGTGACCGTGGGTGACGCAACCGCCTGAACATTAACTTGTCCATTGGTCAAAGTGGGCGACATTGTTGCACCCGTCGTCGACGTCATCGTGACATTGGTGATTGTCAGTGGTGTGATACCCACTGTTGCTCCAACATCGAAAACAACAGTGATAGTTGATGTTGCCAGCGTGTTCAAAGGAACACTTGTACCGCCTGCGTCCGCAAAACAGAGCACCTGCCCCACAACAGGGCTCGAGCAACCGATGGCCGCGTTTGCTGGAGCTGGCGCTATCAAATCAACACAGCGGAGTCATAATTCAACTGAAAGTTGAATGAATTCGCATCGGCGAGCCCGCGTGAAGACGACCGTCGTTGCGTGGTTTGCCTCGTTTGTTCCACTACAACAGTACTGATGCCGTCAGCGACTGAGCACCAACCACACCAGAAAAGGCGAACAGGATCGCCCCTGCAAGCAAGCTATTATGCCTCATAGCGTTAACACTCCACGTTAAAATTGAAATTAGCGATCTGAGGTAACAGCTTCAGACGAAATCGCGTTTCCACGAACGTCGCCCACAAACATATCCCCAACGACCACCTCGACGCTTCTTTTGCTCTTGAACTGCTATCAAACTGAACTACACCGACGGAGTGCACACCCGCAGCAAGTGGCTCCAGTGAATCGCTCGTCGCAAATACATACATTTGTCAGCAACAACATTGCAACCGCCGGACCATCCTTTGGGGAGGTCGGCAAGCATGAGGACGTTGATGCCTTCGCAGATCCAATCGTAGGCGACTGGATAGAAAGTTAAAACTAGCGACGTCACCGTTGCTCGTGACATCAATCGCATAAGCCTGTCTTCCTGCCTTGCTCATGCCAGTGGTCACAATCACCTCAGCCCCAAAGGCAGAAGACCAACCCAAAACAAGCATTGCGGCCAACGTAAATCTGCTCGTAACTTTGCGTGTCAACATGATTTTTCTCGTAAAGATGACAGACTTAACCGTTTGGCCCGCAAGCGCCTGCACCAGACAGGAAGGAAATACGCACACACGTCGCGTCACTTGAGTTCACCGCGCCGTCCTCATTGCAATCTGGTTGCCCTCCAGCTGGAGTCCCACCCGCGGTCAAGAACTCAATACGGATCTGTGTGGCGTCACAGAGTCCCTCGAACCATTACTATTCGAGTCACCACGACACAACCGACCAATCGCCGTATCCGCCGAACGGGTCGACTCGAACTCGTCAACGATCAGGGTGCCTGAGCCGCCGGAGACCATACCCAGCGAAGCGGAGCCGATGCCCGTCGCGGTTGCAGTGCCGGTCGAGCTACCGGTGAACCCGTTGTTGCCTGCCACCGACGCGGTGAAGCCACTCGCACCACCTGCCGTGTTGTGGAAAATTTCTACCGAGTACCAACGGTTCGCAACAATGCCCGTAATTGCCGGGGCGGTCACGCCCGAGAAGGTGAAGCTGCCTCCAGTGGCGTCGTAGCTGATACCAACTGCTTCGGTGCCCGTGTTGCCATCACCCGAAGTGGCGGAGAACACTTTTGCGGTACCGGTCGAGCTGGTCAGCACATAGAAACGAGCGCGATAGACCGCTTCCGTACCCGAGCCGGTACCACCTGGCGTGTTGTCGGTTACAAACTCACCCGTGCCAGTACGCAGGGCGCAGGAACCGGAGTAGCGAGCAAAACCGCCCGTCGCCGGAACCGGACCACCCGCTTCTGCACCCGTAGCCGCACCGGTGTTGCCGTTCCACGCCGTGGTGGTGCAGGCAAAGCTGGCACCGACCGGAAGAGCCATCAGCAGCGCTGCGGCCATGAGATTTTTCGTCATTGATTTCATGCAACCCTCTCTGCAGTTTGTGCTGCAAGTTACTGAACTGGACGGACTTCGTCCAACACCCCGCCGGAAGGCTACCACGAACTTGTGACAGTTTGTAGCCTTTCAGCACGCCGTTGGTCGAATCTTGCGAGCCCCAGAACCCGGGCCTCGGACAACACATACGCAGTTTCGCGAAGAAAAGGGCCACGACCCGACAAACTTTTTTCGCCAACCGTCATCCGCATCAAGCCCGCGACGCCAGCCAGGCTCAAGCGGCGTAACGATCCGTTGCATTGATCAACGCGTCTGTGATCCCCGCCTCAAAACCGGAATGTCCCGCATCGGCGATGATCCGCAAGTCCGCCTCGGGCCAGGCACGGTGCAGGTCCCACGCGTTGGCGACCGGGCAGACCACGTCGTAGCGACCGTGAACGATGGTCGCCGGGATGTCGCGAATCCTTGATACATCACGCAGCAACTGGTCTTCCACCTCGAAGAACCCACCATTGACGAAGTAGTGGCACTCGATCCGCGCAAACGCCAAGGCGAAGGCATCTTCCTCGTGCGAGTGCATGAAGGCCGGATCCTGGTATAGGAAGCTCGTTGCCGCCTCCCAGACCGACCAAGCTCGTGCCGCAGCAAGACGCACGTCGGAGTCGGCATGCGTCAAACGCCGGTGATAGGCGCTGATCAGGTCGTGACGCTCGACGGCCGGAATGGTCGACAGGTAGTTTTCCCACGCGTCCGGGAACAATCGCGAAGCGCCTTCCTGATAGAACCACTCCAGTTCCCAGCGGCGCAACATGAAGATGCCCCGCAGGACCAGTTCCGTCACGCGGGACGGATGCGTTTCGGCGTAGGCGAGCGCGAGGGTAGAGCCCCAACTGCCGCCAAAGACCTGCCAGCGCTCGATTCCCAGATGGACACGGAGCTGTTCGATGTCGGCGACGAGATGCCAGGTGGTGTTGTCGACCAGGTCTGCATGCGGCGTGGAACGCCCTGCCCCGCGCTGATCGAACAGAATGATCCGGTACTTCGAGGCATCGTGAAAGCAGCGCATTTTGGCGCTGCATCCTGCGCCAGGACCGCCATGCAGAATGACGACCGGCTTTCCCGCAGGGTTGCCGCATTGTTCGAAATAGATCGTGTGTCGCTCGGACACCTGCAGTTGGCCCGTCATGTACGGTTCGACGGGCGGATACAAGGCTCGCATCAAATCACTCCATTTACACATCACCACCGCGGCCGCGCACACCGGAAAGACTTGGGGTTACGGCCTGAATATGCCCGATGGTACTATGCCCGGCCATCGGCGGCGGAATCCGCCCGCCGACCATGTCCTCGAGAATTGCCTTGAGCGCCTGCAGCGCGTCGTGTCGCGCTGTTGACGTCCGACTTTTGCACGGGCCACCCCGCCGCCCGCCCTGCCCTGGAGCTTTGCCATGACCGCCTCGTCCGAACTGATCGCCATTCTCGCCAAGCTCCGCCAAGCCGGTGGACCCGCAAGAACCGTGGGACTGGATGACGCGACCATTGATCGCTTGGCTGCCCGTTTCCCCGAGCTTGGCGCGGCAATCCGCGCGGCGGGAGAAGCCTTCGATGCACTGCGCAGCGAAGGCTTCAACGAATTGATTGCTGCCGACGAGCGCCAGCAGCTCGCCCTTGTGCAGCAGGACTACGTGAACTTCTACGCCGATGACTGTGTGAATCCGTATGTGGCACTGGTCGCGCGCGGTCCGTGGGTGGTGACCCTGAAAGGTGCGGTTCTGCACGACTCGGGCGGCTACGGCATGCTCGGCTTCGGACATACGCCCGAGGCCGTTCTGGCCGCGATGGCGAAGCCGCAGGTGATGGCCAACATCATGACGCCGAGTATTTCGCAGTTGCGTTTGGGCCAGGCACTGCGCAAGGAGATCGGCCATACCCGCGGTCAATGCCCGTATGCGCGCTTTCTCTGCCTGAACTCGGGCTCCGAGTCGGTGTCGCTGGCAGGACGGATTGCCGACGTGAATGCCAAGTTGCATACCGATGCCGGTGGACGGCATGCGGGCAAGCGCGTGGTGCGCATCGCCGTCAAGGGTGCGTTCCATGGCCGCACTGAGCTGCCAATGCTGTACTCGGATTCCACACGCCCGACCTATGCCAAACATCTGGCGAGCTACAAGCATCACGAGTCGGCGCTGATCACGATTTCTCCCTATTCGGTCGAAGAGCTTCAGCAGGCATTCGCCGATGCGGACCGCAACGGCTGGTATGTGGAAGCCATGTTCCTGGAGCCGGTCATGGGCGAGGGTGATCCAGGCCGCCAGGTAACCCCGGAGTTTTACGCCGCTGCGCGCGCGCTGACGAAAGCCCATGGCACGCTCTTGCTGGTGGACAGCATCCAGGCCGGATTGCGTGCCCACGGCGTGCTTTCCATCGTCGACTACCCCGGCTTCGAGGGTATGGAAGCGCCGGACATGGAAACCTACTCCAAGGCGCTCAACGCGGGTCAGTATCCGTTGAGCGTGCTGGCGGTCAATGCGCGCGCTGCAGACCTGTACCGCAAGGGCGTCTACGGAAACACGATGACCACCAACCCGCGCGCCATGGATGTGGCGTGTGCGGTACTTTCGCAACTGTCCGACGACGTGCGCACGAACATCCGTGCCCGCGGCAAGGAGTTCGTCGAAAAATTGCAGAAGCTGCAACACGAACTGCCGGGCCTGATCACCAAGGTGCAAGGGACCGGGCTGTTGTTTTCGTGCGAACTGGCGGACGACTTCAAGTGCTACGGCACTGGGTCGACCGAAGAATTCATGCGCGAACGCGGCATCGGTGTGATTCATGGCGGCGCAAACTCCTTGCGCTTCACGCCGCACTTTCTGGTCAGCAGTGACGAGGTTGATCTGGTCATCAACGCGGTGAAATCCGCCTTGTTGAACGGCCCGCGAAAGTCCGCCGAACAGGCCGCCTGATTCCTCTTCCGCCATTCCATTGACGGCGCGCCCGTGTGGCGTGCTGTCCTGCCCTGAAGGTTGCTGACTCCCATGAAACTCGTCGACGAAGCCGATATCCGCGTCATCGCCGGAAACGGCGGCAATGGCTGCGTCAGCTTTCGACGCGAGAAATTCATACCACTTGGCGGGCCGGACGGCGGTGACGGCGGGAATGGCGGCAGCGTTTATCTGCTGGCCGACGAAAACCTCAACACGCTGGTGGACTTCCGTCATCAACGCCTGTTCCGCGCCCAACGTGGCGAAAATGGCATGGGTCGGCAGATGTACGGCAAGGCCGGCGAGGATGTCACCATTCGTGTGCCGGTTGGCACGGTCGTCGTCAGCGTCGACACGCAGGAAGTGATCGGCGACATGACCGCGCATGGGCAGGTTCTGCTGGTGGCACGTGGCGGCGAGGGTGGCCGAGGCAATATCCACTTCAAGAGTTCAACCAATCGCGCACCGCGCCGTGCCACATCGGGCAGCGAAGGGGAAGATCGGGAACTGAAGCTGGAACTCAAGCTGTTGGCCGATGTGGGATTGCTGGGCTTTCCGAATGCAGGCAAATCGACCTTCATTCGAGCGGTCTCCTCCGCCACGCCGCGAGTCGCCGACTACCCTTTCACCACGCTGTATCCAAACCTGGGTGTGGTCCGCGTCGAACAGGATCGAAGTTTCGTGCTGGCCGATATTCCCGGTCTGATCGAAGGTGCGGCGGAAGGCGCGGGGCTTGGGGTGCAGTTCCTGAAGCACGTACAACGCAACCGCCTGTTATTGCATGTGGTTGACATGGCACCACTCTGCGACGATGACGATGAAGCCGTCGCGCACATCGTCGCGGAGGTGCGCACCATTGAGCAGGAACTGGCGCGTTTCGATCCGGAACTGCTGCAGCGGCCACGCTGGCTGCTGATGAACAAGACGGACCTGCTGGACAGCGATGTGCGTGAGGTGCGTGTATCCGCCGTACTGAAGGCGCTGAACTGGCAAGCACCCTCGTTCCAGATTTCCGCGCTGTCGCACGAGGGCACCTGGATCGTCGCGCAGAAGGTCATGACCTTCTTCGACGCACAGAAAACCGAACAGACGCGCGAGATCGAGGAAAGCCGTCCGTGGAGCCCGCTGGACTAGGCGTCTGCGCGGCAGAAACGATCGAGGCGAAAAGTCGGCTGCGCGAGGACAGATTTTCGGCAATTCGCCGGTCCATAGCACGGCTATGGGCCAAGAATCGGCGGAAATATTGGACCTCGTAGACGGCTTTGCAGATCGGTCGGCTTATGCCGCGCAAGCTCCCAGGAGCCAGTCACAGGCATTTACCGCGACGAAGCGAGTCAAAGAGGCTGGGCAAGCACTATTCAACCCCCTGGCGCGGGCAGCCCGTGCCGACCAACGGGCGTTGAAATCCCGTCATTCGCGACGGCATACCTCGTGCAAGGTGGTACGCCATGCGCACAACGGTCCGTTCCAACGCGTCCTATCCCTACCGGGCTGAAGGTCGGTGTGACTCATGGCAGCAGCCATCATGAGTCTGAGCACCCGCGTGGCCGCCTCACACTGCAAGGACACCCTGGGGGCCTGGGAGGACGTGCAGTCACAGCTGGCCGGCTTCCCGACTGACGCCTTGATTCTGTTCTGCAGCGCCGACCATGCGCTGGACACGCTCGCAGACCAAATTTCGCGAACCGGTCATACCGTGCTCGCCTGCACCTCAGGCGAATCGACGACCTCGCTGCAGATGATGGCCTTGTGCGGAGAGAATCTGGCACTCCGGCTGTTTGCCATTCCACAGCTGTCCGCTGGGCCCGCTTCAGCACAACCCGTGATCGAGGCCATCGTGGATGCCGCACAGCATTCGCCAAACGGTCAGCAACACGTCGGTCTGCTGCTCGTGGACGGCCTCAGTCGTGCCGAAGAATGGCTGGCGCACGCGCTCTACACCCGACTGCCCGGTGTGCCGTTTGTCGGTGGATCGGCGGGCGACAGCTTCCAGTTCGAGCGAACCGCCGTCTATTGGCAGGGCGCGTTCCATACCGACCTGGCGGTTTTCGGCCTGTTAGAAACGCACAGCAAATTTTCACTTTTCCAGTCGGAACTCGGCGGCGGACGCGGCGAGCCGATGGTCATTACGCTGGCCGACGTGCAACGTCGCGCGGTGCTGCAGCTCAACGGCCTGCCAGCCGCCGAGGTGTACGCGGCGGCGCTTGGCGTTCGTGAGGATGAACTGACCCCCGCCATCTGGCGCCAACATCCGTTGATGGTGAAGGTCGGAAACGACCAGGTGGCACGCGCAATCAGCCATATTGCCAGTGATGGCGCCCTGGTCTGCCTTTCGGCGGTGGACAGCGGGTTGATTGCCACATTGGGCGAAGCCGCCAACCAACCAACCGACATCCGTACGGTGATTAAACGCGCGCAGCAGTCTGTGACCAACATCGCCGGGATGGTGCTGATCGACTGCGCGCTCAACGCCCGATGCGAAACCTCTCCCGCTGCAGAACCGGAAGTTCCAGCATTGATCCTGCGCAGCTTCGGCGAGCAATTCAACGGCCAACATCGCAACGCATCGGTGGCCGCTCTGGTGCTGGGAGCCTCGCCATGAATGAGGTACGGAACGATAGCGACCTGTTGCCCGATGACGGCGATGCTGGCGGCGCGCTGGCGCGTCGCATCGCCAACCTCAATCGCATGCTCGCCGCACGCGACCGCACCATCGACGTGCTGATCAAGCGACTGGAAAGCCCGCAACAGCGGGATGCCTCGGCCTTCACCCTGCTGGAACAGAACATCGCGCTGGAAGACGTGGTGTCGCGCAAGACACGCGAACTCGAACGCGAACGCCAGCAGTTGCGCGATGTGCTGGAAGAACTCAAACGCACCCAGGATCGTCTGCTGCAATCGCAGAAGATGGAGGCGATCGGCCAGTTGGCAGCGGGCGTTGCTCACGAGATCAACACGCCGGTGCAATACGTGTCGGACAACGTGACTTTCCTGCGCAGCGCGTTCGACACGCTGGTGAATCTGGTGGATCGCAGCCTTCGACTGCTGACCCAGATCCGCGACAGCGGTTCGCTGCCCGAGCTGCAACTTGCCGACATTGCCGACTTTGAACGTGCGATCTCGCGGGCAAGACTGGACTACCTGCGGCGCAACATACCGGACGCGTTCGACGAGTCCCAGGAAGGACTGCAACGCGTGTCCACCATCGTTTCGGCGATGAAACGATTTGCGCACCCGTCCGCGCGCGACATGGAACCGGTCAATCTGGCCGATCTGATCAGCACGGCCAGCATCGTGGCACGCAATGAATGGAAGTATGTCGCCGACCTGGACATCGAGTTCGAGCCGTCGATGCCACTGGTACCCTGCCTGCGTGACGAGATCAGCCAGGTGGTCCTGAATCTGCTAGTCAACGCGGCGCATGCGATCAGCGATGTGGTGTTGCAACAGCCCGGCAGCAAGGGACACATCAAGGTCTCGACCCATCTCATCGAGGACTATGCCGAGATCCGCATCAGCGATACGGGCGATGGCATCCCCGAGTCGATCCAGCGGTCGGTGTTCGACCCGTTTTTCACCACCAAGCCGGTTGGTAAAGGCTCGGGACAGGGCTTGTCGATGGCGTATGCGACCGTGGTCGACAAACATCGCGGTCGCATCTTCTTCGAGACCCGACAGGGCAAGGGCACCACGTTTGTCGTGCAATTGCCGCTGCATCAGGCAGCGCCCTCGTGACCTTGCCGCGCATCGTCTTCGTCGACGACGAACGCCGGGTTCTGCTCGGCATCGAGCGCATGCTGTTCGCCATGCAACGTGACTGGGAAACGGTGTTTGCCGACAGTGCGGACGCCGCATTGCGGGCATTTGACGACGGCGATGTGGATGTCATCGTCAGCGATATGCGGATGCCGGGAAAGGATGGTGCGACCTTGCTGCGCGAGGTGCAGCTCCGCTCGCCCGCCACCTTGCGATTCCTGCTCTCGGGACACACCGAAACCACCGCCGCCATGCGTGCGCTCGAAGTGGCGCATCAGTTTCTGTCCAAGCCCTGCGAGCCGGTGCAATTGCTATCCGCCATCGATGACGCGCTGTCGCTGCGAAACCTGCTCTCGGATGCGGGACTGCGCGAATCCATTGGCGCGATCGAACATCTGCCCTCCGCGCCGCAGGTGTATGCCCGTCTCAGCAAGGCCTTGCAGGACCCCAACACGGATGCGCGCGAAATCGCCGCCATCCTGTCCAAGGACCCGGTACTGACTGCCAAAGTACTGAAGATGGCGAACTCCGCCTACTTCCCCAACAATGGGCGCGCGCTGACCGACATGCTAATGGCGGTAGTGCGTCTTGGTTCTTCCACGATTCGTACGCTGGTGCTGGCCACAGAAGTGTTCTCGCAACCGGTCTGGCGTGCCGATGTCAGCCAGCTGCAACAGCAGGCGATGCAGACCTCGATGCTGGCAGAGCGCCTCGCCAAAGGCCGTCTGGATGTCAGCTCAGCCAGCGTGGCCGGACTGCTGGCCAACCTTGGCAAACTGTTCGACCTGAGCGACGAGTTTGCGCAGCGCCCCTGGGGTTATGGCGAAGTAGGTGCTTATCTGCTCGGACTCTGGGGATTTCCGCTCGATGTGGTCCATGCGGTCGCCTACCACCAGAATCCAGCGCACCTGGCACGCAGCGACTTCAACCTGCTCGGCGTCACGCATGTCGCCAATGCCCTGATCTGCGGCAATCCGCTTGACGAGGGATACCTGCAACGCTGCGGACACTTGGCATCGCTGGAAAGCTGGCATCACCTCGCCGACGCCATCCGCGCCAACACCCCAGCCGAACCGGCATGACAGCGAGGCAGTGATCTGGCCGCCATGGCACTCGCCGACAACAGGACCACAAGAGCGCTGCGGAAGCCCGCCTCAATGTCTCCCCGTGGTGAAAACCCGCGATACACACTCTTGGCAAGATGGTCGTACATGGCAAACATCCTGCATGGCAGTCACGCAGCCTTGCCTGAAGTCCCATTGCATGACGGCAAACCGACACCACTGCACCGCAAGACCGGATCACAAGCCTGCCCCAGAGGAGAACGAGATGTCTTTGGCGTTACCACGCGTCCTGTGTGTTGACGACGAACCCAACATCCTGAAAGCGATGACCCGGACGCTGCACGGACGCTTTGAAGCAGTGACTGCGCTCGGCGCGCACGCCGCCCTGCAGGCGCTTGAGCACGACGGACCGTTCGACGCTGTGGTCACCGACATGCGCATGCCGGGATTGGATGGCATCCAGTTGCTGACCGAAGTGGCACAACGCTGGCCTCGAACCGCACGACTGCTGCTGACCGGCATGGGCGATACGCCGGCAGGTGTAGCCGCCACGCGCGCCGGCGTCATCTTCAAGACACTGGCCAAACCCTGCCCTGCCGATGAGCTGCGCGACGCGCTGAGCGTTGCCGTGGCATTCGCGGCACTGCCAAACTCAGCGGCGACCCCACCCGTTCATTAGGCCGCGCATGCACACCACTTCCTATTCATCGCAGGCCACTGCACGGCTCGCGCGCATTCTCATCGTGGTTTTGATGGGGACATCGGTTTGGCTCGGTGGCGCAAATCGCGCCGATGCTGCAACCCCACTGACCATCGGCGAAACATTCAAGATCGACTCGGTCGCGCTCGACGAGGAACGCACCGTCAACGTCTTTCTGCCCACCGGGTACAGCCAGGCGAAGGACCAGCGATTCCCCGTCATGTACATGCTGGACGGCGGACTGGGCGAGGACTTTCTGCACATTGCCGGCCTGCTGCATATTTCTGCGCTTAACGGAACGATGCAGCCCTTCATTCTCGTCGGCATCGAGAACACCGAGCGGCGGCGCGATCTGACCGGTCCCACCGAGCAGGCTTCGGATCGCGAGATTGCACCGCGGGTTGGCGGCTCCGCTGCCTTCCGACACTTCATCGCCGAGGAACTGATCCCACAAGTCGAGCGTGACTACCGCTGCAGCGAGCGTCGCGCACTGGTGGGCGAATCACTGGCCGGTCTGTTCGTGATCGAGACGCTGATGCTGCAACCGGAACTGTTCGACACCTGGATTGCCGTTGATCCCAGCCTGTGGTGGAACGACGAGTCCCTGCTGAAGCATCAGGCAGAACTGCTTTCCCAAGGCGACCGCCAGCATGATCGCTTGTTCATGGCAACGACGGTCGACACACCCATCGGCGAAGCCACTGCACGTCTGCACGCGTCGCTCCAGCAATCCGGCGGACTGGCGGAACTGACCCTTTTGCCGATGCCTGGAGAAACCCACGCCAGCATTTACCACCCGGCGGCAATCCGTGCATTCCGCGCATTGTTTCCTGCTACTCGTGGCCCCTGATCAAGCGCGAAACCGATCACCAGTCAAACGCGTAGCGTGCCCGCGCAAATCCCCAGGCTTGGCGCGGGAATTGCAGTTGGTCCCTTCAACTGCGATGACGAGCGATCATGAAACCACCTTCCTCGCCAATGACCGACGAGGGCATTGCGTCCCCACCTATCAGCGCGCGTGAAGCCCAACTGGCACGGGCTCAAGCCGTCGCTCGCATCGGCAGCTGGCATCTCGACATTGCGACAGGCGAACTGCAGTGGAGCGAAGAAACCTGCCGAATATTTGGCGTAACGCCCGGCAGCCGGATGACCTATGACGATTTCCTCGGCGCCATACATCCGGAAGATCGCGAAAAGGTCGACGCGGCCTGGCAGCAAGCCATGCAAGGTCAACCCTACGATCTGGAGCACCGCATTGTGGTTGCCGGCAAGGTCAAATGGCTACGCGAGCTGGCCGAGCTGGAATTCACTGTCGAAGGCACACTGCGGGCCGGTGTGGGCACCGTGCAGGACATCACCGCGCGCAAGCAGGCCGAAATCGCCCTTGCGCAGGAGCGACAGTTCCTCAAATCCCTGCTGAACACCATCCCGGATCTGGTCTGGCTGAAAGATCCGGAAGGGCGCTACCTCGCCTGCAATCCGCGTTTCGCGGCGCTATACGGTCATCCAGAGCAGGACATCATCGGGCGCACCGATCCCGACTTCGTCGATGCAGAACTGGCGGACTTTTTCCGAACCAAGGACCTCGCGGCCATCGAAGCGGGTCAACCGACCACGAACGAAGAATGGCTGACCTTTGCCGACGGCCATCGCGAACTCTGCGAGACCACCAAAACGCCGATGTTTGACGCGGACGGGCATCTGATTGGTGTGCTTGGTATCGCCCATGACATCACCGAACGCAAGGCGGTGGAGGAACGACTCGGACTTGCCGCGAGTGTATTCACCCACGCACGCGAAGCCATCGTGATCACCGACCCCGATGGCAGCATCACCAGCGTCAATCAGGCCTTCTGCGACATCACCGGGTATCAGGCCGAGGAAGTGATCGGCAAGAATCCGCGCCTGCTCAGTTCGGGCCAACAGACGGCCAGCTTTTACGCAGCGATGTGGCGCGACCTCACTACCCAAGGGCACTGGCACGGCGAATTGTGGAATCGTCGCAAGGATGGTCATTTGTATGCCGAGCTGCTGACGATCAGCGCGGTCCGCGACACCTCGGGCGAAACGGTGCGCTATGTCGCCCTGTTCACCGACATCTCTGAACTAAAGCGGCATCAGCGTCAGCTGGAGCACGTGGCCCATTTCGACGGCCTGACCGGACTGGCGAACCGCGTCCTGTTCTCGGATCGGCTGCGTCAGGCCATGCAGTGGGCACAACGCAACCACACCGTACTCGCGCTGGCCTATATCGACCTGGATGGCTTCAAAGACATCAATGACCGCCTCGGCCACGATACCGGCGATCGTCTGCTGATGCAGTTGGCCAATCGCCTGCAACGCGCGGTTCGCGAGCAGGACACCTTGGCAAGACTCGGCGGCGACGAGTTTGTGGTACTGATGCCGGACATTGGATCGATTCGTTCGCTGACCCCGGCGCTGCAGCATTTGCTGGAACAGATCAGCGACGAATTCGAACTCGAAGGCGAGTACCTCAGCGTGTCCGGCAGCATCGGTGTCACGCTGTATCCGCAGGCCGAGGAGGTCGATGCCGACCAGTTGTTGCGCCAAGCGGATCAGGCCATGTACCAGGCCAAACTGGCGGGCAAGAATCGCTATCAGCTTTTTGACTCCGAACAGGACAGTGCCGCGCGTCACCGTCACGAACACATCCGGCAAATCCGCGATGCGTTGCACCGAGGCGAGTTCCAGTTGTTCTACCAACCCAAGGTCAACATGCGAAGTGGTGCCATCGTCGGCGTGGAAGCGCTGATTCGATGGATCGATCCGGTGCTGGGAATACGCCCGCCCGCAACCTTCCTGCCCTTGATCGAGGATCACCCGTTGGCACTTGAGATCGGCGACTGGGTGGTCGAAACCGCATTGCGACAGATCAGCAACTGGAAGGCCGCTGACCTCGACCTGCCGGTCAGCATCAATATCGGTGCCCTGCAATTGCAGCAACGGCAGTTCGTCGCGCGTCTGCTCGAACGACTGGCCTTGCAACCTGGCGTCAGCACCGATGATCTGCAGCTCGAAGTGCTGGAAACCAACGCGCTGGATGACATCGCGAAAGCCTCCGAAGTGATTCAGCAGTGTCAGTCGGAGGGCGTCAAAGTCGCCCTGGATGACTTTGGCACCGGGTACTCATCTCTGGCCTACCTGAAGAAATTGCCTGCGCATTACCTGAAGATCGATCAGAGCTTCGTGCGCGGCATGCTGGATGATCCGGAGGACCTGGCGATTCTCGATGCAACCTTGAGCCTGGCCTCAGCCTTTCGGCGAACCGCGATCGCCGAGGGCGTGGAATCCATCGAACATGGCGAAATGTTGCTGCGGCTGGGATGCGAACTGGCGCAGGGTTTCGGCATCGCCAAACCCATGCCACCCGAGCAACTCATCGAATGGGTGCATCACTGGCACCCTCCCGTCAGTTGGTCGGTGACACAACCGATGTTCCGCGACGACACGCCGGTGCTGTATGCCATCGTGGAGCACCGGGCCTGGTTCAATCAGTTCGAGTCCTATCTGCGCAACGAAGGCAATCCACCGGAGATGAACGCCGAACAGTGTCCGTTTGGAAACTGGCTGACCTACAAGGCGCACTTCCGCCATCGGGGTAGCCCCTTGTTGCCACAGTTGGAAGAACTGCACCACAGCCTGCACGAGTTTGCCGCCACGCTGAAATCGCATGCAGAGCAAGGCAACCGTGATCGCGCACTGCTCGGCCTGGAGAATCTCCGTCAGATGAAGGACAGTCTGGTGGGGCACCTGAACCAGCTGATCCTTGAGCACGACCTCTAAGCCGCACACGCCAGAGTGCGTCGAGCGCCATATCGAAACGCCGCAATGCCCTCCTGTCGGCCAACTACCGCGCGCACTTATCGTTAACGCAACACCACAGGACGCGCTCAAGGCAGTTCTGAAGTAGCTCACCGATTGGCGTGAGTTGATACTTATTTTCTATCGTATCGATCTCTTCAATTGATTTTTAATATCCATTCATCCGACCTAGTCTTCCTCCCGCGTTACCAACAACCCTGAGGAGGGTATTCAGATGATCAGGAAAAATGCATTGCTGATGGCGCTGCTGGTCGCCATGTGCCCACCGGCTTTTGCCGCCGACGCACCCGCCGATCCACGCCCAATGAAGAATCAGGACTGGTGGCCAGAACGACTGGACCTGAGTCCGCTGCGCCTGCATGGCGTGGAATCCAACCCCTATGGCGATGGATTCAACTACACCGAGGCGTTCGAGAAGCTGGATCTGGAGGCGCTGAAGCAAGACATCCGCGAGGTCATGACCACCTCGCAGGACTGGTGGCCTGCCGACTACGGCCACTACGGCCCGTTCTTCATCCGCATGGCCTGGCACAGCGCGGGCACTTACCGCATCTTTGACGGCCGCGGTGGCGCCGACGGCAGTCAACAGCGCTTCGAACCACTCAACAGTTGGCCGGACAACGTCAGCCTGGACAAAGCACGGCGTCTGCTTTGGCCGATCAAGCAAAAGTACGGGCGCAGTATTTCGTGGGGCGACTTGATGGTACTGACAGGAAATGTCGCCTTGGAATCGATGGGCTTCAAGACCTTCGGATTTGCCGGCGGGCGCGTCGACGACTGGGAAGCCGATTCCACGTATTGGGGCCCGGAACACAAGTTCATGGGTGACCAGCGCTACCACGGTGACCGGCAGTTGCAGCGCCCACTTGCCGCCGTCCAGATGGGCCTGATCTACGTGAATCCCGAAGGTCCGAACGGCAATCCCGACCCATTGGCGGCGGCCAAGGACATCCGCGATACGTTCGGGCGGATGGCCATGAACGACGAAGAAACCGTGGCCCTGATCGCGGGTGGACACACCTTCGGCAAAGCACACGGTGCGCACAAGCCGGACGAATGTCTCGGCGCCGATCCGGCAGGCGCACCGGTTGAACAGCAAGGTCTCGGCTGGAAAAACCAGTGCGGCAAGGGACACAGCGAAGACACCATCACCAGCGGCCTGGAAGGCGCTTGGACATCGACGCCCACGGCGTGGAGCATCCAGTACCTCGCCAACCTGTACGCCCACGAGTGGGTGCAGACACGCAGTCCGGCTGGCGCGATCCAATGGGTGCCGAAAAATGCCGATCAGGTCAAAACGGTGCCCGATGCACATGACCCGGAAAAGCGTCACGCACCGATCATGTTCACCACCGACATCGCGCTGCGTACCGACCCTGCGTATACGGAAATCAGCAAGCGATTCCTAGCCAATCCGCAAGCTTTCGATGACGCCTTTGCACGCGCCTGGTTCAAGCTGACCCATCGTGACATGGGCCCGCGAGCCCGCTATCTGGGCTCGCTCGCGCCAAAGGAAGCGCTGATCTGGCAAGACCCGATTCCAACGCTCGATCACGCGTTGATCGGCGCGCACGAAATCGCCACGCTGAAGTCGGAGATTCTCGACTCGGGTCTCAGCGTGGCGGAACTGGTGCGCACCGCATGGGCGTCGGCGGCCAGCTATCGGGGTTCCGATCTACGCGGCGGCACGGACGGTGGTCGCTTGCGTCTGGCACCGCAAAAGGACTGGGCCGCGAACGATCCGAGTGAACTGGCCAAGGTGCTGAAAACCCTCGAATCCATCCAGACCGACTTCAACCGACGCCAATCGGGCGGCATGAAGGTGTCGATGGCCGATCTGATCGTGCTTGGCGGTGCGGCAGCCATCGAAAAAGCCGCGAAGGCGGCGGGACAAGAGATCAGTGTGCCGTTCAAACCCGGTCGCATGGATGCCTCGCCGGAGCAGACCGATGTCAACTCCTTCGCTGTGCTGGAGCCCAGCGCGGACGGTTTCCGAAATTTCTACCGCACCGAAAGCATGCACTCGCCCGCTGAGATGCTGGTGGATCGGGCCAACCAGTTGACCCTGAGCATTCCCGAAATGACCGTACTGGTCGGCGGCATGCGCGTGCTGGAGGCCAACGCCGACGGCAGCAAGCACGGGGTCTTCACGGATCGACCCGGCACGCTCAGCAACGACTTCTTCGTCAACCTGCTGAACATGTCGACGGTATGGTCGAAGTCCAGCACCCAGGAGGGCGTCTACGAAGGTCACGACCGGGCCAGCGGCGCACTCAAGTGGACCGCCACACCGGTTGATCTGATTTTCGGTTCGCACTCGGAGTTGCGCGCCACGGCGGAGGTCTACGGCGCCGACGACGGCAAGCAGAAGTTTGTCGCCGACTTCGTTGCCGCCTGGGACAAGGTGATGAATCTCGGTCGATTCTGATCGCGGCAGGCGTTGCGAAAAACCCATCGCCGGTGACCGGACACGGGCACCGGCGATGTCCTGTTTCGATCAATCCTTGAACAACTCCGCCAGTCGGGCAAGGGTTGCCGATGCCACGTCCTCGCGGCGCTCGGCGTCCTTTTCGGCATCACGCCCGACCCAATGCAACTCCTTGGCGGGTAGCTCATTCAGGAAGCGACTGGGCTCGTTCTTGATGACTTCGCCAAACCGCTTGGCGCGCTTCGGATAACTCAGATGAAGCAGTTCCTTGGCTCGTGTGATGCCGACATACATCAGGCGTCGCTCTTCATCGACGCGACCTTCATCCAGACTGGCATCGTGCGGCAGTGAGCCCTCGTGGACGCCGATGATGAACACGTAGCGGAACTCCAGGCCTTTCGATCCGTGCAGACTCATCAGGCGCACCGCATTGCCCGGTTCGTCGCGATCCGAATGACTGAGCAAGGCCAGCTGCGCCGCCAGCTCACCCGGCCCACCACCGCCACGAGCGGCTTCCAACCAGCCCGCCAATTCGTCCAGATTGCCCTTGCGGCGCTGAAACAAGCTGTCATCGCGCGAACTCGCTTTGACTTCCGCCAACAAGCCGCTGTCCTCGATCAGACGCCGACACAAATCGGCCGGCGTCAGCACGTTGGACAACTGGCGCAGACGCCGAATCAGATGCACGAACCCATCCAGTGCCGCCGATGCGCGCGCGGGCAACTGCTTCAACACCTCGATCCGCTCCGCCGCCCGCATCAGGCTTTCGTGATGCTTTCCGGCCGCCTCGCCCAAGCGCGCCAGCGTGGTGCTGCCGATGTCGCGCTTTGGACAGGTGACGGCACGCAAGAACGCCGCGTCATCGTCTGGATTGGCCACCAGCCGCAGCCAGGACAAGGTGTCTTTGACATCGCCGCGGTCCAGAAACGCCGTGCCACCGCTCAAGTGGTAGGGAATGCGCAGCAATTGCAGCGCCTTTTCCAGCGGGCGCGATTGATGGTTGCCGCGAAACAGCACGGCGAACTCGCTCCAGGGCAACTTGTGCTTTTTCGCGATCAGGTCGACTTCGGCCGCCACGCGCTCGGCTTCGTGCTCGTCGTCACGGCATTCGAAGACGCGGATCGGTTCGCCTTCGACATGCTCACTCCACAGCGCTTTCAGGTGCTCGTGCGGATTATTGGCGATCAGCGCATTCGCCGCGCGCAGGATGCGCTTCGCGCAACGGTAGTTCTGCTCCAACTTGATCAGACGCAGGTTTGGATAGTCGCGCGAAAGCTGATTGAGGTTCTCCGGATTGGCACCTCGCCAGGCATAGATCGACTGGTCGTCATCGCCGACGCAGGTGAACATGCCACGCGGTCCTGCCAGCAGTTTGACCAGCGCATATTGGGCCGGGTTGCTGTCCTGGTACTCGTCGACCAGCAAATAGCGCAGACGCTCGCGCCATACCGTGGCGAGATCCTCGCGCTCACTCAACAGACTGACCGGCAAGCGGATCAGGTCATCGAAATCCAGCGCGTTGAACGCGCCCAGCCGACGCTGGTACTGCGCGTAGATATCCGCCGCCTCGCGTTCACGCGGGCTGAGCGCGCGCGCCATCGCCGCCTCGGGACTCAGCACGTCGTTCTTGGCTTTGGAGATCAGTTGGCGAACGCCATCCAGCACATCGGGCTTGGCACCTTTCGGCAACAGCTCCTTCAGCACCGCGCTGGTGTCATCCGCATCGAAGATCGAAAAGCCACGCCGGAGTCCTGCGGCGTCATGCTCGATCTGCAGGAACTTCAACCCCAAGGCGTGAAAGGTGCACACCGTCAAGCCTTCCATCGCTTCGGCCCGCAGCAGCTTGCCGACGCGCTCGCGCATCTCCTTGGCGGCCTTGTTGGTAAACGTGATGGCCGCGATCTTGGCAGGCGCCAGATGATCGTCACGGATCAAGCGGACGATTTTTTCGGTGATCACCTTGGTCTTGCCCGAGCCCGCACCGGCCAGCACCAGCAGCGGGCCGTTGCGATAGGCCACGGCAGCAGCTTGTTGGGGATTCAGTCCGGACATGGGCGGTTGATTCGGGCCAAGACACGCGGGGCGCGGAGTCTAGCAGCCAGAACAGCCCGACCGGGCTAAACTGCGCCCCATGGCCAAGCTCTATTTCTACTACTCGGCGATGAACGCCGGAAAGACCACCACGCTGTTGCAGAGCGCGCACAACTATCACGAGCGCGGTATGCGAACCCGCATCTACACGCCGCGCCTGGATGATCGCTATGGCGCCGGAATCGTGGCCTCACGCATCGGCTTGCAGGCCAGCGGCGTGATCTTCGACCGCGACGACGATCTGCTCGCCATGACACAGGCCGACATCGCCACCAACGGCCCACTGCATTGCGTGCTGGTGGACGAATCGCAGTTCCTCAGCAAGGCTCAGGTCTGGCAGATCACCGAGATCGTCGACCAGTTGAAGATCCCGGTTCTGGCCTACGGTCTGCGCACCGACTTTCGCGGCGAGTTGTTCGAAGGCAGCCAGTACCTGCTCGCCTGGGCGGACTCACTCACCGAGATCAAAACCATCTGCCACAGCGGCAAGAAGGCCACGATGGTGGTGCGGGTGGACGAAAACGGACGCGCCATCAGCGATGGGCCGCAAGTCGAAATCGGCGGCAATGACCGCTACGTCTCGGTCTCGCGTGCGGAATTCAAGGCGATCATGCGCGGCCAGGACCGGATCGAAC
Source organism: Lysobacteraceae bacterium (assembly GCA_041395245.1). Classification (GTDB taxonomy): domain Bacteria; phylum Pseudomonadota; class Gammaproteobacteria; order Xanthomonadales; family Xanthomonadaceae; genus Aquimonas. The sequence goes on from JAWLAY010000006.1 coordinate 214,418, forward strand.
TACAACAAGCGAGGTTGCCGTTGTAGTGGGTGACGAGCGCCCGCCGCTCAGCGCCGCAGCAAGGATATCAACCAACCGCCGACACGCAGTTTGCGCACCGCAAACTCATCGTCGCGAAGCGCTTCGATAGTGTGCTGCTCCCAGTGACGGATCGCGGCTTCGCGTTGAACACGCGCGGCCAAGGTGCGGCGCACGTCTTCGTCCACTTGCTCACGGGCAAAACTCGCGTCCTCATGGGTGAGGTAGCGCGCCAGACTGTCGAACAGATCGTCCGTCAGCTGATGATGAGTGAAAGAGCGGATCGTGGTGGCGAAACCATAGAAATTGCTCAAGGTCAGACGCGCCACGCCCAGACTTTGCCCCGCTTCGATCAGCAACCGCAATGGAATTCGGCCACGCGCCTGAAAACGTCCGGCAACCACGTCTCCATTGGCGTTCTTGCGACCTTCCTGCAACCCCGCGATGCGGTGCTTGGAAAACGTACTCGACAGGGTTTCCACCCGCACCACGCCTTCCACGTCCAACACCGGGCATTCGTCACTGGCGACCTGTGCAAAACACTCCAGCACGATCTCCACACTGTCATTGCTGGGTGTTGCCTTCAGTGAATACACCGGGTCGATATAGGCAATCACATCACCGTAGCCCGGCAGACTGAAACTGACCCGGATGCGGCGTTTCAAAAACGTCAGGTGCGCGGTCAGCTTCTTGAGGTATTCGTAAAGGCGCTGCACGGCTGGCCCGAGGCGCTCGGTCCACAAACCTTCCTTGGGCTCCTCCGTTGGCGCACCACCCACCGCGCGTCGCTGCGCCGATTCACGCTCCAGATCGTCTAGCAATCCCACTGGCTTCTCCCGCGTTTGCCACTCACCGACCCCTGTCTGCCGTGGCGTTCTCCGCCCTTGCAGCTTCGGTTTGCCGCGAGTGTAGCGGCAGTGCGAGTGCCAGAACAGCCTTCGAGTGCGCGATTTGCACACTGACCTGACCTTCGGCACGGCAGAATTCCGCGCCCAACCGTTACCATCGGGCGCCCGCAACGCGTGTTGCGAGCCTTTTTTTCTGCCGTCGTGGTTTTCCATGCGTCTCAACCTGATTGCCGCCAGCCTTGCCATCGCCCTGGGCTTGGCAGCCTGCTCCAACGAGTCCCCCGCCCCCGTGACCGAAGATACCGCCAAGACCGAAGCCACTGCGCCAGCGGCTGCCGAAGAAGGCAATCCCTTCTTCGTCGATAGCACCCTGCCCTACCACGCGCCCGACTTCACCAAGATCCGCGACGAGCACTATCTGCCCGCCCTGCTGGAAGGCATGAAGCAGCACATCGCGGAAGTGGAGGCCATTGCCAACAACCCTGAACCTGCAACATTCGAAAACACTCTGGTCGCGATGGAGAAGAGCGGCGATCTACTGCTGCGTGCGGCCAATGTGTTCATGAATCTGGCAGGTACGGACACCAACGAGACGATTCAGAAGGTGCAGGCTGAAGTCGCGCCGAAGTTCGCCGCGCATCAGGACGCCATCCTGCTGAATCCCAAGCTGTTCGCCCGCGTGAAGTCGATCTATGACGCCCGCGACATGCTGAACCTGGACCCGGAGTCCAAGCGTCTGGTTGAGCTGTACTACGACAACCACGTTCGCGCCGGTGCATTGCTCGACGAAGCCACGCAGACCAAGGTCAAGGCGCTGAATGAGGAACAAGCCAGCCTGATGACCGAGTTCCAGCAGGCATTGATGAAGCAGACGCAGGCCGCCGCCGTGATCATCGACGACGTTGCGCAACTCGACGGCATGGATGAAGCCAGCATTGCCGCCGCCGCGGAAGCCGCCAAGGCCAGGGGTCTGGAAGGCAAGTGGCTGATCAGCATCACCAATACCACGCGGCAACCGGTGCTGAGTCAGTTGAAGAATCGCGAAGTTCGCCAGCGCGTGTTCGAAGCCTCCGCCAACCGCGGTCTGAGCGATGGAGAGGGCGACACGCGCGCCATGGTGCTGCGTTTGGCCACCTTGCGCGCCGAACGCGCCGCACTGCTTGGCTCGGCGAATTTCGCCGATTACGCACTCGGCAATCAAATGGCCGGCAAGCCGGAAGCGGTGCAGAAGATGCTGGCAGATCTGGTTCCGCCGGTGGTGAAAAATGTCGAGCACGAAGCCGCCGACATCCAGGCATTGATCGATCAGCAAGGTGGCGGTTTCAAGCTCGAACCCTGGGACTGGGAGTTCTACGCCGAACAGATTCGCGCCACCCGTTATGACCTCGACCCGAACCTGGTCAAGCCCTACTTCGAATTTGATCGCGTCCTGCAGGACGGCCTGTTCTTCACCATGAACAAGCTGTACGGGATCACCTTCAAGGAGCGCAAGGACATTCCGGTCTATCACCCCGACGTGCGGGTGTTCGAGGTCTTCGAATCCGATGGCAGCCCGATCGGTCTGTTCTACGCCGACTACTTCGCCCGTGACAGCAAGCGCGGCGGCGCGTGGATGTCGTCCTTCATCGATCAGTCCGACCTGCTGAACAACAAGCCGGTGGTGCTGAACGTCATGAACATTCCGAAGCCCGCTGCGGGTCAGCCTGCGCTGATGAGCTTCGACGAGGTCACCACCATGTTCCACGAGATGGGACATGGACTGCATGGCATGTTGTCGAAGGTGCGCTATCCCTTGCTGTCAGGCACCAACGTGCCACGCGATTTCGTCGAGTTCCCCTCGCAGTTCGAGGAAGACTGGGCCAAGGACCCGCAGGTGCTGGCCAATTACGCCAAGCATTATCAGACCGGCGAGCCCATCCCGGCGGACCTTATGGCCAAAGTGTTGAAGGCCAGCAACTTCAATCAGGGCTTCGACACGCTGGAGTACATCAAGGCCTCGCTGCTGGATCTGGAATGGCACAGCATCGCCGCCGACGCCAAACCGACCGATGTCGCCGCCTTCGAAGCCGACGCCATGCGCAAGCACGGTGTGGACATCGCCGCCGTGCCGCCGCGTTATCGCTCGACCTATTTCGCCCATGCCTTCCCGGGCGGCTATTCCGCTGGCTACTACGCCTACCTGTGGTCCGAGGTGCTGGCCGCCGACGCTTTTGCCTATCTGGCCAGCAAGGGCGGTCTGACCGGTGAGAACGGCGATGACTTCCGCAACGGCATTCTGTCGCGTGGTGCAACCGTCGAGCCGATGCAGATGTACATCGACTGGCGCGGTCAAGCACCTGACCCGGCGGCGTTGCTGAAGCGTCGCGGTCTGAGCGACTGACCCGTCGGCAGGACCGCCGGTTCTTGCCGTCTACACAACGCCCGCGCCGATCTCCCTCGCCGCGGGCGTTTTCTTTGTCGCATGGAGAATTGCATGCTTACCTCGAATCACCTCATGGCGCGTTGTGTGTTCGCCACCGCGCTGATCTGCAGCAGCGTGGCCTACGCCGCCGAGCGCATCGAAGTCGGCAATCGTATTGCCGATGGCCTGCCAGACCTGTCTACGGAACTGGCCTCCCGACTGGCGCGCTACCAGAACACCCGCGGAGCGGCTTTTGCCGGTTGGCAGTCGGACGGCTCGATGTTGATCACCACGCGCTTTGGCGAAACCAACCAGGTCCATCGTGTTCGCCAGCCTCTGGGCATGCGCGAACAAATCACGTTCTACGCCGAACCCACCACGTCCGTTGCGGCGCAGCCCGGTGCCGGCGGCGCGGGCTTTGTGTTTGCCAAGGATGAAGGCGGCTCGGAGTTCTGGCAGCTCTACCACTACGATTTTGCGCGTCGGGAGCCCGTATTGATCAGTCCTCCAGGGCGCAGCCGCAACGAATATCCGTTGTGGTCGCACGATGGCAAGACGGTCGCCTTCACCAGCACGGCGCGCAATGGCAAGGACAGCGATATCTGGATTCGCCCACTCAACGGCGAACCGCGTGCCGTGCTCACCGAAGGCGGCACCTGGTATGCGAGCGATTTTTCCGCGGACGGCAAGAAACTGCTGGTCAGTCGCTACGTCTCGATCAACGAAAGCTACCCCGGAGAACTCGACCTCGAATCCGGCAAGCTGACCCTGTTTCCGGTCGATGGCGGCAAGGCGGCATTTGGACAGTTCCGCTACGCCCCGCGAGGGGATGCCGTTTATTTTGTCTCGGATGAGAACAGCGAGTTCAAGCGCCTGCAGTTGCACGCGTCGGGGATGGCGCGCGCCGAAGTGCTGACCGCTGACCTGCCCTGGGATATCACCCAATTCGATATTGCCGACGATGGCAAACATCTCGCCTTCGTGAGCAACGAAGGGGGAATTTCCCGGCTGTCCGTTGTCAGCATCCCCGAGCACAAGCCAGTGGCGTTGCCGGACCTTCCCATCGGCGTGATCGCGGGCTTGGGCTTTTCGCCAGACAGCAAGCGAATTGCCCTGACGCTGAACTCGGCCACGTCACCCAGTGATGTTTACGTGGTCGACCTGCAGGACAAGTCCTTGACCCGCTGGACCGAAGGCGAGGTGGGCGGTCTGGACGCGCAGCAGTTTGTGGCGCCGCAGTTGATCGAGTTTTCCAGTTTTGACGACCGGAAGATTCCCGCGTTCCTCTATCAACCCGCCGGCGTCGCCACCGGCAGCAAACGCCCCGTGGTGATCCTGATTCACGGTGGACCCGAGGCGCAGTCGCTGCCGGTATTCAACCCCAGCATCCAGTTCATGGTGAACGAACTGGGGATGGCGGTGCTGGTCCCCAACGTGCGGGGATCGGCAGGCTATGGCAAGACCTGGTTGAGCCTGGATAACGGCTTCAAGCGCAAGGACTCGGTCAAGGACATCGGTGCCCTGCTCGACTGGATTGCCGGACAGCCGGCGCTGGATGCTGATCGCGTCGGCGTGATGGGTGGCAGCTACGGCGGCTACATGGTTCTGGCTTCGCTGGTCGACTACGCGGACCGGATCGCGGCAGGCATCGACATCGTGGGCATTTCACATTTCACGACGTTTCTCGAAGCCACCGAGAGCTATCGCCGCGATCTGCGCCGCGCGGAGTACGGCGACGAACGCGATCCCGAGATGCGTGCCTTCTTCGAGCGCATCGCGCCGCTCAACAACGCGCACAAGATCCGTTCACCCCTGTTCGTGGCGCAGGGTGCCAACGACCCGCGTGTACCGATCAGCGAGGCAGAACAGATCGTTCGTGCGGTGCGCGATCACGATGGCGAAGTCTGGTATCTGGCCTTCAAGGATGAGGGCCATGGTTTCGCGAAGAAGGCCAATAGCGACTACTTCGGCACCGCCGCCATGCAGTTCTGGCAAACCCACTTGCTGAGTGATGCCAAATAGTGAGTGAAGTTGGACGTCAGCGCGCTCTTCGCGCGCTGACGTCGGGACAACCAAACCAGCGTTACGGATGAGGTCAGCGCGACCGACTCAACTGAATGTCACCGCCACATTCGCCGCCGGAAGCAGATAGTGATCCACCAGCAGGAAGGCGAACAAGGCCATCAGGTAGACAATGGAGTACTTGAACACCTCCATCGCAAAATAGTCGTTTGGCGGATTCAGCAGTCGCACGGCGTAGTACAGGAACACCAGATTCAGAATCACGGCGCCGCCCAGATAGAACACCCCGCTCATCCCGGTGATCCAGGGCAGCAGCGTCGCGACAAACAGCAACACCGTGTAGAACAACACATGCCAGCGCGTGTACGGGATGCCATGCGTCACCGGCAGCATGGGAATCTCGGCGCGGGCGTAGTCGTCACGTCGGAAAATCGCCAAGGCCCAGAAATGCGGCGGCGTCCAGATGAAGATGATCAAAAACAACAGCAAGGCGTGCGGGTCGACCTCTCCGGTCACGGCGGCCCAGCCCAGCACGGGCGGCGCCGCGCCCGCAGCACCACCGATCACGATGTTCTGCGGCGTCGCGCGTTTCAGATACGCGGTGTAGATCACGGCATAGCCGATCAGCGACGCGAACGTCAGCAAAGCCGTCAGCACATTGACCCACAAGACCAGAATCAGCATCGACGCCAGTCCCAGGCTGACGGCGAAAATCAATACTTGCGGGCCATTCAGATGACCCGCCGGCAAGGGTCGATGCTGCGTTCGTGCCATCAACGCATCGATGCGCTGATCGATCAGGTGGTTGATTGCTGCGGCGGAGGCCGCCGCCAACCAGATACCCAGATTGCCGAACAGCAGTGCACGCCAAGGTGGAATTCCCGGAACGGCCAACAGCATCCCGACCAGCGCGGTGAAGACGATCAATGCGACCACGCGCGGCTTGGTCAGCGGCCAATATTGGCGAAACGTGGATTGCATGCGATTCCCGACTGCGGCGCAGCGTGATCAGACAGAAGGTGGTGTAGGACGCAAGCGGGCCAGCAGACCCACCAAGAGAAACAACAGGATAGCGGCCGCCGCATTGTGCGCCGTGGCGACCTTCAGCGGCAGTCCGGCCATGACGTTGCTGATGCCGAGCGCAACCTGCAGGCAGAGTACGAACCCAATGCTCCAGCCGTAGGTTGGCAGTCGTCCGTCGCGAATCAGGCGAACCGCCAATGCCAGCACGTGACCAAACACGACGACGGCAAAAAGCCGATGCATCATCTGGATCGCGGTCCGCGCATCCGCATCCAACACACCGCCTTCGTAGTCGACACCGATGCCGCGCCAAAGCACGAGGGCATCCTCAAAGTTCATTCTCGGCCACCATTGCCCCTGACAGGCCGGAAAGTCCACGCCGCAGGCTAACGCCGCATAGTTCGCCGAAACCCAGCCACCAAGCGCGATCTGGATGGCTACCAAGACGATGGCAATGATCAGCAAGCCACGAATCTTCAATCCGGACGGGTTGGGGATGGCAGCAAATGGAGACGCCCGATTGGCGATCCAGGTCAACATCGCAAAGGTCGTCATGCCGCCGAGCAGATGTCCCATCACTACCACCGGCTTCAACAGCCAGGTGACGGTCCACATCCCGAGCATCGCCTGAAAAATGATCAAGGCCAGCGTAAGCGTGGCGGCGCGCGCAAAGTCGCGGTTGTCCCAGCGGAATGCCATAACCAGCAGCGTCAGTTCTGCCATGACCACCAAAACGCTGGAGGCCACATACCACTCGCGCATGTACAGCGGGATCGCCGTTGCGACCAAGGCACTGGCCCCGAGAATGATGACTTTGGCGTTGCTTCGCTGCCGCGTCGCCACCAGCGCGAGGGTCAGCACCAGCACGCCGAGAAGCGCCGCGATGTGTCGATGAAATTGCTCTCGCCAGGCTTTGTGCGACTCGACCGGTCGCTCGAAGGTGGCGTTGGCGTGGGCAATTTCCTGCTCATGCACGGGCCAGGTCGCCTTGCCGTAACACGTTGGCCAATCGGGACAGGACAAGCCCGCATGCGACAGCCTGACGAATGCACCGAAGGCAATGACACAGAGTGCGAGAAGGACAGCAATCCAGGCCAATCGATTGACGTGCAACAACGATTTGATCATTTCACCAAGCGTCCAAGATCCTTGCGCACACCACTGGGATCGAAGTCGAGCGGATAGCGCATTACCAGAAATCCATTGTGATCTATCAAAGCGGCCGTCAACTGGTCGGACGCTTGCGGCGGCACCAATGCTGGGTGCTCCACAGCAACCAGTCGAACTTCTCGCAGCCCAGCGAATCGCTGCAGAGCAGGAGGCCACTCGCCCATCCACAACACGTCAAGCTTGTCAGCGAGCCGTCCCTCCGAGACCCAGACCCGACGCATCACGTCCGCCTTGTCGACACAGTTCGACGAACAGGCCGAGGAGGGCAACAAAACAAGATGCCATCGGCGATCTTCCGGCCGCCAATGATACGGCGTACCGTCCAGAGTCTGAAATTCGCCGGACGCGATGGCGATCGGGGGTTGCAGCAGTTCCCCAAAATTGCGCGTATTGGCTGGCTGCCAGCCGCCAAAGCGCAACACGACCGCCAACAGGAAGGGCAGCGCGAACAGCGCGACAACGCCCACGAACATCCAGCGCGAACGGCTCTGCGCACTCATGTTTTTCTTCCTTTCCAGATGAACAGGACCAGCAACGACAAGGTCAACAGCGATAGCGCAGCCCACTGCATCGCGTAGCCACGATGTTTTTCCGGCGGCAGCGTGTTGGGCATCGCCAGTTGATCAATGCGGTGACCAAGATTGGCACCGGGCAAAAGCCTGATCACACGGTCCTGCAATGCATGACCCAAGGCCGCTTCCAGCTCGACGCGATCCAGATAAGCGAGCGGCGACTTCGCTTGACCATCAAGTGCGGAGCGCGGATTCGCACCGAGCCTGATGCCCTGCGACGGCCACGGCAACAATACGGCTTCAAGTTTTGCCTGAGACGTCAGCGCGGGCAGCATCGGCAACTCGCGTTTTGCCAACATCGGCAACCATCCCAGCTCAAGCAGCCAGTATCGATTCGCCTGTTCGACGACGACCCAGTCGAGCACACCAACCGTGCCATCCCGTTGCTGATTGTCGAGAAGAAATCGCGGCCCCTGCAAGTCAACCGACTCAAGCACTACCCTCAGTGGAGCGGCATCGGCAGCACCCGCCCGACGCAGGGCTTCATCCAGTGGCATGGCCTGAGCCTGCAACGCCCGTGAGTACTCATCAAGCCAGGATTGTTTCCACTCCGCCCGCCCCCACTGCCAATGCGCCAGCATCGCGAACAGGCCCGTGGCGAGTACGCCAGCCAGACGAACGGTCCATTTTAAACGGCTGGACGACATCAACGGACCCACCGCTGGACCGAGTGCCGCATTAGCCACATAGCACGCACTTTCCTAACTGACGGCCACGATAAGAACGTGGCGATTCTGGGGGCCTGCGCGGCAGAAACGATCGAGGCGAAAAGTCTGCTGCGCAGGCTCCTAGGAACCTGTCGGACTTGAAGAATCGCCGCGAAAATTCGGCTGGGCGAGGACAGTTTTTGCCGGTTTCGCAGGGCAATAGTCGAACTATTGCCCAAGGAAGCGGCGAAAAATGGACCGTCCAGACGGATTTGCAGCCGATTCCCTTTCAAGTCCGACGGACTCCTAGGCTCGCCACGCAGGCAGCGATAACGCGAGGTGAGCGCGCCGATGCAATAATGGGCGCATACCGCTTGGACATCGAACACATGCAAACCCTGCTGATTCTGCTGATTGTCGGCATCATTCTCTACAACTTGGGCGCCGGGCTTTACTACATGCTGGCTGACAAGGGACGCACCAAACGTACCGTCAATGCGCTGACTCGACGTGTCGCGTTTTCCGTGTTGCTGATTGCCCTGATCATCATCGGCATCGCCACCGGCCTGATCCAACCGCATGGCATCCAAGGCTGATCAACCTGATCAGTCAAAATGCAGCGAGGGCCGGCAATGCCGGCCCTCGCTGTTTGGCCCGGTAGGCTGGACGCGATGATCAGAGCACGTAGACGAACAGGAAGAGCAGCAGCCACACCACGTCGACGAAGTGCCAGTACCAAGCCACTGCTTCGAAGGCGAAATGGTTGTCACGATCGAAATGTCCCTTGGCACAGCGGAACCACATTACGGCGAGCATGATTGCACCGAGCGTGACATGCATGCCGTGAAAACCGGTCAACATGAAGAACGTCGAACCGTAGATTCCCGAGCCTAGCGTGAGATTAAGATCGCCGTACGCGTGGATATACTCCTCAACTTGGAAGTACATGAACGTCGCACCCAAGGCAACGGTCAAGGCCAGTTGCAGCAGCAGTTGGGCACGATTGCCAGCCTTCAAGGCATGGTGAGCGATCGTCAAGGTGACACCCGATGTCAGCAGCAGCAGAGTGTTCACCAATGGGATGCCCCAGGCGGGAATCGTCTTGAACTCACCGCCCACCGCAGCTGGCCCGTTGGTGGGCCACGCCGCGTCAAAGCCAAGCCACAGGAACTGATGTGTCGCGGCGCCATCGCCTGCCCCGCCCAGCCACGGCACCGAGTAGGTCCGTGCGTAGAACAGAGCGCCAAAGAACGCCGCAAAGAACATCACTTCCGAGAAGATGAACCAGACCATCCCCATGCGGAAAGACGTATCGACCTGCTTGTTATAGAAGCCACCCACCGATTCGTTGATCACATCGGCAAACCAGCGCGCCAGCATGAAGATCATCGCTGCAAGACCAGCAAAAAAAACCCACTTGCCCCAAGCGAACTCGTTGAGCCAACTCGCCACACCCAGCATTGTGGTGAACATGGCAACGGCGCCAACGATCGGCCACGGACTGCTGTGTGGAACGTAGTAGACATTGGCGTCATGTGTCTGTGCCATGTGCTTCCCCATCCTGCTTTCAAATGCTTGCTGATGAATCCAACCCACCCGTCCACGCTGCAATCCGAAATCTACAGACTGGCGTGGGCCGGTGCTCCTGTTGCAGACGCCGCAGCCTCACGGGCTGTCGCGTGCTCGTTGTTGTAGAAGGTGTAGGACAAGGTGAGCGTACTAATGTCGGCGGGTAAATCCGGATCGATAACGAACCTAACCGGCATCGGTCGCTGCTCACCAGGGTTCAACAACTGCTCGGTAAAACAAAAACACTCGGTCTTGTTGAAGTAGATCGAGGCCTGCGCGGGAGCGACGCTTGGCACCGCCTGGCCAACGATCACGGACGAATCGTCGTTACGCGCATAGAACATCGCTTCGACCAACTCGCCCGGATGCACCCGCAAACTGGACCGCTCCGACCAGAATCCCCACGAGAGCTTTGAGTTGACCGCCGCATCGAACTCGACCGTCACCCAACGTGTCGTGTCAACCTGGTAGCCCGCCACCCTGGCCTCGCCGGTCGGCGTTTGCTCCAGACGAATGCCAAACACCTTTTCGCAGGCCACACGGTAAAGCGGCACCAACGAAAAGGCGAAGACAAACGCGACCACACACGCCAGCAATGCGCGCCGGAGAACGAGCCGGTTCTGCTGCAATGCACTCGTGGAGTCGCTCATCGAGCCAACACACCCGAGGCAATAAAACCGACGTAGACCAGCAGGGCGATCCCGGCAAGTAGCCACACGGTCTTCAAGGCGGCAGCCCGTTGTCGCTGCATCGTCTCGGATTCAGTCATGATCTCGATGTCCCGCTCACGAGTCCGTGCGCGGGAACACGCCTCCTCAATGTGCGGTATTGCCATGTGCCAGCATCGAGTCATCGATGACAGGCGGTGTGCTGAAGGTGTGGTGCGGCGCCGGACTCGGTACGGTCCACTCCAGCCCTTTCGCGCCTTCCCAGACACCTGCCGTTGCCTTCTGTCCGCCGCGTGCGGTCTGCCACACGATGTAGACGAACAGCAACTGCGAGAATCCGAAGGCAAAACCACCAATCGTGCTGATCATGTTGAAATCAGCGAAGGCGACGTTGTAGTCCGGAATACGACGCGGCATCCCCGCCAAGCCAAGGAAATGCTGCGGAAAGAACAACACGTTGACCGAAATAGCGCTGAGCCAGAAATGCACTTTACCCAGGGTTTCGTTGTACATGTGGCCGGTCCACTTCGGCAGCCAGAAATACGCGGCCGCCATGATCGAGAACACCGCACCGGTGACCAGAACGTAGTGGAAATGCGCAACGACGAAATAGGTATCGTGATACTGGAAGTCAGCGGGAACGATGGCGAGCATCAGGCCGGAGAATCCGCCGATCGTGAACAGGACAACAAACCCCAGCGCAAACAACATCGGGGTTTCAAAAGTCATCGACCCCTTCCAGATCGTCGACACCCAGTTGAAGACCTTCACACCGGTGGGCACCGCGATCAACATCGTCGCGTACATGAAGAACAATTCGCCGCCCATCGGCATGCCCACGGTGAACATGTGGTGTGCCCAGACGATGAAGGAAAGGAACGCAATGGATGCCGTGGCATACACCATCGCCTGATAGCCGAACAGCGGCTTGCGGGCGAACGTCGGGATAATCTCGCTGACAACGCCGAAGGCCGGCAGGATCATGATGTAGACCTCGGGGTGGCCGAAGAACCAGAAGATGTGCTGGAACATCACCGGATCGCCGCCGCCAGCCGCGTTGAAGAAACTGGTCAGGAAGAACTTGTCGGTCAGCAGCATCGTCACCGCACCAGCCAGGACCGGCATGACCGCGATCAGCAGGAAGGCCGTGATCAACCAGGCCCAGACGAAGATCGGCATCTTCAACAGATCCATGCCCGGTGCACGCATGTTCAGAATAGTCGCGATGATGTTGATGGCGCCCATGATCGAGCTGACGCCCATCATGTGAATCGCAAAGATGGTCATTGCGACGTTGTTGCCGCCCTGCAAGGACAGTGGCGGATAGAGCGTCCAGCCACCCGCCGGACCACCACCGGGAACAAACAAAGTCAGCAGCAACAGACCGAACGCAAACGGCATGATCCAGAAGGACCAGTTGTTCATGCGCGGCAACGCCATGTCCGGCGCGCCGATCATCAACGGCACCATCCAGTTGGCCAGCCCCACGAAGGCAGGCATGACCGCACCGAAGATCATCACCAAGGCGTGCATGGTGGTCATCTGATTGAAAAATTCGGGGTCAACCAACTGCAAGCCGGGCTGAAACAGTTCGGCTCGAATGACCAATGCCATCGCGCCCCCGACCAGGAACATGATCAGCGCGAACACCAGATACAGCGTTCCAATGTCTTTGTGGTTGGTGGACAACACCCAGCGCTGAAAGAAGCCGGTTGGCTTGTGGTCGTGGTGATCGTCGTGGTGATCCGCGTGCGTCGTCGCCATCTGGTATCCCTCTGAATAGATTCTTTGATCGGCCGCGATCAGCCCTTGGCGGGCGACCCGCTACTCGCCGTGTTCTGAGCCGTGCGCGCTGCCTCGTCGAGCTTGAGTTGCTCGGCGGCAAGCCACTGTTCAAATTCGGCGGGTGGCACGGCCTTCACCACGATTGGCATGAAGCCGTGGTCCTTGCCGCAGAGCTCGGCGCACTGGCCGCGATACACACCCGGCTTCTGGATCAGGGTCCAGGATTCGTTGATCACGCCGGGAATGGCGTCCTGCTTCCAGCCAAGTACAGGCACCCACCAAGAGTGGATGACATCGTCAGCAGTGATCACGAAACGGATTTTGGTGTCGGTTGGCAGGACCAGCGGACGATCCACGTTCAGCAGATAAACGTTCTCGCCATCCACCTGCACATCAGCCGGGTTCTTACCGGAACCACGTTGACGCGTCTGGTCGCTTTCTCGATCAAGGCGACTGACGAAGTTCAGCTGTCCGTCCTGTCCTTTGTAGTTGACGATCTCGTAGCGCCACATCCACTGGTAGCCGGTGACTTTCACGGTCATCTCCGACTCTGTGGTGTCGGCCATGCGGAAGATCGTACTCGTGGCCGGCCACGCCACAGCCAGCAGGATCAACACCGGAATGACGGTCCAGATGATCTCAGCGGTCGTGTTGTGGCTCCACGTCGCGGGCACGGCACCCTTTGACTTTCTGAACCGCACGATCGCCACCGCCATCGCACCGAACACGATCAGGCCGATGACGACACAGATCCACAGGATGATCATGTGCAGGTTGTGCACCTCGGCCGCCGACTGGGTAACGCCCTCAGTCATATTCAACTGCCACGGCTCGGGATTGCCCCACGCCATCGCCGACATCAGGAGCAATCCCAAGCTCCCGACCACCCTGATTCCCAATGACTGCTTCATTCCATCATCCCGATTGAACCGATTCATTCCGTGCGGCGGCGCGCCGCTGCCAGCGCTTCCTGCAGTTCAGACCCGAGAATGGCTCGTTCGTCCTCACCCAGAAACGCACCCACCTCAACCACTCTGCCTCGTGCTGAAAGTCGAATCCGTCCTTCAGAACAGCGCTGCATCGAAACCCAGCCAAGTGCTTCCGCAAACACGCGCCCAACACCCGGCAACCTGCTGACCACCACTTGACCACCCGCCATCTCGACAACCTCGACCGATTGGCCGGATCGCGCGACAACCACAAAACACGCGCCCAGCACACTCAGCTCAAGCATCGCGAACAGCGGTGCGAACGCGTTGCCATATAACCAGCTGATGATCGCAACCAAGACCGAGATCGACGACACCAGGATGAGAAATCCAAGCATCTGCCGACGGGAGAAGGAGCGGTTAGGTCTGAGCAGCCAAACGCTCACCTCACGGTCGCCATCCTTCTCTTGCCGCTCGATCATCGGCTTCGCCACACAAAACAGGCTGCGTCACTTTGACGCAGGTCAAATGATAGGGCCGCAGTCAGGCACGAGCAAGGAATTCCGCGCACAAGTCGATTTTTTCCATTCCGCGGCGCAGCACATAAACGCGCGAGGCGCACCCCGACAGGGTGCGCCTCGCGACATTCCACCGCCACAAATCAGCGCTTCTGCTTGGCCTGATCGTGCAGGGCCATCGCCTGCTGGCGCAGCTCCTCAACTTCGGCCGCATCCAGTGGCGAGCCCTGGCGATCATTTAGGATCAGCAGGCCGCTGGCATCCCAGCCAAGCCAGGTCACGACGTTTCGATATTCGCGCACCACCGCAAAGAGCTTGTCGTTGGCGTACGCATACTTGTATGAAATCGAGGCTGACTCGCCCGTGTCCACCTGCTCGCGTGCGAATCGCACGCCCTCGGCACTGACAAACGCGTCCCACCCGATGGTGACCTTCTCATCAATGCGCTCGCCCGTCACGCGGCGGAAACCACCGATTTTGCTTTCCAATTCAGCGAAGTCTTTCTTCAGCTTGTCGGTCGGCGCCATCTGCGTCGCCGCCTCGGCACCGCCGCGAACAAGCTCAAGCACCAACTGATCGCCCGCTCCCTGGGTCAGGACAGCAACGGGTTCAGCCGTGGAATACAGCGGCGCGGTCCCCGCAAGCAAAGCAGCCTGCACCGCGTAACGACCTTCAGGCTTGATCTTGCTGGCGTCGTACCCAAGACGGAAGCGGTGCGGGAGTAATGCCGGGGCAGGCTGATTGATCTCGGCTACCACCGGGGCAACCTGGGACGGGTCGGTCAGATCGAGGAGACGGATTGAAAGCTGAATACCCTTCGGCAACTGGCTCAGACCGGGCACTTGCAGGTCACCCGTGACCGCGGTCGCAAACGTCGGGGCAACTGTCGCCGGAGCAGCTTGCGGAGTGACCTCCGCAGCAGGCTTGGGTGCCGGTTCCGCGGATTGCCCGCACGCGGCCAACAACACCACGGAAAGCGACACCAAAGAGGCCCGGGTAACCGTTTTGAATTGACGCATGAAACTGAACTCCTGAGGAAAGGAAAGCATGACCATGCATGGCCATGCAGACAAAGGATCGGGTCGAAATTCTCAAACTACGTGGTGCCGCAGGACCCGAGAAACGCCAGAGCGCTCACACTAGCGCAACAATCGTTTTCCGAGCGTAAAGCTGGCGGCACCGCCACACGCCGGGCGTCGCAGGCTGCGCCCGTCGTCGCAGACCTCACAACGGTAGCAGACTCCCCAACATATTAGAAAATCCAGCACTTCGCGCTCAGCGGATGAAGGTCAATACGACTCACCTCTTCAACCTTCCGTAGACACAGCGCAAAGCACCTACTTCCGTCAAGGCTATCCGGACCATAGCGGTTTCAGCGATGATTCAGATGACTTGGGCGACGCGGGAAGCGCGGAGTGGAATTTCAGGCGTTTCTGACCTTGGGCGTCATGCTCGTTGCCGCCGCCTTGTGGATCAGCGAGCGGTTGCCGATGGATGTGGTTGCCATGCTCGTGCTGGCTTCGCTCCTCATTCTTGGCCTGGTGACGCCCGCGGAGGCGCTCAGCGGTTTTAGCAGCGAGGCCACCATCACCGTCGCGGCAATGTTCGTGCTGAGCTCCGCGCTGGCTCGCTCGGGAGCACTACGTGCGATGGGGGATGTACTGGCGAGGATTCGCCAGACCTGGCTGTTCACCCTCACGGTGATGCTCTGTCTCGGCGCCATGTCGGCCTTCATAAACAACACTGCCGCGCTGGCGGTGTTTCTGCCGGTCGTGCTCGCGGTGGCGGCGCGAAACCATTTCTCGGCGTCAAAAATACTGATCCCGATGTCCTACGCCGCGCAAATGGGCGGCGTATGCACCTTGATCGGAACGTCCACCAATCTGCTGGTCAATTCGATTGCACTGGAGCACGGTCTGCCGGGCTTCGGTCTGTTCGAGTTTGCGCCACTTGGATTGATCACTATGGCTGCGGGTCTTCTTTACGTCGGGCTTTTAGGCCCCTGGTTGCTGCCGGATCGGCGCGCCACCGAACTGACCGAAGCGTATGGACTGAACAAGTACATCGCGGAATTGCGTGTCATGCCCGGCTCGCCGCTGATCGGCCAAACGGTGACGGAAGCCAAGCTGGCGGACCGGTACGGCGTGTTCGTGCTCGAACTGCTGCGCGGTGACACCAAAATCTGGTCACCGCGAGCCCAAAGTCTGCAGATCGGTGACATTCTGCTGGCGCGTGGGGATTGGGATCAGCTCAGCACATTGAAGGATCGCGCCAAGCTGCAACTGGAACCCGAGTTCCAGCTCAAGGACAGCCGATTCCGCGGGCAACCATTGCGCCTTGTCGAAACGATGATCACGCCCGGCTCGCGACTGACCGGCCAGAACCTTGCCGCAGTCGAATTCGAGACCCGCCACACCGTGACGGTGCTGGCCATTCATCGGCGGGGTGAAGTACTGCGAGAAAAGCTGCGCGATGTCAGCTTGAATGTTGGCGATCTGTTGCTCCTGCTAAGCCCGGAGCGCGAACTCGCAGCGTTGCGCAACAACCCGAACCTGGTGGTGCTGAACGAACGGGAGAATGACAAGGTCTCACTGCGCGTCGCGATCTCGGCCCTGGCAGTGATGGCGGGTGTCGTGAGCATCGCCTCACTCGGTTGGCTGCCGATCGTTGCCGCCGCCATCCTGGGCTGCATTGCGTTGGTACTGCTCGGCGTAATGAAACCCGAAGATGTCTACGACAGCATCGACTGGCACGTGATCATGCTGCTCGCTGGCGTGCTGCCGCTCGGCGTGGCCATGCAGAACTCCGGCGCAGCCACCCTGATTGCGCACCAGACACTCGAAATCTTCGGCCACCTGGGGCCGCTGGCGATGCTGGCGGTGATCTATCTGCTGACCGCCATCCTGACCGAGTTCATGAGCAACAACGGCGCGGCAGTCTTGATGAGTCCGCTGGCGATCGCGACCGCGCAAGCCATCGACAGCAATCCCAGCGCATTTCTTGTCGCGGTCATCTTCGCTGCGTCCACCAGCTTCGCGACCCCCGTCGGCTACCAGACCAACACCATGGTCTACAACGCGGGCGGCTATCGATTCACGGACTTCATTCGATTCGGCGCGCCACTGGTCCTGGTGTTCTGGGCCGTCGCGGTTGCCTTCATTCCAAGGTTTTGGCCACTCTAGGAGCATGTCGGACTTGAAGAATCGAAGCGAAAATTCGGCTGGGCGAGGCCAGTTTTTTGCCGGTTTCGCAGGGCAATAGTTGAACTATTGCCCAAGGAAGCGGCGAAAAATGGACCGTCCAGACGGATTTGCAGCCGATTCCCTTTCAAGTCCGACAGACTCCTAGGAGCCTGCGCGGCAGAAGCCGACCGGTCTGCAGAGCCGTCTGCGAGGTCCATTCTTTCCGCCGATTCTTGGCCCATCGCCGTGCTATGGACCGGCGAACCGTCGAAAATCTGTCCTCGTGCAGCCGACTTTTCGCCTCGATCGTTTCTACCGTGAAGGCTCCTAGTCAATTCAGAGCCAATTCAATCCAAGCGGTTAGCATGCCGCAGCCCCGTGTCAAAACGGGTGCCAGACCACCCATCCCGAACAGGAGAAACCCATGCGTCTTGCGATTGCCACTCTCTTGGGCGCTGTCGCCCTCACGCCATCCGTCCAGGCATCGAACTGGACTGGACAAGGTGAACTCGGGCTTGCTGCTGCACGCGGCAATGCGCGCTCCGAGAACCTCAACGCCAAGTTGGACTTTGTCAATGAAGATGACCAATGGAAGCACACGTTCAATGTGTCCGTGCTGCGCGCCAAGGGCGAGGTCAGCGGCGACTTCGACGGTGATGGTTCGACCGAAGAGCGGTTCGAGCTGAACGCCAATCGCTACGAACTCGGTGCCAGCAGTTCGATGAAGATGAACGAGCGCAGCTCATGGATCGCCGCACTGCGCCACGAGAAAGACGATTTTGCCTCCTACGAAACCCAGTCGACCTTCTCGATTGGTTACGGCTACACGGTCTTCGACACCGAGGCGTCGGCGCTGACGCTGGAACTGGGCCCTGGTTATCGCCGAGCCAAGGTCGCGGCGACGGGTGAAACCGAAAGCAGCATGATCGCCCGTGGTCTGGTGGACTATCGTCGCAGCCTGACCGCCAACACCAACCTGACCAACACCCTGTTGATCGAATCCGGTTCCAACAACACGTTCGCGCAGAACACCTTCGGTGTTGCGGTCGCCATGAACGACAAACTGGCGCTGAAGTTCGGCCTGGAAGCGCGCTACAACAGCGAAACCACGCCCGGCACGAAAAGCACCGACACCCTGACCACGATGAATCTGGTCTACAGCTTCAAGTAAAACCAGAACGTCCGATCAGCGTGACATCGCGCTGATCGGACGGGCGGCGTTGGGTCTCACCGCAGGAATCAGCTCGCCGCCAGCAAGTCCGCCGCACCCAACGCAAACAACTGCTTCGCCACCGAAGCACCCAGCGCATCGGCCGATGCAAGCGAGCCGCGTGACTCGGCCTGAATGCTCTCCCCGGTTTGCGCATTGCCGACCCAGCCGCGCAGCCACAACTCGCCGTCGACATGCTCGCAGTGACCGGCGACCGGCACCTGACAACTACCTTCCAGCGCGCGATTCATGCTGCGCTCCGCCTCGACACAGGCGCGAGTCTGCGAATGGTCCAAGCTCGCCAACAACGCACGCAGGCGCGCATCACCGGCGCGGATCTCCACCGCGATCGCTCCTTGCGCCACCGCTGGCAACCAGTCATCGGCAGAGAGGCGGCGGCGGATGCGCGACGCAAAGCCCAGCCGTTTCAATCCGGCACAGGCAAGAATGATCGCGTCGTACTCGCCCGCATCCAGCTTTGCCAAGCGGGTATTCACGTTGCCACGCAGATCGCGCACCTCGACATCGGGCCGCAGGCTTCGCAGCCGCGCCCGACGGCGCAGCGAGGATGTTCCCACCACCGCCCCGGCAGGCAGGGCCTGCCAATGGTCGTAACGATTGGAGACCCACGCATCCAACGGGTCGGCACGCTCCAGCACCGCGGCGATCTCGAACGGACCCTCGAGTTGCATCGGTACATCCTTGAACGAGTGCACGGCAAGGTCCGCGTCACCCCGCAACATGGCCTCTTCCAGTTCCTTCAGGAACAGCCCCTTGCCGCCGACCGCCGCCAGCGAACGGTCAAGCACTTCGTCGCCACGCGTGGACATCGGCAACAGTTCGATTTGCAGTTCGGGATGTCTGGCACGCAACTGCGCGGCAACGAATTCGGTTTGCCACAGGGCCAATGCGCTCTTGCGCGTGGCGATTCGCAATACGGTCATAGCAGTCGTAGTTCTTTTCTCAATAGGGGTAGGCAGCGGCGGCTGACTTCGAGGGTCTCGGAACGGTCGCGAACCACCGCCACCACATGGCCATCAGGTTGACGACGAAGCTCCTTCAGGCGATCACGGGCGACCAGACAATTGCGATGAATCCGGACGAACAAGTCAGGAAACTCCTGCTCCAGCGCCTTCAGTGAATCCTCAATCAAGTCCTCACCGCCGGAGTGGTGTACCACAACGTATTTTTCTTCGGCCTGTAGATAGACCACGTCACTGACATCGATCAGACGCAAGGTGCCGCGAATGCGCGCGCAAAGATGCGTTCGGGCACGCTGCCCGGTCACCGCTTTCTCGGCCTGCACCCAGTCGCTGCCGGTTCGTCGATGGACGCGTTGCAACGCATCCACCAGTCGCTCACGCCGAATCGGCTTGACCAGATAGTCCACCGCGCGGGCTTCGAACGCCGCCAGCGCATGTTCGTCATAGGCGGTGCAGAAGACCACGCCCGGCGCATGCACGCCAGTCGCCAGATGTCGCGCGGCCTCCAGTCCATCCATCACCGGCATGGAGATATCCAGCAAGACCACATCAGGCCGCAATTGATCGGCAAGCTCACAGGCAGCGCGCCCGTCCGCCGCCTCGGCGATCACTTGGGCCTCCGGCACATCCGCCAGCAGATCGCGCAGGCGCTGCCGAGCCAAGGGCTCATCGTCGACAATCAGAATCTTCATGAACTTCCCCCGGCGCGCGCATCCGGCATCCACAAGGTGACGGCATAGTAGCCGGGCGTGGGCGCAACAACCATCCAGGCCTTCGGCCCGAAATGATGCTGCAGGCGCAAGGACACACTCTCCTGCGCATGACCGTTCCCCCCCGCCGCACCAGGCACGGTGGGTCGCGGATTCTCGATCTTGAGCTCGATCCCACCGTCGGCCGATCTTGCGCCGATACGCACCTCGCCGCCGTCGGCGAGTTTTGCCACGCCATGCAGCACGGCGTTTTCCACCAGCGGCTGCAGCAGCAACTTGGGGATCGCGACCTGCATCGGCAACCCATCCATCAATGCCCACCGCACCTGCAAGCGATCACCCAAGCGCAGTTTCTCGATGGCGAGATAGCGCTCGATCAGATCGAACTCCTCGCGCAAAGACCAACTGCCTTGGCCCGCACCCAGCGCGGCCCGGAACACATCGGCCAAATCCTCGATGGCGCGTTCGGCGGTCGCCGGATCGCGCCTGACCAGACTGGCAATGCTGTTCATGCTGTTGAACAGGAAGTGGGGACGAATTCGTGCCTGCAAGGCTTTGACCTCGGCCTGGGCATGCGCGCCGACTTGCGCTTTCCACTGTTGCTGCACATAGAAATAACGCAGCAATGCGGCCGTCAGCAGACCCGCCATGGCCGCGCACGAAAGTGCGAAACGCAGCGCATGTTCCGGCGGAACTGTCAGTTGTAGTCCCATCATTTTATCCAGCCGATGCACCGCCGCCGCCCCCAGCAAGGTGGTCGCCACGGGCAGCGCCCACGCGAGCGGCGCGCTCCACCGCATCGGTTGACGAACCAGCCAAGTGCGGGCCTGACATAACAGTACGCAGGACAGCAAGGCCAGCCACTGCGCGAACAGACTCGCGGTAAACACGTCGCGCGCCTGGGCGTGACCGGTGGTATCCGGCATCAGTACGGCAGCCAGGACGACAATCTCCACGGCCACCATCACAACGAAAAACGTATCGATACGGCAGAAGTCGGGCAACCAGTCGACGCGCCCGGTCTGCGACTCGCTGCCGGACGGCATGGCGCTCACACCGACCCCAACGACAGGACCTGCTCCAGCCAGTCGGCGATGTCATGGATCTCTGCACTGCAAAGCGAGTGTCCCATCGAATAACTTCGCCAGGTCACCGGATGCCCGCAAGACTCCAGCAGACTGACCGCCGTCAGACCCAATGCGTGAGGCACCACCGGATCGAGCACGCCGTGCGCCACCAGCACGGGCAACCCCTTCTGCATCGGCAACGACGTTGCCATCAGGCGATGCGCGATCGGGACATAGGTCGACAGGGCCATGATCCCGGCCAGACGCTGCGTGCAGGTCAGACCGGCGGCAATTGCAATGGCCCCGCCCTGCGAAAAGCCGGCCAGGACGATCCGATCCGCCGGAATCCCGAAGGCCTGTTCACGAAGCACAAGGTCATGCACGCGTTCGACCGAGGCATCGATACCCTGTTCGTCCTGCATCTGAAGCAATTCGGTACCCAGAATGTCGTACCAGGCACGCATTCGAAATCCGCCATTCAAGGTCACCGGTCGGACCGGCGCATGCGGAAACACAAAGCGAAGCCCGGGCCAATGGGCCCGCTGCAGTTCCGGCACCACCGATTCGAAGTCGTGCCCGTCAGCCCCCAGGCCATGCAGCCAGATGACGCTGGCCACCGGTCGCGAGCCCGTGCAAAGTTCCACACCATCAAACTTGGAGTCGCGCACAGCCATATCCCGATTGCGTTGCATGAATCACCGCCGAAACCTGATCACCCCGGACAGGCCTATCGCAGCGGACTGCAGTGTAAGACAAGCCCCAACCCGGCTGGAGTATCCGGGAAGCACGACAAGGATATGATCCTGCCGGTCGGGTCACCGCAACGTTCGACCGGGCCGACAACAATCGCGAACCCTTGGAGAGACGCCAAATGCCCCACCGCAAGCCGTGTCACTCTGCCCTGCTGAGCGCCCTGACGCTGTTTTCGCTTGATGTCACCGCCTGGACAACATCGACAGAGAACTCGCTCCGTCTCGACGCCACCTCCATCGCCACGCAATGTGAGGACCTGAGCAGCGAACCAATCCGCTACGGAATGGAATACAACGTGCCCGGCAGTGGCCTGCCGGACACGTTCATCGATATCCAGGACATCCTGCTCAGCGGTGGATGCATCAACTGCCATCAAGGCAGTGCACCCGTGGGCGGCCTTGACCTGAGCAACCCCGGCGTCAGCGGATCGCAGCTGATCTACATGCCTGCCAACACCAACCCGGACCTGATTCGCGTCATGCCCGGCAAGCCCGAGGACAGTTTGCTTTACACCCAGCTCAACTGCACGCCGCCCGAGGGCTACTTCACCATGCCCTACAACGGCGGCGTTTCGCCGCCGCTACGTCTGCCCATCGCACAACGCGCGGCGTTCTACGACTGGATTGCGCAAGGCGCTCGCGGTTTCAATGAGGACGGTCAGCCCTACAGCCTGATCATCTTCCGCGACAATCTCGAATCGACGCGCTGACCAAGCACCCAACAAGGATCGCATCACCGCTTGCAGCGATGCGATCCGCGCATCTCAGAGGAAGGGCAAGGTCCGTGTGTTGTAGGCCATCACCGATTGATTCGCATGGGCGCTGGTGAAGGTGTCAAGGTTTGGAAAGATCGTCGGCAAATCACTGTCGGCAACGCCCATCCAGCGCGCCAAGGTGGCGGCCACCTGATCGACCGCGATGCTGGGCAGGAACTCGCCGCGATTGAAGCACTCACCCCACTGGTCAGGGCCACTTGCACCGAAGCTCCGATTCAACAACTGCAGCGGATAGCGCCCATAGACTTGGGCTGCCGCGACCGGCCCCATCACCATCTGCACGGCACCCCAGGCGTGATCGGTCCCGGCGCCGTTGGAATTGATGGTGCGCGAGAATTCGCTGTTGGTGAAGGTCACCACTTCATCCTTGACGCCGGCAAAACCACTGACCTGATTCAGCACGTTCAGCGCGTCGTGGAATCCCTTCATTGCCTGCGCCACCTGCTGCAGCAATCCCTGATGACCCGACCACACACCGCTCCCGTTGGCGCGTGTTCCGATGATCTGACCGCTGTGCGTGTCATAGCCACCGGTGCTGACGTAGAACACCTGCCTGTTCGCCTGAATGTTGCCCTGCCCGAACCGGCTGACGGCAATCATTCGCGCCACCTGGCGCAACTGCTGGCCGATGCTGGTGTTGGGGATCGCATTGACCGCCGTATTGAAGGCGGTGTACACCGAGCCCGCTACCGAAAGCGCCGCGATTTCGTTGTTGATGCCAATCGACAATTGCATGGATCGATCCAGCACTTCGCTGTAGGCATTGCTCATTGCCTGCGGGTAGGCAATGTCCAGCAAACCCTGCAGGATCTCGCGCCGCTTCGCGCCAGCGGTATCGCCCGTGTTGTAGTTGTTGAGGGTGGTGGCGGGCGTCGTTGAGCTGGTCGACATACGGAACGGCGACAGCACGGTGTCATCGGGATACTCACCCACCAGAAAACGTGTCTGACCGGCAATCGAAATGCACGGCGCCAATCCGCTGGTCGGCGCAGAGCCCAACAGTGCACCCGCCATGCGTCCGCCCCACCCCTGGGAAACCGTGGCACTGGCACCGCCGCCGATTTGCCACAGGCTGGTCTGATCGTTGTGCGAGTAAAGCTGTGGCGGCCGACGGAAGCTGTTGAAGGTCGAGCGCCGCAAGGGTTCGACCAACGGCCCGACATTGGCGAGAAACGCGAGACGACCCGCGTTGAACAAGGACTGCAGCTCCGGGACCGCTGGATTGAGGCCGTACTGGTTTCCGAGAATGCCAAGCGCAGGTGGCAGGAACTGCGTCCCTGGATCTGCACCACCGGGCTTGATCAAGCCGAGCGCCGAGGCGTTGCCGTCATACAAACCGCCGCGTGAAGTCACATACCAGCCGTAGGGCGTGGGATTGAAGCCCGACCGCGGCGACCTTCCTTCGACCGGGATATTGGTGCTGTCGTCACCGGGGATTAGCAGGTTCCAGGAATCGTTGCCTCCCGAAAGATAGATACACACCAGTGCCTTGTAACCCGTGGGCGCGCCTTGCGCGAGCGCGCTGCCCATCAGGGAGAGTTGCGGAACAAAACTCAACGCCGCGCCGGAGGCGGTCAGTGCCGCAGCACCACGAAGAAAGTCACGGCGCTTCTGAAAATGGATTCGGGACATGGGTCGCTCCTCAGCGCTGCTGGCCGTATTCGGGCGAAATGGCGATCAAGTGCATCAGGTACAGGGCCTTGCGCCGCTGCCGCTCGACCTGCGTCCCACCAGTCGTACCGCCACTACCGCCATTCAGGGACTGGTTCAAACCCGCGGCACAACGGACCAGATTCATCAACAAGCCCTTCATGCCTGTCCCGGTGTTACTGGGGCAACTGGCATCACCCGGAATGGCTCCCGACATGGCTCCGCCCATCATGCGCGTGTTGAAGAACTCGATCAGCGCGATGTCCTCGGCGACCGTTGGATCGGCCGCATTCTGGTTTGCCGCGACTTTCGAGGGAATCAGGTCGATCTGTGCCATGGGAAAGTAGGCGCGGTCTGCCGGCGGTGTCGTACCCGTGTTACCCGCGCTGCAGTTATTGCTGCCATAGCCGGAGCACAGGCGGGTGAACAGATCGTTTGAGGTGGCGACCGATGTCACCTCGTGAATGATCTGGAGCTCCGGTGAGTACAGTCCGGACTCGGTGACTTCCCCCGGCTGGCTGTAATCCGGCTGATAAAAGTTGAATACGGTCGGCGCGCCCAGTGGCCGCATCTCGTATTCGTTCTGCGGATTGGTCGGTCCCCAGCGACGACGACTGGGCTGACCCGCCAACGGATTCGCGGTCGGCGGGTTGTCACGCACATTGGTTGCGGGAATCAGCGCCGTATCGCCCGAAATCGCGCCGAAGTGTCGCCACATCGCCACCAGTTTCAGCAAGGGCTCTCGCGTTTTTCCGAAGTTGGGATCGTAAGCCGGGTCCGACAAGGGTCGACGCGCTTCGGCATCAGTGAGGATGGCGCGTACCACCGCCTGCATGTCGCCGCGCACGCCGTTGCCGTTGTTGATGAACTTCCCCGCCACCCGCTGCACGTACGCGGGAGTCGGGTTGGAGGTCACCATGCGCTGAATCAACTGCCGCGACAGCATCACCGGCAGATTAGGGTGGTTGAACAGCAGGTCGAGCGCGTCGTCGATATTGCCTTCGCAATAGTCGATGCAGGCCTGCTGCTGAGTGGGCGTCAGGGTGGTGCCGGTCGCATGACAGTTCAGGGGCACGCTATCCAGGTAACTCGGCGGGAAAGCGATAGTGCTGTCCGCGCCCGAGGTGCCCAGACTGATCTGCTTGATCGGCGCTGGAGTGCCGGGTGGCAGATTGAACGAAACCGCGTCGGTTTCGAGTTCTGCACCCGAGGTATCGCGCCCGTTGTCGTTGTAGCGCGGATAGCACACCAGCGGCTTGTACCGGTCGGGATGCACGAGGCCGCGATTGGCACTGTCACTGCCCGGCGTGGCGGAAAACAGGGTGCCGGTATTGGTGAATCGACACTCGATACCGGTGCAGGCGGTATTGCCGGCCCCGCAGTTTCGCGACAAGGTCACGCCACCCACCGTGCTGTTGCCCTGCGTGCACTGGTACGAGAGGCCAGTCAGAACGCGGGCCAGTTCGGTGATGTCCGTTTCGGTGTAGGTGGAGCGCAGCGCGCCTGCGTTACCCGGGTCCGGATAGGTGGTGTAGAAATCATCGCCGCGCACCAGCAGGCCGATCGAAAACAACTGCATGACTTCGCGCGCGTAGTTCTCGTCGGGTTGAGTGCCATTGTTGCCCGCCGTGAAGGTCGAGCCGCTTCGATTGAGCTCGAACTTGCGGTTGCGCAGATACGTGAGGTAACGCGCCATCATCGGGCTGTAGGTCACTTCCTGCAGCAGGGTGCGGTAGTTACCGAGCGCGTTGCGCACCAGCAAGTCGTTCCATTCGGCCATCATGATGACCTCGCCGCCCAGATTGGCGTCGCGATCCGAGGCGACGATGATCTGCGACAAGGCCCAGGCGACACGCTGGCGCAACTGGTCTGGCGCGGTGACCGCCGTATTGAACCAGCGATGCAGCCGATCATCCTGACTGACCGACCCGGTCGTCAGCGCGGCGGCGTAGGCTTCCAACCAGGCTCGCGACAAGGTCGGAGCACGTCCCATCTGGCTGTTCATCCAGTTGAAGATTCCGCCACTGCGGATGCTGGCGATATCGGCAGCCGTTGCGCCAAACGTGGCCTGATTGAGGAAGCGCGCCGCTTCCGCATCCGAGGCGGGCACATTGAAGGGCGGCTCGAACGAATCCGCAAATATCTCGTCGGCAGCAACGACCGGACGCGGTGTTGTCGCCATCAATGCGGCCAGCGTGAGCCCGGCCAGCCTGAAAAACCCAATCGTGCGCATGGCGCTCCCCCAAAAAAACGTCGCGACAGATGACAGACCGTCTTGTAACGTTTTTTTACTTTAACGCCAAGGGAAGCAAGAAACTGCGCGGGCGTTCGCAGCTTCACACCTGTCACGACAGGCGGCCGGGCAGGTCAGGCCAACGGTGAACCGTGGATGCCGTCGATCTCCACCAGTAGTTCGGACCGGCACACCTCGGCATGCAGCAATACCCATTGCGCAGCGGGCCAGCGTGAACGCAGGAATGACTCGACGGTGGGGCGCATGCCAGGATCACGCAAGTACACCCGGAACAGGCTTCCCGCTCCCAGTTGCTTGGGCAGTTGCGGTGCGCGCTGGCGCGCGGTGTCGAGCAGGGCTTCGAGATTGCAGGAGGTTTCCTGCAGTTGCGCCATGACATCGCCATGGTGGCATGAGGCATGTCCCACCACCGCAGCGGTGCCGGAGATCAACAGCACGGGCGAAACCTCATCCTGCCACAGCGTGGCCCGCGCAAACCCTGGCGCTTGCGGGCCGTATTGAATGGGGTAGTGGTAGGCGCTGATCTGTCGCGGATTTTCGATGGCCTCGCCAGGGGTTTTGGCGGCCAGCCACATCAAGTGAAAACACTGCCGCGCTGCGGGGAATCCAATCGCCGTCGCCGCCGGAAAGCCCTCAGTGCCCACCTCGAAGGTTCGCGCACGCCCCACGCAGAACTGCTTGTAGCGCTGCGCATCGCCCTCACCCTCGGTAATCGCACCGAAGTAATTCCAGATCCGCAGCAGATGCGGAAAACCGGATTCCCGCAAGAACTCATGCAGGCGCGCATACGCGGCCTGCGTGACCGCGGCGATGTCCGCGGCAAAATCCGCCTCCTCTATGACCAGGCGCCCCCACAGAAACGCGCCACCGCTGGCGTAACGAATCGCACCGTCACGACCACGCTCCACGATGGCGCCGGTCGACCAGACTTCGCAGACCTCCTGTGCCTCGGTTGCCGAGCTAGCCAGCAAGGGAAAAGGCAGCAGCGCGGCATCCGCGCAGCGCTCCGCATGTTCTGCGTCCGCGTCGAACCCGATCACACCCAGCGCACGCGCTCGCAGGTCCGCCTCTGAGCGACCCGACGCGCGCAAGGAGATGCTCAGCGAGGACATTCGCAATCACTCACCCGCCGAAGCCAGCAATCGCTGCAACGCATCCGACACGGCGGCATGGTCAGCCGAAGGGTCAACACGCTGCAGCTCCTCGGCAGAAACCTGCCCGCTGGTACGCCAATTGGCGATCAGCTGACCGATCAACCTTGGGCTTTCAAAGGCCACACTCTGCAGAAGGACGACACCCTGTCCGTCCAGCAGTTTGAAGCGGAAACTGCCATCCGACTCACGAAACTGCTTGAACTCGGGAAGTGCCTGCTTGCTGGCGACGGGCGCTGCATCGACCACCAGGTGCGCACCAAAGTGCCGCAATCCGACGGCCTCGCGCAACGCGCTGAGGAACGGCGTCGCCGTGCGCCGCGCTTTGGCAGCACCTTCGATCAGAACCGCTTCCAGATGCTGTGGCTGGGCAATCAATTCCTCGTAGCGTGCCCGCATGGGTGACAACTCACGATCGATCGAATCGAACACCCATTGCTTGGCCTCGCCCCAGCCGAGCCCGTCACGCAGCGCACCACGCAGACGCACGGACTCCTCGGCACTCGCAAACGCTTCGAAGATGACCATCAGGGCACTGCTGTCGGGATCCTTGGGCTCACCGGGCACGCGGGAATCGGTCACGATCTTGAAGATCGCCTCGCGCAGCGCCTTGCTGCCACCCTGGAACAACGGAATCGTGTTGTCGTAGCTCTTCGACATCTTTCGTCCGTCGAGCCCGGGAAGGGTTGCCACGCTGGCCTCGATCTGCGCCTCGGGCAGGACGAACAGTGAACTCCCGGCACCAAAAAGATGATTGAAACGCGCTGCGATGTCGCGCGCCATTTCAATGTGCTGAACCTGATCACGGCCAACCGGTACGCGATGCGCGTTGAACATCAGGATGTCGGCGGCCATCAACACCGGATAGCTGAACAGCCCCATGGTGACGCCCGCGTCCGCGTCTTCGCCAGCCGCCTCGTTGGCATCGGTCGCCGCCTTGTAGGCATGCGCCCGGTTCATCAGCCCTTTGCCCGTGACGCAGGTCAACAGCCAAGTCAGCTCGGGAATCTCGGGGATATCGGATTGCCGGTAGAAGCACACCTGGGCCGGATCAAGGCCTGCTGCCAGCCAGGTGGCCGCGATTTCCAGGCGGGAACGCGCGATGCGCAGCGGGTCATCACACTTGATCAGGGCGTGATAGTCGGCCAGAAAGTAAAACGCATCGACTTGCGGATCGCGACTGGCGCGCACGGCAGGTCGAATCGCGCCCACGTAGTTGCCCAGATGGGGCGTACCCGTGGTGGTGATGCCGGTCAGAACTCGGATTCGGGACATGGGTTACTCGGGACAAAGGAACGGCGTCGCATGGCATCCGCACGCGAGCCTGCAATCCGGGCATTTTCGCAGCCTTGCCGACTTTCGGGAACCGCCATTTACCGTAGTGCGAAGAACTCTGGTCGCATGGTCAGCGGCGCTGATCCCGCATCAGGGTCGATTTGCCGAACAGGCTCTCGACCAGATCGACGGCCAAGCGCGCGGTCTGGTTCTTCTTGTCGAAAGCCGGATTCAGTTCAACGATGTCCAACGAGGCTACGCGACCGGTGTCGGCGATCATCTCCATCACTAGTTGCGCCTCGCGATAGTTGGGACCGCCACGCACCGTCGTGCCCACACCCGGCGCGATGGTCGGATCGAGGAAGTCGACATCGAAACTGACGTGCAGATGGGTATCGGCGTCCACCCCGTCCAACGCCTCCTCCATCGCCTTCTTGATGCCGACTTCGTCGATGTAGCGCATGTCGTAGATGTCCAACCCAACATCATGGACCAGCCGTCGCTCGCCTTCGTCCACCGAGCGAATACCGATCTGGCGCACCACATCCGGCGTGATCGCGGGTGCGAAGCCGCCCAGTTCGGTCAGCGATGACGGTCCATATCCGCAAAGACAGGCGACCGGCATGCCGTGCACGTTACCGGAAGGTGTCAGCTCCGAGGTGTTGAAGTCTGCATGGGCGTCCAGCCACAACACCCGCAGCTTTTTGCCTGCACTGCGACAGTGCAACGCCACCGCCGTGATCGAACCGATCGCCAGGCAATGGTCGCCGCCAAGCAGGACCGGCAGATTGCCCAGTGCCAATTCAGCACTGACTGCCTGCATGACGGCCTGATTCCACCGCACGACCGCCTCCAGATGGCGATAGCCAGCCTGCGGCGGCAACCAGGGATTGAACGGACCACTGAGGTTGCCGCGATCCTCGACCGCCAGCCCGCGGGCACGCAGCGCCTCGGCAAGACGCGCAACACGTAGGGCTTCGGGGCCCATCGAGGCACCGCGATGTCCCGCGCCAATATCGGTCGGGGCACCAATCAAACTGAGGGTCTGCATGCGCTACTCCTGCGATTCGGAGGCCTGACTGGCGATCTGGATCGCGTCATCCAGCATCTTCAGCAGGCGCTGATAATTGGCGTCCAGACTACGACAGGCCTGGGCGACGGTCGGACGCCGTCGCGGGGTATGTGCCAACCACGCGATCCAGTAACGCTCCATGGCGCGAGCGTGGTCGCCGAGGGCATCGAAGCCGTAGGAACCCGCCGAACCGGCCAGCTTGTGCAGCAGGCTGCGCAGATCATCGACGGTCGAGTCGCGATCCTGCGTCTCGTCGTTCTCTGCGGAGAGCACTTCCCACTGCCGCCGCACGCGCTGGCGCGAGTCCTTCAGACTCAGGCGATACAGGGCAAGCAGGGACTCGAAGCCATCGATACTCACGCGTGCGCCGCTCCCGAACCTCGTCACGTGTGGATTTGGTGCCGCTTGTCCGACTCGAACGGACGACCTACTGATTACAAATCAGTTGCTCTACCAACTGAGCTAAAGCGGCGAGGCGCGCATTGTAGTGGCAGCAGCGCGGTCACGCCACAACACCCGGATGCTCAGGGACTGCCGCACTCCCGCGCGGTCGCACTCACACCCGCATAGCCGCCGAGGTGATCGCGCCAGGCAAAGCCCGGACTCACGGCGATGTCGATCCAGTAATTCGGAACGTCTTCGTTGCGCTCGGCCAGTTCGGCGGCGAAACCCATGCCCTGCACTTCCGCCAGTCGTTTTCGCGCGTTGTCGAGCTCGCGGAACACGCCCAGCGAAACGGTGTTCTCGCGCTCGCCGGAGGTCACCACGTAGTAGTCGCGCAACCCCTTGCTGGCGAGTTCGCGAGCGACCGCCAACGCGGCATCGCGATTGGATCGCGCGGGCAGGAATACCCAGTAGCCGCGCCGCGCCAATGCGCGTGTTTCCTGAAACTGGATCTGCTGCACGACGGGCGTCAGCGCGTTCACGGCGCGACGCAGATCAGCCTGCGTCAGGAAGGGCCCGATCCGCTCACAGGTCCATTGCGCCGGGGCGATGGCCGGCTCGGGTGCTGCCGCCAGCTCGGCCTCGGGCGCCGGTGGCTGCTGACGCAGTTCAGCCTCCGAGAGCAGTTCCAGCATGGCCACCGCAGGCTCGCCCTGGGCATGGATACGTGGCTGGTAGTGCGGCTGCAGGTACCACCAGACGCCCACGCCGATATTGGTCAGCAACAGGGCAAACAACAGGAATCTTGGCAACATTCAAAGCGCTCAGGCGGATCAGGAAGCGGTGTCAGGCGGATAGTAGCAGCCGAAGGCTACGGCATCCGAACCCGTTTCCACAGCCCTTCCAGCACCAGATCACGACGCACTTCACAGTCGATTTCCAACTGCGCCTGCACGACGGCGGCATCGCCGCCTGCGATGACACATCGCACCGGCATTTGTAACTGACGACGCAACCTGCGCACAGCCATTTCAATCATCGCGGTCACCGCGAACACGGGAGCGGAGCGTATTGCGGCAGCCGAATCATCGGCCCAAAGGCGGCACTCGGCATCGTCAACGCCCATCAGCCGCTGCAAGCCCGGCGCGGCGTTCAACAAACCACCTTGCATGGCCTGCAGCCCAGCCAGAATGGAACCACCGAGGTGCTGACCCTGGGCGTCCACGGCGTCCAGCGTCAACGCCGTGCCGACGTTGGCCAGCAGCAAGGCCTCCCCGGGCTGCCAGGCCGCAAGCATGCCCAGCCAACGATCCACGCCCAAGCGCTCGCTGTGTCGATACGCCGAGCGCAAACCGGCGCAGGATGCCTCGCTGCGCACTTCGCGGACGCGACCAAACCGACCCAGCAAGGCATCACGCAGCACTTCCGCGTGCTCGGGCGAAAGCACCTGCGCCAAGGCAACCTGTCGACCTTGCGATGTATTCGGCAACGCCTGTTGCCAACCAGCGTGCTGCAGCGCGGACCAGTCCATCGCACCACGCTCAACGATGCCATCGGCCTCGGTACACGCCCACTTCAGTCGCGTGTTACCCGCGTCGAACAACAGCCAGTCCTTGGACTCATCCACGCCGCACACTCCGCAGACGAACTTCACCGCTGTGATACGTGGCAAGCCTGACCTTTCCCGGTGCCTCGGGCATTGCGTGGGCGATTTGCAGAGCCCCCTGCGAATCAATCCCCTGCACGCGACCGTGAAGGACACGCCCATCCAACTCAAGGATCACCTCGCAATCCTGATAGGCATGATGCAAGCGCCAGCGTTCGAGCATCTGCTGTCGCTGCAGTGCATCGGCCTGCAGCCAATTGACATCCAGACCTCGCAACGCGAGGACACAGGCCGCGAACAGATCGACGCGACGATCCAGCGAACGACAATCCAGTCCCAGGCGTGCCAGATCAGTGGTCGGGCGATCCACGGCAGGCGCATCGTGAAGGTTGAGACCCACGCCAATCACCACGAAGGGCGACGGCGCACTGGACAGTTCGATCAGTACGCCGCCCAACTTGTGCTCACCCACAACGAGATCGTTCGGCCATTTGAGTCCGACCGAGGTCAGACCCAGTCCGTGCAAGGCTTCGACCAGGACGACCCCCACCGCAAGACTCAGCGACTGTGCCGCCGCCAGACCGCCCTGCAATGGCAGCGCCACCGACAGTAACATCGCATTGCCGCGAGACGACGACCAGACCCGGCCTAAGCGGCCACGCCCTGCGGATTGCTGATCGGCGATCAGCACTCGGGCATGGACCGGACAGGTTTGCGCCAACAAGCGCGTATTAGTGGAATCGGTTTCTGCCACCCATTCCAGCGAGTCCAGCCGGGTCAGGGTGGCATCACCCAGGCGCGCAGCCAGCCTTGCCAATGGTTCGAAACCGGTCATCGATGCATCAGGCATTGGGGTCCAGCCCGCGCAGATACAGCCAACCTCGACGCCAGATCCGGGCGCGCGGAAACCTGTGCTCGCGACCGGCCACGAGCCGATGCAGATTCAATCGATGCGTGAACACGATGAATGCAGCGGCGGACAGCGCAAACCATACTGGCGCGTCACCCCAGAACCATGCCATGGGAACCAGGACCAAGGTGGCCAACACACTCGCCAAGCCGACATAGCCCGTCGTCGTGAGCGTCAACAGCCAGACCAGCAAGCAAGGCAACAAGCTCATCGGCCAAACCACGCCCAGCCCACCCACCATCGTGCCCACGCCCTTGCCGCCACGAAAGCCATGAAACACCGGCCAAGTGTGGCCAGCGGCGGCACACAGGACCGCCCACCACACCCAGTACGAACCGCTTGCCAGTCCGCCTCCCCAGCGCGTCTGTACCCACACGGTAAAACCGGTTGCCAACGCGCCTTTGCCGATATCGATCAGCACGACACCCAAGGCAAACCGCCAGCCCTGAGTACGAAAGGCGTTGGTACCACCGGCATTACCACTGCCCTGATGGCGGATATCCACACCAATCCGTCGTCCCAGTAGCAAACTACCCGAAACCGAACCCAGAAGGTAGGCAACCAGCAGGGTCAACACCATGCAGAGGGTGAGATTCATGCGTTCAGGATATCGCCTGCCACAGCTGTCTTGCAGGTCTCGGTCGCACGAAGTCAGGCATTCGAAGTATCGCCCGCGATGGCGACAGGGATAGGCTGCCACGCGACGACCAAGGCACCCGTGCCCGCATGCGCGCCAACCGCCGGTCCGACCTCCACGATACCCAGATCGTCGACATCCAGACCGCTTACCAAGCCACGACGAAGCACCTCCGCATCCTCGGCACAGCCGACGTGACCGATCAGTACGCGCCATCGCTGTGATGGATTCATCCGCCGACGCAGGTAGCGCGCAAACCGTGCTGGCGCGGATTGCGCTCCGCCCCACAGCGCACCGGCCACGCCCAGACGACCCGATGGCTTCATCCGCGCGATCGGCACCAGCCCCAGACCAGCGATCAGAGGCTTTGCCCAGGCGGGCATCCGACCGCCACGCACGGCGAAACTGACATCCCGCGTGATGGCCCAGGTCTGAACCTGCCCTCTCGCCGCCGAGACCGCTTCACGAATCACCTTGCTGCCTGCGCCACCGCGCGCCAGCTCGGCCGCCAGCACGGCCAGCAAGGCCTGTCCACAGGACGCATGCCCGCTGTCGAGCACATGGACACGCTCTTCATCCACTCGACTGGCGGCGGATTCCGCCGCCTGCAAGGTACCGGAGAGGGCACGCGACAAGCCGACGTAGACGAGCTCGTCGTGGTGCGAAAGACTGATCTCGAACTGACGCCGAAAATCGCCTGCGGGTGGTTGAGAGGTCTTGGGAAAGACCCCGCCCGCACGCAACCGTCGGTGAAACTCGGCGGCACTGAGTGAAACCTTGTCGAGGAAATCCTCATCGCCAAACGAGACGCGCACCGGCACCATGTGAATCGCCAATGCCTGCTGCAACGCAATCGGCAAGTCCGCGCCACTGTCGGTGACCACGGCAACCGCCTGCTGGCGCGACGCTTCGGCCTGTTGCGCCAACATGTCGTCGGCTTTGATCGCACTGACGCGTCCGAAATCACGCATCCGTTCGAACATGAGCGCGGGCTCAGCCACATGCGCATGAACGCGAACCTTTTCCTGACCGCCCGCGACAACGACGCTCACCGCCCCCAGGGAGGCCAGTGCCTCGCGAATCTGCGGCGCCGACAAGCCCTGGCCACTGACCAGACATTCGCTGCACCAGCGATGGGACTCGTCCACATCGTCGTGCAAGTGTTCTCCGGCAAACGGGATTTCCGGCGCGGAATGCGGGGTTACCGGCGCGGAAAGACGCCCGCTTTCGACGTATTCGGAAATTCCCTCCAGCAGATCGATAAATCCCTGCGCGCCCGCATCAACAACGCCTGCCTGCTTCAACACGGGCAACTGTTCCGGCGTGCGTGCCAAGGCGACACGTGCCTGCGCGAGCGCTTGAGCGAAACCGGCCCGCGCATTGTTGACGGAGTCCGCACACCCCACCCAGGCATCGGCAAAGGCTCGAATGACGCTGAGGATGGTTCCTTCGCGAGGGTCCGACAGGGCACCGCAGGCGGCGTTGGCGCCTGCCTTGCTTGCATGGGCGAGCAACCGTGGCGGCGCGCTGTCGACACCCGCCAGGGCCTGACTGACACCGGAAAAGAACTGCGCCAGAATCGCCCCGGAGTTGCCGCGCGCGCCGTCTACTGCGGCATCGGCGACGGATCGCATCAGGGCACCGACGGAATGACAGCGATGACAAAGCCCCGCACTGATCACCGTGTTGAGCGTGAAGGCAAGGTTGCTGCCTGTATCGCCATCCGGCACGGGGAACACATTGATTCGATCCAGCCACTCGCGACGATTGACAACCCGGCGCATCCCCGAAATCAGGGCTCGCCGCAACTGGGCGGCAGTCACCAACTGGGCATTACTGTCTGTACTTCTGGTCTCGGCAAGCATGGCGACATGGTGCGGGAGTCCTTGCCTCGCGTCATGCTGCGCCGCGCACATGGCCAGGCAGTGGCATGTCCCTGCTCCGCATCATTCGCGATCCAGCGTGGTCCGGCACTTCCGCTGCTACCGCCAAGCGCGTAGTCTTCACGCGCTCTGACGCAAACTGCGTTCAAATGTCAATGCTGTTGGCACCTGCGAAACGGGAGGCATCCGATGCATCCAAAGCCGAGAAACGATGCGCTGGTCCTCAGCCTGCTCTGGTTTGCGTTCGGCCTGAGCGCCACATCGGCGACCGATGCGATGGCCGCAGAGATGTTGCCGGAAACCGCCTCCAAAGCCTGCTCGGATGAGACACCAGCGCCCAGCAGCAGTGAAGACACCGCTCCACCCAGTGAGCCGCCGGTAGCCACCCGGCGCAGTCACGTCACGCGTACTGGCGGCAACAGTGCACAGCCGTCGCGGAGTTCACGCTGGAACGCCTTCCTTCCGGGCATGCTGCGCTGATCGTCACAAGCCAGCCTCAACGCGTCTCACGACCAGCGGCTTCCGCCGCGTATAACTAGACCGCCGGTGAGAAGCGCAACACGAAGCGTGCACCGCCCAACTCATCGGATCGTTCAACGGACAGTTCACCGCGATAGGCCCGCACGATGTCCTGCACGATGTCGAGGCCAATCCCATGCCCCTGCACGCGCTCGTCGCCGCGAACACCGCGCTGCAGCAGTCGCTCCACCTGATCCGCAGGAATTCCAGGGCCGTCGTCATCGACCGAAATCAACAGCCCCGAGCGGCGCTGCGACACGATGGTCATGGTGCGGGTCGACAACAGAACCCGATGATCGGCCCACTTGAAGGCGTTTTCCAGCAGGTTGCCAAGCAATTCCATCAAGTCGCCCAATTCGCCATAGAAGCGCGCGCTGGAATCGAGGTCGAACTCACACAACACGTTCTTCTTGGCATAGACCTTTTCGAGCCCGCGAACCAGTTCTTCCGCATGCGGAGCAATCTCGATCGGGGCCGCAAATACCTGATGCCCCATGGTCGCGGCACGCGACAACTGATAGGCAACAATCTGATCCATCCGCGCCACCTGGGCGCGAACATCGTCACGTAAACCGGCATTGTCGGGATCACTTTCGATTCGCGCCCGCAGTACGGCCAAGGGCGTCTTCAGGCTGTGTGCCAGATCGCCCAGCGTCTTGCGGTGACGTTTCAGATGATCGCGCTCGCTCTCGATGAAATCGTTGATGTTGTTGGTCAACATTGCCAACTCACGGGGGTACACACCGTGCAGGCGATCCGTCACGCCATGCTCGACTTCCGACAGCTCGGAGATCACTTTTCGGACCGGCTGCAGGCTCCAGCGCAGCACCAGTATCTGCACCGCCAGCAGGACCACGGCGGCCGCGCCGAGGTAGCCCCATAGCGTGCGACGAAACACCGTCACCTCGCGCGCAAGCGCCGATGCCTGCTCGGCAATCAGGAAGGTGAATCGCACTTCCTGCTGCGAACCCATCTCCCAGGCAACGCCCAAAGCGAGCCGGTAAATGGGGCCATCCGGCGTATCGAGCGGGCCATCGAAACGCGTTTCGCCCGGCGGCAACGCGACATCGAAAGGCAAGTCTCGACCCATCGCGGACGGCGAGCGCCACGCGAATTCATTTCCGTGCACGCCCGCATACAGGCCCGCACCGGGTTGCAGGAAACGCGGCTCGGGCGGCACATCCGGGACAATCAACTGCCCCCCGCGCGACAAGTCCGAGCCCGCAAGATAGGCATGCGCAAAGGTCTGCAACCGCTCACGCAGCGCACTCAATGCGGTCTCACTGAAGGCACGATCCAGGGCCAGTCCGGTCAACCCCAGAAAGGCCACCAAGGCAAAACCTGCCGCCCAGAACTGACGGGCCTGCAGCGACAGGGTCTGACGCGCCATGGAAGGGATTCAGCTCACTCGTCGCGCGGAATTGCGAAACGATAGCCGCGACCACGCACCGTCTCGATCGGCTTCATCTCACCATCGGGATCGAGCTTCTTGCGCAGCCGCCCGATGAACACCTCTAGTACGTTCGAGTCGCGATCAAAATCCTGCTGATAGATGTGCTCGGTCAGGTCCGCCTTGGAAACCAGTTCACCCGCGTGCAACATCAGGTATTCCAGAACCTTGTACTCGTAGCTGGTCAGATCGATGGGCTGCCCCGCTACGCTGACAGTCTGTGCCGCCAAATCCAGACGGATCGGACCGCAGTCAAGGCTGGGCTTGCTCCATCCGGCCGCGCGCCGCAGCAAGGCATTCAGCCGTGCCAACAGTTCCTCGACGTGGAAGGGTTTGACGAGATAGTCATCGGCGCCGGCTTTCAGTCCCTCGACCTTGTCCTGCCACATGGTCCGTGCGGTCAGGATGAGAATCGGAAACTTCTTGCCTTCGGCGCGCAAGGCTCGCACCAGATCCATCCCCGACATCTTGGGCAAACCCAAATCGATCACTGCGACATCGAACGGCACCTCGCGCCCCATGTACAGGCCCTCATCGCCGTCTGCCGCCATGTCGACCGCATAGCCCTCACGCTTCAACCGCGCGCCCAAGGTCTCACGCAACGGTGCTTCATCTTCAACCAGCAGAATTCGCATTCATCCACTCCTCGGCCGTCGGCGCGGCAACTTCACTGGATTGACATAGTGTAGGACTGACACGGCGAACGCGACCAATCGCGCTCATGTGCCATCGTGCGGCCGGGCACCGACCGATCTCTCAGTGGGCGGGGGCGGTGAGGGCTTCTGGTTGTCACGCAACATCGGCCTGGGTTGCGCGGGACGAGGCGATACCCGACCGCCGGGACGCTCCTGCATCACCCTGATCCGCCCGCCGGGTGTCAGCACCTTCATGCGATAGACATCCTGCCCGTTACGTTGAATCGACTCGATCCGCAGCACGCGCCCGCCGGTTTCGCGCTCCACCCGCCGAACCGACTCGCGGACTTGGCCCGGCTCCTCCGCCTGCTGCGCCCAGACCTTACCGCCCGCGCCGGATAACACCAGGCACGCAAGAAAGATTGAACGGGGAATCGTGGGCGATTTCATAGCAGGCGGCGAATCTTACTCATGCGGGCGGCGTCAATACAGGCATGCAGTCTCGAACGGCCGCGGTGAATCCGTACTGAAGTCGGAAAACCCGTCGCAAAATCTGGCTTCCCCGTTGAAAAAACTAGAAAATCTCGGCGACGCAACAACGAAGACTGCCACCCGCCTTCTCGATCTCGTCCAGATTCACGGCGTGCACGGCGAAACCAGATCGCTGCAATTGCGCCAACTGGGGCGCGGTCAACGCATCAGCAGCCCGCTCGCTCATCCAGACGGCTTCCTCGCTCACGCTCAGACAATTCGCCGCGAACGCTGCCTTCTGGGCGGACGTAAGTTCCAGCACATCAGGCGCATAACAGGCCGCAATCCGCTCCGCGTCCCGGACATCGGCAAATCCATCCGGACAAATCACCAACAGTCGCGAAGCCAGAATGCTCATCACCACATTCATGTGGTACTCGCCTGCCGCCAAAGGCACGCCCAGCCATTCCTGCAAGCCAATCGCCGAAGCGAACGCGCGCCCGCCCGCCTCACTGCACCGCTCACCCAATCCGGCAAAACCCAGCCCGCGCGCACGATCAATAACCATCGAACCGGTCAATTCGACACGTCCCGGCTGCGTCCGCAGGTCCACCACATCGTAACCAAGCAGATCGGTGAAGAACGCCTGGATGTCTCGACGTTCGACCTCCTGTTGCCGGATCGGATGGCGCATGTACCCCAGCACGAGCCGCCCCGGACAGGCGGCGAAAACATTGTTGGGGAACAGGTCATCCGGGGTGTGCTCGCTGCCCGCGAACGCAACCACCGGCAGCGCTCTCGACAAGGCCTGTTGCAGCGCTCGGTGCTGTTGCTGGGCGCGATCGAGCGAATACGCCGCGTTCAACTGCATGTAGGCATTGTCGGTTGCCGACTGCGATGCCAGCTGTCGCGCCGAAGGACTGATGACGAAGGCGCCACGCGCGCAGGGGCGTCCGGTCTTGGGCAAAGTGCGGGCACGCGCAACGAAGGCGTCGGTCATGCTGCCCGCCCCTGCTGCGACTCGACCGCCTGCAACGCTTGCTCCACCACCGACCATCCCGAACCGGCACGAGGTGCCTGCTCAGACAGAATCTGTCGATATACGCGACCACCGGGTAGCCCGGCGAACAAGCCAAGCACATGCCGAGTGATGTGTTTGAGCGCGACGCCGCGCGCCAACTGCGTTTCGACATAGGGCTGCAGACCGCGCAGCAAGTCACCTCGCGAGAGGGATTCACGCCGGGGCTCAAACAGGGCGCGATCCAACTGATGCAACAGATAGGGGTCGTGGTACGCAGCGCGTCCCAGCATCACACCATCCACCTGCCCCATCTCGGCAAGACACGCCGGCAGCGAACTCAATCCCCCGTTGATAACGATCTGCAGGTGCGGCCGGCGCGCCTTGAGGCGGTGCACGAGGTCGTATCGCAGCGGTGGAATTTCACGATTTTCCTTCGGACTCAAACCCTGCAGCCAGGCCTTGCGGGCGTGCACGATGAAGGTGCCGCAACCTGTCGCGGCAACGCGTTCGATAAAGCCGTCGAGTGTGGATTCTTCGTCCTGGTCATCCACACCGATCCGACACTTCACCGTCACCGGCACCTGCACTGCGGCACGCATCGCCGCCACACAGTCGGCCACCAAATCGGGCTCGCGCATCAGACAGGCACCGAAGCGACCTGCCTGAACGCGATCCGATGGGCAGCCCACGTTGAGATTGATCTCGTCATAGCCCCACTGCTCACCAATGCGTGCCGCCTCGGCGAGGACCGCAGGCTCGCTGCCCCCCAGTTGCAGGGCCAAGGGATGCTCCTGCGGGGAATAGCCCAACAGCCGTTCGCGATCCCCCAGGCGCACCGCCTGCGCATGCACCATTTCCGTGTACAGACGGGCATGCGGCGCCAGCAGCCGATGGAAGACGCGGCAATGCCGGTCTGTCCAATCCATCATGGGCGCGACGGACAGGCGAAGCGAGGCGGCGTAGGCATTCCGGTCAGACATGGAGCAACCAAGGGAGAACAGACAGGAAAGGATAACAGCGGCATCACAAGCCACTGCCTAAACTACCGCCCGTGCCTCGTGGATAGTCGAATCGATAGCCATGGACTATTGAAATAATCCCATCAATCAATTTGCCCGGCCTTCACGTTCGTCTTAGGCTGTGCCCACTGTCTCACCCACCCAAACAAACCTCAGGAGTTTCGACCATGTCGTTGATCAACACCCCCGTGCAGCCGTTCAAGACCACTGCTTTCGTCAACCGCGATGGTGGCAAAGGCGAGTTCATCGAAGTGACCGAGAAGAGTCTGCACGGCAAGTGGTCCGTGCTGATCTTCATGCCGGCAGCCTTCACCTTCAACTGCCCCACCGAAATCGAAGACGCCGCCGACAACTACGCCGAATTCCAGAAGGCCGGTGCCGAGGTGTACATCGTCACCACCGACACGCATTTCTCGCACAAGGTGTGGCACGAAACCTCGCCCGCCGTCGGCAAGGCCAAGTTCCCGCTGGTCGGCGATCCCACGCACGCCCTGAGCAACGCGTTCGGCGTGCACATCGCGGAAGAAGGTCTGGCGCTGCGCGGCACCTTCGTCATCAACCCAGAAGGCGTGATCAAGACGCTGGAAATCCACAGCAATGAAATTGCGCGCGACGTCTCCGAAACCCTGCGCAAGCTGAAGGCCGCCCAGTTCACCGCCGCGAATCCGGGTCAGGTCTGCCCCGCAAAGTGGAAGGAAGGCGCGAAGACCCTGGCTCCCTCGCTGGACCTTGTCGGCAAAATCTGAGTTTCGACCGTCGCACCCTCCGCGCGGCCCCGAGCCGCGCGGAGCTTCCCGAACTGTGTCGGCGCAAACACAGCCCTGTTCTCTCCTCCCCTATTGACCGCTTGACGTCTGCCTCCGCGCAGGCGCTCGCTACGCACGCC
This sequence comes from Lysobacteraceae bacterium, assembly GCA_041395245.1. Lineage (GTDB taxonomy): Bacteria > Pseudomonadota > Gammaproteobacteria > Xanthomonadales > Xanthomonadaceae > Aquimonas. The sequence goes on from JAWLAY010000006.1 coordinate 256,091, forward strand.
TTCTGTTCTGGAGAACCGCCATGTTGGATGCCGCCCTCAAATCCCAGTTGAAGACCTATCTTGAGCGGGTCACCCTGCCGGTCGAGCTGATTGCCAGTGTCGACAGCAGCGACAGCGCAAACGAATTGCTGGAAGTTCTCGGCGACATCGCCGGCATGTCCGACAAGATCACGCTTCGCAGTGATGGCAGCGACCCGCGTCGGCCATCGTTCGAGATTCGCCGAACCGGTAGCGATGTCGCCGTGCAGTTCGCGGGCATTCCGCTCGGCCACGAGTTCACCTCGCTGGTACTGGCGCTGTTGCAGGTCGGCGGCCACCCGCCCAAGGCCGAGCCAGCGCTGATCGAACAGATCCAGCAGCTCGACGGCGACTATCGCTTCGAAACCTATTTCTCGCTGTCCTGCCATAACTGTCCGGATGTCGTGCAGGCGCTCAACCTGATGAGCGTGCTGAATCCACGCATCCGTCACGTGGCCATCGACGGCGCGCTCTACCAGGCCGAAGTGGAGCAGCGTCAGGTGATGGCGGTGCCGATGGTCTATCTGAATGGCGAAGTGTTTGCCTCCGGGCGCATGAGCCTCGAAGAAATCGTCGCCAAGCTCGACACCGGCGCGGCCGCACGAGAAGCCTCGCAACTCTCGACCAAACCCGCGTTTGACGTACTGGTTGTCGGCGGTGGCCCCGCCGGTGCCGCGGCCGCCATCTACGCCGCCCGCAAAGGCATTCGGACCGGTATCGCCGCCGAGCGCTTTGGTGGCCAGGTGCTGGATACGTTGAGCATCGAGAATTTCATTTCGGTTCGCGAAACCGAAGGTCCGAAGCTGGCGACCGCGCTGGAACAGCACGTCAAGGACTACGAAGTCGAGGTAATGAATCTGCAGCGCGCCGAGAAGCTGATTCCTGCCACACAAACCGCACATGGCTACACCGAAGTACAACTGACCAACGGCGGCAGCCTGAAGGCGCGCACGGTCATCGTGTCCACCGGCGCACGCTGGCGGCAGATGAATGTGCCCGGTGAAGACGAATACCGCAACAAAGGCGTCGCCTACTGCCCGCACTGTGACGGCCCGCTGTTCAAGGGCAAGCGCGTCGCGGTCATTGGCGGCGGCAACTCGGGCGTGGAAGCCGCCATTGATCTGGCCGGTATCGTCAGCCACGTCACCCTGATCGAATTCGACAGCAAGCTGCGCGCGGACGAAGTCTTGCAACGCAAACTGCGCAGCCTGCCGAACGTCACGATCATCGTCAGTGCCTTGAGCACGGAAGTTCAGGGCGATGGACAGCGTGTCACCGGATTGGTCTACAAGGACCGCACTGACGACAGCGTTCACACCGTCGAGCTGGAAGGCATTTTCGTGCAGATCGGCCTGTTGCCGAACACCGAATGGCTGAAAGGCGCGGTCGAATTGTCGCCGCGCGGCGAGATCATCATCAATGATCGTTGTGAAACCTCGGTGCCCGGTGTCTTTGCGGCCGGTGATGCGACCACGGTGCCCTACAAGCAGATCATCATCGCGATGGGCGAAGGCGCCAAAGCCTCACTCAGCGCCTTCGATCACCTGATCCGCCACGCCGCGCCGACGCAGTCCGCCTGACCCTCGACCGGCGGCGCTGACAGGGTGAGTTCAACACCTTTCAGCGCCGCTGGTGTCATCAGTGTCGGCCGACGGAAGCCGGGTGAGGTCCTGGCAACGACGCGATTTGCGCACTGTCCTCCCGCATGCGACCGCTCTCGAAACGCTCGCTCGCGGTCTGGTAGTAGGCGATGGCGCGCGCTGCCAGATCAGCATCAAGCGCCTTTTCAGGCTGCGCGAAATCGCCATCAAACACGGGATCGACGGCGCCCACATGCGATTGCGGGGCGAGTTCCACCAAGGTGTCCTGCGCCAGCAATCCCAAGCGTTGATAGTTGCCAATCAACGCGCGCTCGCGACCTGCAGGCAAGGCAAACAAATTGACGCCGTAGAACGCACTGACGTAGTCGATGCCGAGCAATCCCAGCACCGTCGGACCAATGTCGATCTGTGCCATGCGCCGCTCGACCACACCCGCAGCAACGTGCTTGGGGGCGTAGATCCACATGGGAATTTCGTAACGGAATGCGGGCAGCTGCGCGATCCCGCCGGACGAGGCGCAGTGGTCGGCCGTGATCACGAAGATCGTATCGTCAAACCAGGCCTTCGATTGCGCACGACGCAGGAAATCGCTGACCGCCCAATCGGTGTACTGCACCGCGCTTTCGCGCTTGCCCTGCGGCCAGTCGCCACGCCCGGTAGGAAAGGTATAGGGCCGATGGTTCGAGGTCGTCATGATGTGGGCAAAGAAGGGCTTTCCCTCCGCGTGCGCGGCATCGAATTGCTGCAGCGACAGCGAATAGAGATCTTCGTCGGCGACGCCCCAGATGTTGGCGTGGTGGATCTGATCCGCATCGATATCGCTGCGGTCATGCACTTCGTACCCATTCCCGCCAAAGAAGTCGTTCATGTTGTCGAAGGCGCCATAGCCACCGTACAGGAACATGGATCGATAGCCCTTGGCATTGAACACGCTGGCCAACGAAAACAGGCCATGGTTGTTTTCGCGCTTGAAGATGGATTCGCCCGGCGTCGGCGGCACGGACAACGCCAGCGCTTCCAGTCCGCGCACCGTTCGCGTACCCGACGCAAACAGCTGGGTGAACACCAGGCTGTCCTTGCTCAGCGCGTCGAGATGCGGCGTCAACGAGTCTTTTCGGCCGTAGGTCCCGGAAAAAATCGACGACAGGCTTTCGACGCTGATCAACACCACATTGAGATGGCGTTCCGTTCCTGGGCTGTCGATCCTGCGCCGCAGATCACGCGGATCGTCGCTGAGAAATGTCGCGTCGGGCGTGGCGAGCTCGGCGCGCATCCGCTGCCAGGCCTCGTCTGCGGGCAGTTGCCGATAGAAGCGCGCATAGTCGAGGCTTGCCGAACGATAGGCGGCAAAGAACTGATAGATGCCGTTCCCCGCCAGTTCGTTGAGATAGACGTTATCGGTCCATTCGCGCTGTTCCGCGCGCACTCCGAGCGTCGCCAACACCGCGCAGCCAATCCACACCAAGGCAAAACGTGAGCGTGCACCAAACCCCTGGTCCTCGCCGACCATTGGCAAACGTCGCGCACCGCGCGTCAGGACGAGTAGCGTCAGGGTCAGCACCGCAAATCCGCTCAGCAACAGCCCGACCGGGTAGGACTCGCGGATATTGCCGATCACCTCATGGGTGTAGACCAGATAGTCCACGGCGATGAAATTGAAACGGGTCTGGAACTCCTCCCAGAACGTCCACTCCGCCATCGCCACAAACAGCAGCAGCCCCAGCAGGAACAGACTGATCGACTCGATCCACCACCGCCCCCATCGCAAGCGAATCCAGCGCCGCGGCATGCACCACAGCGCCAGCAGCAATGGCAGGCCCAGATACAAGCCCACGATGAGGTCGAAGAACGCACCGATCGCCAGAACCGCCAGCAAGCCAGACGGCGACCACGGCACGTCCGCATAGACCCACAAGGCAAGCCGGGTCAGGGCAGAGACACCCAGCACCATCCACAGCCACCACCACAAGGGACGATAGCGTCCCCCGAACCCACCCAACACGCTGGCACCCATGAATCATCCCGCCCTGTACCCACACTCGGTGCGGCCATGATCCTGAACGGAGGTTAAGATTCGCTGTGAAACCACCAGCGCGAGTGCCCTGCCCGCGGAAATCTATACTGCGTCCATGACGGCATCGCCTCCCACCTATTTGCTGAGCCTTGACGCCGTGATCATTGCCGTCACGGCCGACGCTCCGCGCGTCCTCTGCGTGCGGGATGCGCAAGCCACCGCGTGGTCACTGCCGTCCGGTCCGCTCGACCCGATCCACCATCCCACCATGGAACGCGGACTGCGTGATTGGGTACAGCAGCAGACCGGTCTGGCGCTTGGCTATGTCGAGCAGCTCTACACCTACGGCGACCGCGAGCGTGATCCGCGCGAACGCGAGCTCGGCATGCGTGTGCTCTCCACCGCGTACCTGGCCTTGGTTCGCGAACAATCCACACCGGATCGCCAGGCGCAGTGGGTCGACTGCTACGGATTCCTGCCCTGGGAAGATTGGCGTCGCGGCCGCCCTGCTTTGCTGGACCAACAGGTCCGCCCACATCTGCTGGATTGGGCGGGACGCGACAAACGACGGCGTGAGCGCGTTGATCTGACCTTCGGTTTCGACACCGCCCCCTGGGACCCGGAACGCACGCTGGAACGCTACGAACTGCTGTGGGAAGCCGGTGCCGCGGCCGAGTCGCCGCTCTCGTTGCCGGGCGATGCACCGGTGTCGACGACGCGCATCGGCACGTCGATGGCACTGGATCACCGCCGCATTCTCGCCACGGCGCTCGGTCGCCTGCGCGGCAAGATCAAATACCGTCCGGTGATTTTCGAGTTACTGCCCGCGAGCTTCACCCTGCTGCAGTTGCAGCGCACGGTGGAAGCGCTGGCAGGAGCCCAGGTTCACAAGCAGAACTTCCGACGCCTGATGGAAAGTGCCGGACTGGTCGAAGGAACCGGCCAGCTGGACCACAGCACCGGTGGGCGGCCTGCCGAGCTGTTCCGCTTCCGCCACGAGGTGTTTCGCGAGCGCCCGGCGCCCGGCGTGTACTTCCCCGGCGCATGGTGGGGCCGCTGAGCACGCGCCAGCACGGGCGAGTGCATGAATCGTCCCTGATTCGACACGGAATATTTCCGAAATCTCCCAGGTTTCTGCGCAATTGCTGGCTAGTCTGGCAAGCATCCGTCCAAGGAGCACCGTGATGCCTCACGCCTTCAGAATCGCCGCCTTGCTGCTGTGCCTGCTCTTGCCACCACTGTCTGCAAGCGCGCAAGACCTCTACGATCCGGCCACGCTGCGAACCATCCAGATCAATTTTCACGACAGCGACTGGGAGACCCGACTGCGCGCGAATTACGCGTCGGCGACCAACATCCTGGCCGACATCGTCGTCGACGGCGTTACCTATCCCAGCGTCGGCGTGCGTATTCGTGGCAACACGTCCTATACGGCACTGCCGCAAGGGTCGCAGAAGTTCTCGCTGAAGGTCGAAATGGACTTCGTCGATGCCAATCAGGAGTTGATGGGCTACGACACATTGAACTTCAACAACGGCTTCCACGATCCCACCTTCGTCCGCGAAGTCGTCTACAACAACTACGTCGCGCAGTTCATCCCCAACCCGCGCGCCAACAACGTCGTACTGCAGCTCAATGGACAGAACTGGGGCGTCTACGTCAACGTGCAGCAGCCGGACAAACGCATGCTGCGCGACTACTTCACCAACGCGGATGGTGCACGCATTTCCTGCGCCAACAACCCGAATGGGCCTGGACTGGCCTATGCCGGTTCCAGCGCCAGCAGCTACGCCGCCTACGAAATCAACAACGATGGCGGCCTGCCCGATCCCTATGTGCCGCTGATCACCGTGGCGAATGCACTCAGCAATACGCCACTGGCCAACTGGCCCTTGATCGACGAGGTGTTCGCCATCGATCCATCGATCTGGTCGGTGGTGCTGGAAAACGCGCTGACCGACGACGACAGCTACAGCAACAAGGGCTGCGATTTCCAGACCTATGTCGATCCCCTCGATGGCCGCATGCATCTGATGCAGCGTGACGCCAATGAGACCTTCACCCAGGTCAACTGGGCGGCGACACGCAATTTCAGCGCCAGCAACAAACCGGTGCTGAGTCGCGTGCTGGCGGTCGCGGAACTGCGGCAACGTTATCTGGCGCATTACCGCCGCGTCCTCGAGGACATGAACTGGGACTACTTCGGCGCACGTTTCACCGCACAGATGGCGCTGATCGATGCCGCCGTGCAGGCCGATCCGAAAAAGCTCTACAGCTACACCCTGTTCCAGAACAACCTCACCGCCAACGTGACACTGCCCTACTCCGGTCCTGCAGGCGGTTCGTTGGTGGGACTGCAGCCATTCATCACCCAGCGCGCGACCTTCCTCGCGACCACTGCCGAACTGATGGCGCAGGGTCCGAGCTTGAGCAACGTGCAGGCCAGTCTCGCCGCTCCGGAACCCGATGATCCGGTCTGGATCACCGCGCAAGCGACCGCCAACGGCAGTGCGGTCGCCAACGTCGAGTTGTTCTACCGTCCCGATCCCGGCGTCGTGTATTCCCGTGTATCGATGCTTGATGACGGCAATCATCAGGATGGCAGCGCTGGCGACGGCATCTGGGGCGTGCAATTGCCGGTCAGCGCCGTGGCGGGACAGCGAGTCAGTTGGTATGTCGCCGCCACCGCCAGCAACAGCTACGCCTCGCTGAGTTTTTCTCCCGTGCTGGCCGAGCGTGGACCGTATGTGCTCGAGTACGGTCTGGGCGACAGCACCGCGATGCGAATCACGGAATGGATGTACTCGGGCCTTGGTGGCGAGTTCATCGAGTTCACCAACATGGGCGACACACCCATCGATCTGACTGGCTGGTCGATGGATGACGATCACGCCATCGCCGGCACGTTCGACCTCAGCCCCTTCGGCATCGTGCAAGCGGGCGAATCCGTCATCGTGACGGAAACCGTCGCCAGCACCTTCCGCACCGACTGGGGCCTGGATGCGAGCGTCAAGATCCTCGGTGAGATGGGTGTCGTCAGCGGCAATGGCTTCGGTCGTGCCGATCAGATCCATCTCTACGACGCCACCGACGCGCTGGTGGATCGCCTCTATTACGGCGACCAGACCTACGTCGGCAGCATTCGTACCCAGAACGCGAGCGGACAGGCGCCCTGCGCAGCGATCGGTCAGAACGACGTGATGCAGTGGCAGTTGTCCGTGGTCGGCGACAGCTACGGTTCGGTGGCGGCGAGCAGCGGCGATATCGGCACGCCCGGTCTGTATGACGCCGCCGCCTGCACGCCTTCGACCGAAGACATCTTCGCCGACGGCTTCGAATAGGCGCCCCACAAGGCATGGCGGCGCTGAGACCGTCGCCATGCCGCGTTCGACAAGGCACACCGAATGTGTGCACCGGCTGTGCCGTGCTGCCCGCGAAAAGACAGGATTGGCCTGCGGATTGGCTCGGCAAGCACGTCTTCACCCGGCATGATGCGCACTTCGAACCGCCACGGAGGACGCCATGTCGATACTCGCCAACGACGCTGCTGAAGCCAGCGGCACACTGCCGCGACAGGAGCGCGCGCTGATCGTGCTGCTGGCCCTGTTGCAGGGCCTATTGCTGTATCTGGCGGAACAAGGTCAGACCCACGGTGTCTGGCCGCTGGCGGAACTGCATGGTCGAGTCTGTTGGTACAGCCTGGTGCTGGTGGTGCCCACCATGATGATGCTGAGCCTGCATCGCATTAACGACCGTCGCTTCGTATGGCAATCGCTCGGCAGCGCCGCGGTGGTGATGTTGCTTTCACTGTGGGCTGGATGGAATGCCACCGGTGCGGCCGCACTGGCTTCCGACGAAGTGCTCGCACCGTTCGGGTTCACCATGGCGGTCGCGGCCTTTGTCGCCCTGCCATGGCTGCAGGCCAGCATCCTGCAGCGCCGCTGGAGCAGCGACTACCCGCTGTTGTTCGAGCGCGCCTGGCACAACACGCTCAGTCTGGCGTTGACGGGCGTGTTCGTCGGCCTGGGTTGGTTGATGCTGGTGCTGTGGGGCGAATTGTTTGCCCTGGTGAAGATTCACTTCTTCCGCGACCTGTTCCGCGAAAAGGCCTTCATCTACCTGGCGACCGGCTTGCTGTTCGGCCTCGGCATGCTGATCGGGCGAACCCAGAGCAGCGCGATCCGTACCGCCCGCAGCATCGTGCTGGCCCTGTTCTACGGCCTGCTGCCAGTGCTGGCCCTGATCGCCGTGATGTTCCTCGCCAGCCTGCCTTTCACCGGACTGGAACCGCTTTGGAAAACCGGCCACGCCGGATTGATCCTGGGCTGGGTCATCGTGCTGCACGTGGGCTTGTTGAACGCGGTGCTGCAGGATGGACGTGAACAACTGCCCTACCCGCTGCCGCTGCGCTGGCTGATCCAGTTGAGCATCGCGTTGCTGCCGATCTATGCCGGGTTGGCGGTCTATGGTCTAGGCTTGCGTGTTGAGCAATACGGCTGGACGCCCGCCCGCGTGTGGGCGGGCATCGCGTTGGCCGTGCTCAGTCTGTACGCGCTGGGCTACAGCGCCTCGTTCCTGCGCTCGCCAATGCGCTGGATGCCTCATCTGCCGCGCATCAACATCGCCGTCTCGCTGGTCGTGGTCGCCCTCGGCCTGCTCGCCAATTCGCCCGTGCTCGATCCGCATCGCATCGCCGTGGCCAGCCAGCTCAGTCGCTTTGAACAGAGCAGCGACAACACCCAACTCGATCTCGACTACCTGCGCTACGAGGGTGGCCGTCAGGGCGTGGTGGCACTGCGCGGTCTGCTGTCCCACCCGCGCATTCAGGCCGATGACGAAAAGCGCCAGGAAATCGAAGAACTGTTGGCCCGTCAAGTGCGCTGGGGCGTTGCCGAACTGGAGGCCAGTCAACTGGCCGATCGCCCGGAGACACTGCGTCCGCGTCTGAAGCGCGCACCTGGCGCCAGCGAGCCGGACGATGACTTTTTGCGCTGGGTGATTGCGCGCCCCGAATACAGTCAGGCACGAGGCTGCCGCGTCGAAGGCAATGCCTGCATCCTGCTGAGCCTGGATGCCGATGCGGACGGTGACCACGAGTTTCTGCTCTGCAATCTGCAGAACGCGAAGTCGGTGGAATGCGAGCTTGCCAGTCGCGAAGAAACCGGTTGGCGCTATGCCGGGCCGGTCAGCTTCTACGACTACGAGGACAAGGCCGATCCCGATCTTCGCCAGGCCGTTCGCTCCGGGCGGGTCGAGGTGGCGCGACCACGCTGGGGCCGCCTGCATGTGGCCGGGCTGCCATCGCAGGCCGTCGAGGATCGACAGGGCGATATTCCGGCCGAACTTGACCCATCGAATGCGAGCGGTTCAGAAACGTTCACGGAGGACGAGACTGGTGCCGATCCGCAAGTCAACGCGAAGGCGTCACCCGTGTCGGGTGAACCGGACCAGGACTGAACTCGAACGTCGCGCGTCCCGTCGATTCACGCAAGGTCAAACCAACGCGCGCCGCAGCGAAATTCGCTGTCGGCGCGCGTCATTCTTCGCTCAACGCTGCTTCAAGAGATCACGAATTTCCTGCAGCAACACCACTTCATCGGACGGCGGTGGCGGCGCGGCCGGCGCTTCTTCCTGCTTTTTCTGCAGCTTGTTCATCAGCTTGACGACCACGAAGATCGCAAACGCGATGATGGTGAAGTCCACCACGGTCTGCAGAAACGCGCCGTACTTGAACAACACGGCAGGCGCGATTTCCTTGCCGTCGGCGGCGATTTCCGCCGCTTTCAGGGTGATCGCCAGTTGCGAGAAATTGATCCCGCCGACCAGCAACCCGATCACCGGCATGATCACGCCATCCACCAGTGCGCTGACGATCTTGCCGAACGCCGCACCGATGACGACACCGACCGCCAGATCGACCACGTTGCCGCGCATCGCAAAGGCCTTGAACTCACTCAGCATGCTCATTGTTGTTCCCCTCCATGTTTGCGGCCCGCTGCCGTAAGCACACTGTAGCAATCCGTTGCAGTCTGGAACGAGTGGCGTCGAAAGGTCGACAATCGACCACCCTCCGAGCCGGAACCTCCGCATGAGCCTCGCCACACTGCGCCTGCTGAACGATGCCGACTTTTCGGCCGAGTCCTACCAACTGCCCGCCGAGAAAATCATTGAAGGTCAGCCGACCCAAACGGTCTGGATGCACTACAGCGATCCGACCGGCCAGTTCCACGTCGGCGTCTGGCGTGGCGAAGTGGGCAAATGGCAGATCCGCTATACCGAGGAAGAATGGTGCGAAATGCTCGACGGCGTCAGCGTGGTGTGTGACACCCATGGCCATTGCACACGCCTGTCGGCGGGCATGCGCTTCGTCATTCCACGTGGCTTCGAGGGCACTTGGGAAGTCGTGCAGACCACGACCAAACGCTTCGTCATCTACGAACGCGCAGATCCAGGCGATGGCGCCTGACTCCGACCGCCGACGCCACGTCAATCGCTGTGCAGCTCGGCCAGAAAATCGTAGGAATCGCCGCGGTAATAGGACCGGCTGAATTCGATGACGCGACCGTCGGCATGAAAGCCGCGTCGCTCCACCAGCAATCCCGGACTGCCCACCGGCAGGCGCAGCAGTTGCGCCTGCTCGGCATTGAAGCCGATTGCCCGCACGCGCTGTAGCGCGCGCTTGGGTCGCCCGCCCAGACGATCCAGCAGCTCGTAGAGCGAGTCCTCCAGCAAATCGGGCGAAGGCAGCACACTGGCGGGCACCGCGCTGCGTTCGATCGCGAGCGGCTCGTCACCCGCGTAACGCAATCGGGTCATCCGACTGACGCCCGCTCCCGGCGACAGGTTCAGCGCCATCGCTTCGATGGGCGTGACCTCGCCTAGCTCGCGCTCCAGCACCACGGCGCGCGGACGCAGTCCGCGGGCGCGCAAGTCGTCGGTAAAGCTCGACAGTTTCGAAATCGACTTCAGCAAGCGCTCGGCGACAAACGTGCCCGCACCCTGGCGTTGCACCAGCAGACCGTCCTCGACCAGACCCGCCAGCGCACGTCGCACGGTGACACGCGACAGCTCCAGTTGTTCGGCCAGTTCGCGTTCACTCGGCAAGCCGCTGCCCGGTGGCAAGCGACCACTGTCGATCAACTGCCGCAGGGCCTCGCGCAGGCGCTGGTAGGCAAGCGCCCGCGCCGAGGCCGCGCCGGACACCGCTGCTTGGTAAGCCTCTTGAATCAGATCGCTCATTTTAGATACCACTGAAAGACCACAACAGCATGCCCTGCTTGAATTTGCCGCGCAAGACGGTAAATTGTGCGGTACCAAACGTCATTTGGTATTTTTTTGGTATCTTTCTTGGAGTCGATATGACACCGCATTCCGCACCGGTCGAACCCTTCGATCTGGTGATCTTTGGCGGTACGGGTGACCTCGCGATGCGCAAGCTGTTGCCAGCCCTGCTGCATCGCTTCAACGACGGCCAGATGCCGCCCGGCAGTAGGGTGATCGCGGTGGCGCGCGATCACGGTTTCAGCAGCGCGCAGTATCGCGAGCGCGTGCAGCAAGCGCTGAGCGGCAAAGGCGACCACGCGGGCCTCGCGGACTTCCTTCCGCTGCTCGATTTCCACGCCCTGGATGTAACCAGCGCCGAAGGCTGGCAGAGTTTTGCGCAGGAAGTGCTGCGAGTTGGCGAACGCGTGCGAGTGTTCTATCTCGCCACCAGTCCGGACATCTTTGTGCCGATCTGCGAGGGCCTGCACAACCATGGTCTGGCCGCGGGCCAATCGCGCGTGGTGATCGAAAAGCCGATTGGTCGCGATCTCGCCAGTGCCGCACGCATCAACGATGCGGTCGGACGTTTCTTCTCCGAGCAACAGACCTATCGCATCGACCACTATCTGGGCAAGGAAACCGTCCAGAACCTGACCGCGCTGCGATTCGGCAATGCGCTGTTCGAACCGCTGTGGAACGCCGCGCACATCGACCATGTGCAGATCACGGTGGCCGAAACGGTGGGCGTGGAATCGCGCGGGCCGTACTACGACAAATCCGGCGCGCTGCGCGACATGGTGCAGAACCATCTGTTGCAGTTGCTCTGCCTGGTGGCGATGGAGCCACCGGCGGCGTTTTCGGCCGATGCGATCCGCGATGAAAAACTCAAGGTGCTGCGTGCGCTCAAGCCCATCGATGCGAGCAACGCGGCGCAATTGACCGTGCGTGGCCAGTATCGCGCCGGTGCCGCCAACGGCCAGAGCGCGCTGGGCTATGTCGACGAGCTCGGCCACGCCTCGGACACCGAAACCTTCGTCGCCATCAAGGCAGAAGTCGCCAACTGGCGTTGGGCCGGCGTGCCCTTCTATCTGCGCACTGGCAAACGCATGCCCGAACGCCTGTCGGAAATCGTCGTCACCTTCCGCAGCGTGCCGCATTCGATCTTCGAGCCCAGCGCCGGTCCACTGCAGTCGAACAAACTGGTGCTACGACTGCAGCCGGATGAGGGCGTGAAGTTCTGGCTGATGAACAAGGTGCCCGGTCCGGGCGGCATGCGTCTGCGTCATGTCGCGATGGACATGAGCTTTGCCGAAACCTTCAACGTGCGGCATGTCGATGCCTACGAACGACTGCTCGGCGATGTGGTGCGCGGCAACCCGATGTTGTTCATGCGGCGCGATGAAGTGGAAGCCGGTTGGCGCTGGGCCGACCAGATCCTTGCCGCATGGTCGGACAGCCACGAATCCCCCAAGCCCTACACCGCGGGCACTTGGGGACCGAGTGCAGCGGTTGCCTTGATCGAGCGCGATGGCCGCACCTGGAACGACGATGCCGGCTGATCCCCGCCACACTACCCACGCCTCGCCCGCTGCACTGGCGGAATCACTGGCTGCGCAGATCGCAAACGAACTACAGCAGGCGATTGCCGCACGCGGCAAGGCTCTGCTGGTGATCTCGGGCGGCAGCACGCCGCGTCGGCTGTTGGAAACCCTGTCGCACGCCGGCCTCGATTGGTCAGTGGTGACCGTCACCCTGGCCGATGAACGCTGGGTGCCCGTGAGCGATCCGCGCTCGAATGCGGCACTGGCAGAACAAACCTTGCTGCGCAACGCCGCGGCGACCGCGCGCTTTCTGCCGATGTTCCGCGCCGATCTCGACATTGACGAAGCCGCACGCGAATACAGCGCCGCGCTGTACGCCTGCTGCCTGCCGATTGATGTTCTGTTGCTCGGCATGGGCAATGACGGCCACACCGCGTCACTGTTTCCGCAGGGCGATCAGCTCAGCCGCGCGATGGCGCCGGATTGCAGCGACATCGCGTTGCCGATGCGGGCCCACGGCGCGCCCGAACCGCGCATCACACTCACCCTGCCGACACTCGCCAGCGCGCGCCACATCCACCTGCACATCGAAGGCCAGGCCAAGCAACAGGTGCTGCGTCAGGCACTGAGCAGCCGCGAGCTGCCGATTGCCCGTGTGCTGGCTGCGGCCGGTGCGCGCGCCGATGTCCACACCTGCGACTGAGCCCACGAGGGAAGCCCCATGTCCGTCCCCTTGCATCCCGTCCTCGCCGAAGTCACCGAACGCCTGCGCCAGCGCAGCGCCGCCTCGCGCTCCGCCTATCTGGCCCGCGTCGACGCCGCACGCGCCGAAGGCACGCAGCGTCGCGCCTTGTCCTGCGGCAATCTGGCGCACGGCTTCGCCGCCTGCAATGACATCGACAAGCAACATCTGCGTGGTCTGCGCACGCCCAACATCGGCATCGTCAGCGCCTACAACGACATGCTGTCGGCGCATCAACCGTATGAGCACTATCCCGAACAGATTCGCGCGGTGGCGCGTCGTCTCGGTGCCACTGCCCAAGTGGCTGGGGGCGTGCCGGCGATGTGCGATGGTGTGACCCAAGGTCAGGCCGGCATGGAGCTGTCACTGTTCTCGCGCGACCTGATCGCCATGGGCACCGCTGTCGGCCTGTCACACGACATGTTTGACGCCGTGGTCTGCCTCGGCATCTGCGACAAGATCGTGCCCGGGCTGCTGATCGGCGCGCTGTCGTTCGGTCACCTGCCGACCGTGTTCATTCCCGCTGGTCCGATGCCGAGCGGCCTGCCGAACGAACAGAAATCCGCCGTTCGACAGCGCTACGCCGAGGGCAAGGCCAGTCGCGATGAACTGCTCGACGCCGAAGCGGCCTCGTATCACAGCCCCGGCACCTGCACCTTCTACGGCACCGCCAATTCCAATCAGATGCTGATGGAAATCATGGGCCTGCACCTGCCCGGCGCGAGCTTCGTCAATCCCGGCACCTCGCTGCGCAGCGCGCTCACCGAAGCCGCCACCGAACGCGTGCTGCAACTCACCTCCCTCGGCGGCCACTATCGTCCGCTGGCTCACGTCATCGACGAGCGCAGCCTGATCAACGCGGTGGTCGGACTGCATGCGACCGGCGGTTCGACCAATCACCTACTGCATCTGGTGGCCATCGCCCGCGCCGCAGGCATTGAACTGCGCTGGGAGGACTTCGACGCGCTCTCGGCCATCGTGCCCTTGTTGGCGCGGGTGTATCCGAACGGCAAGGCCGACGTGAACCACTTCCAGCACGCGGGCGGCATGGGATTCCTGATTCGCGAACTCGGCGCGGCGGGCTTGCTGCACCGCGATGCGCGCACGGTCTGGGGCGATTCGCTGGCGGACTACGCGCAAGTTCCCACGCTGCACGGCGACACCCTGCACTGGTCGCCCGTCGCCGATCACAGCGCCGATGTCGACGTGTTGCGGCCCGTCAGCGAGCCATTCCGCGCCGATGGCGGCCTGCGTCTGCTGCAAGGCGAACTGGGGCAGGCGGTCATCAAGATCTCGGCGGTGCCGGAGGATCGCTTCTGCATCGAAGCCCCGGTGCGCGTCTTCCACGAACAGGACGAGGTCAAACGCGCCTTCGAACACGGCGAATTCAATGACGACGTCATCGTGGTGGTGCGCTTTCAGGGACCGGCCGCCAACGGCATGCCCGAACTGCACAAACTCACGCCGCCGCTGGGCGTGCTGCAGAAACGCGGCCTGCGCGTTGCCCTGCTCACCGACGGGCGCATGTCGGGTGCCTCGGGACAAGTCCCGGCGGCCATCCACATCACCCCGGAAGCGGCGCTGGGCGGACCCATCGCACGCCTGCGCGACGGCGACCTGGTGCGGCTGGATGCCAATCAAGGCGTACTGCAGGTACTCGTCGACGCGCAGGAATGGGCCGACCGCGCGCCTGCCACGCAAGACCTGAGCGCGGCCCATGTCGGCCTGGGTCGCGAGTTGTTCTCCACCTTCCGCCAGCGCGTCGGCAGCGCCGATCTGGGCGCCAGTATTTTCTGAGGAATCTCCCATGCCCAACGAGCGCCAACTGGCCACTCTGGAACACATCGCCCGCCTCGCTCCGGTCATTCCTGTGGTGGTGGTCGATCAGGTCGACCACGCCGTCGGATTGGCCCGCGCACTGGTCGCAGGCGGCATTCCCGCCATCGAAATCACCCTGCGCACGCCCGCCGCGCTGGACGCCATCCGCGCCGTCGCATCCGAAGTGGAAGGCGCCGTGGTTGGCGTCGGCACCGTGCTGACACCGCAACAACTCGACGCCGCGTGGAAGGCCGGGGCGCGCTTCGCCGTTTCACCCGGCAGCAGCCCACGCCTGCTCGACGCCGCTCGCGAGCACGAATTGCCCTGGCTACCCGGCGCCGCCACCGCCAGCGAATGCATGCGCTTGCTGGACGAAGGCTATCGACTGCTGAAGTTCTTCCCCGCCGAAGCCGCAGGCGGCGTGGCCGCCCTCAAAGGCATCGGCGGCCCACTACCTCAACTCGGCTTCGTCGCCACCGGCGGCATCGGCCCCGACAACGCCGCCAGCTACCTGAAACTCCCCAACCTGCGCGCCGTCGGCGGCTCCTGGCTCACCCCACCCGACGCCGTGCAAAGCGGTGACTGGGCGCGGATCGAGGCACTGGCGAAGGCGGCGAAGAGCTTGCGCTGAAAGGTGCTACGCCCCCACCACCGCCGCAATCTGCGCCTGGATCCGTTCGGCTTCTGCGCGCGGGTCGGGGGCTTGGCGGATGGGGCGGCCGATGACGATGTAGTGGGCGCCGTTGGCGAAGGCGGTGGGGACGTCGACGGTGCGTTTCTGGTCGTCGTCCGCCGGTCCGGCGGGGCGGATGCCGGGGCAGACGATGAGGAAGTCGTCGGCGGTGGCGGTGCGGATCAGGGCGGCTTCCTGGCCGGAGGCGATCACGCCATCACATCCGCAGTCGCGGGCGGCCTGGGCGCGTTGCACCACCTGTTCGGCGGGGCTGCGCTGGATGCCTTGATCGCGCAGGTCTTCGGCATCCATCGAGGTCAGCACGGTGACGGCAAGCAGGCGGATGTCACCCTTGTTGTCGGCGGCGGCCTGCATCATCGCGCGCTGCTGGCCGTGGATGGTGCAGAAGTCGACCGGATGGCGGCTCAGGCCCTTGAGGGTGTGTCCGACGGTGGCGGGTACGTCGTGGAACTTGAGGTCGACAAAGATGCGCTTGCCTGCGGTGGCCAGTTCGTCGAGCACGCGGAAGTAGTCGCCCGAGGTCAGCAGTTCCATGCCGATCTTGTAGAACTGCACGGCATCGCCGAGCCGCGCGATCCATTGCCGCGCCTGCTCCGCCGTGGGCACATCCAGCGCGAAGATCAATCGCTCGCGCGACTCAGTCATAGCGCAGTGCCTCGCGCTTGCAGGCAGTGCCGGGTTGCTCGGCACAGGCTTTCAGGACGGCGCTTTCCCACGAGCCGTAGGACGGATTCGGCAGCATGATCCAGCGGCTACCCCACCAGTCGGCATAGGGCGCGATCAAGGCCTGACGCGCGGCGACATCGCCACCCACGCCGTCGAGAAAATCGCCGAGGTTGTCGCCCAGCAGCATGACGACACGATGATTCTTGGCGACGAAACGACGCCGTTCGCCTTTCTCCTTGCCCGGCGCACGCGGGTCGCCGCGCAGCAGCAGGTTGCTGTTGTCATCGGCCAGCGGAAAGCCCAACGCGCGCAGGTTGTCGGCGGTGGCCTGATATTCGCTGGCGTGGTCGCGATTGGTAACGTAGTAGACGGTCACGCCGCGACTGGCCGCGTACTGCGCGAACGCGACAGCGCCGGGAATGCCGCGCGCCTTGCGTTCGTTCGACCAGGCCGCCCAGGTGGCCGGATCGAAATCGCCGCCGTCGCGAATGCGGCGGGCCTGGAAGGGCGAGTTGTCGATCAGCGTCTCATCGGCGTCGCTGATGATCGCGGGCGGCAGTGATTCGAAACCCTGGGTCTGCTCGGACAAGGGCAAGGCATTGATCGTTGCGTCGGCCAAAGCAGCGTCGAGCTGCTGACGGGCCTGCGCATAGCTACCCAAGGTGGCGGCCTGATACTCGGCAGCGCTCTGCATCCACAGCGTGGCATTCAGATTGTCGTGCGCGCCGGTTGCGGCGGTCGCCGTCATGGCGGGCGGCGGCAAGGGCGTCGGTGTGCTGGCGCAGGCCGACAGCAGCAAGGCAAAACTCAGCAGTGCGGGGCGAAAAGCAGTCATGGCGACATCCGGCAGACAGGTGCGAGGATGGTAGCAGGCCGATGTGTCCGCACCGTGCCACGTCCCTGTCCTGCTGCTTCAGGAGTGTCTGCATGCTCAGTCTCACCACGCCCTTTGCCGCCTGGACGGCAGTCATCGTCTCCGGCCTGCTGGAAATCGTGTTCGCGGTCGCGATGAAGTATTCCGAAGGTTTCACGCGGCTATGGCCCAGTGTGCTGTCGATTGCCACCGGCCTCCTCAGCGTGTGGCTGATCGGTCTGAGCATGAAGCTGCTGCCGGTCGGCACGGCGTATGCCGTCTGGTCGGGCATCGGCGCGGTCGGCGCCACGCTGATCGGCATTCTCTGGCTGCAGGAACCGGCCAACGCGCTGCGTCTGGTCTGCGTGGGCGCGATCATCTTCGGCATCGTCGGGCTGCAGTTGCAGGAAGCCGCCTGAACCAACCGCGCGCGCTGACGTTTCGCACACGACCAACGGCACAGGCCATTGCATACTTGCGCGGCGCAATCTGCTGCAGACCGGGAACTCGCGGTGCACACTGCGTTCCCATTGCCACTTTATGCGGCGCGGATCGTCCGCTGCCCCCTTTCGAGGACTCTCCATGTTGCGTGTGACCCGAATCGCTCTGCTTCTGACCGCCGCACTGGGCCTGCCCCTGTTCGCGCACGCGGAAGCCACCAGCACCCCGGCAGTGGCCCTGCAGGCCAATGACACGCAGGTGATGGCGGCACGCTGGGTCGAACAACTGGTCAGCAATTCGCGCTTCCACTACAGCCCGCACGCGCTGGACGACACGCTCTCCAGCGCGATGTTCGATGCCTATCTCGAAAGCCTGGACGGCGACAAGCTGTTCCTGCTGCAGAGCGATGTCGACAAGTTCGGCGCCTGGCGTCTGCAGCTCGACGACGCGCTGGGCAGCAATGACCTCGGCCCGGCCTTCGAGATGTTCAACG
Source organism: Lysobacteraceae bacterium (assembly GCA_041395245.1). Taxonomy (GTDB): domain Bacteria; phylum Pseudomonadota; class Gammaproteobacteria; order Xanthomonadales; family Xanthomonadaceae; genus Aquimonas. The sequence continues at coordinate 274,235 of JAWLAY010000006.1, forward strand.
TCTACACGCAACGGGTGAACGAGCGCATCGCGCATCAACTGGCCGTGCTGGATGGCGACTGGGACTTCACCGTCGACGAAAGCTACCACTGGGATCGCGAGGACGCCGCCTGGGCCAAGGACAGCGCCGAGCTGGACGAGCTGTGGCGCCTGCGGGTGAAGAACGACATCCTGCGTCTGCGGCTGGCTGGCAAGGAGATGGACGACATTCGCAAGACCCTGCGCAAGCGCTATCGCAATTTTGCCGAGCGCATGCGTGAGCTGGATTCCGAAGACGTGTTCCAGACCTTCATGAACGCCTATGCGGGTGCCATCGAGCCGCACACCTCGTACATGAACCCGCGCACCTCGGAAAACTTCAACATCGCGATGAGCCTGTCGTTGGAGGGCATCGGCGCGGTGCTGAGCCGCGATGACGAGGAATACACCGTGATCCGCTCGATCGTGCCCGGCGGTCCGGCGGGCATGTCCGGCCAGGTGAAGGTCGGTGATCGGATTGCCGCGGTCGGTCAGGAAGAGGGCCCGATGGTCGACGTGGTGGGCTGGCGCGTGGATGACGTGGTCAAGCTGATTCGTGGCCCAAAAGGCAGCAAGGTGCGGCTGGATGTGTTGCCCGCCGATGCCGGGCTGGATGGCGAACACACGCTGGTTTCGCTGTCGCGCGACAAGATCAAGCTGGAAGAACAAGCCGCCAAGAAAGTCATCGTCGATATTGGCGAAGGCGAGGACGCGCACCGTATCGGTGTGATCCTGCTGCCGACCTTCTATCAGGATTTCGAAGGGCGTCGACGCGATGAGCCCGACTATCGCTCGGCTACCCGCGATGTCGAAAAACTCCTGGCCGAGTTCAAGCAGGAGAAGGTCGACGGCGTGATCATCGATCTGCGCCAGAACGGCGGTGGCTCGCTGGACGAAGCGATCGAACTGACTGGCCTGTTCATCGATCAGGGGCCGGTTGTGCAGGTTCGTGACGCCGGTCGCCGCATCGCGGTGCAGAGCGATACCAAGCCCGGTGTTGCCTGGGACGGTCCAATGGCGGTGATGGTCAATCGCGCCTCGGCCTCGGCCTCGGAAATTTTCGCCGGCGCCATCCAGGACTATGGTCGTGGCTTGATCATCGGCGAGCCCACCTTCGGCAAGGGCACGGTGCAGAATCTGGTCGATCTCGACCGCTTTGCGCCGGGTTCGGAAACCCAGCTAGGCCATCTGAAGATGACGGTTGCGCAATTCTTCCGCGTCGCCGGTGGCTCAACCCAGCACAAGGGCGTCGTGCCCGACATCGCCTTCCCGGTGACGCTGGATGCCAGCGAGTACGGCGAGAGCATGTACGACAACGCGCTGCCCTGGGCTGAGATCGGCAAGGCCCGCTACGCCAGCGTGGGCAACCTGTCGCCCTTGGTGCCGCGTCTGCAGGCGCAGCACGAAGCCCGCGCAGCAACCGATCAAGAGTTCATCTGGTGGGCGCAGGATGTTGCCGACTACCGTGCCCAGCGCGACAAGAAGCTGATCTCGCTGAACGAGGCGACACGCCGCACCGAAAGAGCCGAAAACGAAGCCAAGCGCAAGGCCCGTGCCGAAGCACGCAAGGCGCTGGGCAAGACCGAGGACGAGAGCGTGGCGGCTAGCGAGGATGACGGCCTGCAGGACGATGAGCGCAAGATCACCGAGGATCCCAACGCTGCCGATGCGACGCCCGAAATCGATACGCTGATGCGCGAAAGCGCACACATCCTGGTCGACGCCATCGAACTGTTGAAAGCCGACAAAGCGCTGGCGGCACAGGTATATCCCAAAACCAACGGCGCACTCGCCGACTGAGTCAACGCTGATGCGGCTGATCCGATCCGGATCAGCCGCGTTCGGTCTGCTCGCCTTCCCTGTCCACGCGACGGCGCGTCTCGCCGTCGCGCTGCGAGGTTCTCGTGACTTCTTCCGCATCGCCGTCGCGCTGGCAAATCGGGCTGGCACTTGCCAGCGTGTATGTGTTCTGGGGCTCGACCTATCTCGCTATCCGCGTCGCGCTGGAGAGCTTTCCGCCACTGCTGATGGGCGCGGTGCGCTTCCTGATTGCCGGTGCACTGGTGTTTGGCTGGCAGGTCTGGCGCGGTGCCGCGCTGCCGACCAAGGCGCAGTGGAAGAACATCGCGGTGCTCGGTTTCGTCCTGTTGGCGATCGGCAACGGTTTTGTCTGCATGGCGGAAGAACACGTGTCTTCCGGGCTCGCCGCAGTCGGCGTGGCCAGCATGCCGCTGTGGGCGGCGGTGTTTGGTCGTCTGATGGGACAGCGCTCACGCGCGGCCGAATGGGCCGGACTGATGCTGGGATTCAGCGGCGTGGTCCTGCTCAACTTCGACAGCGAACTGACCGGCAGCCCGCTGGGCGCGCTGCTGTTGATCATCGCACCGATTTCCTGGGCCTTCGGCTCGGCGTGGAGTCGTGGGCGTGACCTGCCAGCACCCTTGATGAACACGGCGGCGCAAATGCTGGTCGGTGGTCTGTACCTGCTGCTGGGTGGCTTGCTGTTCGGCGAACGCATCACCGATTGGCCGACCCTGAAAGCCGGGCTGGCGGTCGCCCATCTCGCCGTATTCGGGTCGATCTTCGGTTTCGGCGCCTACGTCTGGTTGCTGACCCATGTGCGACCGGCGCTGGCGACCAGCTACGCCTACGTCAATCCACCAATTGCGGTACTGCTGGGCGTATTGCTACTCAACGAGCAGATCGGCCATTTCGCCTTGATCGGCATGACCATCATTCTGTCTGGCGTCGTGCTGATCACCCGATCACGCGCCTGAGGCGCTCGTGCGGTTTTCACGTTGTCGCCAAATGCCGTCGACGGCATAGATGATCAACGCGCACCAGATCAGCGCAAAGCCACTCAAGCGATCCGCGCCGAACGGCTCGGCAAACCACCACACGCCGATCAGCAACTGCAGAGTCGGGCTGAGGTACTGCAGGATGCCCAGCAGCGAATAGGGCAAACGCCGCGCAGCGGCGGCGAAGCCGATCAGCGGCAAGGCCGTGATCACGCCACCCAAGACCAGCAAGCCATCGACGCGCAGGTTCCACTGACCGAACACACCACTGCCGTCGTACTCGCGCCATAGCAACCAGGCCAGCGAGGGCAAAAGCAGGATCAAGCTCTCGATGCCCAGGCCCGGCACCGAGCTGACGCTGACCTTCTTGCGAATCAAGCCATACAGCGCAAACGAAAACGCCAAGCCCAGCGCAATCCACGGCAGCCGATCCTGATGCAGCCCGAGCCACAACACGCCCGCCGTCGCAAAAGCCACCGCAATCACTGCCGCGCATTCAGGCGCTCACCGAGGACGGTCACGCCCAGCAGCACATTGACCAGTGGATTGATGAAATAGCCCAGGCTGCTTTCCACCACATGACCGTGCGTGACGGCCCAGATATACAAACCCCAGTTGAGACTGATCAGCACACTGCTGGCCAGCAGCAACAGCGCCGCACGCGGCTGACGCAGTGCGGCCGGCAACCAGCCGAGTCCATCACGCCAGCACAACCACGACACCACAAACAGCGCGCACCAGACCACCCGATGCGCGACGATCTCCACGCGAACCGTCTTGAGGCAACGCCCAATACAAAGGGAACACGCCCCAGGCACTGAACGCGAACAGCGCCGCCAACAGACCGACGATCAACCGAATCACTCACAAGATCACCTTGAAGAAGGGTTCGCCGTTATCGATAATCAGCCGCCGTAAAGCCGCTGTCACCGGCAATTTCGCCGCGCGAATGGCGGTGCCAGCCCGCCAATAAACCCGTTGCCAGCGCCAGACCGACACCCAGTGCGACCAGACCTGGCGTGACGGCAAACTGGAACGCGATCTGGGTGAGCTGCCGCCCAGCGTGGACACCGCGTAGCCATTGAACAGCAGATGGGCAATCGCCGCGCCCAACAGACCACCGGCGAGCGATAGCAACAGCGCCTCCGCCATCACCAGGCGATGACCGGCAAGGCGCCAAAGCCCAGCGCGCGCAAGGTGCCGATTTCCTGCGTGCGGGCGGACACCGCCGAATACATCGATGTTGAGCGCACCGAACGTCGCACCAAACGCCATGATCGTCGCGACGATTCCGGCCAACGATCCGATGATCGTGGTGAGGTTGCCACTCTGGCCACTGAAGAAATCGCGCTGCCGACGCACGTCACATCCAACTGCGGATCGGTGGTCAGGCGCGTCTTCATCAGCTTCGAAGCTGTCCAACGAGCGCAGTTGCGCCAGTACGGACGAAGCACCCGGCGCGGCCAAGGCGCCTTGCACCGTTTCGCGGTCACTCCAGAGTTCGGAGTCATGCGCACCACTCTCGAAGTGACCCACGATGGTCCAGCTCGCGCCGCGAAGCGCAGCGTGCTGCCGATGTCGAGCCCGGCAAACTGCTCCACCGCACCCTTGCCCACGATCAGCTCCAGCACGCCAGGACGGAACCGACGCCCCGCCGTGATACGGAATCCATCGCGCAACGCGAAGCCGCTGGGCTCGATGCCGCGCAAGCTGACATTCGCGCCAGAACGTTGACCTGGACGCGGCACCTCGGTGATCACGATGGTTTCGCCACTGGCCGCGGGCAAGCCATCGGCGGCGCGTGCAATGCCGGGATCCTGCTTGATCAGCGTCGCTGACCCGATGGTGAGAAAACTCGCCAACTCGCCCTGCGTGCCGCCGCGCGTGATGACGACCTGATCATCCCGCCCCGTGCCGCCCAAGGTTTGCTCCAGACCGGAAGACATCGACAACAGGGCCACCATCACACCGACCACGCCAGCGATGCCGACCACGATCACCAGCGACGCCGCGAGGCGATCCGGAATCGAGCGCAGATTCATCAGTACGATCTCGCGCACCTGGGTCATGCGACTCATGTGCAGGCCTCCTCAGCCTCGATGGCGTCGCGGCGACGGAACACGAGGTCCATGACCGCGCGCAAACCCCGCTCAAACGCCGACTCCGCCCACGCCCGGCGAGCGCATCGACAATCTTCAATCGACGCGCAGTAAGCGCAGGCGGCAAGCCCACCGCCAAGGTGAGCACCAACACACCCGACGCCACCGCCCAGACGAAACCGTCGGTCCGCAATGGGAAGTCCGGCGGCAGCGCGCCCGCGACCACGCTGGCGAGCACCATGCCGAGCAAGGCACCCACACACAAGGCAAACGATTCAGCGAGGACCAACCGCATCACCTGTGATCGGTGAATCCCAGGCATGACACCGCCAGTTCGGGAATGCGCTCACGCACCGCCTGCGACATCGACACGCCGGTCAGGAACAGGATCGAGAACACGCACCCGTGATCAAGTTGACGATCAGGCCGATGTCGCCCAACTGGCGCACGAATCCCAACTGGAATTCCTGCTCGCTCTGCGTTTTGGTTTCGTCCGAGGAGTTCTCGAACTTGGCGTCGATGGTTGCGGCAATCTGTTCCGACTGCTGCGGATCCTTCACGCGCACCACGAACACACCCGCCAGCCCGCGCGCGGCAGCCGCGCGACCCTCATCGAACTGCCCAAAGTTCAGATACATCAGGTTGGCGCGCTCCGACCATTCCTGGTCGCGCCATCGAAGATGCCGACCAGACGCCACTCCCACAGACGCGAACCATCCGTGCGCGTCAAGATGAAACTGTTGAGCGGGATGATGTCGCCGACCTTCAGCCGTTGCGCTCGGCGATGTTCTTGCCTGCATTAGCGCCATCCTGGGTCGAGATGAAGGCGCGCCATTGGTCGTCCTCCATCACCCATTCGGGATAGGCGCGGCGCAGGCGCTGCGGGTTCACCACGAACTGCGGAAAGAAATTGCGCCCTTCCTGATACTGGCCACCGAAGAACTGCGGTGGTTGACCGAATCCACGCCGGGCACCGCTTCGATCTGCGGCAGCAAGCGCATCGGCAGCGGCTGGGTGAAACTGGTGCTGGCCTGGGTGATCAGGCGGTTGACGCCGAGAAGTCGGCAGCACCGGAAACAGCAGTTGACCGCCTGCAACAGCCCCAGCAAGGTGAAGGCCGCGATCAACGACAGCAGGGTCAGGTGGTCCGCAATTTCTTGCGGAACAAGCCTGCCAGATCAATCCCAGATACTTCATGCGGCGGCCGCCAGAGCACGAATGCGAAGGCGGCAATTGTACGCGGCGGCGCTGGGCGCATTGCTGCGGATGGCGTGAAGACGGATGCGCCACTCCTGCAAGAAGGAGGTTGCCACAAAGGCGTCATGTCCGATGAGCCGGTAATCCAGAGCGTCACCATGGCGTAGTTCAGGCGGCGGCGATCCGTCTGCGTCACCGCTTCTCCGAAACCGGATTCAGATCCGTCCGGAATGACAGCCCCGTCCTAGGCGCAGGTCCCATCTCGAACTGCCATCCAACAGTCAATATTTCCATGTATTGTTGAACCATGGAAACCGAACACGCTCTCCGCGCCTTCTTGGCGCTGTCCTCCCGCGCTCGACTCGATGTGCTGCGCCTGCTGGTGCGCCGCGCCGGACGGATTGGTGGTGTCCGTGATCCTTGCGCACATCAGCTGTCGCCGACCAACTCGTTCCATCTGAAGGCGTTGATGCAAGCAGGCCTGTTGGCGGTGCAGGCGGAGGGCCTTTCTGCGCTATCGCGCCGACCTGGTTCGCTTGCGGGCGCTGAGTGACTTCCTGACCGCCGAGTGCTGCGCGGTCAGCCGAGCAATGCGGCCTGGCGGCAACCAATCTTGCGACGCTTCCGATCCATCCCAATCCTGATCGAGTGACTACGGCGATGAATATCCTGTTTCTGTGTACGGCAATTCCTGTCGTTCGATTCTGGCCAAGCCACCTTCAACCATCTGGCACCGACGGGCTGGCGCGCGGTATCGGCTGGCAGTCGCCCGACCGGTCTTGTGCATCCACGCTCGCTGGCCTTGCTGGCGCGGGAAGGTATCGACACCCATGGCGCACGCAGCAAATCCTGGGACGATCTGCCGGTTGCGCCCGATATCGTGATTAGCGTGTGTGCCAGCGCCGCGGGTGAAGCCTGCCCGGTCTATCTGGCACCAGCGATTCGTGCGCATTGGGGCGTGGATGATCCGGCGCATGCCACGGGCAGCGACGCCGAAATCGATGCCGCCTTCGTGCGCGCCTATCGCTTGCTGCGCGGCTGCATCGAACAGTTCCTCGCGCTAGACCTCGACGCGCTGGCGCAACAGCCCGCCGCGCTCAAGGCCGAACTGGACCGCATTGCCGGGAGCTTGCCCGCATGAGTTCGTCCAAGGACAGTGGCATTGGCTTTTTCGAGCGCTGGCTCACCGTGTGGGTGGCGCTGTGCATCGTCGCGGGGACGGCACTGGGGCAATGGCTGCCCGGCCCGATGCAGTCAATCGCCGCGCTGGAAATCGCCAAGGTCAATCTGCCGGTCGGCGTGCTGATCTGGGCGATGATCGTGCCGATGCTGATGAAGATCGACTTCGCGTCGCTGCACGAAGTGGGTGGCCAGAAGACCGGCATCGCCATCACGCTCGGCGTCAACTGGATCGTCAAACCGTTCTCGATGGCGCTGATCGGTTGGCTGTTCATCAAGGTCCTGTTTGCCGACTGGCTGCCCGCCGATCAGCTCGACAGCTACATGGCCGGGCTGATTCTGCTGGGTGCCGCACCCTGCACCGCGATGGTGTTCGTGTGGAGCCATCTGTGCCGCGGACATGCTGCCTTCACGCTGTCGCAGGTGGCCTTGAATGATCTGGTGATGGTGTTCGCCTTCGCACCCATCGTCGGCTTGCTGCTGGGCGTGTCGTCGATCCCAGTGCCATGGGACACCCTGCTGCTATCGGTGCTGATCTACATCCTGATTCCGCTCGCCATCGCGCAGAGCTTGCGCGCCTGGCTGAAATCACGCGGCGGCGATGCGCTGCAGGCCGCACTGGAAAACGCCGCGCCGTATTCGATGTTTGCGCTGCTGGCAACGCTGGTCCTGCTGTTCGCCTTCCAAGGCGGGCAAATCCTCGCCCAACCACTGATCATCGCCTTGCTCGCCGTGCCGATCCTCGTGCAGACCGCCTTCATCGCCGTCCTGAGTTACGCCCTCAACTGGCAATGTCGCGTGCGCCAGGACATCGCCGCGCCATCGACCTTGATCGGCACCTCCAACTTCTTTGAACTCGCCGTCGCGGTCGCTATCGTGCTGTACGGACTGGACTCCGGTGCCGCGCTCGCCACCGTGGTCGGCGTGCTGATCGAGGTGCCGGTGATGCTCATCCTGGTGCGACTGATCAACGCGCATCGCGAACGCTATCGGGCGCGCAGCGGCGCCTGATGCGCGCAAGCGCGCCCAATGCGATCCGTGACACGTCTCACGCCGGAAATGCGTTAGCGCCAGTAGTACCCAACGCTGGCGTCAACCCATGTCCATTCTTCACGCTTCGCGTCTGCTGTTCGCTGCATTGGTACTGTTGCTAAGCCACGCGGCACAAGCTGCCCTGTTCCGCGTCGGCTCGGACGCCGCCTGCCAATACGCGACGCCTGCTGCGGCCATCGCAGCGGCGCAGGCCAATGGAAGCGGTTCGGATCTAATCCTGCTGAGCGGCGACTTCAGTGGCGTCGCCGTGACCATCGAAACGCCGGTCGAGATCTACGGTGGTTATGCCAACTGCAGCGCGCCCAACGCTACCGGGAAAAGCCTGATGATTGGCACCAACGGGATCAGTCCCGTGCTGGACATCATCAGCACCGAGGTGACATTGAATGGGCTGCATGTGCAAGGTGCGACCAGCCTGCCACCGCGCGTTCTGTATGGTGGTGGCATCGCGGTCACCAACGCCGTGGTCTATCTCCGCAACATGGAAATTTCGCAAGGCTTGGCGAAACTCGGCGGTGGCATCGCCGTCGTGGGTCACAGTTCCGTGCTGGTCATTTACGACCAGGTCGAGATCCATCACAACTATGCCTACGAGGGCGGCGGCATTTACGTGGGCGAAGCGCTCATGCGGGCGTCGTACCAGGACCTGTCGATTCACAACAACACGGCGGAACGTGATTCCCAGACCTTCGAAGGCGGCCATGGCGGCGGAATTTATGTGAGCGGTGGCAGCACCTGGCCGGGCAACATCGAGATCATCAGTCTGGATGCCAGCCCGCCGATTCTCGGTGCGCGAATCAGCGACAACAGCGCGCGCAGCGGTGGCGGCGGCGCCTACGTGACCAACAACGCCAGCATGAGCGCCTACGAAACCGCCATCGAACGTAACCAGACCGATGGCATCGGCGGTGGGGTGATGGTCTACAACGTTGGCGACTTCTCGCTGGCGCGGCGCGAGAGTGTCGCGGGTGTCTTCGTCAAGAACTGCAGCGAAACCTGCGCCCGCCTCAACGACAACTTCGCTCAGGAAGGCGGCGGCGCGGTCATGACCATGGTTGGCTCCAGCCGCATCGTGCAGGCGCAGGTGATCGGCAACCGCAGCAACCATGGCGGCTCGGCCTTTCACTTTGGCAACATCGCCAATGCCACCCAAACCAACCGTCTCGTTCTCGATGGCGTGGTCGTGGCAAAGAACAACTGCGATGTCGGCACCAACCAGTGGCGCCCATGCGCGGTGTATTCAACGGTCGGCAGCGATGTGATCGAGCTGCGCCATGTCACCCAGGTCCAGAACCATCTCGCCAACCCTCCGACCGCCGACTTCCGCTTTAACGGCACGGAGCAATTGAGCGTCATCAACAGCATCCTGATTCCGGACGCCTCCTCCGCCAATGTCATCTTCGGCAGCTACTTGGTGGGAGCGATGGATTGCAATCTCTATTCGCGCGGCACGTTCGGTAGCCGCCCCATCAGCGGCTCGGCGGTGTTCGTCGATGCCGCCACAAACGACTACCGACTCAGCACATCCGGCACCGTCAGTGCCGGGATCGACACCTGCGACGCCAGCTTCTTGGGTGAGCCGGACAACTGGTACAGCGATCCCGCTCTGCAGCCGCGAGGCCAGAATCTGCCCAACGTCGGTGCCAGCAGCGGCACCTTGCATGACGTCGGCGCCTACGAGGCGATGCCTTCGTTGCCGTTTGGCGATGGATTCGAGGACTGATCCGTCTCGCGGCGGTCTGACGGACGCCGTGCGGTGACCTCGATCTCGATGCGGATCGCCGGATCAATCAGACCGGCGCTCCACATGGTCGCCGCAGGTCGGACATCGCCAAACCAGCGCCGCAACACCGGCCAGCACAACGGAAACTCGCTGGCATCGGGCAGGATGTAACGCACCCGCACGATGTCCGCGATGTACGCATCCGCTTCGCGCAAGGCGGCCTCGATATTGCGCAGACATTGCTCCGTCTGCGCTTCGACGCCGTCGGCCAACTGCATCGTCGTGTAGTTGAAACCCGTGGTGCCGGACACGAACACCCAGTCGCCATCGACGATGGCGCGCGAATAGGCGATGTCTGCCTCGAAGCGGGAACCGGAGGAAATACGGCGGCGGGTCATGCAGAACCTCTTGGCAAGTGCCTTGCAATGCCGGGTGCATTGCTTCGCCGGTTATGCTGGCACAACGGCACCCAAGGACGATGCGGCATGGACTTTCATCTATCGCCAACGTATTCCGCCTATCTCAGTGCGCTGGGCATCGGCTTGCTGATCGGCGTGGTCCGCGAACGTCAGCGCGGCGCGGGCAAGCTGTCGGCCGGCATGCGCACGCATACCCTGGCCGCTCTGGGCGGGGTGATCGGCTGGCAACTCGGCCTGCCGGTGTTTCTCGTCACCTTGGCCGCGATCACCGCGCTGGCTTATGCGGGCTATCAAAAGGGTGAACCCAACTCGCCGGGCCTCACCGGCGAGATCGCCCTGCTGCTGACCACCTTGCTGGGCGGCCTGGCGCACCATTCGCCAGGCCTGGCGACCGCATTGGCCGTGCTGATCGCCATCCTGCTGCAGGGCAAGGATCGGCTGCATCGTCTGGGTCGTGAACTGATCAGCGAGCACGAAGTGCAGGATGGATTGCTGCTGCTCGGCGCCGCGTTGCTGGTGCTGCCCTTGCTGCCCAGCGAGCCGATTGATCCCTACGGCGTTTTGAAGCTGGCCAAGCTCTGGCAACTGGTCGTGCTGGTGATGGCGATCAGCGCCATCGGCCATGTTGCGCTGCGCGTGGTGGGCGGCCGATGGGGCCTGCCGTTGGCGGGATTCTTTGCCGGGTTTGTATCTTCCACCGCCGCGATTGCGGGCTTCGGTCAGCGCGTGCGCGAAACCCCGGAATTGCGCACACCCAGCGTGGCCGCGGCGATGTTCGCGGCGCTGGCATCACTGTTGCTGATGCTACCGGTGATTGCCACGGTGTCACCGCTGTTTCTGAAGATCGCCCTGCCACAATTGCTGGCCTTCGGCGCGGTCCTCGCCGTGGGCGGTTTGTTGGGCCTGAAGTTCGCCGAGGGCAACGGTCACAGCGCGATGCCAACGGCGGAATCACGCATGTTCCGCATGAGTCACGCGCTGATCTTCGCCGCCCTGATCGCCGGGGTGTTGCTTTTGTCGGCCTGGTTGCAGGATGTGTTGGGCGATGGTGGCGCACTGATCACCGCCGCCATCGCCGCGCTGATCGAATTGCACGCTGCAGGCGCTTCAGTCGCGCAGATGGGTGCCAGCGGCAGCTTCAGCACCGAGGTCGCGCAGTGGGCATTGCTGGGCGTGTTTGCCGCCAGCGTGGTGTCGCGCTCCATCGTCGCGTTCGTGGCAGGCGGACAGGCTTACGGGTTACGCGTCTGCATCGGACTGAGCGGCGCGCTGGTCGCGTCGGCGCTCGCCATCATCCTTCTCTTCGATACCGAAACCGAAGCGGTGCGCACCCACGCCAGACGGCGTTCCGGTGCGCACCGCTTCGCCTTGATCACTTCACGCCGTGCATCAGCTTGTTGATCAAGGGTGCGATCAGGAACAACAGAATGCCCGCACCGATGAGCAACTGGAAGCTGAAGGTGAACCCACCCAGGGCTGATTCGACCGTCATACCGGACTCACCGGAAATATGACCCGCCAGCAGGCCGGACAGGTTGTTGCCGATTGCCGTCGACAGGAACCAGCCGCCCATCGCGAAGCCGACCATGCTCGCAGGCGCCAGCTTGGTCACCATCGACAAACCGATCGGTGACAGGCACAGCTCACCCATGGTCTGCAGCACATAGCAGGCCACCAACGGCCAGAACGGCAGCATCCCGGTACCCGGATCGACCAGGTTGGTCAGCGCATACATCAGGATGGCAAAGCCCAGCGCATTACCGATCAGGCCCAGGCCAAACTTGCGCGGAATCGACGGTTCCAGCTTGCCCTTGGCCAGGGCCGCCCAGATCAGGGTGATGACCGGCGCCAGCAGCACGATGGCCGCCGGATTCACCGACTGGAACCAACCGGTCGGGAACACGAAACCACCCGCCCCAAACAGATCGCGATCCACCAGCTTTTCCGCCAGGAAATTGAAGCTCGAACCGGCCTGCTCGAAGAACATCCAGAACAGAATGTTGAAGGTGAACATCAGCAGCATGGCGATCACGCGATGGACGCCGACCTTGTCGGTCTTGCCGGCACCCAGCAGCAACATGGTGCACAGTCCGATGAACAGCGCGGTCAGGATGTACTGCAGACCTTCGGCTCCCACTTTCGACATCAACAGATAGACCAAGGGGATCGACAGCACCACACCGACGATCACACCAACCAGACTCTTGGAGGGATTGCGATCCGGCGGGGGCAGGCCAATACCCTGCAACTGCGCCCGACCCAACCAGAACCACACCAGACTGATCAGCATGCCGACTCCGGTGGCATAGAAGACCACCTTGTAGTTTTGCTCCATCGGCGTACCGAACACCGTGCTGGCCAACCATCCAGTCAGCAACGGCGCGACCAGCGCGCCCGCATTGATGCCCATGTAGAACAACGTGAAGCCGCGATCCCGGCGCTCGTCACCCTGTGCATACAGTTGCCCGACGAGCGAAGAAATATTCGGCTTGAACAGGCCGTTGCCCACAATCAGTACGGCCAGCCCGAGCAGGAAAATCTGTTGGTTGGGCACGGTAATCAGAAACAGACCCAGTGCCGACACCACAGCGCCGAGCAAAATGGAGCGCTGATAGCCAATGATGCGATCGGCGACATAACCGCCAAAAATGGCCGTCGCATAGACCAGCGCCAGAAACGAACCGTAGGTACGGCCCGCGTAGGCCTGACCCGAACTGTCACCGCCGAAGAACTGCGCAACGATGTACAGGGTCAGTGCCCAGCGCATGCCGTAAAAGGCAAAGCGCTCCCAGAACTCGGCCATGAAAAGCATCCACAACGGTCTGGGATGCCCCATCAACTGCGGGAACTGCGGCGGTGCAACGGTAGATTGACTGGTCATTCAGTGCTCCCCTAAGGATTGATCCGGGCGGACACCCTCCGTGGTCCGCCTCCGCATGCGGGCATGGCCCTGCAAGCCGCGCAGGTTTACCCGCTAGGCTGGACCAAAGTCAAACCTGCACTGCACGAAGAACGCGTGAAACGCCCTGCGGATTCAATCGTCGGCGGGTGGCTTCAGATAGACATCATCATCAAAACTCGCCACCCATTGCGGGCGGTAAGCCACCATCAGGGCCATCGCGCCGCCGGTAAGGAATGCCTCACCGAACATCATCAAGGGCGCCGAGATAAGGAAGTTGTGTGCTGCCTGCGCCGATGCACCATCGACCATCCACGCCACCATCGCCGCGCGCGCCAATTGCGCCACCAGCGCACTCAGCGCACCGCCCAGAAACGCGGTGGCAAACACGTAGACGAACACGTTGTTGGGCAACTGGCGACGGATCAACCAGTGCTGGCACTGCATCCAAGCGACCGGCAACAAACCACCTGTCACGAAATCCGCTGCCATGCCCAGCCACAGGCCCGCACCGGCCAGCGCGGCGACCAGCACCGAGAGCGCCATCGCCCACAGTGCGAACGCGGGTCCATACATCAAGGTCGCGATGGCCGCACCGAAAAAATGCAGGCTCAAGCCGGGAATCTTGTCGAACACGGCAAAGCGCAAGGCCACCAGACAGACGATGCCCGCAAAAAAGACATGCTGGGCTTCGTTGTCGCGACGCAGCTTGAACCAGGGCAACCAGCGCGCCGCCAGCACAAGAGCGAGCAGCGCCAATCCGGTCAACACCCAGTCAAACCAAGGTAAAACCCACGGTGGCGAAGGCATGCGCCGCATCCCCGGCAGTTGGAACCCCGCGCATGCTAATCAAACGCCAATGCAGACGAATCGAGCTGGATCAAATGCCCGTGCTACTCGAACCCGTCGGCGAAGATCGCCTGTCCAGCCTGCGGGTCCTGCGAATCGCGACAGGCTTGCCCGCCCGCCAGCAAGCGGATGTCGTCGATGTACCAGCCATCGTCATTGATCGAAGAATCGGATGTAAAGCGGAAGCGGACCTTCACTGCCGACGCACCCGCCACCTGCGGCAATTCGATGCGCACATCACGCCACTGCGGATCGCCATCACAGGTGAACAGATCAAGAGTCTCGGTCCATCCATCACCGTTATCGATCAAAATGTCCACATGACCGTAGTCGTAGGTCGCTTCGGTATCGCACCAGGAACGGAAGCTCAGAACCGGCGACTCCATACCGGTCGCATCAATGGTCGGAGAGACCAGGCTCAGGTTCGCATTGTTGCCGTAGTTGCCCGACGGACTTTCATTCCAGGCGCGGGTCGGCGTAACGGCGTTCGGCTGCACGATGGCCCAACCGCTTTGGGCTGGCGTCCAGCCACCTGCACCCGATTCGGCGTCGTTCTCCGCCAGCGGACACAGGGCATACAGGCGCGGTTGCAGATTCACTGTTTGACCACCGGCGGCAACGACGCCGGTCTGCTGCCAGGGCTCGTAACCTGGCGCGCTGATATCCACCGTTACTGTTCCGGCTTCAAAGCGGCGCGAAAAACTGCCATCGACCGCCGATTGCGCGGTGCGCTGAGCCACCGAAATGGTCGCCCCGGATATCGGGTCATTGCTGCCGATGTGGCGCACCGTGCCCTGCACGGTCGCCAAGGACGCGGGATCGAAAACCTGCACGAAGCCGGCGCTGATCGCGCCCACCGCACCGGACGCATCCTGCCCCTGCACGTAAACCAGGGTCTTGCCGGGCGGAATCGATGCAGAGGAAAGACTGGTCTGCACGGATTCGGCGTTGCTGTTGAATCCGCCGTCGCTCGCCTGCATGGCAACCGGCGTCGCGCCCGCCTGCCATGGCGGCGTTCCGACGTAGGCATTCGCCGCGACGATGTTCTGTGAGCCGACACCGCCCTGATACGTACTGCTGCGACTGTCATCGACCACCGCGGTCACGGTGATGTTGTCACCCGTTACCGGCATGTCGGGCGAGGTTGCTACCTGGCGTGCCTCCGGTCCCAGTGGCAACTGATAGGGCGCACGCACCACGCGCGCCGCATACAGCAAGGCCTGCAGATTGTCCGGGTAGATAGTGCTCTCGAAGCTCGCACAACTCTGGAAGAACGCGGTGCCCATCTCAAAGGTGTAGGCCGGCACCCCGAGTTCGCCGTAAACCGTATCGTCGGTCGTGCCATCGGTGGCGTACAGCCCTACCGACTGGTAGGCGTCGTAACCGTTGAACCAGGCGAAGCGACGGGCCAGATGTTCCAGTCCGGTCGCATTCGGTGCCGCGTTTTCGGTCCAGCCCCAGGGCCACAGCACCGAGGGTGAGTAGCTGTGAATGTCCAGAAAGATGCCACTGGTGTCCAACGGCGCCGGATCGTTATCGCCGGGGCCACGGCGGTCGGCGAACAGGCTGCGGACGTAGTCGAGCGTCGCCGTCGTTTCGGGCTCGGAGGCGGCACTGTTGCCACGATAGGTTTCGTCGCAGGCATTGCCGCTCGACCCGCCCGCCACCTGCCCCCATTTGAAAGGCCAGTTGCGGTTGAGATCAACCCCTA
This sequence comes from Lysobacteraceae bacterium, assembly GCA_041395245.1. Classification (GTDB taxonomy): domain Bacteria; phylum Pseudomonadota; class Gammaproteobacteria; order Xanthomonadales; family Xanthomonadaceae; genus Aquimonas. The sequence continues at coordinate 290,179 of JAWLAY010000006.1, forward strand.
AATCCTCTGGGCCATCTCCGGCATCGCATCCAATCGAGTTTGTATTGTTGGTGTTCTTGCGCCACGACAGGCCGGTTTCCGCCTTGCGGCGTCCGTCCGGATTGGACTGGACCAACAGGTGCACTTCGTGATGATCGAGCACCCAGGTCGCATCGGCATCGCTGCCATAGTGGTCGAGCAGGTATTCGGCAAAACGCAGATTGAGCTCCGCCGTGGTGTACTCACGGGCGTGGATCGCGGTCATCACGTACAGAATCGGCTTCGGGCCACTGACCGCCGAATTGGTCAACTTCAGCAACCGCATGTCGGCACCGTTGCTGCCACCCAGTGCGGACTTTTCCCAGGAGTCGCCGATGTCGATGATCGTCGCCAGTTCCGCATGCTGCGCTGCCAGTTGGTCCATGCGCGTATAGGTTTCGGTCACGGTGCGATAGCAGGTGTAACCGGGAATACCCGCCTTCTGTCCCGGCAAACGCACCGGCTGATTCTGCAGTGCCTCGGTGGCCATCGAATCCACCTCGAGATCAAAGCCCTCGGCACGCAAGCGATCACGCTCCCAGGCCGGGGCATCCAACACCACGATGCCCTTTTCTGGACTGACAATCAGGTGACCGTAGCGACTGGCAAGTCTCTGGATGGCCGCGCGTTCGGTGGTGTGAACACGCAGAACTTCGCGCGCTTCGGATTTGGCTTGCGCCGCCTGGCCGACCAGCGCGCAAGCGATGGCGCCAGCGATGATTGTCGCTTTCATTTTGCTTCCCCCAAGGCATCGACTCGCCACCCAATCGGATCGCGGCGGCATCAAAGCACCGAATGATGCCAGTTCCGGCGCGAATTTCCTTGCGAGCGCTTGCAGTTCCGTCGTGAAGTTCGGCTAAACTCGAATGCCGCCCTTGGGCGTCATCTGCGAAGCAATGTCAGAAGATTCGAGTACCACCGGCTCCGCCCCGCGATCCTGGTTTGGCCGTTTGAGCCAGGCATTGACGGGCGAGCCCAAGAGCCGGGATGACCTCCTGCAGGATCTCCGCCATGCCCACGCCAGTGGCTTGCTGGCCGCCGACACGCTGGCAATGATCGAAGGCGCGATGACCGTCGCGGAGTTGCAGGTTTCCGATGTCATGGTCCCACGCGGGCAAATGGTGTCCGTCCCCATTGAAGCCGACATGGCTGAGATTCTCGCCATCGTGGTTTCGAGCGGACATTCACGCTTTCCCGTGCATGGCGACGACCGCGACGAGGTCCTTGGCATTCTGCTCGCCAAGGATCTTCTGCGCTGTTTCGCGGCGGGTGAACCACCGCGCTTGCAAACATTGCTGCGACCGGCCGTACTGGTGCCGGAGTCGAAGCGACTCAATGTGCTGCTGCACGAGTTCCGGCTCAGCCGCAATCACATGGCGGTGGTGGTCGACGAATTCGGCGGCGTCGCCGGCCTGGTAACGATTGAGGATCTGCTGGAAGAGATCGTCGGTGAAATCGACGACGAACACGATGAAGCGCCCAACCAGGACAAGGCCATCGCCTTGTCGGCGGACGGCGTCTATCAGGTTGAAGCATTGATGCCGATTGAGGACTTCAATCAGCGCTTCCAGACCCAACTGCCCGACGACGATTACGACACCATCGGTGGCTTGTTGACCGGTACGGCGGGTCATCTGCCGGAGGTCGACGAGCAAATCACGCTCGGCCGCCTGCAGTTCACCGTGCTGGAATCGGACGGTCGTCGCCTGCACCGGCTGGAACTGCGGCTGCAGGATGACTGAGTCCTGCCGATGGAACCGGCTGCTGGCCGCATTGGTTTTCTGCGTCCTGCTGTGCGTGCAGAATGCGTCTGCCGCGCCGCGCATCGGCGTGATGACGATGCAGCCCGGTGCCGAATACTGGGCGCGCTTCGGCCACAACGCCTTGCTGGTGGATCTGCAGGACGGCTCGGAGCCCTTGTCCTACAACTTCGGCTATTTCGATTTCGAGCAGCCTGGCTTTCTTGCCCGCTTTTTGCGTGGCGATATGCGCTATCTGGCTGTCGCGCTGCCGCTTTCGCGCGATCTGGCTGGCTATGCCAGCGAGCAGCGCGGCGTGCGCGTGCAGTGGCTGAACCTTGATGCGAATCAGGCGGATCGCCTGATCCGGCACTTGCGCACGCATGTGCTACCCGAGAATGCGGAATATCGCTACGACTACTTCACCGCCAACTGTTCCACCAAGGTGCGCGACGCGCTGGACATCGCCCTGCAAAGCGAACTTCAATCGCAATGGCGCGCGCGTTCGCAGGGCCTGAGCTATCGGTTCGAGGCATTGCGGCACGCGAATGCAGTGCCTTGGCTGCTGTGGGGTATGGACCTCGGCCTTGGACCGATGGCCGATCAACCGCTGAGCCTCTGGCAGCAGAGCTTCATCCCGCAGCGACTGTCCGAGGTACTGGGCGAATCGCAAGGCAGCGATGGACGCCCACTGGTTGTTCAGGTGGAGGAGTTGCTGCCAGCAGGGCCGAATCGCGCCGCGAGCGAACCGCCCTCGCAACTATGGACTGCCCTGGCCCTTGGCACCGTGTTGTCGACCGCCATGCTGCTGGCTTTGCGCCGCGGTCGCCTGCCCGCTTGCTGGCGCTTTCCGGCATGACCGCCATGACCGGGCTGATCGGCAGCGGGCTGCTGGCGCTGTGGTGTCACGGACCATGTTGCCGCGTGGCAGAACGCCAATCTGTTGCTATTCAATCCATTGTTGGCCCTGGGCGCGGGGGTCGGCGCGTGGCTCGCCGTGCGCCATGGCAAGCACCCCGGCGCGTCCGCCCTGGCGATGTATTCAGTCCAGTTGTGGTGGATCAGCGCCACGATCGGTTGGGTCATCCTGCAAGCACAAAACTATCCGCAATCGCAAAACGCCTGGCTGGCGATCATGCTGCCGCTGCTGATCGCCAGCGCTTACGGACTGAAGCGTTCGCGCCAGAGCTGAGCCCAGATCCAACTCCTATCGCCAATCCGTGTCGCGCAATGCCGCGCGCTTCAAGCTTCGCAGCGCGCTCACGGTGCGCGTCGTGTGTTCGACGAACGGCCCCACCAGCGTGCTTTCCGCCTTTTTCATGTCTTTGGCGTGGACACAACCGGCAACGTCGCCAGCGCAATTGTGGAACGCGGCGTGATGACTGCGAAGCGCGTCGAACTCCGGCAGGTGACCCAAGCGCTTCTGCCCCTCGCTGTAGATCCACTTGCCCAGTGCACAGGCATCGTCGCGCGAAGCGACCTTGGCGTCGATGCTCTCACCATGACCACCCATGAAATCGAACAGGCGTTGTTTCCAGGCTTGATGCCCTGCAACCATCTCTTCGAAGTCGATACCTAATGCAGCCTCACGTGCTGAGTCGTCACTGGAGGCAAGACGGAACTGCGTCACCACCTTCGCCAGCGCGCGCGCCTGATCTTCCATCGAGTGCGATGCCGCAGAGACTTCCTCGACAAGGGCCGCATTCTGCTGGGTCACCTGATCCATTTCGGTGACAGTGTGATTGACCTGTTCAATGCCCGAGGTTTGTTCGTGGGTCGCGGCGGATATTTCGCCCACGATCGCCGCAACCTGCACCGAGGATTCCACCATGGCGTCGATGGCGCCACCCACATGGCTGACCTGACGACTGCCCTCGCTGACCTTTTCCACCGACTCATGGATAAGTTGGGAAATTTCCTTCGCTGCCTGTGCAGAGCGCTGCGCGAGTGCCCTCACCTCGCCCGCCACCACCGCAAAACCTCGACCCTGATCACCCGCACGCGCTGCTTCCACCGCGGCATTGAGCGCCAAGATGTTGGTCTGGAAGGCGATGCCATCGATCGTGCTGATGATGTCCGCAACCTTGCGCGAGGACTGCTCGATTTCGCTCATGGTGCCGATCATGGCCTTGACCGCGACGCCGCCGTCCCGTGCGCGCTGCGCCGCCTCGGTCGACAATCGACTGGCCTGGTTGGCGTTATCGGACGTTACGCGAACCGTCGAGGTCAGTTCTTCCATCGCGGCAGCGGTCTCCTCCAGATTGGCCGCTTGCTGCTCGGTGCGATCAGACAGATCTGCATTGCCGCTGGCGATTTCTGCGGCCGCACTGTCGATGGATTCCACCGCCTGCTGGATGTTGCCTACTGCCACCGAAAGGTACTCGGAGGTGCGATTGACGTCGTCGCGCAACTGCGCAAATGCCCCGGCCAGTTTGGCTTGCGAACGCGCTGACAAGTCGCCCTCTGCCACCGCGCTCATGACGTCCTGAACCTCACCAACCGCCATAGAGACCGTGCCCAACAAGGAATTGATGCCGCGCGAGACCTCGGCCATGCGCGGATCATTGTCAGGCACAGGCATGCGGACACCCAGATCACCGGCGGCAGCCCCCTGCACCACGCGACTCAGCTGGAATTGGATTTCAACATCGGATGTCTTGTCGGCCCACTCCAGCGCGGTACCGATTCGGGCACCGTCGGTATCGAAAATGGGGCTGGCGGTCAGCGCAAAATGCGCGCGCCCGAGTTGAATCGAGGCGCGATGCGGCTGTTGCAACCCGGATACGACTCGACGGTTGTGGCTCGGATCGGCATGGAAGATATCGAAGGTTTGCCCGAGCACACGGTCTGCCGAGAAGTCCTTGAGTTTCTGTCTGATTTCCGACTCGGCCTGCCGCAGAATGCGATCCACCGACGGGTTCATGTAGACGATTCGTGCGTCCGCATCGGCGATCATCATGCCTGTTGACGCGACATCCAGCGCCGAGCGAACGCGGGCATTCTCGGCCGCCACTTCGCGCTCGTGTGCCAGCGTGTCGCGCAATTTTTCCTGCATACGCCGCAGGGCGGTCAGCAACTGACCGCTCTCGTCTTGCCGATCAATGCGAATCGTGTTGTCCAGCCGTCCATCGGCGATACGTGATGCCAACTGCACCGAGAAGCGCATTGTCCCCACGATGTGCCGTCCGCGGCGCCACAACAACCAACCGATCAATAGAACCATTGCACTGGCAATCGCAACGGTCGTCCAAAGACGAGCGGAAACCGCGTCACGCTGCTGCTGGGAAAGAGTGCGCAGTTGCTCGATACCAGCATTGACCAGCACTAACTGAGCATCCACCGCCGTGCTGAAACGCGCGAACCATTCGTCAACACTTTGCACCGTGGTCGAGCTCAGACTCGACTTTCCCCGCATCAGCGCGGCCTCTACCTCGGTCTTGGCCGTCTGCAGCGGCGCGGCCAGCACCGCTGCGGTGGAGGCATTGAGGCGCACGGCCTTGTCCAGTTCACGCTGCATGCGCTCCCACGACGCCATCGCGAGTTGCAATTGCGCCGCCACGTCCTGCGCCAAGGCGACGTCATCCGCGGGCGGCTCAGCAAGCCTTCCTGCCAACAGCAGCGATCCCAGCCCGCGTGCCTTGCCCAAGGCTTCGGACACCTGTGCGCTTTCGACCAGCACGGCATTCATCAGGTGATAGCTTTCGACGTAGGGCGTGTAGACATACGCCGACGCATCGCGAAGCTGATCCAGTAGTGCCATCTGCCGCTCGATGAGCGTGCTGTAGGCGACAAATACCTGACGCGGATCGGCCGTCGACGAACCCGCCATGGCCTGAATATCTGCCTGCAGTGACGCGATCTGTTCGGACAGATCATCGAATCCTGCCGCACGCAAGTCCGCCTTCGACTGCGCCAGGGTGGCGCTCACCTGCTGCGCGACTTCCGCGCGAGGCCCACCGAGTGTCGACTCACCGTTGGCAATACGCGTACTCAGGCCACGCAGTGCTTGAGTTGACTTGATCAGGTCGGAGACAGACCGCAGCGGTGGAATGCCTTCCAACTCGTGATCGGACACAGCGACCCGGGTACGCAACACATCAATCACGGACCACGACGGAATGATCACAGCAAGCAGCGACAGGATGCCGACGAACGCCAGTTTGTTGGCAATGGAGGCATTGGAAAAGCGACGGATAGGCACTGTGCGTCCCCCCAAAGGACGAGATTGGCGGGTGCGGAGCTCCCTGAACGTGCCTTCCGCAATACCGGGACCGGCACGCCATCGGCGGCACACCCCAGGGCACACGCAAACGCTTGCAAGTCCTGCGCCGATTTTGTCCGCCGTCACATCGCGCGCGTGGGCTGGCTCTCAGCCGATAGGTCGGCAGGAACGGCGCGACCTCAACCGGAGGCGTGGCGAATCAGTTGACCCTGCAGCCATTGCGAGGCCGAAACCAGCGAAAACGCCTGCCCACGCAGCAAGGCCGGAAACAATCGCGGCGAGCCGTATACGCGCTCAATGGTGTCGAACGTTTGCGCGGCCCACCAACTGTCGCTGCGCCGTCGCCGCGCATAGCGCGCCAGACCGCGCGGACCTGGCACCGGCAGCTGAGCGGCGAGTGCGTGGTCCACCGTATCCAGCCACTCGCGGACATCCGCAAGTCCAAGGTTGACACCCTGCCCCGCCAACGGGTGCACCGCATGCGCGGCGTCGCCCATCAGGACCAGCGACCGCTCCACCAAGCGCTCCGCCAGTTGCATGCGCAGCGGAAATCCCATTCGCTCGGAACACAGCCGCAGTCGCCCCAGCCGCGCATCGAAGGCACGCTCCAGCTCCGCTTCGAATGCCTCAGCGGGAAGCGCACAGACGCGCGTCGCCTGTGGCATCGGCAAACTCCAGACAATCGAACATCGACGCGCCCCGAAAGGCAGAAACGCGAGCGGTCCATCAGGTAGAAAGCGCTGCCAGGCCGTCTCGGCGTGATCGTGTTCCGTCTCGACGAAGCAAACCACGCCTTGTTGCGCGTAGTCGCGCCCTTGCGTCGCAACGCCCTGCGCGCGCCGCAGCGGCGAATTTGCCCCCTCAGCCGAAATCACCAGCTGGGTGTCGATGGTCTCGCCATCGCTCAATGTCAGTCGCGCATGCGCGGCACCATGATCATCCGCCAGGTGATCCGCACTGACACCCAGCCGAATGCGCACGGTGGAGGCTTCCAGTGCGGTCCACAGGGCGTCAAGAATCAGTCGGCTTTCAACGATATGACCCAGCGCCGTGCGTCCGGCGTCCGACGCGGACAATCGCATCGGCCCGCCCGCCACGGCGTCCCAGACTTCCATGTGCCGATAGGCCTGCACACGTCGCGACTGGATCGTCGACCAGACGCCAACACGCTCAAGCAAGGACTGCGAGGCCGGAGAAATCGCGTACACCCGCAGGTCCGGCGCCGACGCGGCATCCCACGTCGCGGGACGGCGCTTCTCGACCAGTTGCACCGACAAACCCTGCTGCGCCATGCCGAGCGCGGCGGCCGCACCCACGATGCCGCCACCCACCACGACCACATCGGTTACGCCGGTCCGTGTCCGTCGGCTCATTACGTTGACTCCTGAAGTATCGTCGGTCGTGGCTCCGCCATGCCCATGGCTTGCACTGCCAAATGCCGTTGCGCGCCTCGCGACAGGGCCAGCAGGTTCATGCCGACCGAGCGCAGCACTCGTACCGGCCAGGCCTCACGGACAAACAGTCTGGCCATGCCGTCACTGAAGTCCAGGGTGCGCTGCCGATCCGGCCCACGCACGGCGGCATACCGCTGCAGCAAGCCTGGGTCGCCAGGATCCGCATCGGCATTGCCTGCGCGCTGCGCGGCCAGCAGTTGCGCCATCCACAAGGCATCACGCAGACCGAGATTGAAACCTTGCGCACCAATCGGATGGAGGGTCTGTGCGGCGTTGCCAAGCAGGGCGAATCGCGAGGCAACAAGTCGCTCGGCGACCCTTAGCCGCAGCGGATACAGCGAACGCGCTCCGGCGCGCACAAAACGCCCGGCACGCCAGCCAAAGCGTTGCTGAAAACCATCGAGATAGTCGCGATCCGACAATCCGGCGACCGCATCAACGGCGTCCGAGGGCACCGTCATCACACTGCCGTAGCGCCCTTGCGCCATCGGCAACAGGGCCACCGGCCCCTGCGCGGTGAAGCGCTCCCAGGCGCAGTGCTGGTGTGGTCGCGCCGCCTGCAACACGCTGACGAACAGATGTTGCCCATAGTCGTGCGTGGTCTCGGCTATGCCCATCGCTTGACGCAGCGGCGAATCGCTGCCATCGGCCGCCAGCAGCAGGCGCGCCTCGATGACACAGTCCTGCGACGGGCGCCGCACCTGCAGGCGAACACAGGTCGACGCGCTATGCGCCGACACCACCTGCGCGGGTGACCAGACGCTCACGTCATCACACGCCTGCAGACGTCGATGCAAGGCCTGGCCCAATTCGCGCGCCACCACCACCGCGCCGAATGCATCGACCGCATGGTCTTCGGCCCGCAGGCTGACGCGACCGAAATCCCCCGCTCGGCTCACCTCGATACGACGAATCGGCTCGGCAGCGGTATCCAGATGCGCAAGGACTTGCAGGCGCTGTAGGGCGATCACACTGCTGCGCGACAAGGCGAGGTTGCGCTCATCGAAGCCGGGCGGCGCGAGGCGCGGCGAATTCTGCTCGATCAGACAAACCGACCAGCCGTAACCGCTCAGGGCGATTGCCAGACTGCAGCCCACCAACCCGCCGCCCACAATGACCACGTCGAATCGCGCCAACTCCGGTTCCTGCATCGGTCCGATCCCGCATACCAATTCTGCTGAAGTGATCGGCTATGCTACCGGGAAGATCGCCGCTGGATGGCGAGCAGACGTGAGTGCCTTTGCGATGAATACCCCGGTTCGCTTTTTTTCTCCCCAACGTGCCGTGCTGATCGGCTTTGTGATGGTGGCCGCTCTGGCGCGGTTGCTGCCTCATGCCTGGAACTTCACCCCGGTCGAAGCAATGGCACTGTTTGGCGGCGCGTACTTCACCCAGCGCTGGGCGGCCTTCGCGATTCCGCTGGGGGCGCTGTTGCTGAGTGATCTGTGGCTGGGCCTCTACAACCTGATGCCGGTGGTGTACGCCAGCATCGCACTGACGGTGATGATCGGCATGGCGCTGCGCGGGCGAGTTGGCGTGCGCAGCGTGACGATCGCGGGCCTGAGCAGCGTGCTGCTGTTTTTCGTGCTCACCAACTTCGCCGTATGGTGGTTCGCCGATCCGCTGACCAGCCATCCCGCCTGCCAGATCGGCCTGACCGAATGCTATGTGGCAGCGCTGCCGTTTCTGAAGTCGCAGTTGCTTGGCACGGCGGTGTGGTCACTGTTGCTGTTCGGCGGCTTCGAACTGTTGCAACGCCAGGTGCCCGCGTTGCGCACCGCCCAGGCAGCCTGAGGCGAGCGCATGGGCAATCGACTCACGCGCATCTACACCCGCACCGGGGACGATGGCAGCACCGGCCTCGGCGACGGTAGCCGTGTCTCCAAGGACTCCGCGCGGGTCACGGCCTACGGCACAGTGGACGAGTTGAACTCACAGATCGGCGTCGTGCTTGCGCATTCGCTTCCCGATGCGGTGCAGACCGCATTGGTCCGGATTCAACATCAGTTGTTCGATCTCGGTGGCGAGTTGTGTATCCCCGGACACGCCGCCATCCATGATGCCGACATCGAGGGTCTTGAAAACACCCTGGACGCATTGAACGCCGCGTTGCCTGCACTGAAGGACTTCATTCTGCCGGGAGGCAGTCCGTCAGCCGCGCATTGCCACGTGGCGCGGACTGTCTGTCGGCGTGCGGAGCGCGAACTCGTCACGCTTTCTCACCACGATGCGGTGCGTGCCGAGGCGATCCGCTATCTCAACCGTTTGTCCGACCTGCTGTTCGTGATGGCGCGCGTACTGGCTCGCGCGGACGGCGCCGGCGAAGTGCTCTGGAACCATACCCGCAGGCATGCCTGATGCTTCTGTTCACCCACCCCGTCTGCATCCGTCACAGCGCCGGTCCGGGACATCCTGAATCGCCGCAACGCTTGGCCGCCGTGTTGCAGGCTTTGCACGAACTCGACGATCTGGATCTGGAATGGCGTGAAGCCCCCCGCGCGCAACGCGAACAGCTGTTGCGTGTGCATACGCCCGAACTGGTGTCGCGCATTGTCGATGCCGCCATCGAGCATCAGGACCGCATCGATGCCGATACCGCGATGAATGCGGACTCGCCCGAAGCAGCGCGCCACGCGGCGGGCGCGGTGGTCGCCGCCGTCGATGCCGTGCTCGGGCAGCAATCGAACGCGGCCTTCTGCGCCGTTCGCCCTCCCGGTCATCACGCCACCCGCGATACCGCGATGGGGTTCTGCCTGTTCAATTCGGTTGCGGTCGGCGCGGCACATGCCCTGGAAAAACATGGGCTTGATCGTGTCGCGATCGTTGATTTCGACGTTCACCACGGCAACGGCACGCAGGACATCTTCCAGAACGACCCGCGCGTGCTCTACGTCTCCAGCCATCAAGCACCGCTCTATCCGCACACCGGACACGCGCACGAAACCGGGGTCAACAACCTGCTGAATCTTCCCATCGCCGAAGGAGCGGCGGGTGATCGCGTGCAGGAGCTGTATCGCAGCGTCGCCCTGCCCCGCCTGCGTGAATTCAGACCGCAGTTGCTGTTCATTTCGGCAGGCTTCGATGCCCATCACCTGGACCCGCTTGCTGGACTGAACCTGGAAACCGAGGACTTCATCTGGCTGACGCAGCAACTGATGAAGGTCGCCAATGAGTGTTGCGAGGGACGTATCGTGTCCGTCCTCGAAGGTGGATACAGCCTGGCCGCGCTGCGCGAATGCAGTATTGCGCATGTCGCCGCGCTGGCCGGAATGCTGGATTGAATAACGCGCTGGATTCACGCGCCGAAGCCGGTCTGCGCTGGGCGATGCAGGCGCTCGGCAAGCCCACGCTGCAAACGAGTGTGGCCGCGTCGGATGCCAGTGCACGCCGCTATCTCCCGCTGATCGGCAGCGAGCCCACCCTGCTGCTGATGGACTCGCCGCCCGAGCAGGTGCCGCTGCAACCGTGGCTGCAAATCGCTGAGCTGCTCGAAGCACATGGGTTACGCGTGCCCAAAGTGCATGCCGCAGACCCCATCAACGGCTTCGCCCTCATCGAACACCTCGGCGAACGCCTGTTGCTTGACGAACTGATCACCGCGCAACAACAGCAAGCGATGGCGCGGGTGGAAGCCTTCTATCAGCGGGCAATGGATGATTTGTTCCGGATGCAAACCGACATTCCGCCGGATGCGACACCGGCCTATGACGAAGATCGGCTGCGCACGGAACTGGAACTGATGCCCACCTGGTTCCTGCAGCGGCATCTCGGGGTCGAGCTGGCGTGCACGGACTGGGACGTCCTCGAACTCGGCTTTCGAACACTGATCGACAACGCACTCGCGCAGCCGCAGGTTTTCGTGCATCGGGACTTCCACGCCCGCAATCTGATTCCCGTCGATACAGGCTTGGCTCTGATCGACTTTCAGGATGCACTGCGCGGTGCCTTCACCTATGACCTGGTTTCGCTTTTGCGCGATTGCTATGTGCGCTGGCCGGAACACGACGTTCGTCGCTGGGCCGAATCGTTCCGCCTGAAGTGGGTACGATCTGGCCGCATCACGGACGACGCAGAACGGTTTCATCGCGCCTTCGACTGGATGGGGCTGCAGCGGCATCTCAAGGTATTGGGAATCTTCTGTCGCCTGCACTATCGCGATGGCAAGTCGGGCTATCTCGCCGATCTTCCGCGGGTGTTCGGCTATGTGCTGGATGTGATGCAACCCTGGCCCGAATTTGCCGACTTCCGCAGCCTGCTTTCACGCACTGTCAGCGCGGTCGACCTCAGTGCGGCGCGATCCCCATGAGCGAAGACTTGCTGGATAGCGCCATCATTCTGGCCGCCGGTCTTGGCGAACGTATGCGTCCGTTAACAACACATACGCCCAAACCGCTGCTTCACTGTGGCGGCAAGCGCTTGATCGAATGGCATCTGGAGGCACTCGCGCGTGCCGGATTCTCCCGCGTGGTCATCAATATCTGTCACCTTGCCGAGCAGTTCGAACCGGCGCTCGGCGATGGCTCGCGCTGGGGTTTGGATATCCAGTACAGCCACGAAGGTGCGATCCCGCTGGAAACCGGCGGCGGCATCTGGCACGCGCTGCCGGCATTGCAACGCGAACAATTTCTGGTGGTGAACGGTGATGTTTTCTGCGACGTGGACTTCGCGCATTGGCGCTCGCCGCCGACCGCGCTGGCGCGCCTGATGCTCGTCGACAATCCTGCGCAGCACCCGAGCGGTGATTTCCACTTGGATGCATCGGGCCAAGTTTGCGCGGAAGGCGAGCCCAAACTGACCTATTCCGGCATCGGCTGCTATCGCTCGGCGTTGTGGGATGACTGGCGGGACGCGTTTCCCGCTGACGAGGCACTCTCCGCCACTGCACCGCGCTTCAAATTGGCGCCGCTGTTGCGCCGCGCCATGCGCCTGGGCGCGGTAGACGGGGTCCGCCACACGGGCCACTGGCACGATGTCGGCACTCCCGAACGACTCGCTGCGCTGGACGCGGAAACAAAAACGCCCCACCTGTAATCGTTCAGGCGGGGCGCTGGAGGTGCTGCCGGGCGATCAGCGGCCCGGCGAGGCAACTCAGGCCTTCTTCTTGGCCGCTGCCTTCTTGGCAACCGGTGCCTTGACGGTCACCGCCACTTTCGGTGCGGCCGCGACACGGTGAAGACGCGAATTGCCGTAGCTGCCTTTGTAGATCTTGCCCTTGCGTGTACGGCTATCACCCTTGCCCATGGTTTTCTCCTGATATCGGCGGATTCGAAACGGCCGCCAAGGTTATCAGGTCACTGCGAATGCGCAAAACGCCGTCAGCCAGCCGCCTAGTGGCGGCAGGCGGCATCGTGGACATGCCCATGCGCCAAACGCAGGTTGAGCAAATGCGCCAACGCGATCAGGGTTCCGCCAACGCTCATGCCGACCGCATGCGCGACGACCTCGTGATGCCACGGGCCGAAGGTCGACCACCACACCAGAAGCAAACCCGGTACGAGTACACCCAGGGCGCGGTAGGCACGATGGCGACGATAGCCCACCAGCAAACTGCCCAGCGCCCACAGTGTGGCAAACACCACAAAGCCCTGCTCCAGCGACTCCGAGGCCAACCAGGTCAATCCCAGCGACGGCGCCAGCGCGAGCAGAAGCGGCCAGCTGGCGCAATGCACAGCGCAGGCAATGGAAGCGACGGCACCCACCTGATCAACACGGCTGGACACGTCCGCAGAGGGGTCAATGGACGCCGACGCCGCTTCTGGAAGGGTGATTGCCATCTGGAACTCCCGCAGGATTTGCAACAGTGTAACATGTGCCGTCGCCCTGATTCGGACATCGTCGCCGTCATCGCCGCCGACGCGACCGCTTCAGTTCGAGCCTGTCCTCGCCCCTGGGGCTTGCGGTTGAAACACAACGTTATAACAACGCAGAGGAACACATGAAACGAAGGACACTGACTCTCGCCGTGGGATTGACACTGATTCAACACGGCGTCTCCGCCCAGAATCACGACAGCGAACGCGCGAAGCAGTTGGACCAACTGGTCGTAACCGCCTCGCCCCTGCGACAGACCATCGAAGACATCCTGCAGCCAGTAAGCATTCTGAGCGGCGAAAAACTGGATGCGCGCAAACAAGCCACCTTGGGGCGCACGCTGGCCAATGAAGTCGGTGTGCAGAGTAGCTACTTCGGCCCGGGGGTTGGACGCCCCATTATCCGTGGACAGGACGGCGCCCGCGTTCAAGTGCTCAGCGAAGGCCTAGCGACCGGCGATGTGTCGGCGGTCAGCGTTGATCATGCGCTGAGCATCGAGCCCTTCCTCGCCGACCAGATCGAAGTGCTGCGCGGCCCGGCCACCTTGCTTTACGGCAGCGGCGCCATCGGCGGTGCGGTCAATGTGGTCGATGGCCGTATTGCCGAATCCCTGCCGGAGCAATCGATCAGTGGCCGAGCGGAAGCGCGGATCGCCAATGGCAACAACGAGCGCAGTGCGATGGGCCGCCTTGATGCCCGCACCGGAAACGTCGTCCTGCATGTCGACGCGCTGAGCCGCAAGACGGATGACTACGATATTCCCGGTTTCGCTGAGTCGGCTGCACTGCGCGCGGAGGAGGAAGCCGAAGAGGGTGAGGGTGACGGTGAACATGAACACGAAGAGGAAGCCTACGGAACGCTGCCGAACAGCGCGCTGGAAACCCAGGCCGGCGCGGTTGGCCTGAGCTGGATCGGCGAGCGCGGTTTTCTCGGCGCCAGCCTCAGCCGCTACGACACCCTGTACGGCGTGCCCGGCCACCAGCACAGCGAGCACACCCATGGCGGAGACGAAGGGGAGGAGGATGGGGAAGAGCATGAGGAAGAGTCCGTCTCGATCGACCTCGATCAACAGCGCCGTGAGATTCGCGCTGGCCTTGATGACTTGGGACTGCTGGAGTCGCTGCGCTTTAAGTTTGCGGACACCGACTACCAGCATCTTGAGCTGGAGGGTGACGAAGTTGGCACACGCTTCGATAACCGAAGCCAAGAAGCCCGACTGGAAGCGGTCCACGCACCATTACTAGGGTTTGCGGGTGCACTAGGTATTCAATGGTCGGACCGCGAGTTTGATGCCATCGGCGAAGAGGCCTTCGTGCCCAGCACCGAAACGAGCGACAGGGGCCTGTTCTGGACCGGGGAGCAGGCATTTGGCGTGTTCAAAGTGGACTTGGGATTGCGTGCGGACAACAACGACATCCAGACGATCCCGCAAGACCTCGCACCGACCCGCCTGATCGCCCGCGATTTCGATACCCACAGCGCCTCCACCGCGTTCAAATGGGACGCGTCCGATGCGTTGCACCTGACAGTTGGTCTCGACAGCGCCCAGCGCGCACCGACCGCTGAAGAGCTGTATTCAAACGGACTTCATGTCGCTACAGGTGTGCTCGAAATCGGCACCGACACGCTGAAGAAAGAAATTGCCAACCAGATCGAGCTGGGCTTGCACTGGCACGGTGAGCGCGTGCGGGCGAGCGCCAATGTGTTCAGCACCTGGATGGACAACTACATCTATCTGAGTCAGCTCGAAAGCGTCGACGAGCCCGGGACCGTACTGAGCGATGACGGAGTGCCGATCGCGCTTTGGAGTCAAGCGGATGCACGCTTCATCGGCATCGAGCTGGAAGCCCGTTTCATGCTGGCAGACAACGCCAGCGGCGAATGGGATTTGCGCGTATTCGGTGATCGCGTCAACGCCACACTTCAGGGTGAAGGCAGTCGCGATGTCACGGTCGCGGTCTTCCACGAGGACCACACCCACTCGCACCAAGGTGTGCAGACCTTGGAAGGCAATCTGCCACGCATCGCACCGATGCGTCTCGGTGTCGACCTGGATTGGCGCAGAAACGCGTGGCGTGCGTCATTGAGCGCCGTCAACTACCGCGCGCAGAACGATGTGGCGGACTACGAAACGCCGTCGGACGGTTACGTTCTGGTGGATGCCAATCTGGCTTGGCATCACGACAGTGTGGGCGGACTGGGCATCGAGTGGTTCGTCGACGCGCAGAACCTGTTCGACGAAGAAGCACGCCAACACACCTCCTTCCTGAAGGATGTCGCGCCCTTGCCCGGACGCATCCTGGGCACCGGTATCCGCGTGTTCTTCTGATCAGCCAGCCGCGCAGCACCTCATCACCAGCCGACGCCCGACCGGCGTCGGCTACTCGAACTCGTCTTCCAGCCCTTCGGCCTGCTCTCTTCCGAGACTGCGGTCGGAGGGGGCGTCTTCTTCGTAGGGCACATCATCCGCGCCGCTTTGCGCCGCATCGACGGCGCCACGCTCCGAGGTTGTCTCACCGATATGGAATACCGCATAGCCCGGCAGCACGACCTGATTCTGTGACATTCCAATGACCTGACCGGCGACATCCGAGGTCAGCTCGAACTCCTGATCCTGCAGTGGATCCACCACACGCCCCAGCCGCTGCCCCTTGATCACCCTTTCGCCGAGCTTGACGTCACTGATCAACATGCCGCCGGAATCAGCGCGAACCCAACGTGATTCGTAAAAGAAGGGCTGCGGCTCCACCCATTCCGGCGCATCCCGCACCATGCCCAATTTGTGAACCAGGGTCAGGATTGCCTGTATCCCGGTTCCGATTTCCGCCGCCTGCAGTTGTCCGGGCCCACCGACCTCGAAGGTCACCGCAGGAATGCCCGCCCTGGCGGCCGCAACGCGCAGCATGCCCTTGCTTCCCTCGCTGTGCAGCACGGTCACCGCGCCAAACCCGCGCGTGAATTCCAGCACGGCAGGCTCGCGCAGGTCGGCGCGAACTTGGGGCAGATTCACCCGTTCGAAGCTTCCGGTGTGGAAGTCCACCAACGCATCACAGTGCCGGATCACGTTTTCAAAAAAACTCTCGGCGATGCGCGAGGCAATGCTGCCGAAGCGCGATCCGGGAAAGTAGCGGTTCAAGTCGCGACGATCCGGCAAATACCGCGAGCCGCGACCGAATCCGAACAGGTTGACGATCGGCACCGTGACAATGGTTCCCGCCAGGCGCTCCGGTGAAACCTCACGGGAAATGCGTCGAACGATTTCGATCCCGTTCAACTCATCGCCGTGAATACCCGCAGTCAGGCACAACACCAGCCCTGGCCGGTCGCCATGGATGACCACCACGGGACTAAGCTGCTCGCCACCGGCATAGGCCTGATTGGCATTCCAATGCAGCCGACCGCGCGTTCCTGGACGCACCTCGCCATCCAGAATCCGAAAGGGTTCGCCCAGCGGCGGACCGATGAACTCGTTGCGGGTAGAGTCGCCACGCGGGTCGATCAAGGGCGGTCCCGCGTTACGCTGAGTCTCATCCAGCACCAAGGCTTGCGGCGCAGCCGGACCTTCCTGCGCGGCACTCGCAACGCGCGCCCGGTAAGCTTGTTGGCGTTGCAAAGCGCGTGCGCGTGCCTCGGCACGCCGAACCAGTTCGCTATGGCTTGATTCGGGAGCCGTGGGATCGGGCCATGGGCCGGACTGCGCCGCGACCTGGCCAGACAGCATCAGCAAAGCGACGCAGGCGACCCACCGACAGGACCCCCACCACTCAGTCCGCATCCCTGTCCCCGCTCATCGAGCACTGCGCGCAAACACCATGCACTTCCAGCGTCTGCGCCTGCGGTTTGAAGCCGAGAGCACTTGCCTGCGCAACCAGCAGGCGGGTCACGCCTTCGTCTTCCAGCTCCACTGCCACATGGCATTGGTCGCAGATAAGAAACGGCACCGAATGATGGCGGCGCGGCTGATGGCAACCAACGAAGGCATTGATCGACTCCAGCTTGTGAATGAAGCCGTTGTCGAGCAGAAAATCCAAAGCGCGATAAACGGTGGGCGGTGCGACAGCACCCCGCTCATCGCGCATCATATCGAGCAAGGCGTAAGCCTTCAGTGGCTTACCCGCCGACGCGATGAGACGCAGGACGCGCTCACGCAGTGGCGTCAAACGCAGCCCGCGCTCGACGCAGACTCGACCCACCTCCCGCACATACTCGGCGGGCTCGTGGACGTGATGCTCAGGATGGCTGCAGGCTTGCGGCGCGATGGCAGGCTTCATGCGTTCGATCATAGCATCGCGCGCGGCGCGCCCTTGAGTGTGCCAACGCTCAGTCGGCAAGCGGATCCGGCTTGACCCGCACCACCTTGAGACTGGGGTCACGGAACCAGAGTTCGCCGCCGCGCGTCAGTTGCATCGACACCCTCAATTCCAGACTACTGGCTTCGTTCGGCGCCGGAATCCGGAAACGCAACGCGCGTCGATGCCAATCGCGCTCACCGATGTCCATGCCGGGGCCTTGTTCAATGACCAGGTCCGTTTTCCCGAACAGCGCATTCGAGCCCGCGCGAACACCGCGCAAGACGACCTGCAGATCCGTTTTGTCGAACGGCTCATCACCGTACTCGTTGGTCAGACTCGCCTTCACGTCGACGGAAAATTCGACGGTTTTTCCCTCCAACCCAGCGGTCGGAACGTTCTGCGAGACCAGGCCCCAGACCTCCGGACCGACGCGACGAAGGGTCAGCACGCCATCGCGCGCCGACATCTGATACGAGCCGATGGTGGCATGCGCCGAAAGCGACCAGTTGGCCGGTTCGCCGCTTACCGGATCGACGTCGGAAAACTGCGGATTCAACAGATAGTTGCGGCCTGGTTTGCTGGGTGCCGAGCTCGTCGACACCGCAGAGGACGACGTTTCGGAGGCAGCGCAATCCATCGCCAGGCCGAGTGCAAACCACCCCAGCAGTCCGCTCAACACAAGACGACCGAACTTCATCGAACCTACTCCAGAACTGCCCGTGACTGATCCTAGCCGAGTTGCTGCAATGCCGCGTCAATACGCTGAAGCGCCCCGTCCTTGCCGCAGAGATAGATCGTGTGGTCAATCGATGGCGACACCCCGCCACCCGTCACGGCCACACGCATCGGCTGAGCGATCTTGCCAATGCCGAGGCCCAGTTCATCGGCGGTGGCCTGCAGCGCGTCATGGACGCTGGCAGGTGTCCAGTCCTGCAACGCCTTCAAACGCGCCGCCGCCGCCTCAACCACGGCCTTGCCCGGACGAAGTGTTTTCTCCACTGCCGCAGCGTCCCATTCCTTGACCGGCGCAAACCACAAGGCCGCCCGTTCGGCCATTTCCTTCAGGGTCTTGACGCGATCACGCAGCGCGATGACCAGATCCGCCAGACGCGGCCCCTGGCTTTCATCCAGACCCTGCGCCTGGATATGCCAGCGCAGATGCGCCGCCACCGCTTCGGGATCATCAGTCTTCAGGTAGTGCTGATTCAGCCAGGCCAGCTTGTCGTAATCGAAGCGCGATGCCGCCCGATTGACATTGCCGACATCAAAGGCCTGAACCATCTCGTCGAGCGAGAAAATTTCCTGATCGCCATGCGACCAGCCAAGCCGCACGATGTAGTTCAGCAGCGCGTGCGGAAGATAGCCATCGTCACGGTATTGCATGACATTGACCGCACCGTGACGCTTGGAAAGCTTCGCGCCGTCCGCGCCATGGATCATCGGCAGATGGGCGAAGGTCGGAATATTGGCGCCGAGTGCCTCGTAGATGTTGATCTGGCGCGGCGTGTTGTTGATGTGGTCATCGCCGCGAATGACGTCGGTGATGCGCATGTCGATGTCATCAACCACCACGGCGAAGTTGTAGGTCGGGTGATCGTCGGAACGCCAGATGATCAGATCATCCAACTCCTCGTTGCTCCACTCGATCGGACCGCGCACCTTGTCGTCGAAGATGACGCTGCCTGCGGCCGGATTGCGGAAACGGATCACGCGATTGGGATCGTCCCGCACCGGCTCGTTGCGGTCGCGGTAGTAGCCGTTGTATCGCGGCTTGCGACCTTCCGCCATCGCCTGCTCGCGCATGGCTTCGATTTCTTCCTTGCTCTCGTAGGCGTAATACGCCTTGCCCGCCGCGACCAGATCCAGCGCAACCTGACGATAACGATCCATGCGGTGAGTCTGGAAGATCGGCCCTTCCTGATAGTTCAAACCCAACCAGTCCATCGCATCCAGAATGGCCTGAACGGCCTCGTCCGTGCTGCGCTCGCGATCCGTGTCTTCGATGCGCAGGACAAAGTCGCCAGCGCGACGCTTGGCCTCAAGCCAGCAGTACAGCGCAGTACGCGCACCGCCAATATGGAGGAAACCGGTGGGGCTCGGCGCAAAACGGGTACGGCAGGTCATGGCAGGCACGGCAACAGAAAGGGGCGCGGATTGTAGCGCAGGGCCTGCAAACCGAATCGCTTGGCGCACTCGGCGCGCGATGAACTTCACCCTCCGCAACCGGTCACAGCGCGCCCAAGTAGCGCATGTCCGCAAGGGAATGCCTACAATCCTGCTCCCCGCAATCCAACCTTGGAGAACGCCATGTTGCGTCGATTTACTCTTGGACTGAGCCTGCTCACCGCGTTCGCCGGTTCCGTTTCTGCACAGAACGACAGCCCGGCTGCGCCTGCCGCCACCGGCACCGACGTGTCTCTTCCCGCCAACCCCCGCGTCGCGTTGACGACCACGCTGGGACAGATCGTGATCGAGCTGGATCCGGTCAAGGCGCCCAAGTCCACCGAGAACTTTCTGACCTACGTGAAGGACGGACATTACGCTGGGACGATTTTCCATCGCGTGATCGACAACTTCATGGTTCAGGGTGGCGGCTTCACCGCCGATCTGCAGCTCAAGCCCACGCGGCCCGCCATCGAAAACGAGGCCAACAACGGCCTGTCCAATCTGCGCGGCACCGTGTCGATGGCGCGCACCAACGAGCCGCACTCCGCGACCGCGCAGTTCTTCATCAACGTCGTCGACAACCCGCGCCTGGATTTTGTCTCCGAGCAGAACGGCCTGTGGGGCTACGCCGTGTTTGGCAAGGTGGTGGAAGGCATGGACGTCGTCGACAAGATCCGCGCGCTGGAAACCGGCGCACAAGGCCCCCTGCCGCGCGACGTGCCGAAGCAGCCGGTCGTGATCGAAAAGGCAGAAGTCGTCCCGGCCGCCAGCGCGCAACCCGCGGGCTGATCGATGTCGCGCGCGGCACCCGTGGTCGCCCGGCGTTGTAAGCCTCCGCTGGTCATCGCGCCCTCAACACTCTGCCGTGCCGAGTCACGACAGAGTCACGGGTTCGCTTGATGGATCTGTTCATCGCGGATCTTCATCTGGCCGAGGATCGCCCCGATATCAGCGCGCGGTTCGAAACCTTCCTGCATGAGCAGGCAGTCGACGCCCGACGCCTGTTCATCCTCGGTGATCTGTTCGAAGCCTGGCTCGGCGACGACGACGATGCGGCGCTGGCAGCGTGGGTCGCTGACTCACTGCGAACCCTGGCCGACAAGGGCGTCGGCATCTTCTTCATGCGCGGCAATCGGGATTTCCTGCTCGGGCCGGACTATGCGGCGCGGTGTCACATGCGACTGCTTCCCGACCCCTGCGTCATCACACTGCAGACCCACCCCACCCTGCTGATGCACGGCGACTTGTTGTGCACAGATGACGTGGCGTACCAGACATTTCGACGCCAATCGCGCGATCCGCTCTGGCAGGCCGCATTTCTTTCCCAGCCACTTGCCGCACGACGCACCTTCGCGCAGCAAGCCAGAGAGGCCAGCAAGTCGCATCAAAGCCAGCTGGCCAGTCATATCACCGACGTCAATGCGGATGCCGTGCGACGGACCTTGCAACAGTTCGGCATTACCCGACTGATTCACGGCCACACCCATCGTCCCGCGCGGCATCGGATCGTTCTGGACGACGCCACGCAGGCGGAGCGTGTTGTGCTCGGCGACTGGTACACGCAACACAGTGCACTGACGATCACGTCCGAGGCTCTGAGCCTGTTCCCCGTGCCCGCCTGAGCCGCCAACGCACGCGCCCCCTGCGCAGCCGCCAAGCGCTCTGTTATGCTTTTCCATACGCAGGAGAATGGTCATGCCAAACACCTTGATTCAAAAGCGCTTTTCGCTATTTTTCCTGAGCGTTCTACTTGCCGCGTGCGGGGTTATGCTGAGCGCCTGCCAGTCGGGTCCGAAAGTCCGGATTTTCCCGCCTTCCGCCAGCCTGCAGGAGCTGCGTGTGGAACCCTCCGGCCAGTGGGTAGTGCTGGTCCGGCTGCAGAACTACAGCACCGTCGGGATGCGCCTGCAGATGAGTTCGGCGCAATTGAGCATCGACGGACTGCCGCCGTTGTCACTCGCGGCCTCGGAACCCCTGATGGTTGCTACCGGTTCGACCGAGATTCTGGAAGTTCGCGTCTCACCGGATACCTCGCTGCAGCAACGCATCGACGCCGCCCTGCAGTCACGCAAGGGCGTGGGCTACCACTTGAGCGGCGAGATCCTGTCGCTGGAGCCGCGCGAGCGACGCGACGCATTCGAGTTCAGCAGTTCGCTGACGCCGATGCCCGGCCTGCCGGGCGTGTTGCGCTGACCCTCACGCGTTGCCCTCGCTTCGCCTCATCGCCAAGACAACAACGGAACTTCCGCCATGACCAGCTACCGCGCACCGCTGCAAGATCTGCGATTCGCCCTTCATGACGTGCTCGATCTGCAGGCGCACTGCGCCAGGCTGCCGATTGGCGACGCCTGCAATCGAGAGCTAAGCGATGCGATCCTGGACGAGGCCGCCCGATTTGCCGAGCAGGTTCTTGCTCCGTTGAATGCCAGTGGCGATGCCGAGGGCTGTCATTTTGACCCGGAAAGCGGCGAGGTCCGCACACCGGAGGGTTTCAAGCAGGCCTTCGCGCAGTTTGCCGAAAACGGTTGGAGCGGCCTGACCGCCGCCGAAGACGATGGCGGACAAGGCTTGCCAGAGGTCCTTGGTGCAGTCTTCAAGGAACTGGTGGATGCCGCCAACCTGTCCTGGGGCAACTATCCCCTGCTCTCGCACGGTGCCGTCAACGCGATCAAGCATCACGGCGAAGCGTGGCAGCAGCAGGTCTTTCTACGTCCCATCGTGGAAGGCCGCTGGACCGGCACGATGTGCCTGACCGAACCCCATTGCGGGTCCGATCTCGGCCTGCTGAAAACGCGCGCCGAGCCGCTGCCGAACGGTGCCCATGCCATCTCGGGCACCAAGATCTTCATCACCGGCGGCGATCACGACCTTTCCGAAAACATCGTCCATCTGGTTTTGGCGCGTTTGCCCGATGCCCCCGCCGGAACCCGTGGCATCTCGATGTTCGTGGTGCCCAAGTTCAAGGTTGGGCGCGATGGCGTGGTCGGCCCACGCAATACCGTTCGCGTGGGATCGATCGAACACAAGATGGGCATCCACGCCTCGGCCACCTGCGTGATGAACTTCGATGCAGCAGAGGGATGGCTGATCGGCGCCCCGCACAAAGGTCTTGCGGCGATGTTCACCATGATGAATGCCGCACGCCTCGGGGTGGGCATTCAGGGTCTTGGACTCATCGAACGTGCCTACCAGGGCGCCTTGCAGTACAGCCGTGATCGTCTGCAGATGCGCTCCTTGAGCGGCATCAAGGCACCCGACAAGGCCGCCGACCCCTTGATCGTTCACCCCGACATCCGGCGCATGCTGTTCACGTGCAAGGCCTTCGTCGAGGGCGGCCGGTTGATGGCCCTGCATGCCGCCAGCCTGGTCGATCTGGTCGAACTCGGCGACGACACCACTCGGACCGAAGCCGACAGCCTGTTGTCCTTCCTCACCCCCATCGTCAAGGGCTTGCTGACCGAGGCCGCCTGCGAGTGCACCTACCACGCGCTGCAGTGCTTCGGCGGACATGGCTATGTGCGCGAATGGGGCATGGAACAACTGGCTCGCGACGCCCGCATTACCACGATCTATGAAGGCACCACGCAGATTCAGGCACTCGACCTGCTTGGTCGCAAGGTCATCCAGCAGCAGGGTGCAGGCTTCAAGCAATTCCTCGGCATGATCGTCGAGTTCTGCGCTGGCCATGCCCAACACGCGGAACTGGCCGAATTCGTCGCCCCCTTGGCGCAGGCAGCTCAGGACTGGCAACAACTCACCCTGGACATCGCACAACGCATCCAGCGCAACCCCGAAGAACTGGGTGCCGCGGCGGTCGACTACCTGTTCTACTCCGGCTACGTCAGCCTGGCCTATTGGTGGGCGCGCAGCGTGGCCGCCGCTGACCGCCGCAACCCATCGCTCAGCCAAGCCAAACGCGCGACCGCGCAGTTCTACTTCAAGCGCATTCTGCCGCGCTGCCAGACGCATGCCAGCGCCATCCGCGCCGGTGCGGACAGCCTGATGTCCTTGCCTGCGGACGCCTTCGGCTGAAGCCGATCTCTCGTCGCATCTTTACCCTGCGCAGCGCGGAAAGATCGACATTTCCGCGCTGCCGCTTTTCAGCAAGCCTGCGCTTGCGGTACAAAGCGCCTGTCTCTCCCTCACTGTTGCGACAATGCACATCCAAGCTGGTGATACCGAAGTCTTCATCCGTGCTGCCGAAGCTGAGGACGACGACTTCATTCTGGGGCTCTGCGACCGATTCGTTGATTTTGATCTGCCGAAGTGGCGCAAGCGCAATGTGGTCATCGATGGCATCCGTCGCGATCTGATCAAACATCTGGAAGACCAGCCACCCGGCTCGTTCATGTTCGTCGCAGAAGACGAAAGCAATGGGCAACGTCTTGGATTTGTTCACTTGCAGACGGTCACGGACTTTTTCACCGGCCATCTCAACTGTCACGTCAGCGATCTGGCGATCACCAAGCAGGCCGATGGCAAGGGTGTCGGGCGCGCACTGTTGCAGTATGCGGAGTCGTTCGCGCGCGACCATCGCTGTGAGCGCCTGACTCTGGCCGTGTTTCCGGGCAACGCGCGCGCGCGCGCGCTCTACCAGTCCAATGGGTTTGGCGAAGAGCTGATCCGCATGGTCAAACCACTATGAAGTCGGACGCCGTCTTCATGTGGGCGTAGTATTGCGCCTGCAAAATGCGACATCGGACTGCGGACATCGCGGTCTGGACAGGGAAGTTCGAACGCGGCATGCGGATGACACACCACGCAGGCGGCGTTGACGGCAAATCGCTTCAATCCAACCGTTTGACGGGGAGGAGGGCATGCTGTTGGTCGAACCCCATCAGGGGCCGTTGCATCGCACACGTGTGCTGTCTCTGGATGCACATGGGCGAATCCTGGACTGGATCAGTTGGCAGGATGCGGTCTGCCTTTACGTTCGTGATGCGGTGGCCTGGACACTGGGCGAAACCTGTCTCACCGTACACGGCGGTTTCAATCGTGGCAGTGGCCAGCAAAGTGTCATTGATCTGCACCCCATCATCGCATCGCGCGGACACGCCCGCCCGGATTCGATCGATCCGGCTCCCGCACTCAACAACGGCGCACTGTTTGCGCGCGACCGCCAGCTTTGCCTCTACTGCGGTGGTCATTTCAGTCGCTACGAACTGACTCGCGACCACGTCATTCCCACCTCGCGCGGCGGCCGGGATATCTGGCAGAACGTGGTCAGCGCATGCCTACCCTGCAACCTCCGTAAAGGTAACCGGACGCCGCAGGAAGCGCACATGCCCTTGCTGGCGGTGCCCTATCGGCCGAGTTGGGTCGAGCATCTGATCCTGTCCAATCGCAACATCCTTGCGGACCAGATGGAGTTCCTGCGAAGTCATCTGCCACGCGACCGGCGGGATATTGTCTGCAAGGCCTGACCGCAGCGACTCGGTGACCACATTGCACCTTTGACAGCAAGCGGCAACAATCCTCCACTGCAGAACAATCCAACCACGCGCAGTCGTGGACATTATTGCTGGGTGTCGGTGGCCGCGAGCGGCTGCGAGACGCCTTTCGGGGGAATTCATGGGGTCTGTTCAAACGGTCGCGCTGTCCGGTTTTGATCGCGACGACGAGTCGAAGCTTCGTGCGTGGTTCGATCAAGTCAACACGGAAATGGGCGATCCATTCGCACTGGTGAAAGATCCGGGTGCAGACGCGTTGATCATCGATATCGACTCGATCTATGGCCAGATGGATTGGCTGCGAACGCAAGGCACAGATCGGATTGTCATCGTGCACACCTCCGGGACCGGCGCCGATGCACGGTATCGCCTGCCTCGCCCGATGCAGATCGAAGGCATCCGAGAGGTGCTCGGCGCACTGCTTGGCGCCTCGCCACCTATCGCGCCTCAAGTGGATGGTGCCGTTCGGTCCGGCCCCAAGACCGAACCGACGCCTGCTGCGCCCGCCGCTCCACCCATCACCGCCGCCGCCCCGATAGTCGAGGAGAAACCCGGCAAGGTGGAACCGCAGCGTAGCGAGCCTGTCGTTCAGCCGGTTACTAGCGCAACCTCCAGCGATACGCCCGCGTTGAGCCCGACACCGGAACCTGATACCGCAGAACACCCGACCCTGCTGGTCGATTTTCTGCACGGCGGCGCGCTGAGTGGACCGGTGGCCTACGTGATGGATGACGGTCAGCGGCTGATTCTCGACCCCAGCAGCGAAACCTATTTCGGCGTGAACGCACTCAAGCCTTTGTTGCAGGTACTGACGAGAACCGTCACCGAGACCGATCTGGTGCGCCAAGAGGGTGTGCAGTGGGAGCGCGTGCGTCAGGCTGATCCCGTCCGTCACCCCTGGAGTCGGTTACTTTGGTTGGCGGCGTTGCATGCCGGACAGGGCAGCGTGATCGGATTTGGTCCGGAGCAAGTCTTCAAGCTGACCCGCTGGCCGCAGATCGAGCGCGAGTTCCCGCGCCATTTCCGGATTGCCACCGCGCTGATGCGACAGGCAGGAACCGTGGAGGCCATTGCCGGGCAAAGCGGTGCGCCCGGCAGTGAGGTAGCCGATCTGATCAATGCCTATCTACTGACCGGCCATGTCGAGGCTGAGGGTGTCGATGCACAGCGACTGACGAGCGCTCGCAAGGCGCTCTGGGCGCGCCTGCGTCTGGGAGCCAGCTGAGCTGAACCGTTGCATGCCACCAGCCGAGATGCGGAAAGGTCGCCGCAAGGTTTTCTTGCCGTCGGCGAGCGACTGCCGGACAATTTCCCGATGATTGATGTCCAGCGCTATCCCTTGCTGTCCGCCGTCTGCGCTCCCTCTGACCTGCGACAGCTACCCGAAGACCACCTACCCTCACTTGCTGCCGAGTTGCGGGCCTATCTGATCGAGTCCGTCGGCAAGAGCGGTGGTCACTTCGCGGCAGGCCTCGGTGTGGTTGAACTCACGGTCGCGTTGCATTGGCTTTTCGACACCCCGCATGATCGTCTCGTGTGGGATGTCGGACACCAATGCTATCCGCACAAGATCCTGACAGGACGGCGCGATCAGATTCATACCGTCAAGCAGAAGGATGGCGTTGCGCCCTTCCCCAAGCGCGAGGAATCCGAGTTCGACGCGTTCGGCGTCGGCCACAGTTCGACCTCGATCTCGGCCGCGCTGGGCATGGCTGTCGCCGCGGCCCATCAGGGCGACCCGCGTCAGGTGGTGGCGGTCATCGGTGATGGTGCCATGACCGCAGGCATGGCCTATGAAGCGCTGAATCACGCAGGCGGCATGCAACCGGAACCGAATGTGCTGGTTGTTCTCAATGACAACCGCATGTCGATCTCCGAAAACGTCGGTGGCATGACCAAAATGTTTGGCCGCATGACGGCGTCGCGCACCCTCAATGCGGTGCGTGAGGGCGGCAAGCGTTTGCTTGGCGACAAACACAAGGGTGCGGCTCGATTCGTACGGCGCTGGGAAGAACACTGGAAAGGCATGTTCGTGCCATCCACCCTGTTCGAGGAGATGGGCTTCCACTACACCGGCCCCATCGACGGCCACGACCTCCCGGCACTGCTCGCCGCGCTGAAGACCTTGAAGTCGATGCGTGGCCCGCAACTGCTGCATATCATCACCACTAAGGGCAAAGGCTTCGAACTCGCCGAGGAAGATCAGATCGGCTGGCACGCGGTCGGACCATTTGATCCACAGACCGGCGTTGTAGCCAAGCCGTCGGCGAAGAAGCCGACCTATACCGATGTCTTCTCCGACTGGCTATGTGACATGGCCGGCGCGGACCCGCGGTTATTGGCGATCACACCCGCCATGCGCGAAGGCTCAGGGCTGGTACGTTTCAGCAAGGAGTACCCGCAACGCTACTTTGATGTCGCAATCGCCGAACAGCACGCCGTCACGTTGGCGGCAGGCATGGCCTGCGAAGGTGCCAAGCCGGTTGTCGCGATCTATTCGACGTTTCTGCAACGCGCCTACGACCAACTCATTCATGACGTCGCCCTGCAGAATCTCGATGTGCTGTTTGCGATTGATCGAGCGGGCATTGTCGGACCTGACGGTGCGACCCACGCGGGCAGCTTCGATCTGAGTTTCCTGCGCTGCATTCCCAATCTGGTGCTGATGGCGCCCTCCGACGAAGCCGAATGCCGACGCATGCTCAATACCGGCTTTCTGCATGACGGCCCCGCTGCGGTGCGCTATCCACGCGGCAGCGGAACTGGCGTCGCGGCCGGTGAGAGCCTGGAGCCGATCCCGATCGGCCAAGCCGAACTTCGCCGCACAGGGCGCGGCATTGCGTTGCTGGCGTTCGGCGCTTTGCTTCCGGCGGCCGAAGCAGCCGCCAAGGAACTGGATGCAACACTGGTCAATATGCGCTTCGTCCGCCCACTGGATCGCAGCATGTTGCTCGAACTTGCAAAAACCCACCAAGGGTTCGTCACCATCGAGGACAACGCGATTGCGGGCGGGGCCGGTTCGGCTGTGGCGGAATTGCTGGCTAGGGAAGGCATCGCGCTGCCCCTGCTGATGCTCGGCCTGCCCGATACCTATCTCGAACACGCCAGCCGCGAACAACTGCTCAGCGAAGTCGGTCTGGATTGCGCCGGCATCCTGCGCAGCATCCGAAGCCGATTCCCTGCACTGCCACTGGCAGCGAACGGCTGAGGTTGTACCTCAGCCTTTGCCGCCCAATCAACGCCATCGGCCTACTGGGTTTCCAATCGATAGCCGTGCTGGTAGACGGCATTCAATCGCCAACCGTGCTCGCCCGCGAGTTCGAGCTTTTTGCGCAAACGACTGATGTGCGTGTCCACGGTGCGCGTTGCAACGTCGTTGCGGATATTCCAGACACCTTCCAGCAACGCATCGCGACTGACCACGCGACCACGTCGACGGAATAGAAAGGCGGCCAGATCGAACTCGCGCTCGGTCAGTACCACTTCGCGATCATTCAGACTAATTCGGCGCTTGCCGAAGTCGATCCGGAACGGCGGCAGATCTTCCACCGAGCCGCCTTCGTTGACCAGGCCCATCCGCCGCAACATCGCCCCGACGCGCGCCAGCAACTCGCCCTGACGGGCGGGCTTGGTGAGGTAGTCGTCTGCACCGGCCTTCAATCCATCGATGATGTCCGCTTCATCGTTGCGCGCCGTCAGGAAGATCACGGGAAGCCGGGTATGTCCTTCGGCACGCAACCACTTGAGGACATCCAGCCCGCTTTCGTCCGGCAGGTTCCAGTCGAGCAACAACAGGTCGACCGCCTCGACACCCAGCTTGCGACGAAAGTCCGCCGCATCCTGATAGATCCGAACGTTGTATCCGGCATTTTCCAGCCAATAACTGAACAACACCGCCTGATCCGGGTCGTCTTCCACCAGTCCGATCAGGCCCGTCTTGTCACTCATCTGAAAGCGTCCTCAATGCCGACGATCAACGGAAAACAAATGTAACAGCACTATAGCGCTCGACGGGCCCGCGGGGAATCGTCAGCCGTGCTTACCAAATCCCGATAGCCCTGCATCAAGTCCGGATAGCACCACTGGAACCCGGCATCCAGCAAGACCTGCGGGCGAAACCGGCGCCCTGATCCGCTTTCGTCGGGAATGTCATTGGAACCCTCCTCCGCTTGCCCTAGCGACCGAAGCGCGCGCAAGGCATCACATTCCCGCAAGGGCAACAGGTCGGTTGCAATGACCTGCGCGGGGGGGGCGTCGGTCGTCACGCACCACTGCGCGGCACGCGCGGCATCTTCGATGCGAATCCGGTTGGTCCAATGCGAATCACCGGCTTCGCCGCGCAGGGCGCGGGCCAGCAAGCCGCTGCGGCCGGGGCCATACAGGCCGGTGCAGCGCAATGCGGTCAGTCGCGGAACGCGCTCGCGAAGGCACTGCTCTGCTTCCAGCAACACCTGACCGTTGAAACGATCCGGGACGGGATCAACGTGTTCATCGATCCAACCGTCCGGCAGCGTTGCCTGATTCTGGCCGTAAACCGCGGTGCTCGAGACAAACACCCAGCGCGGTGCCGATACGGCACCGGCGACCCGTCTCGGCAGATCGACAAACGTCGCGCGATAGGCCTCGGGTGTACGCTCGGCAGGCGTCAGGGCGATAACCACCACGTCGACACGGGATGGCAACTGTTCCAGCGCGCGCGGTGCAGCGAGGTCCAGCGACAGCGCCCGACCACCCGGCAAGGAAAACACGCTTCGACGCACACCCGTGACATCGAAGCCATCCGCGATCAAACGATCAGCCAGACGCCTCCCCAGATCACCGCAGCCCAGAATCAGCGCTTGCGGCACGTCTCGCGTTCCGTACGTGCTCAGGTTGCCAACTTGGTCGTGTCCGACCGGCGTGTCGGCTTGGGCAGGAAGCGCAACCATATCAGCCACACTCCGAGCGCGTCGAGGATGATCAGCGCCTGCCAGAGGTAGAGGTGAAACCAGTCAAACCAGACGCGATCCCACTGCCCCAGATAGAACAGGCTGATAATGCGCACGATGTTGAGCAGTTGTATCGCAAAGAACCCGATCACCGCGCCATACAGTTTGAAACGCCACGGTGCCGGAAACGCGCCCAGGGCCGCAATCAGGATGATGACTGCCTCAATGCCGTCGCAACCGGGAGCGATCTGAACGGCGAACCCATTGCTGAGGCTTTGGATCACATCGCCGGTGGCCAGCACATCCTTGTCGAACAGGGTGATCAGAAACGTACTGACAGCCGCCAGCACGCTGGTGAACGGCAAGGTGAAATGCTCATGTGCGAACTCCGTAATGCGGAACGAGAACATCGCCGTCAGCAAACCAATGAACAGGACAAAGAATCGCAACATCGCGGGGCGCATCCGAAGGAAGTCAGCCTGCAATGCTAGCATCGCGGCATGAATCCAGCGTCGAATCTCATCCTGATCGGCCCGATGGGCGCAGGCAAAAGCACCATCGGCAAGCGTTTGGCAAAGCGTCTGGGGCTGGTGTTTTTTGATGCCGATCATGAGATCGAACGCCAGGCGGGCGCGCCCATCAGCGTGCTATTCGAAATGGAGGGCGAGAGCACGTTCCGGCGCCGCGAGCACGAGACATTGAGCGCACTCTGTGCGCAATCCAACTGTCTGATCGCGACGGGCGGTGGTGCGGTCCTGCTCGCACAAAATCGCGACCTGCTCCGACGCAGTGGCTTCGTGGTGTATCTGCGTGCCACGGTCGAGCAGCAGTTGCAGCGGCTTCGACACGACACCACGCGACCACTGC
The DNA here is from genome assembly GCA_041395245.1 of Lysobacteraceae bacterium. Taxonomy (GTDB): domain Bacteria; phylum Pseudomonadota; class Gammaproteobacteria; order Xanthomonadales; family Xanthomonadaceae; genus Aquimonas. The sequence goes on from JAWLAY010000006.1 coordinate 321,126, forward strand.
TGGCCACACCGGATCGCGATGCCCGTCTGCAGGAAATGGCCCGAATTCGGGGTCCGTTTTATCGAGAGACCGCCGATCTGGTCTTCGACTCCGATCAGGCACACGCCAGCCAGGCGGCAGAACGCCTCTGGCATGTGCTGAATCGACGCTGGAAGCGCAGCGACAGTTCCGGCACCGTAGACGCATGAACATCCAGACTCTGCACGTCGAACTGGCGCAGCGACGCTATCCCATCCACATCGGTCGTGGATTGTTGTCGAATGCCGCGCTCTGGTTGCCTTACCTGCGCGGCAAACAGGCATTGATCATAAGTGACGAAAACGTTGCCCCGCTATACCTCGACGTAATCCAACAGGCCCTGTATGCCGATGGTCGCCAAGTCGCCCATCTGATCATTTCGGCTGGCGAACAGGAAAAGACACTGGGCCGCTTCGCCGACGCCATGCAGGCACTTGCCACGATGCGCGCCAATCGCGATGCCTGCGTGATCGCACTCGGTGGCGGTGTGATCGGCGACTTGGCGGGATTCGCGGCGGCGTGCTGGATGCGCGGTATCGACTTCATCCAGATGCCCACCACCTTGCTGGCCATGGTGGACTCGTCGGTCGGCGGAAAGACCGCTGTCGATCTGCCGCAGGGCAAGAATCTGGTGGGTGCGTTTCATCAGCCCCGAGCGGTCATTGCCGACATCGCTACCTTGGATACCTTGCCAAGCCGTGAACTGTCGGCCGGCCTCGCCGAAGTGGTGAAGTACGGTGCCATCTTCGATGAACCCTTTTTTGCCTGGCTTGAGCAGCACGCGGCGGCCTTGCTGGCACGTCAGGCGGAAGCGATTACTCAGGCCATCCTGCTCAGTTGCCGATTCAAGGCAGATGTCGTGGCGCGCGACGAAACCGAACAAGGAGATCGCGCACTGCTGAATTTCGGCCACACCTTTGGTCATGCACTGGAGACCGCCACGGACTACGGGGATTTGCTGCATGGTGAAGCAGTGTCGATCGGCATGCTGCTGGCAGCACGCCTGTCTACCCGCCTGGGACGTGCATCGGCACAGGACGCCGACCGCATGCGTGCATTGCTGCGTGCGTTTCAGCTTCCTGTCGATCCGCCGACTGGGCACGCACCTGCGAAACTGCTCGAATTGATGCGTCTGGACAAAAAGTCCGTGTCCGGCGCGCTACGCTTGATCCTCTGGCGAGGCATCGGACACGCCGACATTGTCCGAGATGTCGCGGAATCCGACGTGCTTGCCGCGCTGGCTGACTAAATCCACCGTGCGAGGTCGTCCGCGCAAGGCTCGCGCTGGATAGAATGACGGCATGCGCATCTTTCTCCAACAGCCCCCACTGGCGGGCGAAAACCCCAAGTTCGTCAAACTCAGTCTGGAACAGGACCTGTTCGGCGGCTGGTTTCTGGACAGGGAATCGGGCTTGATGGGCGGACGCAGTACCCGCAAGCGTGACATTTACACCGACGCTTCCCTGGCCATCGCAGCCTTTGAATCGGCACGCGACCAACAACTGAAACGCGGCTTTCGAGTGATGTTTGCCGAAGGCGCAGAGGCCCCACGCCCATGAGCTTTGCCCCCCTGAAGAATGATCGTTTCCTGCGCGCATTGCGCCGCCAACCTGTCGATGCCACGCCGGTCTGGATCATGCGACAGGCAGGTCGATATCTGCCCGAATATCGCGCCACCCGCGCGCGCGCTGGCAGCTTTCTGGCGCTCGCCAAGACACCGGAGCTGGCTTGCGAGGTGACCCTGCAGCCGCTGGATCGTTTTGATCTGGATGCCGCCATCCTGTTCTCCGACATTCTGACCGTGCCGGATGCAATGGGCCTGGGTCTGTATTTCGCCGAGGGCGAAGGTCCCAAATTCGAACGCCCGGTCCGCACCGAGGCCGATGTCGCACGACTGGCCGTGCCCGACATGGCACAGGAACTTGGCTATGTGATGGATGCCGTCACGCTGATTCGGCGGGAGTTGCAGGGCAGAGTTCCGCTGATCGGTTTTTCCGGCAGTCCCTGGACGCTGGCCTGTTACATGGTTGAAGGCGGTGGTTCGGAAAACTTCTCCCGCATCAAATCGATGGCCCTGAACGCGCCGAAGGCCCTGCATCGACTGCTGGACGTCACCACCGACGCCGTCATCGCCTACCTGGCCGCGCAGCGGACAGCGGGCGCACAGGCGCTGCAGGTTTTCGACACCTGGGGTGGCGTACTGTCACCGCGTCTGTATCGGGAATTCTCCCTGCGTTACATGGTGCGCATCGCGGCGGAACTGGATCGCGGTGAGGGCGCACAGAACACGCCATTGATTCTGTTCGGCAAGGGCAACGCCGCCTATCTGGAAGAACTCGCCGCCACCGGCGCGGAAGCACTGGGCGTCGACTGGCTGGTGGAGCTCGGCGAAGCGCGCGCGCGCACCGGTGGTCGCGTGGCACTTCAAGGCAATCTTGACCCGACCACGCTCTATGCCGATGCGGACACGATCCGCAACGAAGTCGCCGCGACGCTGGAGTCCTACGGTCATGGCCCAGGCCATGTCTTCAACCTCGGTCACGGCGTCTCGCCGGACATGAATCCGGAACTGGTTCGCGTGCTGGTGGATGCCGTGCATGAGCACTCCGCACGAATGCACACCATTTAAATCAAACAGTTACGACGTATTTCTAGACACTTGCGAAAGAAATAACACTGTTCTAACATTGGCTCGTGTTCACGACGTTACCGAACACAGCCCTGTTACGAAAACAGCAAGAACAATGCCGGCCAGATCCGGCTTTACGGGAAGCCCAATGGGCTTCCCGTTTTGTTTCTGGCATCAGCGGGGCCGGTGCTTTTCGCGCCAGCGACGCGTTTTCGACGCGGGCAAGCCGGATGCAAACAGGCTCCGTTCTGCCGACAATGCACAGGTCCACCGTGGTCGTCGGAGTGCAAGTATGTTACGAGCAGTGATTCTGGCGCTGAGCTTTCTCCACTTGGGCCCGGGCATCGCGTTTGCCATCCTTGCCTTCGGCTGTGATGGTGCCACGCCGACCTTGGGCGACTGGTGCGGCAAAGCCTCCATCGCAAGCTTCGGCAAGATCACCGTGCTGGCGTGGCTGATACTGGGTGTGGGCTACGGGATCTGGTATCTGCTGGCGCGAAGAACGCAAACGCACAAGTCAGTGTGAGCTCGGGAGACGGCAGCGAAAACCTGAGAACCGGCGCAAGCACACTGGACATCACACAGCGCGCCGCTTCCGCGAAGGCATGAGGCCAGAAAATACCCTCATGCGATATTGAAATGGTCGGGGCGGCCGGATTTGAACCGACGACCCTTTGCCCCCCAGGCAAATGCGCTACCAGGCTGCGCTACGCCCCGACTTGTTGCATCCCCGGCAATCTGAACCACTCACCGGGCCGCGCATTATAACGCGGCAAATTCAAGTTGTCGCCTGATCGGCGTAGATCAGTTCAACGCACGACCACCATCTCAACGCTTCAGCAGTTGCAGGATGTCTTCCAGTTCCAGCCGGACCTGTTTGATGACCTGCGCCGACAACCCGGCCGCCTGCTTGCCGTGCTCACCCTGCAAACGCTGACGAGCCCCGGTGATGGTGAAGCCTTCGTCGTAAAGCAGCCCGCGAATCTGCCGGATGGTCAGCACATCATGGCGCTGGTAATAGCGACGGTTACCGCGCCGCTTGACGGGATTGAGGCCGTCAAACTCGGTCTCCCAGTAGCGCAAGACGTGCGGTTTGACCTGACAAAGCTCACTGACCTCACCAATGGTGAAGTAGCGCTTGGCCGGAATCGGCGGGAGCTCGGCGTTACTGCCCTGGTCCAACATAGGCTTCTACGCGCTCCTTGAGTTTCTGACCCGGACGAAAAGTCACCACGGTACGAGCCGAAATCGGTATTTCTTCACCGGTCTTCGGGTTGCGACCTGGACGCTGATTCTTGCGTCGCAAATCGAAATTGCCAAACCCCGACAGCTTGACCTGCTGTCCTTTTTCGAGCGTCACACTCAACGCATCAAAAAACGCATCGACAAACTCTTTCGCTTCACGTTTGTTAAGACCGACATCGTCAAACAAACGCTCTGCCATTTCAGCCTTGGTCAGTGCCATGTCACCCCCTGAGCTTGGCGCCGAATTCACGATTCAGGGTGGCAAGCACATCAGCCACCGCTTGGTCTGCATCCTGATCCGTTAGGGTGCGGGAAACGTCCTGCAGAATCAAGCCCATAGCAAGACTTCTGAATCCGGCTTCTACGCCGGGCCCCTGATACTGGTCGAACACGGAAACCGCGACCAGACGCGCGCCCAAGCATTGCTGGATTGCCGACTGCAGCGCTGACCACGGATAGTGCGAACCGACGAGCACGGAAATATCCCGACGAACGGCAGGATAGCGCGAGACCGGTCGAGCCGTTGGAATAGCGCGCTGAGCGAGCAGATGGATATCGGCCTCAAAAACCGCCACATCCTGATCGATGTCCAGTGCTCGGCTGAGACGCGGATGCAGAATGCCGAGGTGACCGATACAGATATCGCCACGCCACAGGTCGGCACTGCGTCCGGGGTGCAGCCAGTCGGTCTGCGTCGGAACGAAACGCACGGAATCGCCATCCGCCGTCAGCGCCAGCAGCGACTCGACATCACCCTTCAAATCATAGAAATCGATCGCCCGCTTGGTCTGCGACCATTGTTCCGCCGCCACATTGCCAACCGCGGCAGCGGCGATTCGCAGGCGCTCGATGGGTGCGTCGGCACCACGCTGGAATACGCGCCCCAGTTCAAACAGTCTTGGGCGCGATTCCTGTCGCGCCAGATTGCGCTTCACGCTCTCGACCAAGCCTGGCAAAAGACTGGTGCGCATCACGCCCAACTCGGCGGAAAGCGGGTTGGCCAGCGCAATGGCATCGCTCTGCATGCCCCAGGTCTGCAGCAGGCTGCCGTCCACAAAGGCGAAGTTGATCGCTTCGCAGAAACCGCGCGAGGCAAGTTGCTCACGCAATGCCCGATCCGAGACCAACGACTCGGTCTCTGGTGCCAGCACCAATTGACCACTCGGCGCAAGTTGGGGGATGCGGTCGTACCCATGGATGCGGGCGACTTCCTCAATCAAGTCTTCCTCGATCGCGATATCAAAGCGACGGGTAGGCGGCGTGACCACCCAGCCATCCGGTGTTTGCTCCACCTGCATGTCCAGGGCATTGAGCACACGAAGGACTTCGTCATCCCCGATTTGCACACCGAGCAAACGAGCCAATCGCGCACGGCGCAAGGTCACCGCGTGTCGCACGGGTAACTGATCGGGCAGCACCGCCTCGACGATCGGACCGGCCCGACCGCCTGCGATGTCAATGATCAACCGGGTCGCATACTCAATTGCCGTGCGCGGCAGTTCCGGATCGACGCCACGCTCGAAGCGGTGCGACGCATCGGTGTGCATGCCCAGATTACGGGCACGTCCGATAATGGCATCGGGCGCAAAGTGCGCACTTTCCAGAAATACCGCAGCGGTCGCGTCGGTGATTCGGCTGTGCAAGCCACCCATGACCCCGGCCAACGCCAACGGGCCCACATCATCGGCAATCAACAGGTACTCGGCACCGACGGTGACTTCCCGTGCATCCAGCAAACTGAGGCACTCATTGCCTGCCGAACGTCGCACCACGATGTCGCCACGAACGCTGTCGCGATCAAAGGCATGCATCGGCTGCCCAAGTTCCAGCATGACGTAGTTGGTGACATCAACCAGCAGACTGATCGGACGCAGGCCGCTGCGCTGCAGCCGCTGGCGCATCCAGGTCGGTGTCGACGCGTTCGCATCCAATCCTTCAACCACACGACCGCAATAGCGCGGGCAATCGCGCCCTGCTTCCAGCCGCACCTTGGGCGTGGCGACGTCGGAATGGCTCGCCACGGGTTCGATCTTGAAGGGCTTGGCCCGCGCGCCAAAGGCCGCGGCAACATCGAACGCGATACCACGCAGACTGAAGCAATCGCCCCGATTCGGCGTCAGGCCGAGTTCGATGATCGCCTCCGGCAAGTTCAGATGGGTGGCGATCGCTTGTCCCACCACCGCTTCGGCAGACAGTTCCAGCAAACCCGACGCATCGGCATCGATGCCCAGTTCTTTGGCCGAACACAACATGCCCTGCGAATCGACGCCACGCAGCTTCGCCGGCTTGATTTGCATCCCACCCGGCAAGACCGCACCCACCGTTGCCAGGGGCGCTTTCAAGCCTGCGCGGGCGTTGGGCGCACCGCAAACGATCTGAACGGTCTTGCCCGCCCCGACAGACACCTCGCAAACCTGCAACCGATCGGCTTCGGGATGACGCTCGCAACGCAAGATCTCCGCCACGACAACGCCATCCAGTCCCGCGCCAAGGTACTCGACGCCCTCGACTTCCAGACCAATCATGGTCAGGCGGTGTTCCAACTCGGCCGTGGTGGCTGACACGTCGACATGCGCGCGCAGCCAGGATTCCGGGAATTTCATGACAAGACCTCAGGCGAACTGGCGCAGGAAGCGCAAGTCGTTTTCAAAGAATGCACGCAAGTCGGTGACACCGTAGCGCAGCATGGCCAGGCGCTCGACGCCCATACCGAACGCAAATCCGCTGTATCGCTCCGGATCGATGCCGCAGGCGGACAGCACGTTCGGGTGCACCATTCCGCAGCCGAGGACTTCAAGCCAACGCGAGTTGCCGTCCTCCAGATCCCAGCGAATGACCACATCGGCACCCGGCTCGACGAACGGGAAATAGGTCGGCTTGAACAGCATCTCGAAATCGCGCTCGAAGAAGGCGCGCAGGAATTCCGACAAGGTGCCTTTCAAATCCGCAAAACTGGATGTTTCATCAACCAGCAGCCCTTCCACCTGGTGGAACATCGGGCTGTGGGTCTGATCGGAATCGCTGCGATAGACCTTGCCCGGCGCGATGATCCGCAAGGGCGGCTGGCGTCCATGCATGGCGCGAATCTGTACCGGCGAAGTGTGCGTGCGCAGCAGGCGACCATCACCGAAGTAGAACGTGTCATGCATGGCGCGCGCCGGATGATGCGGCGGAAAGTTCAGCGCCTCGAAGTTGTGCCAGTCGTCCTCGATTTCGGGACCATCCGCCACTTGATAACCAAGCCTGGCAAAGATCGTGGTGATGCGATCCAGTGCACGCGTCAGGGGATGCACCGAGCCACGCTCGGCATTTCGCCCCGGCAAACTGACATCGATGCGTTCAGCACTCAAACGCGCGTCCAAGGCGGCGTTTTCGAGGGCTTCCTTGCGCTCGGCAATCAGATCGGTCAGCTGTTGCTTGACGCGATTGACCTGTTCACCCTGCGCCTTTCGTTCCTCGGGCGCGAGTTTGCCCAAGGCTTTCAGTTGGTCAGTAATGACACCCGATTTGCCGAGCAAGCGGACGCGGATCGCGTCCAGTGCATCCAGGCTGAGGGTGTCGCGGATCTCTGCGCTGGCGGCCTGCGCCAACGTTTCCAGTTCGCTCATGGCAATCAGCCACCTTTGAATGACGACAGGCCGCGGCGGCGCTGTCGACGATGCGCAACGCGCGCATCGCAATTCCCAAAATGCATGTGGGGAAGAGCATGCCCTTCCCCACATACAAACTTCATCGTCCAGACGACCGACGATCCATCAGCATCGACCGACTCAGGCTGCCAGAGCAGCCTTCGCCTTCTCAGCCAAGGCGCCGAACGCCGCAATGTCGTGCACGGCGATATCGGCCAGAACCTTGCGGTCCAGGCTGATGTTGGCCTTGCTCAAGCCGTTGATCATGCGGCTGTAGGACAACCCGAACTGACGCGCGGCGGCGTTGATTCGAACGATCCACAGTGCGCGGAACTGACGCTTGCGCTGCTTGCGGCCGATGTAGGCGTACTGACCCGCCTTGGTAACGGCCTGCTTGACGACGCGGAAGACCTTGCGGCGGGCGTTGTAGTAACCCTTCGCGCGGGCAATGATCGACTTGTGTCGACGACGGGCGGTAACACCACGTTTGACTCGTGCCATGACTGCGCTCCTCCTTACAGGTAAGGCAGCATGCGTTGGACGCGACCAGCGTCTTCAGCACGTACGTGGTTGCTGCCGCGAAGGACGCGCTTACGCTTGGTCGACTTCTTGGTCAGGATGTGGCTCTTGAACGCATGGCCGCACTTGAACTTGCCGGAAGCTGTCTTCCGGAAGCGCTTCGCCGCGGCCCGATTGGTTTTGATCTTGGGCATGGGAAAACTCACTAAAGGTTTATGTCACTGGAATGCGCGGTGGCGAACCACACTTGAGGAGCACATTCCCGCTTGTTGAGGCGACCCCGGCATTGCTGCCGAGACCGCAACGAAACGCAACGAACCTGCCGCTGCGTGGCATCTGCCAAACCATCCGCAGATCACCAAAAACACGATTTTCCGTACTGGCAAAATCGCAAAGGCTCCAGTGGCGAAAGCCGAAACACCCGCCGCCGGACTTGTCACAAAAAACAGAAACTGCCGCTTATTTCTTCTTCGGCGCGATCATCATGACCATCTGACGGCCTTCCAGGCGCGCACGCTGCTCGATGACGACTTCGTCACCCAAGTCCGCCTCAAGCTTCTGTGCCATCGCCAGACCCAGTTCCTGGTGCGCCATTTCGCGCCCCTTGAAGCGGATATTGACCTTGACCTTGTCGCCTTCCTCAAGGAATCGCTTGAGGTTGCGCAGCTTGATCGCGTAGTCGCCCACATCGGTGGTGGGGCGGAACTTGAGCTCCTTGATTTCGACCTGCTTCTGCTTTTTCTTCGCAGCGTTGGCCTTCTTCTGTTGCTCGAAGCGAAACTTGCCGAAATCCATGATGCGGCAGACCGGCGGATCGACGTTGGGCTGAATCTCGACCAGATCCAGTTCCAGGTCCATCGCCATCTTCAGGGCTTCATCGCGCGTCAGCACGCCGACGTTTTCACCTTCCGCACCAATCACACGCACACGCGGCACGCGGATTTCGTGGTTCTTGCGGTTCTGCTTTTCAGTATTGATTCGCGTCTCTCCGTTCTATGTCACTGATCCGACTGGCATCAAGCCAGCGGGCCATGTTCTGCGTGCAGACGCTCGACAAGCGCAGCGAGCGGCAAACTGCCGAGATCCTCGCCCGAACGGGAACGCACTGCGACCAGCCCGTTTTCTTTTTCGCGGTCACCCACGACAAACAGGTAGGGGATTTTTTGCAGGGTATGCTCGCGAATCTTATAACCAATTTTTTCGTTTCTCAAGTCGGACTCGACGCGGAAGCCTTGTTGCACAAGGGTTTGCGTGACCATCTGCGCGTAATCGGCCTGCGCATCGGTGATATTCATCACCACGGCCTGCACCGGCGCAAGCCAGACCGGGAATAGCCCGGCATGGTGCTCGATGAGAATACCGAGGAAGCGTTCCATGGAGCCGACGATGGCCCGATGCAGCATCACCGGATGGCGTCGGGCACTGGTTTCATCCACGTACTCCGCACCCAGGCGACCCGGCATCATGAAGTCGACCTGCATGGTACCGACCTGCCAGCCACGTCCGATCGAGTCGCGCATGTGGTACTCGATCTTGGGGCCGTAGAACGCGCCTTCGCCGGGCAGTTCTTCCCACGCCACACCACAATGCGCCAGCGCCGCACGCAGCGCGTTCTCGGCCTTGTCCCACGTTGCGTCATCGCCCAGACGTGAATCCGGTCGCAGCGCAATTTTCAGCGAGATGTCCTCGAATCCGAAGTCGCTGTAGACCTTCATTGCCTGCTGATGAAACGCGGTGACTTCCGCCTCGATCTGGTTCTCGGTGCAGAAGATGTGGCCATCGTCCTGCGTGAAGGCACGCACACGCATGATGCCGTGTAGGGCACCCGAGGGCTCGTTGCGATGGCAACCGCCGAACTCACCGTAACGGATCGGCAGGTCTCGGTAACTGTGCAGGCCCGAGTTGAAAATCTGCACATGACCAGGGCAATTCATGGGCTTCACCGCGTAGGTCCGCTTCTCGGACTCGGTGAAGAACATGTTTTCCTTGTAGTTGTCCCAGTGCCCGGACTTCTTCCACAACGACACGTCCAGAATCTGCGGGCAACGCACTTCCTGATAGCCGGATTTCTTGTAGACCCCGCGCATGTACTGCTCCACGGTCTGCCACAGGCTCCAGCCGCGCGGATGCCAGAACACCATGCCGGGCGCTTCTTCCTGCTGATGGAACAGGTCCAGCGCCTTGCCGATCTTGCGGTGATCGCGCTTTTCGGCCTCCTCCAACTGGGTCAGGTAGGCCTTGAGATCCTTGTCGCTCAGCCAGGCCGTGCCATAGATGCGCGACAGCATCGCGTTGTTGGAGTCACCTCGCCAATACGCACCGGCGACTTTCATCAGTTTGAAGGCACGCAGTTTTTCGGTATTGGGCACATGTGGCCCACGGCAGAGATCGGTGAACTCGCCCTGCGCGTACAAGGACAGATCCTCGTTGGCGGGAATCGACTCGATGATCTCGGCCTTGTAGTGCTCACCCAGACCACGGAAGAAGGCCACGGCCTCGTCGCGCGATTTGACAGTGCGCGTCAAGGGCAGCTTTTCGCTGACGATCTTCTGCATCTCGGCTTCGATCTTGGGCAGATCGTCCGGCGTGAAGGGGCGCTCGTAGGCGAAGTCATAGTAGAAGCCGTTATCAACAACCGGGCCGATGGTGACCTGCGTGCCGGGATACAGCCGCTGCACCGCCTGAGCCAGCAGATGGGCCGTCGAGTGGCGCAGCACATCGAGTGCATCGGGGTGTTTGTCGGTGACGATTTCAAGCTCGGCATCGTTTTCGATGCGATGGCTCAGGTCGACCAGTTTGCCGTCGACCTTACCGGCCAGGGCCGCCTTGGCGAGCCCGGCACCAATGCTGGCAGCGACTTCAGCAACGGACAGCGCGGCGTCAAAACCGCGGACGCTGCCGTCGGGTAGCGTGATTTGAGGCATGGAATTTTCTCGTGGAATGTCTGAACAGGTGGTTCGGCACTGCAGTAATCAGCACGCTCGAACGTCAGCGGGCGCTTGCCGCCCGCGTGGGTGCGTCATCGCACAATCAGCAGCATGTAGTTGCCATGTCGCACACTCGATCTGCCGCGTCGGACGGCGATCACCTGTCTGGGGTGGATGGAGCCAAGCTAGGCGCGCGGCGAACCGCTGTCAACCGCACGCGCCAGGCCGGGACGAATTTTCTCAGCGCCGCGAGTCGGACAACTCCACGCCATCCAGCCCTTGCGCCAGCGTGTGCACGTCGCCGCCCTGGGCCAGCTTGATCTTGAGGCGAACCTCGTTGGTGGAGTCGGCATGCCGCAGCGCGTCTTCGTAAGAGATTTCGCCGGCTTGATACAACTCGAACAGCGCCTGGTCGAAGGTCTTCATGCCGAGGTTGGTCGACTCCTTCATGACTTCCTTCAGCTTGTGGATCTCGCCCTCGCGCAGGTAGTCCTGCACCAGCGGCGTCCCCAGCAGCACTTCCAGCGCAACACGGCGGCCCTTGCCGTCGGGCGTCGGAATCAACTGCTGCGCGACCACGCCCTTCAGGTTCAGCGACAGGTCCATCAGCAACTGGTTGCGGCGGTCTTCCGGGAAGAAGTTGATGATACGGTCCATCGCCTGGTTGGCGTTGTTGGCATGCAGGGTGCACAGCACCAGATGGCCGGTTTCTGCGAAGGCGATGGCGTGATCCATGCCTTCGCGGGTGCGCACCTCGCCGATCATGATCACGTCGGGCGCCTGACGCAGCGTGTTCTTCAGCGCGTTTTCCCAACTGTCGGTATCGATGCCCACTTCGCGCTGCGTAATGATGCAGCCCTCGTGCTTGTGCACGTATTCGATCGGGTCTTCGATGGTGATGATGTGGCCGGACGAGTTCTGATTGCGGTAGCCGATCATCGCCGCCAGCGTGGTCGACTTACCGGTACCCGTCGCGCCGACCAGAACCACGATGCCGCGTTTGGTCATCGCCAGGGTCTTGCAGACCGGCGGCAGATTCAGCTCTTCGATGGTGGGAATCTTGGTCTCGATGCGACGCAAGACCATGCCGACCTGATTGCGCTGATAGAAACAGCTCACACGGAAGCGCCCCACACCCGACACGCCGATGGCGAAATTGCACTCGTGGGTCTTTTCGAACTCCTCGCGCTGGCCGGGCGTCATCACGTTCAGCACCAGATCGCGACTCTGTTGCGGCGTCAGCGGCGTCTGGGTGATCGGCTGCAGACGTCCATGCAACTTCATCGAGGGCGGCATGCCCGAAGTGATGAACAGGTCCGAGGCCTTCTTGTGCGCCATCAACTTGAGATAGCTGGTGAAGTCGATACTGCTGTTACCCACGGCGGGAGCATTCATTGGGAGTCCAACCTGAATCCGAAAAGGTCAATCACGTTGCTGCATTGCCACGCGTCGTCCGTCACTCGAACAAACGCTTGTCCTTGGCGTATTCACGCGCATTGATGCGGGTAATCAGGCCACGCTTGACCAGATCCTGCAAGCATTGATCCAGCGTCTGCATGCCGTAGGTCTGACCGGTCTGGATCGCCGAATACATCTGCGCCACCTTGTCTTCGCGAATCAGGTTACGGATCGCCGGAATGGCGACCATGATCTCGTGCGCCGCCACGCGGCCACCGCCGACTTTCTTCAACAGCGACTGCGAAATCACCGCGCGCAGCGACTCCGACAACATCGAGCGCACCATCGGCTTTTCGCCCGCCGGGAACACGTCGATGATGCGGTCGATGGTTTTGGCAGCCGAACTGGTGTGCAAGGTACCGAACACCAAGTGGCCGGTTTCTGCCGCCGTCAGCGCCAGTCGGATGGTTTCCAAGTCACGCAACTCGCCGACCAGAATGTAGTCCGGGTCTTCGCGCAGGGCCGACCGCAGCGCCTCGGTAAACCCATGCGTATCGCGATGCACTTCGCGCTGATTGATCAGACACTTGTTGGAGGTGTGCACGAATTCGATCGGGTCCTCGACGGTGAGGATGTGGCCGTATTCGTTCTTGTTGACGTGATCGACCATCGCAGCCAGCGTGGTCGACTTGCCCGAACCGGTCGGCCCGGTCACCAGAATCAAGCCCTGCGGCTGCTCGATCAGTTCGCGGAAGATCTTCGGTGCGTGCAGGTCTTCCAGGGTCAGCACTTCGGAGGGAATGGTACGGAACACCGCACCGGCGCCGCGGTTCTGGTTGAAGGCGTTGACGCGGAAACGGGCGAGCCCCGGAATCTCGAACGAGAAGTCGCACTCGTAGAATTCTTCGTAGTCGCGGCGCTGCTTGTCCGACATGATGTCGTAAATCAGCGCGTGCACCTGTTTGTGATCGAGCGCGGGAATGTTGATGCGGCGCACGTCACCATCGACGCGGATCATCGGCGGCAGGCCCGCCGAGAGATGCAAGTCAGAGGCTTTGTTCTTGACCGAAAAAGCCAACAGTTCAGCGATATCCATTGACGCAATCTCCTGTGTGTCTGACTAGACTGGTGCTCAGCACGCTGCGATCCACCCCTTAACGCGAGTATATATCCGCCTTCTCATGAGCATTGCTACCGACCAAGCCAATCCACCCGCGCACGCTCTGGCCAGTCGCCTGGCAGGGATTCAACAGCGCATCAAAAACGCCGCCTCCGCGCGACCGGTGCAGTTGCTGGCGGTGAGCAAGCTGCAAAGCGAGGCCGCCATCCGCGCCCTGTACGCGCTCGGTCAACGCGCCTTCGGCGAAAACTACGTGCAGGAAGCCGAAGCCAAACGCCGTGCGCTTGCCGACTGCAGCGACATCGAATGGCATCTGATCGGCCATCTGCAATCCAACAAGGCCGAACAGGCGGCGGCGCTGTTCGACTGGGTCCACAGCATTGATCGCCCGAAGTTGATCGCCGCGCTGGCCAAATACCGTCTCGGCAAGCCACCGCTGCAAGTGCTGATCCAGGTCAACATCGACGACGAAGACAGCAAATCCGGCTGCCAGCCCGAACAGATCGCCGCACTGTCCAGCGAAATCGCCCGTCATCCCTCACTGCAACTGCGCGGCCTGATGTCGATTCCCGCACCGATGGCCGACTTGGCCCTCCGACGCGAGAGCTTCGCCCGCCTGCGCCGCCTGTTCGAAATACTGCGAAGCGGCTTTCCCGGTTGCGACACCCTGTCGATGGGCATGAGCGACGACTTCGAGCTGGCCATCGCCGAAGGCAGCACGATGGTGCGGGTCGGCTCCGCGCTGTTCGGCGCACGCCCCACCTGATCAAACCCACCCCATCGACGTCGCACAGTCACGGAGCAGCAAATGAGCAGCGATTCCTTCCACCACGCCAAATTGGTTTTCATCGGTGGCGGCAACATGGCCCGCAGCCTGATCGGTGGACTGATCCAGCGCGGCCATCGGGCCGACGCCATCGAGGTCATCGAACCCAATGCACCGCTGCGCGACGCCTTGCAGAACGACTTCGGCATCCGCGGCAGCGCCGACAACCAGAACGTGCGCAACGATGCCGACTGCATCCTGCTGGCGGTCAAGCCGCAGGTCATGCGCAGCGTCTGCGAAGGCCTGCGCGACAAGATCGGCAAGGCCATGCTGCTGTCGGTGGCGGCCGGTATCACCACCCGACAAATCCGTGACTGGTCCGGCACCGCCACGGTCATCCGCTGCATGCCCAACACGCCCGCACTGATCGGCGTCGGTGCCAGCGGCTTGTTCGCCGATGCCAGCGTCAGTGACACACAACGCGCCCTGGCATCGCACCTGCTGGAAGCCGTCGGCATCGCCCGCTGGATCGACGACGAATCGCGCATGGACATCGTCACCGCGCTGTCGGGCAGCGGCCCGGCCTACGTGTTCTATCTGGTCGAAGCCATGAGCAACGCCGCCACCCAACTCGGCCTCGACGCCGACACCGCACGCGACCTCGCCATCCAGACCTGCCTCGGCGCCTCGCGCATGCTCAGCGAATCCGGCGAACCCGCCGACGAACTGCGCCGCCGCGTCACCTCACCCGGCGGCACCACCCAAGCCGCCATCGAATCCCTGCAAACCGACCACTTCGCGCAAATCGTCACCACCGCCATCAACGCCGCCACCGAACGCGGCAAGACACTCTCGGCAGCGGCGGGCGGATAGGCGTCGCGCGCCAAGCGAGCGTTGAGCGCATAGCGCGCTGGGAGATGGCGCGGAGGGCCCAAGCTGGACAGTGAGTGTAGAAACGACAAAGCCCGCCGATTGGCGGGCTTTGTCGTGGGTGCCTTGAGAAAACCCGTTGCGGGGTGACTTCCAGCACTGGGTGCTACGACGATAGACCTGACCACGTCACCGCAGGTCTCTACCCTACAACACAGATGCGAACTTGTGACCATGCTGTCGCGTGGAACCACAACCCGTCGACGCGTTTGAAGATATGACCGCTATATCCGCACCCGTACTTGTCATTGGTGAACGCGCACGCTCCAAAGGTAGAGTCGTCCTTCCCGTACCAGACGAGACCCTGAGGCGGAACATCAAAGCGAACATCGAAGAGAAGCTTCTCAGCTTCAATCGGAGCGGCGATCCGCAACCAGCCAGGGCCCATGAGGCGCATGCCTTCTTCGCATTGCTGGACCTGGAATTCAGTTGGCGTGCGCACAAGATCCGGCGCACTTATGCAGGAGGACAGCAGAATGATAGGTCCGCAAAATATCAGAGTGCGCAGAAAACCAGAGGCAAAGTCTTGTTTTGCCACATCGCCCTCCAAAGTTACTACCGTGCGGTCTCCGAGAAGTCTAAACGCAGCGAGCAAGACGTGCATCTCCCCAGCCCAATCACATGCGGCAAAACTAGACCTGCCCCGAATGTTCAAAGTTGCAAAGATGATAGACCAGACACCGATTCCGCTATGACCCCGATTCCGCTAACGCCATTAAGAGGCCGCGGGCTGAACCGTCCCGGTCACCGTGGACGAGCACGTTTGAACGCGCGATAGGCGCCAAAGCCAGCGAACATTACGAACGCCCAAAACAGCAAGGCAAGAACACCGTAGATGTACTCACTGCCAGCGTGGTGAACAGTGACGCCATCAAAATAGTTGCCGTCTTCGTTGTACGGCATGCGCGCCTTGGCTACGGCGTATGCAGAGATCAGAGTTGCCGGGATTCCTGAGACAAGCGCGAGAATCGCCAGAGCGACAGCACCAATCCTGAGTTTCAGGTTGCTCTTCATTGCGATATCCAACATTAAATAAAACTTGAGTCCAAGTCTTGTATTGGCACATCGCCCTCCAAAGTTACTAACGTGCGGTCTCCGAGAAGTCTAAACGCAGCGAGCAACGCGTGCATCTCCCCAACCCAATCACATGTGGCAAAACTAGACCTGCCCCGAATTTTTAAAGGTGCAACGATGATCGACTTGCCTCGTCACCCATTTGACCCCGTCACGCATTCGACACGTCCCGCATGACCGCAGGGTTAGACCGACGCTTCGGAATATGGAGAAGGAACGGCTCGACCCAAACAGAATGCCAGCCACGGTTGCCATTGGAGTGGTGCATGACAAAGCTGAATTCAGCACAGCCGTATTCATCGAAACCAAGAACACGCTTGTATTTACCCAAGAGATTCTGGAATACGGGTAGCGATTCGGCCTTTCCGTCTTGCGACATTCCGGAAAGGTCCGGGACACCCACGATAAGCACGACATCGCCGGCCCGTATCGGCTTACCGTTTCGGTCGATAGGTTTGTGCGGTTTCATTGCATTGAGGTCCAACGCAATTTCGACCGCACCACCGGTGCAGCGTAACCGACAATCTTGCCGTGCAACAAGCCTTTTCCCCTCATCACGATAGCCTCCGCAGCGCATCCCCTCGCTACTCGATCAAATGAGTGCAACGCTACGTAGCGCGGCGCGGCCGTCTGCGCACCGGGCAAGCTTACATCCATTGGACGAAACGATTTGCTTGATTGGCGCGACGCGTCAGCTCGCCGAACGTTTGCCCCTCTCCCCTTGCGGGAGTGGGGTTGGGGAGAGGGGGAACCGCGTCCGGTACGGCGTTTTACCCCTCTCCCCCGGCCCCTCTCCCGCAAGGGGAGAGGGGAGCTGACACATCGCGCTAATCAGGAAGGCGCAAGGTGCTGACGGCGGGGACTTCGGCGGTGCCGGTTCGGCCGTGCCCATTACCTTCTCGGCAAAAAAATCCCTCGCCAGCACGGGTCTGGCGAGGGTTCTTGGGAATGCCGTGGGAGTCCCGCTGCGGTGTGATCCGCAGCGGGTGGCTTGGGTTAGAACTTGTAGTTGAGGCCGACCAGCATGGTGCGGCCGTATTCCACGTATTTGCGCGGGCGGTCGGGTTGACCAGGGTCGCGGAAGTATTCGCGGTATTCCTCGTTGGTGAGGTTGTTGACCTGTACCAGCACCGACAAGCCTTCCAGCGCGCCGCTCTTGAATTCGTAACCGGTTTGCAGATCGATCACGTCTTCGCCGCGAATAAACTGGGTTTCGCGATCCGCGCCAAAGCCCTGAATCTCGCCACGGAAGGACGAGCGTGAGCGCTGGCTGACACGGAAGGAGAATCCGCCGTTCTCGTAGTACGCAGTCAGGTTGCTGACATAGCGCGACAGTCCGGGCAAGGTTTGGGTAACCGGACCATCAGGGCCACTCGGCGCGATGGAGCTCTTGGTATCGGAATAGTTGGCAACGATGCCGAAGCCTTCCAGCGGTTCCCAGAACATCGACAGCGGAATCGATGCGGCCAATTCATAGCCGTTGATCGTGCCACCCTCGCCATTCACTTGCTGACGGAACTCGCCAATCGTCGAGGCCGGTGGCTCGGCGAAGGCCGACAGGTCGAACACGCTGAAGTCGAACTCGTAGTTGACGGCTTCATAGATGTAGGACTTCAGGCTCTTGTGGAAAGCCGCTGCCGAGACATAACCCTTGCCGTCGGCAAAGTAGTTTTCCCACGACACGTCGAAGCTATTGGCTTCCCACGGACGCAGTCTGGGATTGCCACCCGAACCCGACCAGATTTCACGCTGTTGGTCGATACCGTAGTCCGCAAAGAACCGCATGTGATCCATGCGCGGACGGGCGACCTGACGGGCAATGCCCAAACGCACGGTTTGCGTGTCGGTCAGCGACATCGCCAGGTTCAGGTTGGGCAGCACCTTGCCGTAGTCATCGCCGTCTTGCACAACGACGGGCGAACCACCGTTGCCGCCGATCACGGCCAAACCGGTCGAGGTCTGTTCGACGTCGATGTACTGCAGACCGATGTTGCCGCGTACCGGGAAGGCACCGAAGTCGGTGTCGATGTTCAACTGTGCGAAGACCTGAACGATGTCTTCTTCCACGGTCCAGTTCTTGGCGGCGCAGTCACGGCACAGGTTGGGACGCAGGTTGTGGAAGGCGTCGACCACACCGCGCGTGTCGTAGGTGACGATGCCGGTGTTGCTGAAGGCCACCGCGGTCGGTGACAGCAGGTACTCGGACGGAATCAACTGGAAGTCACCGCTCGCCAGATCGAGGAAGTACTCGTCGGAAGAACGGCTCTTTTCGCGGTTGGAGTAATTGATGCCCGCTTCGAAGGACGAGAACGCGCCGTCCACGAAGCTGCGCTCAACGGCCAAACGTGCCGAGCGGAGTTCGTCGTCGATGTTGGGGAACTTGACGTAGCCGTCCTGACCCCAGCCACCCGGATCGCTCAGGCCGATGGCGGTCGGATCGGCGTAGTCCAAACCAAACTGGAACTGTGCCGGGCCGTTGTTCGGGTCCATCGTGAACTGCACGGTGTCGCCGGTTTGCGCGCCGGTGTAGACCTCGAGGATTTCCTGATTGCGGTCCGCACGCGACATGCTCACGTCGGCGGTGACGCGCAGGTCTTCGTTGATCCAGAAGTCGTTGTTGAAGCCGATGGCGAACAACTTGTCGTCGAACTCGGACAGGTCGGTGCGAACGACCGGCTTGACGTCGTTCCAGGTGCCGCCGACCAGCACGCCGTCGCTATTGACCACCGGATTGGTCAGGCTGGCACCCGACCAGCCCAGGCCGAACTCCAGCCAGCGGGTCGCTTCCGAGCGCTCGAACTTGGAGTAGTAGACATCCAGCTTGCCGGTGTAGCTGTCATTGGGTGAGAACTCCAGCACCGCCATCAGGCCGTCGCGCACGTTTTCCGACGAGCCGGATTTGATCTTGTTGCCGCCCAGCACCAGCACGTCGGGCTGGCCGTTGACGGTCGCGGTCGGGAATCCCCAGGCTTCCCATTCCTTGAATTGCCCCGGCGAATCCAGGCGGGCATAGCCGATCGCCAGACCGATGGTGTCATCGGCGAACTTGTCGATGAACGAGGCCGAGAAGCGCGAGCCCATGTCGCTGTAGCCATCGTTCAATTCGCCCAGCGAGTTCTGCTCGCCGCGCACATTGATCGACACCTTGGGACCGCTGTAGGAAAGCGGGCTGACGGTCTGCAGATCGACGGTGCCGGAAATGCCTTGCGCAGGCAGCTTGGCGTCGGGGGTCTTGTAGACGATCACGCCGCTCAACAGCTCGGACGGGTATTGATCAAACTCGACGCCGCGATTGTCACCGGCGCTGACCTGCTCGCGACCATTCAGCAGGGTGGTGGAGAAGTCACCCGCCAGACCACGGATATTAATGGTGGAGGAGCGACCCGCCACACGCTGCGCGGTCAGACCCGGCAGACGCGACAGCGAATCGGCGATGGAAATGTCCGGCAGCTTGCCGATGTCTTCCGCCGACACGGCTTCGACGATGGACGTCGAATCCTGCTTGATGGCGATGGCCTTCTGGATACTGCTGGCGTAGCCCGTCACCTCGTAGGTGTCGAGCTGGGTCGCCTTGTCGGCTTCCTTCTCGCGGAGCGATTTCTCTTCCGCCTTGGCCTCATCGGTTGCGGCCTGATCCTGCGCCTGCACAGGCATGGTCGCCGCCAGAATGGCCGACGCCAAAGCCGCGCTCAGCAGATTGCGCTTGCTGTTCAACATGTTCTCCCTCCACATATCTGGTAATCAGCGGCGGCCGTGCACGCTGTACCGCGTGTTTGAACGACCTGGAACGCGGGTGGCTCGCCGTCCTGCCTCGCGTGTCGGCATGGTAAGCCTCGGTTCATGTGGCCGCTTCCACCTGCATACGTATTCATGCAATCGTCATGTGAAAGCGCGCCAATGACGCGGTGTTTTGGCGGAAATTGTCATGCAACACCGCCCCGCCCCCGGAGCCAACGCGCATGGATTCCCCCGCCTCTTTCCGCCGTCTTCGGTGGCTTCGGCAAACCGCCGTGCTGGCCATGTGGTGGCTGCCGCTGAGCGCCGCGTCGGCCCAGGTAAGTCGATTGCAGACCCCGGACTGGAGCGAGCAGATCATCTATTTCGCCATGATCGACCGCTTCGCCGATGGCGACCCAGCCAACAACGATCAGGGCGCGGACGAGTTCAATCCGCAGGATGGCGCGCGTTACAGCGGTGGCGATCTCGCGGGTCTGCGTCAACAGCTCGACTACATGCAGGCGCTGGGTGCCACGGCGCTGTGGATCACCCCACCGGTGCGTCATCAGTGGTGGGATTCGCAAGTCAACTACGGTGGCTATCACGCTTACTGGGGCAGCGATTTTTCGGCGATTGATCCGCACTTCGGCGAACTGGCCGACTACCGCGCACTGGCCGATGGCCTGCACCAGCGCGGCATGTATCTGATCCAGGACATTGTGGTGAACCACGTCGGCAACTGGTTCAGTTATCCCGATGGCCGCTTGCCGAGCGATCCCGCGCAGGGCGTCACGCTGAAAGCCGACAAACCGCTGCAGGCACTCTGGCAACGCAACGACCCGCGTATGGCGGCCGACCGCGAGGCGGCGATCTACCACTGGACGCCGCGCATCAGCGACTTTGCTGATCGCCAGCAGGAACTCAACTGGCAACTCGCCGAACTCGATGATCTGAATACCGAGAACGCCGTGGTGCGGGCCGAGCTGCGTCGCAACTATGCGCACTGGATTCGCGAGGTCGGCGTCGATGCCTTCCGTGTCGATACGGCGTTCTACGTGCCGCCCGAATTCTTCGTTGACTTTCGCCTGTCGGAAGACCGCGAAGCGCCGGGCGTCGAGCGCGTTGCCGCGTCGCTGGGACAGTCGGACTTCTTCCTGTTCGGCGAGGGCTTCGGCATCGATGCGCCATTCGAGGACGAGGCCACGCGCAAGATCGCCCGCTATCTGGGCAAGGACGCGGCGACCTCACCACTGCCGTCGATGATCAATTTCCCCTTATACGGCAGCCTGCTGGATGTCTTCGCGCGGGGCCAGCCGACCGCCGTGCTGCAACATCGCATCGCCTCGATGCAGCAACACTTCCCCGATCCCCATCGCATGCCGACCTTCATCGACAACCACGATGTCGACCGCTGGCTGGCCAATGGCAACGAAGCCGGGATGAAACAGGCGCTGCTGGCCTTGATGACCCTGCCCGGCATTCCGACGATCTACTACGGCACCGAACAGGGCTTTCGCCAACCGCGTGCGGCCATGTTTGCCAGCGGCTACCAGTCGCAAGGTCGTGACCACTTCGACACCGCGAGCCCGATGTTCGCCTTTCTGCGCGAGGTGATCGCCTTGCGCAAGCAACACCGCGCGCTGTCGCAAGGTCAGCCCGAGGTCATTCTTGCCAACGCCCATGCGCCGGGTGCGCTGGCTTGGCGTGTGCAGCATGGCGAGTCGCAGATGCTGGTGCTGTTCAATTCGGCAGACCACCCGATCCTGTCGCCACCGCTGCCGCTTGGCACGGCGGCGCAGCGTTTGCGCGGTGTGTACGGCGTGTTCGGGCAGCCCAAGGATCGCGTGATCAGTGCGGGCGAGTCGCTGGTCCTGCCACTGGCCGCGCGGGATGGACAGGTGTTCGTGATCGAGCCGCTGCGCGAGGACGCGCCCTCGAAGGCGACCGAACCGGCGTCGCTCACCCACATCGACGCGC
Organism: Lysobacteraceae bacterium; assembly: GCA_041395245.1. Lineage (GTDB taxonomy): Bacteria > Pseudomonadota > Gammaproteobacteria > Xanthomonadales > Xanthomonadaceae > Aquimonas. The sequence continues at coordinate 343,075 of JAWLAY010000006.1, forward strand.
TGCCCGTGCCGCTCGGTCCACAGCGTCATCGCGTCGCGGGTCGGGCCGCACCCCACAGCGCCTGGCAGCTATTGCTGGATGGTCGACTCGACCAGCCGCTCGCCATACGCGCCGATGCGTCCGGTCACTGGGAAACCGAACTGGACCTGCGCGGGCTGATCGATGCCGATGCCGAACACACCCTGCAGCTTTGGCAAGCCGACAGTGCCTCACTCGGTGCGGAACGGCGTTTCCATGTCACGCCGGACTGGAAACCGGTGATCGCGGTCGACGACCCGGCGGGCGATGACCACGGGCCGCGTGCGCGCACGGTCTATCCGTTGGAAGCGGACTGGCGCGAGAAACGTCCTGCGGACATTCGGCACATCGCCATCTCGACCAGCGGCAATGCGCTGCAACTGGATATTTCGATGGCCACGCTTGTCGATGCCTGGCACGCCCCGCTGGGTTTCGATCACCTGGCACTGACCGTCTTCATCGAGCTGCCACAGCAAGCGGGTGGATCGCGGGTGATGCCGATGCAGCACGGCGACCTGCCCGACAACCTGCACTGGCACACGCGTTTGCGCCTGCACGGCTGGTCCAACGTCATGACCCGTGCCGACGGCGCCGACGCGCAGCACGAAGGCACCCTCGTCACTCCCGGCGCCGTCCTGCGCGTGGATGCCGACCAGGCACGCTGGCGAATCCAGATTCCCGGCAGCGCGCTGGGCAATCCGGAAACCCTGAGCGGCGCGCGGGTCTGGATCAACAGTTGGGACTACGACGGCGGCTATCGCGCGCTGCGCCGTGAAGCGGGCGGCGCACATTTCGGCGGCAACCCCGACGATGCACGCTGGATGGACGCCAGCGCCATCATCACCCTGCCCTGAGCACCGATGCCGCGCGCGCGGCAACACCGCGCGTCCCGACTTATTCGTCCGCGAGACAAACCCGGTTGCGCCCCTGCGCCTTGGCCGCATACATGGCCTGATCGGCACGTCGAATCAGAGCCGGCAACACCTCGCCTTGCAGGCGCTGCGCCACACCGAAACTGGCGGTGAGGCGGTGACTGATGCCTGACAACTCAGCGTCGTTCGCGAAACACTCCTCGATGCGCTGCCTCAGGCGTTCGGCAATGAACTGCGCCACCCGGATCGAACAGCCCGGCAAGGCGGCCACCAGTTCCTCGCCACCCAAGCGTGCGATCGCATCAATGTCCCGTAGCTCCTCACGCATCAACCCGGCGATGATCTGCAGAATCCGGTCACCCGCCGCGTGCCCACGCTCATCATTGAAATGCTTGAAGTGATCGAGATCCAGGTAGATCACGGCCATGCTCGCCGCCTGTCCACGGCGCTCCAGTTCGCCCAGGCGATTTTCCCAACCGCGTCGGTTCAACAGGCCCGTCAGCGGATCGACTTCAGCCAATCGCAATGCCTGCGCGTGCGCCTTGCGGGTATCTGCCGCCCGCTGCGCCAGACCGATCGACAGCACCAAGGCCTCGAAAGCGCCTGCCGCCAACTGCACTTCGTCCCACCAATACCAATGTAGCGGCGCACCCTGCCCCTGCAGACTGCTGAGCACGGTGGCGGTCAGCAGCGGCGTCCAGCCAAACACAAACACCCAGGCGTACTTCGACCCACGCAGACCCGCCCACAGCGCCACCAACAGCAATAGCGGGCCACCGATCACCAGCAAGGGATTGACCAATGCGCGGCCTACGCCGCGCGCTTCCGCCCAAGGCATCAGCCCGAGTAGTGCCGTCACCGCCATCGCTGCGGCAAACGCCATCAGCACTCGTCGAATGCGCGGTGCGTAGTGCGCCAAACTGGCAAAACGGTCGAGAAACAGCACGGCACTGACTACCGCCACCAGCAAGGCGATACGCCCACTGGGCGGCGCGCCCTGGCTGGCGAAGGTCAACCCCAGCGGCGCGGCCAGAAAGCCGGTCTGCATGGCCAGAATCCAGCCGTAGGCGACCAGATAGACCGCGTACCAGACAAAGGTCAGGTCGCGCAGAAACAGCGCGAAGACCAGCGCGATCAGCGCCATGGCCGCCATCACAGCCAGACACGCACTGACATAGGCCATCCACAGACCGTTTTCGCGCAGATAACTGGTGAGGTCGACCAGGCGGACCCGAATGGAAGCCGGCGTCACATCGTTGGCGTCCACCGTCAACCGGATCGGCTCACCCGCCGCCGGCATCGAGTCGAGCAACCACGCCACATCACCATAGCCAATCTGGGCCAAGGGATGGCGATTCAACATGCGCGTCCGTGACAGCTTGCCCGATGGCATTTGCAGGGTCAGCCACTGCATCCCACTGTCGTTGACCAACAACACCAGCGGCCCGGTAGGCCACTGCCCCTGCGCCGTCCGCAGCGCGTATTCGGCGATCGGTTGCTGTCGCGTGACAACCATGTGGTTGACGTCGGTGGCGAGTGATTGCGACGCCTGGCCCGCCGTCGTTACCTCTGCAACCAGCGGGTACTCCGTCGCCCAAAGCGGCACCGCTGCCAGCAGCAGGCAGAACAGCCACAGCCATCGAATCCCTGGGGAAGACCTCCGCCTCATGCCGTAAAAGTGACCGCATCGCGGAACGAAGTAAATACCAACATGAAAAACACCGATGAACGTGCATGATGCATGCTCCCGCCTACTGGAAAAAACCGATGCGCGCAGCTCGCGAATTCGATGTCATCGCCTACGGCGCCAGCAGCTTCGTGGGGCAGATTCTGGCCCGCTATCTGGCCGCGCATCCGGCACACAAATCCTTGCGCTGGGCGCTGGCCGGACGCTCCGAAGCGAAACTGCAGGCATTGCGCAGCACACTCAGCGAATCCGCCCGCGACGTTCCGATCCTGCTCGCCGATGCCAGCGACGCCGAAGGTCTGCGCGCCTTGGCTGCGCGCACCCGCGTGCTGATCTCGACGGTGGGGCCGTATGCGATCCACGGCGAGCCGGTACTGGCCGCCTGCGTGGAAACCGGCACCGACTATTGCGACCTGACCGGCGAAACGCAGTGGATCGCGCGCATGCTGAAAGGCTACGAATCCCGCGCACAACAGACCGGCGCACGCATCGTGCATTGCTGTGGATTCGACTCGATTCCGTCCGACATGGGCGTGTGGTTTCTGCAAAACGAGGCCCGCGCGCGCTTCGGCCATCCCTTGCCGCGCGTGAAGATGCGCGTGCGTGCCGCCAAGGGCGGCTTTTCCGGTGGCACCGTTGCCAGCCTGCTGAACGTCATCGAGGAAGCCCAGCGCGATCCCGCGCTGCGCAAACAGTTGGGTGATCCGTATCTGATCGCCCCGCCACTCGCGGATCGCCCCAAGCGTCAACCCGATGTGCGTGGCGCCCTGTTTGATCGCGACTTTGCCGCCTGGACCGCGCCCTTCGTGATGGCCGCCATCAACACCCGCGTCGTGCAGCGCAGTCACGCCCTGAGCAAGGGCGCGTATGGCGCGGATTTCCGTTACGACGAAGGCGTGCTGACCGGGCGCGGCCTCAAAGGTCGCCTCGCCGCCACCGCCACCGCGCTCGGGCTGGGCGGTTTCATGCTCGCCAGCGCCTTCAAACCGACACGCCGCCTGCTGCAACGCTTCGCCCTGCCCGCACCGGGCGAAGGACCCAGCCCGCAGCAGCAGACGCAAGGCTTCTTCGACCTGCGCTTCATCGGCAAGGACGACGCCGGACACACACTGCGCGCCAAGGTCACCGGCAACCGCGATCCCGGTTACGGCTTCACCGGACGCATGCTCGGCGAAGCCGCCGCCTGCCTCGCCCACGACCTCGCGGACGATGCACCCGGCGGATTCTGGACACCCTCCACCCTTCTCGGCGAAAAACTGCTCAAACGCCTGCGCGAGAACGCCGAGATGGGGTTCGAGCTGATCGATTGATACCCCTGTCTCAAGCCACCCTCCCGCGATGGTCGATGGTCGATGGTCGATGGGCGATGGGCGATGGGCGATCGGCGATGGGCGATGGGCGATGGGCGATGGGCGATGGGCGATGGGCGATGGGCGATGGGCGATGGGCGATGGGCGATGGGCGATGGGCGATGGTCGATGGTCGATGGTCGATGGTCGATCGGCGATAGGCGATAGGCGATAGACTGCACATATTGCCGGATCAAGCCCCTCTCCCCTCGCGGGAGAGGGGTTGGGGAGAGGGGGAATGGCCTCGCGGGAACAGATCCGCCATCTGCGCCACAACATGACCGACGCCGAGCGTCTGCTTTGGTTCCACCTGCGAGCCCACCGCTTGTCCGGCCACAAATTCCGACGCCAACAACCCATCGGACCGTATGTCGTCGATTTCGTCCACTTGCCCGCGCGTCTGGTAATCGAGGCCGATGGCGGACAACACGCCAACTCGGAGTCCGATACCCGGCGAGACGCCTGGCTGATGGCCCAGGGGTTTCGGGTGATGCGGTTCTGGAATGATCAAATTCTGACCGACACCGAGTCCGTTCTGCAGGCGATCTGGAATGCACTGGACGAGTGCTCGCCCCCTCTCCCCAACCCCTCTCCCGCGAGGGGAGAGGGGCTATAGGCCGCAGCCATCCCCATTCCCGCGTGCAACGGAGATCACCTATCCACGCTGCTCGCCGCGCCACCGCGCCCATCGCCGTTCTAAGGAACGGTCAGAATAGTTCAGTCTCAGCTTGCACCGCTCATTCAACATCAATGCGTTGCAGTAGCGAGATGGTCATGACCGGAGTAATTCAGAGCTTCCCTAAACGATGCCGCGGCAAGCAACAGACTCGCCGCGCGTTGACCACCGAACCAAACCCACCGCTCACCGAACACGTCTGAGCGCCGGGTCAAGCCCCTCTCCCCTCGCGGGAGAGGGGTTGGGGAGAGGGGGCAGACCTTCATCTACGTCGGCAACGCCTCATCGCCTACCGCAAGGTCATATGAGCCACGCCCACGAACCTGCCACTCAGCCGGACACGGCGGCTTCCAGTTGCTGCATCGCGTGTTCGCTCAGGCTGGCGTGCAGTTCGACGGCGCGCTGCCAACCGCCGCACCACTCACCGAACACGCCTGAGTGCCGGGTCAAGCCCCTCTTCCCCTCGCGGGAGAGGGGTTGGGGAGAGGGGGGCAACCTTCATCAACGTCGGCAACGCCTCATCGCCCACCGCAAGGTCATTCGAGCCACGCCCACGAATCCGCCGCTCAGCCGGACACGGCGGCTTCCAGTTGCTGCATCGCTTGTTCGCTCAAGCTGGCGTGCAGTTCGACGGCGCGCAGGTTTTCGGCGAGTTGGTCGGGGCGGGTGGCGCCCATCAGTACGGTCGAGACCTGCGGGTTGCGCAGACACCATGCGATGGCCGCCACGGCGGGACTCAGTTCCAGCCGTTGCGCCGCTTGTACGTAGCGCTCGATGGCCGCGGCACGACGTCCTTCCTCGGCGTTCAACTGGCGTTGCAGCCATTCGTATCCCGGTGTTCCCAGTCGGGTATCGGGCGCAATGCCATGGCGATATTTGCCGCTCAATTGGCCCGAGGCCAGCGGTGAAAATACCGTCAGGCCCAAACCCCATTCGGCGATCAAGGGCGCGTATTCGAGTTCGACGCGTTCGCGGCACAGCAGGTTGTATTGCGGTTGTTCGACACTGGGGCCATGCAAATGATGGGTTTGCGCCACCCGACAGGCATAGGCGATCTGCTCGGCCGGCCATTCGGAGGTTCCCCAATACAACACCTTGCCCTGACGAATCAGCGCATCCATGGCCCACACGGTTTCTTCGACTGGGGTGTCCGGGTCGGGTCGATGGCAGAGGTACAGATCGAGGTAGTCCACGCGCAGGCGCTTGAGTGCCTGATGGCAGGCTTCGCTGACGTGCTTGCGCGACAAGCCCATCTGGGTCGGTCGCGGCGCATCCACGCTGCCCCACATCACCTTGCTCGACACGCAATAGGCATCGCGCTGCAGGCGCAGATCGGCAATCACATCGCCCATCAGCCGCTCGGCTTCGCCATGCGCGTAACTTTCGGCGTTATCGAAAAAATTGACCCCGGCGGCGTAGGCCTGGGCGATCAGTTCGCGCGCTTCACTGCGCCCGACGCGCTCGCCGAACGTGGCCCAGGCACCCAGTGACACGGCCGACAGTTTCAACCCGCTGCGACCCATTCGACGATATTGCATGGCGACTCCTCCGGATTCGCGCTGCGTCAGCGCGGCAAACAACGCCC